>NZ_WQGJ01000005.1:0-352317 GCF_013034605.1 Ruegeria sp. HKCCA4633
ACCTTCGACCAACTGGCCGCATAGCGCCGCACCGCATCGTAGCTGCCGTCGTAGCCCCGGTTGCGCAGCTCTTCGTAAATCCGAACAAGGGTCAGCCGTTGCCGCTTGGGCTGCCGGTCATTCTCGGCCAGCATCTCATCCAAGTCGGACCGCCAGGGATCGATCTTGGGCCGGGGCTGGGTTGAACGATCATAGCTGAACTCGGTCACCCCGGACCGGACCACCTTGCGCACCGTGTTCCGCGACACACGAAGTTCCCGGCAAATCCGCTTGATAGACTTCCCCTGGATAAAATACGCCCGCCTGATCTTCGCAATCGTCTCCACAACCAACATCCCCAACTCGCTCCCTCAATCCTTTGAGGGAGCTTCTGAAACGAATTATCAGGGGGGTCACTTTTGGACGCCGATTACCCTAATACAGGGGTCAATTTTGCATGCCGGTTCACACCCACCGCAGTTGCTGCAGAATACTAGACCGGTCAGAAGGTGCTTTTTGCGACGCTTCTCCCAAAACTTGGTTTGCTTGATGGCTTTGACGCGGGGATCAGCCTCGATCTCGCCTTGCCGCTGCTTGACCGCCTCCCAAAGTTCATCCCCGACGATCCGCAGCTCAGGGACCTCCGCGATGATCCATTTGGACGGATCGTTGAGACGGGAAACACGTCTGCCGGTCTCCGGGTCCTTGATGTAGCGCAGCCGGTTCCAAACAAGGCGGCCGATGTAGAGCTCATTGTTGAGAAGGCCCGTCCCACGCACTCGGTGCCCCCGGATGGCGGTGTCACGCCATAACTTGCCACGGGGACCGGGAATACCTTCGGCGTTCAGGCGGCGCGCAATGGCTTTCGGGGAGTGCCCTTCGGTGAAGTCATGTAACACCCGCCGGACGATCTCAGCTTCTGCTGCGTTGATCACTCGTTCCCCCGTGACGGGTTGGCCGTCGGGCCCGAGACGCCGGACGACATCATAACCGTAGCTGTTACCACCGCCGGAACGGCCAAGCTCGACACGCCCGCGCAAACCACGCCGGGTTTTGTCGGCCAGGTCTTTGAGGAACAGTTGGTTCATGGTGCCTTTGAGACCTACGTGCAATTCGCTGATCTCGCCCTCAGCCAGCGTCACGATGCAAACCCCTGCAAAGCTTAGCCGTTTGAAGATCGCAGCGATGTCTGCCTGGTCCCGGCTCAACCGATCCAGCGCCTCTGCCAAGATCAGATCAACCCGTCCTTCCTGGGTTGCATTGAAGAGCGCTTGCAGCCCGGGACGCAACATGGACGCACCAGAGACCGCCCGATCCGAATAGGCGTCGACAACAGTCCAGCCTTCCCGCTCTGCACGTTCCCGGCACAAACGCATCTGGTCATCGATAGATGCGTCTCTCTGCATCTGGCTGGAGAAGCGGGCATAGATTGCAACTCGGGTCATCGTCTGGCCTTTCTCTTTAAGTCGATCAAAGCCGCGTAGTCGCGGCCCGCTTCAATGGTTTGGGCGTGGATGTAGTGGCGCTCAGCCGTTCCGAAGCTCGCATGAGCCAATATTGGTCGGATCAGCTTCGCGTGTTCCGGAGAGGAGCGCGCCAATGTCGTTGCGGCGGCATCCCGGAAGAAATGCGGTGGAATGCGGCGACCCGTCAGCTTCAGGGTCTGCTCCGCGATCCGGGGGCTCAGCGCATCTTGCTTTAATGGTGCGCCTGTCCTGCCGACCCACAAGACATCGTGTTGTTGTTGGCCACGCTCCATTAAAAAGGGACGGGCTTCGTTGACATAACGACGCAACAGCGGCTCAACGCTCTGGGGAACATCAGCCTCCCATGGCTGCCCTGATTTGGTCAGATCCCCTGGGAGCGCGACGGTCATGGTGTCTGTTGTGACATGCAAGGATATGCCAATCCGAAGGCCGGCAAAGGCGCGTCGCCGCATCGGCATCAAAGCCAGCATGGCTATCATGGTGCCATCCCGCAGGCATATCATACGGCGCAGCGGTGTTGGCTCCGCTTCTGCATGACCCGTCGCTAGAGACATTCCCGCCTTGAATAGAACCTCGCTGGACAACACACGCCCAAGTTTGCGATCCCGATCACCCCGTCCTGCGGCGCGCTTCAATCCCGCTTTCAATCTCCGCTGAGCGGACCAGTCCTGTGTCGGGTCAGCCGCGGAGAGGATACGCAACACGCCGTCAATGAACATCAACCGGGTCATCGGCCGGGTGTGTGAGAGGTCCCTAAGCCAAGCGGAAAGGCGCGGCAGGGTCCCGCGTCGAGCCGGAGGCAGTGTGATCGCCTCCGCATCGCTGTTAATCAGCCATTGCAGCCATCGGGCATAGCGCAGTTCTAACGTCTTCAATGAGGTCGCGCGTAGATGTGACAGCGCGCCGCAATCGTCGAGTGGGCCACCTTCTATCTGAAGGTTGAGCCACATCTCCCGGTCTTGCACGGGCCAATCAGACAGAGGCAGAACAAGGCTCATCAGCGACGCCCTTTCTTAGCTTCTATCAGGTCAGCAAAGGCGCGTGTTGCCGAACGTGCCTCAAGACCGGAATACATGTTGATCGTGTGGCTGACCTCCGAATGTCCGAGCAACCGGCGCGCGACCTCATAGCCGCCGGGATTGGCGTCGAGCCAGTTCATCACCGCAAAATGCCGAAACAGGTGGGCATTCATCTCCAACCCCGTTTCCTTCCGAATCCGTTTGGAGACGCGCGCAGACAGAACGCCAGGATCAACCGAATGCTGACCATCCCTCCGGGGAAACAGCCAAGGCGTTCCCGCGGGGCAGAGTTCCGGACAGCGAGATTTGAGATGCACGTCGATCATGCGCAATACATCACGCGGGATCTCGAACTCGACAGGTCGCTCATTTTTGGTCTCGCCGTCTTCCAGAACCAGGTAGGCTCGGCCATCACCAGGACGGTGCAGGTGGCGTTCCAGGTGGATGCCAGCCAGGTTCTTCACGCGAACCGGGCAGACCAGCAAGATGGCGATGGCGAGTGCATCTTCGCGCGCCAGAGCCCAGCCATACGGTTTGGACATGCCGCGTGGTCGCGCGAAAATCCGTTCAGGCAGGAGCAGCAGGCGCTGTTGATGCCGATCCTCTTGCAACACCCGCAGCCGGCTTCGGTTCTTTTGGGTCATGCCATTCTGAGGTTTGACCGCCAGGCGCGTGGCAAGCCCGGCCAGTGCATCGCGAGCGTCATCGGGTGCATTAAGTATCCGGGCCAGGTTGCGGAGCAGCGCGGCGATCTCACTGATCATCTTTGTGGTCTGGTTGTTGGTGCGCGATAACATCTGGCGCAAACCCTGTTCAGCCATCACCGGATTGATCAGGACGTCCAATCCGCCAATCTCCGCGATCGGGATACCAGAGTGAACGAGTTCGGAGGCAAACCGAACCAACTGTCTTTGGTATTGGGACAGGGTCGCGGGTCGGAGTACCCTGTTCTGACCGTCATCTGCCAGCGGGTCCGGAGTTGCAAGACGGTGCATCAATTTTGCAAGCTCGCTTTGGAACGGCGTAGGAAATGCTGTCACGGGAAAGGTGATGACCTTCTGGCGCGTTTCCAGAGGCAGGATGGCCTTGGGCCATTCAGAAATACGTCGGACCGCCAGGTTCCAGCCGTTGACCGCAGCCCGATACGCGACATCCGGTGATTTGCTGATCTCGTTATGCGCAAGGGCTTCTCGATAGGCCGCGGCATGCTCTTTGCGCACAGTGGCGGGTTTGACGCCTTGCCGGTTCAGAAAATGCACGAAGCGGCAGAGTGCGGGTTGCAATGTCTTGTCGCCGGACGCCAATACATTCGCCCAGAGCGCTTGCCAATCGGGAGACAGATCATCGATCCGGTTGAAGCGCCGTTCCACCAGCCCGAAATGCGCGAGGGCGGCACGCGCATCACTCACCGCGTTTTGCCAACTCTTCGGTGTAAGACCGAGTGCTGCCGGTGTGACTTTGGACAGACGGGGCTGCAACCAGCGACTGTCGCAGGGCACATCCTCTGGCGGCAGCCCAAGGGCTTTGGCCACGCGGCGCAGACCGGAGATCATGTCGCGGCGGCGTCCGTCCGACAGAGAGCTGTCGGAGCGCAGTTGGTCGATGAGCTCGGCGAACATCGGTGTGTCGGCTTTGACGAAGGCCAATCTCAACGGAACGGGGCTCTGGCTAGTCATCGGGTTTACGTTCCTTTGGACATGTCGGGTCTCGGGCGGACGGGTGTGGACAGGGGGTCCGATTCGGGAAAAGCGTAGCACAGAAAGTCAGAAACTTACGGGCAAGCCCTCTTCCCGAAAATGTCATAACCTATTGACATTAATGTACATTAATGATCTCGATTGCCTACCAGCACTGTGCCTGCCGGTAGACGGCATGAGCTGCCGGATCAATGCGGATGAGGCGTCCGCCGGGGCCAACTCGGATAACCTCAAGCAGGCCTGCGGCAATCGCACGGCGCACCGTCTTCTCGGAGCAATTGTCCAGTTCAGCGACGTCCTTCACCGTCAGTAGCTTGCGGGGTCGGTTCTTCTTGGCATTGATCTGTGGCATCCTGATGCGCCTCCTTTTGGTCAGAGGCGTCCCGGCCCAGTTCCTGTACTGCCTGGGCAGCCAGCAATCGGACCAACTGGTCAATCGCTGTCTCAACCTGCTTGTGCGCGTGGTCGTCAGAAGGGGATATGGCAGGAACGCGTGTCATGCCATGACCATGACAACGCGGGCTTGCTCATTCTAAGTGTATTGATTGCCCAATTCCGGCGGCGCCCAACGCTCTTGCTCTTCGCGCTCAAGCTTGTCGCGAAAACCGTCAATGTCCACGCGGATCGTCTCACCGCTCAGGATTTGCCCCGGCTCGGTGATCATCTTCACGACAGCCTGGATAAAGTTGACGAGCGGACCTTGCCGTTGTCCTCCGGGGCGACCGTCTGAGTATGTCGTATAGGTTAGGGGGCGACCGGCATCTTTCCAGATGTAACAGCAGCTCTCGACAATGTACTGACGGCGTTTGTCGCGCGAGAACCGCTTGTCCCGGGGCGACATCTCCGCAATCGCACCAGGTGTCCCATGGATGCGTCGAATGTCATCGATGACATCCTGAGTAAGTGTCGTTGCGGTCTCAAGCTTGTCGAGCACTTGGGGAAGAAGGCCTGCGTCTTCTGGCGTCGACGCGAAACAAGTCGAAAGCGAGCCCAATGCGTTCCGGAGCTCTTGGGGACCAATGGAACTCTGTTTGGCTTTCCGCAAAAGTTGCTTGAGGTACTTTTGACCTCGTTCAATCGCTTGCGAGCGTCGGACCTCAGTCAGGTTGATTGCGATGTCGTCGTCGTTATTGAGGCAGTTCCCAAGAAGCACAGAGAGTTTGCGTACGAGCTGAGTTGGCAGGCCAAACCGTTCGGCCAAGCTCTCGATCATGTCATCAGAGAGAGTACCGCGTTCGCCATAACTGCCGAGCTTCCATGACAGCGAGCATTTGATCCCATCCATGTGCGGGTAGACCGAATAGTCACCTTCATCATCTTCAACGTCGCCTTGATCGTTCAGGCCAGCGTCCAAGTCAGCGCTCATCTTATTCTCCGCTTTGTACACTCTGCATTCGAGCCACACGTCCAAAAGCCAATGTGCATCACAGCAACTCTGCTTGCCGAAAAATCGGGCTGGATGACACAAGGCGATCCATTCAAACGTTGCACACAAACAAAAGAACAGGAAGAGAACAATTTGGTACCAGGTTCTGACTTGAAGCGCTGACCCAAAACGCCCGCGCTTTTGATAGGCTACAGCGCTTCGAGACAGCTGCGGCTTTTTAAGTTGGCGGACGAGCGAAACACAAGGAACAAAAAAACAGATCAATACACTTAGTCAGCAAGAACGAAAAATCGGACGTTCCGGGCCGGGACGGGTCTCCTCGTCTCCGTTGCGCCCGGTTTATGCTTGCTGCTTTCCCTCGCAAACGATCAAAAAAAGCGGTGACCACGGTACGTTCACGACCGGCCTCCAATAGTGAACTATGGTTCGGGGACTACCCCATCCCGCACCGACGCGGCTCCTTCTGGCCCGGTGCAGAAACGCGACTACGGAACCCACCGGCCGACGGGCGTCTTCAGACACTCGTCGGACCGGGGACCGCCGAGACCGTGCGCGGTCAAAGCGGGGCAGGTGAGAAGCCTGCGGGGAAGCGGCTGGCCTCCGACAAAAGGCATCGCGCGGATACGAACCTGAAAACGAAGGGCCTTCTCCCGCATGACGGGGGGAAGGAGCGGGGGCCGGATATTGTCTGGACAGTTGGAGGTCTCCGAACTGAAAGACTTTGCTGCCCGCTACACTTTGAGGGATGCTTGTGCCCTGCAACCTTTGTGAAATTTCCATTTGGTCGCGATATCTGTGTGACTCGTTTTTTCCAACACCATTTGAACTTTTGCACTTCGCTCGTTTGGTTGAGAAAATCGGCCATTTCGCTCTGTGTCAGTGAACTTTTGACCGTCTGGCTGCTGAGCCCTCTGACAAGGAGTGAGGCGAAGAAAATTTATTTGACATGCAGACATTATGTTTCATGCTTCAATTAGTCTTTTCTTCGGATTGGGAGTGCGAATGATGAAGTGGATGATGATAGCAGTCGGATTATTGACCTCTTTCGCCACAAACTCTGTAGCCCAAACCGCTGATACCGTCTTATTGAATGGCAACATCTACACTATGGATGCATCACGGCCTGAGGCTGAAGCAGTTGCTATTATGGGAACGCAAATCTTCTACGTTGGTTCCGATGATGGAGTCCAATCCCTGATTGGAGAAGAAACAAAAGTCATCGATCTTCAAGGACAAACGGTTCTGCCGGGCTTTGTCAGCGGCCACGAACACCTTGTCGCATCCGGGTGGACGCAATTGGGTGTCCAATTGGGCTCTGGTCAATCCAAAGAGGATTATCTCAAGTTAATTAAAGAGTATGCGGACGCCAATCCCGACGAGGAGTTTATCCGTGGCATTGGATGGAACGCGACTCTGATGGGCGGTGAGTTCACGGCTGCCGATTTGGATGCGATTGTACCTGACAGACCCGTGTTCCTGCAAGATTACACCATTCATGACGCATGGCTGAACACCAAAGCTATGGAAATGGGAGGCGTGAACAAAGACACCCCCGACCCAGTTCCGGGTTTGATCTATTTTGTAAGAGATGGCGAGGGTAACCCAACGGGCTACGCGAAAGAATTTGCGTGGATGGGGGCCTATGTGGAATCTGGTGCATGGCAGCCAGATACGATGATCCCAGAGAGCCAAACAGAGCTTTATGATTTGGCCGCGAAATTTGGCTACACCACTTACATTAACCAAGGCCTAGTGACACCGAACATCAAGTCTCAGGCTAAACACAAAGATGACACCCGAGTGGCGCTGGACATCCTGCAAGCACAAGCTGACGAAGGCACACTCAAGCTTCGTACGTTGATGATGACCCTTGTCAAAGGTGACGATTTCAATGCCGACGATGCGGTGGCCAATACTTTGGAGCTGAAGTCTTCATTCGACAACGATGACGTTCGCGTGCTTGGAATTAAGATACACCCGGAAGGGGTTCACACAAGCCATGCATCGGTCATGCTTGAGCCGTGGCTGGACCTGCCTGAAAAAACGGCAGTGCGAGGTGTATCGGCTGCCCTAACAGATGAAATTGTCCTCAAAGCAAACGCAGCCGGACTTGACGTCTCTGTGCATGTTGATGGCTCAAAAACCGTTCGCGAAACTGTTGACTCGTATGTCAACGCTCAGAAAGCTGGATACACCGAAGCCCGCAACTCGCTTCAACACTTAGCTTTTGCGCATCCAGATGATATTGAACGCATCATACAGCACAATATCCTGTCTAACATCACCCCGATTTGGGGCACGACTTGGAGCGGTGGGCTTGACGGTGCCATGGAAATCATGGGCCTTGAAAGGACGGTTTCCGAATTTCAACGCATCCGTACTTTGATGGACGCGGGCGCACCCGTCAGTATAGGCGCGGACGTTCCCAGCACCGACCCTAGCCTCATGGGGGTATTAACCCTATGCGAAGCAGCCGTTACCCGGCGCGATCCGTCTAATCCGGACGATGATCGTATCTTCCCGCCGGTATATCAGGCTCTCACGCTCGACCAATGTATATACGCCGCGACGCTTGGTGGTGCGTATGAAGCGAGGATGGAGGACAAGATCGGAAGCTTGGAGTTTGGCAAGTATGCTGACCTGGTTATTCTAGAAGATGACCTTTTCTCGGTGCTTCCTTCTGACATCGCGGATGTGAAGATAGTAGCCACGATGAAGGGCGGAGTATTCACACATGAAGATGGTCTTTGAAACGCTGTAATAAACGTACCTTCGCAAAGTAGGCCAGTGCGATGAACTAGGCTGCAATGCTACTAAAATAGGAAAATTTAGAGCTCTGTAATGACAAGCAACTTGATCGCTTTGGTAGCTTTTGTTTTCGGGTTCGCGGAAGTGAATGCTGCTGAGGCGGAGGTTACCCAAGGTTCGCCAAAACCTGCTGCCCAAACGTCTCCTTCAGGGGCGAAGCGTTTTGACATGTCCGGGCGCGCTCATGATTTTACTTATGCTTCAAACTCCACTGCGCTGGATGGATTTATTCAGAAACAAGTGGCGGATAGCTGGCTTGACTTGAAGCCAACCCTGAAGTCTCTGGAAGCCCCATTTGAAACCCTGCCGGATCCGTTGTTAAACGCAATGAGAACGCAAGTTCGTTGGCGAACGTCCGGAAACACTACGCGCTCTGATCCTGATTTTATCAAAGAGTACAATGCAGCCACAGGTGTTTTGGCGGCGAATGAAGTAGACGTTGAAAAGCTGATGCTTGAACGTCGTAAAATCATTGCGCATAACAACTCAATCGGGCGCGGTCCAAACTTAGAAAAGCTTGGTACGGCAATCAAGCTGCCTGGGTACATAGTACCGCTTACACTCAGTGGACGCGTTGTCACTGAGTTCCTATTTGTCCCGGTCGCTGGATCTTGCGTTCACACACCTTCGCAGCCGCCGAACCAGATCATTCATGTTGATTACCCCGGTGGCGTTGAATTCAAGTCGATTTTCGAAGCTTTTTGGATCGAAGGGGAACTGTTAGCAGAAAGCAGGGTTAGCGACGTTGTATTCTACGACGGCCAGTCAAACGTGGAATCCGCTTACAAACTAAACGCGAATTTAGTTGAAGTGTTCGCGCCCTGATCTTTAGGCCCCAGTGACCCATAACTTTCGGTCTTCTGTACGCGTAGACACTAATACCGGTAGACCGTCGCATACAGACCAAGCCGAAAGTGTTGAATAGAATACAGCCCGACCCCTAATCTGGTGGGCTTTTTGCGACGGCCGTCCCCTCGAAGATTTCTTCAAGAGGGGTCTCAATTTCCACGAGCAGATCTTGATTTAACTTTGTCCAACGTTTGCTCTGCGGGACAAATCAACCTAAGTCGCAGTGCGAAACTAACACGCAAAAAAGCACTTTCTTTTGCGATACGCCTCATGGATTGGTAGGGGCGATTACATACAGAGCTTTCAATGCTTCGCCGGGCTCTATCCCCGGCAAGGCAATACGGAAAATCTCCTCCATTGAACCTTGAGCATACATCTCTGACAAAATACGATCTACAAGCAATCGAAAATCATAGTCTCCTTTCTGTATCGCTAATCCTTGCTTTTCTATCGTCAATATTTCTTGGGATAACTTGAATTTTCCCTTTAGCCCGGCAGCAATGTAGTTGACTAACAAAATCGACTGATCTGCAAAATACGCATCGATTTCGCCGTCTCGCAGCGCCTTGATGCCGTCTGGGTGTGAGGCGAACCGTACCATATTTGCATCGATACTTGCCGCCTCAAAGGAATTGAGAACGGATGCCTCTGTTGTTGTGTTGCTTCTCATGCCAACCCTCTTACCCGCTAGCGCACTCATGGTGCCCTCGGCCTCGATTGGCAGTAATATGGACGTGCCGTCGACATAAATTGGAATCGAAAAATCAACAACTTCGCGACGGGAAAGTGTTATGGTTGCAGCCCCACAAAGCACATCGACTTCTCCTGAGGCAATTTTGTCGAAACGATCCTTGGCGTCGACCGGAATGAACTGGACGTTTAATTCCTTTAATTCAAGCTTCTTCGCAAGACTCTGCGCGACCCGATCGCAGATTAACGGTGACAATCCAAACGGCCGACCTTGATCGTTGAGGTAAGATAGTGGCGCAGCGTCTGTTCGAAAACCAAATCGGATTTCGTTGTTTTTTGTTATCCTTTCGATTGTCTGAGCAACCGCTCCGGTTGTGAAAAGAGCCGTTGCAATAAGTACAGATAGCAAGCGCATGGGTTTTCCTTCTTTGTCCGGTTTCCATTCCATTGGAGGTACGAATTATCCTATGTCGAGATCAAAACACATTGAGACGCAAAGTAGGCTGATAGTTGATAGCAAGAGTCGCTTGGCGAGGAAAGAAAACCACATCCTTGCACCATGGGTAGCTAACTCAGTTAGATAAAAGCAAAGCCTATTAGGCCGGGCTTATGTGCAAATGTCTAGTATGGGTTAACTCATTTGGATGCCACGGTGTCTTTGCCCCCTAGAGTTGGGCCACTACTTTTGCCGAGAAGGGGGAACAAGAAATGGCTCGGAGCGGCTCTTCGTTCCGATCTGACGAGCGGCTGTTATTTGGACCAAGCCTTGACCACAACATCCAACAATAAAATCGGTTAGTACAAGACACCAGGTCCGGTTGTAGATTATCCTTTGGAAAGCTACTTTTATCAGGCTTAAGGAAAACAAAAAATGGCGAACAAGCTGGCCACAATGTGGTTCGACGGCCCTTTGAGGTTAGTTGACCGGGTATGTATATCGTCAATGCTCGCCACAGATATGCCTGTCACCTTATACACCTATGGGGACATTCCGAATGCACCGCCTGGCGTCGAAATCAGGGACGGCAACGAAGTACTTGATAGGGCTTTAGTCCAGCGGCTGGTGCCTGTGGCGAAAAAAGATCAAGCTACCTGGCTGCCAACTGTTCAATTCAGTGATTTTTTCAGGGTCTTTCTGCAACGGGCTGGCGGAGGTTTGTGGCTTGATAGTGATGTGTTGATGTTTCGCCCCTTTGAATATCCTTCAGATGACGTCTATTTCGTGCGAGAGGTATCCGGCGGAATCGGCGCATCTGTTTTCTACCTTCCCCCCGGAAACCCGATTATTGGAGAATATGAGCGTCTACTTTAGCAGGATAATCTGGTGCCAGACTGGCTTGAATTTAAACGCCGCATTTTGCGTCCAATGTGGTATCGCCTGACCGGAACGTCCTATTCCGCTTCGGACCTTGGGATTACGATCTACGGCAACGAGGCCTTCCGGCAGCTTGCAAAAAGATACGACCTTTATGGTCGTGCACAACCACCAGCGACTTTCTATCATTGGTCTGACGCGAAGAATTTTGACGTTTTTCGCGACGTTCCCTGGCAATTCTTTTACGATGATCCTTGCCACATCGGTTTGCATATCCATAAAAAGTCCAATGAACATATCGAGGGTCCAGAGCCTGGCAGCCTTTGGCACAGAGCTCTTAAAGACTTCTCGTGAAATGATCCGCAGTTTTCCCAGCCTCGCCACAAGAGGAACACTTCGAATTTAGATCCTTCTGGCGATGTTTGCGGCGGACTTGTTGCGAAGAAAAACAATTTGGGCTCGGATTGGACATCTAACAAAACTCGTCTGGTGCCAGTTGCCCGAAACACAGGATCTGTGGGTCTGGAACCTATCGTGTCAATGTTTCAACGTTTATGGCGCGCGCTGGACCGTTGCACTTGAATGCTCCAATTAGACTTGGACCACTACTACGTATGAGAAACTGAGTTCTGTACACGGCACACAACAGACGTAAACCAGAAAAATAGTGTAGAAACATCAGCAAGTTTATGTGCTTGTCGGCTGGAGAATGAAATGTTCAACCCAGTAGGTCTACTGGAATGGGAGTCCCTAAAACGTCTTGGTCAATACCTAAACAGAACGCGCAGTCGGTATTGAAACGTCTGTAATTTGTAGAAGAATAGTTGCCGGTTTCAAAAAAGGTGACTTAAAATCTTTGGCCAACATAGAAATATAGAAACTGGTCTCCGTCGTCGTTGACCGCCGCATCTATCGAAAAATCCAGTTTGTGTTTTTTTGTTACTCGGTAGCGCAAACCAACACCGCCAGCGTAGCGGAAGCCACTATCGACAGAAATACTGTTCTTTTGCACTTCGCCACCACCAGCAAATGCGACGTATCCAAATCGCTTAGAAAGTCTTCCTCGATATTCAGCTTGCGCGGTCAGCATCGAGTTTCCATAAACATCAAACAATGGAAAACCCCTTATTTCAGAACCTAGAAGGCAACTGTCGAAGAAAGGAGTGCGGTCGCTTTTTTCGCAAGCCGTTGCTCTGAAGGCGATAGCTGATTCATTGCTAACGGGCCAAAACTTGTCGTAGCTTAGCTTCAGTCCGTAATAGGACAGATCCCCGTTTTGAACATCGTTTGAGTAGGTCAGTGCCAGATCCACTTTGTTCCCGCTAACCGGGTAAAACGTATCGTCACGAGTATCCCATTTCGCGACAAGGCCTACTGTTGCTAGCGCTGTGTCTGAGAGTTCGGCAACTTCAGGGGGCAACACGAAGCCGTCTACACCTGAAACAACGGTGTTCAGATACTGCAACGATGCACCTGCTGAAAAAGTATCCGTAAAGCTGTAGCGATACGCGCCTTGGAACGCGAGGCCCTGCTGCGAGACGTTTATCGAGTCATTAATCAGGAACAAATCGTATTTTAGATCTCCATATGCGAGTATGAACTCAACGTTGTGGCGATTGTTGTCGAGAGACAAACCACCACCTAGCCCGATTGCGTAGCTTTCCTTGTTCGTCCCTGCGAGGGCTGCACCTAAAGACGAGGTTTTTGATCCTTCGTCGCTTTGAAAAAGGTATCCAACACCCAAAACTAGCCCAGCACCGAAAGTCGGGTCGTTAATCGGGATGGGAACACCAACAAAAGAACCATTTTTGAATCCCAGTTCACTGTTGTCCTGGTTCGCATTGTCATCAGTGCCTTCCGCGCTCGCTCCAAACGCAGTGCAGAACATCGCAACTGCGCAAAAACCGGCCAAAGAAGTGCGAGGTTTACTCATTGAATAGGTTTCGTGAAAAGTTTGGCACTTAGTAGATACTCAGTCTTGAAAGCTAATCTGGACGTTTTACTTTCACCACAATAAGAGTAGCAAGCAGCTGACAGCCTTGTCCAGCTTATCGGTTGGGAACGCTCAATGCAGGTCCTGTGACTCGCTAATAATCATCTAAGCCGGATTTTCTCGCATACAAATCAGGCTGATCATGACAGCGTACTGAGCTGAATTGAGAGCAAGGTAGACATTCTGCCGAACGGCGGGAGCAGCTTTTCAGAAGTTCAGTCAACGAAAAAATGGAACATCTGAATAGTGAAAGCCCATTGGTGAACGGAAGGATTGGCATCAAACCAAACCGGAACCAGTGAGAAAATACTTGATTGCGTCAGCGATGAAAGCCAAGCCCAAGACGCCGAACAGCAGTGGGATGAACCATGATGCGGTGCTGCCTATGAACGTGATGAACGCTTCCAGTTTGGCTACAATGGACTGCCCCACGACAGCATATGCAAATGGAATCAGCATATATGGTAGCGCATACAAAAGGTTGTAGATCAGCAAACCTAGAGCCTTAGATTCAACATTGAAGCTGAACAACTCATTGATTAAGCCGAAATACGGTACAGAAAACGGCATACTCAAAACGCAAATTGTTACTCCCATCATGAAAGATGGAAACAAACCTTCTTTCTGCTCGCTGACTTCAGATCTTGTAGATTGCTTTTCAATTTGGGCACTTGTGCTCATCCTCACAGCGAAGCCGAGCAAAACCAGCCCCAGAACAAAGCCGATGACGAAGTTGATGCGCGTTGGGTCCACGAAACCTTTGACGACGAAGTCCACCACCGGAGCGAAAAGTTCCGCAAGTCCGGTGGCGATTAAACTGCCCATCACAAAGTAGACAAATCCGTAAACGATTAAAATGCCCATCAGAAAGTAGGCAAGTGTATGGCCTAAGATGAGTGCGTAGCTTTTTGCAATCGGACGGCTCCTTGTAAGAGCATATGCAATTGCGACGAGTAGGACGGGGTTTGCTACATCAACCAATAAAATAGGTATTCCTACCGCCCAAATACTACTCATTCCCGGCACCACTCACTCACATCAATAGGTTTCTTAGACATCCATTCATGTCCTTAACTTAGACTTCAGAGGAGCCGAGTGTAAAAGATGCCCCACTGCCCTGTGGCCATTTACCGGTTTCTACACGCGTATATACGTTTGACAAACCTGAGATTGTGCGACGGAACCGCGAACCAAAGAGGCGTCCGCGACTAGCAAGAACCTTTAACCTCTTTTTGCTGCGGGTCATGCCACTCAGTGATTGATCGTCCTCTAATGATTATGGCGCACGCTTTCACGTGCGCCGCAACAACGAGGTAGTCGCCGCTATTGTGCAAGATAACCAATTATCGCGTCATAGGCATTGATATTGTATTCGTCATAGTAGTTTGTAGAAGCCTCCGGCTGCGAGCTTTGTTTGACAATTGCCACGCCACGCTCAACGTCGATGTAAATCCACTGCCCATTTACCCCGATGGCATTGAACGACTCTTTGCCTGGCGTATGACGCACCCACCATTGTGCGCGGTAACTCCAATCCCCTCCGCCCATGACGCCCTTAGCATCTGGACCATTTGAGAACTTGTCTCTGTCGGCACCGTCCGAGAGCTTTTGGATAACTTCCTTCGGAACAACCTGTTCGGCTCCAACCATTCCGTCATTTAGCATCATTATTGCAAATCGTGCGAGGTTTCGTGGCGTCGCGTTTAAGCCGCCACCTGCAAAAAGCGTCCCATTCTTGTCCAGAAGTACATATGTTTCGCCTTCTGCACCAATTTTCGACCAAAGATCCGTAAGTTCATCCTGAAATGAGCGACCGGTCGCACGATTTGTCACCCAATTCACGACATCTGTTTTTGGCGTCTGATAGTGAAACACATCACCCTGTTCGTGAGCTTCGTCCTTTGGCAGCGTTGCAAGGTAAGAGTAAATACTGTCAGCGGGTATTTCGTCGGCAGGAGCTTCCCTTAACCCAAGGACCTTAGAATATTGTGTAATTCCTGAGTTCGGGTCAGCATAGTCTTCTGAAAAATCCAAAGACGCTGTCATGTCTTCGACCTGCTCAAACGTCGCATCTCCAAATGCACCGGAACTTTGCAACTCGGGGACGTATTTGGTTACTGGGTCTTCTTCGCTTAGAGAACCATTTGCAACAGCCATGAGACCAAACATTCCAGCGAACGACTTCGTGACGGACATCATTTGATGAGGCCGGTTCGGGCTCATACCGTTCAAGTACCGCTCATATACGATGCGGTCGCCATGGATAACGACAAAAGCATCGGTATAGGTTTCTTTTAGGTATGTATCGAAATCTACTTCGGACCCATCTTCCCGTTTGTAGGTCAGGCGTTCAATTCCACTGTCAATGTTCACCTTTACAGGTAGGGGCGATAGTGACGCGGGAATATTGGCGGTTGGAAACAACTCGCGCATATGCTGGTAGGACCAACGGTTGTAAGGAACGCCAAACAGCCCGTTTGTTCGGTTCACGCGCTTGTCTTCTGGCGGTGGAAAGCCTTTCATCAGACCAAGTTCGTCGGCAGTAGCGTAGGGATTATCTTCCGCATCAGCCGTAACTGCCGAAGCCAAAACGGCAACGCAGAACACTGCTGCGACCTTACCAATTCTGGCGATTGGTAGCTTCGTGTTGGTGGCCATGTAGTTCTCCCTTGTTTCCTGCGTGACTAATCATTTGATTGTATTCATCAAGTTCTGCACCGAATATGAACCCGTGACCAAACAAGTCGTAGCTTTTTGAGTACGCAAATTGCGCAAAACGACAGCACGTCAACCAACGAAATTGTAAACCCTACTGTCCAAACACTACTCAACCCCAGTACTGCACAGTTAAATCACTTGAGTTCTCAGACATCCATTTCCGCCCACTGCTTAAATTCCGGAGGGGCCAAGAGCGAACTTCACTTTTCACTCTTGGGACATTCCATCAGTTTGAACGATGCTCGATGCTGATTAAGAGTGTGTTTCCGACCATCGCATCGAAAGTGAGGTCGTGTAGCTAACCCAAATGCGGGGGTTCAGTATCGTGGTAACGTCATAGTTCGAAATCGTATCGGCCAAGACTTTTTGCTCCTCAACGTGCTTGTTTCGTTCAGAAGAAAAAAGAGATGCCAAACTTGAACTGTCTGTTTGGCCCACCTGTGGGAGACTGGGTAACGTCGTAGTAACCAGCGCTCAGGTCCAATGCGGTACCCTTTTCGTCGTTGGTTATGATAGTTTTGCCGACAGTTAGGCCCAGTGGCACTAACCAGGCCTCGTCATTGTTAGAAGCATTCCAATTATATGATATCACATTATTATATCCGAAATACCAACCTCCACCAAGGCCGTAGATCAGGATCGGCTGTAGTATAGTCGTGTTGAAGTCGCTCTCCCCCCACATATGAGCAAGAACACCACCCCAGGACAAATCTCCTGCCTGACCAAATATCACGAAGGCCGGACCCGCCCCCCAACCCGCGCCCTGAAGCGCGTCGTCGGTGTGGGTTGGTAGAGATACTTGTAGCCCATAGCCGAGAGAAATATTGCCCGAAGGTGTCGGTGCGTAAAACGCTTGAACCGTTGAATCACCTATACCCCATTCGAGATCGGAGTTTTGGGTAGGTTCACCTATGCCGGGCGGTAGAACTGCACCCGGTGCAACACCTTGAATTGGGATAATGCCCCTTAGCACCAGGTTGGCGCCGTCAAGTGGAACCGCGTAGACTGGTTGAATCTGGAAGTTATAACTGTCTTCCTCATCTGTGCCCGTTCTGAATGCCACCGTGTTGTCGGTCATGATCGCGCGAATGTCAGCGAGGGGGTTGGCGGCTTTTCGGGCCGCTTCGCATGCTGCATCGCAGCCGGCGTCTTGAGCTTGAACCATCACAGGCAGAAAGCTGTATGCCAGCGCACCAATAACGAGATGTGACAACTTCTTTTTCATCTTCAATTCCCCGTCCCTAGAATACTGATTTACCAAAAGTCTTCTGTCTCAAGGCTGCAATGCGATCCGCCAGCGCACAAGTCCTCCATCAAAATTAACATTCATTTTTGTTTAACTATGCCGTGTCGCCTTCAAGATATCGAACGGATTGGATACGCAAATTGTGCAAATCTCGCTCAATTTGCTCTTCCAGTTGTGACCGTGGTTTTGGGGCACGTGAGGAGGTGGAGAACCAGTTGAAAACCCAGAACGGAATAGCCGTCCAATATCTTACCGTTTTCTCAGTGTGTCGCTCGGCAACTCGCCATATTGTCGTTTATAATACTCAGAGAAGCGCCCAAAGTCGCGAAACCCATGTTTGCTTGCCACTTGCTTGATCAAAGTGCTCTGACTGCTGCTCATCGCCAATTCGAACCGTGCGTTCTGAAGCCTTCGAAAGCGCATAAATTTTGTTGGAGAAACTCCAAGCTCTTGTTGGAAAGACAGGTATAACAGTCTAGGGCTAACGCAAATCGCATCCGCAAGCTGTCGAGAACTCAAGAACTGCTGTGAACTACTTATCGCTTCCAAGGCTCGTGCAACAGTCTTCCAAGTGGCGGCACTTTTCAGGTTCGCGAAATCCTTTGACTTCTCGCTGTTTTTGCAAAGCATGTCACCTAGCGAAAACATGATGTGATCTTGGAGATCATCGGGTGAAAATTGATCCCAAAGACGCGGTTGGTCAAAAAGGCTGAACAGCAACTTCCTTAAACGCCGTCCAGTCGTCCCAAGCTTTGCAATTCCGTTTGTCGTATTCTGCGCCGAGTCAATTCGACAAAGTTCTTGGACCCCGTAGCGGTCTAGCAGGTTGGTCTCGAAGGTCACAAAAATCGAACTAAGGCAAGCTGGTGTCAGGCTTGAATGGTCGCGACCGGAGGACGTAATCAAAGCATCATCCGCTTCTACAGGTAGGCCACACCAAATCTCATTTTCGCTATTCGGGCGATAGAACGCAAAGCTTGTTGTTTCGCCGTCATGGGTCCAGTTTACGTGGCAAGGATGAGATTCTTCATTTAGCATGATTTGAAGGTCCGCTGCGCGAACGATCTGCAACTTGGAGTTTGTTATACCGGGTTTGAGTTGGACGGCTTCAATGTTCCAACCACCCATTGCTGCGTCAGTTTCCTGAAGAAAAGAAAACTCCTGATCTACCATCCATTTAGTTGCTCTCATGCGCCAGGCACCTCAATAATCGAACATGGACACGACCCCGCCTCTTCCATAGCCGACGTTGCAGGTCAGAGTGTCTACATTTGCAAGACCGGTTCCGTCACGGGGTAATCTGCCCTCTGCATTCGTACTGTTGCGAAGAAAAAAGTCGACGCGTATCCTCCTAACTAACTTCGCCGCAGCGTTTCAGCCGGGTTCTCACAAAAGAAGTCCCGGTACTCAGCTGCGAACCTGCCTGTATGGCGAAAGCCATTGTCGAGAGCGATCTGCAACACACTACTCTCGACTTGAGAACGCGCAAGCAAGTCTCGACGCGCGGCGGCCAATCGCAACACGCGCGAATAGCGCGCAGGTCCAATACCCGGCCAAATTCGAAATGCGCGATACAAGCTGCGGCGGTTCACACCGATGACCCGCGCCACCTCGTCCACGTTATCGAACTCCTCCGGCCCAAGTCCGGAGATATGACGACGGGCATGGGCCACGATCTTAAAAACATCCGAAGCGTCATCGTCTGGTGAGCGTTTGCTATCCTTGAAAAGCTGCGCGCCAAAAGCTTGCTCTAACGCGTTCAGGAACGCGAAGGCGATGTGCGGCTGTCTCAACATTGTGCTTTGGGCGAGTTTGTCGCTCAGGGCTTTCAATGCGTTGAAGCCGTCAGCAGAGGCTTTCATGAAACGGGCAGGCGACATGGACCAGCCGCGCTGTTCGGCGGTTTCTTTTGAGACCATAACCACGAACCCGGAAAAATTCTCAGGCATTACATATTCGTAGTCAAAGCGATCTCCAGGACGCCAGACAATTGTATCCCCGCGCTCCAATGGGTGGCCCAAAAACCGGGGACTGCCTTCGCCTTCTGTGACAATTCCGAACGATAAAAAGGGTACATTGTGTATGTCGCGCACCTGAACCGAGGCTGCGCATTGGATGTATTCCACTATGACTTGTCCGAGATCGACTGTGCTGTAGCGGTGCAACAACGGCCCTGCGGAAAGCTGAAGCATGTCAACGCTCCAGTCTTCGCCGAACTGCAACTCCTCAATCTGATAGGAGATATGTGTCTTCAGTTTCATTCCTCCTGATCTGATGCCTGCACCAAAAAGGTCAATCATTCGCAGTTTAAATTGCTCGTGGCACAAAGTGGATCGACAGGGTGCAAACAGTGGACTTAGACTTTTGAGAGAACTGCAGCACAAGGCTATACGCAAATGACTTTTTTTTCCAAGACGTTGATCCTTTCCAGCACAATGTTCTTGGCTGTGTCGAACATGGTCCAAGCGCAGAGCGCTGATACGATTTTTCTGAGCGAGAACATTGTCACGTCCAACGTCGAAATGCCGCTTGCGAAATCGGTCGCGGTAGAAGGTGATACCATCATTTGCGTGCGCACAGACGATAGTTGCCGAGAGCTTGCAGGCCCAGATGCCCAAATCGTGGACGCGGGCACAAACACCATCATGGCTGGTATCATCGACACGCATTTGCACACGCGCATCTTCGGACAAACGCATTTCGTCATGCTCAACCTGTTCAAATACAACGATGCAACACGCGAAGAGGTGGTCGAAGTCATCCGGGAATATGCATCGACACTTGCGCCGGATGAATGGGTTATCGGGGGCGGTTGGTCAGATGCGCATTTCCAGAACCCAACTAAGGAGGAACTGGACGAAATCGTGGGGGGGCGTCCTGCATTGATCTCGGACAATACTCAACATAACGGCTGGTATTCGACGAAAGCCCTGGAATACCTTGGGATCACTGCCGATTGGGAGCCACCGAAAGGCGGCTACATGCCGCTTAACGAAGCAGGTGATGAACCCTCTGGTCTTTTGCAGGAGAAAGCGCATCTTTCGACTGGTTTCGTCGAGCAGCATAAACTCTATTCCTTCGAGAAACAGGAAGCAGCGATCCGTGGCGCCGCCCGCGTTCTCAACGCGGTTGGGGTTACAGGAGCGACGGAGGCTGCTGCCGGGTCCAAGGAGGGTGCGGATGACGTCTACGTCCGTCTGGCGCAAAAAGGTGAATTAACACTCAGGCACGAGTTGGCAATGGTGTTCTGGGGCACCGGCACGCCTGAGGGTGATACCGCAATGATCGAACAATTGGAGATGCGGCGGGCCGCCGTCGAGGATGCAGGCGTTGACTCCAGCATTCTCCATGCGAACACTGTCAAATTCGCCATCGATGGAACGCCGGGGCGCTTCGCCTACATGGAAGGCCCGTATTTGGACGGCACAAGGCCAGATATGAACTTCCATCCAGACAATCTTGCAGAGATTTTTGACGCTCTGACAGAGCGCAATTTTACCCTGATGCTCCATGTTGAAGGGAATGCAGGGATCCGCCGCTCGCTCGACGCGCTGGAATTTGCACATGAAACTGGCGAACCCGTGCGCGACGACATCCCCCAAATTTTCACCCATGTCGACCATTTGTCGATCGACAACGCGCGGCGCATGTCCCGGCTTGGAGTTTCCGGACAGCTTCAACTTCACTGGGCTGATCCGACCGAGGAATACTTCCTCAATGTCACCAGCCAGAACCTGCCGAAAGAGGTTTTGGAGCGCATGTACCAGTTCAAGCTCGTGACCGAGTTCATGGAGTACGGATTTGGGCCTGACGCACCAACCTCGCCGGTGTTTTCACCGTGGGAAGGTATGGAGATCGGCATGACAAGGCAGGCGATGGGAACACCCGGCGGTCTTGTAATGCCCGGAGAGCCATTGACCTTTGATGAGGTTATCCATGGCTCAACACTGGGCAGTGCGCGCCTTCAGGATCGCGGCGATGTGTTAGGTAGTCTTGAGGAAGGCAAGCTTGCGGATATCATTGTGCTTGACCGCGACATCCGGAAGCAGGCCCTAGAGAATATCTTCGATTTTCATAAGATCGAAGTGCTGCAGACCTATATGGGCGGTGAGTTGGTCTACGACATTGATCGTGACGGCGAACCGGACAAAGAGCTGACAGAGCCGGTCTGGGAAGAAGGTGACGACGAAAAACTACGCCGTGGCGTGGCGGTCACCAGCGTAAGGGTGTCTGAGGGATGATGAAAGTCGCGTATGCGCTGGCGATGGTCGCGCTGTTCGGCCTTATAACTTCTCCAGTATCGGCGCAAAGCGTCGAGAAGGCACGGCAGCGCGCGATTGCAGGCCAACAAAACTTTGGAGTTCCGTTAGATCCGCTTGCTGCGCCGCCTATTTTAACGAGAGCACCGATCGGTGCTCCGCCGCATAGCATGTCGGCGGGGGGTCGTGTTATCGGTTGGCGAGATCTGCAACCGCCGCATGTTTTGAGCGAAACCCCCTTTGCTGACCTGCCTCCTTTTTTGCTCGATGCAATGCGTACCCACGTCGAATGGCGTACTTCATCGCCGCGCGAGCGCGAAAACTCGGCATTCATAAAACGCCACGAAGCTGCCCTGAAACTCCTCTCTATGCATAATGTCGATGTTGAAGGCCTGATGAAAATGCGCCGTAAGATTATTAGGCAGAATGGCCGTGCGGGACGCGGCCCTAATCCGGAAATTCTCGGACAGTTTATCCGCCTCCCGGGTTATGTCGTCCCGCTTGCTTTAGATGAGACAAAAGTGACCGAATTTCTGTTCGTGCCTGTCGCAGGGGCCTGCGTTCACACACCAACCCCACCTGCAAACCAGATTGTACACGTGAACTACCCGCAGGGCCTCGCTTTTAGCTCGATTTTCGACGCTTTCTGGATTGAGGGAGAGCTGGTAGCTGAAGATAGCAAAAGCAACGTTGTGTTTTACGACGGTGCTTCGAACATCGAGGCGCATTATAGTCTCACTGCCAAAGCCGTGGAGCTCTACACCGCGTGGTGAATGCGATCGTAAGGCCCTATATATGCTCGAACTTTTCCGAAATGCCCAACCAATTGCGGCTGCCGGTGAGTAAGACCTTCCGCCCTGAGACCAGTTACCTCTATGGACTTGTTGCAAAATTTGATCCGGTTTCATAACCGCTAGTTATAACGGTCACAGCGGTCATTTGCGGAAAACAGTCTGTTTATAGTGTAGCAAAAGACCGCTCCGATGGGCTTCTCTAGAAAAGGAGTTTCGTTGACGTTCGGCAAAGGTCAAATCCTCTCCCCGCAACCAAAATCCAAACAGCCCGGTCGATCTACAAAAAATCCACCGGATCAATTGCTTAACGATCAAACACCGTCAGCCTCGTAACCCGAAGCTCAGAGGTGCAAACCCTAATCACGTAAACAAATCTAGCGAATTGTCGTCGTTAAGAATGCCCGTCTCATCGACGGGCTTTGCTTTTTTTAACCATGGCGATCAAATTGCCCCGTATTTCCGGGACATAAACGCAGATAACTTCTCTGCAACAGAAGAAATGTAACGTTCAGCAGCAATCTGGGGTTCCTGCCAAATCGCTGACTTGATCGATCTGTGAGTGACTACCCGAGCCAACACTGGTCCTTTTGACCTATTGGACAGCGTGGGTCGAAGACGGGGTGTTTCATTTCCGTGAGGACCCAAACGAACGGGATGCTCGAATCCTTACAGCTTTGGATCTCTGGGCATGAAATGCCTAGAGCGTTACCTTCATATTTGTGAACCAACCTGCCAGCAGGCTTGGCGATCTCAAAATTGCAGATAGACTGAACAATGTAACGACGACAGGGAAGCGAATGAGGACCTGGTTATTTAGAATAATAGGCACAGTCGCATTTCTGGCATTCGCAGCAGTCGCTTTTGTTTGGCTGTTGCTTGCGGCTCCAATGTTCTCGGATATGCGGCGTGAACTTGTAGAACAGGTTCTTTCGGAACAAATCAACCGACCACTATTGGTCAACGACGATGTGCGCATCGCGGCGGGCCGCATTACCCACATTTATGTCGGCGGCGTGGTGATCCCAAGCCTTTCAATGGAAGATACCTCACTTGCAGAGTTAAATCGGCTGGAATTGGAGTTGGATATTGCCGCTTTGGCCAATGGGCGCCTTCACTTTGACAATCTGGTTGTAGATGGCCTGCAAGCAAATTTTCTAACTGCGGCTGATGGCACGACAAGCTGGCTCAAGGGCCATTCAGCACCAAATTCTGAACCCGAAAGCATCGCGGCAGAAGAAACTCTGGAAACGTCGATAGAGGTTCGCGAGTCCGATGACGAAGGCGCGGAAAACAAAGGCATCCTTACGTTTTTGAGCGACAAGAACGTGAGCTTTACGTCCATCGGATTGAACATAGATGACCAGGCTTCGGGGTTTGCCTTTGTTTTCGACCTCCAATCTCTTGCCCTGGAACAATTGTATGGCGGGCAGAACACAAGGGTTTCGGGGACGGGCTCTGTCAACGGTCAGGGTTTCGAAATCGAAGGCGACTACCCTCGCGGCGCGCCGTTTACGACGCACGCCAGTTTTGGGGAAATGACGGTAAGCTACGATGGTCAGCCATTGGCGGAAGACGAAGGTGGCGGTTATCGCGCGGTCTTGGAGATGGACACCGGTGAATTTGGCGATTTTCTCGAAGTCGTTGGGTTAGATCGTGTTCTGGAAGGCAACGGCCAGTTTCAGGCAGAGCTTGTGTCCCAGGATGCGCTCAAGATCGAAAGCTTTGCGACCAGCATAAATCTTGAGGATGGACAGAAACTCGAAGCTGAGGGTTCGATAGATGACCTTTACACCGCTCAGGGCGTCGATCTGATCTTTGATGCCCGCCTTCACCCTGAGGGACAGCCGCCGAGCGCGGCAAAGAGCTTCCAGGACCTGAAGTTCTCGGGGTTTGAGATGCACATGGTGGGATCTCTGGCGTCTTTCGAGTTCGAGAAACTACTGTTTAAAACCAACGCATTCGACCAGGGGCTGGACGTGATTGGGCCAGCATCCATCGAAAGCATACGTCGCATGCCCGACGGTCGCCTGGCCATGCTGGGCATTGCGCTACAAGCCGGACCGATCGAGGAGCCGGTCCTGAAAGCCGAAGGTGAAATCCTCGATCTGCTCCAACTTCAGGACGTAACTTTTGATGGTATGCTCGACGGGCCCGCTAAACTGATATTACCGAACCTAGATGAAGGCTTTGTCGACCAGTTCGGCGGCATCAAGGCCGATTTCAACATATCCAATGCGGGCGGGCCGGTTTCACTCAATAGGTTTAATGCTACCAACTATGGCACCGATCTCTGGGCGCTTGATCTCGCACTATCTGTCAACGAGCTAAAAGGGCTGGCCGGTCTCGATTTCGACGTGAAACTGGACGTCAACGACAGCGCCCAGTTTCTCACCGCACTCAACCTGCAACCCATCGAGATTGGCGCAATGGCTATCGATGCTGAAACCTCCAGGCAGGGTGAGGACTTTGATGCCGCAATCAAGTTCGAAGCCGGGTCTTCCGATCTTCTTGCGGCTTTGGATGCGCGGTTTCCCGAAGGTGCATCCGTCGTCCGTGGCAACATTACGAGCGAGAGGCTCGATCTCAACGACCTGAAGAACCTGACCGCCGTGCTGGACCAACTGAAAGGCCTGGTAGGCGAGGCCTCACAAGAACCTGAACCCGAAGTTCAGCCTCTGGTTTTGCCCAAGGAGACAGACGTTCAGCCCTTGGTGTTGCCAAAGGAGAAAGGGAAACCTGCCGATCTTTTGGATGTACAACGTGTACTGAAAGAGGCTGATGTTGAGGTGCAGATCGATTTCAAAGAGATTGTAGGCCAGCAAGGCGTAACATCTGTTTCAAGCCAATTGTCTGCCAAAGACGGAACCGTGGATTTCGGACCTCTTCAGATGGCTTATGGTGGCGGAAACTTCAGCCTGCGTGCGGTGATGGATCTGATTGACTCACCTGATTGGCTTTCGTTGTCAGGATCAACCTCGGGATGGGAATTCGGTGAAATCCTTGATGAACTGGGGATTGGTATTGATGCCTACGGGCGTTTGAGTGGTGAGTTCAACGTTTCTGGCAGCCCCGCCTCGGGCAAGGCCTTCGTCAACTCGATGCGCGGCAATGCGTCTTTGTCGATGTCGCAAGGTTACATTAGTACCAGTCTACTGGAGTTAGCCGGGCTGGGCATATTCCCGTGGCTGTTTTCAGAGGAGTTCAGACAAGGCTACACCGACATCACTTGTGTGGTAGCCCCGGTTGATATTCAGGCCGGGCGGGTCAGTTCAAACTCCATCGTCATTGAAACGGGATCGGTTCAATTGGTGGCCAGGGGACAAGTGGACTGGCTGAACGATAGCATAGCGATCAGAGCAGAGCCCCGTCGCGTTGGCAAACCGCTATCCCGAAGCGCGTGGCCCTTTGATGTGACTGGCCAGCTTTCGTCGCCAAAGTTCAAACTGGACGTGGGTGGGTCAAGGAACAAGGCCCCGGAAGGCGCTGATGCTATGCCTGTCGACAGGCAACACTGTGTGCCGGACATCAATCAATTGCAATAGCAGGACGCGACCTAGTTCTTTAATGGTTCAGGCTGCTCGGCCTGACATGTCAGAACCGCCTCGATGGCTTTTGCAGACCCGCTGAGATCAAGCTCTATCTCGGTCCCGCTTTCGCCAATAATCGTGACGCTTTGACGCTTTCCGAATTCAGTTACAAACGCCGGGTTGTCGAAAAAGGCGTAGCCACCGGGCACACCATTCTTGAAGACACCCACCGCTTCGCCTTCGAATCTCGCATCACCAAAATCGAACTGTACGATCCCGGTCGCCCCGTCCTCGATTTGAACCCAGGCGGGATTGTAGGCCGCAAAGAACCCGCCAGCCTGATTGGGCGCTGCGCCAATTTCAACGGTCATGTCACCTTCAAACGGTTTCCACGCAAGGCAGCCGTTGCCCTTTTCGGGATCAATCAGGATTGTCCAATCGCCGGATTCACCCCACCGTTCCATACCAGCTGCTTGAATTAAGCTTGCATAACACAAAGCCAATGTTGTCAGCACATACCTGTACATTCTGAACCCCAAACAGTTTTGAAGGTTAATCCATCCTACCGATACGGGAAGATCAATCAAACGATATGGAAGAGTCTTCAGGAGACAAGCCAACGAACCGAAACCGTTGTGTTGTAAACACGCTCGTCCCCAATTGCCACGATGACATTCAATTTTGGCTCCGTGAACGTACAAGGTCAGGAGATGTTGGCCGACCACTATAGCGTCGCCATGCGGCTAGAACAGGACAGCGAAGCCAAGGTCACAGTCTTTCAATGCGCCAATCCGGAACCTTTCGTCTGCACCTACGACACCGAGCTTCTCAAAGACATATCGACCGAGGCGGTATCACGCGAAGACGCTCAGCTATTGGACCTTAAATTGGTTTGCGAGCGGATCAACAATGTGCCGATGGCCGCCATCGCAAAACCGGAAGAGTTCTTGATTAGCGCAGCGTATCTCAGCATGATCCTAAGATGTCGGCTGAAATAGACCAGTGGTTAAATGATCTCGACCTGAGTCAGTACGCAGATGTTTTTGCGGAAAACGATATTGATGCGCGTGTTTTACCACTACTGTCTGGCGACGATTTAAAAGAGCTCGGGGTGAGCCTTGGTCATCGCAAGATCATCCTCGCTGCAATCCACGAACGCGCCGATCAACAGCACGTAACCTCGTCATCACAAGCAGCTCGTGAACAAGCGCCCACCTCAGATAATGCGCAAAGTGATGATCTGCTTAAACGGAAGCATAGTGAACCGGTCACTGCAGAGAGGCGTCACGTAACGGTTTTGTTTGCCGATCTAGTCGGTTCGACGGAACTCACCAATCGGCTTGATCCCGAAGACATGCGGGGCTTGCTGCAGAACTACCAAGACGCCGTTGCCGGAGCCGTCAGTCGGTATGGCGGCTACGTTGCAAAATATCTGGGAGACGGTCTTCTTGTGTTTTTTGGCTGGCCGAGGGCTTACGAAGATCACGCAATTCGGGCGATAAAAGCCGGTCTGGAATCTGTTCGGCGCGTCGGGGAACTCAATACACCGGACGGAGAGCGCTTGTCGGTGAGGTTGGGTGTTGCAAGCGGCGATGTAGTGGTCGGCGACACCATCGGCGAAAATACATATGAAGAAGGGGCTATGACTGGCCCGGTCGTCAATCTTGCGGCGCGGATTCAGGAACATGCAGAGCCAAACTCGGTCGTATTGTCCGTGGAGGAAACCGAGACAGCCTTGCATCGGATATTTGAATTTCAACCCCTTGGGAAGACAGAGCTAAAAGGTTTTGCTGAACCACGTACTCTGTTGAAAGTGGTGTCTGAGCGCAGTGCGGAAAGCCGGTTTCGAGCTTCACATCGCGATGATGCCGCCAGCGCGATGATTGGCCGCGACTACGAAAAAGGGATACTACTGCAATCATGGCAACGTGCTCAGAATGGTCACGGAGAGGTTGTTCTGCTGTCTGGTGAACCCGGGATTGGAAAATCGCGACTTACAGAAGAATTTCTTGCTGACATCGCCGCAAGCGACCAAGCCGATGTCATAAGACTGAACTGTTCCCCTTATCTCAGCAGTAGCCCCTTTCATCCGGTTGCCCAACGAATTTCCCAGGACGCTGGGGTCGAACCGGGGTTCGACGACAATCTGATCCTTGAACATGTTCGGAATATGCTTGAAGGGCGGCGCGGGCTGGACTGGGAACAAGTTCTGCCTGTCTTTGCAGCGTTGGTCGCGCCTCGTAGTGCGCTCGCCCAAAAGGTGCTCGAGATGTCACCGCAGGAGCAGCGCGACATAACAATCCAAACTTTGATCCACACCGTGCAAGTGCGATCAAGCGTGCGCCCGGTTATTCTGTGCGTCGAAGATGCTCATTGGATCGATCCTTCCACCCAAGCCTTGTTGGAGCGGTTTAAATCGATCTGCACCGATCTTCCTCTGATGATCCTGATAACCCACAGGCCCGGGTGGGAACTGGCTCGAGACGACGGGGACACGCACGTTCAGTCCCTGGTATTGCGCCGGTTCGATTCTGCGCATGTCTCAAACCTTGTCGAAAACATTACTGGCAAGAAGCCGGACGATGCCCTGATTGCCACAATCATTGAAAAGACCGACGGTGTACCTTTGTTCGTGGAAGAGCTGACCCGAGCGATTGTCGAGGCGGGAGAGCACGGGCAAATCCACATACCGTCGTCTTTGAAAGGCGCGTTGATGGCGCGTCTCGACGCGGTTTCACCTGAGGCAAAACAAGTCGCACTTACAGGTTCTGTAATTGGCCGAGAATTTGAGCCGAGCATATTGAATGCGGCGATGCGCATTGCGGATTCTGATATCAACAAATGCCTCGAAGAGCTTTCTCGAACCGGCATAATCTTCGAAAGCGGTCACAATCGTGGGCATTTTGTATTCCGTCATGCCCTTATTCGCGATACCGCCTATCAGTCCATGCTGAGCTCGACCCGAAAACATCAACATGCAGACGTGGCGCGTGCGTTGATACGAACACGGTCCGCTGAGATCGAGCGACGCCCCGAACTGGTCGCCCGCCACCTTTCAGAAGCTGAGGATTGGGGGGCTGCGTTCGAAAAATGGCAGATTGCGACAGAAATGGCATTGGCGCGATCTGCCAGCCAGGAAGCGATGACCAACGCTAAGGAAACTCTACGAGCTGCTGAAAATCTAGGCTCAGACTCTGATTCAGAATTGATCAAAAGCAAGATTCTGGTTGGTCGCAGCCATGACAGCCTGGGCCAATTGCCCGAAGGTATAGCGGTTCTGAAGGACGCTTCCAGCGCAGCCCGTGCCTTGCATAACGTAGAGCTGGCCGCTGACGCGGCCAACCACTTCGCTGACTCATGTATGATGTCCAGCGAAAGGCACGGTGAGGCAATTGATCTCTGCGATAGTGCACTGAGTGACTTGCCCGATGATGATGAAGTCCGCCGGTGTAGATTGATGAGCCAACTTGCGCGCGCCCACATGTTCGTCGGTCAGTTCTCCGAAGGTGCGCGTTTCGGCCAGCAGTCGATGGAACTGGCCGCAAAACTGGGTGATTATAAATCCCAGTTCTCGGTAATGATGATGCATTTCGGGGCCCCATTCGTTGCGCGGAAGGGAAGAGAAGCCCACCATTGGCGCGAAAATCTGGAGGCTATGCACGGTGTGGCCGAGCATCTTGGTAGCATCGATCAAGGGCGGGATCGCACTCTGAGCTTGTTTGTAGGCGCCGAGATGGCCGACCGAGAGTTGATGGACCATTCTTTGGGTTTGCTTACAGAGATTTCGGAAAAGGACAATCATCTGCAGCTCTATTGGGTTCAGAAACACGCACGCGCGATGGTTGCAATTATGGACGGCGATTTTGAGCAAGCTGAAAAACACGCCACCGAAGCGGTAAAAATTGGCCGAAAGACCCATGGGGAACATGTTGAGGGCGTCTTTGGAGTTCAGATGTTCACCATTCGCCGCGAGCAAAACCGACTGCACGAGGTTGCGCCTGTGATTAAGCAACTGATGACAGACAGCCCCGAAGACATTTCATGGAAGCCCGGTTTTGGTCTTATCGCTGCCGAGCTTGGATACAAGGAACCGGCCGAACGAATACTGAATGAAATGGCTGCCAATGGCTTCGATCTTCCACCAGACGCCATGTATTCAACGACTTTGTCCTATCTGGCCGACATATGTGTCGCCATTCAGCATCAAGAACACGCCAAGACGCTCTATAAAATGCTTGCTCCTTACGAAGAACTGACGATCACCGCTGGGGCCACGACAGTATGCACTGGCGCAGCTGCGCGACGCCTCGGAAGTCTGGGTACGGTTCTGAAGGACTGGGATGTGGCTGAGACGATGTTCCAGAAGGCAATAGAAATTGACACGCGCATGAAATGCCCTCCTTGGGTCGCGCACAGCAAGACGGCATATGCTACTGCACTAAGACAACGCGGCCGCCCGGCTGATGTGGAACAGGCGTTTCAACTGGAAGGGGAAGCGTTGGCAATTTCACAGAAATTGAGTATGGTTTCCCTAAGGTCAAAGCTCGAAGGAGTAGCGAGTTAAGGTAAAAAATCTGGTCTGGGGGACTTCATGCCAAGGTACATAATTGAAAGAAATTTTGCCGAGCAACTAAACGTTACAGACGATGACAAAATTCACATCAAAGAGATCAATGACGAAGTCGGCGTCGAGTGGATTTTTTCGTTTCTCAGTGCAGATAAGCGCAAAACCTACTGCTTGTATGAAGCCCCGGATGAGGAAAGCCTGAGAAAGGCGGCCGAACGCCTGAACATTCCCGCCGACGTGATAACACCTGTGGATCGCATCGACCCGGGAATTTTTGCCTGACCTGCAACATTATTTTCCCAATTCAGTGAAACGCCTTCGCGGGACCACGCGACGGAAAAAAATCGACTGAGGCAGCGCTGCAAGAAGCCCGACCTGACAATAGGGAGGCTTACGCATGTTTGATCTGAAAACACTCGACGGTGGTACGGCAACAGTGGAGCAAGACGCGTTGGGCGCTCTTGATGCAGCGCTTCGTGGCGGGGTTTATCAGAAGGGCTCCCCTGAATATGAGGATGCAAGAACAACGTGGAACAGCATGTTCGAACGTTACCCAGGCTTCGTAATCCGCGCGCTGGGGGCCAGTGACGTGCAGAAGGCCGTGAACTTTGTTCGGGACGCCGGCCTCGTTATGTCTGTTCGCTCTGGTGGACATCAGATTGCTGGTCACGCTGTTGCAGATGAAACTGTAATGCTCGATCTGTCCCAGATGCGGTCCGTGCACGTCGACCCCGTCACCAAGACTGCTCGGGTTGCGCCTGGAGCGCTGCTAGGAGACGTAGATCGCGAAACTCAGGCACATGCACTTGCCGTTCCCGTTGGCATCAATTCGACTACGGGTATCGCAGGCCTCACGCTTGGCGGCGGCTTTGGATGGACCACTCGGAAATTTGGCATGACGATCGATAACCTGCTCTCAGCGGAGGTCGTGACTGCGGACGGTGCCATTGTAACCGCCTCGCCCGCAAGCCACCCTGAACTTTTCTGGGCCCTCCGCGGCGGGGGTGGGAACTTCGGTGTTGTGACCTCATTCGAGTTCCAGCTGCATGAACTCGGACCCGATGTTTTGTCTGGCCTCATTGTTCATCCGATAGAAAATGCGTCAGAGCTCCTCGCAGAATTTGCTAAGATTGCTGACACTTCCCCGGATGAGCTGACCGTCTGGAGCGTGATGCGAAAAGCGCCCCCTCTACCGTTCTTGCCAGCTGAGTGGCATGGGCGAGAGGTGCTGATCTTTGCAGCCTGCTACAGCGGACCGATGGACGAAGGTGAAAAAGCCATGACGGCATTGCGCGCGCTTGGTGAACCTATTGTCGATGTGATCTCGCCCCATAAGTTCGTAGATTGGCAGGCCGCCTTCGACCCGTTGTTGACACCAGGTGCCAGGAATTACTGGAAAAGCCACGATTTCGATGCACTTTCTTCGGACGCAATCTCAGGACTTCTGAAAGCGATTTCCAGTCTTCCAGACCCGGCGTGTGAAGTCTTTATTGCCCATGTGGGTGGCGCAATGGCACGTGTTCAGGCCGGTTCGACCGCCTATCCCCAAAGATCCGCCCATTTCATCATGAATGTTCACACGCGTTGGGAAGACCCCGGCAAGGATGCCGAATGTATTGATTGGGCGCGAGAGCTTTACGACCAGATGCAACCGCACGCGAGCGGAAGTGCATATGTCAACTTCATGCCCGAAGACGAAGCGGACCACATGGCCGGAGCATATGGTGAAAACGGTGAGAAGCTTTCCAAGATCAAGGGTAACTATGACCCCGACAACTTGTTCAGGGTCAACCACAATATCTTGCCTACGTGATGGAATTCAGAACTACTTAAACTGATCCAGATTGATGTTGGGCATCTTGCCTTACTGCCTGCGGCTTTTCTTGTTGCTTAATTGTCAATCCAAGTGGGTTCTCCAGCCGGTGATCGCACCGGTGGTGATGCACATGCATCGTCGCAGTTTCAGTAAGCAAAGCTAAGAAACTCAACATGTGGATGTGTCAGACTTGGTACGGAGCGGTCGGTCAGTCCGATTTGTGTGAACGACTACTGTGGGGCAAGAATGTCGACACATTGGGTCAAGGTGTTGAACAGCCGGGAGCATCGCAAATCTGGCGATGGCTGCTATCGGGAGCAGAACCAAATTTGGTCAGCTTCATCGCCGCAAGGCCGTTGCGAGCCCACAAGGGGCGCCAGTCTTGACCCTTGGTCCATTTTTTCGCCAATGTCGACGAAGTTGTATTTTTGGGGGAGCTTCTGCATGACTCTGTTTTATCCAATAATCCTGCTGTTGCTGTCTTTTCTGGTCGGCACTACCGCCTCAGCTCAGGACAAGCCGAATATCGTTTTCATATTTCTTGATAACTTCGGTTGGGGTGAACCGGGATTTAACGGTGGCGGCATAATCCGTGGAACGGCCACTCCTGAAATGGACGCGCTGGCCGCTGAGGGATTGAGGCTTACAAACTTCAATGTTGAAAGTCAGTGCACTCCCTCTCGCGCAGCAACCATGACGGGGCGCTATGGCATCAGAAGCGGTAACCATACAGTCCCTCTGGGCGGCGGTGTCTACGGTCTGACTCAATGGGAGATCACTATGGCCGAGATGCTCAAGGACGCAGGACATAACACGGCCATGTATGGAAAATGGCACCTCGGCTGGACTGAAGGGCGCTATCCCACGAACCAGGGTTTCGATGTGTTTTACGGTGTTGAGACTACTGATGTAACCGTTTGGCGCTCGCTCCCGGGCTTTGCCGACGCAAACATGGAAGAACCTGTTGTCATGCAGGGTGTTGCGGGCAAACCTGCGACTGTGGCGCGGGACTACGACCTGGACTATCGCGGCGAGATAGACGGTGACCTGACAAAGAAGGCTATCCGTTTCATCGAAGACAAGAGCAAGGAAGAGGCGCCGTTTTTCGTTTATCTTGCCTACACTCAAACACACTATCCAAATATCGTGTCCAAAGAGTTTGACGGAGCCACTGGGAAAGGCGTTTGGGCGGACATATTGCGGCAGACAGACACCTACATCGGTCGGATAGTCGATGCGCTTGAAAGTGCGGGCATTTCGGACAACACGGTGGTGATCTTTACTGCTGACAACGGCCCTGAAGCTCTGCCGGTTGGAAACGCCAACGTGTCACCGGTCCCGGCGGTGCATGGTACGGCCGGGCCATGGCGGGGCACTCTCTTCACCAGCCTTGAAGGCAGCATGCGCGTGCCATTCGCGATTAAGTGGCCGGGAAAGATTCCCGCAGGTTCAGAAAGCAACGATATCGTCCACTCGATGGACCTCTACCCAACACTTGCAGCGTTTGCAGGTGGCAAGGTGCCTGAAGACAGAGCCTTTGATGGCATCGATCAATCCGGGTTCTTTCTGGGTGCCCAGCCAAACTCGAACCGAGAAGGCGTGATCGTTTACATGGGGGAACAGATTTTTGGCGTCAAATGGAAGGATTGGAAGGTTCTTTTCAAAGAGAATACGACGGCCTTCGGAGCGACAGAGTCCTTCGACACGCCAAGGGTCTACAATCTTTTGAACGATCCACATGAGCGTGAAAGCGTACTTTTTCCGCACACATGGGCGGCCGAAAAGGCGCTGCCTCAATTGCAGGAACACATCGCTACGTTCGAAAAATACCCACCAATCCCTCCAGGGGCGCCAGACCCTTATGAACCGCATGAAAACTGAACGGTAGCTTTGCTCGGTGGGCTCAATGGATCCACGCAACACCTCAACTTGTGACCAAGAATGGAGTGTTTGGAAGGGTTTTAGCACTCGCAGTGCTCGTCGTTTACAGGCTATGAGTCCCGAACCTAAATCAGACCACCAATAGCCCCAAAATAACATGGCGACGGACACTAACTGCACTGATTGCCAGACTTGAAATTGGCCAGTATTTCGCCGTTCTGGAAATTTTGATCGTCTATTTCCCGATCAGGATAGCGTGTTCCCGTTCTATTACCTCTTCCCAATTGCCTTGTTCTTTCAGGCCAGTCGAAGAGTCACCCATTAGTGATGTAACCATAAGCCGTCCGCGTGATTTCGCGTCTTCAACTGAAAACCCGGCTTGTTCAAACATCCATGCGGCGAATCGGAAGCGTTTGCCGATGGTTCTTTGATACGTTGCTTTCACTTTTTGATCAGTGTTCGCCCAGACTGAAACGGCGTGATCAGGCACGGCTGCATTTTCTTCAATGACCTTCTTCATGAGTAGGAGAATGCGGTCTTCAGGTGAGCCTTCAAACGCTTTTGCTTTTTCGATCACATTGTCCGTCAACTCTTGCTCCCAATATCTGAGCACTTCGTCCAGAAGCTCCCGGACATTTTTGAAATGCCAGTAGAAGCTGCCGCTGGTCAGGTTAAGTCGCTTTGCCATAGGCACGATCTTTATGGCGGAGACTCCGCCCTCGTTGAGCAACTTGTATGCCAGCAAAATCCAATCTTCTTTGGTTGCAGCGTTTCTAGGTGACGCTCGGGTAACAGTTTCGGACATTCAGATTTTAGCATTCTTTGTTTGACATAGAGCAGTCTATGGGAGTACCGTAGATAAGTCTATGGTGAACCAGGAGTTCACGACATCGTGTTCTCCGAAGCGCCTAGCAAAGTAGGGGGGATCAATGAATAGCATCACAAAATCCGCAACCTATACGTTTCTCGCGTTAAGTCTCATTTTGGCTGGCTCCGCTTTGGCGCAAAACGCATTGCCGACCGGTCGAAGCGCCTCTGAAATCGAAAACGGTGTCTATCCCGCATCGTACTTCCCAAACACCGAAGTCCTTGCTGAGGATGAGATGCGTATCACGGCATTGGGGACCGGGATGCCAAACCAAACCAAGGCGGCCGTTTCGATTTCGTTTTATGTCGAACTTGGGAACGGCGAAGTTTTTCTGTTTGATGTTGGAACTGGTGCCACCGGAAACTTATTCTCGCTGCGACCGGATTTTGCCAAGATCGATAAGGTTTTCTTCAGCCATTTGCATGTCGACCATGTTGGAGACTTCATGGGTTTGCATGTTGGGGGGTGGCTGTCGGGAAGATACACTCCGCTCCGCATCTTCGGCCCGTCCGGATCAGAAGATGAACTGGGCACCAAAGCCTATGTTGAGGGCATGTCAAAAGCCTATGCTTGGGATCTGGCCACACGTACGGGAGCGCTGCCGGATGATGGCGCCAAGCTTGAAGTCACTGAATTCGATTACATGCAGGAAAACGAGATCGTTTATCAGGAGAACGACGTCACGATCCGTTCCTGGCCTGCGATCCACAGCTTAGATGGCTCGGTGAGTTATTCTTTGGAATGGAATGGACTGAAATACGTCTTCGGCGGAGATACTTACCCGAACAAATGGTATGTCGAATATGCCAAAGGAGCGGACATCGCTTCGCACGAGGCGTTTCTTCCACCTGATGCTTTGGCCCCGTATTTTGGCTGGGACATGAAACAGGCGACCTACGTCGCAACGCGCATTCATACCGAACCCGCGGCGTTTGGCAAAGTTATGTCCGCGGTCGAACCGCGCATGGCGCTGGGCTATCACTCTGTTCTTTCGCCCGAAAACTATCAGGCGATTTTGGAAGGCGTCCGTTCGACGTACGATGGACCACTCACGCTCGCACGGGATCTTCAGGTGATCAACGTGACCAAAGACCAGATCGTTGTTCGGGAAGCGAGTGTTGACGACTATGTGCTACCACCATCTGTGAGCGACGAGTACATCAATGCCCCGCGTTCAAAAGAAAAAGAACCGTCAGACAAAGTCAAAGCGGGCAAATGGGAGGGTTACACGCCACCGCCAATGCCGGATCAATAACAAGGTAGGCGATGCGGTCTTGCCCGGCTGTATGTGAAACTGGGAAATCTTATAAAGCCACGGGTTGCGCCGGGTTCAAGTTGCGCGGGTGCTATTGTCGCCAAGGCTTGTGAAACCAGCCCAGAGACTGCGGAGCCTATGTCAATTTTCAGTCATTGCGGTATGTCGTCGGTCCAAATCGGTTTGCTCGGAAGGGCACTAAGGTAGGATCGCGCGTAGAACTGTGGGCATTGTTGAATTTCGAGGATGAATAACATTCAAGTTTGGCGGTATCTGAATCGACAACTGCTGGTGCTCGGCTTTTTTGCCGCTAGCATGCAGACTGTTTTGGCAGACGTAGTTCTATTCAACGGGTCCGAGGTCGCACCCAACATCGCCATCTTTCATGTCGCAGAGGATGGCGTTTATTTGGATCTTGAAATCTACGTCGACGATGTCTCGCTTTTTGCAGGTTTGTTACCCCAGCGATGGGCGCCAGATCCTGGGGGAAATGGGCGTCGTCTGAAGCAAAGTTCTGAACACGATGAAAGCCTGGGTCTGTCAGTTATTATAGGTGATGGGCCGGCGCTTTCGCCTGAGATCAGAAAAGTGGAATACAGAAAGCGTATAGACCGTGCCTCGCCGCTTGCGGGTCAGCGTGATCCGTTCTCTGGCCAAATTGTTCCCAGTCCGCCAGCCGATCCACGCGTCTTGTTCGTCAACGTGTTCTACCCGTTTCTGTCCCCAAACCCCAAAACGCTGACTATTCTGCCACCGTCGCGGGAAGGTGAACCGCTTGCGACCATCGGTATGCAGGTCTTTGATCGGGACGTTCCGGTCACGGATTTCAAGTTCCTTTCAAAACCGGCAGAATTGAAAATTCACTGGGCTGATCCTTGGCATTCCCGGTTCTCCGCTAAAAACCTGAATCGAAAAAACCAGGATGGGACATCGACCTTTCTATATATTGAGCCGCGGGAAGTTCGGCATGAAACCCTGATCCGATTGCACGAATTGGCACCTTGGATTGATGAAACAGTCGGGGTGGGCGATAAGCTTTCGCCACAACACGGCGCAAAGATTACAAAAAGGGCCGCAAAACTTTTGTCGTCGCGTAATGCGGTGTCCATCGATGGAAAACCCGCTCAGCCGGCAATAGCAACGGCAGAGCTTTTGACGCTAACGTCAAAGGGTTTTCAGGTTGTCGAACCCGGAAAGGAAGTGTCCTCGAACAATGCATTTGTTGGAGCGATCCTATCTTTTCCTTTGGCGGACCTTCCTGAACACGTGACGGTCACATGGGACATGTTTGATGAAAAGATTTCCCGTGTTGCAACGATTTCCAACGACGTTGCCGGACCATTTTTCGGGGCGGTGACCCCTGTGGACCCGAAATTCCACTGGCAAAACCACCTACTGAAATATGAAAGAAAATCGGTCTCGCAAATACCCGTAGTACGGCCAGAAGAGTCAAGGCCCGGGCTAGCTTGGGCTACAGGGATCATTAGCGCCGTATCGCTGCTTTTGGTGCTGGCAGGCACAGGAAAAGTCCTAAAACGCGTCAGTCTTGCAGTCTTGATTTTCGCTGTCCCGGCAACCGTCTATTTCTCTGGATCTTTTACGGCATTGGCCTGGCGGAACGCGTCGCCTCCCGATCCGCAGACTGCGGCAGGCATTTTGCGTTCGATGATCGAGAATTTGAACACAGTGAATTTGGAAACGACGCCGACCGCGAGAAAGGCAGAACTGACGCCAATTGTAACTGCGGCGTCTTTGGACGACATCGCAGCAGAGATTGAACGGGGCCTCACGATCCGCACGCCGGGGGGCAGCCTCGCCGCAGCAACTGATATTGGCAGTCCAGAATTGGAGCGTCTCGATCCGATCTCTGAACCGGGCGGCTTTCAGACGTTGGTTAAATGGTCGGTGCAGGCAAAAGGGGGCCATTGGGGGCACGCCCACATACGTGCTGTAACGTTTCGGGCGCTGATCGAGATCGTGCCGGAAGCCGGTCAATGGAAACTGAATGGACTAACTGTAATCGAGGCTCGCGATCCAAATGCGTAAGTGTCTAAGACAAAAACACTGTGCTTTAGGCATCTTGGTTGTCACCTTGCTTTTGTCTCTGGCTCTATCTGCCTCGGCGCATTTTCTACTGAACCTCAACGTTCGAATTTCGCATATCGAGCATACCGAGGACGGCTTGCGAATCTACATGCGTACGCCCATGCCCTATTTGGTTGCGGATAAGCTTGGCAACACCGACGGCGATGCCCTGCCGGAAGCTGCACCATTTACGACAAATGCCATGCGTGATGGTCTATTGGTCCACTTTGTCGACTTGCAGGCTTTTATGAACGATCCCAAAGGATTGGGGCAATTGGCCGAGGACGGCTTGCATCTGTCGATCGATCATCAGCGTCTCAGGGGAATGGTTGAGGCAATTCGCTTGCATCGGGTAGGAAATGAGCCCGGATTTGCGACTTTGGACGAAGCTCAAAGAGCCGTTGAATTTGAAACAGACCTTGCGCCACCGCTCTACGTCGGTGACACGATTGTCGATCTTGTCCTGAACTACAAGAGTGACCGCCCAGTCCAATCATACAGCATTGCCAATGTGCTGGACCCCGGCCTGCCGGGTCAGGATCAAACGGCCAACCTCATTCTCGACTACGCATCTGAAACACCACAGATTTTCCGCTCTCGGGGCCTGATGATCGAGCCTTTGGAGATCAAGCAAGCAGGGTACGGAGGTTTTCTGAGTTTTGTCTGGGAAGGTATCCGTCATATCCTGGAAGGGTTGGATCATGTTCTGTTTGTTGTGTGTCTGGTCATCGGCGCTCAGACACTCAGAGCGTTATTGTTGCGCGCAACCGGATTTACTGTCGGGCATAGCATCACGTTGTCTCTTGGCTTTTTCGGGTTTGTACCATCAGGCGCGTGGTTTGTTCCCGCCGTCGAAACCGGAATCGCGATTTCAATCGTTATTGCGGCCGCCGCTGCGTTCATGAGCAACGCGAAGTCTGAGGCCAAAATGGTCCTGCTGACCTCGCTTATTGGTCTGTTGCACGGGCTGGGTTTCAGCTTTGTGCTGCACAAGATTTTGCAAGTTACATCACCAGACATCTGGCAGAGCCTGCTTGCTTTCAATCTTGGCGTTGAGATTGGCCAGGTCGCCATCATTCTAGCGTTATGGCCCGCGCTAGTAATTTGCCACCGCATGAATGCCAGTTTGTGGATGTCGACACGTGTGGGCTTGGCAGTGGGATGCGCAGCCATCGCCTGCTATTGGACCGTCCAGCGAATTGCCGAGGTATATTCTGCGATAACCTGAATTCTATGCGATGATCCGTGCAGTGCTGATTGGCTGACGCAAAAAAGCGAGCGTTTAGCTGCGCCCCTGCACAGACCGAAATGGCGGGATACATTTGTGGTGGATGGCGGAGACGAAGTCCGCCAACATCTTTTTCGTTCAGAATTTTATTTATAATTTACCTATACTTAAAGGAATATTGCAATGGGGCTTCACGAAATATGTGCAGCAAAATGTGCAGCAATTTGAATGGGCCTTCGTAGAAATCAAAGCGTCGAACTGAGAGACGCAAGCTCGAGACAATCAGTGCTCAAAGCGACGTGTAGTATGCCTTCAACGTCTTCGCGATAGATTGACGCCGCAGCTTCAAAAATTCCTGGTAGTCCGCAAATTCGCCCGTCAGAAGTCCAAGCGGAACTGCGTTCTCCGTGAAGTTCTCTTCAAGATCCGCGTAGACTACGATCCCTCCGTATTTTGCGGTTCCTGAACTGCATTGTTTCCGCAAATCTGAAACATACTCACTAGGAGGCGCATTTCCGATGGCAATGTTGATCTCTTGCTGTGTGTAGACCAAGTTGGCGACTTGATTGTATTGAGACTGCGTAAGGCCAAGCGTCTTTTTCAGGTGATCCTTGGGGAAGATGTGGTGAACATCGCCTCTGTGCTCCAACATACTCCGCACTGTGATTTCTTTTGACAGAAAGCCTCTAGCATTGGACTTCACCTGAGACGCAAGAAATGTCCTGAAAGCCGGATGTTTGCTATTTGACGTTGTAAGCGCTTGCACCAAACCAACTTCCCAAAAGGCATCCGAGAGCACCGCTTTCTCGATACTTTCGAGATATTCCCCCATTCCCATCTCAGAAATCTGTCGAATGTCCTGGTCAAAGCGGGTTTCCATCGATCCCGAATATCTGGCGGTCAAGAGTGAGAGCGCGAACCACTTCCTGACAAATCGTTCTATCAACTCGGAGGCGATGCCATCTTTCCGCAGGCGCAGGAAGAGAATGTAGGCAAAGTTCAATGGCGCCTGGTTGAAGCTGAACGCGACCACGCTTGGTGCAACCAAAAAGAACACTGGCAGCTCAAAGTGTCCGAAGCCGCCCGCGCCGACATTGTTGCAACCGCACTAAAAGGCATCTCTGTTCGGCCAAAGGAGGCTGCGTGAATTCAGACTGGTGATTGCCCAATCCACATTTGGGTGACCCACTGACTGGCCCAAACCGAGAGTTCAACGCACGGCTCAGGTCTTCGAGTTTTGTCTAATCAGCAAGCTCATAACCTTTTGATAATACCAAGACTTCAAAAATGGCGATGAACCCAAGTTCATCGTGCGCTCCCGCTGTGCCCAAGCATCGGCGGGAGCGAAGTTGTCCCTGATCGTTTCACGAAGCTTCGTCGAAATGCAGGTGCCACGGCAGATCACATTCCCTTGCTCACGAATGCAGATGCTCCCCAGCATCTAACACCACCCGAGGCAGACCACGTCGCGACACCATTGGTAATTCGGAAGCTCGCCAAGAACACCCGCAAGAAGCGATGAAGATAACACAACCACCAAAGGTAAGGCCTTCGGCAGATTAGATAATTTTCGTGCTTCTTTTTTGCTTCATGAGAGAGGCTTGCAACAAAGATACGCAAGCGCACATTCGAAAAGACTTGTCATTTCGGAGCGCCATGCATACTTCAATCTCCCCAAGGGAGAAAATCGTGCCTTCAAACAACTCGAAATCCAAGCGCACTCTGCCGCTACCTGAGAAACGCATACACGCCTGAACTTATCGCGTGTTCGCAGCCGTTCGGCTGCGATGTTTCCAGATTTCGAGTATTGAAAGGGCATCTCCATGCAGCCCCAAGTCTATACATCTTTCTTCTACCCGCGTTTGAATGGGTGGTTCCAGCCAGCCTACGAGAGCCTGATTAAAGCCGCCAACCGAAAGTCCGGGTGGGATGCCTTTGATGAGGATGCACCGGCTGAGGATTCGATGCCAAAGCAGTACGCGAGGGACTATTGCGCCGTTGCCTCATTGATCCGTGTTTGCGCGGCATGGAAGGACACACGCGATCAGATTGCAGGCCAGTTGCGTCGCCCATTTTCGCTGACAGTTGTTGAAACCGGTGAAAGTGAATGGGTGGAAGCCACAGGAGACGCGTTTAGCGATGGTTTGATCCCCGCGATCTGTAGCAACAACCCTGATGCAACCAAGCCAAAAATCGTGTGCTACAAGTCGCGCTGGCGCAAGACCACGCCAGCAAAGACTGCAAGCGATTTCAATGAAGCGCTGGCTCTGGCCGCGAAGGAACCAGCGTCGTTGATTGTAATCGTGCCAAGTATCGAAGTGTTGCCGGACGCCTTTTGCAAGAAATCCGCTAAGATCATTTCCCTGAGCCCATTGTCACGGAGCATGATCTTGATGCTCTATGCCATGATGCACGGCCGCCAATGTACAGCTTTGATGACAAAGGCGCTTAATCAGATGCCATCCCATGATGCTTTGGCTCAGATCTCAGCTAATGAAATTATGTTGGCTCTTCGGACGCCCAAGCTGATGGCATTTGTCCTGCAACTGAATAAGTTGACGACGCGCACAAAAGCCAACCCAGAAGCCATGGATGACGTCAAAGGCCTGGGGGCCGCGCGGGCGCCGTTGAAGCGTCTCGTGGATGACATCCAAGCATACTCTGACGGTCACCTGAGTTGGGCAGATATCCCTAACAACCTTCTACTCGATGGGCCTCCGGGTGTCGGGAAGACCTTTGTCGCGCAGAAATTGGCAGAAGCGACAGGGGCGCATTTTGTTGGCGCAAGCTATGCTGCTTGGCAAGCGGAGGGCCATCTTGGCGATTTCCTCGCTGCAATGAGAGATGATTTCCTGGAGGCAAAGCGCCATGCGCCGTCCGTTTTGCTGATCGATGAAATCGATAGTTTTGCAGATCGCGCAACCAACAAGAGCGATAACGAGAACTACAATCGGGCGGCACTAAATGGCCTGCTTGAACAGCTGGCGGGCGCCGAAAAGACGGATGGCGTCTTGGTGGTCGGCACAACAAACTACTCGGGCAAGTTGGATGCTGCACTACTGCGCTCTGGGCGGTTCGACCAAAAAGTCCACATCCCTCTTCCGGATAGGGGCGCGCTGACAGAGATCTTGTCCGCAGATGCTGGACCGACAATCAGCAAGCAGGAACTTCACGCAGTGGCGGCAGAAATGCTTGGGCAATCGGGCGCGGATGCCGCCGCGCTTGTGCGTCAGGCCCGTTCCATCGCCCGCCAGGATAAACGCCCAATTGCGATCCAACACCTCCAGACGGCGCTTGAGAAGTTTGCGAAGCCACTGCCTTCCAAGATGCTGTATAGGATGGCAATCCACGAGGCCGGCCACATCGTGGTTGCGCACGCACTTCTCGCCGGATTGCCGACAATGGCCCAGATCTCACCGAGAGGTGGTCGAGTTGACCTTGAGCTGGACAAATTCGGTCATGAAACTCAAAGCTTGGAAAATCGCCTCGCTATTTTGTTGGCTGGACGCGCAGCCGAACTTTCTTGCCTGGGTAGTGTTTCGTCAGGTGCCGGCGCGGGCGACAAAAGCGATCTTGCTCAGGCCACCATGTTTGCAGTCCAAGCCGAAACACAATTCGGTTTGTCCAACGACAATTTGATTTGGCACCCGGTGTCCATGGATAACCTGCAAGATATGCTTCAAGATCGCGACCTGGCAGCCCGCGTTCAGTCGCGGCTGCGCTCCGCAAACCATCTTGCTCAAAAGACCATCGGCGAAAATGAATATTTGCTTGAAGGTGTGGCCCAATCGCTTGTCGAAAGGCGGCAATTGAACCGGGCTGAGCTCGAGCAGTTGTTGCGAGATTTGAAATCTGCAAAAGGCAAAGATCGCCATGCAGTTAAGGAGAATTCGATCCAAAACATGCGCTGGCTTCATTGACCATAATGTCGGTCCCGAATGCGCCGGCTCTTATCGTCAAATTCCCCATATAGAATATCTCTATATGGCTCTTTTGACAGAGGTTTCGCGTGTGTGTGTGTGTCGGGCGCGGCGGGCTGCTGCCGGAAACGTGAAAGGTTTGGCTGGGGCGTTTCAGGACCAACGTTTTCTAACGGCCCCGCCCCGGAGCGGTCGCCTCTTCGCTCGTTTCCTACGTCACTTGGAAGCGTGGGGCGTCACTTCCAGCTTGGGCACATCGTATCCGGCTTCCGTCAAAACAGATCGCGCTTTGTCGATATGCTTTTGGCTGGGTTCCGTGCTGCGCGATAGGATCCAACCGGCGCTTCCATTGGGCACCCCAACAACGGCAACCTCATACTCATCGTCCACCCACAAAACCCAGTATGGCGATTTGACAAAGGGAACCTGTGGGAAGCTGACCTTGAGTTTGCCAACATCTTCAATTGTGGCTTGGCCGGTGATGTCCTTTACCCTCGTGCCATTTTCAACAAGACAGCGGTTGTAAACGGACACCGTATCCTCGGCGATAATCTGATATTCAGCCGTTGTGTCTGTGCATCCCCGCTGGAAGAACACCGGGAAGCGGGCGTACTCAAACCACACTCCGGTGTATCTCTGCACGTCTAGTTTGCCCACGACGTCCATCGTGACCGAGGTGTCGCGGTAGGAACCCGAGCAAGCCGCAAGGGTTGAACATAACAGAATAGCAGCAAGTTTCTTCACGGGGATCTCCGGCATATTGGGCCAACCTCAAAACATGTCAGAAACAACAGTTCGATTTGGTTTCTGGCCATCTATCTGGAAAGCCAGAAGGGATCAAAAAGGCTTGGCACCTTCTCGCCTATCGGTCTGTCAAGAAAAGGTAGTATGCAATGCGCCGTTCAGGCGCAGCTTTTGCCTAAAGCTTCTCAGTAAATTCGCTTCTCAGGAATGACACCCCTGACCCCACCACGAGGGTTTTCTATATCGCCAGCACGGCGAGGGATAAGGTGAATGTGGCAATGGAAAATGGTCTGTCCCGAAACTTCGCCTGCATTGATGCCCACGTTAAATCCTTCGACAGACCGATCCAGCCCGCGGACAGTTTGGCGCTCTGTTTGGAGGAGTTGCTGTACCGCATTCAACTCTGGCTGATGAAGGTCGAAATAGTCCGGCACATGCCGTTTCGGGATGATCAAAGTATGATGCTGGGTGACCGGAAAGCCGTCCCGAATGGCATAAGCCAGTTCATTTTCAGCAACCACCCGCTCGCCGGGGATTTCGCAAAACGCGCATCCATCGCATCTGTGAGCGTAGCTCTTGGCCATGCCCCGAAAATCAGTGTCATCGCGATCTCGCTTCATTGCATTGCAGGAATAACAAAGCGCCTGAAGGTTGATGGCCTCGTCACTGCCGCCTTTGTTTCGGGGCAGGATGTGGTCGACTTCCAACGCCTTTTGGTCGGCCGATATCCCACATAGCTCGCAACGAAAATGGGCGCGCTTCAGAACCTCGTATCGAAGGGTGCCGGGAATGTACCCTGACGACTTTGATCTATGCGACCATATCTTGTCGCCACGCTTCCCGATGAACGTATCGATTTTCTGATCGCAAATCCTGATGAGGTCTTTGATCTCGGCATCTTGGAGGCCCGAATTCTCTGCAAGTTGATAAGCTTGGATTTCCCGGCCGGATTTAATGGGCTGCACAATGCCATTGTTTGTGAGAACACGTCCCACCATGTTCTTCGTGCGGATCATATAATATTCGAGCTGCGAGCGGTCATAAACCATGAGCGCTGCGGCAATCTCTTCAAGCGAGGCGGATCCACCACCTTTTAGTATTCTGCGGATCATCACCGGCTGGTAGATATGTGACATCCGCATATGGTGCTCAAGAAACTCCTGGAGCCGCACATATGCTTTTGATGGCGTTGGAAAACCTGACATTTTGACAAACTAAACGATCTGATTGTCGAGCGTCCAGTTACTCGGTGATCTTGATTGTTTTCGAAGGCGCGCTCGATACTCCAGCCACATATTTTCATCTTGTCCGGCAGCAAACATGGCTTCCCGAAGCGCCGTTTCGAACGGCTTGAGATCCAAGGCTGGCCTCTCCTTTTCGAGCGCCCTGTAAACCTGCTTGTTGAACCGCCCAGGCACCACCCTATGGCCAAGCGTCAACTCGCAGAGGCGTGCCAATTTTTCGTTTCGCAACTTGGTGAACCGGCTGCTCAGAATGCGACCGGTCTCCACATCAAGTTCAGGGAAAGCAACATGCCAGTGTGTTTCGTTTCCGATGCCAGACTTTCGCGGTTTCTCGTGCTGAACAATGCTGGCTCGGTTGCCAGACGTGTTGGAAACACCGTATTCAAAACAGATTTCAGCAAACACAGAGACAAAGTCTTGCTGGCTCATTTGCTCGTTTGGCGAAATCACAAAATGCCTAACGCTATACTGTTTGCCAGCAATTTTGGAGATTTCACCCAAAAGTAGGAGGTCTTCCGGGCAGCCACGGATCCAAGTTGAAATTTCGTTGCCCGCAGGTTTTGCAAGGTAGGTTGCGATCCGACTGGTATGCGCAGTTGGGATGCGCGTTGATTTGATAATCATGACCGCCCCCCCAAGATTTGGGTGCGGATCAAGTCGACATCTCGTCTGATCGCATCGATACGTTCGCCTTGCTCGACAACTTGCTCAGCGCGCAGCGGATTGAATGTATGCGTCTCGGCCAATTTGCGCGACAGAAATGAGAGGTTCATCCTGACATCGATCAGAAGCCCTAGGACCTCAATGGCAGCTTGGATGTCTTTAATGATGGGCTTCTTTCGTGGCGGCTTACGAGGTTTGGTTTCAGGCAGCGCGCCTTCAAAATTTAGGGCTCGCGCCAAGACAAAGCGCGCATACGCAGTTGCGGAGATACCCTCCGCTTCCGCTCCATCTGTCAACAAATCATGCAGATCTTCAGATACCCGCATTCCCACCATTTTTGTTTGTTTTTTTGTTTTGTTTTTAGCCATCTTCGTTCTCCAATTTTGATAGCTGCACGACTTGCTATTAGCGTGCGCAACATGGAGTTGTGCGGAGGGTTGCAAGGGGCAAGCGGACGTGACTGATCGGCCCACGGCTACCAGGGGCGGTTCCGGCCCAAAGCCGCCGCCCAGCTCTGCCTTGCCTTTCTGCATCCGCAGCCCGCTTAGCAGTCATTCGCCGCGGATGCGAAATCAATCACTCGTCCGATGACCGCAACGCGGACATTCCGGACACTTGATTATCCAATCTCTGCTTGGCTCCAATCTAAACTATGGAGGCCCATTCGGACACGACGGCCCACCCCAACGCATTGGTCCCACAACAGCTAACTGCCGAGATTTGCCCTGCCGCAGATGTCGTGCACGACTGCGATACGGGTGAAGCGCAACACGAGCATCCGGCAAGCATGCCCTTCTGCGCGATGCCTGACACATCAGCAAGCGCGTACAGCGGCTTTGTTGGTGGATTTGTCGTATCCCGTGGTGGAGATAGTGACGCGCGGTCTAGATCGAAGTCGTCTGATACAGGGAAAATGTCGCCCTCAAGCACGGTCCCCCAGATGCCGATGTCTTTGATCTTTTCCGCCTCTACCTCGAATGGGTCTTCTTCAAGGATGGTGAAGTTCGCGAACTTGCCGGGAGTGATCGAGCCAATCTCATCCTCCAATCGAAGGGATTGGGCTGCATCGATGGTTACAGCCCGCAAAGCGTCTTCTACAGATAAGCGGTGTTCGGGACCAGCCACGCGGCCAGATACTGTCGTCCGGTTCACACCAGCCCACACGAGAAACAGCGGTTCACCCGGAGCCATTGGTACGTCTGAGTGGAAAGAAATCGGGGTTCCACTGGCCTTGATTGGGCCAAGGGGCACGATGTCATCCGCACGGTCCGGGCCAAGCCCAAGCTCGCTATATCGATCTGACAGCGCGGTTACGTAGTATGGATTGCCGCTGACGATGCAGCCCAGTTCAGCGATCCGCATTGCTTGATCTTCTCTTGCATAACCGAAGTGGACCAGTGTCGTGCGGTGATCGGCGCGCGGCATCCGGCGCATGTTTCGCTCAACAGCGTCCAAGATCAAGTCCACGGCAAGGTCGCCGGTTTGATGAACATGCAACTGGTAGCCTGCCTCCCAGTAGGCATCGAAAACAGGATTGAACTCATCCGGTTGCATAATCCACTCGCCGTGGAAATCGCCGCCGACATAGGGCTCCGAGACCTGCATGGCCAAACTGTAAACAGCGCCATCGGCGAAGAGTTTCACCTGCTTCGGCATGAAAGCCGTCTTGCCTTCACCCCATTCGAGTAGTTTTTCCGTCTCTTCGATCATCGTGCCGTTTTGGAGGTGCAAGGCAGCCAGAGATTTCCCGTCGGGTATGAAATAGGTCCTGAGCGGTGCGTCAGGCCCGGAAAAGACGGCGTTGGTTGCTTCTTGCAGAGGGCGCGACAGCACGCCTCCCGGTTCCGCAGCAACCGTGACGCCTGCACGGTGCATATACTCGCGCGCCAGCCTGAGACCAGCGCCCAGACGCTCTGGTGTTGAAAGCACCGGTGCAACTGCGGGAAGAACGGCAAACATGCCCGCCTCGAAGAAATACCCGTCTTCAAAGCTCGACTGCTCAAGCGCAAGCCCCGCAAAGCCATTTACGAAGTCTTCGGTGATGCCCAGAAACTCCAATGCGGGCGTGTTCAAGATAAGTTCGTGTGCAGATCGGTGGACTATGATGATTGGGCGTGTGCTGCTGATCTCGTCGAGTTGTGCACGCCTGATCTCGCCATGAAAAAAGTGGTGGTATCCCCATGTCAGTAACAAGGCGTCGGGATCATCCATTGCCGCTTCAGCGGCTTGCAAGCGAGACTTATAATCCGCTTCATCCTCGGCGGCCTTCGAAAAGCCAGTCGGAATATTCCAATCCTCAATCGATATGATCTCGGAGGTCAGGGTCAATCCGGCGAGGAAAGGGTGCACATGCTGGTCGATCAAACCGGCAATGATCACCTTGTCAAAAAACCGTTCGTCCAGCCGAAACGGCTGCGAACCAATCCGATTAACGATTGCATCGCGCGATCCCGCGGCCAGAATACGGTCTCCGACCACGGCGACCGCGTTGATTGCTGGGTCGTTGTCCTCCATGGTGATGACGCGCTGCGCTGTGTAAACAGTGATTTCGGGCAGCGTCTGAAGCTGGCTTCCAAAATCCTGCAATGACGAGGCCGCATGAGTTGAGGTGGCATGAGAAATCGCGATCATTGACGCGCTGCCGAGGATGGTCATTGCGGTGCGGCGGGTAACGTTCAGTTTGGTCATGGCTCTTAATGCTCAGTAAGGCGAAATTTGCCTGAGCCTAGCATCGAGATGATCTTAGGTGGAAAGGAAAACTGCTGCCGATATCGAATTGAGCGCCAAGTTTCCCAAGCAAAATGATGCTATGATTTAGCGACTGACCTCGACCGCTTTGGGCTCTGAGCAGACATCGGATGCGGCGCGGCATCATCACCAAAAAGTAGTCCTTCATTGGCGCGCAAACGGCCCAAAGCCGACATCCAGCCGTCTACAGGGATGCTGTACCGCGGCTCAGCAATGCTGCCGTTCGCCGCATATGCACGATACCATGCCGGATCGACAGTACGTAAGTGATCAAAATGGTAGTGCCTGCAATGGTCAGTAGGGCGCCGTCTACAAGTTGCGGGTGAGATCGAGAAAGACCGGGCCGTTCGGTTTGAAACTTCGATCTCCCGCCGTAAGTATAGGCCGTTTTGCTACAACAAAACTGATGTTGTTCAAGCACTGCGATTAATTAGGCAGGTGCAACGGTGTGATGCGCTTTATCAGGTTGCCAAAGATGTAGAGCCAGATCCTGCGTCCATTTTGTTGAAAAGTTGATTTGACGCTCGTTGTGGTCTTTTGCCAACCTCCAAACAGTCAGCATTTAGGGAAACACTTGAAAATGAAATCAGGATACAGCGCGCTCGCGCTAGCTATTTTGCTCGCAGGCTCGCCGCTACTTGCTCAGCAAGCCGACACCGTTTTCCTGAGTGAAAACATCATCACGTCAAACCCCGAGTTGCCACTGGCGCAATCCGTGGCGGTTGCGGGAAACACGATCATTTGTGTACGCACTGATGACAGTTGCCGCGAGTTGGCAGGCGATGGCACCCAGATCGTGGATGCGGGCACAAATACCGTTATGGCTGGTATCATCGACACTCACTTGCACACACGCATCTTTGGGCAGACGCATTTCGTCATGCTCAACCTGTTCGGTTACAACGATGCGTCGCGTGAGGAGGTTGTCGAAGTAATCCGGGAGTACGCGGCGACGCTCGGGCCAGATGAGTGGGTGATCGGCGGCGGTTGGTCCGACGCGCATTTTCAGAATCCCACCAAGGAAGAACTGGACGAAATCGTTGGTGGACGCCCTGCATTGATCTCCGACAATACGCAACATAACGGCTGGTATTCGACGAAAGCTCTGGAATACCTCGGGATCACTGCCGATTGGGAGCCACCGAAAGGCGGCTACATGCCTTTGAATGACGCTGGCGATGAACCTTCCGGACTTTTGCAGGAGAAAGCTCACCTTTCGACAGGGTTTGTCGAACAGCACAAACTCTATTCTTTTGAGAAACAGGAGGAAGCGATTATTGGTGCCGCTCGCGTGCTCAACGCGGTCGGGGTCACCGGTGCAACGGAAGCTGCCGCCGGGTCCAAGGAGGGGGCAGATGACGTCTACGTCCGTTTGGCGCAAAAAGGAGAACTAACACTCAGGCACGAATTAGCCATGGTGTTCTGGGGCACCGGCACGCCAGAGGGCGATACCGCAATGATCGAACAATTAGAGATACGGCGGGCCGCAGTCGAGGATGCGGGCGTTGATCCCAGTATTCTCCATGCGAACACTGTGAAGTTCGCTATTGATGGAACACCGGGGCGTTTTGCCTATATGGAAGGCCCGTATCTGGACGGCACACGGCCGGATATGAACTTTCGACCAGACAACCTTGCAGAGATTTTCGACGCACTAACAGAGCGTGATTTTACCTTGATGCTGCACGTTGAAGGGAACGCGGGGATCCGCCGCTCGCTCGACGCGCTGGAATTTGCACATGAAACCGGCGAGCCCCTTCGCGACGACATCCCTCAGATTTTCACGCATGTTGACCATTTGTCTATCGACAACGCTCGTCGCATGTCTCGGCTCGGGGTTTCCGGGCAGCTTCAACTTCACTGGGCTGATCCCACCGAGGAGTACTTTCGTAATGTGACCAGTCAGAACCTGCCAAAAGAGGTGCTGGAGCGTATGTACCAGTTCAAACTCGTGACCGAGTTCATGGAGTATGGATTTGGACCTGACGCGCCGACGTCTCCTGTGTTTTCGCCGTGGGAAGGAATGGAGATCGGCATGACACGACAGGCTATGGGAACACCCGGCGGTCTTGTCATGCCCGGTGAACCATTGACCTTTGAAGAGGTTATCCATGGCTCGACCCTGGGTAGTGCACGCCTTCAGGATCGGGGCGATGTGTTGGGGAGTCTCGAGGAAGGCAAGATTGCAGACATCATCGTGCTCGACCGAGATATTCGCAGACAGGCCGAAGAGAACGTTTTTGAATTTCACAAGACTGAAGTGCTGCAAACCTATTTTGGCGGCGAACTGGTCTACGATATTGATCGCGACGGCGAACCGGACAAACTATTGACCGAGCCGGAGTGGGAAGAAGGCGACGACGAGAAACTGCGCCGAGGCGTCGCAGTTACTAGCGTGAGAGTGTCTGAGGGATGACGAGTCCGCTGTCAGCTTTTGCGATTGGCGCTCTGTTTGGTCTGATATCTCTCCCGGTTGCGGCACAAAGCATTGAGAGCGCATGGCAGCGCGCGATTGCGGGCCAGCAACCCGGTGGTATGCCGTTTGATCCGCTTGCAGCTCCGCTTGATTTGACCCGAACGCCAGTCAGTGTAGCGCCGCAAAACATGTCGACAGGTACGCGTGTGATTGGCTGGCAGGATCTGCTACCAGTGCATGTCTCCAGCGAAACGCCCTTTGCCGACATGCGACCGTTTCTGCGCGACGCCATGCGCATCCACGTCGAATGGCGCACGTCGACACCGCGCGAACGGGAAGATATGGCACTATTTGAACGCCACGAAGCTGCTCTTACACTCCTCTCAATGCATCAAGTTGACGTAGACGGCCTGATGAGAGAGCGGCGGAACATCATCGCTCAGAATGGCAAAGCAAGGCGCGCACCCAACCAGAACATTCTCGGACAATCTATACGGCTTGCCGGTTACGTTGTCCCGCTCGCCTTCGAAGAGAAAAAGGTGACAGAATTCCTGTTTGTGCCAGTTGCAGGTGCCTGCGTTCACACGCCAACACCGCCTCCAAACCAGATTGTCCATGTGGACTATCCAAAGGGTGTTGCCTTCAGCTCAATCTTCGAAGCTTTCTGGATCGAAGGAGAATTGAACGCCGAGGATACACGGCGCGACGTCGTCTTTTTTGATGGCGCTGCAAACATTGAGGCGCAATATAGCCTGAAAGCAAAGACCGTAGAGGTCTACAATTCTTGGTGAAATCAATCGTCAGCCATGATTGATGCTTGAGCCATTTGATAGAGAGAATGTCCAAACGAACTTATGGATCCGTTGCCCCTTACCGGACATTTGAGCTCGAATAGACAGAAGGGCGCAATCTGCGGACGGCCTATTGGGGCCAAGCCGCACGCAGCTATTCTCCACTTGTGAGACAAGCAACAGACGATTTATTGGCTATTCTGAAACGGCCCGAGCTCCTCTGGCCCAGGCTTTCAGGCAAAGAAGTTCTGCGGCGATCATTGCGGCTGCGTTGGAGGTCATCTCCGCATGATCAAACGGGGGGGAGACTTCGACCACATCCATGCCGACTGGATCGAGCCCCTTCATGGCCCGGATTATGGCGAGCGCTTGGTAGCTGGTAAGCCCGCCCGGGACCGGTGTGCCCGTCCCGGGAGCAGTGGACGGATCGAGGCAGTCTATGTCGAAGGTCAGGTAGGTCGGACCATCCCCAGCGGTGGACAAAATGGTTGCGGCAATCTCTTCAGCTGGAGCAGCATGTACGGCGTCTGCATGCAAGATTTTCATGCCATAGGTCTCTTCGCCCTCGAAACAGGTGCGGATGCCCACCTGAACGGTCCGTTGCGGATCTATGATGCCCTCGCGAACCGCTAGGTTGAACATACTGCCGTGATCCATGCGTCCACCCTCGTCGGGCTCGACGTCCCGATGGGCATCAAACTGGATGAGACCGATTGGGCCGTACTTCTCAGCATAGGACTTAAGTACCGGATAGGTGATGAAATGATCGCCGCCCAGAACAAGGCTGGCCGTTCCTCCCGAGATTATCTCCGATATGTGGCGCTCTATGGCCAACGGGACGTCTTGGGGCACGCCCCAGTCGAAAACGCAATCACCGTAATCGATTGCTGCAAGCGTATCGAATGGATCAAACCGCCAGGGCCAAATTGGGCCCCAGGCATGTTGAGCGCTTGCCTTGCGAATTGCCTCTGGGCCAAAGCGGGTTCCAGGACGGTTACTCACAGAAAGATCAAAGGGAACTCCGGTGATCGCTACATCCGCCCCCTCAAGATCCTTTGTGTATTTGCGGCGCATAAAACTCAGAGCGCCGGAATAACTGGGCTCAATCTGTGAACCTTTGAGTGCGCCACGGGTAAAGGCGGCATCGATGCCATAGGATTTAAGGTCTGTAGCCATGGTGTTTTGGTCAGTTTCTTGTGATAGGTTTCATGGCTTTTTCTATTCTCATTATCGGCTGGATGCTATCTGGTGATCTTGATCTTGCAGCCGATTTTCGGCGGCGCAGTGATTATCTTAGTTGCAAAATCAATCGAATGTCAGCTTTCGGCAGAGGTCCTTGCCTATTATGCGGACACAACGAAAGTCAGCTTTCCGCCCATTTTGTCGAACACTGAATTACCCAACCTAGGAAACTTTGGGCTTGTAGTCGCTAACAGCGTCAAAGGCGAAGCGTTGAGTTGAGTTGAGCCATTTGCTTCTCAATTCTTTCCTTGAGAACCAATTGCTGCCGATGCCTTCCGCAGGCATCTCTTCCCCAGAAATCCAAATCCATTATCCTTAAATCTTTCCTAAACCTTGTTCTGGCAATCTATCGGAAGCAATTTCTTAAGGAGAATTCGATTGCCAACACTTTCATTTTGCTCACCAAAAGGGGGCTGTGGGAAATCCACAACATGCATTTTAATGGCCCTCGAAACATCCCGGGCTGGGATGTCTGTTTGTATCTTGGACTCGGATCCCAAACGGTGGCTGTCTGAATGGGCTAGCGCGAAGCCGCTTCCCGAGAATCTCACTGTTCGTCAGGTCGAACAGCGAAACCTGACCGAGGCGGCTTTCGCGGCGGCCGAACGTTTCGACTACGTATTGATCGACGTCGAGGGATCAGACGATGCATCTTTGATTGATGCCATTCTCGTAAGCGACCTTGTCATCGTTCCCACCCAGACATCTCGTTTGGATGCGCTGGCGGTGGTCCAAGTTCTAAAACAGGTGCGCCAGAAAAGCCTCGTATTGAGGCGCGATATTGCGGCTCGTGTCTTGCTGACCAAGACAGAACCAGGGGCGGTCGAATATCGGATCACCGCAGAAATCAAAGCAGTCTTACAGCAAGCAAACGCGCCCGTTTTTGCAACTCAGCTTGCAAATCGCCCTATTTTTCAAGCGATGGTGAGCTTCGGTGGGGATTATCTGGACTTACCAAAAGCGTTCCAAGGATCCTCCCCAAAATCAGCGCACGCAAACGTTGCCGCTTTGGCGCAGGAAATCTCAACGACCCTCTCAGAAATTCTCCAAGCTGCATAAGGAAAAACAATGATGGATAAAACAAAACACAATCATATGCCCAGTCTCGGCGACATTAACAAAGTCGAGCAAGGTGACATGGGCTTCCCACTCGGATCGACCAGTAAGCCGAGCCTCGCACTCCAACCAGAGATGAGCCCTTCAAAGCGCAGGGCGGCCGCGCGTACGCAAAAGCTTTCCGTAAGTGTAAATCCAGATCTCTATGCTGCTTGGAACGCAATCCGAGAGGACAAAGAGCAAGCGGTTGTGCGAGCCGTCGAGCTGTCTCTGATCGCATATTTGGAAAAGCACGGACAAACGTTCGATCTGTAAGACCAGCCCTAAAAAGCCCGGCTCCCTGCCTTCGTTATGTGGGGAGTCGTGCCGTTTTCTGGGTCTCTTATTTTTCCCGTGGCCCCCTCTTATTTTTGGTGCTGACCTCTTATTTTTCCAAAAGATTAGGAAACCGATTTTGAGCGGCGTGGAATTGGTGGAATTATTGACTTTATTGTTTTTTATCAAATATTTATATGTTGACTCGGTCGCACTTACGCGATAGAAAATGCGCATTCAAAACGGGAGGGAACAACATGTTCCATTTCATCAAAGAGGCTTACCACCAGTTGCACATTGCAGCTGTCATCATTCATGTTTCGCTGGTTATCGGCGAAGTCTATGATTTGATCCCACACGCGTGACCAGGAGCAAATCATGGAATTTTTGGTCTATCAGATAAGTGAAAGAGCCCTGTTCTGAGCGCCGGTATCATGAGCCTGCGTTGCGGCTCACATTGCAGCTCTTGAAAGCGCCGCCTTCAGAATGGGCGGCTTTTTTGTTTTCAGCAGTGTCAGATGAAGATACTTGGCGTTCTCGTCATCTCGGCACATCCAGGCCGCCGCCGCATACATTTCCTCGAGAACCTTCAGATAGCCAAATAAGTGGGGATCAGTGTCCTTTCTTCGATGCCGGAGGACATCCAGTTTGCCACGGTTGCTCTTGCCGATCTCTGCACCTATTTGGCTGATTTCCAGCCATAGCGCACCTTCGGATTTCGAGTACGTCTCGATTTGTCCTAGAAGAAGAAATCGGCCTTCAGAAATCTTGCCGACGGCGCTCCAAACCGGTTGGCCGGGCTCGCTGAGAATGATGTCTCTGTACAATCTGAAGCTAATTTTTCCAGGCATTTGGCGCCCCCTTGCACAGGTAAGTGTGCGAGCAGATGCAATGGGCAAGTTGGGGGGCTATTTCGGTAGATTGGGCGGATTCCGGTCATTAGCTGCGTCTGCGAGGTGGTACGGGTTTCTCATCTTAAGCAGACATCCAAAATGTGCAAAAGTCCGAGGCAACTCAGCACTGCCGAAAGTTGGGTTCGAGCCCAGACCTGCCACCAAAAGTCGAAGGCATGCTGCACTTGCGTTCGGCAGGTCCAGCCCAAAGCCGTCATTGCCCGAAGGCGCTTTGACCGGCAAAAAACCTTCGCTAGGAATTTGGCCAAATTCGAAATCTGTGAATAGCCGACGTTGTTGTCGGTATCTCTTGCGCGAATCCTATGAGCTGGAGGTTCGTTTTCATGGAACTTGGCTTCTCGGAAAGATAGTTTCACCAGCTAAAACTTGCACCGAATGTTTATGGCGTTTCTACTGCGGCGGAACACCAGATCAACGTGCGGCGTTACATGACCTCTGACAACTTGAACAGGACTCTCATCTCGAATTGGTTCTTTGCTCTGGGGACCATGGCTTTTTTGATCTGTTTCTTGTGGTTTGGGCGCGATTTTCTGATTCCGTTGGCGATCACAGGGCTTCTGTTCATTCTTTCTTCTGCGCTCGTGGACAGGATCCAGCGCACAAACCTGCTTGGGTGGTCTCCTCCAGGCTGGCTGGCCCAACTCCTCAGCATCATCGTGATAGTGGGGGCGCTGCTGGTCCTTGGGCTGATCGTCTCCTCCTCGGTGGACGACGTACAAGACGCACTGCCCAGGTATCAGGAACGGTTGATGAGCCTGACGGAGAAACTAGAAGGGTTTCTGGGTCCCAAATTCGTTGAAGCTGGTCGCCAGGCAGCTGAAGACATCGAGATAGGGTCTTGGTTAGGAACGGCTGTGGGGCAGTTTGGAGGCGCAATGTCGACAATCGGTCTCGTCGCGCTGTACCTTGCTTTTCTGATCGGCGAACGTCTGGCTTGGGTCGACAAATTGCCGAGGCTGGTTGCGACTGAAGAAGGAACCCGTCGCGCCCGGAAAGTCCTGCACAAAATTTCAGTTGGCGTGAAACAGTACATGTGGGTCAATGCTGTCACCAGCGCCATGAGCGGCGGAGTTGCCTTTGTCATTTTTTCATGGGTCGGCCTTGATTTCGCACCGCTTCTGGCACTGACCGTATTCGTTGCGGGGTTCATCCCTAATATCGGCGCATTTATTGGGATCGCGCTTCCATCTCTTGTAGCCTTGATACAGTTCGATAGCCTTACGCCTTTCCTGATCGTACTATTTGGATACGGCGCTGCTGATCAATTCATTGCCAACGTGATACAACCTACGATGCAGGGCAAGTCCCTCAACCTCAGCACATTCATGGTAATGGTTTCGCTGACGTTCTGGGCAACGATTTGGGGCGGTGTGGGAGCATTTCTGGCAATACCGATGATGGTTGTGACCATGGTCATCTGTTCGGAAATCCCGGCCACCCGTTGGATCGCTGTTCTGTTGTCCAGCGACGGTCAATTGCAAGATGGAAAAGAGTCCGTCGAACTAGACGAACAGACCGAATACGCGAGTGTCCGTCGGTCGCCTCTCTCAACGAAACAAAAGCTAGAGGAAGAGGCTAAGCAGTTGCGGGCCGAGTTCGAAAACAGAGACGGTTAGGTTCATAACTTCAAACGCCATTACTGCCAAACTCAATACAAAGTGCATAATCTCAAAGCCGCTTGAGCATAGACAACAGCCTTAGTTCACCCGATGGGTGTGCGAGGGCAAGTGTCCGAAAAGTTGTTTGTATTGATTGCTGAAATGTCCGAGATGCAGGAATCCATGTTCGGCGGCGACACGCTTGATCTTGGTTTCCATCGGGTCTGAGTTTTTGAGGACTCTGTAGACTTGGTTCAGCCGAACGCGACGCAGCCAAGTTGCGGGCGAAATCCCGGCTACATCCTGGAAAGCGTAGTGTAACGAGCGAAGGCTGATCCCCAAATTTGTACAAATGTCAATCAGCCCGAGGACCTCTGGAAAATCAGCTAGGGCAAGGTCTGTTGCTTTTTGAACGATAATGCCCTGTTTCGACGGCGGAGAAGGAACCAAGAATTCGTTGAAGGATTCTAACAATGTCCACAAGAACTGTTTTTTGAATTGGTCTACTTGAGCAGCATACACGGCATGGTCTTTTGGGGAACAGGATTTAGTTTTTTGCAGAAGGCTTAGGCCCCCGCGTTTGATCCTATCGGCCTTCGCCTGATTCAATACAAGGTTTCCATGGAGTCGGTGAGATAAGTCAATTCCCCCGGAAAGCGCGATCAAAATCGCCTGAACCTCTTCCATGGGGAATGATAATACTAAGCTGTCCCAAGTGTCGTCGGAAACGAGTTGAGCCTCTAGATAAGGCGACTGCATTACAACTGAGGTTTGCTCAACACTGCTGCCGAGCCAATTCACAGAGTTCGTAGACCCCAGCGGCAGTGCAAAGCCATACCCACCCGGAATGCCAACACCTCTGTACCTCATTTTGCGCCCCCACTTCTCGCGCATCACCTGAGTGGTGCCAACTTCCGTCAGTTCCATGCTCCCGAAAAACTGTCCCGGTGATAGCTGAGTGTACTCCTGGTCCCACGCCGATGCAGCCTCTTGCAGGTCCTCGAAATCGGTCGTTTCGTAGGTCGAGTGCTGCATGAAAGGCAGAGTCTTCAATGGTCTCGCTCCTTTTCTCAACTATTTCGAAACCGAAATAAATTTGCATAAGAGAATACTCGAAAGGGTGAATTTCTGAAGCCCGATTGCACTTTTGGGATAGTAAAAGCTGCTGCGTGCCCGGTTCGGTCTGTGCATCATAGGGGGATTACGGATCCGCTGATGTTCCCTGAAGGAGTCAATTTCTCCGACCCAGATAGCCTCGGCGACCAGAACCGACAGATCAAGAAATTAGGAGGCAATCTAATGAAAGCTGGGTTCATTTGTTTGTTAGCTGGGTTACTCACGTTGGGTGGTCTGCCTGCTGCTGTGCAAGCAGACGACAAAGACCATTGGGACCGTTCCGTTTTACCGATACCCATGACCGAGTTCCGTGGTCATGCCGGGTTGCGAACCAACGAGTCGACGTTGGATTTTCCAAGACAGGTTACGGCCCCCAAAGGCGCTCCGAACATTCTCCTGATCATGCCGGATGATGTGGGCTTTGGGGCCAGTGTGCCATTCGGCGGGCCGGTTCCGACGGAGGCGTATGAGCGTCTGGCACAGGATGGGCTGCTGTTCACGCAGATGCACACCACGGCACTGTGTTCCCCAACTCGTTCTGCGCTGATCACCGGTCGCAACCACCATTCCAACGCCACCGGTGTGATCATGGAACTGGGAACCGGATTCCCGGGTTACAACTCGCTGATGCCGAAGGAGAACGGCTCCGTTGCCGAAATCCTAAAAGGCAACGGCTACAATACGGCTTGGTACGGTAAGAACCATAATGTGCCGGATTGGCAATCCAGCCAGGCCGGTCCGTTCGATCTGTGGCCAACAGGGCTGGGCTTTGAACAATTCTTCGGCTTCATCGGCGGCGACACCAGCCAGTTCACGCCGGCAATCTTTGAGGGCACCAAACCGGTCGAACCACCGAACACCGAGGACTATCACCTCGACGAGGATATGGCCGACCGTGCGATCAACTATATCCGCGAACAACACGCGCTGGCGCCCGACAAACCCTTCTTTGTCTATTATGCTCCGGGAACGAGCCACGCGCCGCACCATGCGCCGAAAGCATGGATCGACAAGTTCAAAGGTCAGTTTGACATGGGCTGGGATTCCGTCCGCGAGCAGACCCATGCCAACATGCTGGAAATGGGGATCATTCCCCCAGGCACAAAACTGACTGAACGCCCAGCGGATATTCGCGCCTGGGATTCACTGACGACCCAGCAGCAAGAGCTCTACGCCCGTATGATGGAAGTCTACGCAGCCGCGCTGGCGCATATGGATCACCAGATCAACCGGATCCTGGATGCGGTCGAGGATACAGGCGAATTGGACAACACGCTGGTCATCTACCTAATGGGCGACAATGGAGCGAGCGCCGAGGGCAGCCCAGACGGTCTGTTGAACGAGATGACCATGTTCAACGCCATCGAAGTGCCTTTCGAGGACACCTATGCACGGATGGACGAGCTGGGTGGGCCGAATACCTTTGGTCACTTCCCGGTCGGATGGGCGCACGCTATGGATACGCCGTTCCAGTGGACCAAGCAGATCGCCAGCCACTTTGGCGGCACACGCAATAGCATGATCATTCGCTGGCCTGCCAAGATCGAAGGCAAAAGAGAAGTGCGTGACCAGTTCCACCACGTGATCGATATCATGCCGACCATTCTGGAGGCCGCTGGCCTGCCGGCACCGCATTCGATCAATGGTGTGGCGCAATCTCCCATCGAAGGCACCAGCATGATGTATGCATTCAACGATGCCGAAGCCCCATCGACCCGTCGCACGCAGTACTTCGAGATGTTCGGCAACCGTGCCATATACAATGATGGTTGGGTCGCGGCGACTACACCGTTCGACGTTCCTTGGGCCAGTCTGAACAGACCTAGCGATGTAATTAATGACTGGGAGTGGGAACTCTACCACGTGGCCGAGGACTTTTCCCAGTCCAACAACGTGGTGGATCAGTACCCGGAAAAGCTGAAAGAACTACAGATCCTGTTCTACGGCGAGGCGCGAAAATATGATGCCTTCCCGATTGATAGCCAACGCAAGCCGCGACTAGACGTGGCCCTTCGCCCCAGCCTGACTTTGGGTCGCGATACGTTCACGTACTACGACAACATGAAGCGTATACCTGAAGGCACCGCGCCTGATTTCAAAAACAAGTCGCACACGATCACGGCGCATGTCGAGATTGGCGAAGGGGACACTGACGGCATGCTGGTGACTCAAGGCGGTCGTTTTGGTGGATGGGCGCTCTATGTGCTCGACGGCAAGCCGGTCTACACATACAACGTTGCCAATCTCGAGCGGTACAACATCGAAGGCGATGTGCTGGCACCGGGCAAACATGTCATTCGCTACGATTTCGAATACGACGGCGGCGGGCCTGGCAAGGGTGGCACCGGCAAGTTGTTCGTAAATGACACTCTCGTTGGTGAAGGCCGGATCGACCGCACCATGGGTTTCCGCATTTCGCTGGACGAGACCTTTGATGTTGGCTCGGACGCGGGTGAGCCTGTGAGCGAAAGTTACCATGTGCCGTTCGACTTCCCGGGTGGGATCGAAAAGGTTGTGGTCAACCTTGATTTGGGCGGCTGATTGATCAGGCACCCGCCCGAAAGAAATGCATCTCTTGGGCGGGATCTTATTCCTTGGCCAGTCAAACTGGCCAGTTGCCCCTTTGTTGGAGGTTTAGATTATGAAAGCTAAAATCTTATTGCTGGTGTCGGCTCTCACGAGCTTTGCCTTTTTGGGCACACATGCAGTAGCCGAAGAGATGCGGCTGTCTGACATTCAAAGCGATGACGAGTTCTCCGCAGCGATGCCGGTCACGGGATCTGTCGAAACCTTCTTTGGTGATTTTGATCTCGAACACAGTTTTCCAACGGAAGAATCTGCTGCTCGGATTTATGAGTTGATCGACCACCAACGAGCCGCACAGCTGTATCTGTGGGCCTTGCCAATCGTAGCGCAGGAACGGCTTGCCCAGAATTACTTCAACAACTTCGACTTTGACTACGGTGATTTCGTACGGATCGAGTCGTTTAACGAGCGTCGCGGATACCTGACTGCGAACGAAACTACAAACTACGCCTTGGGTCTGCTCAACACTAAGGGTGCCGCGACTGTGCTGGATGTCCCGCCGGGGATCGTCATCGGCATGGTCATCGACATGTGGCAGGAATCTCCGACGGATATTGGCATCTTCGGACCGTTTGAAGGCAAAGGCGGCAAGCACGTCATTGTAGGCCCGAACACGCCACAACACATGCGACCCGACCAGAAAAAGCTTGGCGATGACTTCCAGGTTCACGAGATCGGAACAGACCGGGCCGTCGTTCTGGCTAGAGTGGCCGGAGCGGATGTGGATACAGTGCAGAAAACCTGGAACCAGATTCAGATGTATCGCTACGGTTCCGAACCGGCCACGACGGTTCACCCCGGCGGGGACAAGTTCCTTCCGACGATTCAGCCTCGTGGCATGGCATTCTGGAAAGTCCTGCACGCCGCTATCAACAATGAGCATCTTGCCGAACGAGACCGCCTGTTCATGTATTGGCTGCGGTCTCTTGGCATCGAGAGAGGGAAGCCGTTCGAACCGAACGAACGTCAAACAGCGGCGCTGCTGGACGGGGCCAAGGTGGGCGAGATGATGGCCAAGTCCTTCGTGTTCAGCGAACGTCTGGATGGCGTTTTGCGAGAGTTCGACTGGCGCTACGTGCTCGGCGGGGAATGGGGTGACGGAATCAAGTACGATCAAAGCACTCAGAACTTTGACATTTTTGATCCCCGGGCCCGGTATACCTACGAGGCGCAATTGACCTCACCTTCGATGACCGTACCCCGGCCCGGGAAAGCGCAGGGATATGTCGCCAAGTTCGAAGACTCGAATGGAGAGCGGCTCAAGGGCGAACAGCGATATGTTATGCTGTTTGACCGAGAACCAAAGACAGACTTGTTCTGGTCGCTAACGATCTATGATCCTGACACACGTGTTCTTTTGGACAATCGCGGGCTTGAGTCTGGAGATGATGTGACCATCGACAGTCTCGAGCACAAACCGAGAAAGAACGAGGACGGGTCCTTTGCCGTGATGTTGGGGCCGGACGCCGCTCCGAAGGGGTGGGAAACCAACTATGTCCGTACACTACCAGGCCGGGGCTGGTTCCCGTATATCCGGGCGTACGGGGCACATGCCGAGTTCTTTGACGGCACCTACCAATTGCCAAACATCCACCGGGTCGAGAATTTCGACGAATACACGAAGTGATACAAAACTGCCGCCTGCGATAAGGCATCCGCCCGTCGTGGCACCGAAACTCGCGTACTTGAGCAAGAGACGCCACAGGAGAAATGTCACTAAGAAGTCCGAGGAGAATGCTATGAACAGACTGACTTCGAGCCTAGTTTCCTTAGGCCTTGTAGCAGGTTTAGGAACCGCAACTGCCGCACAGGACCGGGAAGAAGGTCTTGGCTACGGTACACTTGATCCCGCTGACGTCGGTGTGAACACCCCAGACTATTCACCTTTTGTCGACCAGCACATGCCTAATCAGGTGTTCTGGGGAGACACCCACCTCCACACGTCGTATTCTATTGATGGCGGTTTTTTTGGAAATACTTTGGATCCAGGCGATGCCTATCGATTTGCCCGTGGTGAAGAAATGGTATCTAGCACTGGTAGCCGCGTTAGGCTTCATCGGCCTCTGGATTGGTTGGTTGTGGCTGACCATGCCGAGTATTTCGGGCTGGCGGACATGCTGGCCAAAGGCGATCCGGTCATTCAAGAAGATCCGGTAACCGCGCGCTGGTACAAGATGCGCCAAAGCGGCGATCCGGATCAGGGAATGCAAGCTTTCTATGAGGTTGTGGACTCCGCTGCCCGACTAGAAAATCTGGTCGAAAACCCTTCGATTCAGCGTACGGCTTGGGATAAATCAACAGCCTACGCTGAACAGTATTATGACCCCGGTGTGTTTACGTCGATCATTGGGTTTGAGTGGTCGTCCTCCTCTAACGGCAACAATCTGCACCGAGTGGTTATGTTCCGCGATGGTGCGGATCGCGCTGGCCAGATTATTCCCTTTGCAACCTTTGATTCGGACGATCCTGAAGACCTTTGGGATTGGATGGAAGCCTACGAGAACAACACAGGAGGGCGTACTCTTGCGGCCGCGCACAATGGCAATTGGGGCACCGGGTTGATGTTTTCTGACAACCGCAACAATGGCGAACCGCTAGATGAATCCTATGCTAGGAAGCGGATGCGCTTTGAACCGATCTACGAGATGACGCAGATCAAGGGGGATGGTGAAACTCATCCGGCCCTCTCGCCAGATGATCGCTGGGCCGATTTTGGCACTTGGGACAAAGGGGACCTTGGTGGGCGCAATCGGATCACGGAAGAGATGTTGCCGCATCAATACGCACGATCTGCCTTACGACTTGGTCTGAGACATGAGGCAACCTTAGGCACCAACCCGTTTAAGTTCGGCATGATTGGTTCGACTGATGCGCATACCTCTTTGGTCACTACCCGCGAGGACAACTTCTTTGGCAAAAACCCTCCGGCTGAACCGGATCCGGGTCGCTGGAGCCATGTCTTCATGAAGGGCGAACTGGAGGGAACCGATTACTACAACTGGGAAACTCTGGCTTCCGGCCTGACCGGTGTCTGGGCTCGCGAGAATACCCGGGAAGCGCTGTTTGACGCGATCAACCGCAAAGAAGTTTACGCCACTACAGGGTCGCGCATAACCGTGCGGGTCTTCGGTGGTTGGGACTTCAAAGTAGACGAGGTGGAACGGCCCGATTTCGCTGAGCGTGGCTATGCCGCAGGTGTGCCGATGGGGGGAGACCTGACAAATGCGCCAGCCGACGAGGCACCAACCTTCATGGTACGCGCCCTGCGTGATCCAGATAATGCGAACCTAGACCGGCTACAGATGGTCAAAGGCTGGCTTAATGCAGATGGGACAACCTCGGAAAAGGTTTACGACATGGCCTGTTCTGACGGTCGTACGATTAGCAATCATGCCTGCGACAGCGATGTTGGCAACACGGTGGATATCGCCAACGCCAGCTATACCAATACCGTTGGTGATCCGATGCTGGCTGTGGTTTGGACCGATCCGGACTTCGATCCTTCCCAGCGCGCCTTTTACTATGTTCGCGTTTTGGAGATCCCCAAGCCGACCTGGCAAGCTCATGACGCGAAGTATTATGGCATCGAAATGGCGCCAGAGGTTCCTATGATCTTGCAGGACAGGGCCTACACCTCGCCGATCTGGTACACCCCTGAAGGTTGAGCGCAAATGGAAGCGTGGGACAGGACCCGCGTTTCCGCCAGGATAGTGATGACAACTCTGTCGAGCCAGCGGCATCAACTTTTCAAACCTCAAAAGGGGAACACTATGAAACTGCGCTATGCGGCTATATTTGTCGGGATTTTCTTTGCATTTGCCTCGACTGCTGCCATCGCTCAGCAACGTCTCAATGTTGTGTTGATGCTGGCCGACAATCTCGGGTTCGGTGATCTCAGTGTTTACAACGGTGGCACCCGGGGCGGGATGCGCACCCCACATATCGACCAGCTTGCCTCCGAGGGCCTGCGACTGACGCAATTCATGGTGGAACCGGGCTGTACTCCGTCGCGGGCGGCATTGCAGACCGGGCAGTATTCCATCCGCAACGGCATGTCCCTGGTGATCGCGCCCGGGGCCGGTGGCGGGTTGCAGGAAGATGACGTCACCTTGGGTGAGTTGTTCAAATCAGTCGGCTATGACACGACCTATGTCGGCAAATGGCACTTGGGTCCGCAGGCTGTCAGCCAGCCACAGAACCAGGGTTTTGATCAATGGCTGGTGGGATTTTCCGGCACGAGCGACAGTTCCGCCTACAGCACAAATATCAAGGCGCTTGGTATGTCGGATGCCGAAGCAGAGGCATACGGTGCGAAGATCATCGAGGCCAGGGGGCCGGGCGAAACCTCCTTTGTGCGGCCCTATGATTTCGAATACCGCAAACAGATCGAAGGTGACATTGCCACTACGGCTGCCGCCTACATCACGGAGCAAGCCAAGGCGGAGGCCCCATTCTTCCTGATGATCGGGTGGACCCGGCCACACTTCCCTAATGACACAACCGACGAATTCATGGGCATGTCTGGCGCTGGCAAATACGGCGACTCGGTTATGGAATTGGACATTCGCACCGGCGAGGTTCTGGCTGCTATCGATCAGGCGGGCATCCGCGACAACACAATGGTAATCTGGATTTCGGACAATGGTGCGACGGTGACCGCAACGTCTTTGGACGAAGTGCATCAGGGCGACAACGGGCCATTCAGAGGGGAATTGGGGGACGCCTACGAAGGCTCAATCCGCACGGCGGGCATGATCCGGTGGCCGGGAGCAGTCGAACCAAGGGTCAGCAACGAGATGTTTGCCATTCACGACTTTTTCCCGACACTTGCCAACTTGATTGGCGCAGATATCCCAACCGACCGCCCCATTGACGGAGTGGACCAATCTGATTTCTTGCTTGGTAACTCGGACACATCGGCCCGCGAAAGTCTTATCACCTTCATCGGCGACCGCATCGCCGCCGTTCGCTGGAGGCAATTCCGTTTTTATCCGTTCGAAGTCGGGGTTACCGAAACCAACCCGGCTGTAGGCGGCTACATGGGTGCGATCACCGATACCGCCGGCTTCCCGCAGATTTTTAACATCGAAGCGGACCCAAAGGAACGAGTGAACTTAGCTCATGCCGGCGCAGGCTGGGCGATGGCGCCTTATCTGCAAATCATCAACACCTATCTCGCCACGCTGAAGGATCACCCCAATCCGTCGCCGCCGAATATGACGGACTTTAGGTAAATCAAACCCACAGCACTAAAACGGCGGCGTTTGTACCCTGTTGGAAAGGAATTGGTATATGACTTCTTCTAGGTATTTTTCAATTTTCAGGGTGTTGGTTCTTGCCACTCTGACTGCATTAGCTCTGCACTCGGAAGAAGCCGCTGCGCAGAACGCAGAAGCACAGGCAAACAACCCGCTGGCCGACATAACGGCGTTCAACATTCAGAACTACTACATCGACGAGTTCACCGGGCCGGGAAACCAATCGGGAAACCAGTTTGTATTGCGCTATGCCAAACCCGTGCAATGGGGGAATTCCAAATGGCTGATCCGCGCCTCGCTGCCGTACAACAGCTTCCCGGTCGGCACCGGGGGATCGACCGTCAATGGGATCGGTGATTTTGACATTTTTGCCGCCTACCAGATAGATACCGGCAACCCGGCAATCAGTTTTGCGGTAGGACCGCAGGTTGTCGCGCCAACGGCGACCGACAATCGGCTGGGATCGGATCAATGGCAGCTGGGCATCGCCAATGTCTATTTCAATGCCACATCGCCCAAGTTCCAGTACGGATACCTGCTGACCTGGCGTGGAGGGGTTGGCGATACAAAAGGCGGGCCCCGTGTCAGCTTGGGCGCCTTCCAGCCTTTTGCCTTCTACCAGTTGGGCAACGGCTGGTACACGGGCGGTGCGCCTATCTGGACATACAACTTCCGCAACAACAACTACTCTGTTCCCCTGGGCATTCGCTTGGGCAAAGTCGTCAAGCGTGACAAGACCGTCTTCAACCTGTTTGTAGAACCGCAATGGTCGGTTCGCGACAAGGGCGCTGGCCAACCAAAGATGCAGGTCTATTTCGCCCTAAACATGCAGTTTCTTTGATCCTCCAAACTTAAAAAAGAGAACTGCTTTGAACCGTCATAAGTGGTCTGTGAAAATCAGACGGCTGGCGAAATTGTATCGGACCACATTGGAAAGATACGAAATTGACGAAGCCCCGGAGTTTGACGGATCAGTTCAAAGCTAAAGTGACGATAGAAACGCTGCGTGGCGTGAAAAACGTGCTAGAGATCACTGCAAGCGTGTTGTCCAGGCGGGACTCGAATAGGTCGAAATGTCAGATGGAGCTTTCCGTTTCGGCATTCTGGGCATTAAATTCAGCGCCCAAAATGAACACGGCCGCCATAAGATACAAAAACACGATAGTCGCCATGATGCCGGAAAGCCCCGCATATGTTGCGCTGTAAGTTGATATATCACGAATGTAGATTGAGAACCCCCAGCCACAATTCCCCCACAATACGAGGGTCACAAAGACCCCAGGGAACACGCGTCTCAAAGGTCTGTGAGTTTGCGGAAGCCAAATGTGGCTAGCCGTGACTAGCAAGGTTAGAAACATAACTGCGATTGTTCCTCTGAGGATTTCGCTCGAAAACAACGCCGAATACAGTTCGGGTGCTGACTCTTCTACAAAGCTGAAAGAAGCTGGTAGTGCGACGGTCAAAAGACCCCCAAGGCTAAGAACGAAAGCTGCAAAAAGTACAAATAGGATGCAGATCAGGCGTGTGTACCACATCGGTCTGGTATCTGTTTCGTAGTATGCGCCTGAGACCGCTTTACGAATGGCGTCAATACCGTTCGAAGCAAAGAAAACGGCGAGGACAGCGCCAAAGGTAATTTTGGTCGTATCGCTTGCTTCCAGAACGGCCAAAATCTCGCGCTCAATTGGTTCCGCCAGGTCGTCAGGCCAAGCTCCAAGTACGAAATCTGCCAATTCCTGCGTGCTGATGTCGGCGTGGAGCTGCCCTGCGAGCGAAAGTGCAAAAATACAGAATGGGAACAAGGCCAGCAGCATTGACAGAGCAATATGACTGCTGTGCGCCCACCCATCGTTGCGGTCAAAGCGAACGGCTGTCGAAACCATCAGATGCAGAATGCGTTTCATGGGATCTATTCGGCCTATCCCTGTGCTGGATCACGCTGTCTCGTCGGGCACCCTTAGGTCCGTATCAACGAAAAAATTTCAGATGCTGTGTCTACGTTGATCGTCTGACCGGACAAAGCAAAGCTTTTTTCTGCGTCTTCAACAAGTTCAGAATAGTCCAGAGCAGCGCGATGGAGGAGCCCCAGACAAGGTGGTTTTTACATCTCCGTGTTGCGCCAATTTTCAGAAATTTCGACTGAACATCCTCAACAGGTTTGTGATTGGCAGACCATGGGTCTGGCTCAGGAGCTTTCCAAAGGACAATATGGACCCAGTGGACAGGATACCAACCAAGTTTTCCATTACACGAACCGAATAGCCATCTCACTTGATCCGGGACACTATTTGGCGTTGCATATTCAGCGTGTCCGCGGGGACAATTTTTGCGCAAGAAGACTTTTTTGCCTTTCTGGGTGGTTCGAACAATTTGGACCTGGCGGGTTGTGGAATGTGTCCTTAGTCAATCGTTAAGTCAGCGTTGGAGGATAAGTCATAATGGCTACTAAAGCCGAGCTTGAGATGGAACTTGCAGCATTGCGTCAGCAACTGGCTGAGCGACCAGAGTTGGTTGCGGCCCCTGAATCGGAAGCCGTGGCAACCGAAGCCAAGGAAGAAGCGGCCGAACCCCCAAACTTGGAAAAGGACATCGCCGATCTCTTGGCCGAGTTCGACGACGTTCCGCACAAAAAGACGATACTGCTTGCGCTTGGAGTGTTTGCTCTGGGTTATTTGATCGGTCGCTCAAGATAGGAGACGGGATATGAACCGAATTTCAAGAAACATCTCAATCGTCCTGCGCTCCGAGCGCCTTATTGCACAGCGTCATCTTGCGGTGCTCCGACGGCAGACCGGCTTGATGGCAGCGGCGGGCATTGCCGCCGGGGTGGGTTTGATCATGCTCAATGTTGCAGCGTTCTTTGCCTTGTCTGACATGATTTCTCGGCCAGCGGCAGCACTGATAGTCGCACTAGTTAACTTGGCGCTTGCCGTTCTTTTGGTAGCGCTTGCCAACAACTCGAAGGTTGCTGAGGAGACCGCCCCTGTGGCCGAGGTTCGCGACATGGCGCTGGAGGACATCGAAGCCGAATTGCGCGTTGCAGCAGAAGAAGCCAGGTCTGCCGCGGATGCGCTCAAGAAGATGGCGCGGGACCCACTCGGGACATTTGCTCCGGGGCTGGCGGGATCGGTTGCCAAAGCTGTGATCAAGAACCTCAAGACTTAAGCGGAGATTGGATAAAATGGTTTGTAGCTCGCTGCTCATTCTTAACCGGAAATCTGCCGCCCGCCCTGACGTCAGAGCGGCGGTCCGGCCTCTGGAAAAGGAACTCGGCATCGAGGTCACTATCCCATGGTCAGGCAAACAGTTGCGCAAGTTGATCCGCAAGCGATTGGCTAAAGGGGCGACTCACTTTGTTGCAGGAGGGGGAGACGGGACGCTCAACGCTGTGACTAGTGCCCTGCTGCGGTGTGATGCGGGGCCGGACGTAACGATGGGGCTTATCCCCCTTGGCACCGCCAACGACTTTGCCAGATCTTACGGTGATGATGGATTGGATCTCACTACATCGCTAAAGCGAGCGACAACGGGTGAGGCAAGGCCGATTGATGTCGGGCTGATCAACGGTCGCCCTTTCGTGAACGTCGCCAGTGGCGGCTTTGGGGCGATGATCACCGCGACGACCCCTAAGGAGGTCAAGAAACATCTGGGCGGTTTGGCCTATACTTTGACTGGTCTGGCGCGGCTTTCGGAACTGAAGCCCACGCAGGCCCGGATTTCTCTAGATGGGTCAGAGCCGCATTCGGCGTCCATTTCCGCCCTCGTCATAGGCAACAACCGTTACGCCGGAGGCGGGTTTGAGGTCACACCTGAAGCTGACATGTTCGACGGGTTGCTCGATCTGGGGGTTTTGACAACCGATGGGCTGCTTCCGGAAAAACTGCCTTTCGGACGCTTGCCGGACTTGACCGACCCGATTGCAGGACTTGTTCAGCGCAGTCGTTTCAAGCAGGCGGTTCTGGAAACCGAAAAGCCGTTTCATTTGAATCTTGATGGGGAACCGATGGTGGATACAACATTCGAAATCTCGGTTCTGCCTCGAAGGCTGAAATTCGCGCTACCTGACGCCTTTTACTGACCGTCAAAGCACCGGTGAGAACAACCTTGCAATCGGGGCACCGACGCGGATGTGCCGGGGTTGTTCCGCCAGTGTTTTGTTCAGAACCAACGACCTTTCAAAGTCCTTTTCCAACATGGAGGCGGTCGCATTGGCAGCACGGCTGTCGAAGAAAACGGCCATCGCCTCGAAATTCAAGCGGAAAGAGCGGTTATCCATATTCGTGGTGCCAATCGCGGCAAGGGTGTCATCCACGACCAGAGCCTTCTGATGCATGAAGCCTGATTGGTATCTCCAGACTTGCACACCAGCCTGCCGAATTTCGTCGAAATAGGCGAAGGCCGTTAGCCAAGGGATTTTGTGGTCGATGACCTCCGGAACCAGAATGCGTACATCAACCCCTTGCAGAGCGGCGTGCTTCAAGACTGTGAGCACATCGGCATCGGGTACAAAATACGGCGAGGCGATCCAGATCCGTTTCTTTGCATTTGCGATGGCCGTGAAAAAGAAAAGGGCGCCGGTTTCCATTTCGTCCCCGGGGCCGGTTGGCACGATCAAGCCGGACATGTTTTCATCCATGTGACCTGCCTCCCAGTTCATGTCCGGAATCAGGATTTCTTCGGTTGCCCAGTGCCAGTCTTCCACAAAAACAAGTTGTAACTGCGAAACGACCGGACCGCGAAGTTCCACATGCGTATCGCGCCAGTCACCGAACTTCGGGTCTCGCCCCATGTATTCGTCTCCAACATTCAACCCACCAGTAAATCCGACCGTTCCGTCCACGACCACAGTCTTGCGGTGATTGCGGAAATTGAGTTGAAACCGGTTTTTCGGCCCCCGCATCTGACTGGGATCCACCACGCGAACGCCGCCCGCACGAAGCTCGTTGAGATAGGTGTTAGGCAATTTGATGCTGCCGACCGGATCGCACATGAACAGAACCGTGACCGAGCGTTTTGCAGCGGCGATCAGGCGGTCCCGCAAAACCCGCCCCAGTTCGTCATCGTGCACGATGTAGAATTGAACCAGAATATAGTTCTGCGCAGCGTCAATGGCCTCAAAGATCGCATCGAATGTCTCGTTCCCGTCAATCAGAATGCGCATGTTGTTGCCACGCACTACAGGGAGTTCCGAAATTCTTTCCAATGCCTCGGAAGGAAACTCGGTGGGAACCTCAGGTGCATGGGCTTCGCGAAAAGTCTTGATGCCCTCGATCACCTCTTCGCTGTTTCGGCGCCCGGTCAGGTATTTACTGAACTTGTGATGACCCAGAAACAGATACAGCGGAACGCCCAGATATGGGGCGGTAACTAGGAAAACAACCCAACCTACGGCGCCTTGAGACGTTCGGGCCGATGAGATCGCCCGCCAAGCGAACCAGATGGCAGTGGCCTCCAGGAGGATCAGCAACAGGATCAGAATTGTAGACACAATTGGGCCCTCTTCAGCTTGCGCCAACTGACCGCAAGGTTTGAGGGTTGGACGTTCGGCGCGGAAAAATCAATTGAGTTTGAGTATGCAACAGTGAGGGAATTCTGCCAATTCTCGGAGCTTTTGCGAGGACATTTTTTTGGTCCGTGTACCCATTTCGGTTTTACCGAAAGTGTTAATCAGGTTCTCCGGAAAGAACTGTAGTATTCGTAAAGAGTTTTGGATGCTATTTTTGAGAACGAAACAAGCTCTGGTTTGGGCTTACTTACTGCCCAGGTCAATGAAGGAAGGTGGTTTCCCAGGTGGAAGAAAGTGATATCCCGTCAATGGACACTTTTGTCGAAGTGCGCGACCGGTTTGATCACTGGCTGGACGGCTTGGACCTGAGCGTTGTCGTTGCCTTGGTGGTCTTCCTTGTGGTTGTCGTCCTCTGTCGGAAGTCTTTGTCCCGCTGGATCATGGCGCTGATTTCGGCCTTACTAAAGCGGTTGTCCATCGATATCTCGGACAGTGTTGTGCAGGAATTGACACGAACGACATCGGTTCTCCTTGTGACCTTTGCCGTCTTTGGGGTTATGGAGGTTTTGAACTTTCCCAGAATGCCCGTCGATCTGTTCAGGCGAATTCTGGCTTCGGTGGCCGTGATTGCTGTGTTTTCCGGTTGGTACAACCTAAGTGGACCTTTTGTATCCCTGCTTCAAAGCGACCGCTTTTCGGACGTCCGAATGGAAACCGGGTGGATGGAGCGCGTTGCCCGTTTTGGCATCCTTCTGTTTGGTATCACCTCCCTTCTGGAAGTCTGGCAGGTCGACATCAGTGCCGCGTTGACCGGGGTTGGTGTGTTGGGGGCCGGGCTGGCCATTGCGACGCAGGACCTGATCCGCAACCTTGTCGCAGGTATGAACAACATGAGCGAGAAGCGCTTTGCAGTCGGGGACGCAATCCAGATCGACGGATCTTTCGTCGGCACGGTCGAGGCCATCGACCTGCGTTCCACCCTTATCCGGGGGTTCGATCAGATTCCCCGCTATGTCCCGAATTCCGAGTTGTCCAATGCGGTTGTTCTCAATTTCTCGCATCGCCACCATCGGCGGGTCATGCTTTCCATACCTTTGGTATTGAGCAGCACCGAGGCTCAGGTCGTGCAAGTTCGGAATGCGTTGCGGGAGCACCTGACGACCAGTGGAGATTTTGAGTTGTCAGAGGATGCTCCGCAACATGTCTATGTCGAAGGACTATCGGACAGCGCCGTAACGCTGATTTTCTATGCTTGGACAATCAACCCTGATTATGACAATTTCCTTCAGGTGAATGAGCGTCTGTCGCTCAAGATCCTTGAGGCAGTACAGGCGGCAAATACAGAGCTTGCCTATCCGACGCAGACGATAAACCTGCACAGCCACGACGCTCTGACAGGTTAGTTTGGAGTTTACCGAACGATCAGTTTTCGTTTTCTGATTTCTGTTCAAACTACCGCTGAACTTCTTTGGTTTCAGTTTCTAGTTCGGATCTGGATATCGTCAGCTTGGCTTTTCGAGCAGCTTCATTGTACGCCTCCGGTTACTACGGTTGCATAAGGTTCGGTAATTGGTTTTTCTTTGTAGCTGAGACAGTCCGCTTTCGTTGTGAGTCGCCTAGTTTGGGTTTGAAATGGACCAGTAAGCCAATTTTATTGTCAGGCTACGCCCCGCGCGTTGGGACAAGTATTGCTGTGCGATTTCGCTTTGCACCCGATTGGTAGCGTGATCAGAATAGAATTGGCATGACCTCGTTTCACAGGGACATGGAAATGTCGTTCTTAAGGCCATATGCGTATCTCACGTAGCCCGCGCCTTCACTGACCAATAGCACACCAGCAACGATGCCGATCAGAAAGACACTGACTTCGGGGTACAGGGCCAGCAAATTGTCTGACGTCAGCACCAATGGGACAGTTTAGGTCGATTTGATAAGAGAGGGTTTCTGGCTCATCGTAACCGCCAAGGAGTGGAGATGAGAAAGAAACCCGGAACCAAGCAGAGCCACGGTGAGAAGGTCGTAAAAGACATCCGCCGCGCGACGCGTAAGCAATATTCAGCAGAAGAGAAGATCAGGATCGTGCTGGACGGCCTGAAGGGCGAAGACAGTATTTCAGAGCTGTGCCGCCGTGAAGGCATTGCCCAGAGCCTCTACTACAGTTGGTCCAAGGAGTTCCTTGAAGCCGGCAAGAAACGTCTGGCAGGCGACACGGCCCGTGCAGCGACATCGACCGAGGTCAAAGATCTGCGCCGTGAGGCCCGCGATCTGAAAGAAGTGGTTGCCGAACAGGCTCTTGAACTGCGGTTGCTCAAAAAAAGCATGATCGCGGATGGGGGCGACGACGAATGAGGTATCCCGCATCCGAAAAACTGGAGATCATCCGCCTCGTCGAAGGTTCGCATCTCCCGACCAAGCGCACTCTGGAAAAGCTGAGCATCCCGAAGACCACCTTCTATCGCTGGTATGACCGGTATCTGTCGGGTGGTCCTGAGGCGCTTGAGGATCGTAGTCCCAAGCAATCACGGGTCTGGAACCGCATTCCGCAGCCGATGCGTGAGAAGATCAAGGACCTGGCTCTGAAGGAAAGCGATCTGTCGCCGCGCGAACTGGCCGTGCAATTCACCGACACGGAAAAGTACTTTGTGTCAGAGGCTTCGGTCTATCGCATCCTTAAGTCTTACGACCTGATCACCAGCCCGGCCTATGTGGTTCTGTCAGCAGCAGATGAGTTCCACGACAAGACGACACGGCCGAACCAGCTCTGGCAGACCGATTTCACCTATCTGAAGGTGATCGGCTGGGGATGGTTCTATCTCAGTACGATCCTGGACGATCACAGCCGTTACATCATCGCCTGGAAGCTTTGCACGACGATGAAGACCGAGGATGTGACCGACACGCTGGACCTGGCACTACAGGCGTCGGGCTGTGATCAGGCAACCGTGCTGCACAAACCGCGCCTGCTCAGCGACAACGGGTCCAGCTACATCTCTGGTGAGCTTGCCGAATGGCTGGAAGATCAGAAAATGGATCATGTTCGAGGCGCGCCATATCACCCACAGACCCAAGGCAAGATCGAGCGCTGGCACCAGACTCTCAAGAACCGCATCTTATTGGAGAACTACTATCTGCCCGGCGACCTTCAGCAGCAGATCGATGCCTTTGTCGATCACTATAACCACCGGCGCTATCACGAGAGCCTGCAAAACCTCACGCCCGCTGATGTCTACTTCGGGCGCGGCCACACCATTCTGAAACAACGAGAAAGGATCAAACGGAAGACAATCGAAACCCGGCGCTTGCTTCACCGCAAATCCGCCGCATAATCAAAACAACCAGATGCGCCAGATCCTCTCTTAGCTCAGGCAGAAATCTGTCCCAATATCCCTGACGACGGACACCTTTCGCATGAGAGCGTGTCTTTGCCGAAGGGCGTCAAAGAATAACCCTTTTGGAGTCGAAGCGACATCTGAGTAGCCTTGCGTCAGTTAGGTATCGTTGTTGGGATTCGATGGATGCAAAGCCACGATGATATAGTTGAGTCGTTCAGCCTTAAAACGCAAAGCTTTGAAGAGCTAAGCGACGCAGTCGTCAACTGGGATCAGGAGTATGACCAGTTGTCGGGCGGTCAATTCGAGGGTGGCCTCAAGCTGGCGCAGGTTAATGAGTCCCAGATCCTCAGAATTCGATGGGGACAAAAAATTCGCTACCGTGGAACAGCCCCAGCTGGGGCTTTTGCCTTTGCTTTGCCGTTCGATCAGCAAGGAGATGCAAACTGGATCGGCCAGAAAGCGGGCGTGGACACAGTTCTCATGCAAGCACCAAACAAGGCCGGCGATCTGATTTCCTCCAATTTCTACGACGCGCTGGTGCTCGGAGTTCCTGAAAACGACGTGTTCCGGATTTCATCGGCGCTATCTGGGAAAGGCGAAATCAGTGGCAACTTGCATGGGGCCTCAACCCTTTCGACGGCAGGTGCAGCTTCTTTACGCCATCAGGGACAATCGCTCATTGACCGGGCTATCTCAGATTTTTCCGACGACAGAGCCGCTCTTAAGCGTCTCTCCGATCAGTTTATCAAGTTGTTCCTTTGGGAGCTGGTGAAGTCAAATGGCGGCGGCCTAAAGGAACACCGGGTTTCCAGACCGGCCAGACTGGTGGGGGACGCAACAGATCTGGTTCTATCCGACGTGACCGGAAACATAGGATTGACCACTCTTTGCGCTCATTATGGTGTCAGCCTTAGGACACTTCACTATGCATTCAAAGATGTCACGGGCCTTTCAGCTGCGACCTGGCTGCGACGCATGAGGCTCAATAGAGTGCATCGCGAACTGCAAGGCGCGATCTCGAATGGGGCTACAATAGGCAGCGTGGCCGCGACTTACGGCTTTCACCATCAAGGGCATTTCACGAACCAATACAAGCGGCTGTTCGGCTGCCTGCCATCGGAAACACTGCATCGCAATTAGACGGAAGTTTAGTCTCAAAAACCCAGTCTCAAGAGATGTTTGCAGATTTTGGATAAGAATGATGCGTGATTTTGACAGCCAAAGAGGCCACCATTGTCGAGTAGTCTGATGGTTGCGCAGCGGCGCCTTCAGCCACAAGAATTCCGATCAAATTTTTTAGGAGAGATACATGAAACTTCTTACCAATCATTTATCGGCGGCAATTGCCCTCAGCCTCATTGCGGCGGGCGCCAGCGCCTCCAAGGCCCATGCAAATGAGGACACTGTCTCAACGGAGCTTCCGCCATTGATGCAGCAAATCAACAATGGCAACTGGCTTGAGGAGTCTGAGGCGCAGAAATTGGTAGACGAACTCTACTATCATAGAGCGATTCAGGCCTACTACGACATGTTACCGGCAATGAACACCATTGGCCTGCGCGATGGGTCTGAGGCAGTGTTTGGAGCGGGCTACAACGTCATTCCGATCTGGAAAGAAAGAATGGACTCCCGCGCATGGGTTCCGACACCTAACGCTGACGTTATTTATTCAATGGGTTACGCAGATCTCAAAGAAACCGGCCCATTGGTTGTTGCGGCTCCACCCAATACAGTGAGCATGCTCACAGATTTCTTCCAAGTAACGTTGACGGACGTAGGCGCCGCTGGTCCAGATGGCGGAAAAGGCGGACTGTATCTCCTTCTTCCACCCAACTACGATGGCCCGGTTCCGAATGGCGGGTATTACACGTTCGAGTCTCCGACATACAACGTGTTTATCTTCTTTCGCACAATCATGAAGCAGGGTGATGGTGGTCCAGATCCCTCCGAGGCGGTCGCGACGGCGGAACAAATTCGTATTTACCCACTTTGGGAAGTGGAGAAGGATATTCCGGCAATGGAGTTCCCGAACGCCTCGGGCAAGCGCCTCAACATGATGTATGAAACCGATTTCGACTTTTGGACGAAAATGAAAGAGTTCGTGGACCATGAGCCTTACTCGGCCATTCCGCCGGCTACTCGCGGTGTTTTGGCTTCCCTCGGCATCAAGAAGGGTGAGCCATTTAATCCAACTGCCAAGCAAATGGAATCCTTGAACAAGGCGATGGAAGTTGCACCAAAGATGATCTTTGCCTCCAGGCAGGTCGGTCGACCGGATGGCCGTAACTTCTATTACTATGACAGACAGTATGAACGCGTTTGGTCTGGAGCTACCGCCGAGTTTATGCAGGACGGCTACCTCGACATCGACCAAAGGGCTGCCTTTATGCAATTTGCATACAGCACGTCACCAGCAATGGTTAAACGCGTTATCAATGGTGGTGCAAAATATCCGGTTACTGCCAGAGACGCGGACGGCGAATTCTTGAATGGTAGCCACCACTACAAGCTACATCTGCCGGCGGGTATTCCGGCGAAGCTGTTCTGGGCAGTAACGCTCTACAACGTAACCGATGGGACGATGCCGGAAACTGACCAGTTCATGCCGTCTATCAATCAATTCAACGATTACGAGAAGAATGATGATGGTTCGGTTGATCTCTACTTCGGTCCGACGCTGCCAGACGGCGCTCCTGAGTCCAATTTCATCAAGACCGTTGAGGGAAGAAACTTCCTGACAGCTGTGCGACTGTTTGGAACGGGTATCGAGTTCTTCGACCAAACTTGGAAACCCGACGATGTTGCGAAAATTGACTAATTTTCAAATCGTTGGATAAAAAAGTTCTGAAAGCCCGCAGGGAACTGTGGGCTTCCTGGACAACTGTGATCGCAGCGCACCAAGGAATCTGACCTTTCACAATCGCGAAGTATCTATTGCTCTCGTGGCAACCGGCAGAAAAGCAATTCCTCGTCGAATCCACAACATTTTGTAGCTTTCTGAAGTTGACCACAAAATGACACCCCCAACGAGGCGTCGGGGGCACAACTTAAGTGAACGGCTGGGGACTTACCCCCCCTATTTCTGTTTAACGGAAATAGGGGGGGGTAAGTCAGGGTATGTCCCTCTCCCAAAACCCATTTCTTAATCTTTCGTTAACCTTTGATCCTAGAAATCCAGTTCCTTCGCTCTGAATCCGCCCGAATTTCAGCCGGTCCCAGGAAACCTCCCAGCTTTAATTCTGGCGAAACCCAGATGTCCGAGTGTGCGCGTGCCGGCAATCCCGCCGGCCAACAGCAAGAGCCGCCGGGCCGGAGAATGTGCAGTGACCAACGAAAGACCTATTTCAGCACCAATTCATTTTGATCGCTTTCCGTCCTGCGGATCCAAGAGCAGTCAATTTGAAACAGAAAACACATTCCGAAGAATACCAGCCTGCCAAATTCACAATATTGGAAGCCCGGCCAGGACGTATTCAAACAAAACGATTTCATGAAGGTGGCGTAGACAACTCGAGCCGGGCACGAAACTTCACATTTGAAGAGCGAGAAGTTTCGGATTTTGAAGACCTTCTTGCCCTAATCTCCGAACTCTCTCAATCAGTGCAAAAGGTTGCGGTGTCTGGATCTGTGAAGGAAGAGGTCCGCCATCACAAAAAAATCCGCCGTTTGGCCAAACCACGAAATGGCGCGAATCCAACTCTCGAAGACCTTGGCTGCTCCTGGCTACATTTCGACATCGATGATGTTGAACGCCCAGATCACCTGGACTGGGGAGATCCGCAGGCCCTGGCCGAATGGACCTGGCGCAATATCTGCCATGGATTGCCTGCGCTCAAGGATCTCTCGGTTGTCTGGCAAGCATCCTCGAGTGCTGCGACTGCCGGCAAAGACCATCTGGCCAAATTCCATTTCTACTGCCTTGCAGATCGCCCCCTCCTTGCACATGAGCGGCACCACCTTTTTGAACAGGTTGGCAGCGACGAAAGTCTGGCTCGGATTGCACAGCCAAACTACATCGCAGCCCCGGTATTTGACGGGGTTCCCGATCCATTGGAAGGAACGCCAAGGATTGGGATCATAAGGAAAGAGCAAGAAAGACTGGACACGAGTTCGATAGCGTTTCCAAAAGAAGTGAAGAGAAGCAAACGCCAGACAAGGAATGGAAAGCCTTCCAAATCCTTGCCTTCGAAGGCCAATTCTTCTTCAGCAAAGACAATCACTACCAAGACAGGCGAAGCGCAGCTTTCGAAATCCTGTGCCAAGCTTGCCAGAGGAACGGATCGGAACACATCCATCTATAATGAATCCCAACTCATCGGAGGGTTTGTCAGTGCTGGCGAAATCTGTGAAGGATGACACCATCGGTGAGGCCCAGCTTGGTGTCATCGGCAGTCGCCTTAATAGTAGCAAGGCCAGCCACGCAAGGCGTCTTCAGATGCTATGCGAATGCCTGCTGGCCGATATGGAAAGCGGTTTGGCCACCTCAAGTGCCGTGTTTGCTGATGTCGAAAGAGCGCGTCCGGCGCAGCATCAGGCAGGCTATACTGCGGTTCGCCTGCGCAATCTGAAAAATATCACCGGACGCCCGTTTTTGTATCTGGATGGCACAGCAAATGCTGATCTGTCTCGTCTGCTGTTCGGCTCGGATTTGGAAACGCATCACTACCCGGTGGAACGAAACGCAAAGGTCATGCAAATTTTGGGCTGCAATTTTTCCAAGCGCAGGTTGAGCCTGAAAGCACAGGAGAAACAGCGCACTTACGGAAGTATTAGAACGCAAAACGATACACTGCGTGACTTTGTAAATGGCGTGGTTGCGCGATACCCGAGTGCCGCTGTGTTCGGGACAAAAGACGTGATTGCTTCCTTGGATTTTGACCGCCCCGGACGGGCTGGCCACTTCGGCAAGCTCAGGGGTCAGAACAAGTGGGAAGCGTTTAACCAGGCTATCGTCATTGGTCGCGAACAACCTGGGCATTTGGATGTCGAACGCATTGCCAGAGCCTATGCCTCCGCAGCGGGAGAAGAATTCCAGCCGGGTGACTACGTCAAGCAACGCCGCGGCATCAGAGTGAAAAAAGGCAGCCATTCAATAGATGTATTTGCACATCGTGACCCTTGGGGAGACCGCATTCTGCAACAGATACGCGAAGCCGAGATCGAGCAGGCAATGGATCGTGTCAGACTAATCCACAATACCCAGCCAAAGGAGGTCTTCTTGATGTCACCCGTGGTGGCGAACGTAACCGTAGGTAGGATCGTAGAATGGCTGGATTTCAAGAAGGGAGGCAGCAAGGTTGACAAGGCCATTGCGAAATACGGGCTGATTTTCCAGTCACCGGCCGATTGCAACCGGTACATGCCTGAGTTCTGGCGGTCCAGACAAGTTGCCGCCACCGACAAAAACCGCGCGAAGCTTCTGTCAAAAGATCCATGTAGTATAGAACCATATGGGGGATTTGACGGTGAGAGCCTCCCTCTCCGTATCGAGTTCTGGCCAACGGTTGAGGCGGGCAAGAAGCCACCAAGCAAAGAGGCCTTGGTGTTTGCCCCGGAAAGTCAGGTGCGGGAAAAACTGGAGCGGTTCCTGAAGATCTCAGAGTTCCGCGTTCTCAACTTGTAGGACTCCAAAGAAACCGCCATCGTTGCCGAGAGGACCGTTCTCAAACGGTTAGCCTGCGGGAGAAAATAGAATGATCAAATATGTTTTAGGCGACGATGTCGGTCCTCTTGAGCACTGGCCTTTCGACAATCCCGCAAGCGGATATCAGATCAAAGAAGGCTCCCCGCAGGCATCAGGCCGCATGGATGCTGGCGGGCCAGGCCATACGACGCGCACGGGCATCTGGCGCTGCACCAAGGGCGTTTTTGAATGCACCGAGCAAGGCGATGAACTGATGACCATCCTGTCCGGTCGATGCCGGATGACCAACCTGACCAGTGGCGAGGTTCAAGAGTTGGGCCCGGGCGACAGTCTCTTTGTGCGTGATGGCAGCCGGGTGGTCTGGGACATCATCGAAGACGTGACAAAGGTGTTTTTCGGCCATAAAGCGGACGGGTTTTGACGGTGCACCGGCCACATGATTGAGTTTCGCCCGCTTTTCTAGGGCGTCCAGATTTGGAGCCAACGCACAAATTCTTTAACGTCAGATAAATCGAAAGATCTTAAAAATCGGGCAAACAAAAACAGAGGCATAGCCCGATGCATGTAGAATTTCACGAGGCAAATAGTTTCCCTGCCAGCCGCAGTTTTTCGGATCTCAAGGCAATTAATAAATACACCAACAGAGCTCGCGACGGTCAAAAGTTTGGTCCTCAAAAAAGAAAGGCAGAAAGAACGTTAGTTCGCGAAATCGCTCGTGTGACGTCCGCGCTCGAAAAGGCTGCGCTTCTTGTGATCAAGGACCCAACTTATGTTCCTATAATGGAGCGGCTTGAACATGAACTTTGTCAGATGCAGGAACAGCTTGCCAACTGCCCGGTGGAAAGGGCGTTGGCCATTGTTCAAAAGAAGGAAATTTCTTGAAGGATGCGGGCTTTGTGCTCAAGCGAAGCACCATCACCATATCGTTGTTCTTGAAGAGCATGGCCGAAGAGATCGCGTCTAATCCGGTTATCAACTTCAGCCGCGATCATTCGATCCTCAAATGCATGACGGAGTGAGTACATAACATGTCTATCGGACTCCATCAGACCATTGGATCTCAAATACTTGTTAACTGTGTTAGAAAGTGACGCTTTGCCTTTGTAGCTGGGAAAACCGTTCGGACATTCTTGGAACGCTTCAAGGCTAACGCCAACAAGAGGAATAGTTCGCTTGGAGGCATTGTTCTTCAAGTGTCGCCCGACCGGTGCGATTTCAATGTAGGGAACAGAACCCTCAAGATGGATGCGAGCCCTGTCCAGATTTGCGGCTTCGCTAGGTCGATACCCTGTATTGATCATACCCAACAAAATGCACCGCGCCTCGGTGTTTAATCCACTCAAAGCACCTTCAGACAAAATACGATTACGAATCCAATCGTCGGAGAATGATGGTCGAGATCGCCTCTCTGGTTCCTTCAAACTCAGACCAGACAGAGGCAAATCAATCTTAAGTCGCTTTTTTTCGTTAACTGTTTTTAGAATATCACCTAGGTGCGTGAAGTCCTTGTTAGCAGAGTTCTGTGTAACTTCGCCCATTTCAATTCGCTCAATCCACATCTCCCGGAAATCCAACAAATCATCCCGAGTGATCTCGGAAATTGCCACGTCTCCGGCGACCGCGATGAAATTCTTCACCGCTTTCTTCCGTGGGTTCTTCCACCTGCGAATCTGATCAGCGTCTTTACCTAGTGTCCTATCCCTGGCGAGGGACCAATACATTTCCAACGCTTGGGAAACCGAAATCTCCGGTGCAGCAACGGCGCCCAACAGAGCCTTCGCTTCGAACGTGTCTGGGCTGCCTTGCACAACTGGAATCGCCTCAACTCGTTTCAGCAATTCTTCGAGAGGAAGCTCAGCAACCTTCGGCATTTCCAAGTACCGAAACCCCCTCGATCTAGCCAAGTTTTGTGCTGCGCTAAACTGCTTTTCAGCTTCTACGGTGTCGCCGGCAAGGCGAGCTTCCCAGCTATCCAACATCTTCGCCCAAACAGATGGCGCTTTCTCCATTGCCAAACTCAGTGAATCGGTTTTCAGGCTGATCCAGACGGTTTTTCGTTCTTCGACGCTGGCGAAACGGCGTGGAACGCGCCTAACGATACAGTAAATAGAGCCTCTGAGTTTAACATTCACAGTTCAACAGCCTCCAAGCATGAAGAGATTTGTGCAGCAAAATGTGCAGCAAAAAACATCCAGCCTCAAGCGGGGAGTCAGTCAATCCAGCTGAAAATCAACTATTTACAGTGATTTAGAGGCAGGCTCTTGCTGGATAATGGCGGAGACGAAGGGATTCGAACCCTCGAGACGGTTTCCCGCCTACTCCCTTAGCAGGGGAGCGCCTTCGACCACTCGGCCACGTCTCCGCCGACGGGTATATCCTTGCAAACGCTGGAAATACAAGGCCATTTGTCGACGGTTTGACAGTTTTCTTCAAATTCCCGGAAATCCTTGAAATAGAACAGGTTCAAGGCGGTACGCGTTGAAATTGGACACGTATCACTCCCAGAATTTCAACATCTGAGAAGAACAGGCATGTCAGGATTCGCGTTTAAGGCACCGGAAGTGAGGTTTGGGCCAGGCGAAACCTGCGGGTCAAAGGTTTTGCCGAAAACGCCAGTTAGAGGGGATCAATCCGGTTCAAAGGCGTAAAGGCCAAGTTGATGCCGCCGGCGATGGAAACGTTCGACCCGTTCAACAATCTCGTCGCTGGAAACGGCGATCACAAATGACAGCAGAGTTTCAAGCAATGCTATGGTCGAAACGGAGGAAGGGAAGAATTGGGGCGTGTCTGCGGACACAACAAAACCGTGATGCGCGTTCAGTATCACAGGGCTTGCCGGGCTGTCCGAGATCCCCACAACGGTCAGTCCCTGTTGCCGCGCCAGTTTGATCGCCTCAATCACTTCCGTGCGGTAAGGATGGCAGGTGATGGCGATCAATACGTCCTGTTCATCAGCCCAAGCCAAATCGTCAACCGGTGTTGATCCCGGGCGTGGAATAGCGTGGAATTGCTTCATCCCTGTGGACGCCAGGTAGGTGAAATTGCGTGCGTTCGAATTGTTGACGCCCACCCCCAAAGTGAAAATCTGCCGGCAGTTCCAAATGTCTTCTGCCGCTTTCTTCAGGCGGTCGGCATCAATTCCGGCAAAGGTTTCTTCAATGTTGCGGATCGCTGCGCCAACCATGTCAGCATAAAGCGTGCCCAGTTCCCCAGATTTGCCGATGTCCTGCAACCAGCGGGCACGGTCAGGAAAAGAGGCTTGCCCCTTGCGAATAGCGTCGCGAAAGGGTTCCCGGAAATCGTCATACCCGTCAAAGCCGACCTGCCGCGCCATCCGCACAAATGTGTTGGGTTTAACTTTGGCGGCCTCTGCTATTTCACGGACGGTCGAAACCCCCACATCTGTTGGGTTTTCCAACACATAACGCGCGGCTTTTTGCGCCTCTGGCGTTAGGGCGTTCCATTCTTCAGTCAGGCGGTTCAGAACGGTTTGTGATATGTTTGTGTCATTCATGATTGACGATGGTACAAATGTGAAATTAGCGTGTCGAGCAGAAACGCGACTCGGAATGAGGAACGACCATGCCCGCGCACAAAACGCCACCTCCAGTGTCTGCGATGGCTGCAGCTTGTCGGTGCTTTGATCTGAACATGACGTGGGTTGAAGGCGGATACAATGGTGCTTGCGCGTTGCTCCTAGGGGAGGGCCAAGCGCGTTGTGAGGCGCGCGTTGACCGGACATTTCTGAAAGCGGGCAAGACACTGACAGTGTTGTCCTGTCCTAACGCATTGGTGGAGAACGCTAAATGAGCTTGCCTGAAACAATGAAGGCTATGGTTACGATGGGCCATGGCGGGCTGGAACAGATGGTCCTGCACGAAAATTGGCCGCGTCCTGAACCGGCGACTGGAGAAGTGTTGATCAAGGTTGGGGCCTGCGGCTTGAACAACACCGACGTTAACACGCGATCTGGCTGGTACTCCAAGACTGTGACCGATGCCACAACCGGCGGCGCGTTTGAAGAGGTTGGCGAAGAAGACCCTACTTGGGGTGGCAACCCAATAACTTTCCCACGAATTCAGGGGGCTGACATTTGCGGGCACATTGTAGCTGTTGGCGAAGGGGTCGACCCCCGGCGCGTGGGTGAGCGTGTGATTACCGACGGTTGGCTGCGTGATTCCGCTGATCCCGGCAACATGGACAAGGCCGGTTATTTTGGTTCGGAACGCGATGGTGGGTTCGCTGAATACGCGACGACCCTTGCGGTCAATGCTGTGCCGATTTCCTCGGATCTGTCGGATGCAGAGCTGGCAACGTTCTCTTGTTCCTACTCTACCGCCGAAGGAATGTTGACCCGAGCCAATGTGAACGACAAAGACACCGTGCTGGTGCCCGGAGCATCGGGCGGTGTGGGCGGCGCGTTGGTGCAATTGGCCAAGCGGCGCGGTGCGCGGGTCATCGCGATGGCATCTGAAGCGAAGCATCCCGCTGTGGCGGCGCTTGGTCCCGATAAGGTTCTACCTCGGGCGCCTGAAAACCTGCGCACGGCGTTGGGTGACGAAAAGATCACCGTGGTCGCCGATGTGGTCGGTGGTCCCTATTGGGCGCACTTGATCGATATTTTAGAACGCGGCGGACGTTACACCTGCTCAGGTGCAATTGCTGGACCGATGGTCGAGTTTGACCTGCGCACCTTTTATCTGCGCGACCTGACTTTTACGGGTTCGACCGTGATTGACCCGCAGGTGATGACGAACCTTGTGAGTTACATTGAGGCCGGTGAAATCAAACCGGCTTTGGCAGCGACATATCCGTTGGAGGAGTTGCGTGAGGCACAAGCTGCCTTCATCGCCAAAGAGCACACCGGAAACATAGTGGTGATTCCATGACACTGGACAGCGTTTTGGAGGCCGCGCGGCATGTACATCAGGCACATCCTGACCTGTCGGCCTTTGGCGCATGGCCTTCTGATCTGTCTGTTGCGATGTCAGAGCCAAGTCATGTTCCTGCGGCGGATCTGGTGCGGGACTGCGACTTTCGGGGGAGCGATCTGACTCAGCCGTTGATCGACGCAGTCAAGGCAACCACTCATCTGGCCCATTGGAAACAGACATACACAGAGGAAGAGGTCGGCGCGGATTTTCTCAGCCGGTATGGCTATTACGAGCTGTTTGGCCCAACCGGCCATTTTCATTCAACTCAGCTGCGTGGCTATATCGGGTATTGGGGGGCTGGGCTGATCTATGACTGGCACAGCCATCAAGCCGAAGAAATCTATCTGACGCTGGCTGGTGGCGCGGTGTTCAAGGTTGAGAGTGATGCGGCTTTTGTTGGTCCCAACCAGACACGTCTGCATTCCAGTTGGCAAAGCCATGCCATGGTCACAACGGATCAACCGATCCTGACCTTTGTGCTGTGGCGCGGTGAGGGCATGGGAGATCTACCCAGAATGGATGCGCAATGAAGATCACACGAATTCGGGTTTATCAGACAGGGCTGCCCTATGTCGGTGGTGCTTATGTCTGGGGCGCCGGAAACGCTATCAAAACGGCCATCGCCTCGGTCGTGGTTATGGATACTGACGCGGGTTTTCAGGGCTGTGGCGAGTTCACGCCGTGTGGCGAAAACTATATGGTCGCGCATTCCGAGGGCGTAACAGCCCTGGCGCGGCTTGTTGCCCCGAAACTGTTGGGTGAAGACCCGCGTCAGGTCGGACGGATCGAACAGTTGATGGATCAACTGGTTCAGGGCCATGGGTATGCCAAGTCTCCTTTCGATGCAGCCTGCTGGGACATTTTGGGTAAGGCGTGTGATCAGCCGCTTTGGATGTTGCTGGGCGGCAAGCTGACCGACGGTGCGCCGATGTACCGGGTGGCCCCGCAGAAAGCGGTGGATGAAACGGTAGCCGAGATGAATGTCTATCGCGATCAGGGCTACCGCCAGTTTCAGGTCAAGGTCGGGGGTGACTGGGCCACGGACATCGATCGGATACGGACGACTGTTCCGCTGTTGGAGCCGGACGAAAAAGCGATGGCCGATGCCAATCAGGGGTGGCGTGTTGACAATGCAATTCGGGTGGCGCGCGCGACGCGCGACCTGGATTTCATCCTCGAACAACCCTGTCGTACCTACGAGGAATGCCAACAGGTGCGCCGTGTGGCCGAGCAACCAATGAAACTGGATGAATGTGTAACAGGCATCCAAATGGCGCAGCGGATTGTTGCGGATCGTGGGGCCGAGATCTGTTGTCTGAAGATCTCGAATCTTGGCGGCATCAGCAAAGCGCGGCGTGTGCGGGATTATCTGATAGACAACCGCATCCCCGTTGTCAGCGAAGACACGTGGGGGGGCGAAATCACGACGTCTGTGGTGGCACATTTTGCTGCCTCAACCCCGCCCGAATATCTGCAGAACACAACTGATCTGATGAACTACAACACTCGATCAACCGGCATCGGTGGACCGACGGCCCGAGACGGGAAGCTTTATGCAACCGACACGCCGGGTTTGGGCGTGGCACCTGACTTTGAAAGCCTCGGTGCGCCGGTGGCGGAGTACACACTATGAAGATCAAGTCCATTACCGTCTATCAGGTGGACCTGCCGTTGGAGCACCCCTATTGGCTGTCTGGCGGGCGGCTGAAGTTCGAAACGCTCGATGCGACGATTGTGAAGATCGAAACCGCCTCCGGTCTGGTCGGCTGGGGCGAAGGCACCCCTTGGGGGCACACCTATGTTCCTGCCCACGGGCCAGGCATTCGCGCTGGTATCGAAACGATGGCACCTTTCATTCTGGGTCTCGATCCGCGCAAGGTGCTGGACGTGGAACGGGCGATGGATCTGGCATTGCCCGGGCATCTTTACGCCAAAAGCCCGATCGATATGGCTTGTTGGGATATTGCAGGTCAGGCCGCAGGTCTGCCCATTGCCGATCTTATGGGCGGTGGGTCGCGCACACCGCGCCCGATTGCCTCGTCGGTAGGAGCGAAGACTGTCGAAGAAACCCGCGAAGTGATGGAACGCTATCGCAGCCGGGGTTACATTGCGCATTCGGTCAAAATTGGTGGTAACGTGGAACGCGATATCGCTCGGGTCCGCGATGTGGAAAGCATCCGGCGACCGGGCGAGATTGTCCTCTATGACGTCAATCGGGGTTGGTCTCGTCAGCAAGCCCTGCGGGTGATGAGCGCTTGCGAAGATCTGAACGTGATGTTCGAACAGCCCGGCGAGACGCTGGACGATATTGCGGCAATCTCGGGGCTGCATGCCTCGCCTGTGTCCGTGGATGAAACTCTGGTGACTTTGCAGGATGCAGCCCGGATCGCCCGCGATGGTATTGCCGAAATTTTCGGGATCAAGCTGAACCGCGTTGGTGGACTGACCAAGGCGGCTCGGATGCGGGATATCGCGCTGGCCCATGGTATCGATATGTTTGTGATGGCCACCGGCGGCACGGTTCTGGCCGATACCGAGGCGCTGCATCTGGCGGCCACCATCCCGGATGACAATTTCCACGCAGTCTGGGCGTGTCAGGATATGATTGCGGTCGATATTGCGGGCGGTCGTGGCCCGCGCAATATTGATGGTCACCTGCACCTGCCCGAAACCCCGGGACTGGGTGTGCATCCGGACGAAAATGCGCTTGGCACCCCGGTCGCAGTTTATCGATAAACACTCAACACATTGAAGTTGGAGATCGGGTCACATGTTGAAGATCAAAACTCAATCCGAATGGATCGCCCGCGCAAAGTCTGTGTTACCCGCAGGCGGGTTTGGCAATTTTGATCCGGGTATCATAATCGCCCGTGGCGAAGGCAGCCGTGTCTGGGACGAGGACGGGAACGAATATGTCGATTATCTGATCGGCTCAGGCCCGATGCTGCTCGGTCATGGTCACCCCGAGGTGATGGAGGCTGTTCTGGAACAGTTGCCGCAAGGCATGACCTTCTTTGCCAATAACAGAAAGGGTATCGAACTGGCCGAAGCCATCATCGAGGCCGTTCCCTGCTGTGATCAGGTGCGGTTTGTTGCGTCAGGTGGCGAAGCTGACATGTATGCCATTCGGCTGGCACGGGCCTATACGGGTCGCAACAAGATCCTCAAGTTCGAAGGTGGCTATCACGGGATGAGCGCCGAAGCGCAGATGAGTCTGGCGCCCAGTCGTCGGGTCAATTTCCCTCAGGCCGTGCCCGACAGTGCCGGAATTCCCGAAAGCGTGGCCGAACAGATGCTGATCGCGCCGTTCAATGATCTTGAGGCTGTCGCGGCCCTGCTGGACGAGCATGACGATGTGGCGGCGATCATGGTCGAACCGTTGCAGCGGATCATTCCGCCCTTGCCCGGGTACCTGCAAGGGCTGAGGGATTTGTGCGACAAACACGATGTGCTGCTGATCTTCGATGAGATCGTCACCGGGTTCCGTCTGGCGTATGGCGGGGCGCAGGAACGTTATGGCGTGACCCCGGATATCTGCACCTTGGGCAAAATCACCGGCGGCGGGTTTCCTTTGGCGGCTTTAGGCGCCAGCGCCGAGATCATGAAGCATTTCGACAAATCGAAAGTCGGTGAAGACGGCTGGCTGATGCAATTGGGCACTTTGTCGGGCAATCCGGTGGCTTCGGTTGCGGGATTGAAAACAATGGAAATCCTGCGGCGTGATGGGGCCTATGAACACTTGCGCGGTATCGGGCGGCAGTTGCAAGACATGCAGAAGGACGCGCTGAACGAAGCCGGCATTCCGCATCGGATTTGCGGAGACGAGACTTTGTTCGATATCTATTTTACCAAAGCCGAATGCAGGGACTACCGCAGCGCCAGTCACGACGACCCTGCACGCAACGCAACGTATAATGGCGCTTTGCGGTCGCATGGGATTTTCAAAGCTCCGGGCAAGCTGTACCCGTCATTAGCGGTGACCGAGGCCGATCTGGATCAGACCAGAGAAGCCGTACGCCACGCCGTGGCTGCAATTTCCTGATCATTGTAAAAAAACGGGTCGCTGTTGATAACAACTGCGACCCGTCACCTCTGGAAGTCAGGGGCCAGCCTCGCCCCCTCGAATACTGATTAAATCACCGCAATCTGAAAACTTTTCGATACTTTCGAGACTGACCTGACTTCCTGGTTGGTATGTCACTTTAATGCCTGAAGAAATCGCCTTTTACAGTGACCCAGTTCACACTCGAAGAATTTATTTTGAATTTTTCCAATCAAATAAATCCGGTCCAGCCTGCGCAAGCAATTCGGCAGCCATCGCGCGGGCCATTTCCGGCCCGTCTGTGATTGCGCCCGTCATATCCCGACTGGCGGTTTCCGTTCCATCTGGTCGCAGAACTTCGCCACGCAACCTGAGGGCGCCATTGTTGATTTCGGCCAGACCCGCGATCGGCGTTTCACACGACCCGTCCAGAGCATCCAGCAACGTACGTTCGGCCGCCAGCCGTTGGCCTGTTTCCGCGTGGTGAATCGCCTCAAGCATTTCTGCCGCACGCATATCGTCGCTGCGCCGTTCAATGCCGATGGTGCCTTGCGCGATGGCGGGCAGCATATCGTCAGGGGAAATGGCGCTTGCCGGGACATCATCCATACCCAGACGTCGAATTCCCGCCATCGCCAGGAAGGTGCAATCTGCCACGCCATCTTCCAGCTTTTTCAGTCGCGTCTGAACGTTTCCACGAAATTCGACCACCTTCAGATCAGGACGCCGGTTCAGCAATTGAGCACGGCGACGCAGCGAGGAGGTGCCAACAACGGCACCCTCGGGCAGTTCGTGGATGGAACCCAAGCGCGGGGAGATAAACGCATCTCGCACGTCCTCACGCGGCAGGAAAGTATCCAGCACAAGGCCGTCGGGCTGTGCGACCGGCATGTCTTTGGTCGAATGCACGGCGATGTCGATTTCAGCGCGCAGCATCGCTTCTTCGATTTCTTTGGTGAACAGACCCTTGTTGCCGATCTCTTTCAGCGGTCGATCAGCATCGATCATGGCGCGATTGTCGCCCGTTGTTTTGATTACCACGATATCGAATGCATCTTCGGGCAGGTCGAAGGCATCACTCAGGCGTTGGCGTGTTTCATGGGCCTGCGCCAAAGCAAGCGGCGAGCCACGGGTGCCGATTCTGAGGGGCGATGCGGGTGTGGGCAAATTCACAGTCATGCTCACAGCTTTAGTCGCGTCACATTGCCCTGACAATGGGGGCTGCGCTTGACAAATTGCCGCCGAAGGACGACCCGTTGCGAAAACCGGATGACTGGGGGCGAATATGGCCGAGACAAAGAAACTGCTGCGGGCGCTGGCGGGTGAGGTGCAGGATGTGCCGCCGATCTGGATGATGCGTCAGGCGGGCCGGTATTTGCCCGAGTATCGCGCCACCCGCGCACAGGCCGGCGATTTCCTGTCCTTGTGCTATAACCCTGAGCTTGCGGCCGAAGTCACATTGCAACCGATCCGTCGTTACGGGTTTGATGCCGCGATCCTGTTTGCCGATATCCTGTTGGTGCCGCAGGCGCTGGGCGCTGATCTGTGGTTTGTGACCGGTGAAGGCCCGCGCCTGTCGACGATCACGCAGCAATCCGAGTTTGACGCGCTAAAACCAGTTGACGCGATTCATGAAACACTGTCGCCCGTTTATGAAACGGTACGAATTCTGTCGCGCGAATTGCCGTCGGAAACCACTCTGATCGGTTTTGCCGGCGCGCCGTGGACGGTCGCAACTTACATGATCGCAGGGCGCGGCACGCCTGATCAGGGCCCCGCGCACGCGTTGCGGGAAGGGAACACCGCGCTGTTTGAGGCCTTGTTGGAACGTATCACTGCCGCAACGATCGAATACCTGTCCGCGCAAATCGAAGCCGGGGCCGAGGTGGTCAAGATCTTTGACAGTTGGGCGGGGTCCTTGAAAGGTGAGGCGTTCCATAAATACGCGGTCGAACCGTGCCGGGTGATTACTCAGGCCATCAAGGAACGCCATCCAGGCATACCGGTCATCGGATTCCCGCGTGAGGCGGGCGAAGGGTATATCGGGTTTGCCAAAACAACAGGTGTAGATTGCGTCGCGCTGGACAACTCGGTGTCGCCGGAATGGGCGGCCGAGCATGTACAGGTTGATGGCTGTGTGCAGGGCAATCTGGCCTCGTCCCATATGGTGACGGGCGGGCAGGCGTTGGTGGATGAAACGCGGCGCATTGTTGAGGCGTTCTCGAAGGGGCCACATATCTTCAACCTGGGCCACGGGATCACGCCAGATGCGGATCCTGAGAATGTGCAGTTGATGATCGACACGGTGCGCGCACGGTAAGCTGGTGAAAGGGGGCCAGCCCCCTTCTTGGTCTGCGACCAATTCATCCCCCGAGGTATTTAGGGCCAGATGAAGCGCGGATCAGCGTGGGTCGTTGAGCTGCGCGAGGATGTCCTTTGTGTGCTCTCCGCGTGTTGGGCTGGGTCTGTGGTTCCATTGATGATTTGAAAACCGAGGCGCGGCGGCGGCTTGGAGAGTGCCGTCGATGTCTTGCCAAGTGTTGCGATGAGTGTTCATCGGGTGGTCCTGCGCCTCTTGCGGGTTGAGCACCGGGGCGACACAGGCATCTGTGCCGCGAAACACGGCGTCCCAGTGATCGCGCGGTTGGCTGGCGAAGATTTCGGCAAGGCGTTGGGTCAGATCAGGCCAGAGTGTGCGATCATATTGGTTCTGGAATTCGGCGTCACGGGCCAGGCCGAGGGTCTGCAAAAACTGAGCATAAAATTTGGGCTCGAGGCATTGGACTGTAATGAAGCCACCATCAGCGCACGTATATGTGCGGCTCCAGTGTGGGCCGTCCAAAAGGCTTTCACCGCGCGTATCGGACAGATTGCCTGTTTGGCGCATGGTCATCAGAAGGTTCATCATATGGGCTGAACCGTCATATATTGCAGCATCGACAACTGTACCTTCACCAGTGCGTTGCGCGTTAATAAGACCGGCCAGAAGACCCGCGACGAGATACATGGCTCCGCCGCCAATATCGCCCACCAGAGTTGCGGGTGTCTGCGGGGGCTGGTTGGGATGAGAGGCATACCAGAGCGCTCCGGATAGGGCGATATAGTTGAGATCATGCCCGGCTGTGTCAGCCAGCGGACTATCCTGGCCCCAGCCCGTCATGCGTCCATAGACAAGCTTCGGGTTACGGGCCAGGCAGGGTTTGGGGCCAAGGCCCAGCTTTTCCATCACACCGGGGCGGAAGCCTTCGATCAAGGCATCTGCGGTGCCGATCAGACACAGGGCGGTTTCCAGGTCATCAGGGTCTTTCAGGTCAAGCGCGATGGACCGCTTTCCGCGATCCAGAAGTGAGCGTTCTGGCATTCCGGGTGTGACAGCACCGCTTTTGCGATGAATGGTTATCACATCAGCGCCCAAATCGGCCAGTTGCATGGCGGCAAACGGGCCGGGGCCCAAACCTTCGATTTCGACGACACGAATTCCCTTTAGCATCTGCACCCTCCGTTTCGGGCAGAGTTTGCGAGCAGGCTGCGGATTGCAAGGCGGATGTTAGTGGCGCAGATCGTCGCCTGTAAGGCAGATGTGTGTCAAACGATGTTGAATTGACCTGTTATACCCAGGTTTGGCGCGATAGGGTCCACACCAGAACGGGGAACGGATATGACGACAATTTTGTCCATCAGAGATCTGCGCAAGTCTTACGCCGATGGGTTTGAGGCGCTGAAAGGTGTGTCCTTGGACATTGAAGAGGGTGAGATTCTTGCCCTGTTGGGGCCAAACGGTGCTGGCAAGACAACCTTGATCTCAACTATCTGCGGGATCACCACCCCGAGTTCCGGTGAGGTCACGGTGGGAGGGCATGATATTCAGGCCGATTACCGCGCTGCGCGTAGGATGATCGGGCTTGTGCCGCAGGAAATTGCGCTGGAACCGTTTGAGAAGGTTTGGAACACCGTACGCCTGTCGCGGGGGCTGTTCGGGCTTGGCAAAAACAATGCGCGGATCGAAGAGATTCTGCGGAAACTGTCCCTTTGGGACAAGCGCAACAATGCGATCAAGGAATTGTCTGGGGGTATGAAACGTCGGGTGCTTATCGCCAAAGCACTGGCTCATGAGCCCCGCGTTCTGTTTCTGGATGAACCCACTGCCGGTGTGGATGTCGAGCTGCGTAAAGACATGTGGGAAATCGTGGCCGAGCTTAAAAGGGACGGGGTCACAATCATTCTGACCACCCATTATATCGAAGAGGCCGAAGCCATTGCAGATCGTGTCGGGGTCATCGACAAGGGTGAGCTGCTTTTGGTGCAGGATAAGGACTCACTGATGGCACAGATGGGTAAAAAGCAGATTGAGGTCATGCTGACAGAGCCCATCGCGCAGATTCCAGACAGTCTTGCGCTGCACAACCTGACACTGAATGGTGCGGGGGATGTCTTGATTTACACCTATGACACCCACGCGGACCGCACGGGTATCACGACACTGCTGAATGACGTCTCACAAGCCGGGTTGATACTGCGGGACGTGCAAACACGGCAATCGAGTCTGGAAGAGATATTCGTCAATCTTGTATCCGGAGAAATGGCATGAACTGGACTGCAATTGCCGCCATCTACCGGTTCGAAATGACCCGGTTCTTCCGCACTCTCGCGCAAAGCTTTTTCTCACCGGTTCTGTCCACGTCGTTGTACTTCGTGGTATTTGGCACGGCTATCGGCAGCCGCATTCAGGAAGTCGAAGGCGTCTCATATGGTGCGTTCATCGTGCCGGGGTTGATCATGTTGTCGGTGGTGATGCTGTCGATTTCGAACGCGTCTTTCGGGATATATTTCCCGAAGTTTCTTGGCACTATCTATGAACTGCTGTCCGCGCCGGTCGATTTCATCGAGATCGTGATCGGATATGTTGGTGCCGCAGCCACCAAGGCGTTGTTTGTCGGTTTGGTGATATTGGCAACCGCTACTTTTTTTGTGGATATTCGGATTGAACATCCCTTTGCCATGGCTGCGTTTCTGATCCTTTCCTGCCTCAGCTTTTCGTTGCTGGGTTTTATCATTGGAATCTGGGCCAGCAATTTCGAACAGATGTCACTGGTGCCACAACTTGTGGTGACGCCGCTGATCTTTCTGGGCGGCACATTTTATTCGATCTCGATGCTGCCACCGTTGTGGCAGACGATCACGTTGTTCAATCCGGTAGTTTATCTGATTTCGGGCTTTCGCTGGTCTTTTTATGGGCTAGCGGACGTACCAATTGTCTTTAGTCTTCTGGCCATTCTCGCTTTTACTGGGGTCTGTTTGGCGGTCATCGGCTGGATTTTCAAAACGGGTTGGCGGATACGCAGCTGACTTTCGTCAGGCGTTGCATTTTTGCCCGTTGAGTGTGGGAATTTGGTTCACGTCGCGTTTAAGGCCGAATGAGTCCCTTGTTTACGGGTTGGCGGCACTCTACATCGGCACCCATGAAACTCAGCCTGCCGTTTGTCAAAAAACACCCCTGCGTGGCCGTTGTCCGCCTGTCCGGCGCCATTGGAATGGCGGGCCGTGGTGCGTTGAATGACACGACCTTGGCTCCTTTTCTGGAAAAAGCGTTTCGCAAGGGAAAACCCGCTGCCGTGGCGCTTGAGCTTAATTCCCCAGGCGGGTCCCCTGTGCAAAGTTCGCTGATCGGTGCCCGTATCCGACGTTTGTCGGAAGAGCTGGACGTGCCTGTGATTGCCTTTGTCGAGGATGTTGCTGCCTCGGGCGGGTACTGGCTGGCCGCCGCCGCGGACGAGATCTGGGCAGATGACAGTTCGGTTCTGGGCTCGATCGGAGTGATTTCGGCCGGGTTTGGCGCGCATGTCTTTCTGGCGCGTCAGGGGCTTGAGCGGCGCGTGCACACGGCTGGAGAATCGAAGTCGATGCTGGATCCGTTTGCTCCGGAAAAGAAAGAGGACGTGGCCCGTCTGCAGGGGTTGTTGGGGGACATCCACGAAAACTTCATTGATCATGTCAAAGCGCGACGTGGGGACAAGTTGGATCAAAGTGCCGATCTTTTCACGGGTGAAGTCTGGCTGGCGCGGCGTGCGCAAGAGTTGGGCCTGATTGATGGCATTGCCCACCTCAAACCCAAGATGCAGGAACGCTTCGGCGAAAAGGTCAAATTCCGCCGTTACGGCGTGCGCAAACCGATCTGGACACGCTTTGGGGCCAGCCTGGCACAGGATGCCATCGCCGGATTAGAGGAGCGTGCTGCCTTCGCGCGTTTCGGTTTGTAGCGTGATCATCAAGGCCGTCACCCTTTTCCTGATTGCCATGGGCGTATTGGCGATGTTCGGCAAGCTGCGCTTTCCCGGGCAAAAGAAATTGAGCTCTGCGAAATGCCGGCGCTGCGGGCGGTATCGTATCGGCAAAGGCCCCTGCGCCTGTGAAAAAGGAGGCCGGACTTGATTACCACTTGGCTGCTGTCCGGTCTTGGCCTGTTGATTCTATTGCTGGCGGGCGACGCCCTTGTGCGTGGTGCCGTGAACCTGAGCTTGCGCCTAGGTGTTCCGGCGTTGATCGTCAGCCTGACGATCGTGGCATTTGGCACATCCGCGCCAGAGCTTTTGATTGCGATCAGCGCTTTGCAAGAGAATGCCCCGGGCATTGCGCTGGGCAATGTTGTCGGATCCAACACGGCGAATATTTTGTTGGTTCTGGGCCTTCCCGCGCTGCTTGCGACCTTGCACACCAGCGAATGTAACAGCCGCCGGAACTATGTCTTCATGCTGGTGGCCACAGTTCTGTTCATCGGTTTGGCCTTCTGCGGAACTTTTACCTTTTTCAGCGGCCTGATCCTGCTGGCGGCTTTGGGCCTGGTCTTGTTGAACGCCTTTCGCGAGGCAAAGGCCCATCGCAAAGCTTGCGGTGAAGCCTGCGTAGATGAAGAGCTTGAGGGACTGGAAGAAGCTGATCCCGACATGCCCTATTGGAAGGTGTCGATTTACTTGATACTGGGGCTGGTTGGCTTGCCAATGGGGGCGCACCTGCTGGTGGACAACGCGACCATTATCGCACGGACTTATGGGGTCAGTGAAACGGTCATTGGTTTGACTCTGATCGCGGTCGGAACGTCTTTACCCGAGCTGGCGACGACAGTTATGGCTGCATTGCGCAGACAGGCTGATGTGGCGTTGGGTAACGTGATCGGTTCGAACATGTTCAACCTTTTGGCCATCATCGGGATTGCAACGTGGTTCGGCCGCATACCGGTTGATCCCGAGTTCCTGCGGTTCGACTTGTGGGTTATGTTGGGCGCATCGCTGCTGCTGATCCCGTTTGTGTTCCTCAAACAGGATATCTCGCGCGTATGGGGGTTGGTGTTGACTTTCCTTTATGTGCTTTATGTCACCGTATTGCTGGTGTGATCTGACAAAATGAGGTGAAGCATGACCCGAGCTTTAGTGACCGGTGCCGGTATCCGTCTGGGCCGGGCTATGGCGCTGTATCTGGCGGGTCGTGGTTACGATGTAGCGGTTCACTACGCTACATCCGAACAGCCCGCGCAGGAAACGGTCGTCAAGATACAGGCCCTTGGGCGTCATGCAGTGGCATTGCAGGCCGATCTGCTGGACGAAGCTCAGGTTCAGGCGTTGTTGCCGAACGCGGCTGAGGCGCTGGGCGGCCCGATCACATGTCTGGTGAACAACGCCTCGATCTTTGAATATGACAATATCCATACCGCAACGCGCCAAAGCTGGGACCGCCATCTCGACAGCAATCTGCGTGCGCCATTCGTACTGACACAGGCTATGGCGGAACAGGGACTGGCCGCTGGCATGGACGAAAACGAAGAGCCTTTGGCCGCGGGCTTGATCGTCAACATGGTGGACATGAGGGTGCGAAAACTGACGCCAGAGTTCATGTCTTACACCATCGCGAAAATGGGGCTGTGGGCCCTGACCCGAACGGCCGCTCAGGCCCTGTCACCTGACATTCGGGTCAACGCGATTGGTCCGGGTCCGACGGTTCAGGGGCATCGCCAAAGCGAACAGCATTTTCAGGCGCAACGATCCAACACGGTTCTGGAACGCGGATCGAACCCCTCGGATATCACCGCTGCGCTGGGGTATTTTCTGGACGCGCACGCGGTCACTGGGCAACTTCTATGCGTTGATGGGGGGCAGCATCTGGGTTGGAAAACACCCGACGTGCTCGGCGTAGAATAAGCAATTTCGCTGCAAGTTTTGCACTGCTCTCATTCGTGTTACCTGCGCGTTACAAAAATGTCTTTTTTTTCATACACTTGCTAAGTGATTGAAAAAATATCATTTAGAATCAAGGCGTTAATTTATTGCCCATTTTTTGTGCAAATCAAGGAAGAGGCAATGAAACAAGGGGATTTCCGATCCAGCAGAAACTTATCTTCACACTTATCCACAGAAGTCGTGGATTTGTTTCCTCTTGATTTGAGAGGCCTGAGATTGCAGCCAGTCCAAGAGAATCATATCAAAAGCCTATGACCACCCACAGCGACTCTTCTCCGACCGGTTATGCCTGCATTCAGCGCTATGCAAAAACGCTGGACAGTTCGCCCGGTGTGTATCGGATGCTGGATGCGGATAGTCGGGTACTGTATGTGGGTAAGGCACGCAACCTGAAGGCGCGGGTGTTGAATTACACACGCCCGGGGCATTCTGGCCGGATCGAGAAGATGATCGCTTCGACCGCCTCGATGATGTTCCTGACAACCCGGACCGAGACCGAGGCGTTGCTGCTGGAGCAGAACTTGATCAAGCAGCTCAAGCCCAAGTACAACGTGCTGCTGCGCGACGATAAGAGCTTTCCTAACATTCTGGTCGCCAAGAACCACGCCTTTCCCCAGATCAAAAAGCATCGCGGGGCGAAGAAGGAAAAGGGTGCTTACTTTGGGCCCTTCGCCAGTGCAGGGGCGGTGAACCGCACGTTGAACCAGTTGCAAAAGGCGTTCCTGCTGCGCAACTGCTCGGATTCCATGTTTGACAGTCGAACGCGGCCTTGTCTGCTCTATCAGATCAAACGCTGTTCAGGGCCGTGCGTCGGGTTGATCTCGGAAGAGGCATACCGCGAAAGCGTCAAGGACGCCGAGCGTTTCCTGTCAGGCCGATCCACCAAGGTGCAGGAGGATCTGGCCGAGCAGATGATGGCCGCGTCCGAGGCAATGGAGTTTGAACGCGCCGCCGGTCTGCGTGATCGTATCCGGGCACTTACGCAAGTTCAGACGTCCCAGGGTATCAACCCGCGCGGCGTGGCCGAGGCGGATGTGATCGGCCTGTATATGGATAGCGGCCAGGCTTGTGTGCAGGTGTTCTTCATCCGCGCCAATCAAAACTGGGGCAACAAGGATTTCTATCCGCGTGTCGGCCCCGATGTTTCGCCCGCTGAGGTGATGGAGGCGTTCCTTGGTCAGTTCTACGACAACAAGGAACCGCCCCGGCAGCTGATCCTATCGGACGGGATCGAAAACGCCGATCTGATGCAGGAGGCCCTGACCGAGAAGGCAGGCCGCAAGGTGGAGATCCTTGTTCCGCAGCGCGGTGAGAAACAGGAACTGGTGGCGGGCGCCTTGCGAAATGCGCGCGAGTCATTGGCTCGCCGCATGTCCGAAAGCGCAACGCAGGCCAAACTGTTGCGCGGGGTGGCCGAAGCGTTTGATCTGGACGCGCCACCGGAACGGATCGAGGTTTACGACAACTCGCACATTCAGGGCACCAACGCGGTCGGTGGAATGATTGTTGCGGGGCCCGAGGGCTTCATGAAGAACGCCTATCGCAAATTCAACATTCGTGGTGACGATCTGACGCCGGGCGATGATTTCGGCATGATGAAAGAGGTTCTGAACCGCCGCTTTACCCGTTTGCAAAAAGAAGACCCGGATCGGGAAAAAGGGCTCTGGCCCGATCTTTTGCTGATTGACGGCGGTGCAGGGCAGGTAAGTGCGGTGCATGAGATCATGCAGGCCCATGGGGTCGCAGACATTCCAATGGTCGGGGTTGCGAAAGGGGTCGATCGCGATCACGGCAAGGAAGAGTTTCATCGGACCGGTCAGCGCCCCTTTGCCCTGAAGCGCAACGACCCTGTGCTGTATTTTATTCAACGTTTGAGGGACGAAGCACATAGGTTTGCCATCGGTACTCACCGCGCAAAGCGTGCAAAGGCCGTAGGCGCCACGCCGTTGGACGAAATTCCCGGCGTAGGGGCGGCGCGCAAACGTGCCTTGTTAACTCATTTCGGCAGCGCCAAGGCGGTCAGTCGAGCCAATCTGGTGGACCTAAAAGCAGTCGAGGGGATCTCGGCCGGGTTGGCGCAGAAGGTCTATGATTTCTTTCACGACAAGGGTTAGGCGCGCCGTCCACGCCACAGGATGTATAGCCCCGAAGCCACGATCAACGCGCTGCCGATCCACATTACGGGATCGAGGCTTTCGCCGAACATGAGCACGCCCAAGCCGATGCCGAACAATAGTCGCGTATAGCGGAATGGGGTCACAGCGGAAACTTCGCCTGTGCGCATGGCCTTCATCAGCGAAGAATAAGCCAAAACGCCCATCAGCACCGCTCCGGTCAGATGCAGGCTGGTATGTAGATCAAGCGAAACCATCGGCACGCCTTCCCAAAACCGATAGGCGAGCCCCGCAACGATGATGCTGAGAAACCCGTAGAATCCCAAGACTTCGGTTCCCAGCGTGGCAGGTGCTGCGCGACTGGCCAAATCACGCCCCGCAAATCCCAGCATGCCTAGAACGGCCAGAATCGACAGCAATGAAAAGCTGTCGCCGGTGGGCTGCAGGATCACGACAACACCAAGCATACCCACGAAAATAGCGCTCCACCGCCGCCAACCTACCGCTTCACCAAAGAACAACGCTGCACCTGCGACCACGACAAGCGGTGTGGCCTGCAAAATCACCGTGGCCGAGGACAATGGCGTGAGCGCTATGGCCAGAACATAGAACAACCGCCCCAGAACTTCGAACAGGACCCGAACCTTCATCGGCCGAGACAGCACGTCAGGATGCATCAAGCGCGTTCCGCGCATCAATGCTACCGCAGCAAAAACAAGTGATCCACCAGCGCCAAACACAACAAGGACTTGCCAGATCGGCACCACGGCCGAGGACGCTTTGAGCAGCGCGTCCTCAAGCGCAAAACCCGCCATTGCGGCAATCATCCATAGGCTGCCAATCATGTTCGCGCGGGCATCGGTTTGAATATGGGCTGTCATCTGACACTTCCGATCTGGGCTTTCGCCGCAATCTGACGGCAAAGCCCGGAAAGGCCAAGAGATACAGGACCAAAGGCCTGCGGCGCTTTGACCAAGCTTCTGTGATCCGCGCAGTTTTTTGTCTGATTGGCTTTTCTGTCCCGCAGCGTCGATATAGGGTCCCAGCCATGAAGTGGAACTTGCCCAATATTCTGACCGTCCTGCGCCTGTTGGCGGCGCCCGGTCTGGCAGTCATGTTTTTGTATTTCACCCGGCCATATGCGGATTGGTTCGCTTTGATCCTGTTTCTGTCGGCGGCTATTACCGATTGGTTCGATGGGTATCTGGCCCGCGCTTGGAAGCAGGAAACCAAGATCGGCGCGATGCTGGACCCGATTGCCGATAAGGCGATGGTAGTGATCGCATTGATGATCCTGGTGGGCTATTCGACAGAACACTGGACGCCGTGGCTGGTGCTGCCCGCGACGGTGATCCTGTTTCGCGAGGTTTTTGTCTCGGGTCTGCGCGAGTATCTGGGTGATGTAGCGGGGACACTCAAGGTTACGAAACTGGCCAAGTGGAAGACCACTGCGCAGATGATCGCCATCGCGGTTCTGTTTTCGCAAGGTATCTTTGAACACTATGCCGTGATGGCAAGTTTCGGCATGGATGCCGATCTGGTCGAGCAGATCATTGCGGGGCAGGTTGAAGACGTAAACCACCTGCGCTGGAATATTGAAGGCATGTACTGGGCTGGCCAAATCGGGCTGTGGCTTTTGTGGATCGCCGCAACACTGACATTGATCACCGGCTATGACTACCTACGTAAAGCCATGCCGCATCTTAAGGAGAGCTAAGCGATGGATGTGCTGTACTTTGCATGGGTGCGCGAACGCATCGGTTTGCCAAAAGAAAAAGTTGAGACAAGCGCTGCAACGGTCAGCGATCTGGTCTCGGAACTGTGCGCAAGGGAAGAGCGTTATGCGGCGGCCTTTGCCGATTTATCGGCCCTGCGGGTGGCACTGGACCAAGAGTTGTCGGATTTTGATGCCTCGCTGACCGGTGTGCGTGAGGTTGCGTTTTTCCCACCGATGACAGGCGGCTAAGCGATGAAGATTGCCGTTCAGGAAGAGCCATTCGATCTGGGCGCTGAGGCCAACGCCTTTGCCGCCGGGGATGATGCCAACGGTGCCATCGTCACCTTCACCGGCGTCGTACGCGATCTTGCAAGCGGTGATCTGGATGTCATGGAGATCGAACATTATCCGGGTATGACCGAACGAGCTCTGACCAAGATTGCCCAGGAAGCAAAGGATCGTTGGTCACTGGGCGATGTGTTGGTGATCCACCGCCACGGTCGCCTGGCCCCAGGCGACCGGATCATGATGGTGGCCACGGCTGCGCCGCATCGCAAAGATGCATTCGAGGCGGCTGAATACCTGATGGATTACCTGAAATCCCGCGCCCCGTTCTGGAAGAAAGAAATCACTGGGGCCGGTGCGGAATGGGTCGCCGCCAAGGACGAAGACGAAGACGCATTAACCCGGTGGTAGGAACGTCCGGCACCCAAGTTCAGGTGCCGGAGTTGAACACAAGACTTTAGTTGCTCTGTTCGGAATTACATGTGCGAGCGGCTTCAATGGCCTTCAGCGTTCCGTCCAGGCTTACAGTGAACGCGAACTCTTTTTCGGGGAACACCGTCATTTCGTATTTTTTCATAACGTCATCAACGAATTGCGCGTTGTTCGCCAAGATATAGCCTCCGGTATATCCTTCAGCCAAATGCTTGGTTTTCTTGCGTGCTTCGGCCTCATAAACGTTTCCGTCAAGTGACAAGAAGATTTTTTCCTTCTTACCTTTCAAGCCGATGTCGTTTTGCGTGAAGACACCAAGATAGCCCATTTCCTGATCTTTAGTCAGGCCCATTTGAACGACATTGTTGTTCTCATCCACGCGCTCAATCAAGCATGATCCACGTGTTTCATCGACAAAGATAGTCCAACCAGATTCTTCGCCCCATTTTGTAAAGGTGTCGTTCTCGGACGGTATCACATCGCTTGAGGCAAAAGCGGATGTCGCGGCAAGTGCTGTTAATGTTGCGGCAGTCTTCAATATTGGCTTGAGATACATAGTTCACTCCAGTTTTGTTGGATAGCAGACTTAAGTATGTGCAGGCAAAATCGCACCAATTCATATTATTGAATTTATTAATGAAGTTGAAGTCGAACTGGGCGTGTAGGCCAAAACACGCCGATCAATTCGTCTCTCACCTATCGTTTGTTCAGAACTGCTAATTAGCCTGTTCCGCTGATCCTTCCTCCAGTGTTGTAGTCTTCATGTTGGCAGACGCACTGAACCGCTATTGATGCAAAGCATAAAATGCGGGGTGAACGTTGTGGTCGTTTTTAAACTATACTTGGCACATTTCCCCTCTAGACGTTGGCGTTTGGGCTCGCGCTTAATCCGAACATACGGATCAAGAGGGCAACCCCATGAACAACGGATTGAGAAACAAGGGCCTTGCGACGCGGGCGATTCATGTGGGCGAAGAACCGGACCCGACCAACGGTGCATCTGCACCGGCTTTGCATATGTCCTCGACTTTTGTCACCGGCCAGGTGGCTGGGTTTTCCGCCCATGATCTCGAGGAAGAGGCCCCATACCTCTATGGGCGTTGGGCCAACCCCAACGTGCGGACGCTTGAAGCCAAAATAAGCGCGTTTGAAAGCACCGAGGATTGTATCTGTCTGGCGTCAGGCATGGCGGCTGCAACTGCGATTTTCCTGACGTTCCTGTCAGCCGGAGATCACGTGATCGTCTCTGACGTATCTTATGCGGGCGTGGCCGAGCTGGCGCGGGATACGCTGCCGCGCTTGGGGATCGAGGTCAGCACGGTCAACATGTCTGATCTGGCGGCGGTATCAGCGGCAATCAGGCCAAACACACGGCTGATTCATACGGAAACACCGGTTAACCCAATCGGGCGACTGACCGATCTGGCGGCGGTTTCCTCCATTGCACAAGATGCCGGGGCATTGTTGTCCTGTGATGCCACCTTTGCCTCTCCGCTGGGTCAACCCAGCAAAGATTTGGGCGTCGATCTGATCATGCACTCCGTGACCAAGTTCATAGGCGGTCATGGTGATGCCATTGGCGGAGCGGTGGCGGGCCGCAAAGAGTTGATTGAGAAGATTCGTAACGAGTCCGCCATTCATCACGGCAGCATCATGTCACCTTTCAACGCGTGGATGATTGCCCGGGGTATGGCCACTTTGCCGCTTCGAATGCAGGCACATCAGGCGGGTGCCATGGAGGTTGCCGAATGGCTTGAAACACGTGGGGCCGTCACCAAAGTCGTGTATCCGGGTCTGAAATCACACCCGCAATACGAATTGGCGCAACGGCAGATGCGAAACACATCCGGCATGATCACCTTTCAGGTGGGCGACAACGCGACCGGAGAAGCACTGGCCCAGCAGATGATCGATAAACTGAAAATCATTCACTATGCCGTGTCGCTGGGCCACCATCGCAGTCTGATTTTCTGGATGGGCACGGACGCGTTGATGCAGACCTCTTTCCGTCTGGAAGGGGCGCAGCTGGAAAGCTATCGGGACTATGCAGGGGACGGCGTGTTCAGGTTGTCGGTTGGCCTTGAAGACCCAGAGGACCTGATCGCCGATCTTGCGCAGGTTTTGTAATCCGCCCACGTGAGAGGCGCGTCAGTCGGCGTTGTTAATCCGCCCGCGTAATTCTTCGGCCTCTTGCCGCGCGGCACGCAGGCCGTCCATCGCGGCGGCCAGCTCAGCTTCGGTCTGCGTCAGTTGGTTGGTCAACTCGGCTTCGCGCTGTTGCAGATAAGTGATGGCCTGATCACGGGTTTCTTCGGCCTCGTGCAACTCCTGGCTCATCCGGTCCAGATCAGCAACGTCGCTTTGGCGTACGCGGGACAGGCGGTGAGCCAACCAGTTGGCAAACCATCCCATGCAGAAGGCCGCAAACAGAATGATGGCCGTGGCGATGATGAATTCGGTTCTGTTCAACTTACTGGTCCTCCGCATCCGCATCTGATGCGGTTGTGTCAGTCTGGTCTGTCTCGGGCGTGTCGGATTCTGTCTCAGTCTCAAGCGCTTCGAGACCTGTTTCGCCGGTTTCAACAGGTTCGGGACGGATCAGACGAAATTCAATTCGGCGGTTTTCTTCCCGACCTTCCTCGGTGTCGTTATCAGCGATGGGCTGCGTTTCGCCATATCCCACGGCGGTGTAGCTGCTGGTGGGAATGCGCCGTCCGCGCAACTCGTTCAGAATCGACTGCGCGCGTGCCTGGCTGAGCTGCTGGTTCATCTCTTCGCGGCCCTGGCTGTCGGTGTGGCCCTGAATCTCAAGGCGGATCGGTCCGCAGTCCCGCAAGATATCGGCAATCTGGTTCACCGTGTCGCGCGAATCTGAAGCAATCGTGGTTGATCCGGGTTCGAACGCGATTTTGCGAGAAGCCTGAACTTCAGCAATCTGTTGTTCGCAGACTTCCGGGTCGGGCAGGGCATCTTCAGGCTCTGGTGGAGGCTGATAAGTGATCATCAGGGTGAATTCCTGCCCCTCACCCAGCTTGTCCGACAACTGCCTTGCGATGCGGGCCTTGGCGTCTTCTTCGTGGCTGATCCCGCTCAGTTCGACCATTTCAGGTGTCACGGTCAATGCCCCGTTATGCAGCTGCGCCAACGCTTCGAGCCCGGCCAGAACACGCACAGGCCAATCTGCGGGAAGATCGGACACAATGCGTGTGGCGGTATAAACTTGATTAGAGCCAAATGCGGCACGGGCATAGCTGTCGACCATGTCCCGCAGGGTCTCATCGCCCAGGCGTCCCCGCAGTTGTACCAAGCCCTCAGGGCTGCGGGTTGCGGAAAACTCAACCGGGCCTGAAGCATCCGTAGTCTCGGGTTCCGGCAACACGGCGTGCAGTGCAAAGACCGGCGGCAAGGCAGTTTCAAGCTCACCCACCACCCGATCAAAAAGGGCAGGGTTTGTGCCTTGCGCCGCGACCAGCGTGATGTCCGCGTCAGACAGCGTCACGGTGCCCTTGCCGATTTCGGACAGAGCCTGAATGCTCTGTTCGGCGGCTTCGGGCCAGCGGGGTGAGGGTTCTCCCAGACCGATGGTGCAAGAATAGGTGCCTTGCAAGCCCGCCTCGCGCGCGGCGGCCACGATGCGGTCGCGCGCCTTTTCATCCTGGGCGGAACAGGCGTCAAACTGCCCGCCTTCATCATTTATCAGGTAGCGCAGTGTGAAGGGTGTGATGACGGGGCGAGGGGCCGAGATTGCCAAGCCGATGCGCAAACTGGGCGGCGCGGCGCGCGTCAGATCCTGTTCAAGCCGTTGTTTTTCCTCTTGGCTGTCCGCAATCGCGGTGATCTTGACCAAGCCAGAGCTGGCGGAAACTTTTGCACGAGGCAACCGCGCCAATGCTTCGATGGCGTAAGATATTGCGGCATCCCAGCCATCGGGCTTGGGATAATCTGCCGTTTCCATCAGATCCGACACTGCAACGCTCCGATCCAGGTTGCGCAGCCGGTCAATCAGGCTCGCCCTGTCCTCACTGGCGGGGATCAGACCGATGATCGAGATGCCGCCGTCATTGCGCAGGATTTCCGTCGAGAAGCGGGGTGGGGCCAGCGCCGAGGTGGCCTCGACCTCCATTTCGTCGATCACGCGGGATGTGTCGACTTCGGTCCCGGCCACAGTCAACGCGTTGAACCGTGTGGCCTCATCTGGTGCGGTGCCGGTCAGGATAACGCGCAAACCGTCGGATTCAACCTCGGCCCAGTTATGACCTTTGAGGTCCAGTGACCGCCTTACGGCGAATTCAGATGTCTCTTCGATTTTTGTGACGGCATAGCTGGCCGCCAACAGAGACAGCCCGGCTGAGACCAGAAAGATCAGTGAAACAGCGATAAAATACGGCAGACGCATGCTTGGGTTTGGCACTCCTCAGGCGTTTGGGCCGATCTTTACAGCCCTCATTCGACAGGTGCAATCAGAGCAGCAAGGCGACGCAAAGGAAGATCAGCGGAATCAAGCCGGTGTCGCGGTTGACCCGGAACAATTGCAGCAGCTTGGCGTTATCTTCCAGATCCAGACCGCGCAGCTGCCACATCATATGCCAGCCCATTGCCCAGGGACCGCAAAGCGCAACAACCAGCGCCAGAATCGAAGCATCCGGCACGCCTGCATCGATGATGGCCAATCCCATAAATGAAACGGTTGCCACCAGAAAGTACTTCAGCCACTTCGCCGTGTCTTCGCCAAACAGGCGTGCTGTGGATTTGATCCCCACCAACTCGTCATCCTCGGCGTCTTGATGGGCGTAGATCGTATCATAGAACAGAGTCCACGCGATCCCCGCCAGATATAGCGAAATTGCAGGCCACCCGACTGAGCCGCTATGCGCCGCCCAGGCCAGAAGCGCGCCCCAGTTGAAGGCCAGGCCCAGAAACACTTGCGGCCACCATGTGAACCGTTTGGCGTAAGGGTAAATTGTCACCGGCAGCAAGGACAGTACGCCCATCGCTATGGCCGCTTGATTGAAGCTGAGCAGAATGCCAAGTGCCAGCAGGCATTGCAGGATCATCCAGGCCGCTGCCTGTCGGACGCTGACCTGACCCGAGGGAATCGGGCGTGAACGTGTGCGTTCAACCTGCCCGTCGAAGTCCCGGTCTGTGATGTCGTTCCAGGTGCACCCCGCCCCCCGCATCAGAAAAGCGCCAAATGCGCAGCCAATGGCGATCCACAGATCTTCCCATCGGGGCTGGCCGTCATGCAGGATGGCCAAGGCCAAGCCCCACCAGCATGGAATCAGCAACAGCCATGTTCCAATGGGCCGGTCCGCGCGGCTGAGGCGCAGATAAGGGCGGGTGAAGGCTGGCGCATAGGTATCGACCCAGTTGCCGGTGACAGCATCGGTGACTTGACCGTCTGGTGTTGGGGCATTGCCTTGCATATGTAAGGTCTCATGAGTGCGAAGATCAGACTGTATGTAGAGCAGCCCTTGGGTCAGGGGCAATCGGTTCCTTTGACGCGCGACCAGGCGCATTATCTGTTTGGTGTGATGCGACTGACGGTTGGTGGGGCCGTAGCCTTGTTCAATGGCAAGGATGGCGAATGGCTGGCTGAAGTGGTCGAAGCCGGGAAACGTGGCGGCGTACTGAGCTGCACCACGCAGACCAAACCTTTGCAATTGCCGCCCGATTTGTGGTTTCTGTTTGCACCTATCAAAAAAGCCCGCACCGATTTTATCGTTGAAAAAGCTGCCGAAATGGGCGCGGCTCGCATCCTGCCGGTACAGACCGAGTTTACCAATTCCGAACGCATCCGTCAGGATCGCTTGCAGGCCCATGCGGTCGAGGCCGCGGAACAATGCGGCGGCACCTTCGTGCCCGAAGTTACCGATCTGCAGCGGCTGGATCGTGTCTTGGACAGTTGGCCCAAAGACCGTCAGCTGATGTTCTGCAACGAGGCCGAGGTCGGCTCAGCCCTGCGATTGGCCGCCAATGAAAAAGGACGGCCATGGGCGATTCTCGTCGGCCCCGAAGGTGGCTTTTCTGAGAAAGAACGCGCCCGACTGTCAGCTCTGCCATATGCGCATGTGGTCAGCCTTGGCCCGCGCATCCTGCGGGCGGATACGGCGGCTGTGGCGGCGTTGACGATGTGGCAGCAGGCACTGGGGGATTGGGCGTGACACCACCGCCCCGGCTGCACGTTTTAACGGCTTTGGGGTCAGATCAAGCAATTGTTTTGCGTCGAGGTCCGACCGACCAAGTTGCTGTATTGATGTGGGACCGCAGCGTCGGCACTGTAAGGCTTGGGCAATGGCTTGGGGCCCGAATCCACGAACACAGATGCGATCTTTCCCCGTCAGGCCGACATCTGGTCTATTTCGCGTGCAAAGGTGGTCGCTGCTGGACGGCCGTTTCCAAAGCGCCCTGGCTTACGGCGATCGCGTACTGGCCCCAATCCGACAGCTGGTTCGGCGGTGGCGCTTTCACTGCGGACGGCAGGCTTTGGCTGAACGGCGCAACGCCTCCTGAAGACCTGCCCGACGGCCTGAGAGCAGCCGAGGCCGACAGCTTCCCAAATTCGACCGACGGTTTTCACATGGGAGATCTCGTCTCATCTCGCCTGCAGCAAAGGGGTTGGGTCCGTGCGGGCGGCGAAAAGTATGAAATAGAACTGAGGCTGGACCTGGTCGAAAACTGGAGTCTGAGGCAAACATTCACGATTGGAGAAAATAACCGCGCACATATTTCCAGTCAGTATGCCTTGTTGCCACCTCACGACGGGCCGGCAATATGTTGCTCAGGATGGGAATGGGCGGACCGTTTTGGCGACTTGTTGCAATGGGCGGAAAACGGAAAGTTGTGGCAGACGCAGTTGGCCGATGCGGGTGGGATTGAAAATCGTCAACTGGTGCACGATTTCACGTCCATGCAGTTTGAAGCAATACAGGCACCGTATTCGGGCGTTTCTGTTGGAGAGTACAGATGAGTTTCATCCGACCCGAGGCAAAACTGGCGCTGTGGCGCTGGCGCGAAGTTTTGGTTGCTTTCTTTGTCCTAATCCTCGGCCTCAGCTGGGTCAGCGGGCCGGGTGGGTTGTTGGCATGGTTGGGCTGGTTCCTGATCTTGGTGTCTGTGGCATTGGCGGTCATTGGCATACAACGCGCCCGATTCAGAACCGGCGCAGGTGGGCAGGGTGTGGTGACCGTGGATGAAGGTCAGATCACCTATCTGGGTCCTTTGGATGGCGGCATCGTGGCGACTCGCGAGATTGAACGGCTTGCGCTCGACCCGACCTCAAGCCCGGCGCATTGGGTTTTGGATCAGTCGGGACAACCGGCGCTTCACATTCCTGTGAATGCAGAAGGGGCAGAGGCTTTGTTTGATGTGTTCTCTAGCCTGCCTGGGCTGAAAACCGAACAGATGCTGTCGGAACTCAACGGTAAATCACGACATCCCGTCGTCATCTGGGAACGCACCCCATCGCGCCCGGCACATTTGCGGTTGCATTGACACTGGCGCCATTTACGACCACGACTGACCTTCAAAACAGACACATCAGGATCGGAGCACGGTTCATGTCCATCCCTCAGTCCGGCGGCGGTCCGATCGAACGCCATGAGCAACTGGCCGAATATCTGGAATCAGGCTGCAAACCCAAAGAAGACTGGCGCATCGGCACCGAGCACGAAAAGTTCGGCTATTGCAAAGATACGCTGAAGCCGCTGCCGTTTGAAGGCAAACGCTCGATTGTGGCCGTGCTGGAAGGTCTGCGGGATCGCCATGGCTGGGGCGAAGTGCGCGAAGGCGACAAGCTGATCGGTCTTGAAAAAGACGGTGCAAATGTCAGCCTGGAACCCGGTGGCGCGCTGGAGCTTTCCGGTGCCCCGCTTGAGACGATCCACGAGACCTGCGATGAGGTAAACACCCACCTGCGTGAGGTGAAGGACATCGCCGACGAGATCGGCGTTGGTTTCATTGGTCTGGGCGCGGCCCCGATATGGACCCACGAGGAAATGCCGTTGATGCCGAAAGGGCGTTATCGGTTGATGAACGACTATATGGAAAAGGTCGGCACCATGGGCCGCGCCATGATGCGGCGCACTTGCACGGTTCAGGTCAATATCGACTTCGGGTCCGAGGCCGACATGGTGCAGAAACTGCGCGTTGCACTTGCGCTGCAACCTGTGGCGACCGCCTTGTTTGCCAATTCGCCTTTCTTTGAAGGCAAGCCCAATGGCCAGAAAAGCTGGCGCAGCCATATCTGGCGGCATCTGGACGACGCCCGGACGGGTATGCTGCCTTTTGTGTTCGAAGACGGCTTTGGGTTCGAACGGTACGTACAATATGCGCTGGATGTACCGATGTATTTTGTCTATCGCGACGGCCAGTATATCAACGCGCTAGGTATGTCGTTCCGCGACTTCCTCAAAGGGGAATTGCCTGCTCTGCCGGGTGAAACACCGACCCTCAGCGATTGGGCCGATCACCTGACCACGGCCTTCCCCGAAGCACGGATCAAGAAATACATGGAGATGCGCGGGGCGGATGGTGGCCCGTGGCGTCGCTTGTGTGCGCTGCCCGCCTTCTGGGTTGGTTTGACTTACGATCAGGGCGCGCTGGACGCGGCGTGGGATTTGGTCAAGGGCTGGGATGCGGAAACGCGCGAGGAACTGCGCGTGCAAGCTGCAGTCAATGGCCTTCAGGCGCAGGTCGGTGACATCAAAATGCACGATCTGGCGCGCGAGGTTGTTGCGATCTCTGAGGCCGGGTTGAAGGCCCGCGCGCGCGCCGGTGCTGGGGGGCTGGTCCCGGATGAGACACATTTCCTGAACGCGCTCAAGGAAAGCATCGACACTGGTAAGGTTCCGGCAGATGAGTTGCTGGATCACTACAATGGCGACTGGAATGGCGACCTGACCCGGATTTTCCCGGAATACAGCTATTGATCCGCACCGTCCCGCTTGCATTCGCGGGGCGGGGCCGATAGCAGGTTCTCGACAAAATTCAGAGGGCCGTCATGGACGATCTTAAGGCAAAATATCTGGGCCAAATCGCCGAAGCAGGCGACGAAAACGCGCTTGAGGCGATCCGCGTCGCGGCTGTCGGTAAAAAAGGCGAGGTCGCGTTGAAGATGCGCGAGCTGGGCAAGATGACGCCCGAGGAACGTCAGGTTGCAGGCCCCGCGCTGAACGCCCTGAAGGATGAGATCAACTCGGCGCTCTCTGCAAAAAAGGCCGCGTTGGCCGATGCCGCGCTGGATGAACGTCTGCGCACCGAATGGCTGGACGTCACCCTGCCGACCCGCGCGCGCCGTCAGGGCTCGATCCACCCGATCAGCCAGGCGACCGAGGAACTGACCGCGATCTTTGCCGAACTGGGCTTCTCGGTGGCCGAAGGGCCGCGGATCGAAACCGACTGGTACAATTTCGACGCCCTGAACATTCCCGGCCATCACCCCGCGCGGGCCGAGATGGATACGTTCTACATGCACCGCGCCGAGGGCGACAATCGCCCGCCGCATGTGCTGCGCACCCATACGTCTCCGGTGCAGATCCGGTCGATGGAGAAACAGGGCGCGCCGATCCGCGTGATCTGTCCGGGCGGCGTCTACCGCGCCGACTATGACCAGACCCACACGCCGATGTTCCATCAGGTCGAGGGGTTGGCGATTGATAAAGACATCTCGATGGCGAACCTGAAATGGGTTCTGGAAGAGTTCGTGAAAGCGTTTTTCGAGGTCGACGACGTCGAGCTGCGCTTCCGCGCCTCGCACTTCCCCTTCACCGAGCCGTCGGCCGAGGTCGATATCCGCTGTTCCTGGGATAACGGTCAGCTGAAGATCGGCGAGGGCGACGACTGGATGGAGATCCTCGGCTCCGGCATGGTCCACCCCAAGGTGATCGCCGCCGGTGGGATTGATCCTGAGGTCTATCAAGGCTTTGCCTTTGGTATCGGGATCGACCGCCTGGCGATGCTGAAATACGGTATTCCGGACCTGCGGGCGTTCTTTGATTCCGACCTGCGTTGGCTGCGGCACTATGGGTTTGCGGCGTTGGATATGCCGAACCTGCATGGTGGTTTGTCGCGGTGAGCAAAGACCGACGTGTTCGGAAGGCGATACTACAGCGATTTGAACAATCGCCAAACCAGTGGCTCCGACTAAAGCGAGCTTGGTCAGATGAGCATGGAAACCCCTTTGAGGATTCTCCTGACTGGTCTCGCGATGAGCTTTTTCAGATTTCGTTCTTAATGGACGAAGGTCTCTTCGAAGAAAAATATGAATCGAGTGCGACGTCGTCTTATCTCACTCCGGATGAGCCTGATGAATTTCGCTTGCGTTTGAATAGTAAGGGTTTTGATGAGCTTGAGAGACTGTCTCAGCCATTGTGGAAAAAATGGTTCGGTAACATTTTGTGCAACATCCCCACGGTTCTTGTTTCCGTTGTTACAGCGGTGTTGGTTGCGTGGGTGCTTAAAATTCTTGAACTTAGCTAAGTAGTTGAGGTTCTGCCTCGCGCGGAGCAAAGGCCGATAGGCCGCCGCGCTATCGGTCGTTCATTGCTGCGCCATTGGTTCAAGCCCAATGGGCGACACCGCCCGCACGGGCTGGCGATTTGTCTCCGCCAGCGCGACGTTCGAACAGCGCGCGGATTTGGCCTCCATAAACTACCCACCACCAATCAAGGATCGCCATCCCGCGGTCTGGCGACACCACTGCTTGTTACAGGTTCCCACGGGGTTGTGACGTGACTTGGCGCTCTGGCTGGCTAGGGTCAGGCGCATGATTTATCGACTGCTTTGCCTTCTGTTGCTGACCGCCTCACCCGCCTTCGCCATGGGACCATGGAACACCGACTGCCACGGCGATACGGCCTGTGAGGTCGGCGACCGCTCGTACCATGTGCTGGAACCCGAAGGATGGGACGGCGAAACGCCTCTGCCTGTGTTGCTGCATTTCCACGGCTGGGCGCGGCAGGGGACCGTGGTCGTGAACCATGAGCGCATTGCCGGAGCGACCAAGCTGCGGGGCGTGCTGCTGGTGGCCCCGAACGGGCTGGGCAAAAGCTGGAATTTCTGGACCTCGGACACTGGCGATGTGCCTTTTGCCGACCGGGTGCTGGAGGACGTGGCCAAGCGCTATCCGATTGAACCCGACCGCATCTATGTCTCGGGCTATTCCTTCGGCGGCGCGATGGCGTGGCGCTATGTGTGCCAGTCAGGCAACGACATCGCCGCTTTGCTGGCCGTTGCGGGCAGCATTCGCCAGACAGAAAACTGCCCCGAAGGCCCGCGTGAGGCGCGGCATGTGCATGGCCTCAGCGATACGGTGATGGATTTTCCTTATGGCGCGAATGGCGACACGACCTATCCGGTCTCGCTGTGGCGTGAAAAGTACAATTGCAACGGAGCAACCCCGCGCGGTGATTGGAGCGTAGTGCCGATCCTGACGCTCAGCCGCGTGGAATGGACCGATTGCGCACAGGGGCAGGTGGTGCTGGACACCCATCCGGGCGGGCATTTCATCCCGCATGGCTGGATCGGGCGTCAATTGGACGAGCTTTTGGGCCGCACCCCAACCTATCCATGACGCACAGCGCTTGCACCTTGGTCCATTCTTTGCCATTGCCTGTGCCGACTGGATATCTGCCAAAAAAGGCCCCGTGCAATGAAATTCACTCTGTCCTGGCTGAAAGACCACCTCGACACTGACGCTTCGGTTGATGAGATCGCCGAGGCGCTGACCGACCTTGGCCTCGAGGTCGAAGAGATCGTGAACCCGGCGGACCGGTTGGCAGGCTTTACGCTGGGCCATGTCAAACATGCCGAGAAACACCCGGACGCTGACAAGCTGCGGGTCTGCACGGTTGAAACAGATGAGGGTGATCTGCAAATCATCTGCGGGGCCCCGAACGCGCGTGAAGGCATCACCGTCGTGGTTTGCAAGCCGGGCATGTACATCCCCGGTCTGGATATCACCATCAGCGTCGGCAAGATCCGGGGCGTCGAAAGCTTTGGCATGATGGCCTCGGAACGTGAGCTGGAGCTGTCGGAGGAGCATGACGGCATCATTGAGCTACCCTCGGGTGAAGTTGGCGACAAATTTGTCGACTGGCTGGCCGAGAACGATCCGTCGAAGGTCGACCCGATGATCGAGATTGCGATTACGCCGAACCGGCCCGATGCGCTGGGCGTTGAGGGGATCGCGCGTGATCTGGCCGCGCGCGGTATCGGTACGCTGAAACAGCGTGACTATGCGCCGGTTCCCGGGGATTTCGAGTGCCCGATCAAGGTGAGCATTGACGAAGACACTTTGGACGGCGCACCGCATTTCACCGGGCGTTTGATCCGCGGTGTCAAGAACGGCCCCAGCCCACAGTGGCTGCAGGATCAGTTGAAAGCCATCGGTCTGCGCCCAATCTCGGCCTTGGTGGACATCACCAACTATATGACCTTCGACCACAACCGCCCGCTGCACGTGTTTGATGCGGATAAAGTGCAAGGCAACCTGCGGGTGCATCGCGCCAAAGGTGGCGAGACACTGGTGGCGCTGGATGAGAAAGAATACACCCTACAGCCAGGCATGATGGTGATTTCGGACGACAAAGGCCCGGAATCGATTGCCGGGATCATGGGGGGCGAGGAAACAGGCTGCACCGAAGAGACGGTTAACGTCTTCCTCGAAAGCGCGTTTTGGGATCATGTGCAGATTGCCCTTACGGGTCGCGCGCTCAAGATCAATTCGGACGCGCGGTACCGGTTCGAGCGCGGTGTTGATCCAGATTACACCCGTGAAGGGTTGGAACACGCAACCCAGATGATCCTGGATATCTGCGGCGGCGAAGCCTCCAACGTGGTCGAAGCGGGCAAGGCCCCGAACCACGGGCGGGCTTACAAGTTGGACGCGGCACGGGTGCAGTCTCTGGTCGGTATGGATATTCCGGAAAGCGAACAGCGTCAGACCCTGACCCGCCTTGGTTTCCGCCTTGAGGGTGAGATGGCTCATGTGCCAAGCTGGCGACCAGACGTTCTGGGCGAGGCCGATCTGGTGGAAGAGGTCGCGCGGATTGCGTCGCTGACCAAGTTGCAGGGCAAACCGCTGCCACGTGTGACGGATGGAATCCCGAAGGCGGTTATGACACCGACGCAGCGCCGCCAGTCCATGGCGCGCCGCACCTGCGCGGCGCTGGGCTACAATGAATGCGTGTCTTACACCTTCATCGATCAGGCGTCCGCAGCGCTGTTCGGTGGTGGCGACGATGCAACCCAACTGGAAAACCCAATCTCTTCCGAGATGAGCCACATGCGCCCGGATTTGCTGCCGGGTCTGTTGCAGGCCGCTGCCCGCAATCAGGCACGCGGCTATGCAGACGTGGCTCTGTTCGAGGTTGGCCCGGTGTTCCATGACGGTGAACCCGGCGACCAGAAAACCCAGATCACCGGCTTGCTGGTTGGGCGCTCCGGCCCCAAGGATGTGCACGGTGCTTCGCGGCCGGTGGACGTGTTTGACGCCAAGGCAGATGCTGAGGCTATACTGGCTGCCATCGGTGCACCGGCGAAGGTACAGATCCTGCGCGACGGGGATGCCTGGTGGCATCCGGGGCGTCACGGCAAGATTTGTTTGGGTCCGAAAAAGGTGCTGGGTGTGTTCGGTGAATTGCACCCGCGTGTGTTGCAGGCGATGGACATCAAGGGCCCAGCGATGGCGTTTACCATCTGGCCTGACGAGGTGCCTCTGCCCCGCAAATCAGGTGCCACCCGTGCCGCTTTGGAGCTGCGAGATCTGCAAGCGGTCGAACGTGACTTTGCCTTTGTCGTCGATGAAGGCGTCGAGGCGCTGACGTTGGTGAATGCTGCAGCGGGTGCTGACAAGGCGCTGATCGAGGATGTACGTGTCTTTGACGAATTCATCGGTGGCAGCTTGGGTGAAGGTAAGAAATCTCTGGCCATCACTGTGCGGTTGCAACCGACGGACACGACGCTGAAAGAAAAAGACATCGAGGCGGTGGCCGAAAAGATCATCGCCAAAGTCACGAAGGCGACCGGTGGCGTCCTGCGCGGGTAACTCAGGATCGCCATCGGCGATAGTATTCTTAAAAAGATGAAGGGGCCGACGACGCCTTTTCTGCGTTTGCGGAGGACTAAAGATGCTGAACGTTTACCTCTCGGGCGAAATTCACACCGACTGGCGGGAACAGATCATTGAGGGCGCGCAAGGGTTGGATATGACATTCAATAGCCCTGTGACCGATCATGCCGCCAGCGACGATTGCGGTGTGGCCATTCTAGGGGCCGAGCCGAACAAGTATTGGCATGACCACAAGGGCGCGATGGTCAATGCGATCCGCACACGCAAGGGGATTGCGGATGCGGACGTGGTGGTTGTCCGCTTCGGCGACAAGTACAAACAGTGGAACGCCGCCTTTGACGCAGGTTATGCGGCGGCGCTTGGCAAGTCGATCATCGTGCTGCACGGCCCTGATCATCAACACGCGCTGAAAGAAGTTGATGCTGCCGCGCTGGCCGTTGCTGAAGAACCTGCTCAGGTCGTTGAAATCCTGCGCTATGTTCTCATCGGCGCTTTGCCGGGCTGAGCAATGCGAGAAGGGTGCCGGCCAAGGCACCCTTTCATCTGCCAAGCCATTTAACCGCGCGCAGGTATGTTTTTGCCGCGTTGCACTGCCGGGCGCTGCATAAATCGGTCGACATAGGCGACGACATTGACGTGGTCGTCCCAGCCGACAACGTCTTTTGCGCCGTAGAAATCCAACGCATTCAGCCACGGGGCAAGGGCGATGTCTGCGACGGAAAACTCGCCAGCGATCCAGTCCTGCCCCTCCAACTGGGTGTTAACAACGTTTAAAAGGCGCTTGGCTTCGTTGAAATAGCGTTCGCGTGGGCGTGGATCTTCGATCTCGCTGCCTGCGAATTTGTAAAAAAAGCCAAGCTGACCGAACATTGGCCCAACGCCGCCCATCTGAAACATCAGCCATTGGGTGATACGGTGCTTGTCAGAGGCGCTTTGTCCCAGCAACTTTCCTGACTTCTCAGCTAGATACAGCAGGATCGCACCGCTTTCGAACAGGGCAAGCGGTTCACCGTCCGGGCCGTTGGGGTCAATAATGGCAGGGATTTTGTTGTTCGGATTCAGCGATAGAAACTCGGGGCTTTTGACATCTGCATCCGCGAGCGTTACCAGATGAGCCTCATAAGGCAGGCCGGTTTCCTCAAGCATGATCGATGCTTTGACGCCGTTTGGTGTCGGATAGGAGTAGAGTTGGATCTTGTCCGGGGATTGGGCAGGCCAGCGGGCCATAATCGGATGAGCTGTGTTGTCCGCCATTGGGGGCTCCTGTTTGAATATCTGTTGAAAGCTAGGGGCCAATCCGCCGTCATGTAAGCCCTTTGCCCTGTGCATCTCCGGTCAGGCCGTGTTTTTTGACGAACAACGGGGAAATCCGGCGAAACTCGCACCTAGACCGAAACGCAATCTTAGCTCACAATCCGGTGACCCCCCGCGAAAACCTCGCGGGTTTCTTGCTGTTGAAAGGAGATGCGCGTGGATGAGGTCGTAACACAGGTGGGCGAGTACGCCCCGCTGATCATGAATGCGGTCAAGGCGCTTGTCGTTCTGGTTCTGGGCTGGATTGTGGCTGGGGCAGTCGGAGGCATGGTGCGGCGTCGGATCAATTCCACTCCACATATCGATCCCACACTCGGGAACTTTATGGCGAGCCTTGTCAAATGGGCCATTCTGGCCATGGTTCTGGTTGCCGTCTTGGGCATATTCGGAATTCAGGCCACCAGTATCGTCGCCATTCTGGGTGCTGCGTCGCTGGCCATCGGTCTGGCGCTGCAAGGGACGCTCAGCGATTTGGCGGCTGGCGTTATGCTGGTGGTGTTCCGACCCTACAAGCTGGGCCAGTATGTGGATATCGGTGGCACGGCGGGGACGGTGAAGGACCTGAACCTCTTTACCACCGAGCTAGTGACACCAGACAATGTGCAGATCATCGTACCGAACGGTCAGTCCTGGGGTTCGATCATCACCAATTACTCTGCCCATGACACACGGCGTGTCGATCTGGTGTTCGGTATCGACTATGGCGACAGCGCTGACAAAGCGATGCAGATCATTCTGGATGTGGCCAAAGCTGACAGCCGTATTCACAGTGATCCTGAACCATGGGTCAAAGTCACGAACCTGGGCGACAGTTCGGTCGATCTGACGGCACGCCTTTGGTGCGATGCCGCCGACTATTGGGATGCGAAATTCGAGCTGACCAAAGCGATCAAGGAAGCCTTTGACGACAAAGGCATCTCGATTCCCTATCCCCACGCGGTGGAGATCCAGAAACAAGGCTGAGGGCTTCCGCCCGTCGATTGGGCGCTGGGATACTTTCGTTCCTTTGAGGCAGGCACCGCGCATTGGCGCGGTGCTTTTTTTGTGAGTTGCGGTGAATCAAAAAAGCGCCGCGCATATGGCGCGACGCTTTGCTCTCGTCTGAAAGGCGCCCTGGGAGAAGAGGCGCGGTCAGAGGCAGGAGCGTTCTTAGTTGAGCAGCGTTGTCGGGTCGACAACGTCAAGGTTTAGGGCAGTGCCAACCGCTTCGTAAGTCAGCTTGCCGGCGTGAACGTTCAGACCAGCCAACAGGTGCGCGTCGTCTTTGCAAGCCTGCTTCCAGCCCTTGCTTGCCAGCGACAGCATGAACGGCATGGTCGCGTTGCCCAGTGCAATGGTGGATGTGCGAGCAACCGCACCGGGCATGTTGGCGACGCAGTAGTGCATGATGCCGTCAACTTCGTACACCGGATCGGCATGCGTGGTGGCTTTGGACGTTTCGAAACAGCCGCCCTGGTCAATTGCGACGTCTACCAGAGCCGCGCCGGGCTTCATGGTTGACAACTGTTCGCGCGAGATCAGTTTCGGAGCTGCTGCGCCGGGGATCAGAACCGCACCGATCACCATGTCGGCTTCCTGAATCAACTCGGCGGTGGCACCGGCGGTCGAATACTGATTCTTGAAATGTCCGCCAAACACGTCGTCCAGATAACGCAAGCGCGGCAGCGAGCGGTCCAGGACGGTGACGTCAGCACCCATGCCGGCTGCGATCTTGGCTGCGTGCGTACCAACAACGCCGCCACCGATCACGATGACTTTGGCAGGGCCCACACCGGGTACGCCGCCCATCAGGACGCCGCGGCCGCCATTGGCCTTCTGCAGGGTCCACGAACCGACCTGAGGTGCCAGACGGCCCGCAACTTCGGACATTGGTGCCAGCAGAGGCAGGCCACCATTTGCATCGGTTACGGTCTCATACGCGATTGCGGTACAGCCCGACTCCAACAGGTCATGGGTCTGAGCCGGGTCGGGAGCCAGGTGCAGGTAAGTGAACAGCAACTGGCCTTCGCGCAGCATCTTGCGTTCAACGGCCTGAGGTTCCTTAACCTTTACGATCATGTCAGCCGTGGCAAACACTTCCTCTGCGGTGTCGATGATGCGCGCTCCTGCGGCAATGTAGGCGTCGTTGTCAAAACCGGCGCCGATACCTGCACCGCTTTCGATCAGTACTTCGTGACCGCGTGCGACCGCTTCCTGAGCAGCGTTGGGGGTCATGCCGACGCGAAATTCCTGGGGTTTGATTTCCTTGGGGCAACCGATTTTCATTGGGGTCTCCGTTCATAAGCTGCCTAAATTATGGGCAGTTTGGCTTGCAATTTCTGTGAAAGAAAACCTGCCATGGGAATTTTCTTTGGAAGAATTTCCTGTATATAGTAAAATTGTTGCAAAGGAATTGCGCGAATGGGCTTAGACACGACTGATAGAAAGATTCTGGCTGCTCTGCAGAAAAATGGCCGGATGTCGAACTCGGAGCTGTCTGACCAGGTCAACCTGTCCCCCTCCGCATGCCACCGGCGCGTTCAGCGTCTCGAGGTCGAAGGGTTCATTCGCAACTATGTGGCGTTGCTGGATGCTCGCAAGATGAACGTACCGACGACCGTCTTTGTCGAGATTACCCTGCAAGGCCAGGCCGAAGAGGTTCTGGATTCGTTTGAAAAGGCTGTAGCGCGTATCCCTGATGTATTGGAATGCCACCTGATGGCGGGAACTGCCGACTATATCCTGAAGGTGGTGGCAGAAAACACCGAGGATTTTGCGCGTATTCACCGGCAATACCTGTCGCGGTTGCCCGGGGTGGCGCAGATGCAAAGCTCTTTCGCTTTGCGCACTGTGTTCAAAACCACTGCACTGCCAGTCTGATCTTCAGGCTGGTCCAGGGTAGGTGAACATTATCAGATGCAACAGATTGAACCCGAAATGCATCGCAACCGGCACCCAAAGCCTCTGGGTTGCATAATACCCCAGCCCGCAAGCCAGCCCCAGGATGGAGGCAAAGATCACCAGCGCCGGACCTCCACCGAAATGAGCCAACCCGAACAGCACGCTGGCCGCGAGCATTCCGCCAGTGGCGCCCAGACGTGACGTGATCGCGGATTGCAGGTAGCCGCGAAAAAAGGCTTCCTCGGTCAGGCAGGTCAGAAACAGATTGGTTAGGGCAAAGATCAGCCACCAGGGCGGGATCGAAAATTCTGGTTGTATCGCATCCAAGGCCAAGCCCAAAACAAACAGTCCGGGCAAAAGCAACAGCCCTGCCATCAAAGCGCCAGTTTTGGTCGGAATCGCGTTGTGGAGAATGGCGGGCCAAGCCAGAAGAACGGCGAAGAAGACCATCGGCTTGTCCAGATTCAGATACATTGTGAAGCTCGCGCTGCCGGCGCCAGCCTGCACCTGATCCAGCACTTTCAGGTTCTGAAAACCGGGCAGAAGGTGCGCCCCCATGGCCAGACACCACAGGATTAAAAGCGCGTGTCCGGCGACCGCGATCCGGCCTTTCAGGTGCGGTAGAAAGGCGGCTCCGGCCAGTCCAAGGACCACTGCGGCAATCACCAAAGGTGACATCAGGTCAGTGGTCGATGCAATACTCACAAATAGAGCCAGCAGGGAGAGCGCAATAGCAGCGCGGCCTGCAAGCGCCATCACTTGTGCTGCGATCAGGATGAACCACGGCCAAATTACCGATAAAATAGAAAGAAAGAACGTCACGTGCTTTAGACCCTGTAAATCCAGACCGTCTTGCCGCACAAAATCGTGGCAATGCAAGCGTTCAAAGGAAGGCGCACTCTGCCATACCGCCTTGCGTCAATTCTTACGCTTGTATCCTTTGGTCCGGGCGTTCACATTCAGAGGAAAGACCATATACCCGCGCCCGTCTGAAATTTCAGAGGCTTCGGCAGATTTGGGCGTTGGTGCCTCTGTATCAATTTTTCTGATGACATCAGGCGTTTACACAGGCCCGATATGGTTCGAACCCGATAACAAAAAAGGAGCTGACCTTGGCTTACGAAAACAACGGTGGCACCAAAGACTGGCTTGAAGCCGAACTGGAAGACACGCTGGACGAAGATTTTGAGATCGAGTTCAGCGAGCCGATGTTGTCGATGGAAGTGCGGAAGATTTATCGGGAACAACACCCCGACATGCTGGACCGCAAGGTCTATTTCCGTAACCTGCTGCGTCTGCAGGCCGAACTGATCAAAGTGCAGGATTGGGTTCAGCACACCGGTGCCAAGGTTTGTATATTGTTCGAAGGTCGTGACAGCGCGGGCAAGGGGGGCGTTATCAAACGGATCACCCAGCGTCTGAACCCACGTGTCGCGCGTGTGGTCGCTCTGCCCGCGCCCAGCCGTCGCGAGCAGAGCCAGTGGTATTTCCAGCGTTACGTGCCGCATTTGCCTGCTGCGGGTGAGATCGTGTTGTTCGACCGGTCATGGTACAACCGCGCAGGCGTCGAACGGGTGATGGGTTTCGCGTCCGAGGATCAAGTTGAGCAGTTCTTTCAGGACGTTCCCGAATTCGAACGAATGCTGGTTCGCTCAGGGATTATCCTGCTGAAATATTGGTTCTCGATAACGGATGAAGAACAGCAATTGCGATTCCTCATGCGCATTCACGACCCGATGAAACAGTGGAAGCTGTCGCCGATGGATCTGGAATCCCGCATCCGTTGGGAATCTTATACCAAGGCGAAAGAGGATATGCTCTTCCGGACCAACATTCCTGAAGCCCCTTGGTACATTGTCGAAGGCAATGACAAAAAGCGCGAGCGGCTGAACTGTATCGAGCATCTTTTGACCAAAGTTCCATACACGGATGTGCCGCAGGAAAAAGTCAATCTGCCTGACCGCCGATATAACCCGGAATACGAGCGTCGCGTTTTGCCGGATGAATTGTACGTGCCAAAGATTTACTGAGAGCGCCATGCGGGGCGAGCCAGCCGCCCCGCATTTCAGGAACTATCAGGCTGCTTCCATCATGCAGCCTGTGCCATAAAAATTGAGCACATAGATATCGGCGTCATCGTTGCCGTCCAACCCGAAACAGGAGTCATCAGGCGCATCGATCGGGGCCGTGTCATCGACTTCAACGATGTCCACCTCGTCGGTGTCTGAAACCTGGATGTTATTCTCGGCCATGTCCGGCGGCGTCATGTCGTCCGTTTCCAAGTGGAACTGATCAATCTGCGCCAGAACTTTATCCAGGAAAACTTCCAGTTCGACCAAGAAGGCTGCCACGTCGAAACATCCGTCGGGTTCTTCTCCGACAGGTGTCTCGGAGGTTGGCTCTGCGACGTCAGCGCCGGGTGATTCAGTGCCCGGTTCTTCGGGCTCAGTCACGTCAACGCCGGGTGATTCAGTGTCCTGTTCTTCGGGCTCAGTCACGTCAGTATCGGGCGTTTTGGTGACCGGATCTTCGGGTTCGGTCAAATCGGTGTCAGGCGTCTCGGCGTCCGGGTCTTGGGGGTCCGCCACATCGTCCACGGGTGGAATCGGAGCGTTGCCATTGTCCAACATCACAGCGCTGTCAGTGGCGGCGAAATTCTGAGTGACCATCACCGCGTCGAAACCTTGCATGTCACCTGTTTCAATGCCGATGCCAATATATTCGAAATCAGGGTTCAGGATGTTTGCTCGATGTCCCGGGCTGTTCATCAGGTTCTCGTGCAACTGCGCGACGTCATCACTGATGCCGGGCTCGCCGCGTTCTGATTGCCAGGCGATATTCTCGCCAGTGCGCCAGCTGCCGGACAGATCAAAACCTGCATCCTGCACACGCTGTGTCGCGCTGGAACCGCCCTGACCTGTATGGCTGAACGTGTCTGTGTCCAGCATCCAGCTGCTGTGATCTTCGGATGAGTCGTTCAGCTGTGTTTCAAGTTGCAGCGGGGTAAGCCCGCGTGATGTGCGTTCGGCGTTGATCAGCGCCAGCATTTCTTGCTCGATTTGACTTGCAGTCGACATGGTAGCCTCCGTTTGTAAGTGTCGTCCGGTTGGACGTCGCCAGTTACAAGCGGCTTGCTGAGGTCAGATAGAGGCGCAGAAATATTAGGCGAATTCTGGCGGGGCAATGCTACCAGAGCGGGATTCGCTGCGCTGCAAAATGCCGGGCAAAATGTTGCTGGTGGGGAAATGGCGGCTTGTCGCACACCTAGTACCACGAGTCGGCGAAAAAACCCGCCCCTGAAACGACAAACCCCCGGGCGGGGCCTCGGGGGTCGTCAAATAGTGTCATCCAAAACTGGATGAGGAAAGTCTTAGAGCAGACCTTCGCGCTGGGCTTTCTTGCGTGCCAGTTTACGGGCACGACGAATCGCTTCAGCTTTCTCACGCGCTTTTTTCTCGGACGGTTTCTCGAAATGTTGCTTCAGCTTCATTTCACGGAACACGCCTTCGCGCTGCAGCTTTTTCTTCAGGGCACGAAGCGCCTGATCGACGTTATTGTCGCGAACACTAACCTGCATGTGGTTGTCACCACCTTTCTAGATAGAGTTGCAAGGAAATTGCAGGAAGTGGCCGTATAGCAAAGCCGCCCTAACTTGTCTAGTACTGGTCCCGACAACCGGAGAACTGCCATGACGACCACTTATGAAGATGCAAAACAGCAGCTTTTGGATGCGATGCTGATCCATGTTCCCTTCGACGGCTGGTCGGAAACCAGTTTTCGCGCCACTATTTCCGATTGTGACCTGGATGATGGTCTGGCCCGTGCGATTTGTCCACGCGGGGCGGTTGATCTGGCGCTGGCCTATCATGCACGCGGCGATCAGGCGATGCTGAATCGCATCAAATCCGAAGATCTGAGCGACTTGAAATTCCGCGACAAGATTGCTGCGGCGGTTCGGTTCCGGTTGCAGGCTGTCGAAGACAAAGAGTTAGTGCGCCGTGGCATGACCCTGTTTTCCCTGCCGACCCATGCGGCGGATGGGGCCAAGGCGGTTTGGCAAACCTGCGACCTGATCTGGGATGCGCTGGGCGATACCTCGGACGATGTGAACTGGTATACCAAACGGGCCACTCTTTCGGGGGTTTACTCGTCGACGTTGCTGTTTTGGCTGGGCGATGACAGCCCCGATCACCAGCGCACCTGGGAATTCCTGGACCGCCGGATCGCAAATGTCATGGAGTTTGAAAAGCTCAAGGCGCAGGTACGCGACAATCCGGTGTTGAAACCGTTCTTGGCCGTTCCAAACTGGTTGGCCGGTCAAGTGAAGGCACCCATGAAAATGCGGGCTGACCTTCCGGGGATGCTGAACCCTCGAAAGTAGCGCATCTTGGCGCTAGGCCCCGGCCCGTATGCCTGCTAGGCATTGCGCAAAGGAGGTGCCTATGACCCAGATGATGCGCGCTGTTGAGATCACCAAACCGGGTGGTCCTGATGTTTTACAACTGACTGAACGTCCTGTTCCCGAGCCGGGTAACGGACAAGTTGTGCTGAAAGTAGCTTATGCCGGTGTGAACCGTCCTGATGCGTTGCAGCGCGCAGGGGCCTATGATCCGCCTCCGGGTGCCAGCGACCTGCCAGGGCTTGAGGCGTCGGGCGAAGTGGTCTCGGTCGGTGCGGGGGTCGAGGGGTTGTCGGTCGGCGACAAGGTTTGCGCGTTGTTGCCGGGTGGGGGTTATGCCGAATACGTGGCAACGCCCGCCGCGCATTGCCTACCGATCCCTGCAGGGATGGGAATGAAAGAGGCTGCTTGCCTGCCGGAAACCTTTTTCACCGTCTGGTCCAACGTGTTCACACGTGGTGGTCTGAAAGCGGGTGAGCGGTTTCTGGTCCATGGCGGCTCCAGCGGGATCGGGACAACGGCAATCCAACTGGCCAATGCTTTTGGTGCACGTGTCTTTGCGACCGCTGGGTCCGATGAGAAATGTGAGGCTTGCGTCAAGCTGGGTGCGGAAAAGGCAATCAACTATCGCGATGAAGATTTTGTGGCCACCATGCGGGCCGAGGGCGGGGCGAACCTGATCCTTGATATGGTGGGTGGGGATTACATCCCACGCAACGTCAAAGCATTGGCCGAGGATGGACGTCTGGTACAGATCGCTTTCCTGCAAGGTCCGAAGGTCGAGCTGAACTTTGCGATGATGATGGTCAAACGTTTGACCCTGACTGGCAGTACCCTGCGCCCGCAGAGCGATTTGGCCAAGGCACAAATTGCGCAGGATCTGCGCGAAGCCGTTTGGCCTCTGCTCGACGCTGGCAAAGTTGCCCCAGTTATGGACAGTGAATTTGAACTGGCCGAGGCGGCGGCAGCCCATGCGCGCATGGAAAGCTCTGGCCACATCGGCAAGATCGTCCTCAAGGTTGCGGACTAAGTGTCAAATGCGCGGGCTTGTCCCGCGCCTTCACGCAACCGCGCGGCGGTATAGATGCCATGTGGCGTGGCCCAGAACGGGTACTACCACGATCAGACCCAATAGCATCGGCAAGGCGCCCAGAAACAGCAGCGCCGCCACGGTGAAGCCCCATGTCAGGATGACGCCGGGGTTCTCACGCAAGACACGAAACGATGTCACAACCGCCACTGGCAGCCCCACCTTGCGGTCCAGCAGCAATGGAAAGCTGACAACGCTGACTGCCAATGCGCACAAGGCGAACACAAAACCAACAGCGGTTCCCGCGACAATCATCGTCCATCCCGCAGAAGTGGTGAGAACCTGTGTGGCAAATGCACTAAGGGATGCGGGTACTTCAGGGCCCATTGTATTAGTATGAATGGCTTGTGCGACCATCAGCCAGACCAAAAGCAGCATGACGAGGTAGAAGCCAAGTACCAGAATTGCACCGAAGGACGGTGATCTGAAGACACCGAACGCATCCAACCAATGCACTGCGCTGCCCTGTTCACGCTTGCGGCTAATCTCATAAAGCCCCACGGCGGCGACTGGCCCGATCAAGGCAAAGCCGGCGACAAGTGGAGCCAGAAGCGGCACCAGATTCATGTTCAAAGCAAAGCCGAACATCAAGAGCCCTGCGATCGGGTAGATCAACACGATGAACACGGCATCCGCCCGTGTTTCGAGAAAGTCGTCATAGCCCGCGCGCAGACAGGCGCGCAGGTCTTGCAGCGTCAAGGTTTGCACCATTGGCAGCTCTTTGGTGTCCGCGCTGCCCAGGCGCGAGACGCTTTCCGAGACATGATCACCTGCCGCCCCGAGATTTCGGGCGGTCCAGCTGATCGGGTTTCCGATTGTTTTGGCCATTTTCCTCCCCTTCCCTGGCGAAAACTGCGCCGCGGGGCGGATCCGGCATCACGTTGCCCGTGGCCGGACCAGCCGGCAACGCCTGACCCTAGTATAGCACAGATTTTCCAATTCCCGATCAATAGTCTGGCATCGGACGGATTGCCCTGCTTCGAAGTCATGTTAGCTTGAAATCCGGCAAGAGGAGGTCAGTATGCAGCAAACAGCAAAGACGGTCATGATTCACGAGTTTGGCGGCCCCGAAGTTTTGCGGATCGAAGACAGGGCAGTAGGTGAGCCTGGACCGGGGGAAATCCGCATTCGCCACGAAGCCTGTGGTTTGAACTTTATCGATGTTTATCAACGTACTGGCCTGTACCCCCTTGAGCTTCCTCATGCACTGGGCATGGAGGCGGCAGGTGTCGTTGAAGCTATTGGCGAAGGTGTAACGCACCTGCAGCCCGGACAACGGGCTGCGTATGCTTCAGCCCCGTCCGGTGCGTATTGCGAGGCCCGAGTGATGCCGGCAGCACAGGTTTGTCCACTGCCGGATGGCATTTCCTTTGACGCCGCCGCGGCGATGATGTTGAAGGGATTGACGGTAGAATATCTTTTTCACCGAACCACTCCGCTGAAACGGGGGGATACGGTGCTGTTTCACGCAGCAGCCGGTGGGGTAGGGTTGATCGCCTGCCAATGGGCGAAATCCGAAGGGATCACACTGATCGGGACGGCAGGAACGGATGAAAAATGCAGTCTGGCCCGGTTCAACGGGGCTGCGCATTGCATCAACTACCGAACCGAGAATTTTGCTGAGCGGGTAGCCGAGATTACCAAGGGCCAGGGTGTGGATGTGGTCATGGACTCGGTCGGGGCGGACACATTCGAAGGCTCGCTGGATTGTTTGAAACCGCTTGGCATGATGATTTCGTTCGGCAATGCTTCAGGCCCTGTGCCCCCCTTTAATATCGGTGTTCTGGGCCAGAAAGGATCACTGAAGATCACGCGCCCCACCTTGTTCACGCATATCGCGGATCATACGGTGTGTCAGGCAATGGCCCGCAGGCTATTCGGAAAGGTCGAAGGCGGAGAGGTCAAAATCCACGTGGATCAACGCTTTGGGTTGGATCAGGTGGCAGACGCGCATCGTGCGCTTGAAGCGCGACAGACAACCGGCAGCACGATATTGGACATCTAAAGAGCGACCCGGCTTAAAAAAGCCGGGTCCAACTTGCTTATTTGATATGCGTCAGAACCGATAGGAAGCCCGGATTTGCAGAGTCGTTGCATCAACATCGACGCCGCTTCCGTTGAAGTTGCTGAACTCGTGGTAAAGCAGTTCTCCACCGATGCTCACATTGGGCGCCACGATCTGTTCGTAGCCAGCACCAATAAACCAACCATCATCGCTTCCGAGGTTGTCTGTTCCCGCTTCGGCGTAGCCCGCAATTCCGTAGAGCAGGCCCTGCGGGTTCACTTTATAGCCCGCCCGCGCTTTCAAACGCCATACATCTTCCACTGTGACTGGAACGTTGGACAAATCCACGTCCGTCCAGTCATAGTCAAACCCGCCACCGACGACCCAGTCGCCCAAATCATAGTCGTAACCTAGGATAATACCGCCGATCACGCCATCTCCGTCGACCCCGGACACGCTGGTGTCCACATCGACATAGCCCAGTTGCAGACCGCCGTAGAACCCTGTCCAGTTGCCCGAGGATTGCGCCATGGCTGATCCTGCAACAACGGTCGCTGCGGTAGTGATGAGAGCCAGTTTCTTCAATGTCATCTCATTTCCTTTCGCTTGTCACTCTGCTCCAGTGAGGCATTGCCCACTTATGAGGGTGGATACGATCCGGACGGGAAGCCGGATCATTCATATATATACATTCGGAAAGTGGAATACAAATTTGTATCCCAACGTCTCAACTTGGGTGAAACGTTGACGCTCTTAAAAGACCGAGCGCGTTTGGTGCTAAAAAGATAGGAAGAGAAGAGGGATATTCAAACGACATGCGGCGGCGGAACGCTCCGCCGCCGACACGCCTGACATTTTCAGCGGATTATTGCTCTTGCAGTTCCGCGGGGGTCTTGTCTGAGATGTTTTCCCAGTTCGCGCTTGCGCTTTCAATGAAACCCGGGATGTCGCCTTCCCAGCGTTCCTGGATGTCTTGCGACAGGTTCAGGTACAGTTTGTTGTCGACGATTTTCCAGTGGTTCGGGTCGCCGTCGAACTTGAAGCCCATGGCTGCGCCGAAGGCACAGTAGCCGCCGTATGCGGGCAGGTAGGCTTCGGGGTTGGCTTCAAAGGCAGCTTTGTTTTCTTCCGACGAGAAGCGGTACATCGCGTCGTTGTGCAAGGTGGTGATGCGGTAGTCGCCTTTGGTTGCTTCACCGGCGGTAAAGTAGGCAACCGGGTCATAGCCCTGCATCGCCAGACCAGTCGAGCTTGCGTTGATTTCCACACCTGCGGCCAGCGTCGAAGTTGCCAGCGCGACGGACAGTGCGACGCCGCCGATCAGAGATTTAAAAGTGTTCATTGCTTCACCTTTCGTGAATGGAGCCTCGTCAAAGCGAGAGCGAGGGCCCCGGTTGTTGTCCTGTGCGGACCGTAATTGACCGTCACGACAGCGATCTGGGAAGCGGGGCGATCACGTTCAAAACAATGAATTGTGAATGTGCAGCAGCAAAGATGTTCTGTTCAAAATTGCAGGGTTAGCTGTTTGCGTCGGGCACAAGATCCAGAACAAAAGCGATGACTTTGCTGGCGGGCATTTCGCAGGGCCGCAACAAAGCGCCGCTGTTGCGGGTCTGGTACAGGTTCAGGCTGATGTAATCGGAACCGCCACGTTCATGGGCCACCAGCTTGTGTGATCTGCCGCCTGCCATGCGTTGACGCACGACACCATAGCTTCGACCGTGCGACGTGCCGGTGAAACTGCCCTCTGGCAGAGCATGAAACGCAGACAAAAATGCGTCGGTGACGGTCACGGTTTCCCGATTTTCGGTTCCGTTCCGGCCTTGATCCGCGCCACGTTCGAACTGTGCCGCCAGTAGATCATAAGCGTCAGGATGATCCCCAGTATAAAGGTCGAACCGTTTGTTAGCACCAACACCCAGGTGGTCGACAGCGCCGCTGCCGCAAGTGCGCCGACGGAAGAAATCCGCCAGATTGCCGCCGCAACCAGCCAGCTCAGGCAGCAGGCCACGCCAACGCGCCAATCCAGCGCCAGCCAAAGCCCCAGAAAGGTAGCCACACCTTTGCCGCCCTTGAAGCCCAGCCACATCGGGAAGCAATGCCCCAAAAACGCCATCAGCGCCGCGATCTGGGCCGCGTCTTCTCCGGCATAGGCGCGTGCGATCAGAACGGCAGCCGCCCCCTTGGCAGCATCAAATAGCAGCGTCAGGGCCGCAGCGGCCTTGTTGCCGGTGCGCAGAACATTTGTGGCCCCAATATTGCCCGACCCAATTTCGCGCAGGTTGCCCAGCCCCATGACTTTGGCCAGGATCAGCCCAAACGGAATGGACCCAAACAGGTATCCAATCACTGCCCAAAAGAACAAGTCTTCTGCCGTATTTACGATAATGGGCATCAGGGTCTCCGAAACACTGCTTGGCCAGCTACATAAGTCGCAAGGACCTTACCTTGCATCCGCTGGCCGTCAAATGGCGTGTTTTGCGATTTGGATTTTAGGGCGAACCGATCAAGCACAAAAGGCACATCCGGGTCGAACAGAACCAAATCTGCCGGGGTGCCATTGGACAGGCGACCACTGTCCAGTCCCAACCGCTTTGCAGGGTTGAGCGCCAAGGCCTTAAACAGTGTCGGCAAGTCCAGTTGATCTGCGTGATACAAGCGAAGTGCTGCGGGCAGCAGCGTTTCCAATGCCACTGCACCCGAGGCCGCTTCTTCAAATGGCAGGCGCTTGCTTTCTTCGTCCTGTGGGGTGTGCATCGAACTGATGATGTCAATCAGCCCTGTTCGAACTGCCTCGATTGCCGCTTGCCTGTCGTCCTCGGAGCGCAGCGGCGGCTTGACCTTGAAGAAGGTGCGATAGTCTGCCACGTCCAACTCGTTCAGGGTCAGATGGTGGATCGACGTGCCGGCAGTGATGTCCAGTCCATTGCACTTGGCGCGCTCCAGCGCGGGCAGGGCGCGGGCAGTTGTGATCTGATCAGCATGGTAAGCGGCCCCGGTCATTTCCAGCAGGGCGATGTCACGGTCCAGACCCATACGTTCGGCCATTGGCGACACGGCGGGCAAGCCGCGGAGGGCCGCGAACTTGCCGCTGGTCGCAGCCGCCCCTGCGCTGAGCCCCGGTTCCTGCGGGTGGGCAATCACCAGCGCGCCGCAGGACTTCGCATAAGTCAGCGCGCGAGAAAACACCTTGGTATTGGTGATGACGTGATCGCAATCGGTAAAGGCCACGGCACCCGCATCCTGCAAAAACCCGATCTCGGTCATCTCGCGCCCCTCGCGCCCCTTGGTCAGGGCGGCCATCGGCAGCATATTGACCGGAGTATCGGCTTGCGCCCGGCGGGTGATGAATTCCAGCGTTTCCGGCGTATCTATCGCAGGGCTGGTGTCTGGCCGGGTGACAATGGTGGTCACCCCTCCGGCCGCAGCGGCCAGGCCAGCGGATTTATAGCTTTCCTTATGGCGTTCACCGGGTTCGCAGACTTTCACACCGATATCTATGATGCCCGGCGCCAGACACTTGCCGTTGCAATCGATGATCTGCCCGTCTGAACCCGGCGCGTTTCCTTCCCCTCGGGCAACAATCCGGCCATCGGCCACTTGAAGCCAGCCCGTCGAGGTCGTACCGGCCTCAGGGTCGATCAGGCGAGCGTTGGTGAAGAGAACGGTGCTCATGGTATGGCCCTTTCGATGGTGGCTTTGGTGGCGGCAGGGTCGGCCTGATATTTGATCAGGTGCTTATCGCCGCTTTTGGTGACGACTTGAACAAAGCTGCCCATGGTGTTGACCGCTTGGATCTGATTCAGAGGCACCTTGCGTGGACCAGGTCCGGTCAGGGTCGTGTCCGACATTTCCCAATTGGCGACCAGCTCTTCCGAGGCCAGATACCAGGCGCGGATGCCAATGGCGGCCAGACCTGCGGGTGCTCCGGTCCAGATATAAGGATTTCCGATCAGCCACAGAACGAGCATGGCACCGGCCATGCCAAAAGCGGCCAGCCATGCGTTGGTACGGAAATAGGCCCCTTTATCCGGGGCGAAGATCACAGAATCAGCCATAAGATGCCTCCGATGGCCACAAGCGCGGCCAATGCCAGGATAGCTGACCCGATACGGCGGGGCTGGTCATCCGTTGGAGCGGCTTGCGGTGCCGAAAAAGGCTTGGCGCTTTCGGTTTCGATGACCCCTCCGGTCCAGTTTGAGGTCTCTTCTGTGAACAGGCCGATCAGCCGCAGACGAGGGTCTGGCTTCAACATCGCCGGGCGTCCTTGGAACGCAGCGCTGCGCAAGACTATAACCCAGCCGTCTATCGCGGACAGAGCGTCCTTATCCAACTGATCTGCGGACACGCCGCAGCCTTCGGTCAGATAGCCATACAGCCCTAGGTCTTCCAGATCGGAGACCGGGAATATATCGATCTGCGCGGGGTCCAGCCCGTCCACCCCAAGCACCTGATCGGCGGCACCCGGTTCGCGCAGGAACTTTGCCTCTTCCGGGCGCATGTCCAGCCTGAACAGGCGCAAGACGCCGCGTTCGTGGGGGGCGACGGTCAGATCGCTCATGCGGCCTCGCGCAGGTTGCGTGCCAGCAGATCCATCGCGGCCATACGAACGGCGACGCCCATTTCCACCTGTTCCTGAATGACGGACCGGTTGATGTCATCGGCCAGCGTGCCGTCGATCTCAACGCCTCGGTTCATCGGGCCGGGGTGCATGACAATGGCATCAGGCTTGGCTTGCGCCAGCTTTGCGGCATCCAGACCATAGCGGTGATAATATTCGCGTTCCGAGGGGATGAACCCGCCATCCATCCGCTCTTTCTGAAGACGCAGCATCATGACGACATCGACGTCCTTTAGACCCTCGTTCATGTCGCCATAGATCTCGGCCCCGAACTCGGCAAACTGGTTGGGCACCAGTGTCGGCGGGCCAATCAGGCGAATACGGTTTTCCATTTTGCCCAGCAGGATCAGGTTTGATCGCGCGACGCGGGAATGGGCCACGTCGCCGCAAATCGCAATATTCAGCCGGTGCAGGCGTCCCTTGGCGCGTCGGATGGTCAAGGCGTCCAACAGGGCCTGTGTGGGATGCTCATGCTTGCCGTCGCCCGCGTTCAGAACAGCGCAATTGACCTTTTGCGCCAGCAGATCGACCGCGCCGGAATGCGGATGCCGTACCACCAGCAAATCAGGATGCATTGCGTTCAATGTCATCGCCGTGTCGATCAGGGTTTCACCCTTTTTGATCGAGCTGGCCTGCATTGCCATGTTCATCACATCCGCACCCAGGCGCTTGCCTGCCAGTTCGAAACTGGCTTGCGTGCGGGTCGAGTTTTCAAAGAACATGTTGATCTGGGTCAGCCCCGACAGAACGTCCGAATGCTTGGTCGACTGGCGGTTCATGTCGACATAGGTCTCGGCCAGATCCAGAATTTCGGTGATATCGGATTGGGACAGATGCTCGATGCCAAGAAGGTGACGATGGGCGAAACGCATGGGCGGGCTCCTGTCTGACAATCGGGCCGCTTATAGGAAGCTGTGCGGCCCAAGGCAACCTAAGGTTCCGTGCCCTCTGGCAGTTTTTCGCAGCCGCCCTCGGGCAGGCATTGTTCACCCGGCTTGCACCATTTGCCATAACCGCAGTCGATGGCCTTGATCGGCACGCAGCCCTGATGGGCCGAACATTTGAAGCCGGGGCGGCATTGCGACCCGGTTTCTTCGCACAAGAACCACCCCGGGCGGGAACAGCCCCCGCCGGGCAGGCAGGACGAGCCACGCGCGCAGGTGCGGCCATCGTCGCAAGTTTTAGGCGGTGTTGTGTCCAGGTCGGGTTTGATCCGCTCGCATTCGCCGCGCCCGTTGCAAAAGCTGTTGCCGGGGCAATCCAGACGAGATGTGCATTTGTCTGCACCAGCGGGCGCGCATCTGGTTCCGCCCGCCACGCAGCGCTCGAACGGGCCACAGCTGCGCCCACCACCGCAATAGGTTCCGCCCAGTGGAATGCAGTGACCATCAAAGCTGCATCTTTGCCCGCCCGAACAGCAGGTGCTGCCGCATTTGAACTGACCGGCACGGCACTGCCCATGTGTGTCGTGAAACGTCGCCAAAGCCGGATCGCCGGTAAGGGCCACCACAAACCCGAGCAGGAGGAATCGCAGAATTCTGAGCATCGCGCGCTGATGGTCGGCGCGACAGAGCGACCGATCAAGCCCTATTCGCTTTCCCTCAGCGTTTAGGCAGGTAAATTATCCGTATGGAATCGGGCTTGGACTATTACTCTGCACGGGCGCTGCTGGAATGGCAGATCGAAATGGGCGCGACCGAGGCAATCGGGGATGCGCCCGTGGATCGGTATGCCTTGCCCGACACCACGCCCAAACCCAAGAAAGCAGAAGCAGCTTCTGTGGCCCCGGCAAAACCTAAACAGGTTGATCCGGTTGCTGTTGCGCAGGCTGCCGCGCAAGGGGCAGGGTCTCTGGATCAGTTGCGGATAGTGATGGAGGCTTTTGATCACTGCGAACTTAAACGCGGGGCACGACAATTGGTTTTTGCCGACGGTACCCCCGGCGCAAAGGTGATGATCATCGGCGAAGCCCCTGGCCGCGATGAAGATCGTGAAGGCAAGCCCTTTGTCGGTCGCGCCGGTCAATTGCTGGATCGGATGCTGGCAGCGATCGATCTGGACCGTCGCGAGAACGTCTACATCACCAACGTACTGCCATGGCGGCCTCCGCAGAACCGCGATCCCAAGCCCGAGGAAATCGGGATGATGAAGCCTTTCCTTGAGCGCCATGTGGCGTTGGCCAAGCCCGAAGTTCTGGTGGTGATGGGCAATATTAGCTGTCAGGCGGTGCTGGGAAAACGAGGTATCACCCGTTTGCGCGGCAATTGGGATCAGGCGATGGATCTGCCTGTGATCCCAATGTTCCACCCGGCCTTCCTGTTGCGTCAGCCGCAGATGAAACGGCAGGCTTGGGCTGATCTGCTGGACCTCAAGGCGCGGCTTGGAGGTGGCGCATGAAGGTTCTGGCTTTTTCCGATCTTCACATGGCGCGCAACCGCGCCGCAGATTTGGTGGCCGCCAGTGCGGAGGCTGATCTGGTCATTGGCGCAGGCGACTATTGCAACATGAGGCAGGGTCTGAATTCGGCGATGCAGATGCTTTCGGGGATCGCAGCGCCCTTGGTCCTGATCCCCGGAAATGCCGAAAGCTCAGAAGAACTGAGTGACGCTGCCCCAGAAGGTGTCCATGTCCTGCACGGGTCCGGTATGACACTCGACGGGCTTCGCCTGTTTGGATTGGGTTACGGCGTGCCGCCCACGCCGTTTGGCGACTGGTCCTGTGACTTGACCGAAGGCGCGGCGACCGAGATGCTCGACCGATGCGACGCGGCTGACGTCCTGATCGTGCATTCTCCGCCCAAAGGCTACGGGGATCAGACCTCGCAAGGTCTGTCGGTAGGGTCGACCGCTGTGCGCGACGCAATAGAGAGGCTTCAGCCAGGTCATGCTGTCTTTGGACACGTACACGAAAGTTGGGGCTATCGCGGAACGCTAGGCCGAACGCAATTGGCCAATCTTGGGCCGAAACCGAATTGGTTTGAGGTGTCTGCGTGATCGAACTTCAGACTTTACTGGTTTTCATTCCAGCCGCCTTGGCACTGAACCTGACGCCCGGTGCCGATATGATGTTCTGCTTCGGCCAGGGTCTTCGGTCGGGCGCATGGCCTTCAGTCTCGGCAAGTGCCGGGGTGTCTGTAGGAACCATGATTCATGTCCTGTTTGCTGGTCTGGGACTTGGGGCTGCGGTATCGGCGCTGCCCTGGCTGTTTGAAGTGATCCGCTGGATCGGCGCGGCATATCTGCTTTATTTGGCGTGGGGGGCTGTTAGAAACGGCGCATATGTGGGTGACACGCCTGTGCGATCCACCCGCATGGCGTTTCGAGACGGAATGTTGGTCAACTTGACCAACCCCAAGGTCATTCTGTTTGTCCTGGCCTTTATCCCTCAATTCGTCGACCCGACTGCAGGCTCGGTCCTGCTGCAGTTCCTGATCTTTGGGTTGATCATCGCGTTTGGCGGGTTTTTGGTGAATGGTTTGGCGGGTGTCTTCGCCGGAAGCGCTGGCAGAGTTCTGATCGGCAACCCGCGCGCCTCAGGTATTATCGGCTGGATCACGGGTGGGATTTTTACCGCCCTCGCGGTTCGGCTTGTCATCATGGAAAGGGCCTGACGCAAGATGTCACGCATTGACGAAAGCAAAAAGTTCATCGCGGTTAAAATTGCCGTGTTGACAGTCTCGGATACCAGATCACTGGACGAAGATCGCTCGGGCCAAACTCTGGTGGACCGGATTGAAAAGGCGGGGCATGTGGTCGCTGATCGCAAGATTGTTCGCGACGAACGCGATCAGATTGCCGATCAACTGCGCGCCTGGGTGGCGGACGATCAGATTGATGTCGTGATCTCGACCGGGGGCACAGGTCTGACTGGGCGCGATGTGACCGTCGAGGCCCATCGGGACGTCTATGAAAAAGAGATCGACGCTTTCGGCACCGTGTTTACACTTATCTCGAAGGAGAAAATCGGCACCTCGGCGGTGCAGTCACGTGCGACGGGGGGTGTTGCCGGTGGTACATACCTGTTCGCACTGCCCGGCAGCCCGGGCGCCTGCAAGGATGCGTGGGACGGGATACTCGAAAAACAGTTCGATTATCGCCATCGCCCCTGCAATTTTGTGGAAATAATGCCCAGATTGGACGAACACCTGCGACGGAAGTAGACTGGTCGTACGTTCAAATCCGTGTAACCGCTTTGTGGCTTGGCATAATTCGTGATCCAGCTACATGTTAGGAACGGCAGCTTGATGCAACCGGGGTAACTGATTGATGCGATTTTTGCGGCAAAGTCTGGTCGGTATTTTTCTGGCGTTTCTAACGCTGGCTTTGCTGTTTGTTGCGACACAAATCATCGTGGGCGCGGTGCAGGACGCTCTGACGCGTGACGACGCAGCGCCACCCGCGCGCGAAAGGGTTTTTGCAGTGTCGGTTATTCAAGCTGAAGCGGAAACCGTCACCCCCTATCTTGAAGCGTTTGGAGAAGTCCAAAGTCGTCGCAGATTGGAATTGCGTGCGGCGCTGGGCGGGCGCGTGGTTGCGCTGGCCGAAGACTTTGAGGATGGCGGTACCGTCTCGGTGGGTGAGGTGCTGGTTGAACTGGACCCGGCGGATGCGCAATCCGCGTTGGATCGGGCTAAATCCGATCTTTTGGATGCTCAGTTTGAAGAACGCGATGCCGAACGCTCGTTGCTACTGGCGCAAGACGAGTTGAAATCAGCCGAGGCGCAGGCGGACCTGCGTGAACGGGCGTTGCAACGCCAACGTGACTTGCAATCCCGCGGGGTTGGTGCCGCTGCCAGCGTGGAAGAAGCTGAGCTGGCAGCGACTTCAGCGCAGCAGGCAGTTCTGGCCCGCCGCATCGCGCTGGCGCAAGCGGAATCGCGTGTTGATCAGGCTACGACTTTGCAGGCTCGTGCGGTCATCACATTGGAAGCGGCGGAACGCGATCTTGAAGATATGACAATTCGGGCTGGGTTTAGCGGCACTTTGACCGATGTTACCTTGGTGGAAGGGCGTTTGGTATCTGCCAATGAAAAGCTGGCCGAACTGGTCGACCCCAACGCGCTTGAGGTGGCTTTCAGGGTATCGACGGCGCAATATGTTCGACTGTTGGGTGAAAATGATCTTCTGATCAACGCACCCGTGACAGTGTCGTTGGAAGTCACCGGCGCTGATCTGAGCGCAGCCGGTCAAATCAGTCGCGACAGCGGCTCTGCCGGAGAAGGGCAAACCGGGCGGTTGATCTATGCCCGCCTGCAAGCGGCTTCGGGCTTCAAGCCGGGCGATTTTGTTACTGTTTCGGTGCAAGAGCAGCCGGTTGAAAACGTCTATCGCCTGCCATCGTCTGCACTGGATGCGTCGGGCACGGTTCTGATCTTGGGCGCGGATGACCGGTTGGAAAGCCTGCCGGTGCAGTTGGTCCGCAGGCAAGGGGATGAAGTTTTGCTGCGGGGTGACGGGCTTGAGGGGCGCGAAGTTGTCATTGGACGCACGCCTCTGCTGGGGTCCGGCGTGCGCGTAAGACCGTTGCGCGTAGAAGCCGGGGCGGATCCAGACATGGTTGAGCTAAGCCCATCGAAGCGGGCCGCACTGGTGGCCCAGATCGAGGCCAGCGAGACAATGCCGCAGGACGAGAAATCACAGCTTCTGGGCCAATTGCAGGAAGCGCGCGTGCCGGCCTCGTTGGTGCGTCGCCTTGAAACCAAGGCCGGGGGCTAGGCGCCATGATGCGCGAGATACCCGGCGCAGCGGGCGGCATTCTCAGTTACTTCACGCGCCATCGGACCGTTGCCAATCTACTGTTGTTGGTCATGCTGGTTCTGGGCGCGGCGGCCATTCCCAACATGCGGGCGCAGTTCTTTCCCGATGTGGTCTTGGAGCGCGTGGATGTCACCGTTTCGTGGGACGGTGCCGGGCCGGAGGACATGGATGCCGGCATTGTACAGTTGCTGGAGCCTGCACTGCTGGCCGTTGAAGGGGTGACCAGTACCGAGGCTAGCTCCCATCCGGGTTGGACCCGTGTCAGGCTGGAGTTCGAGCCAAACTGGGACATGTCCCGCGCGGTCGAGGAAGTCAGAACCGCCGTAGACGGTGTGTCGGACCTGCCGGAAGGGTCAGAAGAGCCCGAAATCAAACGCGGTGCCTGGCGTGACCGCGTAACGGATCTTGTCGTCAGCGGTCCCATTGATACCAATCAATTGGCGAAGATGACGGACGAGTTGATCAATCGTCTTTTCGCTGCAGGTGTGACCCGTACGACCATCCGGGGCATTGCGGCACCACAGATCATCGTTGAAGTCACGACCGCGCAGTTGATTATCAATGACATCTCCATGGCAGATATCGCCGCGGCGATTGAGTCCGAAGTAAATACCGATCCTGCCGGAGCAGTGGAGGGCGCCGGTGCGCGTATACGGGCGGGAACAGAAAAACGCACACCCGAGCAAATCGAAGGTATTGCGCTAAGGACAAATACAGATGGATCGAAACTGAAGGTCGGCGATATCGCGACGATTCGGGTCGAAGGGGTTACACGGCAACGAAGCTATTTTGTTGGCGATGATCCAGCTATGTCGATCCAAGTTGACCGGTCAAACCAGGGCGATGCTATCGAAATCCAGCACACGGTTGAAGATGTCGCCCGCGAGATGCAGGCCAGTGTGCCCGAAGGTGTGAAGATCGAGTTGATCCGTACCCGGGCCCAGGCCATCACCGACCGGCTGAACATTCTTGTCGACAATGGGCTGATGGGATTGGGCCTCGTGGTCTGCCTGCTGTTCCTGTTCCTGAATGCCCGCATTGCCTTCTGGGTTGCTGCGGGTATTCCCGTGGCCATGTCGGCTGCCATTGCGCTGATGTATCTTGGTGGGTTGTCGTTGAACATGGTCTCGCTGTTTGGCCTGATCATTACCCTCGGTATCGTGGTGGATGATGCCATCGTGGTGGGCGAACACGCCGATTTCCGAGCCCGTCGTCTGGGCGAGCCGCCTGTGGTAGCCGCTGAACGTGCCGCCCGGAGGATGGCGATGCCAGTTCTGGCGGCGACCGTCACGACGGTGATTGCGTTCTTTGGTCTGACCCTGGTGGGTGGTCGGTTCGGAGAGCTTATCCGCGATATTCCGTTCACGGTGATTGCGGTTCTTATTGCGTCGCTGGTTGAATGCTTTCTTATTCTGCCCAACCATATGGCGCACGCGATTGCGCATTCTGCCAAGGAACACTGGTACGATCTACCGAACCGTGTCGTAAACCGGGGCTTCCGCTGGGTGCGGGACCACTTGTTCCGTCCGTTGATCGCCTGGGTAATCTGGGCGCGATACGTTGTTGTGGCTTTGATGATCGCTATTCTGGCCAGTCAGGTTGCGTTGTTCATCCGTGGCGATGTGAACTGGCGATTTTTCAACGCGCCTGAACGTAGCTCAGTCAGTGGCGGGTTCATCATGCGCGAAGGCTCGACTCGGTCGGATACGCTGGAAATGATGCGCATTTTGCAGGACGCCACCGACGAGCTGGGCCAGATTTATGAAGAACGCTATGGCCAGAATCCGATTGAATTTGTTCTGGCCGAGGTCGGGGGCACCGCGGGCCGTGGATTGGCGGCGGCAGACGGCAAAGACGGCAGCGTGCTGGGCGGGATTTCGATCGAATTGATTGATGCCGACCTGCGGCCCTATTCCAGTTTTGAGTTTGTGGGCGAATTGCAGGACTTCGTTCCACGGCACCCGAATGTCGAAGTGTTGACTTTCCGGGGCTGGCGGTCCGGCCCCGGCGGCGACGCCATTGACGTACAATTCTATGGTTCTGACGTGAATGTCCTGAAGGCGGCGTCAGAAGATCTGAAGACCGCATTGTCGAAATTCCCCGAGGTTTCGGCGCTGGAAGACACTCTGGCCTATGACAAGGAAGAGTTCATTCTGGATCTTACGGCACAGGGGCAGGCCCTGGGCTTTCGGATCGAAACGCTGGGCCGCGCGTTGCGCAACCGCCTGAACGGGATCGAGGCCGCCACCTTCCCCGATGGCCCGCGCAGCACTGAAATTCGGGTTGAATTGCCTGAGGGCGAGTTGACTGCAGACTTCCTTGAACGCACCCTTATGCGTTCGCCTGATGGGGTTTATGTGCCGCTGGCTGACATCGTTTCCGTCGAACGCAAAACCGGGTTTTCCGTCGTCCGGCGCGAGAATGGCCTCAGGGTGGTTTCGGTCACAGGTGATATTTCCGAGGACGACCCGGCGCGTGCGGCTGAAATCGAACGCATCATGCAGGACGAAATCCTGCCCAACATTGCCGCCGAACGTCAGGTCGAATGGCGTATGTCGGGTCTGAGCGAGCAGGAGAACGAATTCCTGGCCGAAGCGCGCACCGGGCTGATCCTGTGTCTGACCGGAATCTACCTTGTTCTGGCCTGGGTGTTTGCAAGTTGGTCGAGGCCGTTGGTGGTCATGGCGATCATCCCCTTTGGCCTCGTTGGGGCGATCTGGGGTCATTACATCTGGGATGTTCCGCTTAGCATGTTCACGGTGGTTGGATTGCTTGGAATGACCGGTATCATAATCAACGACTCGATTGTTCTGGTGACAACGATAGATGGGTATCAGCAGGACCGGGGTCTGGTGCCGTCAATTGTCGAGGGCACAGCCGACAGGTTGCGGCCCGTAATGCTGACCACGCTGACCACGGTTCTTGGACTTGCGCCGCTGCTTTATGAGGGATCGCAGCAGGCGCAGTTCCTTAAGCCGACCGTGATCACTCTGGTCTATGGGCTAGGATTTGGGATGTTGCTGGTCCTGATCCTCGTGCCTGCCCTGCTGGCGATCCTGAACGATTTTGCGCGTCCGATGACCGCCATGCGCCGCGCCGCGCGCGCGCCAGATCGGGTGGTTCGGGTGGCATTGATAAGCACAGGCGCTGTATTGGCGATTTGGTTTGGTTTGACGATGGTCTGGCCCGCTGTCACCGGCGCGCCGCTTGGAGTGTTGCAGGGTCTTTACCCCGGTGCAGAAGGAATTGCAGCTTTGCAATTGGGGCTGGGCGCATTTCTGGCCGGGGCCGTGCCGATTCTGGGACTAAGCGTATTGTTGTCCGGATTGCTCTACGGGCGGCTCAGCCGGTCAGCAGGTGTTTAACCCGCGCACAAAGCATATTCCATAAGATCGACAACCCGTGCGCTCGTCGGCAGGTCGCCCTTGCGTATCTGGTCAATCGGAAACCAACGTGCATCCAGCGCATCATCACCGGCCTTGGGCGTGCCTGAGAGATACTGGCAGGCAACACCGACCAGAAGATAATGAGACAAGACCTGACCTTGTGGATCGCTTCGCAGCAAGTCCAGATTTTTCAGGTAGTGCAACGGCTCTGCGATCACCGAGGTTTCCTCCTGCAACTCACGTTGCGCGGCTTTCAGAACGGTTTCACCCCATTCCACATGGCCGCCCGGAAAGCCCCACAAACCGGCATCTGGCTGTTTGCTGCGTTGCACCAGAAGAACCTGATCCTGATGCAGAACAACTGCCAAGGCACCGATCTTAGGAGTTCGGGTCACAAGCTCAGCCCGCGCTGCAGCCCAGAATATCGACCGCGTGATTGGCACCCAGAACGGTGATCCGAATCTCGGACCGGTCCAACGCAAACGGCGCGCCTGATGCGTTTACGATTTCGGATTGTGCCACCAACGTATCGCCTTCGCGCTGTGAGACCGGCTGCGAGGCCCAGAGAACAGGATTTCCCGGCTCGATCACAGCGACTTCGCGCCCCCCTGCAGAGGGCATCGTCACCCGAGCCTCGATCTGTATTCCGTCCTGCGTCGGAGTTAGGTTACAGGTGGCTTTGCTCACCCGGGCTTCTTGTGCTGAGTAGGGGCGTTGCGCCATAGCCGCAGCAATTGCGGGGTTGCGACCGGCATCACCGTCCAGCGTGTGGTCAAAATCCAGACGTTCGGGGATGCACACGTCCTTGCAAACGCCCAGGTCCATCTCACCTTGCAGGCGGACGGGTTTCGCAGGGTTTCGCGGTGTAATTTCAATCGGCAGGATCAGCTGGTTTTCATAGCCGATCGACTGCAAGCCATTCTGGTCAAAAATCTCGGGCGCGGGCCAGGTGATGTCCACATGTCCAACGTTGCTTGAGCGTTTCCAATCGAACTGGGGTGGGATGCCCGCATCACCGGGCGCCCGCCAATAGGTTTTCCAGCCGTCCTTCAGGGTCAGCTTCAACGCGCTCAGATAGGTGCCGTTTGCGGTTCGACCGCCATCCAGAACATCCAGTTGCACCACTCCATCCAAACTCTGCGCGGTGGCAGGAGAGGATAGGGTCAGGCAAGCAAACGCAACGGCGGCTGTGGATTTGATCGACATCTTCATACACCATACATGCGCGGGCTGGGGCCGGATTCCAAGTCACGATCCGGTCACTGCAATGAAATCTGTCGAATTACCCGTTGTTCTCTTGCAAACACAGGGGTGGCGGGGCCATTGTTGACGTAATTGAGAAAGAGATGGCGGCCCATGGATCTGACCGGAAAACTGTTGATTGCGATGCCCGGTATGGGCGATCCGCGGTTCGACCATTCGGTGGTTTATATGTGCAGCTATGGCGATGACGGCGCGATGGGGCTGATCATCAACAAACCCTCGGACCTGCGAATAAAGACTTTGCTTAGCCAATTGGACATCGCGTGTCGTATTCCGGTTGTTGGCGAGCGATTGGTTCATTTTGGGGGTCCCGTCGAAATGTCGCGCGGCTTTGTTCTGCACAGCGCCGACTATGAAGCTAACCTTCATTCGATGCAGATTTCGGAAGAATTCAGCATGACTGCCACACTGGATGTTCTGGAAGACCTTGCTTCGGGGACAGGGCCACTGAATTCGATGTTGGCGCTGGGCTATTCCGGCTGGGGTCCGGGGCAGCTGGAAGATGAAATCGCCATGAATGGCTGGCTGACCACCGAAGCAACATCAAAGCTGGTCTTTGACGTGCCCGATGATGAGAAATGGGAAGCCGCTTTGGCCACTTTGGGCGTGGACCCTTTGACTTTGTCCGCCAGTGCAGGTCGCGCCTGATCAGCTGTCACGTGGCGCTGCAGCGCGGCGCAATCGGTCGTTGATGGCCGCACCAAGCCCGGCATCTGGAATCGGAGAAACCGCAATCGGTCGCCCGGACTTGTTCAGCTCATGCAGGGATGCAAAGAGGTTTGCAGCGGCCTCGGTCAGGTTGGCGTTCACGGACAGGTTCAGATCACAATCCACCGGTCCAAAGCCCAGCAAGACCTCCTCGCCGTGACGCGACGCGGCATTCAGGCGGACCGGCGCATCCGGCGCGTAATGCGATTGAAGCTGACCCGGAGCAGTCAGAAGATCACCGGACTGATGCACGTGCAGATGCACCCCCAGTTCCTGTTCGATCTGTTCCAGAGCGACCCCGCCGGGACGCAGCAAGGTAGGTTCTCCGGCCAGTCCGACGATGGTGGATTCCAGCCCGACGCCGCACGGTCCGGCATCTAAAACTGCAGCGATCTTGCCACCCAGGCCCGCCCATACATGATCGGCTGTTGTGGGGCTGATCAGACCTGACGGATTTGCCGAAGGCGCAGCGACCGGCCCATCAAACGCAGCCAACAAAGCTCGTGCGGTGGGATGCGCGGGTACGCGAACCGCCAACGTGTCCAACCCCGCCGTTACAAGCGCGGATATTCCGTGCCCTTCGCGTAGTGGCAGAACAAGTGTTAGTGGACCGGGCCAGAAAGCTTGAGCCAATTGCTCGGCCTGATCTGACCATTGCACAAACCTTTGCGCTGCACTGACCGAGGCGACATGGGCGATCAGCGGGTTGAAGCTGGGCCGACCCTTGGCCTCGTAAATCGACGCGACCGCCTGGCCATTGCGCGCATCGCCGCCCAGTCCATAGACTGTCTCGGTCGGCAGGGCGACCAGAAGGCCCTGACGCAGCAAGTCCGCCGCCCGTTCGATTCCGTCGGGATTCGCCGTCAATTCCTGAGTGCCGGATGAGATCATATCTGGTGACGCCGCGTTTTGGTTGCCTGAAAAATTTGGAAGAGTACGTAATCGGTTCAGACCAACACGCTTACCGGCGCTTGCGTTTGATTCCAAGCCCGCCGATGTATTCTGATCCTCTAGACGTTCGAGAGTTGTCATGCCCTACCGCGCCCCAATCTCTGATTATCAATTTCTGCTGGACCATGTGGTCGGGTTCGATCAGGTCGCCGCCACAAAAACATTCGCGGATGCCAGCGCGGATGTGGTGAGCGCCATACTGTCTGAGGCTGGCAGGATGTGCGAAGAGGTACTGGCCCCGTTGCAACGCGCCGGTGATCTGGAGCCTGCGCGGCTTGAGAATGGTGTGCTGCGCAGCTCTCCGGGATACGCTGGCGGTTGGAAAGCGATTGCCGAAGGTGGCTGGGTCGGGATCAGCGCCGATCCTCAACATGGCGGTATGGGCCTGCCGATGACTGTCACCACTGCTGTGAACGAGATGATGAGCGCCTCGTGCCTGTCGTTGCAACTGGCACCGCTGATGGCACAGGGCCAGATTGAAGCGTTGGAGCATCACGCCAGCGACGAATTGAAGGCGCTGTATCTGCCTAAGATGATCTCTGGCGAATGGTCGGCCACCATGAACCTGACCGAGGCTCAGGCCGGATCGGATGTGGGTGCGCTGACGTCGAAGGCTGAACCGAACGGGGACGGCACATATTCGGTAACCGGGCAGAAGATTTTCATTTCCTGGGGCGACAACGACTTTGCCGAGAATATTTGCCATCTGGTTCTGGCGCGATTGCCCGATGGGGTACCCGGCACAAAGGGTATTTCGTTGTTCCTGGTGCCGAAATACATCCCGGATGCGGATGGCAATCCGGGCGTGGCCAATGATCTGAAAGTGGTTTCGGTTGAGCATAAAATGGGGCTGCACGGCTCACCCACCTGTGTGATGCAATATGACGGGGCCAAAGGCTGGCTCGTCGGCGCGGAACACGGTGGCATGGCTGCGATGTTTACCATGATGAACAATGCGCGTCTGGGTGTTGGCGGTCAGGGTGTTGGCGTTGCGGAAGGCGCTTATCAGCACGCATTGGCCTATGCGATGGACCGCAAACAGGGCAGGACGCCCTCGGGTACGATCATAGATCACGCCGACGTGCGCCGCATGATCATGGATATGCGGGCTGACATATTTGCGGCGCGCGCGATATTGCTGGCCAACGCAACCGCAATTGATATGGCGAAAGCAACTGACGACGCCGATTGGGCTGCGCGTGCGGCGTTGCTGACGCCAATCGCCAAGTCCTTCGGCGCGCGCACCGGTATTCGTGTGGCAGAAACCGGGGTGCAGGTGCATGGCGGCATGGGGTTCATTGAAGAAACCGGCGCGGCCCAGTATTCGCGCGATGTACGCGTCACGGCGATTTATGAAGGCACCGACGGCATTCAGGCCATGGACCTTGTTGCACGCAAGATGATGGACGGGGGCGAGGCCGCATCGAACCTTCTGGACGAGATCGAAGATCAGGCCGAGCGCGCCCGGGCAACAATGCCCGATTTGGCCGGTCCGGTCTGGGAAGCCAGCGAGACCCTGCGCGAAGCGACCGAGTGGCTGGTGGCGCAGAGTGATATGAATGACCGCTTTGCAGGCGCAACAGCTTATTTGCAGGCGTTTGCCCGGGTGTTGGGCGGGCATTACCACCTGACCGCAGCTCTGGCCGATCCGGATGGACCACGGGCCAAGTTGGCGCGATACTATATCTACGCCTTGTTGCCGGAACATTCGGGTCTTCTGGCGCGGGTGCAAAGCGGGGCGGATAGTCTGTTCGCGCTCAGCCTGGATGAGTTGGCCGCCTGATGGACGGGGATCGCGTTTTGGGAATCAGATATCCGTGGGACGAACCTCCCGCGACAGGCGAAGCCATCCAGATTGCCGAGGGGGTTTTGTGGATGCGTCTATCCCTGCCGATGGCTCTGGATCACGTCAATATCTACGCTCTGGATGACGGCGACAGTTGGACGGTGATCGACACCGGCCTGTCTTCGAACAAGACGCGGCGCATCTGGGAAACCCTGATGGGTGGCCCTTTGGCAGGCAAGCCAATCAGACGGGTGATCGTGACCCACCACCATCCCGATCATGTCGGCAATGCCGGATGGTTTCAGTCGGAACACGGGGCGGAGCTGGTCACAAGTCGCACTTCGTGGCTGTTTGCCCGGATGCTTACGCTGGATGTTCAGGAAACCTGGCCGCAGGAGACCTTGGATTTCTATCTCAGCGCGGGTATGGCGCCCGAGGTGCTGACCGCACGGATGAACGATCGCCCCTTCAATTTTGCCGATACGGTCTATCCCATGCCGCTGGGCTTTACGCGCATACAGCAGGGCGACGTGATCCGCATGGGCGGGCGGGACTGGGATGTGCATATGGGCAATGGCCACGCCCCGGAACACGCCACTTTCTGGAGCCGCGACGACAATCTGGTCCTTAGTGGCGATCAGATCCTCAGCTCGATCAGCCCTAATTTGGGTGTCTATGCAACCGAGCCCATGGCCGATCCGGTTTCGGCCTGGATGGAGGCGTGCGAGCGACTTCAGACACTGGCCCGGCCTGATCATCTGGTACTGGGTGGGCATAAGCTGCCCTTTACCGGACTGCCGCTGCGCATGAAGCAGTTGATCGAGAATCACCATAGCGCGTTGGAGCGTCTGCTGGACCATCTGGACGAACCCAAAGCTGCGGCCGACTGTTTCCTTCCACTGTTCAAGCGCACGATCCGCGAGGGCGAATACGGCCTCGCACTGGTCGAGGCGGTTGCACATATGAATCATCTCTACCACATTGACGCTGTGATCCGGACGCAGCGCGCGGACGGGGCTTGGCTGTATCAGCGCAAAGGGTAGAAAAGAATGCAGGACCAGATTGAAACCTCGGCCGAGGCCGCCGAAGCCGCCGCCTTGCCACGATGCCATGAGGTTCATGCCGATCCAAATGCTGAATCCGGCACTAAAACCCTGCCTGAGCCATTGAACAAGCCGGTTGAAACCAAAAGCCCCGCCCAATGGGCGTATGAGCGACTGATCATGTACATCCAGAACTTTGAAAAGACGCTGGATGGCGACCACGAGGTCGCAATGGGCTTTACCGGTGGGGATGCCGGCGTGATGCGGATCGAAGGCATGGGATATTTCGACCCCGATATGATCACGTTCTATGGTTCGGACGGGGCAGGGGCCCGCACGCAATTGGTGCAACATGTCAGCCAGTTGAACGTGATGCTGCGCGCATTGCCCAAATCGGTTGAAGACAAACCCGCCAACCGTATCGGGTTCCGTTTGGCGGCCGATCTGGAAGACAGCTGACTTGCAATTCACGCTTGCGCGCCTTTGAATGAATGCATCATTTCGGAGGCCACAGCGTGAGCAGATTTTTTCAAGCCGTTTCACATGCCTATGCCGGGGCATGGGCCCGGCGTACAGTCTTTGTCCCGATCTATATTGCGGTGCGCCTGCTGCTGATGGCGTTGATTGCGCCGGGTGTCGCAGTGGCGGTCAACCTGGCTGTGTCTTTGTCGGATCAGACGGCGCTGACGGATCAGGACATTGCAATGTTCCTGCTGTCTCCGGCCGGGTTCATCGCGGGTATCGCAGTGCTCAGCCTGTTTTTGCTGGCTGAGGTCTTTGTGTTCTCGGTTATGGCCGGGTCCTTGCGCATGGGCGAAAGCGACCCTTGGCGCGCTGGAAGCGCGGCGCTCGCATTGAACCTGTCCCGCTTTCCGGCGCTGTTTGGGTTTGCGGTGCGGTTTATTCTACGCGTCTTGCTGCTTGCCCTGCCATTTGTGGCCGTTGCAGGGCTGATCGCTTGGTGGACGTTGACGGAATATGACATCAACTACTACCTGACCTTCCATCCGCCCGCCTTTCAGGTGGCGGTGGTCCTCATCGGATTGGTGGTTCTGGCGTTGGCTTGGGTTTTGATCCGGCGTCTGTCCGGTTGGGCGCTGGCGCTGCATCTGGTGCTGTTTGAAGGTGCGTCGCCTCGAGTGGCTTTCTCGCAAAGCGAGCAGAGGATGGAAGGTCAGCGTGGGCGATTGAAGGTCGAACTTGCCCTGTGGCTGGCGACGCGGCTTGTTATTGCGGCTTTGATCGCAGGGGTGGCCAGTCTTTTGTTTGCGCTGGTACCGATACAGGAAGGCGGCAGCCTAAAGCTTGCCTTGATCTTTAGCCTAATCATCGCAGGGCTTTGGTCTTTGGCGGGGTTGGTTCTGGCGGCGACTGCGTTGGGCGCACTTGCCGTTTTGCTGGATGGGTTTTTTGATTCAGACGCCAAGGAAGTTGCTCACCCTGAACCCAGGAAAATCCGCGCGCCCGTGTTTGTAACTGTCGCAGCGGCTCTGGCCGCATTGGGTATTGGCCTTTGGTTCGGGCAGGGCCTGCTGGAACGTGTGCAGGCGCCGGATCATGCCGAGGTGATCGGCCACCGGGGCGCTGCGGCCATACGGCCGGAAAACACCATGGCCGCAGTTCTGAAAGCCATTGAGGATGGCGCGGATTGGGTCGAGATCGACGTGCAGGAAACGGCAGATGATGTGGTCATCGTGGCCCATGACAGCGACTTCATGAAGCTGGCTGGCGTCAACCTGAAGGTCTGGGACGCCACCATGGAGGACGTGGCTGACATCGATATTGGCAGCTGGTTCGGGCCGGAATATGCCTCGGAACGCACACCGACCCTGCGCGAGGTGCTGGAAGCGGCCAAAGGCAAATCCAAGGTTCTGATTGAACTGAAATATTATGGTCACGATGTCGATCTGGAAAATCGGGTGATCAACCTGGTGGAAGAGCTGGGGATGCAGGATGAAATTGCCACAATGTCGCTGAAATACCCAGCCGTGCAAAAGATGAAAAAGCTGCGCCCCGACTGGCGGTCTGGCGTGTTGGCGGCCACTGCCGTTGGGGACCTGTCGGGCCTGGAAGGTGAATTCGTCGCGGTCAATGCAGGGATGGTGACACCGGGGCTGATCCGAAAGGTGCAGGACGCGGACAAGGATATCTATGTCTGGACGGTGAATGACCCGTTGCAGATGTCCAAAATGGCCTCGATGGGTGTAGACGGGTTGATCACCGACCGCCCGGCCATGGCTAACGAAGTTCTGCGCGTGCGTGCTGAAATGGGGCCAGGTGAGCGATTGTTGCTGTGGCTGGCAACAACGTTTGGATTGCAGGTCGATACCGAGGCAATGCGTGATGAAAGCCCTTAATTTAGCATTATTCGTATCATTGCTGCCGCTGCCTGCCTTGTCTCAGGATCTGATGCGCAGTTTTGAGTTGCCGTCGCACCGTGCCCTTGTGGACCAAAGTCTAAGCGCCGAATTGACCGCGTTTGAAACCGACGGCTGTTCGGGCGGACTTTCGGCCAGTTGGCGCTGGGTCGCCAAGCAGTTCCCCCAAGTCGGCGAGCTGTATGAAGAGCACCCGCCATGGGAATATTGTTGCGTGACCCATGACCAAGCCTATCACAACGCGGGCGGCGCGGTGACGGCAGAGGAAAGCTATGACGCGCGTCTTGCAGCGGATGATGCCCTGCATGCTTGTGTGGTGGAACACGGAAATCGTTACGCTGAAGATTATGCCGAGCGTTACGAGATGACACCCAAGCAAATCCGTGACGTGCACGCGATCACTGCGGATGCGATGTATGGCGCCGTTCGATTCGGCGGTGGGCCATGCAGCGGCTTGCCGTGGCGGTGGGGGTTTGGGTATCCGGGGTGCTCGATCCTCAGGTAAGTATACCCTGCGCGCGAATGACGTGGTGACAGGCGTCTGGTTTTCTATTATCCAACAGATCAAACACGCGAACTGGGATTCTGAGACTCATGGCTGAACACAAGCACGGCGAAATGGACATCACCGTCCAAACCAAAACTTTCAACGGTTTCATCAAAGCCACCACATGGTGCGTGGTTGCGATTGCCTTTTTGTGCCTGTTCCTGGCGGTCTTCGCCTCCTAAACAAATCGGGGGCAACTTTGCTCAGGATTTTGATCGCCTGCCTTTTGGTAGCAACCGTTGCGGGCTGTGCGGGCTCTAATCGTCCGCAAGCCGATCAGGCGGAGATTGTCTCGAGGTCTTATAGCGATCCCGGGCCGTCCACGCTGACGCTGTACACAATGATCAATACGCGCACCGGTTCTGGCGCGCACACCTCTTTGATGATTGGCGCAAGCGAACGTGTGATCTTTGATCCGGCGGGGTCGTTTCGAGCTGATGTCGTCCCTTTGAGGAACGATGTTCTTTACGGAATAACACCGGCTGTTGAACGCGCGTATCGAAGTTCACATGCTCGCGAGAGCCATTATGCGCGCATCCAGACGCTGATTGTCACGCCGCAGCAGGCAGAGATAGCGTATCAACTTGCCAAGCAGAGCGGTCCGGTTTCCAGCGCGTTTTGCGCGAATTCAACGGCCCGTCTGTTGCAGCAAGTTCCCGGATTTGAACAGATCGATGTCACTTTCAGCCCGGTAAAACTTTCCGATCAATTTGGGCAGATTCCAGGTGTCGTAACGCAGGAATATCGCGAAAATGACGATGCCGATCTGCAAAAAGGGTTGGCTGCAAACAACGCGCTTCTCAATCAGTTGGACGCAGGTTCAAGTCAGTAGATAGAGCAGTCCGTAAAGCGTGGCGGCCCCTGAAAAGATAGCCGCCAGGACGTTCTTGCTGATCAGACCCACAAGCAACGCAACCGCCGCCGCCGACATTCGGGGGATATCCGGTTGCCCGCCGGTCGCAGAAGGCCACACCACCAATGGTGTGATCAGTGCGGGTATAATCGCAACAGCCGTATAACGCAGATGCCGCAGCAGCCAGGGCGGCATAGGGCGATCGCCCACAAGCCCGATAAAGGTAAAGCGCAGTGCGTAACTGCCCACTGCCAGGCCCACAATAATGATCCACATGGTGGTCGGGTCGATCTGGGTCATGACGGCGACCTCCGTTCCAGCATCAGTTCGGCTTGTGCACCGGCCATCATCCCGGCCATCCCGGCAATCAACAGACCCAGATTGTACGGCACACCCACCGTCAGAAGCGCGACGACTATGGCGACCAGGGCCGCAATTACATGTGCCAGGGTGCGCATCATCGGACCGACCATGGCCAGAAAAGTAATCGGCAGAGCAAAATCCAACGCCCAGCTTTCCGGGATTTGTGCCCCTAGGACAGCGCCGATGATGGTCGCCAAGATCCAAAGCGGCGTGATCGGTGTAACCGAGCCGAAAAAATATGCCATGCGCTGTGGGATCGTCAGGTCAGGTTCTTTCTCGAACCGCACAATCGAACAGGCATAAGACTGATCGACGATCAGGTAGGCGGCACAGGCGCGCTGCCAAAGTGGGGCCGCACCCAGATAGGGCGTGAGCGACGCGGAATACATCGCGACCCTCAGGTTCACGGCCAGTGCCGAGATCAACACGATTATTGTTGGAGTTTGATCCTGTAAAAGTTGCAGCGCCGTGAACTGGGCGGCTCCGGCAAAAACGGTGGCCGAAAAGGCGATGGTTTGAACAATATCCAACCCGGCTTCGGTCGCGAAAACGCCGAACAACAGGCCAAAAGGGACAGCGACAAAGACAAAAGGCGTCCCGTCCCGAAAACCTTTCCAGAAGTATGACTTGGATGTGGCAGCGGCCATGGCTAAATCCTATGGTGACGCCAGCAGCAGTAACTGTCTTGGGAAGGGGTTGCAATTGGCCACGAAATTCGACCTGTCGGACTATCTTATCGCCCCTGATCCGGGCGCTGCTCGCCTGACCCGAGCGGTCGAGGGCACAGACCAGAACGGCGAGGCCAGCCAGATCTCGGTGGTCGAAGAACGCCCGTTGACGATTTTCCTCAATTCCCAGGAAATCGTGACGGCGATGACAATCGGCGACTATCCCGAATATCTGGCGCTGGGCTTTCTGCGCAACCAGGGGATGCTGTTGGCGGATGATGAGATTACCCGCGTGGACTACGACGACGATCTTGAGACCGTTGTTGTGCGAACAGCGCGTGAGACATCGTATGAGGACAAGCTGAAGAAAAAGACACGCACCAGTGGGTGCGCCGTTGGAACGGTGTTCGGCGACATGATGGAGGGGCTTGAGGACGTGCAATTGCCGCAGGTTCAGGTGCGGACCTCATGGCTCTACGATCTGGCATCCAAGATCAATCGCACGCCGTCGCTGTATCTTGAGGCGGGCGCAATTCACGGCACGGTCCTGTGCCGCGAAAACCGCCCGCTGGTCTATATGGAGGATGTGGGCCGCCACAACGCCGTTGACAAGATCGCAGGTTGGATGTTGTCCGAAGGCGAAGGTGCGGCGGACAAGATCCTTTACACCACCGGTCGCCTGACATCCGAGATGGTGATCAAAACGGCTATGATGGGTATCCCTGTATTAGCGTCTCGTTCGGGTTTCACCGCTTGGGGCGTCGAGATCGCGCGCGAGGTTGGCCTGACCCTAATCGGCCGGATGCGCGGACAGCGCTTTGTCTGCCTGTCGGGCGAGGACCGCCTGCTGCGCGACGTGGACCCGTCAACCGTAGCGGTCGAGGAAAAAAAACATCGTCGGAAGAGTGCCAATGAGTGATAAGATAAAAAAACCTCTGGGCATCATCCTCGCAGGAGGACAGGCGACCCGGATGGGCGGTGGTGACAAGGGCCTGTTGCAGATCGATGGGCAAAGCTTGATCTCTCATGTGATCGAACGCCTGTCCCCACAGGTCAGTGGGCTGGCTCTGAATGCCAATGGCGACCCCGAGCGGTTTTCCGACCTGAACCTGACTGTGCTTCCTGACACAATCGAAGGGTTCGCGGGGCCTTTGGCCGGGGTGCTGGCCGGGCTCGATTGGGCGGCAGAACAAGGCGCGGGCAGCATTGTGACCGCTGCTGCTGACACGCCGTTCTTCCCACGCGATTTAGTGGTGCGATTGCAAGATGCGGCAGAGGGGCAGGTGCACCCTCTGGTTTTGGCGACGACTCCGCGCACCGGCGACGAGGCGCTGAAATCTGGCGGCGGCAAACGGGTCAACCGGCATCCGACCTTTGGCCTCTGGCCAGTCGCGCTGCGCGATGATCTGCGAGCGGCGCTGACGGATGGGCTGCGCAAGGTGGTGCTGTGGACCGATAAACATGATGGGCGAGAGGCTTTGTTCGATGCTGACCCGTTTGACCCGTTCTTCAACGTCAATACGCCCGAAGATCTGGATCGCGCCCGAACATTGTTGGAGCAGGCATGAGGGTCTTTGGCGTCACTGGCTGGAAGAATGCTGGCAAAACCGGACTGATGGAACGGCTGGTGGCCGAGATCACAGGCCGGGGCTTTACGGTGTCGACTGTCAAACATGCGCATCACAGTGTCGATGTGGATCAACCCGGCACCGACAGTCATCGCCACCGCATGGCTGGGGCCAGCGAAGTGCTGCTTGCCTCAGGTCAGCGAATTGCCGTGATGCAAGAGCTGCGCGGCACGCCAGAGCCACCTTTGGCCGATCTTTTGGCCCGGCTTTCACCGGTTGATCTGGTGCTTATTGAAGGTTTCAAGCGCGAAGATCACCCAAAGGTCGAAGCTTTCCGCGCTGTGGCGGGCCATGCGCTTATGGCCCCCGAGAACGCGACCATTAGGGCAGTGGCCAGTGACATTCCGCTGGACTTGGATCGCCCGGTTCTTGATCTGAATGACACGGCAGCGATCGCGGACTTCATCCTGAAAGAGGTCGGTTTGTGAGCTTGTTCCAGACCTTTGCCATGGTGGATTGGTCTGGTGGAAACGACACCGGGCCGACCCCGCGCAAAGATGCAATTTGGGCCTGTACTGCGCGCGAAGGGCACGTTTTGCAGCCTGAATACCAGCGCAACAGGATGGTCGCCGAAAAGTGGCTTGAGGCTCTGATCCGTACCGAGCTTGAGGTCGGTCGTCGCCTGTTTTTGGGGTTTGATTTCCCGTTTGGCTATCCGGCAGGGTTTGCCCGGGCGATGACGAGTGCAGACGATCCACTGGCTTTGTGGGATTGGTTCGAAGGGCATGTCGAGGACACACCCAAGGCGAACAACCGTTTTGATCTGGCAGGCCGGATTAACCTGAAGTTTGGCGGAAAAGGCCCGTTCTGGATGAACGGTTTGCGTCGTGACATCAATGGTCTGCCGCGCAGGAAAACCGACTATTCCAACCCTTTCCCGGACCGTCGCGTTGTAGAAACCCTGGCCAAGGGCAGCTTCACCTGCTGGCAGATGGCAGGTGCGGGGGCTGTTGGCGGGCAGGTGATGATGGGGCTGCCGGTTCTGAACCGCCTCCGCCGTCGGTTTGCGGGGAAGATCGCGGTCTGGCCGTTTGAGCCATTGGACAAACCGGTTGCCTTTGTAGAGATCTGGCCGTCTCTGACCCTTGGAGCGTCGCCAGCGGGGCAGATCAAGGATGCCTGGCAGGTCGAACAGGTCGCCTTGACTCTGTCACGTTTGACAGAGCAGGAGTTGGATGCGCAATTGAATGTCTCAGCGGCAGAGGAAGGTTGGATATTGGGTGTAGCTCAGGACAAGCCGAACATAGCCCCGTCGCCATTGCGAAACAATTGTTTCGCGTTGCCTGCCGGGGTGGAGTGGACACCTGTAGACGAGGCATTGGCCTATCTGCGCGACAGATTGCATCCGATCACGTCAGTGGAAACGCTTGAGCTGTCCAAGGCAAGTGGCCGCATTCTGGCCGAGGATGTGATCGCCCAACGCTCAAATCCGCCCCAGCCTAACACGGCAGTGGACGGGTTCGGGTTTGCGGGTCCCGTCCCGGATGGCACGCAGGTCATGCCGTTGATTGATGGGCGCGCGGCGGCGGGAATACCGTTTGACGGTTCAGTCCCCGAAGGTCGGGCTTTGCGTGTCCTGACGGGCGCAGCACTGCCTGATGGTGTGGATACGGTTATTCTGGAAGAGGATGTCACGGTCAAAGACGGGCATATTGCCTTCCGCGGTCCGCTGAAAAAAGGCGCGAACACGCGGCGCGCGGGTGAAGATGTGATGGCAGGTGATGTGGCTTTGCCCGCCGGGCGTCGGTTGACTCCTGCCGATCTCGCGTTGCTGTCTGCTGTGGGTATCGCGCAGGTGAATGTGCGTCAGCCGTTGTGTGTGGCGGTGGTCTCGACCGGTGATGAGTTGATCGAACCCGGAGAAAGCGCAGGTCCGGGACAGATTTTCGATGCCAACCGCCCGATGCTGCTTTCGTTGATCGAACGCATGGGATTTGTGCCTGTTGACATGGGGCGTGTTGCAGATGATCGGAATGCTTTGCGGGACCGGTTGGACCAAGCCTCAGCACAGGCTGATGTGATCCTGACCAGCGGAGGCGCATCAGCAGGCGATGAAGATCATGTGTCCGCCCTGTTGCAAGAGGCGGGGGCGATGCAGCACTGGCGGATCGCGTTAAAGCCGGGGCGCCCGCTGGCTTTGGGTTTGTGGGCAGGCGTGCCGGTGTTTGGCCTTCCGGGCAACCCGGTGGCTGCCATGGTCTGCACCCTGATCTTTGCACGCCCCGCTCTGGGCCTGATGTCGGGCGAAGGCTGGGCGGAACCGCAAGGGTTTGAGGTTCCGGCCGCCTTTGAGAAAAGCAAAAAACCTGGCCGCCGTGAATACCTGCGTGCAAAGGTGCGAAATGGGAGGGTCGAAGTGTTTCATTCGGAAGGCTCGGGCCGGATCAGCGGGCTCAGCTGGGCCGAAGGACTGGTTGAAATCGAAGATGGTGCGCGGCACATCAAACCGGGCGATACAGTGCGTTTCATTCCGTATGGGAGCTTTGGTATTTGACCATTGCGATTTCATCAGGCTTTGCTGATCACGAACGCTTGCATGCAGCGGCGCTGTTCTGGCAGGCGTTCTCGCCCAAGCTGTACAAGGTCATGGGGCCAGATGAAAAAGGTTTGGCTTTCTTTGAAATCGCTTTGAACCCGAATTTCGCGCTCGTCGCGCGAGATGAAACAGGCCGTATGTTGGGGCTGGCAGGGTTCAAAACGCGCGATGGCGGTTTGGCCGGTGGCAGTATGTCTGATCTTGCGGGAACCTATGGCTGGTTCGGGGCAGTGTGGCGCGCCTGCATATTAAGCCTGCTGGAACGTGAACTGAAACCGGGGGTATTTCAGATGGATGGCATATTTGTCGCCGCTGATGCCCGTGGCAAAGGTGTGGGTACGGCCCTTTTGAATGCTATTAAACAAGAGGCCAGAGGCCAGGGCATGTCAGAGGTTCAGCTGGATGTGATCGATACAAACCCGCGTGCACGCGCTTTGTACGAGCGCGAAGGATTCCGGCCAGTGGGTGAGGAAAAAACCGGGCCGCTCAAATACCTCTTCGGCTTTAGCAGCGCGACAAAGATGTCCTGGCCTGTGGAAACGTCCTAGTCGAAGGTTCCGGCCACACGGCCCAGCAACATAAAGGCCCTTGCAGTACGCGTTTCACCCAGCGCGCTCAGTTCTGCATCGCTTGCGGTGGGTTCGAACTCGGCCATCATCTTGTCGAAGCGACGCAAGAAGTGATGGGCTGCATCGCGGAAAATCGGGTCCTGTTTCATCCGTGCTGCGGTCAGCGCCAGCGAGGATCTGTCGCGCACGCCCCCCAACGCGGCAACCGCGCGACCACGTGTACCTTGGGCAAATTGGCGCCAGACTTCTGGCCGGGCCATATCGGGGCGCAGGTCATCCATATAGATGCCTTCCTGGCTGAGCAGCGTCAGAACATCCTGTGAGGCTTGTACAATTTGCGCTGTCTTTCGATCTTTTAGCGCCACACGCAGTGCATTGAACCCTTCGGTGTCATCCTGTGTTTCTGGAAAGTTCAGTGCGCGTAGAAAGACCGGGGTGCTGAGCGGCGGTGCGATCTCTTCCGCAGGCGTTCCCAGTTCCAGTGAGGTCTGATCGCCCGGAACGGGCGCTTGCCCCGATCTTGCAGTCGGAGCAGCGCGCTTGGTCGAGAACGTCGCCAGCGCATTTTCGGTTTTCCGGGTGGTCGCCGCGATCTCGTCCAGCTTTTTCGTCACCGCTGGCTCATAGGTACTAGAGGCCCGCTGTTGCTGCGCGACATACGCCTGCCGAATGGCATCAATCGCTGTTTGCAGCCGTGCGCTTTCTTCACGCATGACCCGGCTGGCACGCATTGCCGTGGCCGCAACCCAGATCATGGCCACGGGCATGAACACCGCCAGGAAGGTAACAATAAAGCCACCGTTTTGGCCCTGTTCCGGAAGCACCAGAAAAACGACCGACACCACCAGCCAGATCAGGCTGAGCACCAGTGCGGCAATCTCAATTTCAGTGACGGCCGACGCTTTCGGGCGATCATAAATGCCCAGCGAGGTCGGTTTTTCGGTTTCCGGGTCAGGATTGGGCGCGGACATTTCATGCGCTCCGGTTAGGTGTACTCGATACTCAGGATTTCATAAGAACGCACGCCACCGGGGGTACGCACTTCGACACTGTCCCCTTCCTCTTTACCAATCAGGGCACGAGCGATGGGGGATTTGATGTTCAGCAGGCCAGCTTCGATATTGGCTTCGTATTCGCCAACGATCTGCCAGGTCTTTTCCTCATCGGTGTCCTCGTCGACCAGAGTCACCTTTGCGCCAAACTTAACAGAACCGGACAGCTTTGCCGGGTCAATGACATCGGCCAGCGACAGGATACCTTCCAATTCCTTGATGCGGCCTTCGATGAAACCCTGCTTTTCACGTGCCGAGTGATATTCAGCGTTTTCCTTCAGGTCGCCCAGCTCGCGTGCCGAGGCAATCGCCTCGATGATCGCCGGGCGTTCAACGGATTTGAGGTTCTTCAGCTCAGCCGCAAGCGCGGCATTGCCCGCAGGCGTCATCGGGATCTTTTCCATACTCTCTACGTCCACGCATAAATTGAGTCGCCCCGCCGCACAGAAGCGTCGGGGCGAATATTAGGTTGGCAATTACCTGACCCAAATACCACGTGAATTGCAAGAGGTGACAGTGGTTACAGCGATCAATTCGCGACTTCGCGCCGTCGTGCGGATTTTGGGTGCGGTCTGTGGCGATGATCAGGGTGCCGAGACCTGTGCCATCGCTGGGAAGGGGCGTAAAGCCACATCATCTCAATCATATTGCACAACCTCGAATTCGATGCCGTTGTCGTCGCGGAAATAGAACCGACGCCCTGGTTCATAATCCGCGTGGTTGTGCGGCTCGAACCCAGCAGTTCGAACCTTGGCTTCGGTCGCATCGATATCTTCAACCAGAACGCCCACATGATTGAGGCCGCCAATGACATCATAGCTGCTTTCGCCCGAAGGTTTCGGTTCATCCGGTTTGTACAGCGCCAGGTAAGTATGGGCCGATCCGACATGAACCGTGTAACCACCTGCAATTGCGGGGCCTTCCCATCGGGTTTTCCAATCAAAGACCTGCTCCATCCAAGCGGCTGAAGCCTGCGGATCGCGGACTGTGAAATTTGTATGCTCAAGCGTTGCCATCATGGGATCTCCTGTTTTTAGGCTTGTCCCGACTCAAGCTAATTTCTAAACCTAACTTTAGGTCAAGGTATTTTTTGAGGATGTGATGGCTGTTTCAGAAGGGCTGGCAATCGGCGCATTGGCCCAGCGTACCGGGTTGGCAGTATCGGCTATCCGGTATTATGAGGCGCAGGGTTTGATATCGCCCTGGCGCAACTCGGGCGGGCAGCGGCGCTATCAGCGAGCCGACATTCGGCGGTTGAGCTTTGTGATGATTGCGCAGCAGTTCGGTTTGACCCTGCCGGAAATCCGCGAAGTGTTGTCGGTCCTGCCGGGAAACCGTACGCCGACACCGCAGGATTGGAAAGCCATCGGCGTTCAGCTTCGTGCCCATCTGGATCAACGAATCGATACGTTGACGCGGTTGCGCGACAATCTGGATGGGTGCATCGGATGCGGGTGTCTTAGCCTGCCGAAATGTGCGCTTTACAACCCCGATGACCGGGTAAAATCCAATGGTAGCGGTCCCAGGTATCTGATGGGGGACACACCAGAAGCTTGAAGTGTCGAATAGCGGCATTGTTACGCCGTGTTTCGATTGACCAAGGTCTTTGCAACCATGTAATCAGCCGTGAAACAAAATTGCGCCGACCACATGTAGAAAGCGCCAATTCGGAAAGTTAGCTAAGGAGCCCGCAATGGCCGAGATTGAACGCGAAGCGATGGAATACGATGTGGTGATCGTGGGTGCAGGCCCCGCGGGCCTGTCGGCGGCCATCCGTCTGAAACAGCTGGATGCCGACCTGAACGTCGTGGTTCTGGAAAAGGGCTCGGAAGTTGGCGCGCATATCCTGTCGGGTGCGGTGCTTGACCCCTGTGGTCTGGACGCGCTGATCCCGGACTGGAAGGAAAAAGGCGCTCCGCTGAACGTGCCCGTGCACGAAGACAACTTCTTCATGTTGGGTGAAGCGGGCAAACTGCGCATCCCCAACTTCCCGATGCCGCCGCTGATGAATAACCACGGCAACTACATCGTTTCGATGGGCAATGTCTGTCGCTGGATGGCAGAGCAGGCCGAAGAGCTTGGCGTTGAAATCTTCCCGGGAATGGCGTGTTCGGAACTGGTCTATGGCGAAAACGGCGAAGTCAAAGGCGTTGTCGCCGGTGTCTTTGGCCTGGAAGCTGACGGCTCGTACGGGCCTAACACCGAGCCGGGGATGGAGCTGCATGGTAAATATGTCTTCCTGTCGGAAGGCGTGCGCGGCTCGCTGTCCAAAGAAGTTATCGCCAAATATGAACTGCAAGCTGGTAAGGACGTGCAGAAATACGGCGTTGGCATGAAAGAGATCTGGGAGATCGACCCGGCCAAGCACAAGGAAGGTTCTGTCACGCACACGATGGGCTGGCCGCTGGGCAGCAACGCGGGTGGCGGATCGTTCATCTATCATCTTGAAAACAATCAGGTCTATGTCGGTTTCGTGGTTCACCTGAACTACAAGAACCCGCATCTGTATCCCTACATGGAATTCCAGCGCTTCAAGCACCATCCGATGGTTGCCGATCTGCTGAAGGGCGGCAAGCGCGTGGCCTACGGTGCGCGTGCTATTACCGAGGGCGGATATCAGTCGATGCCGAAGCTGGTCGCACCCGGTGTGGCACTGCTGGGCTGTTCAGCTGGGATGGTCAACGTGCCTCGCATCAAGGGCAACCACAATGCGATGCTGTCGGGCAAGGCAGCGGCAGAGGCTGCCTATGACGCGATCAAGGCTGACCGTTCGGGTGACGAGTTGACCGCATACGAGACAGATGTGCGCGACGGTCCGATCGGCAGCGATCTGAAAAAAGTGCGCAACGTCAAGCCGATCTGGTCGAAATGGGGTCTGACCGCATCGCTGATGTTGGGTGGTCTGGACATGTGGACCAATACCATGGGCTTCTCGATGTTCGGGACGGTCGGACACGGAAAGAACGACGCAGACTCGACCGAAGATGCCAGTAAGCACGCGCCCATCGACTATCCCAAACCCGATGGTGTGCTGTCATTTGATCGCCTGACCAACGTGTCTTTCGCGGCGACCAATCACGAGGAAAGCCAGCCCTGCCACCTGCGTTTGGCCGACCCCGAGGTGCCGGTCAAAGTCAACCTGCCCAAGTTTGACGAACCAGCGCAGCGCTATTGCCCCGCTGGCGTATATGAGGTTGTCGAGGACGAAACTGCGGGCCCGCGATTCGTCATCAACTTTCAGAACTGCGTGCACTGCAAAACCTGCGACATCAAGGATCCCAGCCAGAACATCACCTGGACAACGCCGCAGGGTGGGGATGGCCCGAACTACCCCAACATGTAAGCAAAAAAGCGGGCACTGGCAGGGTCGTGAAGGCTCTGCCATTGCCTCTTGCCAGCCGAAGCCCTAGCTTGATGGTCAGTCAATGATAGCAAGGCAGGATTTCGGTGGTTTCCCTGGTTCGTCGCGCGGCGCTGTCCGTGCTTCTCATGTCGTCGGTCGCAGTTCCGGCGTTCTCTGACTCGGGCGCAGGGTCGTATCTGGCCGGGCGACAGGCGATCTACGAAAGTGATTATGCCGCAGCCGAGCGCTATTATGCCCAAGCCCTGAAGTTCGATTCCCAAAATCCGCTGCTGTTGGAAAGCGTTGTCGTGGCGCGTTTGGCGTTGGGCGAAGTTGATCGTGCCTTGCCGGTTGCCGAGCAGATCGAACAGGCAAATCTGCCCAGTCAGGCCGCGCGTATGGCAATTGCGGCAAATCTGATTGTAGATGGCAAATACGACGTCCTTTTAGCGCGGAACCCCGAAACTCAGGGTGTCGGGCCGTTGGTGGATGGGTTGATGACCGCCTGGGCTCATTTGGCGCAGGGCGAAATGACAAAGGCGATGGAACAGTTCGAAACCGTTGCCACGCAAGACGGACTGAAAGAGTTTGCGTTGTACCACAAGGCAATGGCATTGGCCTCGATCGGCGACTTTGAAGGCGCCGAGGTGATCTTTGCGGACAATGAAGGTGCGGTGGCGCGTTTCACGCGTCGTGCGGCTTTGGCGCGAACCGAGGTGCTGTCTCAGCTGGATCGGAACGAAGACGCCTTACAGTTCCTCGAATACGTCTTTGTGGCGGGTAGCGACCCGACAATAGAAACCTATACCAGCCAACTTGAGGCAGGTGAAACGCTGCCCTTCACGCATGTCCGTTCTGCGCAGGACGGTATGGCCGAAATTTTCTTTTCCGTTGGGGCCGCGCTGAACGCTGAGGCGTCGCCGGACTACGTTCTTCTTTTCACACGGTTGGCCAGTTTTCTGCGCCCCGATCATGTGGACGCCATTTTGCTGAGTGCAGATCTTCTGGATCAACTGGAGCAGTATGATCTGGCAGTTGCCGCCTATCGCATGGTTCCGGCAGACAGCAATGATCACCACGCGGCCGAGCTGGGCCGGGCCGAGGTTCTGGACCGCTCAGGTAAAACCGATGCTGCCGTGGAAGTGCTGCAAAATCTGGCGGCGCAGGATCCTGACCTTCCGGGTGTGCATGTGGCCTTGGCTGACCTGCAGCGGCGTCAGGAAAACTATCAGGCGGCAGTAACGTCCTATGATACGGCGATTGCGCTGACCGATAACGCGGCGGGGGGTAACTGGTTCCTGCATTATGCCCGTGGCATCAGCCATGAGCGGTTGAAGCAGTGGGACCAGGCCGAAGCTGATTTCCGGCGCGCGCTTGAGCTGAACCCGGATCAGCCGCAGGTGTTGAATTATCTGGGCTATTCCCTTGTTGAGCGCAAAGAGAAGCTGGATGAAGCGCTGGACATGATTCAACGCGCTGTGGCAGCCCGCCCGGACAGTGGCTACATCGTCGACAGCTTGGGCTGGGTCCTGTTCCGTCTGGGTCGTTATGACGAGGCTGTTGAACAGATGGAACGCGCCGTTGAGCTGATGCCGGTCGATCCGGTGGTGAATGATCATCTGGGCGATGTCTACTGGGCCGTGGGACGGTCGCGTGAGGCCGAATTCCAATGGAAGCGGGCCCTGTCTTTCATTGATCCCGAAGATACAGATGGTGAAGCCGACCCTGAGCGCATTCGCCGCAAGATCGAGGTTGGGCTGGATGCCGTTCTGGCCGAAGAAGGTTCGGAACCTTTGAAGGTCGCCAATGGCAACTAAGGCGTTTGCGCCCGCCAAGATCAATCTGACCCTGCATGTCACTGGCCGTCGAGATGACGGCTATCATCTGTTGGATTCTCTGGTAGTTTTTGCGGATTTGGGTGATCAGCTGACATTTAACTCCGGCCCTGTGCTTTCCATGGAGGTGGGCGGAGAATTCGCCGATGGGGTACCCAAGGACAAACGCAATCTGGTGTGGAAAGCAGCCGAGGGCGTCGGGTGGACCGGGCAAATCGAGCTGCGCAAATCTCTGCCCCACGGGGCGGGGATCGGTGGCGGTTCGTCGGACGCCGCCGCAACGCTTTGTGCCTTGGCGCAGCAAGGCCATGCCGTTCCACCGGATTTACCCTTGTCACTGGGGGCAGATGTGCCCGTCTGTCAGAAGGGCCGAGCGATCAGAATGCAAGGCATTGGTGATCAACTGGTTGCTGTAAACCTTCCGCACTTGCCCGCTTTGTTGGTCAACCCGAATGTGCATGTGCCAACGGGGGCCGTGTTCAACGCTCTGGCGAGCAGAGACAATCCGGCTATGCCTGAGAACATCCCCGAGTTTCAAAACGCCAACGACTGTGCCTTGTGGCTAAGCGATCAGCGAAACGATCTGGAAGTGCCTGCCATGGGCGCTGCGCGCGAGATAGAACAGGTTCTGGACGAGCTGCAATCGACCAACCGCGCCCTTATCACGCGTATGTCGGGGTCGGGGTCAACCTGCTTTGCGCTGTATCCGACGATGAAAGACGCGCATTTCGCTGCTTATGAGATTGGCGCAGCCCATCCTGATTGGTGGTGCCGCGCCACTCAGCTTAACTGAGGCGCGAAACCACGTAATCTGCCAGTTCTCGCAGCAGGCTGCGAATCTCATGATCCGGCAGAACCTCAAGCGATGCCTTGGCTTTGTTGGCCCAGCCCAAGGCGTCTTGCCGGGTTTGTTCCAGCGTGGCATATTTGCCCATTAGCCCCAGCGCGTGATCAAGATCGCCGTCCTGTTGGCGGCCTTTTTCAATCGTGCGCTCCCAGAACGCGCGTTCTTCGGGCGTCGCTTGGGCCACGGCTTTGATCACCGGAAGAGTCAGCTTACGCTCGCGGAAATCATCACCCACGTTCTTGCCGGTTGCCTTGCTGTCTCCCTGATAGTCCAGCAGATCATCCGCAATCTGGAATGCAATGCCCAGTGAGTCGCCATAGTCGAACAATGCTTTGACCTGTTCTTCCGACGCGCCAGCGATCACACCACCGACCTCAGTCGCGGCGGAAAACAGTGCGGCTGTCTTGCCACGTACGACCTGCAGATAAACATCTTCGTCCGTACGCAGATCAGTTGCAGCGGTCATTTGCAGCACTTCACCTTCGGCAATCGTAGCCGAAGCGTTGGCAAGAATGTCCAAAACGCGCAGCGACCCAGTCTCGACCATCAGCTGGAAGCTGCGAGAAAATAGGTAATCGCCGACCAGAACGCTGGATTTGTTGTCCCACAGCAGATTTGCGGTCGGGCGACCGCGCCGCTGGGCGCTTTCGTCAACAACGTCGTCATGCAGCAGTGTCGCGGTGTGAATAAACTCGACCGTGGCGGCAAGGCGCACGTGGTGGTCGCCGGTATAGCCAAACAACTGCGCGGCGGCCAATGTCAGCATTGGGCGCAGACGCTTCCCACCTGCTTCCACCAGATGCCGGGTAACTTCCGGAATACGCGGCGCGTGGTCCGACGCCATTCGCGTACGGATCAAGCCATTCACGGCCTCCATCTCACCCGCCAAAAGTTCAGCGAGGCGCTCATGCGGTTTTGAGATCACGTCGACGGTCATCAAACTCCTGATACAAGGCTCGACTTCCACCTCGCCTTGCCCTTACATCCATCCCCATGAAAGAACTACTGCGCAGTACCGATCCGACAATCCTGGCCTTTGCATCCGCTCTCCTTGAAGGCGAGGATATAGACTGCTTTCAGATGGACGTAAATATGAGCATCCTCGAAGGCGGTATCGGAATCTTCCCCCGGCGCCTCATGGTGCGGGCCGAGGATCTGACCCGCGCTGAACGTGTTATGCGCGATAATGAGATTCCGCTGGGCCGATGACCCGCTTTGATGACAATGATTTGACCTGCAACGATTTCCTGGGTGGCCGGATTCGACTGCTGCAACCCGCCTCAGGTTATCGCGCCGGAATAGACCCGGTTTTACTGGCGGCATCAGTGCCGGCCAGTGCCGATCAGTCGGTTTTGGAGCTGGGATGTGGCGCGGGCGCCGCCATTCTGTGCCTGTCTGCGCGGGTGCCGGGCCTGCACCTGACAGGAATTGAATTGCAGCCTGCGTATGCCGATTTGGCGCGCCGGAATGCGGAAATGAACAGCGTGAAGCTGGATTTGATTGAGGCTGATCTGACCGCCTTGCCGACCGAGATTCGACAGCGCCAGTTTGATCACATCATTGCCAACCCCCCATATTACCGCGCCGGAGCGCATAGCCGGGCCAGCGATGCAGGACGAAGCATTGCTTTGGGCGAGGACACCCCTCTGAGCGACTGGATATCAGTGGCGGCCAAGCGTCTGGCCCCGCAAGGGTATCTGCACATGATTCAAAAGGCAGACCGCTTGCCGGATATGATAGTGGCCTGCGCGGATAAACTGGGCTCAGTTGAAGTGTTGCCGCTCTGCGCGCGCGCAGGTCGACAGGCGGAATTGGTCATTTTGCGGGCCCGCAAAGGGGGGCGTGCGGCATTTCGCCTCCATGCGCCATTGATTCTGCACGCGGGCGAGCGCCATGAAATGGACGGCGAAAGCTATACAGACCAGATCGTGGCAGTCCTGAGACACGCCGCGCCGTTGCCCCGGTTCTGACGGCGATCGGCAATGACCAGCCGATTTTGTCGGATTTATTACAGATTCTGTGCTTGTGCAGCGTGACAGGGTGGAAACGATGTGGTCAACTTCTTACGTGAACTACAGACACGTAAACCAAGGAGGATCGCAATGAGCGTGAGCGCACATCTGACGGAACTGAAGAAAAAGCACGAATCTCTCGGTCTCGAAGTGGAACAAGCCCAACGCTCGCCGGGCATTGATGATCTTCATATTGCTCAGTTGAAAAAACAGAAACTTAAGCTGAAAGAAGAGATCGAACGCCTGTCTGCCTAAGATTTCAGGCTGGAGCGGGCCGCGATCAAGGCCCCGCCAGTGATCAACAAGGTCGCGATCGCAAGCCCTCAGGATGAGGCGGCGGTCCCGGCCACAACTAAAGCCAGCGTTGACAACAAAGAGGCCGCGTAAGACGAGGCTCCAAGAATTTGAATGTCGCCTTGCATGACCTCGACGTCCCGCACATAGAACGCTAGCCCGACAGGCCCAGCGCACTCCAATCGTTCCGTCAATCGCGAAGCAGGTCGTGTTCCATAGTAGGGTTGGCGCAGGTTCGGATTCGAATGTGAATTTGTCAAATAATGCCCATAATAAAGCGGCCAAAAATCCGATTTCCGCTGCATTTTAGTTACGAGGTGGAAACCTCTTTAATCGGTATGATTTCAAACTCATCTGATATATGCGCGGTTTTTTCGATCTCGGTCAGGAACCAATCTCGGAAGGCCGCGATCTGAGGCTTTTTCTCGGCTCCAGGCAGGCATAAAAACCGGAATCGGCCTTGTGTTTCCAAGGCCACTTTGAAGGGTGCGACCAAGCGGCCTTCGGTCAGATCTTTGAGAATCATGGCGCGTCGTCCAAGCGCCACTCCGACACCGGCGACAGCGGCGTCAATTGCGTGATCGGCATTTGAAAAATGCGCGCCATGAGTCGGGGTGAAATCGACCCCCATGGCGCGGAACCAAGCGGGCCAGTCGCAGGGCGGGGTCAGAAAACTGATCGAATCGTCATGGATCAATGGGGCGTGTCGCAGGCTTTCCGGGGTGTCGAATTGTTCCGCCAGTTCTGGTGTCATGACCGGGGTTAGCCATTCTTTTCTGACCGGTACGGAATAAAGCCCTTCATCTGCAGAATTGCCAAAGCGGATGGCGACATCCACATCGTCCCGCTCAAGGTCCATGTTGCGCAGCGTGGCCGAGAATTTCAGATCGATCTCAGGATGGGCGCGGGCAAACTCGTAGAGCCGTGGTGCCAGCCATTTGGCCGTCAATGCAGGACCGGCTGTGACGGTCAAGCTGGTGTCGTTCTCTTGCCTGCGCACGGCGCGCCACGCAGCTTGCAATGCGGCAAAGCCTTCCGCTGTACCGGGTGCCAGGGTTCGACCGGCCTCAGTCAGCTCTACGGCGCGGTTCAGTCGGTGAAACAGAGGTCGGCCCAGATGTTCTTCAAGCGATTTGATCTGAAAAGACAGGGCCGCTGGCGTCACATGCAGCTCTGCCGCCGCCTTCGCGAAAGACATATGCCGGGCTGCGGCGTCAAACGCACGGAGCGCGGTCAGCGGGGGAAGATAGTCGCTCATAGTGAAGTAAAACTTAACTGAAAGTCCAAGAAAGCTCGTTTGTAGCTTTCATAAGTAACCTTCATATTCGCCTTAGGTCAAATAAAACTGATTTGAATAGGAGACAGCCATGATCGAGATGACGACAAATCCCGCCGCGCAGATGGCGATCCTGCGCGCCCATCAAGAACGCAGCCGTGTCATTTGGCAATTCTGGAAGCGCATTTTCGGTTCCCGCTGATCGCAGCGCGCGCGATCTTACGGGATAGAAAAGGGCCGGTCCAAAAGGACCGGCCCGTTTTGTCTTCTGACAAATGAATCAGACGAAGAACTGCGCACCGTTGGCCGAGATGGTCGAGCCATTGATGAATTGGGAATCGTCCGAGGCCAGGAACGCCACGCAGCGTGCGATTTCCTCAGGTTCACCCAAACGACCTGCCGGAATCTGACCGATGATGGATTCGCGGACCTTTTCCGGTACGGCCATAACCATCTCGGTTGCGATGTAGCCGGGGCAGATTGCATTGGCTGTAATACCCGCGCGCGCACCTTCCTGCGCCAGGGACTTTACGATGCCCAGGTCGCCAGCTTTGGTCGCGGCATAGTTCACCTGAGCAAACTGACCTTTCTGACCGTTGATCGAGCTGATGACGATGACGCGGCCAAATTTACGCTCGCGCATGCCGGGCCAGACGGGGTGTACGGTGTTGAAGACACCGGTCAGGTTGGTGTCAATCACGTCTTTCCACTGATCGGGCGTCATTTTGTGGAATGGCGCATCGCGCGTAATGCCTGCGTTGGCAACAACGATGTCGATGGGGCCAACCTCGGCTTCGACTTTCTCGATACCCGCTTTGGATTCGTCATAATCGGCGACGTTCCACTTGTAGGTCTTGATGCCGGTTTCTTCGGTGAATTTCGCGGCGGCTTCGTCATTGCCTGCATAGGTAGCGGCAACATTGTATCCTTCGGCTTTGAGCGCCTTGGAAATTGCTGCGCCAATGCCGCGGGAACCGCCGGTGACGAGTGCTGTACGTGCCATTTATGACTCCTTCAATTTTAGTCGTCTTGGTAATGCTGTTACTCTGAGAGGTGATCGTGCGCAATATTGTTTCGTTGTGGATTTGACCTTTTTAGGTAGCAATATCGTCGCATCCAACGGGTAAGACCCTGTTGTAACAAAAAAGGGCGCCCAAGGGACGCCCTTTGTTATTCAGGTGTCAACGCACTTAGTCGCGCTCCACACACAGGGCGACACCCATGCCGCCACCGATGCAAAGGGTCGCCAGACCCTTCTTGGCATCGCGGCGCTTCATTTCGAACAGAAGCGTGTTCAGGACACGGCAGCCCGACGCGCCGATCGGATGCCCGATGGCGATTGCGCCGCCGTTGACGTTAACGATCGACGGATCCCAGCCCATGTCCTTGTTTACGGCGCAGGCCTGCGCGGCAAAGGCTTCGTTGGCTTCAACCAGATCCAAATCGTCAACCGACCAGCCTGCCTTTTCCAGCGCCTTGCGCGAGGCATAGATCGGGCCAACACCCATGATCGACGGGTCCAGACCGGCGGTTGCGTAAGAGGCGATGCGGGCGAGGGGCTCGATCCCACGCTTTTCGGCGTTTTCTGCTGACATCAGCAGGGTCGCTGCCGCGCCGTCATTCAGGCCGGAAGCGTTCGCCGCAGTAACCGAGCCATCCTTTGTGAAGGCCGGGCGCAGCTTTGCCATGGCTTCCATGGTTGCGCCGTGGCGGATGTATTCGTCCTTGTCCATCACGATATCGCCCTTGCGGGTCTTGATGGTGAAGGGCACGATTTCATCTGCGAATTTGCCAGCCTTTTGGGCGGCTTCGGCCTTGTTCTGCGAAGCAACAGCAAATTCATCCTGCATGTCGCGGCTGATCTGCCATTTTTCGGCAACGTTCTCGGCAGTCTGACCCATGTGATAGCCGTTGAAGGCATCCCACAAACCGTCGCGGATCATCGTGTCGATATACTTCATGTCGCCCATCTTGTGACCGGCGCGCAGGGCAGCGGCATGGGGCGACAGTGTCATGTTTTCCTGACCACCGGCGGCAACGATCTCGGCGTCACCCAGCTGGATGTGCTGGGCACCCAGCGCGACAGCGCGCAGGCCCGAACCACACACCTGGTTGATGCCCCAGGCTGCGCTTTCCTGCGGCAAACCGGCATTGATATGCGCCTGGCGTGCAGGGTTCTGGCCTTGGGCGGCAGTCAGAACCTGACCCATGATTGTTTCGCTAACCTCGCCTTTGTCCACACCGGCGCGTTCGACAACTGCTTCCAGGACGGCAGCGCCCAGATCATGTGCAGGGGTGTTCGCAAACGAACCACTGAAGCTGCCGACACCTGTGCGTGCGGCGGATGCGATTACTACGTTGGTCATATGATCAGTCCTTTACCGTCATGGGCCAGCGGAATTTCTGACGGCGCAGGCCGAGAGGAGCCCCCCTCGAAACAAGAGCGCCCCGTGATCCCCGCTCAAGTACTCATGCAATAGCCTAATGCTGCACATGCAGCAACGGTCAGCTTGTCTCAGCGTTGTAAAAGCACGAATTTTTCTGATTGACCCATGGTCAACTTCCTGTTTTTGAAACGCTTTCCTGCTTCCAGGGGGCAGCGACACTTGGCGCGCCAAACAAGTACCCTTGCAGGCAATCCACGCCGCTGGCTGTCAAAAACGCAGCGTCTTCGCGTGTTTCAACCGATTCGGCGGTGACCAAAATTTCAAACTCCCGAGCCACTGCGATCAGAGCACGCACAAGTGTCTGATTGTCTGGGTTGTTGCTGATACCCCTGACAAACTGCCCATCAATTTTGGCGGCATCGAACAAGAATTCACGAAAGTGGCGAAAGCAAAAATTACTGGCACCGAAGTCATCCAGGGCAAAGGCAATGCCGCGATCCTGTAAACGGTCCATAAAGTCGATCACCAATTCCGGTACTTGCATGGCCGAGCCTTCCGAAATTTCAAGGATCAGCCGCTCGCCCAGTGCGGCGTCACGCTTGAGGAACCGATCCAGGGTTGCCGACCACCTAGAATACCCGATCGAGCGGGCGGACATATTGATCGATAGCCTAATCTCAGGGTTTCTCACCAGTGTTCGCAACCCAAACTCCAGCGCAACGCAATCCAGATCCCGGCCAATCGGGGTGTTTTCGAGTTGCGGCATGAACTCGCGCGCAGGAATAACCCTCCCTGTTTCGTCCAGCACACGAATGAACCCTTCATAAAACGCAACGCCGTTAGGAGCGTTTGCCTGCATGACCGGTTGAAAAGCCAACTTGCACTGTTTGTGCTTCACCGCATCGGTTGCCATCTGCACAATCGAACGATCGCGAGTCGACACCGCAGCGTTCAGCGGGCTTTCTGACCCATCGGGCACATTAAGTTGTTTCTTGTTTCCCATAGCGCCGATTCCCATCAGCCCGTGACAGACGGTATGTCCGGGGCAGGTGTTTCGACACAGTTTCGGGGTAAACAGATGAATCTGCGGTTAAGGAGCCAGAAGATTCAGGATTTATCGAGAGATGCTCCAAGCGCGGGCAAGGGACGAAGCCGCACTCAGCACCGCTCCTACTACGCCTGTAACCATCAAAGCAAAGCCCAAGGCGATCCATGCCGGTGCAGTGCTGTTCAACGCTGTAATCATCGCGAGCAAAAGGCCGGACAACCCGACATAGGTTGAAATGACTGCCAAACGGTTCATGCCGACCCTCCTTCACTCTTGACCACAGATGAGTAGCGATATGGCCTGCGAAGCCTGAATTTCAAGGGCGGCGGGTGCGCGTTCGCCGGTGTCAGACCCGCTCTGCCTGTCCAGTGGGCAGTTTTTTGTCGAAATGTTCAAACCCGGGCGTTCCGCAATCTTCTGGATGACGGGCCAGATGTTTGGCCTTGATCTGTTCCGAGCTGTCGCGGCTGCCATCGTGGCTGTATCCCGGCGGGGCAAAGCAATAAGCCAGCCGTTGGCGCAGTGTCAGACCGGGCTGGGTCGCGTCACGCCAGATGCCGACCCATTCGTGAAAGGCCACGCGCAGCGGGTTGAATGTGCCGATATTGTGAACCAGTCCGAAATCGACACGGTCGTTTTCCTGCTCTGGGACAAAGGTTCCGAACATCTTGTCCCAGATGATGAAGACGCCTGCATAGTTGCAATCCAGATAGCGTGCATTCCGGCCGTGATGGGCGCGGTGGTGACTAGGGGTGTTCATAATGGCCTCGAACCAACGGGGCATCTTTCCGATGGCCTCGGTGTGAATCCAGAACTGATAGATCAGGTTCAATCCACCGACAAACAGGACCAGGGCCGGATGGAACCCGATCAGGATCAATGGCGCGCGCACGACCATCATAAGCGTAAAGGTATAGGTCCAGGGCTGCCGCAAAGCGGTGGTCAGGTTGTAGTGCTGTGAGCTGTGGTGATTGACGTGGTTTGCCCAAACCCAGCGGATGCGGTGGCCAAAACGGTGCACCCAGTAGTAACGGAAATCGTCCAGCACAAAGCACAGAATGATCACCGGGATCGACGTGCCGAGATCCAGCGGTGTGATCTGCCACAGCCACATGAAAAAGCCATAAGCAATGAAGCCCAGCAGAAACCCGGACGCGATATTGCCTGCGCCCATGATCAACGAAGTTACGGCATCACGCGTTTCGTATCTCCCGCCTTTGCCTTTGACGGCGATCCACAAAAATTCCGCCAAGATCGCGGCCACAAAAAAGGGAACCGCCCACTGAACGGCATCGGGGAAACTGATCTGGTCGGTCATTCGGGCTCCATCAGGTGACGCCAGTGGGCGCGCTCTATTTCGTCCAGGTGGATAAGAGTGCCGGGGGTGTCGAAGTCGTGAAACTGGATTTCAAAGCCTTCGGGGCGTTCGATCCAATCGAAATCCAGCAAATGCCGGGCCACAGTGTCGGCACCGAAGGACCACAGCAGTCCTGCGCCGGTTTCGGTACGCACCAGTGCCGCGTGACGGTCATTCGAGATCGTGACATCAATGATGGTGTCGTCCGGTGCATGCCGCAGCCATTGTGCGCGTGCGGTTTCGGGTGTCAGCACAAAAGGCTCCGAATGGCCCGTCAGATGCAAAAGCAATGTGATTCCGGCGATTCCTCCGACCACCAGAACCAATAGTATTTCCAACGGCATCCCATCCTCCTGCGGACACCCTGCAAAGACACGTTGGGGCTGTCAAAGGTGGCGTTGCGTCAGGTACGTTCCAGACGTTCCAGAATTTCGTACTGAACAACACGTTGGACAAAAGGCACCAGCCCATCAGGACCTGATGCCCGATCCTTGAGGTGGATGCAGATATCCGGACGACGGGCGGCAATAATGCCAACCATCTCTCCGCGAATCGTGTCATCCAGACCTGCCCCCAAAATGGCGCAGGTGATCCGAGGTTCGGCATCCAACTGCTTTCGAACTTCGTCGGTGTCATGCGCGCCCAGCCATTGAATCGGCAAGTGATCCAGTTGTCTGGCCACATCGCCGATCACGTTTGGCAGCTTCCCAATCAAAAGAACCACCGGTTTCATCGCAGCCTCCTTCCCATAAGGGCACAAACGAAAACCGGCCCATTTGGGCCGGTTCGAGTGTAGCACAAACAGGTGGTAACCGCGCTATTCGTCAGCTATTTGCTTCTACAAGTGTCGAGATGATCGTTTTGGCGCTGTCCGAGTTCCATTCGGCATCCCCGATCAGGCGGGCGATTTCCTGGCCTTCGGGATCCAGTATGACCGTGATCGGAAGCGCGATCACGCCAAACTCGCGCGCGGCCGCCGAGCTTGGGTCCTGATGGCGGGGCAAATTGGCAATACCGTTCTCTTCAAAGAACTTTTCGATCCCGGCGGGCGAGTTTCGGCCGGTCGCCAAAGTCAGGACCTGAAACTTGTCGCCTCCGAACTCTTCCTGCAGTTCCGCGATCTGAGGCATTTCCTTGCGGCAAGGCGCACACCAGGTGGCCCAGAAATTCAGCAGTACGTATTTGCCTTCGTAATCTGCAAGCGTACCGACGCCACCCTCATCTTCCAGCTGGAATTCGATGGATTTGGCAGGCTTGGGCTCTTTATGCAGGATCAAGCGCTTCAGGCTGTCTTCCCGCAGCGGTGCCAGCGTCTCGGCATCGGTGGCCAAAGCGGCGTTTGCACCCAGCGCAAGGGCCATATAAAGGGGGATCAGACGAAATAGGCGCATATCAACTCCGGGTTTTCTTACATGACCGATCAATCCTCGAACCAGATGTGGGGCGGCCGCTTTGCCGCCGGTCCAGACGCGATCATGGAGGCGATCAACGCCTCGATCGGTTTCGATCAGCGGATGGCAGCCCAGGACATCGCAGGCTCGCGCGCCCATGCCGCCATGCTGGCTGCCACAGGCGTTATAAGTGATAGTGACGCCGAAGCTATTCGGGAAGGGCTGCTCACCGTTTTGTCAGAAATCCAGAACGGGGAATTTCAATTCTCGACCGCATTGGAAGACATCCACATGAATGTGGAAGCGCGGTTGAAAGAGGTGATTGGTGAGCCGGCAGGCCGTCTGCACACAGGTCGTTCGCGCAATGACCAGGTGGCGACTGATTTCAAACTCTGGGTCCGGGATCAGTTGGACGCAGCCGAAACCGGCCTGCTGGCACTCATCCGCGCGCTTTTGGCGCAGGCTCAGGCTGGGGCCGATTGGGTCATGCCCGGTTTCACGCACCTGCAAACAGCGCAGCCGGTGACATGGGGCCACCATATGATGGCCTATGTCGAGATGTTTGGCCGCGACCTGTCCCGCGTTCGTGATGCGCGCGCGCGCATGAACGAATCTCCGCTGGGGGCTGCAGCACTGGCCGGAACATCGTTCCCCATCGACCGCCACATGACGGCCGAGGCACTGGGCTTCGACCGTCCTGCTGCAAACTCGCTGGATGCGGTCAGTGATCGCGACTTTGCGTTGGAATTCCTGTCGACCGCGTCTATCTGCGCCGTCCACCTGTCTCGTTTTGCCGAGGAACTTGTGATTTGGTCCTCGGCTCAGTTCCGGTTTGTGACCCTATCCGACCGCTTCTCGACCGGCTCGTCGATCATGCCGCAGAAGAAGAACCCCGACGCGGCCGAGCTGATCCGCGCCAAGGTGGGGCGTATCTTTGGGGCCAACACGGCGCTGATGATGGTGATGAAGGGTCTGCCGCTGGCCTATTCCAAAGACATGCAGGAAGACAAAGAACAGGTCTTTGACGCTGCCGATAACTGGATGCTGGCGCTGGCGGCGATGGAGGGCATGGTCAAGGATATGACCGCCAATCAAGATAGCCTGGCTGCTGCTGCGGGGTCCGGTTTTTCGACCGCCACCGATCTGGCTGACTGGTTGGTGCGGGTTTTGGGCCTGCCGTTCCGCGATGCACACCATGTTACCGGGTCGCTGGTGGCCATGGCCGAAAGCAAAGGCTGCGACCTGCCTGATCTGACGCTGGAGGATATGCAATCGGTTCACGCGGAAATCACCGATGACGTCTATTCTGTTCTTACCGTGCAAAACTCGGTAAACTCGCGCCAATCTTACGGCGGCACGGCCCCTGATCAGGTGCGTGCCCAGATCGAACGATGGAAGGCAATGGTGTGATGACAGCTGTTCGTGTGGTGGCGATCGTGGTGTCCGGCCTGATACTAGCCGGATGCGGGGCCGATGGTGAACCGTCGCAGCCCACTGCGGTACAGCCTACGGCCAGCGCCACGATTGGGGTCGGTACCAGCGGGACCTATGTTGCAGGGGGCGTTGGTCTTAGCCGCGGGCCGCTGGGTATCTATCTGGGGTTCTGAACCTTTTGATATTGCACACCTAGGCCCGTTACCCCACTTAGGACGCGTGCAACAACGCGTAGATCCTCTCAACGAAAAGACACTGACATGAGAACAGTTGGACTGATTTTGGCATTTGCGGCGCTGGCGGCATGTGAACCCTCGTCCGCGCGACGCCCCGAGCCTGCGGCAGAGCCGAAGCAATCTGGCAGCGGTATTTCAATCTCCGGCTATGGTCGGGTTGGAGTTTCCACCACAAATTAACGGGACTTCTGAGTGCGGAATCCATTGATCCGCAGTCGCCTTCTGGTCTAAGCGCGCGGGTATGGATCATTTTCTCTACCGCGACGGCGCGCTTTTCGCCGAGGATGTCCCTGTTTCCGAAATCGCTGCAGCGGTCGGAACCCCTTTTTACGTCTATTCGACGGCGACACTGCTGCGACATTTCAAGCTGTTTGATGATGCGCTGGACGGCACTGATCATCTGGTTTGCTACGCGATGAAAGCGGCCAGCAACCAGGCCATATTGAAGACTCTGGCGCAGGCGGGGGCAGGAATGGATGTGGTCTCGGGCGGGGAGTATTTGCGGGCCAAAGCCGCAGGCGTTCCAGGCGACAAGATCGTCTTTTCGGGGGTTGGCAAAACGGCGGACGAGATTCGTACCGCGCTGACAGGTGGAATCCGCCAGTTCAACGTTGAGTCCGAGCCAGAGATGGACGTGATCAACGCGGTCGCACTGGAGCTGGGCGTTGTGGCGCCGATCACTGTTCGGGTGAACCCGGACGTGGATGCCAAGACCCACGCCAAGATTGCAACCGGCAAGTCCGAAAACAAGTTCGGCATTCCGATTGCACGCGCGTCCGAGGTTTATGCCCATGCTGCCAACCTGCCGGGGCTGGAGGTGATCGGGATCGACGTCCATATCGGTTCGCAATTGACCGAGCTTGAGCCGTTCGAGCTTGCTTATACCAAGATTGCTGAACTGACCGAACAGTTGCGGGCTGAAGGTCACAATATTCGCCGCCTCGATCTTGGGGGCGGGTTGGGCATCCCCTACACCCGTTCGAATGACGCGCCGCCGCTTCCGTTGGAATACGGCGCACTGATCAAGAAGACACTCGGACATCTAGATTGTGAGATCGAGATTGAACCGGGCCGCCTTATCGCGGGCAATGCCGGGTTGATGGTTAGCAAGGTGATTTACGTGAAGTCAGGCGAAGGTCGCGATTTTCTTATCCTCGATGGGGCCATGAACGACCTGATCCGCCCGGCAATGTACGAGGCGCATCACGACATCGTTGCGGTGCAAGAACCAGCGGCCGGGGTTGAACAGCAACCCTATGACATAGTGGGCCCCGTGTGCGAATCGGGGGATACCTTTGCCAAGCAGCGCAATATGCCGCCTTTGAAATCAGGGGATCTGATCGCCTTCCGCAGCGCAGGCGCGTACGGAGCGGTTATGGCCAGCGAATACAACACCCGCCCCCTGATCCCCGAAGTTTTGGTCAATGGTGATCAATTTGCAGTCATTCGTGAACGGCCAAGCTTTGACGAAATCATAAACCGCGATACCATACCTTCGTGGCTCTGATGCGATAACCGTGCGGGCCCAACCCGGAGGCCCGTCTTGACCAACAGATCGAACCTGCCCATCCCGCGCCTGTCCTTGTGGTTGACCCACATGGGTATGGTGGCTGAACAGGTATTGCGTGCGTTCTGGCCGCTGTTCTCGATCCTGATGGTCCTGCTTGCAGCGCTGATGCTGGGTCTGCAAGACCAATTCGCCGTTGAGGTCGTTTGGGGCGCGGGCGCGCTTTCGTTGATTTCGATTGTTGTGGCGGGTGTTTGGGGGCTGAAAAGAGTTAGCCTACCGTCTCGTGCGGATGCGCTCATGCGGTTGGATGAGACGCTGCCCGGTCGTCCGATCCAGGCCCTTTTGGACGATCAGGCGATTGGGTCCACAGATCAGGATTCGGTCGCACTGTGGCAGGCCCACAAAGACCGGATGGCTCAGCGCGCCGCTGCTGCTGCTCCAGCCAAACCTGACCTGCGGCTGGCGTCGCGTGATCCTTACGCGCTGCGCTATGCAGCGCTGTTGGCTTTTGTGGTGGCGGTTCTCTTCGGCTCTTTGTGGCGCGTGGGGTCGGTGGCCGATATGGCGCCCGGAAGCGCAAATGCGGGGCAAGGCCCGACATGGGAAGGATGGGTTGAACCCCCAAGATATACGGGTTTACCGACGCTTTACTTGGCCGATCAAGCAGACGGCCAGTTGTCAGTTCCAAAAGGCAGCCGCATAACTTTGAGGATGTATGGTGAGGTCGGCGCACATAGCCTGACCGAAAACAGCTCGGTCGTGGGCACTCAGGCCGCAACCAATCCCGAACAGGAATTTGTGGCTGAACGTTCTGGCCAGATGCGTATCGATGGCCCTGCAGGTCGCGAATGGGCCGTACAGGTCATTGACGATGCGACCCCGAAGATCGCGGTTGCCGGATCTGCCGAAGCAGAGGCAGGCGGGCAAATGAAACTGCCCTTTGTTGCCAGTGACGATTATGGCGTGGTGTCGGGCTCGGCCCGGATCGAACTGGATCTGGCATCGGTGGATCGCCGCCATGGGTTGGCGACCAAGCCCGAGCCGCGAGAGGTGATTGAGATCGAACTGCCAATGCCGATCACCGGTGACCGTGCCGATTTCAGCGAAGATCTGATCGAAGACTTTTCACAGCATCCCTGGGCTCACCTGCCGGTGAAGATCACGTTGATGGCCGTGGATGCGGCTGATCAGCAGTCGGCGTCCGAGCCATTTTTGACTGCCTTGCCAGCCCGTCGATTCTTTGACCCTTTAGCGGCAGCGGTGATCGAACAGCGGCGTGATCTGCTCTGGTCGCGGTCCAACGCGCCGCGCGTGGCGCAGCTGTTGCGGGCTGTCTCTCATCTGCCAGAGGATCTGTTTCGGTCAGACACCGCTTACTTGCGCTTGCGTGTGGTTTTGCGGCGGCTGGAAGCCTTCCAGACATACGGAGCGCTGAACCCAGAGCAGCAGGAAGAGATCGCGCAAGCCCTGTGGGACCTGGCTGTGTTGATCGAGGATGGCACCTTGGCGGACGCTCTGGAGCGGATGCGTCGCGCGCAGGAGCGTTTGACCGAAGCGATGCAAAACGGGGCCAGCGACGAAGAAATCGCCGAGCTTATGCAAGAGCTTCGCGAAGCGACGCAGGATTATCTGCAGCAGCTACAACGTCTTGCTCAGCAGAATGGTCAGGAAGGTGAAATCCAGCCTGGTCAGAGTGGCGAGACCCTTCAAATGTCGCAGGATGACCTGCAGCGCATGATGGACCGCATTCAGGAACTGATGGAACAGGGCCGTATGGCCGAAGCCCAGCAGGCGCTGGAAGAGTTCCAGCAGATGATGGAAAACATGCGCGTGACCCAAGGCCAGGGGCAAGGCCAACAATCCGAAGGGCAGCAGGCTATGGAAGGTCTGGCTGAAACTCTGCGCGAACAGCAAGGTCTCAGCGATCAGGCGTTCCGCGACTTGCAAGAACAGTTCAACCCCGGTGCGCAATCCGGTGAAAGCCAAGGCAACGAAGGCCGCAATGGCGGGCTTGGCCGGGGGCAAAGCCACGAAGGCCAGGGTGGTCAGGGTCAAGGCTCGGATCAGGCCGGAGAGGGCGAGCAGGGGCAGGGATCACTGGCGGACCGTCAGCAGGCCCTGCGCAATGAACTGAATCGCCAGCAACAGAATTTGCCAGGCGCGGGGACGCCTGAAGGAGACGCCGCGCGTGATGCGCTTGGCCGCGCCGGGCGCGCCATGGACGAGGCGGAACAGGCCTTACGAGGAGACGATCTGGCCGAAGCCATCGACCGCCAGTCTGAGGCCATGGAAGCCCTGCGTGAAGGGATGCGTTCATTAGGCGAGGCTATGGCCCAGAACCAGCAGAACCAGCCGGGTCAGGGCACGCAGGAAGGCGAAGCGCAAGCCAATAGCCGCGATCCCTTGGGTCGAAACCCTGGGGCCGGTGGTTCAATCTCAACCGACGAAAACCTGCTGCAGGGCGAAGATGTCTATCGCCGGGCGCGCGAGTTGTTGGATGAAATCCGTCGCCGGACCGGAGAAACGGACCGCCCCGAGATCGAGTTGGAATACCTCAAACGTCTGTTGGAGCGGTTCTGAACCTCAGTTCGGAGCTCCGGCCTGAGCTTCAAGCCAGATCCGCGCCTGATCCACCAGAGACACGTAAGAGCTGAGCAGTGGGTCGGCCTGTGGCACGGCCTCTCCGATCTGCTGTGCGTTGCCATAGATCAGATACAGAACCACGCCGATGATCAGCATCAGCGCAAAACCGCGCAGGAACCCGCCTGATTTGCGGGGCGGCGGAGGGGTCTCTTCCGCTTCGGTCGCGCGCATACTGGAATTGATTGCTTCGACATCGGGCAGTGCATCTTTTTGGCCAGCGTCAACAGCGGTTTCCGAAGCGGCAGGCCGCTTGGGCTTGACCTTGGGTTCCGGCGGTTGGTCCAAACCCAGATCAGGCTGGCTTTCCAGGTTGCTGCCTTCTTTTGCGCGCAATTCGGCTTCGCGGGCCGCTTCTGCTTTTAGAATGTCGGCGACGGACGGATCGACATTGCCCGCAGGCGCAGCAGTGTCTTCCGCCGCAGGGGTCGCGTCTTCCGCAGTTACAGCCTCTTTTGCGGGCTCTGCCTGGGTTGTGGCCTCCTCCTCAGCAGGGGGATGTGCGTCTTCAGCCGGTGCGGCTGCAGGTTCTTCCTGGTGCTTGGGCTGAAACCAGGTCTTATCACAGTTGGAACACTGCACGTCACGACCTTCCTCGGGAATAACCTCGTCAGGAACCTCGTACTGCGCACCGCAATTCGGACATGTAAGACGCATGCTGCCTCCCCGGCCGGGCGATGGGCCGATAATAGTTTTTTCAGGGATGATATTCCGTTAAGACCCATCAGCAAAGGGCGTTTTCGGTTTCATGGGCCAAGTGTCACCAATTGGACTCGGTAGAGCCATTGAATCCGCCACCCTGCTCGGGCAAGAAGAGCAGCAAATAATGGGGGCACGTGTGATCGAGCTGGAAAATGTCAGCTACACCTACGGTGGCGGCGAGTTGCTGAGCGATGTCTCGGTGCAATTGCAACCGGGGTCGTTTCACTTTCTGACCGGCCCCTCGGGGGCGGGCAAAACAACGCTGCTCAAGCTGTGCTATGGGGCCCTGCTGCCAACCTCGGGGCGGCTGAGTGTTTTCGATCAGGACATCTCGTCCCTTGATCGGGATCAGTTGGCCGTGCTGCGCCGACGTGTTGGTGTGGTACATCAGGATTGCCAGTTTCTGGACCACATGACGCTGGCCGAAAACGTTGCCTTGCCATTGATGGTCTCCGGGCGCTCGGAGTCTTCGGAACAGGACAATCTGACCGAACTGCTAAGCTGGGTGGGTTTAGGCGCGCGGCTTGAAGCGCATCCGCCTGAGTTGTCCGGTGGCGAACGTCAACGCGCTGCCTTGGCCCGCGCTGTCATCCTGTCGCCGGATGTCGTGTTGGCGGACGAGCCCACTGGCAATGTGGATTGGGAAATGTCCCAACGTCTGCTGCGTCTGTTGATCGAGTTGAACAGAATGGGCAAGACAGTATTGATCGCAACCCATGACATGAGCCTGATCCGAGCCGCCAAAAGTCAGGTTCAGGCACGCGTATTGCGCATTTCTCAGCGCAAGCTGCATCTGGCGGGGGCCGACCTATGACCAGAGCCGAAGTAAGTACTCTGCTGCGCGGCGATACGCGGGCGAACCGCGTTGTTCCCCCAACCGGATACACCGCTCATCTAACATTGTTTGTTGCTGGAGCGATGGCATTTCTGGTGGTGTTTGCACTTGCGTTGGCGCTCGCGTCCGGCCGGATTGCCGACCGTTGGGCTTCGGAACTGGCGGGGGCCGCAACCCTGAGGATCAATGCCCCGACAGAACAACTTGCCGCGCAGACCGAAGCCGCGCTGACAGTTCTGGGCCAAACGCCCGGCGTTGCATCGGCGCGCGCGCTAAGCGCCGAGGAACAGGTCGCATTGCTGTCACCGTGGTTCGGACCGGACCTGCCCTTAGACACTTTGCCCATCCCACAGCTTATCGAAATCACCGAAGGCGAACCGGGAATGGATGTGATGGGCCTGCGTCTTCGCCTGGGTGCCGAAGTGCCGGGCGCGGTACTGGATGATCATACGCGATGGCGCGAACCTCTTATCGAAGCCGCAATGTCACTCCGGCGATTGGGGTGGATTTCGATCCTGCTGATCGGGGGGGCGACGGCGGCAATGATCACGCTTGCGGCAAACGCATCTCTGGCGGCCAATGCGCAGATCATCGAAGTTTTGCGTCTGGTCGGCGCGCGCGACGGGTTTATCGCCGGGGCTTTTGTCCGGCGCTTTACCTATCGCGCTTTTTTCGGGGCCTTGCTCGGGACTTTGCTGGGTATGACAGGCGTTTTGCTTTTGCCCGAGGCCTCGGATGCGGGCGGATTTCTGACGGGGGTTGGCTTTCAGGGCACGGACTGGTTGCTGCCGATCGTCATCCCAATACTCGGCGCGGCTGTTGCCTTTTTCGCCACCTGGGCTGCGGCCCGTCGCAAGTTGAAGGAGCTTTCCTGATGTTCTCAGCCTTACAGTGGGTGCGCTCTTTGGTCTTTATGATCGTTATCTATGCCTGGATGCTGATCCTTGGCATTGTGTTTCTACCCTATGCCCTGTTCTCGAAGCGGGGGGCCCTGATGGCGTGTAAAACCTATGCGCGCAGTACCATGTGGCTGGCCCGTTGGATGGTGGGTATTCGTTGTGAGGTTCGGGGAACCGCGCCTTCGAATGAAGTGGTCGTGGGTGCCAAGCACCAGTCGTTCCTTGATATCATCATGATCTTCAATGCCATCCCGCATGGGAAGTTCATAATGAAGCGTGAATTGCTGTTTACACCTGTTATCGGAATGTATGCCCGTCGCCTTGGTTGTATTCCGGTCAATCGAGGGAAACGCGGCGCCGCGGTGGCTAAGATGGTCAAGGATGTGGCGAAAGAGTTTTCAGAGCCCGGGCAACTGGTGATCTACCCTCAAGGCACGCGTGTCGCGCCGGGCGCCAAGAAACCCTACAAGGTTGGGACGGCGGTTCTTTACGAAGGTCTGGGATTTCCCTGCGTTCCGGTGGCTACAAATGCCGGGGTGTTCTGGCCCCGAACCGGTGTCATGCGCAAACCGGGTCTTGCGATTGTGGATTTTCTTGAGCCAATCGAACCCGGCGTTGAGCGGGACGATTTTCTTGGTCGATTGGAAGACGTGATTGAAACACGCTCGAATGAGCTGATGCGCGAAGTGGGGTTTGATCCGGATGGAGTACATTGACGACGTTGCAGCGCTGGAAGCATTGTATGGCAAACCCGGCGCGCCATCCTTGCGAAAGGTCGTTCACCGACTGACGCCCCTGTATCGCAAGTGGATTATGGCCTCGCGCCTATGCGTCCTCAGCACTGTTGGCCCGGAAGGTGTGGATGGCAGCCCCCGAGGCGACGACGGCCCTGTTGTACTGGAATTGGATGAGCGACGGCTGGTTTTGCCGGATTGGCGTGGCAACAACCGGCTGGATTCACTGCGGAATATCGTGCGCGACCCGCGTGTTGCGCTTATGTTTTTTGTTCCGGGTTCCGACAACGTTGTTCGCGTGAATGGGATCGCTCGCGTTAATGCGGATGAAGGTTTGCGACAGCATTTCGCAAAGGGCGGCAAGCGCCCGGCGGCTGTCGTCGTTGTTGAGATCGCCGAGATTTACAGCCAATGCGCGCGTGCTTTGATGCGTTCAGCTATCTGGACCAGCGGGGACGAGAGTGCTGTCCTTCCAACGATTGGGCAGCTTTTGTCCGAGGCGTCGGAAGGCGAAGAAGGCGGCGCGCAATATGATAGTGAATGGGCTGCACGCGCCGCGAAAACAATGTGGTAGGCGAAACATGTGGCTGCGGGTTCAAACCGCAGCTGCTCCGATCCTCGAGACTTTTTCGATCCAGCGATCTACGTGTCCGGGTTTTGGGTAACTTGCACCTGCGAAATAGGTGAAGCGGGTTGGTTTGAAGCCTACAAAGCCAAGGATCTGATCACGAACCTGACGGATAAGCGCTTGCCGATAGATCAGCCGCATAAACCAGCCCGGTGTATCTGAGGTCAGTATGACGCGTGCGGTGCGTCCCGTCAGCATGGGGGCCGGAAAGCCGATCTTTGTCGTGTTCCGAGTGTCGAACGTTCGCCCGGGGATGAATGTCCGGTCGATCAGTCCCTTGAGTTTCGCGGGTAGACCGCCCCACCACATCGGGGTGGTCAGAACCAGATGATCACTCCACTCAAAGTCTTGCAGCACGTGTTCCAGAACCGGTTCAAGCGGTTTGAAGTCGTGGTAATTGCCCTGACCGAAATCAAAATCGAACTGCAGATCGCTCAGATGAACCATTCGGACGTCATGGCCGTTTTTGAGGGCAGCGTCCCGATATGTTTCGGCAAAGGTCCGGGACAGACTGCTTTCTGCCGGGTGTCCGTCGAGGATGAGGATTTTCTTGGGTTGCATCGTGATTCTCCTAAAAATGACCACGGTCAATTTGTAGAATCAAAAATGACCACGGTCAATATTAAATTTGACCACGGTCAAAAACTGTGCGATTGAGCGGTATGCAAAAGGCGATTCAGAAACGTACGATCAAAACCCGCGCCAAGCTTCTCTCGGCTGCTGAGGCGGTTGTCCGAAGTGATGGCTACCAAGCTTTGCGGGTGGAAGACGTGGTAAAAGCGGCAGGCGTCGCCAAGGGCACTTTCTTTGCGCATTTCAACGACAAGGATGCGCTAATGGAAATCCTGATCGGCGAAAGATTGAATGCGTGTCTGGACCAGGCCGAAGCCGGAACACCACCCAAGACAGTTGATGAGATCATCGTGGCGCTCGAACCGGTGCACAGTTTCATGACGTCCGAGCGATACGTTTTCGATCTGTTGATCAGATATTCCGGTGCAACGGCCATCGAAGATATAGGCCCGATAGCCTATTGTTTTGAAAGGTACTTTCGGGTCGTGATGTTGTGGCTTGAAGCTGCAGATATGCGTAAGGACGTGCCACCCGAGCTTTTGGCCGAAGGTGTTCAGGCCTTTGCCATTCAGGCCATGTCGTTGCGGTTTTGTGCTCTGCATTCCGCAACGACATTCACAGACAGGCTCGAGACCTATCTGGATGCTTGGTTGACCCCGACAAGCTGATTTCTGCCGGGGTCAAAACTCTTAGCTGTGGATCGGGCCGTCGCCGCAAGCCAAGGCGGCCTCACGCACGGCTTCCGAATAGGTCGGGTGCGCATGACAGGTCAGGGCCAGATCTTCTGCCGAAGCACCAAACTCCATCGCGACACAGACCTCGTGAATCAGATCACCCGCGGCAGGCCCGATGATATGAGCGCCCAGAATGCGGTCAGTTTCCTTGTCGGCGAGGATTTTGACGAACCCGTCCGAGGCAAAGTTCGCCTTGGCGCGCCCATTGCCCATGAACATGAACTTGCCAACCTTATAGGCGCGGCCTTGTTCTTTAAGCGTTGCTTCGGTTTCACCCACATTGGCAACCTCAGGCCAAGTATAGATCACCCCCGGAATAACGCCGTAGTTCACATGGCCATGCTTACCCGCAACCTGTTCGGCGGCGGCCATGCCCTCGTCTTCGGCCTTATGCGCCAGCATCGGACCTTCGGTGACGTCGCCAATGGCATAGATGCCCGGCACATTGGTTTGCCAGTCGGAACCCACCTTGATTTGGCCGCGTTGGGTCATCTCGACACCCAAGGCGTCAAGCCCAAGACCATCGGAGTACGGCTTGCGCCCGGTGGCGACCAGCACGGTATCGGCATCGATCACGTGTTCGCTGTCGTCCTTGAGCAGTTTGTAGGTGACCTTTGCCTTGGTCTTGGTCGCTTCGGTCTTTTGCACCGCAGCACCCATGACAAAGTTCAGGCCCTGCTTCTTGAGGATACGCTGGAACGTCTTTTGTACCTCTGGGTCCATGCCTGGTGTGATTTCCTTGAGGAACTCGATCACCGTTACTTCCGCCCCCAGTCGGCTGTAGACCGAGCCCAGTTCCAGGCCGATCACGCCTGCGCCGATGACGACCATTTTCTTCGGAATCTTGCCCAGCGACAGCGCGCCGGTTGAGGTCACGACAACCTTCTCGTCCACTTCTACACCCGGCAGAGAGGAAGGCTCGGACCCAGACGCAATGATGATGTTCTTTGTTTCATGCACTTCATCCCCGACCTTGACCTGACCGGCGGCAGGGATCGATCCCCAGCCTTTCAGCCAGTCGATCTTGTTCTTTTTGAACAGGAATTCGATGCCCTTGGTGTTGCCCTCAATCACCTCGTCCTTATAGGCCTGCATCTGTTTCCAGTCGACCGAAGGGCTTTTGCCCTTCAGGCCCATCTTGGCAAAGTTATGCTCGGCCTCGTGCAGTTGATGGCTGGCATGCAGCAGCGCCTTGGACGGAATGCAACCTACGTTCAAGCAGGTTCCACCCAGCGTGTCGCGCCCTTCGACCACGGCGGTTTTCAAACCCAGCTGGGCGCAGCGGATGGCGCAAACATAGCCGCCGGGGCCGGCGCCGATTACGATAACGTCATAATTTGCCATGGAAGATCTCCTTGAGAATTCGGGTTGTTGCAGGGCAGGAACCTCTGAACAAGATATGGGTTGGCGGTCTCATAGCAAAACCACCAAAAGCATGAGGGTCGTGGCCAGAAACCCGAAGAACCAAATGACGCTGCGCCATGGTTTCCAACCGAAATAGTATGCGGGAACATACAGCACGCGCGCGGCCAGATAGGTCCAGGCGCAGGTGGCCGTTAGTGCGTTTTCCTTGCCTGAAACGGTGACAACAACACAGGCAATGGCAAACAGGATCAACCCCTCGAAATGGTTGTTGAGGGCACGGTAGAGCCGGGCTGTTCCATCTGAGAGCTGATCTTCTAGCGTCCCGCCCAATCTGGCCCTGTCACGGGGTGACATGGTTTTGCCCGGACCCAACTCCAGATTTGCAGGAACTGCCATAAGTACAAACTGCACAACCTGTAAAAGGGCTGCCAAAGTCAGTGCTGTCAGTTCTGCGTTCATTGCAAGACGCCGCATTGGAGTTTGATGTGTATGACGGCAGAGCGCAGAAGCAGATGTGTTGCCGCTTGCGCTCTGCCATCGGATTTAGACTGGTGTCAGAATTTTAGTGTGAATATGCGCCACGCCACCACGTTCGTGATGCATGGCGAGTTCCTCAGATTCGATAAAGTTCTGCGCGCGCTCCAGATCGGTGATTTCGAACAACGCCACCGCATGGTCCTTCTGGTCCGGGTCTCGCCAGATGTGGAGGTCGCGGATACCCGCGGCCTCACGCATCTTGCGATCTTCCTTGAACACTTTCAGCCAGGCGTCGAAATCGGCCACATCGGCCTGCCAGAGTACATGTGTTGCCATGATTACAGGTCCATCAGCAGGCGGCGCGGATCTTCCAGCGCCTCTTTCACGCGAACAAGGAAAGTCACAGCACCTTTGCCATCAACGATCCGGTGGTCATAGGACAGCGCCAGATACATCATCGGGCGGATCTTGATCTCACCATTGATGACCATTGGACGATCCTGAATCTTGTGCATCCCCAGAATGCCCGACTGCGGGGGGTTCAGGATCGGCGATGACATCAGCGAGCCATAGACGCCACCGTTCGAAATGGTGAACGTGCCGCCCTGCATTTCGGCCATGGACAGCTTACCGTCGCGGGCGCGCTTGCCTTTCTCGGCGATGGCTTTTTCAATCGCGGCAAAGGACATGCTGTCCGCATCGCGGATCACCGGAACCACCAGACCTTGCGGAGTACCAGCGGCGACGCCCATGTGTACGAAGTTCTTGTAGACAATGTCGTTGCCGTCAATCTCGGCATTCACCTCAGGCACTTCTTTCAGCGCATGGCAGCATGCCTTGGTGAAGAAGGACATGAAACCAAGGCGGACGCCGTGCTTCTTCTCGAACTGGTCCTTGTACTGGTTGCGCAGGGCCATCACCTCGGTCATGTCCACCTCGTTATAGGTGGTCAGGATCGCAGCAGTATTCTGTGCATCCTTCAGGCGCTTGGCGATGGTTTGACGCAGACGGGTCATGCGCACGCGTTCCTCGCGGGCTTCGTCTTCGGCCGCAACCGGTGCGCGCGGAGCCTGTGCAGCTGGGGCTGGTGCCGCCGGTGCTGGTGCCGGAGCCGAAGAGACAGCCTTTGCCACGTCTTCTTTCATGATGCGGCCATCGCGACCGGTGCCGGTGACCTGATCAGCTGACAATCCGGCCTCGGCCATCGCTTTTTCGGCAGAGGGTGCGTTTGCCACATCCTTACCGGTGCTTGCCGCAGCGGGGGCCGCTGCTGCTGCCGGGGCCGACGCGGGCGCGGTACCTGCTGCAGAGCCAGAGATCACTGCCAGCTTGGCTGCTGCATCCACAGTTGCACCTTCCGGAGCAACGATTTCTGCCAGAACTCCCGCAGCCGGGGACGGAACTTCGACCGAGACTTTGTCGGTTTCCAGTTCACACAACATTTCGTCCTGCGCGACGCTGTCGCCAACCTGTTTGAACCAGGTCGAAACGGTAGCCTCCGTAACAGATTCACCAAGAGTGGGAACCATGACATCAACCGACCCGCCTGCTTGGGCGGGCGCGGCCGCCGGTGCTGCAGTTGCCGCAGGGGCAGGGGCCGCGCCTTCGCCTGCTGTAATGGTCGCCAGCAGAGCATCTACGCCAACGGTATCACCTTCGGCGGCTACAATCTCGGCCATCACACCCGCAGAGGGAGAAGGCACTTCAACTGTAACCTTGTCGGTTTCAAGCTCACACAGCATCTCATCCACGGCGACTGCATCGCCGGGCTTCTTGAACCATGTGGCAACAGTGGCTTCGGTGACCGACTCGCCAAGCGTGGGAACACGAACTTCAATCGTCATCGCTTACTTTCCTTTGGTGCTCAGCGCTTCGTTAACCAGCGCTTCTTGTTGGGCTTTGTGTTGGCTGGCCAGACCCGTCGCGGGTGAGGCCGAGGTTGCGCGACCGGCATAAACCGGACGTTTGTGTTTCGCTCCGATCCGGGTCAGAACCCATTCGATATTGGGCTCGATAAAGGACCAGGCACCCTGGTTTTTGGGCTCTTCCTGACACCAGACCATCTCGGCCTCTTTGAACCGCTCAAGCTCGTTGATTAGCGAATGGGCCGGGAAGGGGTAATACTGCTCGATCCGCAGCAGATAAATGTCGTCGATCCCGCGCGCGTCACGTTCTTCCAGCAGGTCATAATACACTTTGCCCGAACACAGCACGACACGTTTGATCTTGTCATCCGCCACCAGTTCGGTGTCCGAGTTCCCCTGTTGGGCGTCGTCCCACAACACCCGGTGGAAGCTGGAGCCGGTGGTAAATTCTTCGGCTCTGCTGACCGCGAGTTTGTGGCGCAGCAGCGATTTGGGTGTCACCAGGATCAGCGGTTTGCGGAAGGTGCGGTGCAGCTGTCGGCGCAGGATGTGGAAATAGTTCGCGGGTGTCGTGCAGTTCGCCACGATCCAGTTGTCCTGACCACACATTTGCAGGAACCGCTCCAGACGCGCGGATGAGTGTTCGGGGCCTTGCCCTTCGAACCCATGCGGCAGCAGTGTGACCAAACCGGACATCCGCAGCCATTTGGATTCACCAGAACTGATGAACTGGTCAAACATGATCTGCGCACCATTGGCGAAGTCACCAAACTGAGCTTCCCAAAGGACCAGCGCATTGGGTTCGGCCAGCGAATAGCCGTATTCAAACCCAAGCACAGCATATTCGGACAGCATCGAGTCAATCACTTCGTAGTGCGACTGGCCTGGGCGGATGTTGTTCAGCGGGTAGTAACGCTCTTCTGTTTCCTGATGGATGAACCCCGAGTGGCGCTGGCTGAACGTGCCACGGGTGGCGTCTTGCCCGGCCAGACGCACCGGGTACCCTTCGGTCAATAGTGATCCGAAGGCCAGCGCCTCACCGGTGGCCCAATCAAAACCAGTGCCGGATTCAAACATCTGCTTTTTGTGGTCCAGAAGACGCCCAACGGTTTTGTGCAAGGCAAATCCGGCCGGGGCGCGGGTCAGAGCGCCACCAACCTCGGCCAGAGTCTCGGGCGTGATCGCGGTCTCGCCTCGCATGTATTCGTCTTTGTTCTTGTCCAGATGCGACCAGCGCCCGTCCAGCCAGTCGGCTTTGTTCGGCTTATAATCTTTTCCGGCCTCGAACTCGTCGTTCAGATGTGCCTGGAAGGCGGCCTTCATGTCCTCGATCTCACCCTCGGGGATCAGGCCGTCTTTGACTAAACGCTCGGTGTACAGAGACAGCGTGGTTTTGTGCGTTTTGATCCTCTTGTACATGATCGGGTTGGTGAACATGGGCTCATCGCCCTCGTTGTGACCAAACCGGCGGTAGCAGAAGATGTCCAGAACCACATCCTTGTGGAACTTCTGGCGGAACTCGGTCGCCACTTTGGCCGCGTGCACCACGGCCTCGGGGTCATCCCCGTTCACGTGGAAAATCGGCGCTTCAACCATCAACGCGATATCCGTCGGATAGGGACTCGAGCGCGAGAAGTGCGGCGCAGTGGTAAAGCCGATCTGGTTGTTTACTACGATATGCATGGTGCCGCCGGTCTTGTGACCGCGCAGACCAGACAGACCAAACCCTTCGGCCACGACACCCTGGCCGGCAAAGGCTGCGTCGCCATGCAGCAGGATGGCCATGACCTTGGTGCGATCCGTGTCGCCAAGCTGATCCTGTTTGGCGCGAACCTTGCCCAGAACCACCGGGTTCACCGCCTCAAGGTGTGAGGGGTTGGCGGTCAGTGACAGGTGCACAGAATTGCCGTCAAACTCACGGTCGCTGGAGGCCCCGAGGTGGTACTTCACATCACCCGAACCATCCACGTCCTCGGGCTTGAAGCTGCCGCCCTGGAATTCGTTGAAGATGGCGCGGTACGGTTTGCCCATCACGTTGGCCAGAATGTTCAGGCGACCCCGGTGCGGCATCCCGATGACGATGTCGCTGAGGCCAAGTGCGCCACCGCGCTTGATGATCTGCTCCATCGCTGGGATCAGCGCTTCACCGCCGTCCAGACCAAAGCGCTTGGTGCCCATGTATTTGACGTGCAGGAATTTCTCAAAGCCCTCGGCTTCGACCATCTTGTTCAGGATCGCCTTGCGGCCTTCCTTGGTGAACGCGATTTCCTTGCCGTACCCTTCGATCCGCTCTTTCAGCCAAGCGGCTTCTTCGGGGTTCGAGATATGCATGTATTGCAGCGCAAAGGTGCCGCAATAGGTCCGCTTTACGATTTCGACGATCTGCCGCATCGAGGCAACCTGAAGCCCCAGAACGTTGTCGATAAAGATCGGCCGGTCCATGTCGGCGTCGGTGAAGCCGTAGGTTTTCGGATCCAGCTCAGGGTGATTGGTTGCAGCGCGCATCCCCAACGGATCCAGATCAGCGGCCAGATGGCCCCGGATCCGATAGGCTCGGATCAGCATCAGGGCGCGCAGGCTGTCCAGAACGGCGCGTTTGATCTGGTCGTCGCTGACCTCAACGCCCTTGTCAGCCGCCTTGTCCTTGATCTTCTTACCCGCCGCTTTGGCGTCAATCTCGGCCCATTCCCCGGTCAGTGCACCGGTCAGATCATCGGCAGGCATGGGCGGCCAGTCGGTCCGCGCCCAAGACGGCCCTTCGGCCTCTTTCTGAACGTCCGGCGCGGCGTCACCCATAGCCTTGAAGAACTCAACCCAGGCCGCGTCTACGGCACCGGGGTTTTTGGTGTACTGGGCGTAAAGTTGTTCCAGATATTCGGCATTATGCCCCTGCATGAAGCTTGAAGCATGAAAGGCAGAGTTGGGCGAGTGTTCGGTCATTGGGCTACCTCATGTGGGTTGGGACCGTATTGGTTGGTGCCTGGCTGGCTGGGGCGGGTCAGCCACCACAGCACCAGAAGGGGCGACACCACCAGAACGATAAGTGTCGGAATGACGATCAGCAATGTTGCGCGGGTAAACAAAATGTCGAGCGTTCCGCCGTGGAACTGGCTGGCAAGGCCAATGCCAAAGATCAGAACTGCAAAGGCCCCAAGGATCAAAAGGATCGGCAGTAAGGCGTAAAGCCCGCTGCGCCCGGTGTCATGCATCCGCCGCCATGCAACGGCCAGATGGGGGAAAAAGACGATCAGGCCGACAATGCTTTGGACCGGTTGGCTGGACGTGGCGGTGACGGATTTCACCTCATCGCTTTCAGTGACCGAGACCTGCGTGAAGAACTGCCAGTCGATGATCCCGGCGATCAAGTTCCAGATCACGACGAACAGAAAAAAGAACCAATATTCGGGCCGCGATGCACGGCCCGAAAAAGTGAAGAATTTGGAGAAACACGTTCTTACAGCCTCACTAAAGGTCATGTGTTTCGTTCCTCCCGGATTAGACAGCCGAAGCTGCCATATCAGCCAATCGCTTCCAGCACAGCCTCGCCCAGCTGCGCGGGGCTTTCGGCCACGACGATGCCGGCCGAGCGCATGGCTTCGATCTTGTCCTCGGCACCGCCCTTGCCACCGGCGACAATCGCGCCCGCGTGGCCCATGCGGCGGCCCGGAGGGGCCGTGCGGCCTGCGATGAAACCAGCGGTTGGCTTTTTGCGGCCCTTCTTGGCCTCATCCGCCAGGAACTGCGCAGCTTCTTCCTCGGCTGAGCCACCGATCTCACCGATCATGATGATCGATGTGGTCTCGTCGTCGGCCAGGAACCATTCCAGCACGTCGATATGCTCGGTCCCTTTGATCGGGTCGCCGCCGATGCCTACACAGGTGGACTGACCCAGACCTACATCGGTGGTCTGTTTGACGGCCTCATAGGTCAGGGTGCCCGAACGCGACACAACGCCGACCGAGCCGCGCTTATGGATGTGGCCGGGCATGATGCCGATCTTGCAGGCATCGGGCGTGATGACACCGGGGCAGTTCGGGCCGATCAGGCGCGACTTGCTGCCTTCCAGCGCACGCTTCACCTTCATCATGTCCAGAACCGGTATGCCTTCGGTGATGCAGACGATCACCTCCATCTCGGCATCAATCGCTTCGAGGATCGAGTCAGCCGCGAAGGGCGGAGGCACGTAGATTACCGAGGCGTTGGCTTCGGTCACATGCTTGGCCTCGTGGACCGAGTTGAACACGGGCAGGCCCAGATGCTCCATCCCGCCTTTGCCGGGGGTCACGCCGCCGACCATCTTGGTGCCATAGGCAATGGCCTGTTCGCTGTGGAATGTACCTTGCGAGCCGGTAAAGCCCTGACAGATCACTTTGGTGTTTTCGTCGATGAGGACTGCCATTTTGTCCCTTTCTCTAGGCGGTGTTGGATTGATTAGGTTCAGTCGCCGGCAGAACATGCGGCGCATAGGATATTTTCTCGAGCGTGGCACGGCCCAGGGCCAGATTGGCCGTGGTACGCAGCCCGCTGCTGATTTCAGCAATGCCACGCCGGATCTTTTGCCGGACCAATGGCCAGCCTGTGGGCCGACTGCGGGGTGCCCCCATATTGTATTCGCCGGGGGCTTCGTTGCCCTGTTCGACCATGGCCGGGATCACCTGATAGATGTTGGTCTGACGCGCCGCAGCCGAAGCTGATGGATTGAACAAAAGCCCGTCCAACGTGATGTCATAGGGTTTCTGCGCCAGAAAATGCTGCGCCGCTTGTCGCGTCAGCGCGTACGCCGCGCCCCCGGGATGACGCGATCGCATCAGGCGCAGTTCGCGCCCCAGATGGATCAAGCGCTTGCGCCCAAGCGCGACATAAAGCTTGGTGCTGCGCCAGCGTTCAAACCGGACGATATCAGCATCCGCGGGCCACCAAGATGGGTCATTCAGCCAATCGGCCAATTCCGGGCTCAGGAACACGTCATCCTCAAGGATCAACGCTTGTTCAGCGCCCGAGGCGATCAATGCCTCCCACGCTTTGGCATGGCTGAGGGTGCAGGCCATGTCCTTGGTGTGGAAATAGCCCCACGGCCCCTCGGCCTTGCACTCGCGCAGGAAATCCTCGCGGGTGGCGGCGTCGCAATCAACAGCATTAACGCGCGTCGCTGACAGGCCTGCCTTTTGCAGCTCCTGCTCCATCAAACGCGCCCGCCCTGTGGCGCGTTCAAGACCTATGAGGAAGATGGGGATGGTCATGCGTTTAAGTTTTTCAGGCAGATCAGACAGCCCACACCAAAGGCGATCTGGTCGTCAGGCTGATAGCGCTCCGACGGATCGTTTTGATGTTTTGGTCGATTAGGACTGCCATTCCTTCGTGCTCCTGTTTGGGTTAACTCGCCTGCGTGGCGCTATTCATAAGTGTTGATAAGGTTTTGCCCGGTGGGGAAAAACGCCCCAAGCAGTTCGTAGTCTGCTTGTGTATGTCGCACCAAAAAATCTTTGGATTCCTTGGATAAATCCTCGAAACGTGGCGGCGTAGTGCTGCTGGAATTTCTGCGACCAATGTGAACGGTAGTGTTCAGCCTTTCAGACAAATCAGCAGCCAGCCTGTCTAATTCGGACGTCGTATAAACAGCGTCGAAGAAGCCAATATCTTGCCCCAGAAAAACATCAATGGGACAAGTATGGAGATACATTACACGGCTTACGTCACAATATTTGTCATAGTCTCGTATGAACTCTTCTATCGTCGGGTTGGTCTTGAAACCTTTGAACGGTTGCTGATTTCGCATTCCGAACAATTTGCCAATCAGCTTGTTCTGATGCTCCGAACCGACAGGTACTTTTTTTAGGTCCTCAAAATCGTGCACACGATTTTGGTAACCAGACAGAAACCGTTTTATTGGATCGCGAACAACTGCAAAACTCCAATAATCGCGGGCTTTCTCAAAATCGCTCTGTCGGACTGGCCTGGTCGGATAGCGGGGATGGAGTTCCGTGATCTTTCCATCCCACTCATTACCAGTCTCGATTTTATAAAGGACATGCTTAATGGATGTTCCAGCAGCTTTGTGGACACCAAAATAAGCAATGTTGTATTTGTCGAGAAAAGCAACCATTCGAGACTTACTATCCCTTAACCGCTTTCACGATCTTCTCGGCGCCGTCTTTCAGGTTGTCTGCCGCGATCACGTCGAGGCCAGAGGTGTTGATGATCTCTTTGCCTTTTTCGACATTCGTGCCTTCCAGACGCACGACCAGCGGAACCTGCAGGCCGACCTCTTTCACCGCGGCGACAACGCCCTCAGCAATCACATCACAGCGCATGATGCCGCCGAAGATGTTGACCAGAATGCCTTTGACGTTCTCGTCCGAGGTGATGATCTTGAACGCCTCGGTGACTTTCTCTTTGGTTGCACCGCCGCCCACGTCGAGGAAGTTTGCAGGCTCTGCACCATAGAGCTTGATGATGTCCATGGTGGCCATCGCCAGACCCGCGCCGTTCACCATACAGCCGATCTCACCGTCCAGCGCGATGTAGTTCAGGTCATATTTGCTGGCTTCCAGCTCCTTGGGGTCTTCCTCGGTCGTGTCGCGCAACTCGGCGATGTCGGGGTGGCGGTAGACCGCGTTGCCGTCGAAACCGACCTTGGCATCCAGCACTTTCAGGTCGCCGCTGTCCGAAACGATCAGCGGGTTGATCTCCAGCATTTCCATGTCCTTCTCGACGAAGGCGTTGTAGAGCTGGTTCATCAGTTTGACGCATTGCTTGACCTGTGCGCCTTCCAGACCCAACGAGAAGGCGATGCGGCGGCCGTGATAAGGTTGGTATCCGGTGGCCGGGTCGACCGAGAATGACAGGATTTTCTCGGGCGTCGCAGCGGCGACTTCTTCGATGTCCATGCCGCCTTCGGTCGAGCAGACAAACGAAATGCGGCTGGTCTGGCGGTCTACCAGAAGGGCTAGGTACAGTTCACGTTCGATGCCCGAACCAGCTTCGATGTAGATGCGGTTGACTTGCTTGCCTGCGGGGCCGGTCTGATGTGTGACCAGAGTACGGCCCAGCATCTTCTTGGCTTCCTCAGCCGCTTCCTCAACCGATTTGGTCAGACGGACACCGCCTTTTTCACCGGCGTCGGCCTCTTTGAAAGAGCCTTTGCCGCGCCCGCCTGCGTGGATCTGCGCCTTGACCACCCACAGGGGGCCGTCCAGTTCACCGGCTGCGGTTTTGGCTTCTTCGGCGCGCAGCACGGCGCGACCATCGGAAACCGGAGCGCCATAGCTGCGAAGAAGAGCCTTGGCCTGATATTCGTGAATGTTCATCGAAATTGTCCCGTCTGACTGCGTTTAACCGTTATAGGGGTGTCTAGCGGGCAAGTTTAAAGGGTTTTTTGACGGCAAAGAGGATTTTAGTGAAGATTTTCGCCATTTGTGATCACGGCTTTTTAGGGTGTGATCACAAAATTTGCCGCGTGATCGATTGATTCGAAAATACAGTGCAGGCACCGGAAATCACATTCAAAAAAAAGGATTTGCGACGTTTGCGCCAACATTCGCGACCCTGATTGATCTGGGCAAAAGAAAACCGGCCCAGAAATGGGCCGGCTTTTAGCCTGAGAATTTGTGCTGGTTTAAGCCAGCGAGCTGTCGATGCCTTTGCAAGCGTCGATCAGGCCCTTAACGGCGTTGACCGAGTTGTCGAAACCGGCTTGTTCGTCTTCGTTCAGTTTGATGTCGACGATACGTTCTACGCCACCTGCACCGATTACGGTCGGGACGCCAACGTACAGACCGTCAACACCCAACTCACCACTGCAGTAGGCAGCGCAAGGCAGAACGCGTTTTTGGTCTTTCAGATAAGCTTCGGCCATTTCGATTGCCGAAGTGGCAGGCGCGTAATAAGCGGAACCTGTTTTCAGCAGGCCAACGATTTCGGCACCACCGTCACGGGTGCGCTGAACGATGGCGTCCAGCTTCTCTTGCGTGGTCCAACCCATCTCAACCAGATCGGGCAGTGGTATACCGGCTACGGTCGAATAGCGCACCGAAGGCACCATGGTGTCGCCGTGACCACCCAGAACGAAAGCGGTGACGTCGCGCATCGAAACATTGAATTCTTCCGATAAGAAATGCGCAAAGCGCGCCGAGTCCAATACGCCTGCCATGCCGCAAACCTTGTTGTGCGGCAGGCCCGAGAATTCGCGCAGCGCCCAAACCATTGCGTCCAGCGGGTTGGTGATGCAGATCACGAAGGCATCGGGTGCGTGAGCGGCGATGCCTTCACCGACCGACTTCATGACTTTCAGGTTGATGCCCAGCAGGTCATCGCGGCTCATGCCTGGCTTGCGGGCCACACCAGCGGTCACGATGCACACATCCGCGCCAGCAATATCGGCATAGTCGCTTGTGCCCTTCATCGAGGCGTCAAAGCCTTCGGATGGGCCGGATTCTGCGATGTCGAGCGCCTTGCCCTGCGGCAGCCCGTCAGCGATGTCAAACAGGACTACGTCACCCAGTTCTTTGACAGCTGCAAGATGCGCAAGCGTGCCGCCGATGTTCCCCGCGCCGATCAGCGCAATCTTGGGTCTGGCCATTTGGAATATCTCCGGTCGGTTTTGAAATCGCGGTCGTGCTAGTCGCTAAAACGGCAATAGGCAAGGGTTCTGCGACGTGGCATACAACCGCATACCGTTTGCAGAGCCCGGTGTGGTTGCGCTAAAGGGCCTTTGAGACAAGCCAAAACCGGAACCGGCGCATGTTCGAATTAAACCTGATGTTTTTTGCAGTGGCGATCCCTGCGGTGGTTTTTGCGGGCATATCAAAGGGAGGTTTCGGCTCGGGTGTGGCCTTTGCGTCTTCGTCGATTCTGGCGCTGATCCTGGAACCCGGGCAGGCCCTGGCTCTGATGCTGCCGATCCTGATGGTGATCGACGTGGCCACGCTGGGCCCCTATTGGAAGCGGTGGAGTTGGCCGGATTCCCGCCTGCTGATTTTGGGCGCAGTACCGGGCGTCGCGCTGGGTGCTTGGCTGTATAAGGCAACGGATAATGATCTGTTGCGACTACTGATCGGTGGCATTTCGGTCGGTTTCGTTATTTGGCACATTGCACAGACCAGAGGCTGGGTGCGTGGATTTGCCAATCGCCTGCCACCGTCGGCCGGGCTTTTTGCCGGATTGGTCGCCGGTTTCACCAGTTTTGTCAGTCATGCAGGAGGTCCGCCCGCCGCGGTATACCTGTTGTCCCAAAAACTGTCGAAGACCGAGTTTCAGGCCAGCACTGTGCTGGTTTTTTGGGTTATCAACATCACAAAGTTTGTGCCTTACGCGTTTTTGGGTTTGTTCACATGGCACACGGCGCTGGCCGACATGTTGTTGACACCCTTTGCCATTCTAGGCGCGTGGCTTGGCGTTCGAGCGCATTTCATGATGTCTGAGCGCCTTTTCTTTGGAATTGCCTACGTGTTGCTGACCTTGACGGGCAGCAAACTGATCTGGGACGCGCTTACGTAATCAGGCGTTCGGCGGCAGGGCGTCCGCGACTTCCTCATAGGCCTGACCGGAGGCCACCAAGCACGTGATTCCGTTTGGCAAGGTCACCGTGATCGTCCAACTGCCGCTTTCGCCCGAAGCGAAGAGCTCCATAACCGCGCCTTGCCGGGCCAGCCCAAAGCCCCTGCGTTCTTCGCCATAGATTTCATGCAATCGCTTCAGTACATCCTCTCGCGGCGCACAATTCTGGCCCTGAGCCTGCACCTGCTGTGCCGCCAGAACCATGATCCCCAGACCCATTGTCATCTTAAGCAGTGTCTTTTCCATCCCGTAGCCCTTTCGATTCCATCTGTTGCTCAGGCTGGGGCGGAGGCGACGAAATTCGGTTAAGGCAAAGCACGTTGCGTCGCTTTTGCTGCGCTGCGGCAAATTTCTTCTTGAACTTTCCGGCAAAAAATGCCCCATTCCGCGCAACTTTATTTCAATGGGAGTGGTCCATGGATCCTCGTCAGCGCCCCTATCGTTCGGTTCTTTACATCCCGGGTTCGAGAGACCGGGCACTGGACAAGGCCCGCACTCTGCCTGTGGATGCGATTATCTTTGATCTGGAAGATGCGGTCGCGGCGGACGAGAAGGAAAATGCACGCGAAACGCTCAAGGCGGCTTTGGCGGCTGGTGGTTATGGCGCGCGGGTCAAGATCGTGCGGATCAACGGGTTGGACACCGAATGGGGTCGTGCTGATGCAGAGGCGGTGCGCGGCATGGATGCCGACGTTGTCCTTCTGCCCAAAGTAAACTCGGCAGCCGACGTCGATGCTCTGGCTGCAATTACCGGAGATATGCCGATCTGGGCCATGATGGAAACGCCGCGCGGGATGCTCAACGCGCCTGAAATCGCAGCCCATCCCCTGATGGCCGGGTTCGTGATGGGCACCAATGATCTGGCGAAGGAACTGCAAACTCGTTTTCGCCCTGACCGTCTGCCACTTATGACCTCGCTGGGCCTGTGCCTGCTGGCTGCCAAGGCCGAAGGTCTGATCATCGTTGATGGCGTTTATAACGCGTTCAAGGATGGCGAAGGTCTGGCCGCAGAATGCGCGCAGGGTCGTGACATGGGTTTTGATGGCAAAACACTGATCCACCCCGCACAGGTCGAGATCACAAATGCCGCCTATGCGCCGTCTGACGCCGAGATCGATCTGGCCCGACGCCAGATCACGGCGTTTGAAGAAGTTGAAGCGCAAGGGCAGGGTGTTGCTGTCGTCGATGGCAAAATTGTTGAGAACCTGCACGTTGCAACAGCCCGCGAAATTCTGGCAAAAGCAGAGGCAATTTCAGCTTTGCAAGCGGGGTAAGCCAGCATGGGCTTTGTTCTTCTGATCCTTGGCGTGGCGCTGTGGTGGGCGGCACATCTGTTCAAACGCGTCGCACCTGAACGTCGAGCCGCGATGGGCGACGGGGGTAAAGGCGCCGTCGCTTTGGCCCTGGTCGCGTCGATCCTGCTGATGGTCTTCGGCTATCGTATGACCGATTTCATCTTTGTCTGGGCGCCGCCGACATTCCTGATCCACGTCAACAACCTGTTGGTGCTGATCGCGATCTACATGATGAGTCCTGCCGGTACAAAGGGACGGTTGTTGAACAAGCTGCGTCATCCGATGCTGGGCGGTTTCAAGCTGTGGGCCTTTGCGCATTTGCTGGTGAACGGCGATTTGGTGTCGATCATCCTGTTTGGTGGACTTCTGGCCTGGGCCGTGGTCGAAGTGATCGTGATCAACAAGTCCGAGCCCGAATGGACACCGGCTGAGCCTGGCACTTACGGCAAAGACGCGATGTTCTTTGTGGCTTCAATCGTGCTGCTGGGGATTATCGGTTATATCCATGGGCTGGTCGGTCCGTCTCCTTTCGGCTCATAGGGACCTGATAGATGGCAAAACTCTATCGTTTGTTGACCGAGGAAGACACATCGGCCTTCTGCCACAAAGTGTCTGACGCGCTGGCCAAAGGGTGGGAGCTGTATGGCGACCCGTCCTATGCCTTCGACATAGCAAACAACGTTATGCGTTGTGCGCAGGCCGTGACCAAAGAGGTCGAGGCGGACTATTCCCCTGAAATGAAACTGGGACAGCAGTAATGGCAAAAACAAATCCGGGACGTTTTTTCGAGGATTATTCCGTCGGGCAGGTGCTGCAACATGCGGTACCGCGTACAGTGACCGAGGGAGAGCGCGGCTTGTATCACGCGCTCTATCCTGCGCGTCATGCCCTGTATTCGTCGGACGAATTTGCCCGGGATTGTGGTTTGCCGGAGAGCCCGATTGATGATCTGGTCGCCTTCCATCTGGTTTTCGGCAAAACCGTGCCGGATGTTTCGTTGAACGCGGTTGCCAATCTTGGCTACGCCGAGGGCCGCTGGCTGAAACCTGTGTACGCTGGAGATACCCTGCGCTCTGTGTCCGAGGTGATCGGGGTCAAGCAGAACTCCAACGGAAAAACTGGCGTCGTATGGGTGCGCACACGCGGGCTGAACCAGTTGGACGAGGTTGTGCTGGAATATGTTCGTTGGGTTATGGTGCGCAAAGCAAATGTCGACGTGCCGGCGCCCGAAACAGTTGTTCCCGAGTTGAAAAAGGTTCTTGATCCGCAGGATCTAATCGTGCCCGAGGGTCTTGATTTCTCGAATTACAATTTTGCTTTGGCGGGTGAGCCGCACCGCTGGGGCGACTACGACATCGGTGAGACCATCGACCATGTGGACGGTGTCACCGTGGAAGAGGCAGAGCACATGCTGGCCACACGCCTGTGGCAAAACACGGCCAAAGTGCATTTCGACCTGACGTTCCGGCCCGAAGGCAGGCTGATCTATGGAGGTCATGTTATTTCGATGGCGCGGACCCTGTCGTTCAATGGCTTGGCAAATGCGCAGATGATCGTTGGCCTGAACGGCGGCGCACATGCAAACCCTTGTTTTGCAGGAGATACCATCAAGGCGTGGTCCGAAGTTCTGGACAAAGCGGAAACCGGCGTACCAGGCGTGGGTGCGATTCGGCTGCGATTGGTGGCAACCAAAGGGGGCGCTCCGTTTGCATTGAAGAACGACGAGGGACGGTATTTGCCCGATGTTCTTCTGGATCTCGATTATTGGGCGCTTATGCCGCAATAAGAGTTCTGACGGTTATGTGAACCACTTGCGTGTTAGCCGTGCTAGGTTTGCACCATGCACTTTCTGCGCGCGATATCGGCCGGCGTCTGCCTGGCCCCGGCGGCTCAGGCCTGTGATCTGGCTTTGGCCTTGGCTGTGGATGTGTCCGGCTCGGTCGATAGCAGCGAATATCGGATCCAGATGGACGGGCTAGCTACCGGACTGCGCGACCCGATTGTATCCGAAGCTTTGGTGCAGGGGCAGGCACAGTTGATGCTGGTACAATGGACGGGGTCGTCGCGTCAGCAGATAACGATCCCTTGGACCCGTATCGACAGTTTCGCAGCTTTGGATCGGTTTGCGGATCAAGTTTCTGCTGATCCGCGTATCTGGCGGAATTTTTCAACCGCGATTGGGGAAGCGCTTCAAACAACGCTCGATTCATTCGAGCCGGTTTCCCACTGCGCCCGGCATCTGATCGATTTGTCAGGTGACGGGGTATCCAATGAAGGGGTCGAGCCGACGCAAGTTCACGCGGCCTTGCGAGATCGAGGCGTTGTGGTCAATGCCTTGGCCATAGAGGAAAGCGAACCGGATCTGACGGCCTATTTCTTTGAGAATGTCATCGTGGGTGAGGGTGCTTTTGTCGTTTCGGCAGCAGGGTTCGCGGACTATCCGGAACGAATTCGCAGAAAACTGCTGCGCGAAGTGACGCAGCAAACCGCAGAGCTGAAGTGACATGACAAAAGATTCGTGATCACATCCGTTTGCCTTTGAAAACGCTAACATTGATAATGAGGAATATAATATGTGATCACAACATTATTTTGTGTGATCACATATGGGGAATATCAACTGATTTGACGTGAATTTGCTGTTTTTTGCAACCGCAGCACGTGACAGTGTCGCAAAAAACAGTAAAACGTTCGGTAGCCAACCGAAAAGGAGCCGCCATGGCCGATGTAAATCGGGGCAACCGCCCACTTTCGCCGCATCTGTCGATCTATCGTCCTCAGCTGACGTCGGTCACTTCCATCCTGACACGCATCACTGGTAACGCACTCCTACTGGCGGCGTTGTTGATTGTTTGGTGGTTTCTGGCCGCAGCAACCTCGCCCGAGGCGTTCGCCGTGGCGAATGGCGTGATTACCTCGGTGCTTGGGGATCTGGTTATGGCTTTGTCCGTTTGGGGCCTGTGGTATCACACGCTGGCGGGCGTGCGGCATCTGATCTGGGACAACGCGGTTGGCTTGGACCTTCCCACAGCGACCAAGCTGGGTTGGGCCGTCGTCATCGGATCGGTTGTGTTGACCCTTCTGACCCTTGTCATCGTCGCGTGATTGGAGGCCTGACATGCGTTATCTGACCGACCGCAAACGCGCCGCTGGCCTTGGCTCGGCAAAATCCGGCACAGCCCATTTCTGGGCGATGAAAGTCAGCTCGGTGGCGTTGCTGATCCTTGTGCCTTTGTTTGTTTTTACATTTGGCCCGGTTCTGGGTCAGCCGTTTGATGTGGTTCTGGACTACTATTCACGTCCCTTCCCCGCGATTGTTGCAGCGTTGACGCTGGCAGTTGGCTTCAAGCACTTCGCAGACGGTGCGCAGGTGATGCTTGAGGACTACGTTCACGGCACGCTCGAAAAGGTCCTGATTATTCTGGTGACTTGCCTGTCTTATGGCGCGGCAGCGGCTGGCATTTTCGCCATCGCGCGCATTGCCCTTTAACTCCCGGAGCTGAAAGAAATGGCTGCATACGAATACGAAACGCATGACTATGACGTGGTCGTTGTCGGTGCCGGTGGGGCCGGTCTGCGGGCGACCTTGGGCATGGCGGAACAGGGATTGCGCACCGCGTGTGTAACAAAGGTTTTCCCAACCCGTTCGCACACAGTGGCGGCTCAGGGTGGTATCGCGGCGTCCTTGTCGAATATGGGCCCGGATCACTGGCAGTGGCACATGTATGACACGGTCAAAGGGTCGGACTGGTTGGGTGACACCGACGCGATGGAGTACCTCGCGCGCGAAGCGCCCAAAGCCGTGTACGAATTGGAGCATTACGGCGTGCCCTTCAGCCGCACCGAAGAAGGCAAGATCTATCAGCGCCCATTCGGTGGTCATACGACTGAGTTTGGCGAAGGCCCCGCTGTACAGCGCACCTGTGCTGCCGCCGACCGGACCGGTCATGCGATCCTGCACACGCTGTATGGTCAATCGCTGAAAAACAACGCCGAGTTCTACATCGAATATTTCGCCATCGACCTGATCATGTCCGAGGATGGGCAATGTCAGGGTGTCGTCTGCTGGAAGCTGGACGACGGCACGATGCATGTCTTCAACGCCAAGATGGTTGTTCTGGCGACAGGCGGCTATGGCCGGGCATATTTCAGCGCGACTTCGGCCCATACCTGTACCGGTGACGGTGGCGGTATGGTGGCCCGCGCAGGTCTGGCCCTGCAGGATATGGAGTTCGTGCAGTTCCACCCGACCGGCATCTACGGCTCGGGCTGTCTGATCACCGAAGGTGCGCGCGGCGAGGGTGGCTATCTGACAAACTCGGAAGGCGAGCGGTTTATGGAGCGTTATGCGCCCCAGTACAAAGACCTCGCGCCGCGTGACTATGTCTCGCGCTCGATGACAATGGAGATCCGTGAAGGTCGGGGTGTCGGTGCGGAAGGGGATCACATCCACCTGAACCTGTCGCACCTGCCTGCCGAAGCTTTGGCCGAGCGTTTGCCGGGTATCTCGGAAAGCGCAAAGATCTTTGCGGGTGTCGACGTAACCAAGGAACCAATCCCGGTTCTGCCGACTGTTCACTACAACATGGGTGGTATTCCGACCAACTATTGGGGTGAGGTTCTGAACCCCACCGCCGACGACCCGACGGCCGTCGTTCCTGGCTTGATGGCTGTGGGTGAAGCGGGTTGTGCCTCGGTCCATGGTGCGAACCGACTGGGATCTAACTCGCTGATCGACCTCGTGGTGTTTGGCCGCGCGGCCGCGATCCGCGCTGGTAAAGTCGTTGATGCCGAAGCGCCGAACCCGGTTCTAAATCAGGCGTCGGTCGACAAAGCCTTTGATCGGTTCGATGCGGTCCGCAACGCCAACGGTTCGGTCGCGACCGCGGACTTGCGGCTTGAGATGCAGAAAACCATGCAGGCGGATGCAGCCGTGTTCCGTACGGCCAAAACAATGGCTGAAGGCGTCGAAAAGATGACCGCGATTGCTGCCAAAATGGACGATCTGAAAGTCACAGACCGTTCGTTGGTCTGGAACAGTGATCTGATGGAAACTTTGGAACTGACAAACCTTATGCCCAACGCGCTGGCGACCATCGTCGGTGCTGAGGCGCGTAAGGAATCCCGTGGCGCCCACGCGCATGAGGATTTCAGCGAGCGTGACGATGAAAACTGGCGCGTGCATACGGTCAGCCGCGTTGACGGCAACGCAGTTGAGCTGAGCTATCGCCCGGTCATCGTTGATCCGCTGACGACCGAGGAACAGGGCGGTATCAGCCTTCAGAAAATCGCGCCCAAAGCGCGGACGTTCTAAGGGCAGGGAAAGCAGGCAATGACGCACAAGCGCCAAATACCCGTGATCCTGATGCAGGCAATCAGCCTGCGGATGGCGCGTGCGTGGTGCTTGTCATGACGGTCGAAGTTTTGAAGTCGGGGTCAAGCGATCCAAAGATAATCCTGATCGGGTTGAATCGCTGTGCGACGACCTCGTTTCACAAGCTGTTCCATAACAGCGGAATCCCATCCGTGCATTGGGAAGATGAGCAAGGCCAAAACCTTGCGCATCGCATGATGACCAATATTGCCATGGGGCGCAGGCCCTTGGATGGGTTCGGCGCGGTAAGGGCCTTCACCGACATTGCCTTTGTCAATTCGCGCTTCATGCTGGACGGTTCGCGTTTCTTTCGCGAGCTGCACGCGGCTTATCCAAGCGCATACTTTTTGCTGAACACGCGCAATCGCGAGGATTGGATCAACTCAAGGGCCAGCCATTCCGGTGGTGGCTATCTGGAGCGATGCTGCAAGGCCAACGGACAGACAGCTAATGAGGTGAAACAGGGTTGGGCGCATATGTACGATGTGCACCACACCGAGGTCGAAACCTATTTCGACGGAAATCCTCGCTTCCTGCGCTATGATATCGACAAAGATGACCCACAACGAGTTGCGGACTGGCTCTCGCCGGATTTCGACGTGAACATTGCCCACTGGGGGCATTATAATCGAGGGGCGTCTGATCGCGCCCGGACAGGCTGAAAGGCGGCCTTGTGCTGAATGGAGAATTGACATGGTTCAACTGACCCTGCCCAAGAATTCCCGGATTACCACCGGCAAGACCTGGCCCAAGCCGGACGGTGCCACCAATGTGCGCAAGTTCCAGATCTATCGCTGGAACCCCGATGACGGTCAGAACCCGCGTGTTGATACCTATTTCGTCGACATGGATACATGCGGCCCGATGGTTCTGGACGCGCTGATCAAGATCAAGAACGAGATCGACCCAACGTTGACCTTCCGCCGGTCTTGCCGCGAAGGCATCTGTGGCTCTTGTGCGATGAATATCGACGGGATCAACACGTTGGCCTGCATTTACGGCATGGACGAGATCAAGGGCGACGTGAAAATTTATCCGCTGCCGCATATGCCGGTGGTCAAGGACCTGATCCCTGATCTGACCCATTTCTATGCGCAGCATGCTTCGATCATGCCTTGGCTGGAAACCAAGACCAACCGTCCCGCGAAGGAATGGAAGCAGTCGATTGAGGACCGCAAGAAACTGGATGGTCTCTATGAATGCGTGATGTGCGCCAGCTGCTCAACCTCGTGCCCCAGCTATTGGTGGAACGGTGACCGGTATCTTGGCCCCGCCGCGTTGCTGCATGCGTATCGCTGGATTATCGACAGCCGCGATGAGGCCACAGGCGAACGTCTGGATGAGCTGGAAGATCCGTTCAAGCTGTATCGCTGTCACACCATCATGAATTGCGCCAAGACCTGCCCCAAAGGTCTGAACCCGGCCAAGGCGATTGCTGAAATCAAAAAGATGATGGTCGAACGCGCTGTTTAAGCGCCACTGCGTTTTGCGATAAACGCATGCCCAACTTGCAAAATTAGGCGATGCGGCCTTGGCTGCGTTGCCTTATTTTTTGGGCAGGGAGGAGTGATGAGATTAAGCCAGGATCACTCCAATGAGCAAAGACACTTCCAAACAAAAAACCGACGCCCAAGAAGCGTTGGAACTGCTTGAGCAGGCATGGGCGTATTACGTGCCAGAACCCGTGAAAGCTGACAAAGAACCTGAGTTGTTCGAATACGCAAACGCAGCCTGATACGGGCCGTAAGACTTGAACTACGACTGCTAATCGGCAAAGCAAGGCAATGCCTGTTCTTCTGCTTCTGTTGGCGGCCGGTGTATTAGGCTATTTTGTCTGGCGCGCCCGTCATTCTACGCTGACGCGTAATTGTCGGTGGCGCCAAGACAAAAGCCATGGTGTCTGGCGGTGTAGCTTCTGCGGCGCTGAAATCACTTCTCAGGAACAGCCTTTGCGGTGTTCGAGGGCGCGCGACAACTAATTATCTGCTTTTCGCAGGCAGAGTTATGCGCCAGTCTGCATCGCATGACACGTTCTGAACGCCCTGTCCCCGTTCCCGAAGATGCTGAGGCGCGTCGCGCGCTGGCCCCCGTAATCTGCTACCCGAACGACGCATTACCGCGACCTGATGTGTCGTGGATGCGAACCCTGCGCCAAGGCGCAATCAAAACCGGCGAGGTTCTGGTTCCCCCGCGCGATGCGCGCTGTTTTGAGGTGCCGGCAGGGCATTTCTTTCGAATTACGTCCGTCGAAGGCCCACAGGTCGGTGATTTGAACATATGGAACCGCAATGACCTGTCCGAACGGTTCTATTCAGGTAAAACCCGCGCCTTGCATGGAACGCATCTGACCACCGGAGAACAGATGTGGTCCAGTTTTCCCCATCTGCGCCCTATGGCCACGATCATTGAAGACACACTGGAATGGTACGGAATCGACGTCTTTGGCGGGTCGGTCCATGACGTTATTGGTACGCGGTGTGATCCGTATACGGGCAACCTGTTGTCGGGTACGCAATACCACCACTGCTGCCATTCAAACCTGACCCGCGCGCTTGCGGATCATTTGGATCTTCCGCTGACCGAAGCTGAACTTGCAGTGCATGACGTGCTGAATGTCTTTATGTGCACCGGGTTTACCCGCGATACGGGTCAATATTTTATGAAGGCCTCACCTGTGCGCCCCGGTGATTATCTTGAATTCTTTGCCGAAATTGATCTGCTTGGCAATCTGAGCGCCTGCCCAGGCGGGTATTGTTCGTCCGAGCATTCCTCGGACACGGCGGCCTGTTTCCCGCTGCTGGTCGAAACATTCGCACCCGCTGAAGGTGATTTGAAAGGTTGGGAAAGCCCGGCGCGCAATGGTTATGATCGCACGCATGGGCGATAAATCCGACAGGCACCTGGTGGTGCCTGCCATTTGTCAGGTGTTCGGGAAAGCCGCCTGAAGGGCGATTTCCACCATGTCACCAAAGCTCCGCTCGCGCTCAGACGACGGCAGAGCTTCTCCGGTCAAAAGGTGATCGGAAACAGTGAGTACAGCCAAAGCCCTGCACTTGTGGCGTGCCGCCAAGATGTACAGTTCTGCGGCTTCCATCTCGACGCCCAGAATGCCGTGACGCACCATCTGTTCGTTCAGGTCCGGGCGCTCGTCATAAAAGACATCGGACGAGTAGATTCCACCAACATGCGTTGGCGTCCCCTTTGCCGCTGCTGCCGCTGCCGCAGAATGCAACAACCCCCAATCAGCACAGGGGGCAAAGTTCAACTCTTTCATGATGCCGCGCGACGGAGTGCTGAGCGTGGTAGATGTCATCGCCAGAATAACGTCGCGCAGTTTCACACTGTCCTGCATGCCGCCACATGAACCGATACGGATTAGAGTTTTTGCACCGTAATCACGGATCAATTCATTGACGTAAATGGAAAGAGAGGGCATCCCCATGCCGCTGCCCTGAATCGTTACAGGATGTCCTTTCCAATTGCCGGTAAAACCAAGCATTCCCCGAACGTCATTGACCTGTTTTACATCGGTCAAAAAAGTCTCTGCAGCCCATTTTGCCCGATAAGGGTCTCCGGGCAAAAGAACGGTTTCTGCGATTTCGCCTTTTTCGGCACCAATGTGAATGGTCATTTGTTCAACTTACCCTGATCAAATTTCCAATTCAGAAATATCGGATCCCGCATTTAAGGCGTCATGCACCCATTGGGGTTTGCGCCCACGACCTGACCACGTCTGGTCCGGGTTCGACGGATTGCGATATTTCGCTTTCGTTTTAGGCGCTTTTCCGCCACGAGGCGCGTCGCTGGACAATTCAGACAGCGAAAAACCAAACTCTGCCGCTGCTTTTTCAGCAGCCTTCAAAGCCGCACTCCGCTCGCGTTTTTCGGCGCTTACAAGCGCTTTGTCTATATCGTCACGTAAAGCCAACAGCTCTTTTCGCGACATTTGTTCGAGATTGATCCCCATCAGTCTTCTCCGATTGAATTAGAATACGGTGCGTATTGGCGCGCACCGTATTTCCAAAAACAGGATTATTCCATCCCAAAGATTTAAAGGACAGAAACGGGGAAAAAAGAAAGAAAAGGCTCAGTTATTCTGCAGCAAGTGTTTTGGGGTCTGCCAAAACAACGATATCGCCCATAATTGCGTTCAATTCAAAGTTTTTAGGGGTGTAAACCTTGGCCACCCCCATGGCTTTCAATTTTTCGGCATCTTCATCGGGAATAATCCCGCCGACCACAACTGGAATATGGGACAGCCCTTCTTTTTGCAGACGCGCCAATACATCTTCGACCAGTGGCAGGTGGCTGCCGGATAGGATGGACAGGCCGATCACATGCGCGTCGTCTGCGCGCGCAGCTTCCACGATTTCCTCTGGGGTTAGGCGGATGCCTTCATAGCTGATGTCCATGCCGCAATCACGGGCGCGGAAGGCGATCTGTTCAGCGCCGTTGGAATGGCCATCCAATCCCGGTTTGCCAACCAGGAACTTGAGACGACGGCCCAGTTTGTCACTGACCGCGTCGACCGCAGCGCGCAGATCGTCCAACCCTTCGGTTTTGTTCGAAACCGAGCCTGAAACACCGGTTGGGCCACGATAAGTACCGTAGACTTTGCGCATCTCTTCCGCCCATTCGCCTGTGGTGACGCCCGCCTTGGCGGCGGCAATGGACGGCTCCATCACGTTTGCTCCGGTTTTCGCGGCCTCCCGCAACGCGGCCAGGGCATTTGCAACAGCCGAGTCGTCCCGTTCAGCGCGCCAGGAGTTCAGGCGGTCGATCTGTTCCTGTTCCACCGCCGGATCGACAACCATGATGCCGCCATCTTCGGTCTGCAAAGGTGAAGCTTCACCTTCGATCCATTTGTTCACACCAACAACGACGGTTTCGTTTCGTTCAATACGGTTCAGCCGATCTGCGTTTGAGTCCACCAGGCGGGATTTCATGTACTCAATCGAGGCCACCGCGCCACCCATCGAATCAAGGTTCGCCAACTCGGCCCGCGCGCCTGTCTTCAACTCTTCGACCTTGGCATCGACGGCGGGGTTGCCATCGAACAGGTCGTCGAATTCCAGCAGGTCGGTCTCATAGGCCAGGATTTGCTGCATCCGCATCGACCATTGCTGATCCCAGGGGCGCGGCAGCCCAAGCGCCTCGTTCCAGGCAGGCAATTGCACCGCACGCGCACGCGCGTTTTTCGACAGCGTCACGGCCAGCATTTCGATCAGGATGCGATAGACGTTGTTTTCAGGCTGTTGTTCGGTCAGACCCAACGAGTTAACCTGCACCCCATAGCGGAATCGGCGGAATTTCGGATTCTCGACACCATAGCGTTGTTGCAGAATCTCATCCCAAAGATCAACAAATGCGCGCATCTTGCACATTTCGGTGACAAAGCGGATGCCCGCGTTCACGAAAAACGAAATACGGCCACACAGGGCTGGGAAATCCTCTGCCGGAACGCGCGGGTGCAATTCATCCAACACCGCGATGGCGGTGGCCAACGCATAGGCCAGTTCCTGTTCTGGTGTCGCGCCCGCTTCCTGCAGGTGGTACGAACACACATTCATCGGGTTCCACTTGGGAACGTTGGTATAGCAATACTCGGCCACGTCCGCGATCATCTTAAGCGACGGTTTGGGCGGGCAAACATAGGTGCCGCGGCTCAGATATTCCTTGATCAGGTCATTTTGCACCGTGCCCTGCAATTTCGACACATCTGCGCCTTGCTCTTCCGCGACAGCGATATACAGCGCCAATAACCATGGGGCAGTGGCGTTGATCGTCATCGAGGTGTTCATCTGCTCAAGCGGGATCTGGTCGAACAGAACCCGCATGTCGCCCAGATGACAAACGGGAACGCCCACTTTGCCGACTTCACCGCGTGCCAATGTGTGGTCGCTGTCATAGCCCGTTTGCGTGGGCAGATCGAAAGCCACGGACAGGCCGGTTTGCCCTTTCGCCAGGTTCCCCCGATAAAGTGCGTTCGAGGCTTTGGCCGTGGAATGACCGGCATAGGTTCGGATGAGCCAAGGGCGATCTTTCTGCGTCTGCGTCATAGGGGGCCTCGTGTTTCAGTGGGCAATAAAATTACGTCTTGAGGTTCTAAAGCGCAATTTTCGGGATATGTCAATTCGCTGCGTTGCGGCATCCTTCAATTGTTCAGATTGTGGGCAGTTGCGATTGGTGGCAATGTGCCGCCATGACGCAAACCGTGGAACTTCCGCTTTGGCTTTTCCTGCTGATCGTGGTCTTTGCCATGGTCACTTTTGCTTCGCATTTTCTGTTTCCTTCAGTGCGATGGTTTTTTCGCCGTAGATTGGAACGCGCCGTTTCGCGCCTGAATCAAAGGCTTCAACGTCCCATTCAACCGTTCAAGCTGGCGCGGCGTCATGACATGATCCAGCGGCTGATTTACGACCCTCAGGTCGGGCAGGCGGTTCAACAACACGCGCAGGACGAAGGCATTCCCGAGGCAGTCGCCTTTGAAAAAGCGCGCCGCTACGCGCGCGAGATTGTCCCGTCGTTTTCTGCCTTTGCCTATTTCAGCTTTGCCATTCGGCTCGCCCGTCTGCTGAGCAATACGTTTTACGAGGTCCGACTCGGGTACAAGGACGAGGCTGCGATCAAGAACATCGACCCGGATGCGACCGTGGTTTTTGTGATGAACCATCGCAGCAATATGGACTATGTGCTGGTGACCTATCTGGCGGCACAGCAGTCGGCCTTGTCTTATGCTGTCGGAGAATGGGCGCGCGTTTGGCCGCTAAGCCGTTTGATCCGCGCAATGGGGGCGTACTTCATTCGACGCAAATCAGGCAGTGAGCTCTATAGGCAGGTGTTGTCCTGCTATGTGCGCCACGCGACCGAAGCGGGTGTGACGCAAGCCATGTTCCCGGAAGGCGGTTTAAGCCTGACTGGCGCACTGGGTCGCCCAAAACTGGGTTTGCTGAAATACATTATGGACGGAACTTCGCCTGAAGGCCGCGACGTCGTATTCGTTCCTGTGGCGTTGAATTATGATCGAGTGCTTGAAGATACCATCCTGACTCGCGCGGCTTTGGGGTCTGAGCGTCGGTTTCGCGCTCGGATTGGCGTAATCTCGCGCTGGATCCTCAAGCAGATCTGGCGGCGCTTGATCGGGCGGTACAAGCGGTTTGGCGTTGCCTCTGTGCGATATGGGGTGCCCATTTCGCTAAAGGAATTTCGCGTCGTGAATGATGACGATGTCATGACGGATCTGGCCCGGGAATTGATGCAACGCATCGGGCAAGCGATCCCGCTGGTTCCGGCCCCTGCGGCGTGCCTGTTGTTGCAACAGAAAGGTTCTTCATCTGAAAAGGTCGTTCGTTCCCAAATACTTTCTATGCTGGCCGAAGACGGCCATGCGTCAGACCAAGACGAAGCGGCGGTTGAAAATGCCCTGAATCAGTTGGTCGAGCGCAGGATCTTAAGCCGCCAGGGGGACAATCTGGCCCTTTCAGGTCAAAGAGAGGATTTGCTGGAGTACTATGCAGCCTCAGCCCCAAACCACAGGGATTCTGAGAATACTGCGCTTGCGAAATAACTTTCTGCATCTGCTGGGTCATAAAATTACAAATATGAACCAAAAACGGTTGCATTATTACTCAGTGGTCAATATTCACAGTCTGTGAAGCACGCGATTCTGCGTTGCGGCAATGATATTGAGAATAGGAGGCCAGCATGGCTTTGGACACCGAAAGCGGTATCGCGTCGTACGAGGCACCCGAAAAGGACCTCTATGAAATGGGTGAGATCCCTCCGATGGGATTTGTCCCCAAGCAAATGTATGCTTGGGCCATCCGCAAGGAACGCCACGGCGAGCCGAACACTGCAATGCAACAAGAAGTGGTCGACGTACCCGAACTGGACAGCAACGAGGTGCTGGTTCTGGTGATGGCAGCTGGCGTAAACTATAACGGTGTCTGGGCCGCCCTGGGTCAGCCAATCAGCCCGTTTGATGGCCACAAAGCCCCCTATCACATTGCCGGTTCGGATGCGTCAGGCATTGTCTGGGCCGTTGGCGATAAGGTGAAGCGCTGGAAAGTCGGCGACGAAGTTGTCATCCACTGCAACCAGGACGATGGCGATGATGAAGAGTGCAACGGCGGCGATCCGATGTACTCGACCAGCCAACGGATTTGGGGTTATGAGACACCAGACGGCTCTTTCAGCCAGTTCACCCGCGTTCAGGCACAACAACTTATGCCGCGCCCCAAGCACCTGACCTGGGAAGAAGCTGCGTGCTACACACTGACGTTGGCGACCGCTTATAGGATGCTGTTTGGCCACGAGCCGCATGATCTGAAGCCGGGCCAGAACGTTCTGGTATGGGGCGCGTCCGGCGGTCTGGGTTCCTATGCGATCCAGTTGATCAACACGGCCGGTGCGAATGCGATTGGTGTAATCTCGGACGAAAGCAAGCGCGATTTCGTTATGGGATTAGGTGCCAAAGGCGTGCTGAACCGTAAAGACTTCAACTGCTGGGGCCAATTGCCCACGGTAAACACGCCGGAATATGCCGAATGGTTCAAAGAAGCCCGCAAGTTCGGCAAGGCGATTTGGGACATCACCGGCAAGGGCAACAACGTGGATATGGTGTTTGAACACCCCGGTGAAAGCACGTTCCCGGTCTCGACCTTTGTTGTCAAAAAAGGTGGTATGGTCGTGATCTGCGCCGGTACAACAGGTTTCAACTGTACCTTTGATGTGCGCTACATGTGGATGCATCAAAAGCGCCTGCAAGGATCGCACTTTGCGCACCTCAAACAAGCGGCTGCTGCAAACAAGCTGATGGTTGAACGTCGCCTGGATCCCTGCATGTCGGAGGTGTTCACCTGGAACGATCTGCCAGAGGCGCACATGAAGATGCTCCGGAACGAACATAAGCCGGGGAACATGTCTGTCCTTGTTCAAGCGCCCCGCACTGGCCTGCGCACCCTTGAAGAGGTTCTTGACGCAGGCTGACCCCCATTTGGGTTGTAGACAAAAAACGCCCGCGAATCGCCTTGCCGGTTCGCGGGTGTTTTGCGTTTTGACAAAGCCTTTCGGACTTTCAAACACTTACATTTTCGTCCCCCGCCATTTTTGGGGAGTAGAAACCGGTGAATAGGTCGAAAAAGATCATACATGTTATGGTTGTGTTAACGCTTCGTTAACTGTTTCAGAGAGACCCTAATGGCGCAGAATGAGTGGATATTGGACGTATTGTCGGACCTCAATGCTTTCGCCGTTGCGAACGGGTTGAGCGCGCTTGCCGAGCAGCTGGATGACACAAGGCTGATCGCGGCGGCCGAGATCGCGTCCCTGAAGAACGAGGCACGAGCGCCCGCGGATGGGAACAGAAGTCGAATTGGGTCAAATCCTTCAGGATTTGGAAAACACCAACACGCTTGAAGAGCTCAGCAATGTTGCAGAGCAATTACGTGGTATTCTTCAGGTCGAACATCTGACCTATCACTGGGTCGATGGTGCTGGCGATCAGTACGGTTACACCACATATTCAGATGCTTGGGACGAACGCTATCGGGACAAGAATTACCATCGTATTGATCCGGTTATTCTTGGGTGTTTCCAAAGATTTCATCCGGTTGACTGGAAATCTCTGGACTGGTCGAGCAGGATTGCAAAGTCCTTTCTTGAAGATGCCAGAAACCACGGTGTTGGCAATCAGGGCTATTCCATTCCGATCCGGGGCCCGAACGGGCAGTTTGCCCTATTCACAGTAAACCACAGTTGCGATGATCGGACCTGGCAGCGCTTTATTTCCACCTTCGGGCGAGACTTGATCCTTGTTGCGCATTTTATCAATCGCAAAGCGCTTGAGTTCGAAGAGGACAGGCAGCCGGATTCCAAGCGTAATCTGTCTCCACGGGAAATTGACGCGATCACCCTTTTGGCTTTGAGATACAGCAGGGCTCAAGTGGCGCATTCTCTGTCGATATCAGAGCATACGCTGCGGGTTTATATCGAAAGCGCCCGATCCAAGTTGGGCGCTCATAACACAACTCATGCAATCGCAACCGCACTTAGCCGAGGCTTAATAGTGGTTTAAGGCCAGCGCGCACCCCACACGTAATATTAACCACAACTCTGTACCCCTTTCGTTCCTGCACAGGACGACAAGGGGAACAAGTCATGTTGCGTTATTTATATGCCGATGAGTTGCACAGATTTCCAACTCTGGCAGAGGGGATGTTCAAGGATCGAGCGGATCAGTTCAAAACCCGGCTGGGGTGGGATGTCCACGTCAACGAACAAGGTGAAGAGCGGGATGAGTATGATGCGCTCAACCCGCTCTATGTCATCTGGGAAGAGCCGGACGGCCGTCATGGCGGGTCGATGCGGGTGTTGCCGACAACGGGTCGGGTGATGATCAACGAGGTGTTTGGGCATCTTAACGGTGGCAAACCCATTTGCAGCCCGCTGATCTGGGAAGTTACACGGTTTTGCCTGTCACGCGACGCAGGCCCGCATACGGCTGGGGCCATTATGCTGAGCGGGGGTGAAATGATGGAGGGTTTTGGCCTGACACACATCGCCGGTGTGTTTGATGCGCGTATGATCCGTATCTATCGCCTGATCGGCTCATCGCCCGAGGTTCTGGGCACCCAGGGCAGCGGGCGGGATCAGATCTCGGTCGGGTTGTGGCCTTACTCTGCAGATGACTGCAACCGCGTGGCGGAGCGCGCGGGCATCCCACGCGAACTGTCACGCCTTTGGTTCAACACGGCTTTTGGGCCCAAAAAGCAGCACCGATTTGCACTGTCCGCCTGAGCGGCTGAAATCGCCATTCCGCATCTGGTGATGGTCGGCGCGGCCCTGTAGGGTCGCGCCATGTCTTTGCAAAATGTAACCTTCTCGGATGATCAGGCCGCCGCATTTGACAGCATCGCCGAGATGCTGCGATCAGCAGGTGTCGATCTTGAAGATGATGCCCTTGTTAAGCTGCCGGGGGCAGGAAAATCCGGTGTAATGGCCGTGATCGGCAAGGCTGGTTCGGGTAAAACCCTGCTGTTGGCTGAACTTTATAAAGCGCTGGCAGAGACCGGAGTGCAGATCGTGTCCGGCGACTATGAAAGTCGCAAGTCAAGGGACAAGCGCAGCTTGGCCATCCTGGCCCCCACCAACAAGGCCGCAAGCGTTCTGCGCCTGCGTGGTGTGCCTGCCACGACAATTCACCGCATTCTCTACACGCCGGTGTACGACCCGGAATACGAGCGCATCGCTGAATGGCTGGCGGGCAACGATGAACGCCCCGAGATTGAAGGACTGACAGAAGAAGCCCTGGATCGGGCTGCGGCGTTTTACGAAAACAACAAGTCCATGCCCGGGGCATTGGCCGCAGCCGGTTTGAGGGGATCAGATTTCATCACTGGGTGGAAGCGACGCGACGAACCTTTGGACATCGGATTTGTCGACGAAGCGTCGATGCTGGATGATCGTCAATTCGAGGATCTGAAAGAGATTTTTCCAACCCTTCTGTTATTCGGTGATCCGGCGCAGCTGGCACCGGTGAACCAGTCGGGCAGCATGGTTTTTGAAGCCTTGCCCGAGCCCCGGAAGCTGACGCTTCAACGGGTTCACAGGCAGGATGCGGACAACCCGATTCTCGATCTGGCCCATGCTCTGGCAGACCCCGAAATGGGGTTTGAGGACTTCGAGCGTTTGGTCGAAGAGACAGCCCGCCGTGACGACAGGGTGGTCTGGGGCCAGCGGGTCGAGGTCGACCTGATGGCGCGCAGCCCGGTTTTGGTTTGGCGCAACGCAACACGCATTCGACTTATTCAGGCGTTCAGGAACGTCCATGGCGCACCAGAGACCGAGCTGTTGGAGGGGGAACCGCTAATTTGCGACGGGATCGAACTGCCTTTGAAACATCGCAAGAAACGGTTGGATCTTGAGGCGCGCGGGCTGATCAAGGGGGCTCAGGTTGTTTATCTGGGGCCGGGGCGAAAACCGGGGTTTTCGCGATTGCACGTTATGGGGGCCGAAGACCCTCAGGTCAGCGCTGCGTCGATTGTACAAATCGAAAAACCGAACGAGGAAGAGCCATTCATTCCTTTTGCCGCGCGTATGGGCGCAACGTTCCTGCACGGTGCGGCGGTTACGATCCACAAGGCGCAGGGCTCGCAATGGGATACGGTTCAAGTTTTTGCGCCTGACATCTACGCTGCGGCCCGAATGGGTCGGACCGAGGCCGGACAACCCTTGTGGAAACGTTTGGCCTATGTGGCGATCACTCGGGCGCAAGAGCGGTTGATTTGGGTGGTTCGCAACCGTTTATCAAAGCCAACATACCCGCTGCGGGTGGATGACTTGCGGGCTGTACCTGCGGCGTCGCTGACATTGGAGGCGGAAGAGACATGACATCCATAATCGTGACAGGCGCAAGCTCTGGCATTGGTCTGGCCACCGCCGAATTGTTTCTGGCCCAAGGGTGGACGGTTGGCATGCTGGCACGCAGTGCGGACAAGTTGAATGCCCTGGCACAGAAACATGCCAACGCAGTTTCGTTGCCTGCTGATGTCACCGATCCTGAAGCTGTGAAGACCGTGTTCCGCAAGTTCGCGAACAAGGTTGGGCGTCTGGACGTCTTGTTCAACAACGCAGGAATCTTTGCTCCGGGTGGCACGATTGACGAGATCGCGCTTGAAGATTGGTACCAAAGCGTCAACGTCAACCTGAACGGTATGTTCCTGTGCGCACGCGAAGCCTTTGGCATCATGCGGCATCAGGACCCTCAGGGTGGACGGATCATCAATAACGGCTCCATTGCCGCCCATGTTCCGCGTCCGAACTCTGTGCACTATTCAGCGACAAAACACGCAGTTACCGGACTGACCCGCAGCCTGTCTCTGGACGGGCGGTCCTTTGGAATTGCCTGTGGCCAGATCGACATTGGGAACGCCCGCACACAGATGGTTCAGGGTCTTGTCGACGCCGCGCAGGCGGCAGGGGACACGCCTGACCCGACTATGGCTGTTGAGGACGCAGCACGGTCCGTTCTGCATATGGCAACCTTGCCGCCCGAGGCGAACGTTCAGTTCATGACCGTCATGGCCACGACCATGCCTTACATCGGCAGGGGATGAAGGTTACTTTTCGCGCAGCAAACGGAAAGCCGTCGATGCACCCCAGCCTGCCGCAATCGCAATAACCAGCGACATCAAGCCATACCAGACAGGTTGCTGGCGCGACATGTTGTACAGAAACCGTTCCAGGCCGACTTTGCGGACATTAATGGTTGTTTCGTAGTGCGAAACTACCTCTCCACCGCGCGTCAGGAAGATACGGGCGACATAGTCCCCCTCTGTCAGGTCTGCAGGCATGTCGATTGACGTGCGGAACAGAGTTTGTTCGTCTACAGCCACCGTGTCTTCGCGGATGGAATACAGCTTTTCTTCCTCGCGGATGCGAACCACTGCATCTGCAAAATCCTGCGCTCCGCGGATATGCATTGCGGCACCAACAGAGCGGATCGCACGCTCGATCGATACACGATAGCGCAGGTCATCGGTGTCGCTCAGAATCTCGTTTAATGGTCCGCTGGTTGCGACAGCGTAGAAACTGGGCGCAAGATCGACGAGGACGCTGTCGGTGTTCACCCAAATCCCCAGCTTTCGATCCTTACGGCGCACGGTGACAGGTTCGGATGGGCCGGCGACAGCAACGATGACCTCGACCGATGGGCCGGACGGAATCGGGGTTTCCCGTTTGATGGCCCCGAAAATGAGAATCTCGGAGCCGTCAAAGGTCGCCGTGATTGCAACGCGATCCTGGCTAAGACCCAGGACAACTTGTTCTTCCGCTGCGGACACCGGCAGGCAGAACAGACAAAATGCGGCAATAAGTGAACGCAGCATCTTCAGTGTCCTCCACCTGTTCCGAGCGAATAAAGCTCGGCAGGCTCCAGAAGCAGATCAAGCGCCAGCTTGCCGCAAACTGCCAGAACCAAAGCTGCCAGCAAAACGCGCAATTGTTCCGCTGGCATGCGCGCGCCAATAACAGTACCGATCTGCGCGCCGATCACACCGCCAACAAGCAGCAGTACTGCCAGAACGACGTCGACAGTGTAGTTGGTTGTGGCGTGAAGCATCGTGGTAAAGGCTGTCACGAAGATGATTTGAAACAGCGATGTGCCAACAACAACCTTTGTTGGCATACCCAGCAGATAAATCATGGCGGGCACCATGATAAAGCCACCGCCAACACCCATGATTGCAGACAAAATGCCGACGAAAAGCCCAACTAGAACGGGTGGAATGACCGAAATATAAAGGCCTGATGTGCGAAACCGCATCTTGAAGGGCAGGGCGTGGATCCAGCCCCGCTGACGGCGTTTGGCGGGGGCGGCCCCACCCATTTTGGCCTTGCGCAGGGCCCTTAGACTTTCCACGAACATCAGGCTACCGATGACGCCAAGGAAAACCACGTAACACAGCTTAACCAGCAGATCGACCTGACCCAGACTCTTGAGATAGTTGAAAACAACCACACCCAAAGCAGCGCCTATAAGACCTCCGATCAGCAACACAGTTCCCATCCTGAGGTCCACGGTTTTTCGTCGGAAATGCGCCAGTACACCGGAAAAGGACGATGCCACAATCTGATTGGCTTCGGTCGCAACAGCGACAGCTGGCGGAATGCCAATGAAGAACAGCAGCGGCGTCATAAGAAAGCCCCCACCGACCCCGAACATTCCGGACAAGACGCCAACCATTCCGCCCAAACCAAGCAGGAGGAATGCGTTCACCGATACTTCGGCTATGGGCAGGTAGATGTACATATTACCGTCACTTTGTATTTTGCGTTTCCGCGCTGCCGCATGCGGCCAAATGATAAGCCATTGATGCAGTCTGTTGCATGTAGATCATTGTCACATGCCTCCAGGCTCGATGAGCCAAAAGAAGTCTTCTGGATGCAAGGTTAGATCAATTCCGATCCTGCCGGCACCGCCCAACATAAATGAAGGGCTGACAGAATCTTTGGTTATGGACAGGTAGACTTGCATACCCCCTTAGAGCGGGTGCGGCATGCAAAATCAACTCTGCATGCCGCTCTGCAGCGAACAGGACCCAGAATTGTTCCTGAACTGGACTTATCAGCGTTCCTTTACATAGGGTTCGCCACCTGCACGCGGGGGCACAGCTTTGCCAACGAATCCAGCCAGAATCACAACTGTCAGGATATAGGGCAGGGCATCCATGACCTGCACCGGGATCACGATCCCGCCCAGATCGATGTTCTGGAACCGCAGTGCGATGGCTTGCAAAAGGCCAAACAACAGGCAAGCCCACATGGCGTGCCAAGGGCGCCATTTCGCAAAGATGAGCGCCGCCAGCGCGATGAACCCGCGACCGGCGGTCATTTCTTTGACGAACCCAGCTTGCAAGGCAGTGGCCAGATAGGCACCCGCGATACCGCACAAGACGCCGCAGATGGCCACCGCCGCGAAACGCAGGCCAACCACGGACACGCCTGCTGTATCCACCGCTGCCGGGTTTTCGCCCACTGCCCGCAAGCGTAGGCCGAACCGTGTGCGATAAAGGACCCACCACGTCGCTGGAACCATCAGAAATGCCACATAGACCAGAATCGAATGACCCGAGAGCAATTCGGAATAAACCGGACCAACAATCGGTACACTGCTGAGCGATTCTGCAAACGGGAAATTGATGGGCTCGAACCGTCCTCCGCCAAAAAGGGACGGTGTACGCCCACCTTGCTGAAACCAGCTTTGGGCGATTAAAACGGTCAGCCCAGAGGCGAGAAAGTTGATGGCCACACCCGAGATGAGCTGATTGCCTCGGAAGGTGATCGACGCCAACCCGTGCAGCCCGGACAGTAACAACGAGGATGCGATACCAGCAAGCAAACCCAGCCAGACAGATCCCGTGACGGCTGCTATAGCTGCGGAAAAGAACGCCGCCATCAACATTTTGCCTTCGAGGCCAATGTCAAAAATACCTGCACGTTCCGAAAAAAGACCAGCCAGACACGCAAGAAGCAGGGGCGTGGACAGGCGGATCGTCGAATCCAGTACCTGGATGAGGGTAACGAAGAATTCCATCACTCAGCCCTCTTCCGCATGCCAAGGAAAAGTTTCTCAAGCGGCATGCGTACCATGTTGTCCAGCGCACCGGTGAACAAAATGACCAAGGCTTGAATAACCACGATCAGTTCACGCGGGATTTGTGTCCAAAGCGCCAGCTCCGCGCCGCCCTGATAAAGAAACCCGAACAACAGCGCCGCCAGGAAAACCCCAAATGGGTGTGACCGGCCCATCAGCGCGACGGCGATACCGATAAAACCAGCGCCTTCGGTTGGGTTCAGCACCAGACGTTCAGCCTCACCCATGACGTTGTTGATGGCCATCATGCCTGCCAATCCACCCGAAATCAGCATCGCAATGATAGTGATCCGCACAGGCGAAATGCCGGCGTAAACAGCACCCGTTTCAGAATGACCATAGGCTCGAATCTCATAGCCCAGCCGTGTCCGCCAGATCAGTGCCCAGACTACAAAACAGGCCAGAACTGCCACAAAGAACGAGATGTTGGCAGGCGCCCCCCGGAACACAACATTGTCTGCTGTCGAGAACATCGACTGGAAGCTCGGCAAGTGCGTGGCTTCGGGGAAGCGCGCCGTTGCAGGGTCCTGTGACCCGGCCGGTTTCATGACATTCACCAGCATATAGTTCAGGACGGCGGCAGCGATGAAGTTGAACATGATCGTGGTGATCACGATATGGCTGCCACGCTTGGCTTGCAGATAGGCCGGTATTGCAGCCCAGGCAGCACCAAATAGGGCCGAAGCGGCGCAGGCAGCGAGCAAAGCAATGCTCCAGTGCGGCCACGGAATCGTAAGACAAATGATTGCGACACCAAGCCCGCCCAGCATGGCCTGACCCTCACCGCCGATATTGAACAGCCGGGCGTGAAAGGCGACGGCTACCGCAAGGCCGGTGAACATGAAGTTGGTCGCGTAATAGAGCGTGTAGCCCCAACCATAGGTCGACCCCAGCGCACCAGTTACCATTAGCTTCACAGCGTCAATCGGGTTCTCGCCGATGGCCAGAATCACAAGCGCCGACAGGATCGCGGCCAGAAGCAAACTGATCAGTGGGATCAGGATCACATCGGCCCATTTGGGCATTTTTTCCATGTTACGCGGCCTCCCCCGCAACACCGGCCATCAACAGGCCCAGTTCTTTTTCATCTGTTTCGTGAGGCAGGCGTTCGCCCATGATGTGACCATCAAACATCACCGCAATCCGGTCGGATAGCGAAAATATCTCTTCCAGTTCGACCGAAACCAGCAGGATTGCCTTGCCCTGATCGCGCAGCGCAACGATCTGCTTGTGAATGAACTCGATCGCGCCGATATCTACGCCGCGCGTTGGTTGTCCGACCAGCAGAAGGTCTGGGTTCCGCTCAATCTCGCGCGCGACGACAATTTTTTGTTGGTTGCCGCCTGAAAAACTTTTGGCAGCCAGCCATGCGTCGGGCGGCCGGACATCGAATTTCTCGATCTTGGCCTCGGTATCGGCACGCAGGGCGGCATTGTCCATAAAGATACCGCGTTTATAAGCAGGGTCGCGGTGATAGCCGAAGGCGACGTTCTCCCACGCGTGGAAGTCCATAATCAAACCTTCACGCTGCCGGTCTTCCGGCACGTGCGCGATATGCTGGGCGCGGCGGGCCTGACCGTCCGAACCTGCGCCACTCAGCGCCAGAGGCTGACCGTTCAGTCTGATCGTGCCCTGACCCGGGCGCATACCGCCCAGAACTTCAAGCAACTCTGATTGACCGTTGCCAGCCACCCCGGCGATGCCGACGATTTCACCAGCGCGTACTGTGAGGTCGATCCCCTTGACCCTTTCCACACCAGCCGAGTCGAAAACGCTCAGCTTTTCAATTTCCAGGATGGGTTTGCCGGGTTTCGCAGGGACCTTGTCGACCTGCAACAGAACCTTGCGGCCTACCATCAGCTCGGCCAGCTCTTCAGGGCTGGTTTCGGACGTTTTGACAGTCGCAGTCATCTGCCCGCGTCGCATAACCGACACGGTGTCAGTGTTTTCCATGATCTCGCGCAGTTTATGCGTGATCACGATGATCGTTTTCCCCTCGGCCCGCAGGCGGTCGAGAATGCGGAACAACTGATCTGCTTCAGCCGGAGTCAGCACGCCGGTTGGTTCGTCCAAAATCAGTATCTCGGCCTTGCGATACAGTGCTTTCAGGATCTCGACACGCTGTTGCATGCCCACGCCAATTTCATCGATGCGCTTGTCAGGATCAACGAACAGCTCGTATTCTTCTTCCAGCTCTTTCAGCTCTTTACGGGCTTTGGCCAAAGACGGGGCCAGCAACCCGCCATCTTCGGCACCCAGAACGATGTTCTCCAGAACGGTGAAGTTTTCCACCAGCTTGAAATGCTGGAACACCATCCCGATGCCCGAGGCGATGGCTGCCTGGCTGTCCGGGATATCAGTCTTGGTACCGTTGATCCAAATCTCACCTTTGTCGGCTTTGTAGAAGCCGAAAAGGATGCTCATCAACGTGGATTTGCCCGCACCGTTTTCTCCGATGATTCCATGGATCGTACCGGGGGCGACGCTGATGGAAATGTCTTTATTGGCCTGAACCGGCCCAAAGGCTTTGGAAATCCCTTTGAGCTCAATGGCGGGGACGGTCATGTCTTGTCCTCAATTGCCGAAGGGGCCGCACAGACGGCGCGGCAGAGTGGGAAGCGAGGCGGAGGAGACCCCCGCCCCGCATGTGTCTTAGAACTGCAGCGCGGGGCAGCTGTCGTTCTCGTAATAGCTGACAACGCTGATATCGCCGTTGATGATGCCTTTACGGGCTTCATCCACAGTGTCGCTCATACGAACCGAAACAAGCTCTTTGTTGTTTTCGTCCATAGCCACGCCAACACCGTCTTCGGCCAGACCCATGACGAACACACCAGTTTCGACCTTGTCGCCTGCTTTCATCGCTTCATAAACAGCAACGTCCACACGTTTCAGCATCGAGGTCAGAACTTTTCCGGGATGCAGGTGGTTCTGGTTGCTGTCCACGCCAATCGACAGAATGCCTTCGTCGGCTGCGGTCTGCAGAACGCCAACACCGGTTCCGCCCGCCGCGGCATAAATCACGTCAGCGCCTTGGCTGATTTGTGCTTTGGTTAGCTCGGACCCTTTTACCGGGTCGTTCCATGCAGCTGGGGTTGTTCCTGTCATGTTGGCAATGACGTTGATCTCGGGGTTAACGGCTTTGGCGCCCTGTGCATAGCCACACCCAAAGTGTCGGATAAGTGGAACATCCATACCACCGATGAAGCCAACCGTGCCGGACTCAGACGCCATGGCCGCCATCATTCCAACAAGGTACGAGCCCTCGTGTTCGGCAAAGCCGACCTGACGAAGGTTCGGTGCGTCCAGCCAGGTTACATCAACAACAACAAATTTGGTGTCAGGATAGTCAGGTGCGACCGTGCTGAGAGGGTCTGCCATGGCAAATCCCATGGTGATGATCGGGTTCGCGCCTGCTTCGGCAAAGCGGCGGAGGGCCTGCTCGCGCTGAGCTTCCGATTGCAATTCGATTTCGCGGTACTTGCCGCCGGTTTCGTTTGCCCAACGCTGTGCGCCGTTATGTGCCGCTTCGTTGAACGATTTGTCGAACTTGCCGCCCAGATCAAAGATCAGCGCCGGTTCGGCCAGAGCGGCACCCGCAGTCAGTGCAACCGCAGCGGCAGCACCCATCAAGGATTTCATCAGGGTCATTTCGGTCTCCCAGTTTTTATGTTGGCACAGGATTAGATTAGTCCCGTTTACCCACGTTTAGCGAGCATAACTGTTGTGATGGCGGGTATTAAGAGGGTTTGCAACCGTCGTGGTCAATTGATTCCTGACCAAATGGTCCAAAAAATGTCCCCTTGCCCTCAGGGCAGGCGGCATTCCATCACCAGAGCGTCGGCTTTTAGGCCCGTTTCGCGCGAATAATAGTTCGGTCGCATCCCGCAACGATGGTAACCACAACGTTTGTATAGCGCGATTGCAGGCTCATTATCCGCAGCCACATCCAGAAAGGCCCGGCTTGCATGCAACGCGGCGGCCCGTTTGTGCCAGTTGCGCATTGTTTGCAGTGCTAGGCCCTGTCGTTGCACCGTGGGGTGAGTCGCAATTGTCAGCAGTTCGGCCTCGCCCGCGATAACTTGATACAAGGCAAAACAGCGAGCGTCTCCAACATAGTGGGTAAAGGCGTTCTCCAGCAGGCTTTCAAATTCACTGGCGGACCAAGGGCGCGACTGCGTGAACGCAGCAACATGAGTCGATGCCATCTCGTCCGGCGTCATTCGTCCAACAAGACCGGTGACACATCACGCGAGGGCGCTGCGTCCGCAGGTCTGACGTATAGTGGCGCAGGTGGTTCGCTGACATCGTGCCACCGTTCAGCGGTCAGGCGGGCAATGGCCTGGACCTGTTTCTCTGGGTCCTGGCAGGAAAACAAAGGCCCAAGCGCCTCGGCCTCGCTCTTTGGCATCAGGCTTGGTTTGCTGCCGGGGACTTGAACATAAACCTGATCGCGCGGCGCAGCGATACAGGGGAGTTGGTTTGCATCGCTCAGTTTCGTCAAAGCATCAAACCCTGAAACGCCGACGACCGGAGCATCAAGACCCAGGGCAAGCCCACGCGCGGCAGAGACCGAGATTCGAATGCCGGTGAAATTGCCGGGGCCGATCCCTACACCGATGGCGTCAAGATCGGACCATGTGCACCCAGCCTGGGCAAGTAGCTCTTCAAGCAAAGGCATTAGGCGTTCGGCTTGCCCGCGTGACATTGCTTCGGCCCGAGAGGCAACGATTTCACCGCCACGCAGCAAAGCGGCCGCGCAATGCGCGGCCGATGTATCAAATGCCAGAATCGTCGGGTCAGACGGCAACAGGACGGACCTCGGTCACTTCGGGGATGTAGTGACGCAGCAGGTTTTCGATACCCATCTTCAACGTCAGCGTCGAAGACGGGCAGCCTGCGCAGGCACCTTGCATGTGCAGGTAAACGATACCGCGATCAAAGCCGTGGAAAGTAATGTCACCACCGTCCTGAGCCACTGCCGGACGCACGCGGCTGTCCAGCAGGTCTTTGATCTGATTGACGATTTCAGCGTCTTCGCCAGTGTGTTCTGCATGACCAGATGCAGCAGTCGCATCCGCGCCCATCACAGGTTGGCCCGATTGGTAATGTTCCATCACCGCACCCAGAATGGCGGGTTTGATGTGATCCCATTGAATGTCGTCAGACTTGGTTACAGTAACAAAATCGTTACCGAAGAACACACCCGTTACGCCGTTGACGGCAAAGATGCGTTTGGCCAAAGGGGATTTCTCGCCCGCTTCCGCTGTTGGGAAGTCCGCAGTTCCAGCCTCAAGCACCGTTTGGCCGGGCAGAAATTTCAACGTGGCCGGGTTTGGGGTGGATTCGGTCTGGATGAACATGAGGCAGCTCCGTCTGATGTGCCTCTGATATGCGCGCAGGGGCGCGGGAAGTCAAGATTTGGAACGGTTCTAAATTGAGGCCGCATGATCCAAAGCCGCGTCCAGACGATCGTCGCCCCAGTACAACTCGTCTCCGACTAAAAAACTGGGTGCTCCGAACAGGTCAAGCTCTTTGGCGCGGGTGGATTGCGCAAAAAGGGCCGCCTTGACGTCGGGGTCCTGCGCACGACTCAGTATGGCAGATGGCAGGTCGGCCGTTTTCAGACAATCCTTCAGTATGTTTGGGTCCGAGATATTGCGGCCGGCCCCAAATTCGGCAGTATAGACCGCCTTGACAAATTCAGCCCTCTTCGCGTGATCCTCAATGGCAAGCGTCAGGCGCGCTGCAGCGAGAGAATTCTGCGGAAAGGGATCGGGTTGCACTAACGGCAATTGCCGTGCAGCACAGAGGCGTTCCATGTCGCGCCACATATAACGCCCCTTTGCCGGGTAGAGGTTGAAAGGAGAGGTCCGCCAGCCCTGATCGGCAAAAATCGGGCCCAGCAGAAAAGGGTGCCATTCAATCGAAACGCCCTTGGCTTGCGCCGCGGTTTCGATCCGCATTGCGCTGAGATAGGAATAGGTTGAGGCGAATTCGAACCAGAACTGTATCGTTTTCGCCATCTCTGAACCTCAGGTGATCTCTTCCAGTTTTTCTTTGCTCAGATCGCCTGGGACAATAGTGATCGGAAGCGGCATGCTGCCCGAATTCTTCGTCAACTGTGTCACCAGCGGACCGGGGCCCTTCTTGTCGGTGCCTGCGCCAAGCACAAGCACGCCGATTTCGGGGTCTGATTGGACATGTTCAATGATTTCCGACACCGGATCGCCTTCGCGAATGGCCAACTCAGGTTCGATGTTTTGTTTGTCACGCATCCATTTTGCGAAGACCTCGAAATGTGCATGGATACGTTCGCGCGCTTCCTCACGCATGGTTTCGGCAACACCGATCCAGTGATTGAATTCGTCCGGTGGGATCACCGACAGGATCGTCACTCCGCCGCCGGTATGTGCAGCCCGCATTGCGGCGAATCGCATCGCATTCAAGCATTCGCTGCTGTCATCCAGAACAACTAGAAACTTACGCATGGGTGTCCTCTTCAAGTTTCAGGGATCATGCCCCAGAGGTTGCGCGCTGGCAACTTGGAGACGTCCGCAACGCTGAGCTAGCGTTGGCTTGCAGCCCAATCCCAGTAAAGTCCACGAGCGCGACGGGCAATAGGGCCAACCTGAAATTGTGTATCGTCCAGAGCGGTAACCGGCGTGACCTTATTCATATTGCCGGACATGAACACTTCGTCCGCCTCGTGAAAATCCTCAAAGCTCAGAACAGTCTCGTGAACCGTCACACCATCCTCGCGCAGATTCTTGATGTGCCGCGCCCGCGTGATCCCCGCCAGAAATGTGCCATTCGGGGCGGGCGTAAACACTTCGCCATCTCTGACCATGAATATGTTGGCCGTAGCGGTTTCGGCCACGTTCCCCATCGCATCAGCAACCAGAGCGTTCGAGAACCCTTTGGATCGTGCCTCATGCAGCATGCGTGCGTTGTTGGGGTACAGGCAACCGGCCTTGGCATTTACGACCGCACTTTCCAGCACAGGACGGCGGAAGCGTGTCGTTGTCAGTGTGACCGAGGCGGTCTCTGGTGCCATTGGTATCTCTTCCAGGCAAATGGCAAAACCGGTGCTGTTTTCCTGAGGGACGATCGCGGTTTGGTCCCCGTCGATCCCCCAGTACATTGGGCGGATATAGACAGCTGTGTCCGGGCCGTAAGCCTGCAATCCTTCGTGTACCAGTTCGACCATCTGTTCGGCTGTGAGGGTCGGGGTCAGCATCAAGGCCTCGGCGGACCGGTTCACCCGTGCGCAATGCGCATGCAAGTCGGGCGCAAGGCCGTCAAAATACCGTGCGCCGTCAAAGACGGACGAACCCAGCCAGGCACCGTGATCGGCTGCGCGCATGATGGGCGCATCGCCCTCGTGCCATTGCCCTTCAAAATAGGTCCGGATGTTCTTGCCGGTTGCCATGACGCCCTCCTGTTATTCAGGCAAACCCTAGGAGCGCGTCAGGCGAAGGTCCAGCCCAATCAGCGCGTTCCTGATCCAACCATACCCACGATTTTGTAGGTCTTTTGCAGGATCGGAGCTGCGATCTCACGCGCGCGTTCGGCCCCACGGGCCAGAATCCGGTCAATCTCGGCCTGATCTGCCATCAAACGAGACATTTCGGTCGAAATCGGCGCCAGTTTCGCCACCGCCAGATCGGCCAGCATCGGTTTGAAGTCACCAAACTGCTTGCCACCTACATCTGCCAGAACCCGTTCCACGCTTTGGTCGTTCAGGGCCGCGTAAATATTGACCAGATTGCGTGCTTCGGGGCGATCCCCCAGCCCGTCAACATCCGACGGCAGCGCGTCCGGGTCGGTCTTGGCCTTGCGGATTTTCTTGGCAATCGCGTCAGCATCGTCGGTCAGGTTGATCCGGCTCATGTCCGACGGATCGGATTTTGACATTTTCTTGGACCCGTCCCGCAAGCTCATGACGCGGGTGGCCGCGCCTTCGATTACCGGCTCGGTAACGGGAAAGAAATCGACGCCAAAGTCGTTGTTGAATTTAATCGCAATATCACGGGTCAACTCAAGGTGCTGTTTCTGATCCTCACCGACCGGCACATGGGTCGCGTGATAGATCAGAATGTCAGCCGCCATCAGCGACGGGTAGGCAAAAAGCCCCAGCGAAGCGTTCTGCTGGTTCTTGCCTGCCTTGTCCTTCCACTGGGTCATCCGTTGCATCCACCCCATCCGGGCAACGCAGTTAAAGATCCAGCCCAGTTGCGCATGTTCGGGCACCTGGCTTTGGTTGAACAGGATCGACTGTTCAGGGTCGATGCCCGCCGCGATAAAACCTGCGCACAGTTCACGGGTGTTGTGGGACAGCGCTGCGGGGTCCTGCCATGTGGTGATCGCGTGCAGATCGACCATGCAATAGATGGTTTCGAAATCTGCACCCTGCATATCCACAAAGCGCTTCATTGCGCCCAGATAGTTGCCCAGGGTCAGCCCGCCCGAAGGCTGGATGCCGGAAAACACGCGCGGCGTGAACTGGGTCTCGGTCATCGAAGGGAACTCCCGTCTGGAAAAATCAGCCCCCGTCGCTTACCCATGAGGCACAGGGACGTCAACAGCCGCGAAAGGCCCGCCCAATGAGCAGTGAGCATTACACACCCGCCGTGAACCCTTTGCCGCCCGTTGTTGTGGCGCTGGTTCTGTTCATCATCGGCATTGAACTCGCTTTTACGCTGGGATCGCGCGGTTTGGTCGGAGGGCCAACAGCGGTCGGCTGGCGGCTGGACGCGATACAACACTATGCGTTTTCGGCGGATATCTTCGACTGGATGGTGCTGAACGGGCGCTGGCCGTTTGAACATGTGATCCGGTTCGTGACCTATCCGTTTGTCTCGGCCAATTTCACGCAGGCGGTGTTTGTTTGCGTCTTCGTTCTGGCCATGGGCAAGATGGTCGGTGAAGTGTTTGGCGGCTTCCCCATGCTGTTGATCTTTGTCGTCTCAGGGATCGGGGGCGCGTTGGCTTATGCCGTTCTGTTGGATCCCCGCTATCCCCTGATCGGAGGGTTTCCTCCGGTTTACGGCCTGATCGGCGCATTTACCTGGTTGTTGTGGCGCAAACTATCCTTGGTTGGCGCAAATCAGGCGCGGGCTTTTCAACTCATTGCCGTCCTGATGGGCATTCAATTCCTGTTTGGTCTGATCTTCGGCGGCAACTGGGAGTGGGTCGCCGATCTGGGCGGGTTTGCCACCGGTTTCGGAGTATCTTTCCTTGTCGCACCCGGCGCCTGGGATCGTATCGTTGGGCGCATACGCCGCGACTGATCAGGATCGACGCAGGGCGCGTTTGAACTCGGACAGTTTGAATGCGCCCAAGAGGTGGCCCAGACTGAAATAAGAGGCCGCCGCGACACAAATCAGGACAAGCAGCGCCAGATAGCGCCAACCGGGAACGCCCAGCGTCCACCCAAACGCCTGAAGCGCCATGTACAAAACCGCGCCCATTCCGATAGAGGCAAGCACGATCCGGCCCGCGCGCTGTTTGAACCGGTCATCGAACCGGGCTTCGTCTCCCATGTTGCGCGCCCCGATGGCCAACAAAACGACCATGGCCCAACCCGCTGTGGAGGCGGCAATGGCGGGTGCGATCCAGCCCACAAACGGGAAGAGGCCAAACGCCAAAGCCGCATTCACGATCATTGCCACAACAGCATAGTGAAACGGAGAACGCGTATTCTCGCGCGCGAAATACAGAGGCTGCAACAGTTTTTGCAGCATGAATGCAGGTAGTCCGATGCCATAGATGGCAACGGCCAACGCTGTGGCTGTGGTATCCTCGGTGGTGAATTGCCCCCGCTCGAATAGGACTGAGACCAGCGGGTTCGGGATGACCAGAAACGCCACCGTCGAAGGCAGGGTCAGCAGCAGCATGAACTCTCCGGCACGGGAAAACGCGTTGCGCGCGCCTTCTTTGTCTTCGGCGCGCAGACGGCGCGACAGGTCGGGCAGCAGAACAATACCGATCGCGATACCGACCACGCCGAGTGGCAGTTGATAAAGCCGATCTGCCGCAAACAACCAGCTCACGGCCTTTTCTGTTTTCGACGCCACCAATTGCCCTACAACCAGATTGACCTGCGTGACCCCCATCGCCAGAGCTGCGGGGACCGCGATGCGGACCATACGGCGCATCTCGGGCGTCAGTTTAGGCAGACCGGGCCGGATACGAATGCCGGCACGTTCGGTTGCGACCCAAACCAGCGCCAATTGAGCGACGCCCGCAACCGGAATCACTGAGATCAGCCACCGAATTACCTCGCCGCCTGATAGGGCTCCGGCGATCAGCGCCGTGCAGGCAAAGATGTTCAACAAAACTGGTGCGGCAGCTGCGGCCGCGAACCGCCCCGTTGCGTTCAGGACGCCAGAAAAGAGCGCGGCCAGAGACATGAACAGGATGTAAGGAAAGACAACATACCCATAATCCACCGCCAAATCGAACCGTTCGTCGCCATAGAAACCTTCGGCTGTCAGCCAAACCAGACCGGGCATGAAAATCAGCGCAAGTCCGACCAGTGCCAGAACGGCAAGCGCCAAAAGATTGAACGCATCCTGCGCAAAGCCCTGCGGATTCTCGTCCGCTTCCAGCCGCTTCGAGAACATGGGCACAAAGGCCGCGTTAAAGGCACCTTCGGCAAAAAAGCGGCGGAACATGTTCGGCAGGCGGAAGGCTGCAACAAACGCGTCCAAAACCGGCCCAGGGCCAATGAGGGCGGTCAGCAGAATTTCCCGCAAAAACCCCAGTATGCGGCTGGCGAGTGTCCAGAAGCCAACTGTGAAAAAGCCCGAAATCAACCGGATTTGCTTCATGAGGCCGCACGCTCAGCGCCTTCGGTGATCGCCTTGCGCAGCTTCGCCTCCAGCCCGCGTTGCTTGCTCTCCGAATGGTATTTCAGTCCGAACATGTCCTTGACATAAAAGGCGTCAACCACCTGTTCTCCATACGTCGCGATCACGGCGTTTGCGATATAGACATTCGCCGCCGCCAGTGTCCGGGTCAGGTCATACAGCAAGCCGGGGCGGTCGCGCGTATCAACTTCGATGATCGTGTAGATTTCGGACCCATCATTGTCGAAAGTGATATGGGTCGGCACGTTAAAAGCCCGTTCACGTTTCTTGATCTTGTCGCGTGATTTCAGGGCTTCCTTGGCAACCACTTCCCCGCGCAGCGTCTTGTGGATCATCTGTGTCAGACGGGGCAGGCGCGCGGCTTCGAAGGGGCGTCCTTCGGCGTCCTGAATCCAGAACGCGTCTGTGACGTATCCGTCCTTGGTTGTGTAACTGCGGGCATCCACGACGTTTGCGCCGACAAGAGCCAGAGCCCCGGCAATACGTGCAAAGATGCCAGGGTGATCGCCCATCGCAAAACAGGCTCGCGTTGCGTCACGATCTTCGTCTGGTTCAAGCCTGATTTCCATCGCGCCCGGATCGCCGCCGTGTTCCAGTGCGCGCAGCATCTCAGCGAATTCGACATGCGTCGCCAAGTTGAGACCCTGCCAATAGGGATCATAGTGGCGCGCTGTTTCCGTTTTTAGGTCCGCCTTGGTCCATCCCGCCAGTTCCGCACGTAGGGCTTTCTTTGCCTCAGCCCCGCGATTGGCGCGGTTGAGATCTTCCATACCGGTTTCCAGCGCGCGCTTGGTTTCCGCATGAAGGGCGCGTAGCAATGTGGCTTTCCAATTGTTCCAAGTGTTGGGGCCCACGCCGCGGATGTCGCAAACGGTGAGAACCGTCAGCAGGTCCAGCCGTTTGACCGTCTGAACAGCCTTGGCAAAGTCCCGAACGGTTCGTGGGTCTGAAATGTCGCGTTTTTGCGCCATGTCTGACATCAGCAGGTGATACCGCACCAGCCACTCAACGGTTTCGGATTCCGATTTGCTCAGCCCCAGCCGCGGGGCCACCTTGCGTGCGATCTGCGCGCCCAGAATCGAGTGATCCTCGGGGCGACCTTTGGCGATGTCATGCAACAGCAACGCGACGTACAACACCTTTCGGTTGACACCACGTTTAAGGATCGAAGAGGCAAGAGGCAGGGATTCCACCAGTTCTTCGCGTTCGATCTGGGCCAGATTGACGATGCACTGGATGGTATGCTCGTCCACCGTATAACTGTGATACATGTTGAACTGCATCATCGCTACGATGTGTTCGAACTCGGGCAAGAAGGCTGATAGGACGCCCAGTTCGTTCATCCGGCGCAAGGCACGTTCCGGGTTGCCATGTTTCAGCATCAGATCCAGAAAAATGCGTTTGGCTTCTTTGTCGTTGCGCATTTCATCGTCGATCAGATGCAGGTTGGCGCTAACCAGCCGCATCGCGTCGGGATGGATCAACATGCCGGTGCGCAGCCCTTCTTCGAACAGACGCAGTAGGTTTACCTTGTCCAGCAGGAATGTTTCCGGGTCCGCCACGTCCAGACGTCCGTGGATCACTTTGTACCCGGCCTTTACTCTTGGGCTTCTGCGGAAAATACGCTCAAGCAACGGTGCGCTTTTCATGTGGAGCGCTTCGAGCTTGGTCAGGAAAATCCGAGTCAGTTCGCCCACACGGGTGGCCTCGCGGAAATAGCGCTGCATGAACACCTCGACTGCGCGGCGACCGGCGCGGTCTTCATAGCCCATGCGTGCGGCCACCTCGACCTGCATGTCGAAAGTCAGCTGTTCGGTGGCGCGGCCCGTCACCAAATGCAGATGAGACCGGACGGCCCACAGGAACTCTTCGGCCTGAACAAAGGTCTCAAACTCTTCTGGGGTGAACAGACCTAATGGAACCAATTCGGCCACGTCCTGCACGCCATAGACATATTTTGCGATCCAATAGAGCGATTGAAGGTCACGCAAACCGCCTTTGCCTTCTTTCACATTCGGTTCGACCATGTAGCGCTCACCTTGTTTCAGGTGCCGCTCGTCCCGTTCCTTCAGCTTGGCTTCGATGAATTCACGTTCGGTCCCTTTGAACAACTCGTTTTTCAGGCGTTGATCCAAATCGTCCGCCAGCGCCTTGTCGCCTGCCAGATAGCGTTGTTCCAACATGGCGGTGCGGATCGTGAAATCCTCGGAGCCCAGCCGCAAGCAGTCTTTGATCGTACGCGACGAATGCCCGACCTTTAGCCGCAGGTCCCACAAAATGTATAGCATCGATTCAATGACGCTTTCGGCCCAGGCTGTGATTTTATAGGGGGTCAGGAACAGCAGGTCGACATCCGACGATGGCGCCATTTCCCCACGCCCGTAACCGCCGACCGCCAGAACCGCGATCTTTTCACCTTGGGTGGGTGTCGCAAGCGGATGCAGGCGTGTGCTGGACACCTGCATTGCCGTTCCGACCAACTGATCCGTCAGATAGGTGTAGGACCGTGTCAGTGCGCGGGCCTCGAAAGGCTGTTTGCCAAAGGCTTCGGCAATCGCCGCGCGCCCGGCTTTTTGCGCATCGCGCAGGATACGCACCGTTTCGGCCCGTACTTTGCTGTTGTCTGTGCATGATTCAAACGCCAGCGCCAGCGCGTCGTTGACGTTGGCACTGTCGAAGATGTCTTCGGCGGGGCAGATTAATGAGCTCTTAGGCAAAGGGCTGACGCCCGGCTGATCAGAAGCCGGCGCCAGAGAAGCTTTGTGGGGCAGGGTCAATAACAACCACCTGTTTGTTCTGGATCGTGGCGACCGCCAGGCCGCGTTCGTTGGTGCCGTTCGGACGCAGACGGAAGATGCCGCCGACGCCCTGGAAGCCGGCGTTCTGAGTCAGGGCCGCAGAGGTCAGAGCGTCGGATTTGCCTTGGCTGACCAGAGCCCCGATGGCAGCAATACCATCATAGGCCAAACCGCTGATCGGGTGGGGCGCTTCGCCATATGTCGCGTTGTAACGTTGGCGATATGCCTGTGCCTTGGACGGATCGGGCAGCGCAAACCAGCCGCCTTGTACACCCGGCAGTTCCAATGTTTGCGGAGGAATATCCCAGCGTGTCAGACCGATGAATTGCGTCGTGGCCTGAGAAACTCCGGCCTCGGGCAACAATTGCGAGAACAATGGCAGGGCACCCGCCGTCGTAGCAGTTAGGAAAATCGAATCGGCTCCGGTCGAATCAACTGTTGCTTTGATTGTGGGCACCGAGTTGATAACGCCCTGCTGCGAGCGGTCGTAGCCAACAGTGCCGGCGTTGTTGACCGGGCTGCTGGCCAGCGCGTTGGCAATCGCAGCTTGGCCCAATTGGCCTGCGGCGTCGTTGCTGTGCACGATCACCGTGTTGACCTTGCCCTGACTGCCCGCAAAGCTCGCCAGCCGGTTGGCCGTATTGTCGAATGTTGGGCCCAGGACAAAGACGTTGCCGCCTGCGATGCTGGTGTTGTTCGAAAACGAAAGAACGTTGACGTTGTTACTCAACACCGCCAACCCGGCGGCATTTGCGGCCTGCGCATAGACCGGGCCGATAATGATCTTGGCACCATCCGCAACGGCTTGCTGGGCCACGGCCGTTGCCGTGTTCGGGTTTCCGGCAGTGTCGTAAACGCGCAGGTCAATTGTCACATTGGGCAGATCAGACATTGCCAGACGCGCGGCATTTTCCAGACTTTGCGCCAATGCCGCATCGCCTGACTGGCCAGACCCGCTGGGGACAAGCAGGGCCACCGGAACCGGAGCAGAAGTATTGATCGAAGGTCCACCCCCAAGGCCGCCGGGTTCACAGGCGGCCAGAAACGCCGCGGTTGTCAGGGCAGCGGCGGCTTTCGCCAACTTGCTAACGGGCTTGCAAACGGTGAACATCTAAATGAAAACTCCCTGATCCGACGGCTATGAATGCTTCTGTTCTGTCGAGCCGCGATAATAAACGTCACGCTGTGAGGGTCCAGCTTTGAATTTCCAAAAGATCAGATTGACTGCGGGCCTGTATTTTGTTGCCACTCCGATCGGAACCGCGCGCGACATTACGCTCAGGGCCTTGGATGTTCTGGCATCTGCCGACGTGATCGCAGCGGAGGACACCCGAAGCCTGCGCCGATTGATGGAAATCCACGGCATCCCGCTCGAGGGGCGCCGGATTCAAGCCTATCACGACCACAGCGGTGCAGGCGCGCGCGGCAAAATCATGGAGGCGCTGGCTCAAGGGCAATCGGTTGCCTATGCGTCCGAGGCCGGAATGCCGCTTATTGCGGATCCGGGTTATGATCTGGGCAAGCAGGCGGCTGAGGCCGGGCACACGGTGACCTGCGCCCCCGGCGCGTCGGCTGCCTTGACAGCGCTGACATTGGCGGGTCTTCCGACAGATGCCTTCTTTTTTACAGGATTTCTGCCCAATGCAGCCGGCGCACGCCGCGCCCGGATTGAGGCATTGAAGGACATTCCGGGCACGCTTGTGATTTATGAGTCCCCAAAACGTGTATCCGCCAGCTTGTCAGATCTGGCCTTGGTGCTGGGGGCAGACCGTCAGGCGGCGTTGTGCCGCGAATTGACCAAAAAATTCGAAGAGATTCGCCGAGCAACCCTGGCCGATTTGGCCGAGGAGTACCAAGGCAAGTCAGTCAAAGGTGAAATCGTTGTGCTTGTGGATCGTAGCCATTCGCAAAGCGTTAATGAATCTGACGTAGAAGAGGCTTTGAAGCGAGCGTTGGAAAGCCACTCGGTTCGGGATGCGGCAGATCTTGTTTCAAAAATGTATGACCTGCCGCGCCGACCGATTTACCAGAAAGCTCTGAAACTGGGAAAATGATGACATGGGTCGGCGGACAAATCAGGGCTCTGTTTCCTACCACGCCGGGCAGGCGGCAGAGCTTCGGGTTGCTGAGGATTATGAGCGCCGCGGCTTGACCATTCTGCATAGACGCTGGCGCGGCCCGGGCGGTGAAATCGATCTGATCGCGCGCAACGGGGCTGGGCTTGTGTTCATCGAAGTCAAGAAAAGCAGTAGTTTTGAAAAGGCGGCGGCCCGGATCAGCGCCAGACAGATTGATCGAATCTACGCTTCGGCTGCTCAGTTTCTAGAAAAAGAACCAAACGGGCAACTCACCGAAGCGCGCTTTGACGCGGCTCTGGTGGATGGGTCTGGCGCAGTTCAAATCATCGAAAACGCCTTTGGTCACGCCTAAGCCCCATTGAACCCCAGGGCCTGCTGGGCCATGTATCTGGCGTGAAACTGAGGGACACGCCATGAAAATCGCCTTTCAAATGGACCCGATCGGGGCCGTGGACATCAACGCCGACAGCTCATTCCGACTGGCGGAAGAGGCGCAGGCGCGCGGGCATTCGCTGTTTTTCTACGGGCCGGATCAACTGGTCTATCAGGAAGGCCGCATCACAGCGCGTGGCCACGACATGACAGTGCAGCGGGTCGCAGGTGATCCGGCCGTCTTGGGACCCGAACGCGAGGTTGATCTGGCTGATTTCGATGTGGTCTGGTTGCGACAGGACCCTCCGTTTGACATGCACTACATCACGTCCACGCATTTGCTGGATCGTCTCAAGGGTCAGACGCTTGTGGTCAACGACCCTTTCTGGGTGCGTAACTATCCGGAAAAGCTGCTGGTGCTGGATTTCCCTGACCTGACACCGCCGACAACGATCGCGCGTGATCTGCAAACGATCAAAGCGTTCAAGGAAAAGCATGGCGATATCATCCTCAAACCGCTTTATGGCAATGGCGGCGCAGGCGTGTTCCGTTTGGATGCCAATGATCGAAACCTGACGTCTCTGCACGAGTTGTTCACGGGCTTCTCGCGTGAGCCTCTGATCGTGCAGAAATTTCTGCCGGACGTCAGCAATGGCGACAAGCGGGTGATTTTGGTCGACGGCGAAGTTGTTGGTGCGATCAACCGGGTTCCTGCCGCAGGTGAAACGCGATCCAACATGCATGTAGGCGGGCGTCCGGAAAAGATTGGCTTGTCAGAGCGTGATCTTGAGATCTGCGCGGCCATCGGCCCCCTGCTTAAAGAAAAAGGTCAGATCTTTGTCGGTATCGACGTGATTGGCGACTATCTGACCGAGATCAACGTGACCTCACCCACCGGCATTCAAGAGCTTGAGCGCTTTGACGGCGTCAACATTGCCGAAAAAATCTGGCAGGCCATCGAAGCCAAAATCTAAGCCATGACCCGGGCGCTGATGCGAAAGCTCAGCGCCTCGGCTACGTGCGATCTGTGGACGTTTGCGGATCCTTCCAAATCGGCAATTGTGCGCGCCACGCGCAGAATGCGATGAAACGCGCGGGCGGACAGGCCAAACCGGTCTGCCGCTTTCAGCAACAGCTCTTTACCTTCTGCATCGGGTGTTGCGATCTCTTCCAGAACCTTCCCTTCTGCATCCGCGTTTTGGCGCATATGTGGGGTGTCTTGAAATCGGTTCGCCTGAATGGCGCGGGCGTTTTCGACCCGTTCAGCAACCGTAGCAGAGCTGTCGCCGGATGGCGGCAAGTCAAGATCAGTGAATTCCACCGGCGGTACTTCAATCCTCAGGTCGAACCTGTCCATCAACGGCCCTGATATGCGGTTCAGATAGTCCTCGCCACAGCCCGGCGCGCGTGAGCAGGCACGAGAGGGGTCTGTCAGATAACCGCATTTGCAAGGGTTGGCAGCGGCCACTAGCATGAGCCGGCAAGGATACTTCACATGCGCATTGGCGCGCGCCACCATAACTTCACCGGTTTCGATGGGTTGGCGCAACGTTTCCAGAACGGTGCGTGGAAACTCAGGAAATTCATCCATGAACAGCACGCCGTTATGAGCCAGCGAAATCTCACCGGGTTTCGCGCCTTTGCCGCCCCCAACGATTGCGGCCATCGAGGCCGTATGGTGGGGCTCGCGAAACGGGCGCGTGCGATTGATGCCGCCTTCGTCCAGCAAACCGCACAAAGACTGGATCATCGAGGTCTCTAAAGCTTCGACTGCGGTCAGGGGCGGCAGGATGCCGGGAAGCCGCGCGGCCAGCATGGATTTACCCGATCCCGGCGTTCCGATCATGATCAGATGGTGACGACCTGCGGCAGCGATCTCCAGGGCGCGTTTGGCGCGCTCCTGCCCTTTTACATCACGCAGATCCCGCGCGCTGGGCGTCAGGTTTACCTCGCCGGGCTGTGCGGCTGGTAGGGGGGATTGGCCCGAGAAATGGCGCACAACGTCGCCCAGAGATCCCGCGCCGATCACCTGCGTTGCGTCAACCCATGCCGCCTCGGCGCTGGAGGCGCGGGGGCAAAGCAACATCCGGTCATCAGATGCCGCAGTCATTGCCGCAGGCAGAGCACCGACCACCGGGACCAAAGATCCGTCGAGCGAAAGCTCTCCCAACGCTACGGTGCTTTCTGCGGCGTCGGCTGGAATGATCTCTAAGGCCGACAACAGCGCGACGGCTATGGGCAGGTCGAAATGGCTGCCTTCCTTGGGTAGGTCGGCGGGGGACAGGTTGATGGTGATCCGCTTTGAGGGCAAGGCGATTGCCATCGCGCTCAGCGCGCTGCGCACGCGGTCGCGGGCTTCGGATACCGCCTTGTCTGGCAGGCCCACGATGGAAAAGGCGGGCAGGCCGGGGGATACGGCGCATTGCACTTCGACCGGGCGGGCATCGACCCCTTGGAAGGCAACGGTATGTGCACGGGCGACCATGGCAGTCCTGTTCTTGGTTAACAGGACGTTGCTGCCATGGGTGTGGTTTAAGAGTCGTTAACGGACATGCGCAAGGCGGTGAATTTGGGCCATGCGCCGGGATCAGCCACGGTTTTGTCGCGGCAGAACGGATTGCAGAACCCCCAGCATTGGCCATCCAATTCCATAAAATCCGCAACCGGGTTGCCGGAGTACGGACAAGCCTCGTTGAGGGAAGGGCCGCCTGATACCGGTTTGGCGTTCGAGTCCCCTCCGACCGGCCAGGGCATTGATGACAACTCCTGCGGATAGGGGAATGGATTGTATTGAACTGTCATACCCATTGCGCGCCATTGTCTGACGGCTGGGTCCGACAGGAGGTCTAAACAATAGATCCGGTTCGCCTCGGACACTGGCAGCCCGTAGCCGATGATCCGTGCAGCAACAGGCGTATAGAACACATCCGCCAGCGAATAATCACCGAACAACGGGCCGTCTTGCGCACCAGAGATACGCCGCGCGTGCGCCCAGAGCGTCTCAATCCGTTCAAGATCGGCTAACGTCTGGGATGACGGGGCAAATCCTTGCCACACATGCTGTAATTGCATCGGGCATTGGCCGCGGAGGGCGCTGAACCCTGCAACCATCTCAGCGCAAAGCCAGCGGGCGGTTGCCCGCGCTGCGGGATCTGCAGGCCACAGCCCAGCTTCAGGGTGACGCTCGGCCAGCGTCTCGGCCATGGCTAGGCTTTCGCCTACAACCGTCCCTTCGGGCAGACGCAGCGCGGGAACCAGTCGGGCCGGGGTCAGCGGTTCCATGTCTTGTTTCATGCTGCCCGAATAAAGGCCGATCATGTGGCTGCGATAAGGCAGTTTGAACTTCTCAAGCATCAACCAGCCGCGCATCGACCAGCTGGAGAAGAGGCGGTCACCGATATACAAATCATAAGTCATGCTTGAACGATGCCGCAGGCCGGTGGCACAGTAAAACAGTGATTTGTGCGGGGTCAGTTCACGGAAGGTGATTGATCTTGCCGACCGACCATGTGTTGTCTTCCAAGCCGATGTCCGTGACAGACAGATTGTCGATCCGGTGCGAAAAGGTCTGCTGCCCGTCCAGATCCAAAGCGCGTTGCACTTGCGTGAGGATCACGCCGAAATGCGCGACGATCACCAGATCGCGCCCCGTGTACTCGGCTAAAAGCATGTCGATTGCGGCATCGACCCGGGATCGGACATCGTTCCAGCTTTCGCCCTGCGGAGGGCGGACATCCCCAGGATTATCCCAATAAGCGAAAGCCAGCTCCGGATCTTCTGCTTCGATATCGGCGAAACCACGCAGTTCCCAGCTGCCAAAATGAATCTCACGAAGGTCAGGGTTATGAGGCAAGCGCCGGCGCGGGCCCTGAATGGCTGAGGCAGTGTCCACGGCACGAGACAAGTCGGAAGAGATCACAAGTGCCTCGGACGGCAGATGATCATGCAGGCGTCTCAAGGCTGCTGTGTCGCTCAGGTCCGCAGGCAGATCTGACCAACCGACCATGGTTTTTGCATGTGTCGGCCCATGGCGGACAAGATGCAGGCGTGTCATGGCAATTGGCCTTTAAGAACAGATGGTAATCCGGCTGTCACCTGTACGACCAGATCCGCCTGCGCCGCCAAGGCGATGTTCAGCCGCCCCTGCGCCTCGCGGAATTGACGAGCGAGGGCGTTGTCCGGGACGATCCCGTAACCTACCTCGTTCGAGACAATCACAACCTGGGCTGGGCAGTCGTTCAGGGCATCCAGCAGGTTGGTCTGTGCCGTTTCCAGATCCGTGTCCGCCAGCAGATGATTGCTCAGCCACATTGTAGCGCAATCAATCAGGCAAATCTGATCTTGGGACAAGCGGGCCAGAACCGGCCCCAGATCAAGGGGTTCTTCAACCGTGCTCCAGCCGTCGCCGCGTTGCACGAGATGGCGATCAACCTTCTGGCGCATCTCGTTATCAAACACTTGTGATGTCGCGAGGTAAACGCGGCTTTTCCCAGCGGAAACAACTAGTTCCTCAGCGAAAACCGACTTGCCCGAGGAGGCTCCACCCAGAACCAAGGTTAAATCTGGAGACACAATTCTTACCTTTAGTTGATCCGATTGGTGCTGTTTTGCGTAAAGGTCATAGGTCGGCAAAGCAAGTCCGGCCAGCGCCTGCAAAACAGGGGAGAGGTTTATGGCACTGGATAATGCGACAGACTTTTCGATGTCCCGGCAAGCGATGAAGGCCGAGCTGCTGGATGCGGAAACAGAACTCAAACTGGCGTACGCCTGGCGGGATGACCGTGATGAACAGGCTTTGCACCGTCTAATTACCGCTTATATGCGTCTGGCCATTTCGATGGCAGCCAAATTCAAACGCTATGGCGCGCCGATGAATGATCTTATTCAAGAGGCCGGGTTGGGCCTGATGAAAGCGGCAGACAAGTTCGACCCGGACCGTGGTGTGCGTTTTTCGACTTATGCCGTGTGGTGGATCAAGGCGAGCATCCAGGATTATGTGATGCGGAACTGGTCCATGGTGCGGACTGGGTCCACCTCATCCCAAAAGTCCTTGTTTTTCAACATGCGGCGGGTGCAGGCACGGCTAGAGCGTGAGGCGGCGACCGAAGGCTTGGAGTTGGATCGACACCAGCTGCATCAGATGATTGCTACCGAGATTGGCGTTCCTCTGCGCGACGTGGAAATGATGGAAGGGCGTTTGTCCGGTTCGGATTTTTCGCTGAACGCGGTTCAGTCTGCGGACGAAGACGGGCGCGAGTGGATCGATGCGTTAGAGGATGATCGCGAACAGGCTGCGGATTCTGTTGAGCACAGCCATGACACAGCTCAACTGCGCGAGTGGTTGCTGACCGCGATGAATGCGCTGAACGACCGCGAACGTTTCATCGTGCGCGAACGCAAGTTGCGCGAACCCGCCAGAACGTTGGAGAGCTTGGGCGATGAACTGGGATTGTCCAAGGAGCGCGTGCGCCAACTAGAAGCCGCGGCGTTTTCAAAAATGCGTAAGAACCTTGAAGCCCAGTCGCGCGAGGTGCAACACTTCATCGCATGAAACATGTTGCGATTCTTGTGTGTGTTCTTGGCCTTACGGTTTTCGCCGCGCGTTCAGGCGCGGCGAAGGATTTGATCCCTGATGACGTTCTGACAGCGATGCGGGGCGTCGATGTGGTGATTTTGGGCGAAGTACATGACAACCCCAGGCACCACCACATACAGGCCGAAGCACTTGAAGCGCTGTCACCCTCGGCCGTTGTATGGGAGATGGTGACAGAAGAGGGTGCTCAGCGGCTGTCGCAAAAGGCAGTGTCTGACCCTGATGAACTGGGGCGCATCCTTAAATGGGCCGAAAGCGGGTGGCCTCCGCTCAGTATGTATTACCCGGTTTTCCAAGCCTCAAGTGCGCCCGTCTATGGGGCAATGGTGCCCCGCACAGCTGCGCGCGCAGCGATGGAACGCGGTGCGGCGACGGCTTTGGGCGCAGACGCGGCACGGTATGGTCTGACCGTGCCGCTGTCGCCCGAGGAACAATCCGCGCGGGAGGCGGATCAACTGGCCGCTCATTGCGATGCTTTGCCAGTTGAAATGCTGCCGCAGATGGTTGCGATCCAACGCTTGCGCGATGCGGTTTTGGCCCGTGCGGTGGTGCGCGCCATGGAGGAAACCGGAGGGCCGGTTGCGGTGATCACAGGCAATGGCCACGCGCGGACAGATCGGGGTATCCCGACTTATCTTGCGCGCCTTCAGCCAGGATGGAAAGTGGTTGCGGTAGGGCAATCCGAAGATGGCATTATCGATGGCGACTTCGACTTGGTAATCGACAGCCCGTCGATAGAGCGTGAAGACCCCTGTGCGGCGTTTCAGGTGCAGAATTAATCGCTGGAACTACCTGCTGGCCTTGCCTAATGTCAGGGCCGACCGGCACAGGAAGGGCTGAACATGCTGTCATCCAAACGTATTCTGCTGATAATCGGCGGCGGGATTGCGGCCTATAAGTCGCTGGATCTGATCCGCAGGCTGCGAGAGCGTGGGGCTGCTGTGACACCGGTTCTGACCCGTGCAGCGGAAGAATTTGTGACGCCTTTGTCAGTGTCTGCGTTGGCCGGAGAGAAAGTCTATCGCGATCTGTTCGATCTTACCGATGAGGCCGAGATGGGGCATATTCAATTGTCGCGCTCGGCCGATCTGATCGTTGTCGCCCCCGCAACGGCAGATCTTATGGGCAAGATGGCCTCTGGGTTGGCCAACGATATGGCGTCGACCCTTTTGATGGCGACGGACACGCCCGTTCTTTGCGCGCCCGCGATGAATGTACGGATGTGGGACCACCCGGCCACGCAACGCAACCTCAAGCAGCTTCAAGCCGATGGGGTACGCTTTGTCGGGCCAAATGAGGGTGACATGGCCTGCGGCGAATTCGGCCCGGGACGCATGTCTGAACCGCTGGAAATTGTCGCGGCGATTGAGGCACAGCTGACTGCGGGACCTTTGGCTGGCAAACGCGTGCTGGTGACGTCTGGCCCGACGCATGAACCGATTGATCCGGTGCGCTATATCGCGAACCGGTCGTCCGGTGCGCAGGGTGCTGCTGTGGCGCGGGCACTGGCGCATTTGGGGGCCGAGGTGATTTTTGTCACTGGCCCTGCCGACGTGCCCCCTCCGGCAGGTGTACAGGTCGTACCCGTTGAGACGGCGCAACAGATGTCTGACGCGGTCGATACCGCTCTGCCCGTCGATGCGGGTGTATTCGCGGCGGCGGTCGCGGATTGGCGTGTGGCAAGCGCATCGGACAAGAAACTGAAGAAAAGCCGAGATGGCCTGCCGGTTCTGGAATTTGCCGAAAACCCGGACATTTTGAAACGTGTATCCCAGTTGGCAGTGGGCCGCCCGCCGCTGGTGGTTGGTTTTGCGGCTGAAACAGACGATGTGGTTGAACACGCCACCGCCAAGCGCCTTCGCAAAGGCTGCGATTGGATCGTTGCGAACGATGTCAGCCCGGCAACCGGCATCATGGGTGGGTCCGAGAATGCGGTCATTCTGATCTCGGGCAGTGGCACCGAAGAATGGCCGCGCTTGGGCAAGGACGAAGTTGCCCGGCGTCTGGCGGCAAAGATCGCGGACGCATTGGCAGGCTGAAGGAAAGGCATGGGCATGGTTGCAATTCGAGTGATCCGAGAAGACGGTGCAGACCCCGCTGTCGCGCTTCCGTCTTACGAAACGGCTGGTGCTGCCGGGGCGGATGTGCGCGCCAACTTGCCAGGTGGCACCCCTATCGTGTTGGAACCTGGCCAACGCACGCTCGTGCCAACTGGCCTGCGTATCGAAATTCCCAAGGGGTACGAGGTTCAGGTCCGTCCCCGCTCGGGCCTTGCGCTGAAACACGGGATTACACTGCCCAACACGCCAGGCACCATCGACAGTGATTATCGCGGACCTTTGGGCGTGATCGTGATGAACGCAGGTCAGGACCGCTTCGAAATTGCCCATGGTGAGCGCATCGCGCAACTGGTGGTCGCGCCTGTCGTGCAGGCCACCTTCGAGTTGGCTGAGGAATTGGGCGAAACTGGTCGCGGGTCCGGCGGCTTTGGCTCAACCGGGCGCGGCTGATGCTGCTGGTTTTTGTTCTGGCCGCAGGACTTTGGGGTGTTGGCTATATCGCCGGCACGTCAAAAACAGCGCGTGTGGTTTCGGTCAGTGTGCTTTTGGCCGGAGTGATCCTGTCTCATCTGATCTTGCCAGACGGGCATCCGCTGCGTCAGGCGACGGGCGGCTCGGCGGCAATGTGGCTGATCCTTGTGGGTTTCGGCGCGATTGTTTTGGTGTATGGAAGGGTGCTGAAAGCCCTGCGCAATCGCGCAGAGTCCGTTTCAGATCAGGAACCTACCATGCCCTCCGACCGATTTACCGAGACCGAGCTGGACCGCTATGCCCGTCACATCGTATTGCGCGAATTGGGCGGTCCGGGGCAGAAAAAGCTGAAAAAAGCACGGGTGCTGGTGATTGGCGCGGGTGGTTTGGGGGCCCCTGCTTTGCAATATCTGGCAGCAGCCGGGGTGGGCACAATCGGCGTCATAGATGACGACATCGTCGAGAACGCCAACCTGCAACGGCAGGTCATTCACCGTGACGCAGATATCGGGATGCCCAAGGTCTTTTCGGCCCAACAAGCGATGGAGGCGCAAAACCCGAACGTGGTGGTTCTGCCCTATCATCGCAGGTTGAACGATGAGATCGCGGCCGATCTGTTTGCCGATTTCGATCTTATTCTTGACGGGACCGATAATTTTGACACGCGCTATCTTGCCAACCGCGCGGCCGTCGCGCTTGGCAAGCCTTTGATCTCGGGGGCCTTGTCGCAGTGGGAGGGGCAGCTGAGTGTGTTTGACCCGGCCAACGGCAGCCCCTGCTATCAGTGTATTTTCCCCGAAGCACCGGCCCCAGGCTTGGCCCCGTCCTGTTCCGAGGCTGGGGTGATCGGCCCCTTGCCCGGCGTTGTTGGGTCGATGATGGCGGTCGAAGCGATCAAGGTGATCACGGGCGCGGGCATGGCGTTGCGTAGCGAGATGTTGATCTATGACGCTCTGTACGGCGAAAGCCGCAAGATTACCCTGACCCGTCGCGCCGATTGCCCCGTCTGCGGCACCGCGAACGATTAACCTTTCTTTACGCAGGCTGTGGGTTCTAGAACACCCGGCCTAGGCGACTTAGCTATAGGGTCAAAGGAGATCCGAATGACCAACCCGATCCTGTCCAGCTGGACCACCCCGTTTGAAATTGCTCCCTTTGCCGAAATTTCGGACGATGATTTTACCCCGGCGCTGGATCAGGCAATGACGGCGCATAACGATCAGATCGCTGCGATTGCCGAGAATTCTGACGCTCCGACCTTTGGCAATACGATTGAGGCTTTGGAGGCTGCGGGCGAGCAGTTGGACAAGGTTCTGTCGGTCTTTTTCACGGTTGCAGGGGCAGACAGCAATCCCAGACGGGAAGAGTTGCAGCGAGAGTTCTCCCCCAAACTGTCGGCACATTTTTCCGGCATTTCTTCGAACAAGGCGCTGTTCAAACGCGTGGCCGACCTGTGGGCGCGGCGCGATGATCTGAACCTGACCGAAGAACAGGCGCGTGTGCTGATGTTGACCCATCGCGGTTTCGTGCGTGCTGGCGCAGCGCTGGCAGGGGAAGACGATACACGGATGCAAGAGATCAAGTCGCGCCTCGCCTCTTTGGGGACGTCCTTTACTCAAAACCTGTTGGCAGATGAGAGGGACTGGTTCATGGACCTGACCGAAGAGGATCTGCAGGGCCTGCCAGATTTCGTCCTGGATGCAGCCCGCGCTGCGGGGCTAGAGAAAGAGGCACAGGGACCAGTGGTGACCCTGTCGCGGTCGCTGATTGTACCGTTCCTGCAATTCTCACCTCGTCGGGACCTGCGCGAAAAGGCTTATCGCGCCTGGGCAGCTCGCGGTGCCAATGGGGGCGACACTGACAACCGCGACATCGCTGCCGAGATTTTAGGTTTGCGTGAGCAACGCGCCAAGCTGCTGGGCTATGACAGTTTCGCCGACTACAAGCTGGAAACCGAAATGGCCCGCACACCGGACCGCGTGCGTGAACTGTTGATGCAGGTGTGGGAACCGGCAAAATCCCGTGCCGATGCTGACGCCGAGATCCTGACGCAGATGATGCAGGAAGACGGCATCAACGGTCCGCTGGAAGCCTGGGATTGGCGCTACTACGCCGAAAAGCGGCGCAAGGCGGAACACGATCTGGATGAGGCGGCCCTGAAACCCTATCTGCAACTGGATCGTATGATCGAGGCGTCTTTTGCCTGCGCAAACCGTCTGTTCGGGCTGGAATTCGCGCCGCTGGACGTTCCGCTCTATCACCCGGATTGCCGGGCCTGGGAAGTCACACGTGGCGGGCAGCATATTGCCGTTTTCATCGGTGACTACTTTGCGCGGGGATCGAAACGGTCTGGTGCGTGGTGCAGCGCGATGCGGGCGCAGGCGAAGTTCCCGAAAGATCAGGCGCCGGTTGTGATCAATGTCTGCAACTTTGCCAAGGGTGATCCGGCGCTGCTGTCTTATGACGACGCGCGGACATTGTTCCACGAATTCGGACACGCCCTGCATCAGATGCTGTCGAATGTGACCTATGAGAGCATCTCGGGCACTTCGGTCGCGCGTGATTTTGTCGAACTGCCCAGCCAGCTTTACGAACACTGGCTGGAAGTGCCCGAGGTTCTGGCCGAATTTGCGACCCATGCCGAAACGGGCGAGCCAATGCCGCAGGAGATGCTGCAGAAAGTGTTGAAAGCCGCTAATTTCGATCAAGGGTTCCAGACCGTGGAATATGTTGCTTCGGCCCTTGTTGATCTGGCCTTCCATGATGGGGATGCCCCGGCAGATCCGATGGCAAAACAGGCCGAAGTTCTGGCGGACCTCGGGATGCCGCATGCCATCGGGATGCGCCACGCCACGCCCCACTTTGCCCATGTCTTTGCCGGTGATGGCTATAGCTCGGGCTACTACAGCTACATGTGGTCCGAGGTGATGGATGCTGACGCCTTCGCCGCCTTTGAAGAGGCGGGCGGTGCCTTTGATACCGAACGCGCCAAGGCGCTGGAAGACAACATCCTGTCCACCGGCGGGTCGCGAGAGGCGGAAGACCTGTATCTGGCGTTCCGGGGGCGATTGCCAGGCGTGGACGCCCTGTTGAAAGGCCGCGGCTTGATCGCGGCCTGAATTCAGTAACCCAGCGTGCGATCCACTAAATGCACAAAGGGCTCACCGGCTTCGCCACGTCGGATGTTTTCGCAAATGACCTGCGCGGCTGTGACCGGGCGGGTCTCAGACGCGATGTGAGGGGTCACAGTCACGTTCGGATGTGTCCAGTAGGGATGGTATTCGGGCAAGGGCTCGACACGGAACACGTCCAGCGTTGCGTGCCCAACCTGACCAGAGTTCAGCGCATCCAGAAGCGCGTCGTCATCAATCAGCGGGCCACGTCCCGGGTTGATGATCCGTGCGCCCTTAGGCAGCAAGGCCAACGTTTCGGCATTCAGCGCGTTTTCCGTGGCGGGGGTATCGGGCAGCAATAGTACCACGATTTCAGCCTGAGAAAGCGCTTGGCGAAGCCCTTCGGAGCCATGCAAGCAGGTCACGCCGGGGATGTCTTTGGCGGTGCGGCTCCAACCGGTGACTTGAAAGTTAAGCGCAGTCAGGGCTCGGGCCGCGGCCTCGCCCAACGTGCCCAGCCCTAAAATGCAGACGATACGCTCTTTTGCCAATGGCGGCGCTTCCGGTTCCCAGACGCCATCCTGCACGAGGATGTGCCGGTCTATTCCTAGGTGGTAGCGTAGCACGTGCCCAACCACCCATTCAGTCATGCCCTGCGTCAATCCGTGATCCACCATCCGCGCCAATGGGACGGTCAGCGTTTCATTGTCCGCGATTTTCTCGATACCAGCCCAAAGGCTCAGTACAGCTTTCAGACGGGTGAAGGGTGTGAAATCGTGTACTCCGCCGTTGGGGTCATAAACGACATAGTCGACCTGATCCGGTTCAAATTCCGTGCTGAGCCGCGCGTCGACTTTTGCGTCAGCCAAGTACTGAGTCAGCAGCGGTTCGTACACGGGCCACAGAGCAGAGCGTGCGGAAAACAGGACGTTAGCGGGCATCGTGGGCCTTTCAGATCAGCGGGGGCGGTGAATATGTGCGCTTTGGACGATGCCGAACGCAGCCATCAGCACCAGCATGGCCGATCCGCCATAGCTGACCATTGGCAGTGGTACGCCGACAACCGGGGCCATGCCCATCACCATCGACATGTTGACGGCAAAGAAAAGGAAAAAGTTCAGTGCGATGCCCAGAGTGACCAGTGAGGAAAACCGATCCTTGGTAGCAAGAGCCGTAACCATACAGAACACAAGGATCAGCGCGTAGAGGATCAACAGCGTGATACCTCCTACAAATCCGAACTCTTCCGCCAGCGTCGTGAAAATGAAGTCGGTGTGCTTTTCAGGCAGAAAATTCAAACGGGACTGTGTTCCTTGCATGAAACCGCGCCCGTTCCAGCCGCCGGACCCGAGGGCGATCTTGGACTGCGTGATATGGTACCCCGCGCCCAATGGGTCGGTCGAGGGGTCAAGAAAGGTGTCAATCCGGCGGAACTGATAGTCCTTGAGCAATTGCCAATCCGTCCCGCGGCTGTTGAACACAGCGGCGATCAAACCCACGACCGCAGCGATAACAGCCGCAAAATAAGCCCAGTGGACGCCCGCCAGAAACATCAGCCCGCCACCAGCGGCCAACAGAAGGATCGATGTGCCAAGGTCCGGTTGCTTCAGAACCAACAAGGTAGGCAGGATGATCAGTGCCACGGGGATAAAAACCCACAGCGGTCGGGATGTCTTGTGCGACGGCAGCCAGTCGTAGTAGGCCGCCAGCACCATAACCAGTGCGACCTTCATGACTTCTGATGGTTGCAAACGCATGAAACCAAGGTCGATCCAGCGCTGCGCGCCCATGCCGATGGTGCCAAACAGTTCAACAAACACCAGCAAAGCGACCGAGCCCAGATAGGCCAGAACGGACATGTTGCGCCAGAACCAGATTGGCACCAGTGCAATGATGAACATCGCTGTCAGGCCAAGACCGAACCGTTCCATCTGCGGCTCGGCCCAGGGCGTCCACGAACCACCCGCAACCGAATACAACATCAGGAATCCAGCGCTGGCCGTGCTGATCAGCAGCAGGGTCAGGGGCCAGTTCATGTAGAGGAATTTCCGGAATCCAGACGGTGTGGATTTGACGGCATATTCAAGATAGCTCATGCGCGGTCCTTTCCGTCAGGACGCGCTTTGGGACGACGGTCACCTTCAAGCCGTTTTTGCTGTTCCTTGATACGGTCCCGGTCGCCGACGGGATACGCGTCGAGTGGCGGCGTGCCGTTGTAAAGGGCCTGAAGCATGATGTCCCGCGCCACCGGGGCTGCCGCCTTGGACCCCCCGCCCCCATGTTCAACTACGACAGCAATGGCGTATTTGGGTTTGTCGTACGGGGCAAAACTGACGAACAGCGCGTGGTCGCGGCGTTCCCAGGGCAGATCCTCGTTGCGGATCACACCGGCTGCACGCTCGGCTTTGGTAATGTTGCGCACCTGACTTGTGCCGGTTTTACCCGCCATGCGGAGATCATCTGCGATGATACGGCTGCGATAAGCAGTGCCACGACGGTCGTTTGAAACGGACCACATCGCTTCGCGGATGTGTCTGAGATTGGTTGGGCTGATCGTGAGCGGTTCACCTGCACCGCTAGGCTGCTCAACCCCGTTGACAGACCGCACCAGACGGGGTGAGACCGCGCGTCCGGTGGCAATCCGCGCGGTCATGACAGCCAATTGCATGGGCGAAGCCAACATAAAGCCTTGTCCGATGGAGGCGTTTGCGGTGTCGCCGATCAGCCATTCTTCGCCATGCACCCTTTGTTTCCATTCCTGATTGGGCGCCAGTCCGGCGCGCACAGCGGACATGGGAATGTCATGCTTGATGCCCAGTCCAAGGGTGTTGGCCATCTCGGAGATTCTGTCGATGCCCACCTTTATCGCCACATCGTAATAATACACGTCGCAACTGCGTTTAAGCGAGGTATTCAGGTCCACCATACCATGACCACCACGCTTCCAGCAGTGGAAGCGACGGCTGCCAACTTTCAGATGGCCGGGGCAGTAAACGGTGTTGCCGGGGCCGACGACTCCGGCCTCAAGCGCTGCCAACGCGGTAACCATCTTAAATGTCGAACCGGGCGGGTAAGTGCCCTGGACCGTCTTGTTTGCCAACGGGCGATACTTGTCCTGTGTCAGCATACGGTAATCCGCGACCGAGATACCACGTACGAACAGGTTGGGATCGAAGCTGGGCGCCGAGGCCATTGCGCGCAGATCACCAGTTTCGCAATCGATCACGACAGCGGCGGCGCTTTCGCCAGCCAACCGGGCTTGGGCGTATTGTTGAAGGTCTGCATCGACGGACAGCTGCAAGTCGGCCCCGGGTTGGCCTTCTTGCCGGTCCAGCTCGCGCATGACACGACCGGTGGCGTTGACTTCGACACGCTTGGCGCCTGCCTTGCCGCGCAATGAGATTTCCTGCCTTGCCTCAAGACCCACCTTTCCGATCTGAAACCGGGGGATTCGCAGAACGGGTTCAGGGTCTTCGATCTGACTGAGGTCGTAGTCACTGACCGGTCCGACATATCCAACGATGTGGGCGAAGTCCTCATAGCGTGGATATTGTCGTGTCAAACCCACTTCGGGCGTGACACCCGGCAGTGCAGGGGCATTGACCGCGACTTTCGATATGTCTTCCCACGTGACCTGATCGGCCAGCGTGACCGGCAAGAACGGGGCTGAGCGGCGCATCTCGGTCATGGCCCGTTCGATCTCATCCTCGTTCAGCGGGATCAGTTCTGATAACTTGCGGATCACTTGGTCCACATCACCAGCGTCTTCGCGCACAATGACGATACGGTAGGATGGAGAGTTCTGGCCAATGATCTGCCCGTTCCGGTCATAGATCCGCCCGCGGTCCGGGGGGATTAGACGGATGTTGATGCGGTTTTCCTCGGCCAGAAGGCGATATTGATCGGCCTGATCCACCTGCATGAACCGCATACGTGCCGCTAGTCCGCCAACAAAGGCCGCTTGCAGGCCACCCAGAAGCAGAGCCCGCCTTGGCAGGCGTTTATAGGCCAGACCCTGAGACTTGGGCTTGCGTGGCTTCATGCCCGACCTCCTACAGCACTGGCATCCGACGCGGACATGCGACGGACCCCGAACACGCTTTGGCTGAGTCCCACAATGGCGGGATAGCAGGCGATCGTCAGAATAAGCTGGATCATGACGGGCCACAACGCGGCCTGTTGCACAGACAAGATCGAAAGAATGACCCTGTTCGCCAGAAAGACGCCCGTGATGACCACGCCAACGGACATCCATTCTCCGACAAAACCGGCATCTTTCATACCGGGTGCCGCCGAACGCAGATAGGCTGATCCAAAGACAACCAGTGCCGCCAAAAGACCGGGTGGGCGTTGCAGAAGAAGATCCGCCATCAACATCACGAACGCAACCAGCAGGGTTGGGACATAATCTGGGCGACGCAGCACCCAGGCAAAGGTCAGGGCAATCAGAACGTCAGGAAAGGGCCAGCGGTTGGGTTGTGCATCCAGCGGCAACAAGTGCAGGAACAGCACCAAGACGGCCAGCGCCGCAAAAAGGCCCCGCATGGCCAAGTTATGTGAGGCTGGCTTATCCATCGCCAAGTTCCTCAGGAGATAGAGCGGCTTCGGGGCGGGTGGGGCCGACGATGCCACCGGGGTCCCGAATGGTCGGGGCTGAGTTGAATCGCAGAACCCGCAAAAACTCCAGCCGTTCGAAATCAGCCGACAAGCGCACGCGCAACCGGCCACCCGGATCCGCTGCAATCTGGCCGATCAGCAGGCCAGCCGGAAACACGCCGCCGTCGCCTGAAGTAATGACGCGATCTCCGGGGCGAACCAGTTCTCGGTTCTCAAGGAACTCGACCACAGGCGCAGGCGTGTTGTCGCCTTTGATCAACGCAGTCTGACCCGATGGTTGGATGGTAGCAGGGATGGCGCTGGTGGCATCTGTCACCAGAATAACGCGGGCTGTATCGGAACCAACACCCGAGATCCGCCCAACAAGACCGATGCCGTCCATCGTGGCCCATCCATCGACGATGCCGTCGCGCTCGCCTACGTTCAGCAAAACAGATTGCCGGAAAGGCGAGCCGCTGTCGGCCATCACAACACCGGTGATATAAGTCAGGCGCGGATCAAGACGTACGTTGTTGAGATCCAACAACCGGGCGTTTTCCTGCTCTAGTTGCAGCGCGGCCTCTTTCCAGGCGCGCATCAGGCGCAATTCGCTGCGCAGTTCACGGTTTTGTTCGCTCAGGCGTTGGTAGCTTTGGAAATCGCGTACTAGATTAACGGCGGCCGTAACGGGCACCATGGCCCATTCCATCGAAGGGACGACCGTATCTACCACCTGCGCACGGAACCGTTCCACGCGCGGGCTATCAATACGCCAGACCAGAAAGATACCCAGTAAACACATAATAACGATGCCCAACAGCAAACGCCGCAAGGGGGTTGTGTAGTCATCGCGCTGTGATCGGTCTTTTGCCACAGGTTACCTTCCCGTGCTGCTCGTGCCGAATTTACCCTATGTGCAAAGGGTGCGCGCCTTAGCTTTCGTAGTCAATCGCGTGGCGCAGCTGTTTTTCATATTCTAGCGCCTTGCCGGTGCCCAAAGCCACACAATTCAGGCTTTCATCTGCAATCGACACGGCCAGACCAGTCTGTTCACGCAGGGCCAGATCCAGATCACCCAGAAGCGCACCGCCCCCGGTCAGCATCACACCCCGGTCCACAATATCTGCCGCCAGATCGGGCGGAGTGGTTTCCAGAGCGGTCATAACCGCTTCGCAAATCTGCTGTACGGGTTCCGAGAGTGCTTCGGCAACCTGAGCCTGGCTGATCTCAATTTCCTTGGGTACACCATTCAGCAGGTCGCGCCCTCGGATGTGCATCGACTGGCCACGGCCATCGTCGGGCATACGGGCGGTGCCGATGGTGGTCTTGATCCGCTCAGCGGTGGATTCACCGACCAGCAGGTTTTGTTGGCGACGCAAGTACGAGATGATGGCTTCGTCCATACGGTCGCCGCCCACGCGGACCGAGCGGGCGTAAACAATGTCACCCAGCGACAGAACCGCAACTTCGGTTGTCCCGCCGCCGATGTCGACGACCATGTTGCCGGTTGGGTCGGTGATCGGCATCCCTGCGCCAATCGCGGCTGCAATCGGTTCTGCAATAAGGCCAGCGCGGCGCGCGCCCGCTGACAGAACCGATTGACGGATCGCGCGTTTTTCGACCGGCGTCGCACCATGAGGCACACAGACGATGATCTTGGGTTTTGAGAAGGTCGAGCGCTTGTGCACTTTGCGGATGAAGTGCTTGATCATCTCTTCCGCTGTGTCGAAGTCGGCAATCACACCTTCGCGCATCGGGCGGATGGCTTCGATCGAACCGGGTGTCCGGCCCAGCATCAGCTTGGCATCCTCGCCAACTGCGAGAACCTTTTTCACACCGTCCTTGACGTGATAGGCGACCACCGAGGGTTCAGACAGGATGACACCGCGCCCCTTGACGTAAACCAGCGTGTTTGCTGTTCCAAGGTCGATAGCCATATCCGCTGTGAACAGGCCGCCCAGATTGCCAAAGATCCCCATGTTTCCCCTGATCCTGTATGTCGGTTTTTCTACTGCCCGCGACTCGACGGTTCCGGGACGGATGACTTATAGGGTGCCATCACGCCCGGTAAAAGGGCTGATTCCGCGACAATCAGCACCTTTCCGCCTTATTGATTGGGACTTTAGAAGGCAAAATGCTCTCTTATCAACACATTTACCACGCCGGCAATCTGGCTGATGTCCAAAAGCACGCATTGTTGGCCTGGGTGCTGAATTATCTGACACGCAAGGACAAGCCGCTCAGCTATATCGAAACGCATTCCGGGCGGGGTTTGTACAAGCTGGATGCGGCCGAAGCCGTGCGCACCGGCGAGGCGGCTGCAGGGATCAAGCGTGCACAGCAAGAGGGTTGGTTCGGGGATGATCATCCAATGGCGCGCGTTTTGCACCGCGTGCAGGCGCGGCACGGTTCCTCTGCCTATCCCGGATCGCCACTGGTTGCGGCCAATCTGCTGCGGGATCAGGACAGCTTGCATTTTGCGGAACTTCACCCACAAGAACATGCCGCTCTGGCCTTGGCCATGTCGCCCTTTGGGGCCAAGGTTTACCAGCAAGACGGTTTTGCGCTGGCGCAATCCCTGCTTCCACCCACACCTCGCAGGGGTATGCTGCTGATCGACCCGAGTTATGAGGTGAAAACCGATTATGACCGGCTGCCCGGGATCATCGCCAAGCTGCACCGTAAGTGGAATGTCGGTATCATTGCGCTGTGGTATCCCATCCTTTCGGATAAGCGCCACCTGCCCATGACCCGTGCTTTGAAGTTGCAAAACTACCCCAAAGCTGTCTGTCACGAGGTGACGTTCCCTCCGGTTCGTCAAGGGCATCGGATGGTCGGCTCCGGCATGTTCATCATCAACGCCCCGTTTGGCATCGAAGACGAAGTGGAACGTCTGTCCACTTTGTTTGACCAGCTTTGAAAAGAAGTTGGGCCCGGCAGCGCGCCATAAGCGCGCTGCCGGGCCCAAAGCCCAAGAAGGGACGGCGAAGCCGGGCCGCCGCGGGTGCGGGAGCCCTTGGGCCGTTCAGGTCAGGTCTTTATAGCTGATCTCACGCGTATCAGCACCGGGACCCGCTTTTTCGCGCCGTACGATCAGGCGGTTCAGCGCGTGGATATACGCTTTGGCCGAGGCCACCACCGTGTCTGTATTGGCTGACTGGCCTGTGGCGATCATTCCATCCTCGCTCAGGCGAACAGACACTGTGGCTTGCGCATCGGTGCCTTCGGTGACCGCATGAACCTGATACAGCTGAAGGCGGGCGGTGTTGGGATAGATTGCCCGTATCGCTTTGAAGGTCGCGTCCACCGGTCCGTCACCATGTTCAGTGGCGATAACGTCCTTGCCGTCCATTTCCAACTCGACCGTGGATTCCGCCTGACCACCTGTACCGCAGGTCACTTTCATCGAGACAAGCTGAAGATAATCATCGTGATCATCCATCGTCATCAACGCGATGAGGTCGTCGTCAAACACCTCTTTCTTGCGGTCGGCCAGATCCTTGAATCGCACGAAGATGTCTTTGAGTTGGTTGTCACCAACCTCAAAACCCAAAGTCTCAAGCTTGTCGCGCAGCGCCGCGCGGCCCGAGTGTTTGCCCAGCGGCAGAGAAGTACCGGACAGGCCAATGTCCTCGGGGCGCATGATTTCAAAGTTTTCGCGGTTCTTGAGCATCCCGTCTTGATGGATGCCGCTTTCATGCGCAAAGGCGTTCTTGCCAACAATGGCCTTGTTGAACTGCACGTTGAACCCCGACACTGTCGCCACGCGACGGGAGATATGCATGATCTTGGTGGTGTCGATACCGGTGTGCCAAGGCATGATGTCATTGCGGGTGCGCAGGGCCATCACGACTTCTTCCAACGCGGTGTTGCCCGCACGTTCGCCCAACCCGTTGATGGTGCATTCGATCTGACGCGCGCCACCAGCGACTGCGGCCAGCGAGTTCGCGGTCGCCATGCCCAGGTCGTTGTGGCAATGGGTGGCAAAGATCACCTCATCCGCGCCCGGAACCGTTTCGATCAGGCGTTTGATCAGGTCTGCGCTTTCGACCGGTGCGGTGTATCCCACAGTATCTGGAATGTTGATCGTGGTAGCCCCGGCTTTGATTGCAATCTCGATTACGCGGCACAGGTAGTCCCACTCCGTCCGCGTCGCATCCATAGGCGACCACTGTACGTTTTCGCACAGATTACGCGCGTGGCTGACCGTTTCGTGGATCTTGTCGGCCATCTCATCCATTGTCAGATTCGGAATGGCGCGGTGCAGCGGAGAAGTGCCGATAAACGTGTGAATCCGGTTTTGCTCGGCGTGTTTCACCGCCTCCCAACAGCGATCAATGTCGGCGAAGTTAGCGCGCGCCAGACCGCAGATGCGGCTATTTTTCGCGCGTTGGGCGATCTCGGACACCGCCTTGAAATCACCCTCGGACGCGATTGGAAAGCCAGCCTCGATGATGTCGACGCCCATTTCGTCCAGCAGCTCGGCAATCTCCAGCTTTTCGTCATGGGTCATGGTCGCTCCGGGGCTCTGCTCGCCGTCGCGCAAAGTGGTATCGAAGATCAAGACGCGGTCTTGGTCGGTCACGTTTGTCATGGGAATCTCTTTCTTGTCTGTCCTAAAGCCTTCTTGGCGCGCTGGCGTCCTCCTCTGAGCGGGCGCGCCGGATGGCACGCTCAGAGGCGGATTAGGATCAGTAGGCCACGCAGAGACGCACCGCGCATGGCGGTGTCGGCACAAAGGATATCTGCATGGTTGATCATGGGATTGAGGTTATACAGAGCCCGGCAGGAATGAAAAGACCAATTTGCGCCCGAGGGGTCCTGCGCTGGCTTTCTCATTCCAGACCAACTTGATTGTGCCCTCTGCGCAGCTAGCTGGATGCAGATGAAAACAGCATTGATCATCGGAGCCTCGGGCGGCATTGGCGCTGCGGTTTGTACTACCTTAGAGTCGCAAGGCGTCTCGGTAACGGGTCTGTCGCGGTCAATGGATGGGTTCGATCTGACTGACCCTGACCATGCGTTGCCGATCATTGATGGGCTGTCCGATCCCTTTGACTTGATACTGGTCGCATCCGGAGCGTTGGAGATCGAAGGCGCTGCACCGGAAAAGACAATTCGTGCGGTTTCAGCCAAGGCGATGATGGATCAATTTGCACTCAACGCGGTAGGTCCGGCTTTGGTGCTGAGCCGGGCACACAGGCTTTTGCCCCGCAAGGGGCGGTCGGTTTTTGCGGTTCTCTCAGCGCGTGTAGGATCCATCGCGGACAATCGGATGGGCGGCTGGATCAGCTACCGGGCCGCCAAGGCTGCGGTAAATCAGGTTGTCCATACCTCAGCCATCGAGCTGTCGCGGACGCATAAGCAGGCGATTTGTGTCGCCTTGCATCCAGGGACCGTGAAAACTGCGTTCACTCAGAAGTACTTGAATCGGCATCCCGCCGTCGAGCCGGAGGTCGCCGCCCAAAACCTGTTATCCGTGATCAATGGACTGACGCCAGAGGATACCGGCGGTTTCTTTGATTGGGCCGGGCAACCCGTTCCTTGGTGAGCGTTTACCCGTCGGAGGCCTCGGGCGTTTCGGCCTGATCATCCGGCGCGGGCTGTGGATCCGGCGTGTCTGACTCGCTTTGCTGGTCAGAGGCACGGCCCGGCAAGACTCCGTTTTCCCAAATACCAGTTTCTTCCTGCCCGTTGGCATAGCGCATCGTTCCGCTGCCCTGGCGCTTGTTATCGACAAAATTGCCTTCGTACACATCGCCGTTCGAATAAGTGGCGACGCCGACGCCTTCGATCTTACCTTCGGACCAGTCGCCCACGTATTTGAAGCCAGCGGGGGTCACGATTTCCCCTTTGCCATGTCGTTTTCCGTTCAGAAAATCACCGGTATAGATGGTCCCGTCGGAATAGGTCGCTTTGCCTTTGCCCTGGCGAACGCCATCGACCCAGTCGCCGTCATAGACCGAACCGTCCGCGCGTGTCACGACGCCCTTGCCATGGCTTTGCGCGTTCTTGAACTGGCCCTTGTAGATCATTCCGTTGGCATAAGTGGCCGTGCCCTGACCCTCGATCACGCCCGCGATCCAATCACCTTCATAGGTTGACCCATCAGGATAGGTGATGCGGCCCGTACCCTCGGCCAAATCGGCAACAAAATCGCCGACATAAACCGAGCCATCGGGATAAGTCAGCTCTCCCAGACCTTCGATCTGTCCCTGGTTCCAGTCGCCGGTATACACAAAGCCGTCCGTGCCGGTGAACGTGCCCTTGCCCTGGCGGCGATCATCGACAAAGTCGCCTTCGTACACGTCGCCTTGCGCGTGGGTCACTTTGCCTTTGCCCTGACGGCGCCCTTCTACCAGTTCGCCCTCGTAGACATCGCCATTGGCATAGGTCAGGCGACCGGTGCCGGTGATCTGATCCTGCGCCCATTCACCGGAATATATCATGCCGTCGGGAATGGTTTGCGTGCCCGTGCCATCGCGCAAACCTGCACTGACGTCGCCTTCGTACACGCTGCCGTCCGCGTAGGTGACTTTGGCCTTGCCCTGCCGCTGACCATCAACCCAGTCGCCATCATAGATGTATCCGTCGGGAAAAGTCAGAATGCCTTTGCCGTGCCGCTGGGCGTTTTTGAACTCACCTTCATAGCGCGTGCCATTTGCAAATTCTGCAACTCCCGTACCGTTGATCGACCCGTTGGACCATTCGCCGTCATAGCTGCTGCCATTGGCGTAAACGATCTTACCGCGCCCTTCGGGTTGGCCTTTGGCAAAACTGCCTTCATAGATCGACCCGTCCGGATAGCGGGTCAAGCCCTGACCCTGAATCTCGCCTTCAACCCACTGGCCCGTGTATTCAAACCCGTTGGGCAGCCTGTACGTCCCCGTCCCGTGACGCAAACCGTTTTCATAGGTGCCTTCATAGACGCCGCCAACCTCGTCATCTTTGACGATGACCGTTCCGTCCTGCGCAAACGCTGTCGCCGCGGACAGACTTAGCCCCGCTGCCAAAATCGAGTATCGGATCACGTTCATTTTCGGTCCTGCCTGCCGGGTCATCGCTGGTTGCATCTTTGAAAGCAAAACTAGGATACCGTCGAAGGCAGGGCAACGGCTTTTGCCGCATTGGCCTTTTACTCGCGCGGTGATCTGCTAAATGGCAATAGGACTGACGAGGCAAGAGGGCAGCATGGCCGACCGTTTCCGCATCACTTTGGCGCAACTGAACCCAACCGTGGGCGACATCGAAGGCAACGCAGACAAGGCCGTTTCCGCATGGGAGCAAGGCAAGGCGGCCGGTGCTGATCTGGTGGCTTTCCCCGAGATGTTCATCACCGGGTACAACACGCAGGATCTGATCCAGAAGCCAGTGTTTCACCGTGCGGCCATGGCGGCGGTCGAGGCGTTGGCCAAAACATGCGCAGACGGACCAGCGATTGCCATTGGCGCGCCTTGGGCGGAAGAGGACAAGTTGTTCAACGCCTACCTGATCCTCAAAAACGGGCGGATCACCAGCAAGGTTTTGAAACATCATTTGCCGAACGAAACCGTTTTTGACGAAGTGCGCCTGTACGATGCCGGACCGTTGGGTGGGCCGTATTCAGTTGGAAACTTCCGTATAGGCAGCCCGATTTGCGAGGATGGCTGGCACCCGGACGTCGCAGAAACGCTCGAGGAAACCGGGGCCGAGTTTCTGCTGATCCCCAACGGATCGCCCTATTTCCGCAACAAGTATGACGTGCGCCTAAATCACATGGTGGCACGGGTTGTCGAAACAGGTCTGCCGCTGATTTACCTGAACATGGTGGGCGGGCAGGACGATCAGGTTTTTGACGGTGCTAGCTTTGGCCTGAACCCGGGTGGAGAGCTGGCCTTCCGGATGCCTGTTTTTGACGAAACTGTCTCACAAGTGGACCTTGAGCGTGGTGACGATGGCTGGCGGATTACGCCGGCCGAAATCGTTCCTCAGCCAGATGTATGGGAGCAGGATTACCGCGCGATGGTGCAATCGCTGCGGGACTATATGGGCAAGACGGGTTTCAAAAAGGCGCTTCTTGGTCTGTCAGGCGGGGTCGATTCTGCCTTGGTGGCGGCCATCGCGGTTGACGCCATCGGGGCCGAAAACGTGCGCTGTGTGATGTTGCCATCGGAATATACCAGCCAGGCTTCGCTGGATGATGCCGAGGCCGTCGCCAAGGCGCTGGGCGTGCACTATGATTTTGTGCCGATTTCCGAGGGCCGGGCCGCGGTAACGAATACTCTGGCGCCTTTGTTTGCAGGGCTGGACGAAGGACTGACCGAGGAAAATATTCAGTCTCGCCTGCGTGGACTGTTGCTGATGGCGATCTCGAACAAGTTTGGTGAAATGCTGTTGACCACCGGCAACAAGTCCGAGGTCGCAGTGGGCTATGCCACGATCTATGGCGACATGAATGGCGGTTATAATCCGATCAAAGATCTGTACAAAACCCGCGTGTTTGAAACCTGCCGTTGGCGCAACGTCAATCATCGTGACTGGATGATGGGTCCCAAGTGCGAGGTGATCCGCCCGTCCATTATCGACAAACCGCCAAGTGCCGAGCTGCGCGCAGACCAGAAGGACAGCGACAGCTTGCCCGACTACCCGGTTCTGGACGGTATCCTTGAGATTTTGGTCGATCAGGATGGCTCAATCGCCGACTGCGTCGCTGCCGGGTATGACGTAGCCGAGGCCCGGCGGGTCGAACATCTGATTTACATCAGTGAATACAAACGGTTCCAGTCTGCCCCCGGTACGCGCCTCAGCAAGCGGGCGTTCTGGCTGGATCGGCGCTATCCAATTGTGAATCGATGGCGCGATCGGACCTGAAAACCAGGGGCCGGACGGCCAGTTTGGAAACAGTGTCTATAGATTAGGCAAAATTGTATCCCAAGTGTGAGAAATTGATTGTGATTTGAGGCGGTTACGGCTGCCTCAAGCTTGCCTGCGCGACATTTTTCTGCCACATTTTTGCTTAGAAGTTGCCCGATGTGGGGCGGGTGCGACGCAATTTAATCTGTACGCGTAAAATTGGTTCGCGGTACGAGCGACGCATCCCGGGTTAGATGTCTGAGTGAACGGTGTGGTGGTAAAATGTACAAGGAATATGACAATTCGCTTCATACACCTTTGAAATGGCGGTCTATAGAGACGCAGCCGCAAGAATTGGATGAAGAAAAGCTGGATGCGGCGATCGCCAATCTAATGGAGGAACAGCGAGAATTGGATGAGCTTGCTGCACTCAATTTCCGAACCGAGTTTCCGAGGTTGCTGCCGCAAAAGGAAGTAACAAATCAAGCGGCATCCAAACAAAACGGGTTGTCGGCGATCTTGCGCCAGAAATGGGCAGAGTTGTCCGGCGCGGCCTAATACGCTCGTTGCTGACACCGATTTCGGCACCTGGGCCACAGGTGTCGAAAATACTGCAACAACGCTCGGAATTCACATTGCCTATACGCGGCGGGCAGGTCTCCATACTGGTCCAAGCGACCGATGTAAGACCTATTGATGACCGCACCCAAACCGACCCCAGTTGAATCTGATCTGGCTCTGCCCAAACATGTGGATGTTGTTGTTATTGGCGGTGGCATCATCGGCGTTTCAACGGCATTGGAGCTAGCTGAACGCGGCGCTTCTGTTCTTTTGTGTGAAAAGGGTCAGATTGCAGCAGAGCAGAGTTCGCGCAATTGGGGTTGGGTGCGTCTGGGTATGCGAGACCCAAGGGAAATTCCCCTGATGCAAGAGGCGTTGCGCATCTGGCAAACGCTGGACGAGCGTTTGGGGCGCGAAACAGGCTATACCCAATCCGGCATCCTTTTTGGGGCCTCTGGCGCAAGAGACGCAGCCAACCTGCAAAAGTGGATGCGCCATGTTGAGGGATTGCAGACCGGGGCCAGGATAGTGTCCGGCGGTGAGCTTTCCGATTTGCTGCAAGGGCACCAAACAGGTTTGACAACAGCGCTTTACATGCCGCAGGACGGTCGTGCCGAGCCGCAATGGGCTGCTCCGGCTATTGCCGAGGCTGCACGAGACCGGGGCGCTGTGATCATGACGCAATGTGCAGTCCGCAGCGTCGAAACCAAGGATGGGCACATTTCCGGTGTCTTTACCGAGCGTGGAAAAGTGGTTTGCGGACGCGTCGTTCTGGCGGGTGGGGCCTGGTCGCGGTTGTTTGCTGGCAACGCGGGCGTCGAGCTGCCGCAACTCAAGGTTTTGAACACAGTGCTTCGCACATCCCCCGTGCACGATGGGCCTGGACCCGCGTTGTGGTCCGACGATTTTGCGATCCGCAAGCGCGCTGACGGCGGCTATACCATTGCGTCTGGCCACGAAAACACGGTGGACATTGTGCCCGACAGCTTCCGGCTTGCGAAACGGTTCTTGCCTGCCTTTGCGCAGGAGTGGAAATCCTTGCGCTTTCGCCTGTCCAGACGCTGGGCGATCGAAGCGCGACACGATCGGCACTGGCTGCCCACCGATGTGACCCCGTTCGAGCAGTGCCGAAATTTGGACCCTGAGCCATCGCAGAAAGTGTTGCGGCACGCTTGGAGCCGCGCCTGCAAAGGGTTCCCGGCGCTTATGAACAGCGAAGTTGTGCAAAGTTGGGCTGGAATGATCGACGTTACGCCTGACGCCATTCCGGTGATCTCAGGTGTTGATGAGTTGCCGGGCCTATTCATTGGCACAGGATTCTCTGGCCATGGATTTGGCATTGGTCCGGGCGCCGGACGGTTGATCGCCGATCTTGTCGCTGAAACGACGCCTTGCGTGGATCCGGCCGCGTTTCGCCTTTCGCGGTTCACCGACGGCTCGAAAGTGAGGCCGGATCCGGGGTATTAACGGCTTAGCCCATCATCTGATAGCTGACCGGGACAAAGCGGAAACCGTCGCCTCGGGTTTCGACAAAGCCCGCGCCGGGGAACGGCATGTGATAGCCGACCATCGGTACCTTATCTGCCGCCAGCATCCCCAGAACGTTGCGACGCGCGGCTGTTGCTGCTGCCTTGTCCATGTCAAATCGGACCTCCCATTCGGGATGCGCGAAAGACCAGACATAGTGGTTGGCCAGATCTGCCGTCAGGATAAGGCGCTGTCCGTTGCTTTCCAGATGATACACGGTGTGACCTGGCGTGTGGCCAAACGCGGCGACTGCCGTGATGCCTGACGTCACTTCGCCACTGTCGCCGATAAAGCTCATCTTTTCTGCCAGTGGGGTTACCTTGGCGGCCACCAGATCGCCGACGCGGTTGCCCGCCTCCTGCGCCGCCCAGAAATCATATTCGGGCGCAGCGGTCACGTAACGCGCATTTGCAAATGTAGGCGCGTCGTTGGTGGTCATGCCTCCGATGTGATCAGGATGCATGTGTGTCAGCACCACGACGTCGATTTGGTCCGGCGTCACGCCTGCATCGGCCAGAGCTGCCTGAATGCCACCTTGTCCCAATCCGGTGTCAAAAAGAACCAGTTCAGAACCTGTGTTGACCAGTGAAGGGGTAAAGAAAAACTGGGCTGCATCTGCCGGAATGAAATTGTCCGCTGAAACCTTGGCGAATTCCTCATCTGTCGCTCCACCGCCAAAGATCTCTTTGGCACCGTCGCGTGCAATGCTGCCATCCAGCAGCGTGGTTACCGTAAAGTCGCCCAGCGTGAAGGACTTGGCGATGGTCGAGTTTGCTTTGGTGCCCGAGCCTGCAGCCAGAAGCGGTGAAGCGGCAGACGCAAATGGCAAAGCTGCGGCTGCGCCCAACGCGGCGCGGCGTGTAAGATTGAAAGTCATTTTGGGGTCTCCCTTTAGGTGCCAGCGTGAAATAGATAGGACGGAACAGGGCGGCTGCCACTCCACGTTCGCGTGAGCGGGCCTGCGACTGGACAAAACACGCGTCTTATGACAAGAGCCGCGCCAACAGGAGACACCCATGACAACCACCCGTTTCGCCCCGTCGCCCACCGGATACATCCATGTGGGCAACCTGCGCACCGCCCTGATGAACTATCTGATCGCTCGCAAGGCGGGCGGTACATTCATCCTGCGAATTGACGACACCGATCCCGAGCGCTCGAAAGAAGAATATGTCGATGCCATCAAGCGGGATCTGGAGTGGCTGGGTCTGCACTGGGACAAGGTTGAACGCCAGTCTGAGCGCTTGGATCGCTATGCCGACGCTGCGGACAAGCTGCGTGAGATGGGTCGGTTCTATGAGGCGTTTGAGACGCCGACCGAGCTGGACTTGAAACGCAAGAAGCAACTGAACATGGGCAAGCCACCGGTCTATGACCGGGCCGCGCTGAACCTGTCAGATGCCGAGAAAGACGCCCTGCGCGCCGAACGTGGCAACGGTGTATGGCGCTTCAAGCTGGATCATGAGCGTATCGAATGGACTGATGGTATTCTGGGCGACATCTCGATTGATGCTGCTTCAGTTTCTGACCCCGTGCTGATCCGCGGTGACGGTCAGGTGCTTTACACGATTGCGTCCGTTGTGGACGATACCGAAATGGGTGTAACCGATGTGGTGCGGGGGTCGGACCACGTGACCAACACCGCTACGCAGATCCAGATCATCGAAGCGCTGGGCGGCCAGTGCCCCCGTTTTGCCCACCACTCGCTACTGACCGGCCCGCAGGGTGAGGCCCTTTCGAAACGTTTGGGCACGCTGGCGTTGCGCGACCTGCGCGAACAGGGCGTGCAGCCGATGGCTTTGTTGAGCCTGATGGCGCGTCTGGGGTCGTCTGACCCGGTTGAGTTGCGCTCGGACATGGCGGAACTGATCGAAGGGTTTGATGTGAACCGGTTTGGTGCGGCACCGACCAAGTTTGACGTACAGGACCTGTTCCCTCTGACCGCAAAGCACCTGCAATCGCTGCCGCTGACAGATGTAGCTGATGCGGTGGAAGACGCTGGAGTTCCGGCTGATTTGGCGGAACCCTTCTGGGCAATGGCGCGCGAAAACATCACCACTCTGGCTGATCTGAAAGGCTGGTGGGAACTGTGCCGCGATGGGGCCGAACCATTGATTGCCGATGAAGATCGAGAGTTTATTGCCGAAGCGGTCGCTTTGTTGCCCGATGGCCCGTTTGATGGCGAGACCTGGGGTACTTGGACCAAAGCGGTGAAAGAGGCAACAGGCCGCAAGGGCAAGGGCCTGTTCATGCCGCTGCGCAAAGCCCTGACCGGGATGGAGCGGGGGCCGGAAATGGCGGCTCTACTGCCCTTGCTGCAGGTGATCCGCGCACGGGGCTGAATGCTCCGTACCGAAACGGTATGAATTTAGAATTTGAAAGAGGCAGGAAATTCGTCTGCCTCTTTTTGTTGATGTGGCTGGATTATCTTTACCGATGCGCGCTTCAGGCGGTTATCTACAAATGCTGTCTCGTCAGGTTTGAGCAGTTGGTGACGGGGATATTTCGGCTCGGCCCGATCATTCACAACAGGCGCGTCCCAGCCGTCGGTTGTGGCAAAGAACCGGTCCGCACCATCTGGTCCAAACGCCCTCAGGTATCCCTGCACAACCACATCGATATAACTGAGCAGCAAGGGATGGTGATTGCTGGGCGCGGTGTGCCGGTCATGGGGCACCGCATAAACCGCGATTTCGACATCATGCGTCAGGGTGTGTGAAATCGAATTCGTTGCCGGAACCCGGTCATAGGCCCATTCCCGCTGATCCAGTGCGGCCCAGTCGTTTTTTGGCACATGCGCGATCATTCCTTCGATCTCAGCCTCGGGGTCGGGAACTGCGGTCAGGAACGCGACCGGGCGCAGATCGGTATGACGCCACGCCCGCCTCCAGCCTTTCAGTTTTGCCGGACGCGGGTCGGGAAAATCATGTGTGGCGAGGTTCACAAGGCTGCCATAGCCAAAGAAATAGGGGTCAGGCATGGATAAGGCGTCCTTTTGATCGATTGATGTATGTCAAACCGCTTTTTTCCCGGACATGCAATAAGGCTGCATCTTGAATTCAGGGAGGCCCTCATGCGGATTACGAAACGGACAAATATTGCCGTGCGCCTTTTGATGTATTGCGCAGCGCACCCGGACAGGTTGGTCACCAAGTCGGAAATTGCCGAAGTGTGTAACATTTCGGAAAATCATCTCGCGCAGGTGATCAACCAACTGAGCCAGTTGGACTATCTAAGCACACAACGCGGCCGCAATGGCGGCATGTCTTTGGCGCGCCCGGCGGAAGAAATTCGGATCGGCGCGGTGTTCCGGCATGTTGAGGGCGCCTTGCCCATTGCCGAATGTTTTGCGGATGCGGACAATACCTGCCCCTTGACGGATGCCTGCCGGTTGCGGTTGGCGCTGCAGGACGCGGCCGAAGTGTTTTACGCCTCTCTCGATGATGTTTCGCTGGATGCTTTGGTTTGTGACAATGATCCGTTGCTGAAGCTTTTGCAGCCCGTGGCCTGTGTGCGCTGAGCTTAGTCGCTGGCGCGCAGGATGCGGGCTGGCCGGGCCGAAAGCGGGCGCAGAGCAAAGGCAAGACCTGCGCAAAGCGTGACGCCGATCCCGGCCAGAACAATGCCCAACGCCGAAGACCAGATGATCGCAAAATCCGTCTCGAAAATGTAGGTGGCAACGGCCCATCCGCCCAGAATGCCGACCAGCAAGGCGACGCAGCCTGCGGCGGCCCCCAATAAGACAGAGCGCAGGCCAAAGCTGCGCAGGATGCGGCCCCGATTGGCCCCGAGGGTTTTCAGGATTGCCGCTTCGTATCTGCGGGCAGGTTCGCCTGCCGCTGCGGCTCCGATCAAGACCAGAAATCCGGTTAGCAAGGACACACCTGCGCCGTAAGATGTGGCGGCGGCGATACCGGCCAGCAGCCCTGAAACGCGGTCGATGGCATCGCGTACGCGAATGGCCGTGATGTTGGGGAACTGACCTGCGAGATCCCTGAGGATGGCAGCCTCGGCCTGCTCTTCTGCATAGACAGTGGCGATGAAACTATGCGGTGCACCGGACAGGGCAGAGGGGTTCATCGACATGATGAATCCCATTCCTGCGGTTGAGAAATCCACCTCGCGCAACGAGGTCAGCTCTGCGGTTATGTCGCGACCAAGGATATTGACGGTCAGTTGATCGCCAAGTTGCAGGCCCATTTCGGCGGCTTCTTCAGCGGCAAAGCTGACCTGAGGTGTGCCCGAATAATCCTCGGCCCACCACTCCCCATCGGTTACATTCGCGTTTGCCGGGGGTCGGGCAGAATAGGTGACACCACGGTCTCCTTCGAGCACCCAATGATCACCAGCCACATCACGGGCAGGGCGGCCATTGATCTGCGTGATGATCCCACGCAGCATTGGCGCGCTTTCGATGCGGCTGACGGCAGGGTCCGAGGTCAGGCGATCGGAAAAGCCGGGCATCTGATCCTTTTGGATGTCGACAAAGAAATATGAGGGCGCGACATCTGGTAGGTTGCCTGAGATTGCGTTGCGCAGCGTGCCGTCGATCTGTCCAACGGCGGCCAGAACGGACAAGCCCAGACCGAGCGACAGAACAACCGAGCCTGCGCCCTCACGCGGGTCTGAAATGGCGGACAAGGCCCATCGCAGGGCAGGGCGGCCGCGTGCCAGAGGAGCTACGGCCCGGGCCAGTTTGCGAATGGCATAGGCAGAGAGGCTTAATAAAACCAGCGCACCTACAAGCCCGCCGCTTGTCCAAAGGGTCAATCGTGTGGAACCGCTGAACCAGGCGGCAACGGAGACAAGCAATGCGAGACCAATTGCGGTGGCGATGACATAAATCGGGCGTGGGAGCGCTCGGGCCGTACTCAGCGCATCGCGAAACAGGGTTGCGGCCCGCACGTCTTCGGTTCTGGCCAATGGCCAAAGCGTGAACAGAAATGCGGTAAGCAGCCCATAGATTGCGGCCTCAATCAGTGGCTGTGGATAGAGCGAGAATACTGCCGGAACCGGTAACTGGCTTTCCAACAGAGGCGCCAGAAGCAGCGGAGCCAGCCCGCCCAGCGCCAGGCCGAGCGCAATTCCGATGACAGACAGCACGCCGATCTGAAGCATGTAAGTTTGAAAAATCGTTGCGCGATCAGCCCCCAAGGTGCGCAAGGTCGCCACGGTTTCTGTTTTTTGGCTCAGGTACGCGCGCACGGCGGCTGAAACGCCAATGCCGCCCACCGCAAGGCCCGAGAGGCCGACAAGAACCAGAAAGGCGCTCAGGCGGCTGACAAACTCGGAAATACCGGGGGCACCGTTGCGCGCATCGCTCCATCGCATTCCCGTGCCGTCGAAGGCTTTGTCAGCTTCGGCGGCGATTTCGGCAAGGACGATCGTGTCTGGCAGGTTCAAACGGTATTTGGTCGAAAACAGAGTGCCGGGCTCCAACAACCCAGACGTCTGTAGCGCCTCGGTTCTCACCAATGTGCGCGGTCCAAGGCCAAACCCATCTGCCGCGCTGTCGGGTTCGTTCACCAGTGCGGCTGTCAGGACAAATTCCTGCGCCCCAAGCTTGAAGCGATCACCAACGGCCAGCCCAAGCCGGTCGATCAGAACTTGTTCCATGACTGCTCCGGGCAAGCCGGATGTCCCGTTTAGGGCGTCATCCAGCGTTATGTCAGGATCCAGTCTGACCGAACCAATCAAGGGGTACGCAGTGTCGACAGATTTCACTTGCGTCAGTGCGCGCTCCGGTTCTTCGGCACGGGGCACAACAGCCATCGAGCGGAAATCGACGATCTCGGACACCTGCTCGGATGCTTGCTGCATCCAGGCGCGCTCGGCCTCATCTGCAAAGCGATAGGTGAATTCAAGCTGGGCGTCGCCGCCCAAAAGCGAAGCACCTTCTTGCGCCAATCCGGTTTGAATGGCTTGCCGTACCGACCCTACGGCTGCAATGGCTGCGACGCCAAGCGCCAGACAGGCCAGAAAGATCCTAAACCCCCGCAAGCCTCCGCGCAGCTCGCGACGGGCGAGCCGCCCCGCCAGTCGCAGGCTCATTCGGCGGCCTCCTGCCGAGTTTCTTCCGCAATCCGTCCATCGCGAAGGCGAACAACCCGATCGCAGCGTTCCGCCAAGGAACGGCTGTGAGTGACAAGAACGAGGGTCGCATCAAATTTCTGACGCAGTCCAAACAGGAGATCAACAATCGCAGCGCCGTTGGTTTCATCCAGGTTCCCGGTGGGTTCATCTGCCAACAAAATCTTGGGGCGCGGCGCTGAGGCACGGGCAAGTGCCACGCGCTGTTGTTCACCGCCCGACAGTTGCGCCGGATAGTGATCGCGCCGATGCGATAGCCCGACAGCGTCCAGCTCAGTCTCGGCCAGGTCGAACGCATCCCTGTGCCCTGACAGCTCCAGCGGTGTTGCGACATTCTCAAGCGCAGTCATGGTCGGGATCAGGTGAAAGTTTTGGAACACCACTCCCATGTTGTTGCGGCGAAAGCGGGCCAGTGCATCTTCGTCCATGCTTGTCAGGTCCTGATCCAGCGCGGTGATCTGTCCGCTGGTCGCTTGCTCCAACCCACCCATCAACATCAGGAGCGAAGATTTGCCCGAACCGGACGGCCCGATCAGGCCCAGTGTTTCACCCTTGGTCACAGACAACGTAATGTCATGCAGAATATCGACCCGCCCGGCATTGCCATCCAGCGACAAAGCAGCATTTTGGAGGGTGAGAACAGCAGATGTCATGGGTTTACCCGATTAAGGAGCGGTCCTTTGGGATATGGAGCGATCACCACATTGCGCAAGGCTTTGATGACAGGTCTGTTTATCTTCTGCGGTTTCACGGCCACAGCCGAGCAAGTGGTGATTGCCGCCTTAGGGGATTCGTTGACGCAAGGCTATGGGCTGGTGGAAGAAGACGGGTTTGTACCTCAGCTTGACCGTTGGCTTCGGGCGCAGGGCGCGGATGTGCAGATGATCAACGCCGGCGTTTCAGGTGACACAACGGCAGGCGGAGCTGCGCGGGTGGAATGGACCCTGACGCCGGATGTGGATGGAATGATCGTCGCCTTAGGCGGAAATGACCTATTGCGCGGAATAGACCCTGCAGTCTCACGGGCCAACCTGCGCGAAATTCTGGAGGTTGCGCGGGATGGCGGCGTTGTTGTTCTGCTGATCGGAATGCAAGCGCCGGGCAATTACGGAACGGACTACAAACAGGCATTTGACGCGATGTACCCCGAATTGGCGCAAGACTATGGGGTCTTGTTTGCCAGCAGTTTCTTTGAAGGGCTGACAGCCGAGGGCGATCCTGGTGCAGTGTCACAGTTCATGCAGGCCGACGGCATTCACCCAAATGCCGACGGGGTCGCCCGGATCGTGGATGCGCTGGGCCCATCCGTTCTGGAACTTGTCGGGCAGGCAGCGGCCCCCTGACTTTGATCAGACGACCGTGACCACTGTTCCGATTGGGACACGATTGTATAGGTCAATGACATGTTCGTTCAGCATACGGACGCACCCGTTTGACACTGCATGACCAATGGTTTGCGGCTGCGTTGTACCATGGATGCGGAAATATGTGTCGACGCCGTTCTGGAAAAGATACAGCGCCCGCGCGCCCAAAGGGTTATCTCCGCCACCGGGCTGCACATAGTCATTGTCTTTGAATTTTGCGTAGGTAACCGGGTCACGCTCGATCATTTCATCGGTCGGACGCCAGGTGGGCCATTCCTTTTTCACATCGATGGTCGCCGATCCGGTAAATTCCAGCCCCGCCTTTCCAACACCACAACCATAGCGGATCGCTTTGCGTGGTTCGGTCACGTAGTAGAGATAGAACGACCGGGGGGCGACCAGAAGCTGCCCAGGCACGAATTGCTTTTTGATGCGCACGAATTGCGGCGTCGGATCATATTCGACCGCTTTCTTGGCGCTGGCGATTCCCGGCAACAGGCTGGCTGCTGTTCCGGCCAGAAAAACACGGCGTGTAAACATGGAAAACCCTCATCGAATGACCAAGGAAACTTAAGAACAGTTTCAGTATGATATGATATTTGGTCAATTCTGGGGCAAACATCACGTGGTCGTGATGTGTTCCGGCCGCCACGCAGGCGGCCGGATAGAAAAGGGCAAAGACGCGCCTTACCCTTTTACCGGCTTAGGCCAGTTGGATGTTGTCGGCGCTTTCGCGACCGTCACGACCAGCGCGCAGCTCGTACGTGACTTTCTGGTTGTCGGCCAGACCGGTCAGGCCCGAACGCTCTACTGACGAGATGTGAACGAAGATGTCTTTGCCGCCATCTTCGGGTGCGATAAAGCCGTAGCCTTTGGTGGTGTTGAACCATTTTACGGTGCCTGCAGGCATATCCGTTGTCTCCTGTTTGGTGCTGCCCACGTGGATGCGGCAGCCTGGCGTCGTTGTCTGGATCGATAGACTGAGCGCCGTAAAAGGAGACAGTGGGTCGAAATAGAAAAACGTAAGCTCCCTTCATATGGCATTGAGGTGGCCGTGTGGCAAGGGATGATCGCCTGAATTGGACAGCGGCCCCAGAGCATATTGCAGTGATTCAAGGGGTCTTTGATCAAAGAGTGGGAATTGCCGTGCCTGGCTCATACGACCGGTGGTCGTCCCGGTTTCCGAATAAACGCATAATGAGACTATTGAGAATCGCAGCTTTGCTTGCGGCCCTTTTAGGCACAGGATCAGAGGTGTCTTGATAGGACGGTATCCTTTGATCTCATAAGTCTTCATTTTAATTCAATTATTGTGATGTTTGAAAAATGACGCTGGGATGCTATGCTTAAAGACAGTGTCGTGGGGGCCAATATGAGAGTTATTTGCACATTAGCGGTTCTGTTTTGGGCCGGAGCGTCAGAAGCTTTGACCATTTCAGAAGGGTCGGAACGTTCGACTGCGGATGGTGATCAAGTTACATCCGAGCTTTTATCAGGCTTTGATAGCGAAAGACATCGTGAAGAGTTGGAATGGGAAAATCTCCGTTTGACCCAAGCACCCGAACCCTCTGAACATGACCGGCATCTTGAAGAGTTGGAGCTATTGCGGGAACGCCCCAACCAAGAGCAGGGCGTAACGGAAGGTGCCGTGGCGCAGGCAAACCTTGCGGCTGTCCCGATTCCCGCCAGTTGGTTGCTGCTGGTTGGCGCGTTGGCCGGGCTGTTTGGTCTGGGCAAATTTCGCAGAAACCAGTCAGCTTAAAGCCTGCAACTGCTATCATCCATTAGAGTTTTGACTGAGACGCCGGAGTTTGGTCGCTTCGAGGGGGCTTGATGCATTTCGAAGTGGCTGGATGGCGTCCAGCGACGTAACCCTGTTTATCAAACCATCGAGATATTCGTTCGGGTTGGGTAGGGCCGGAGTGGAGCAGTGGCGTGAACGAAGGGGCGTTCGGAGAACCCCAAGATGGGTGATTTCACCCGTCATTTGATTTGGTTGAATTATCGGAAATTGAGGAGTGACGAGTGCGAGTACCCACCCTACGCTCGCTGACTATGTGATTACGGTTCTTCCTTTCGTAAAATTTGGTCAACGCATTTCGTGTGGAGAGGAGCTAACGACTGCTCAATATCAAGAGTTTCGTAAGCCAATGACACGGTTGATTTTTTGTCATTTATCGAAGCGTGAAACCAAGCGAAGCAAATTGCCGTATCGTAGTCTACTGTGCCTCGAATCAACGAAGTATAAAATTCGGTGTCGCGTTCGTTGTTTTCTGCGCTTTTGACTAGTGCAACTGCTGCGGAAATTAAGTTAACGAGGTTGAAAATCTTGTTTGCTTCTAGATCTAAGTGGTGCCGCTGACTGGGATGGAACTCACTTTCAATGGCTTTTTTTCGAGGAGACACTCGGATGCTCTGCGGTACTGCTCTAAGCGAACTGTTTCTTTTCCGGCTGCGCCCTCTTGTTCTAGCAACCGGGCTTTCTCCTCGTTGATCATGGAAAATAGAGAGAAAAAGGAGCTTTCAAACAATTGCTTTTCTAAAGCAACTCTTTGCGCTTCATTGATACCTTCTTGCCCTTCAAGGAGTTTTAGAGTGTCATTTCGTTCCTTTTTGACGTGTTCGAGCTCTTCTCGTTGAAGGCTGACCGCAAGCACTAACAAGAGTAAAGCTGTTCCTGAGAAGAGGGCGTTTGCCGCGCCAAAGGTGTCTCCAAAAGTTCCGCCGGATTGATCGGAGTAAACAGCATAAATAAAGTTGAGAAAGTAGGCAAAGGGAACAAACCAAAGGGCTTGTTTCAGCCAAAATCGAAGTTCTGTAAGTTTTTTCTGCATTTCTGTTTCTTTGGTTGGAAAAAAGGCGGCAAAATTGCCGCCTATAGAAACGTCTATCTTGCAAACTTCTTATGCTTCAACCGCTTGGGCTCGAGCGCATCCGGTCCCAGACGGCGCTTTTTGTCCTCTTCGTAGTCCTCGAAGTTGCCCTCGAACCACTCCACATGCGCGTCGCCTTCGAAGGCCAGAATATGCGTGCAGATCCGGTCGAGGAAAAAGCGGTCGTGTGAGATAACGACGGCGCAGCCGGCGAAATCGACCAGCGCGTCTTCCAGTGCGCGCAGGGTTTCGACGTCCAGGTCGTTGGTCGGTTCGTCGAGCAGCAGGACGTTGCCGCCCTCTTTCAACAAGCGGGCCATGTGGACGCGGTTGCGCTCACCCCCTGACAGCAGCGAGACCTTTTTCTGCTGATCGCCGCCTTTGAAGTTGAAGGACGAGCAGTAGGCGCGGGAATTGACCTGTGCATCGCCCAGCTGAATGATCTCGGCCCCGCCGGTGATCGCTTCCCACACGGTGTCGTTGTCTTTCAGGTCGTCGCGCGATTGGTCGACATAAGACAGTTCGACCGTGTCGCCCAGCGTGATGGTGCCGCTGTCGGGCTGTTCCTGACCGGTGAGCATCTTGAACAGGGTCGATTTACCCGCGCCGTTGGGGCCGATGACGCCGACAATGCCGCCGGGGGGCAGGGCGAAGTCCAGCCCTTCGATCAGTTGCTTGTCGCCCATGTGTTTCGAAAGGCCCTCGACCTCGATCACCTTGCCGCCAAGGCGCTGGCCGTTGGGGATGACGATCTGAGCGCGGGTCAGCTTTTCGCGTTCGGACTGCTCGGCCAGTTCGTTATAAGCATTGATCCGGGCCTTGGATTTGGCCTGACGGGCCTTCTGACCCTGACGCATCCATTCCAGTTCGCGCTGCAGGGTCTTCTGCTTGGACTTGTCCTCGCGCGCTTCCTGCTCCAGCCGTTTGGCCTTTTGCTCCAGCCATGCGGAATAGTTGCCCTCATACGGAATGCCGCGGCCGCGGTCGAGTTCCAGAATCCAGCCGGTGATGTCATCCAGAAAGTACCGGTCGTGGGTGACGATCAGGATGGTGCCTTTGTAGTCGATCAGGTGCTGTTGCAGCCAGGCGATAGTCTCGGCGTCCAGGTGGTTGGTCGGTTCATCGAGCAGCAGCATGTCGGGCGCTTCGAGCAGCAGCTTGCAGAGCGCCACGCGGCGTTTCTCACCACCCGAGAGGTTAGCGATGTTGGCATCGTCCGGCGGGCAGCGCAGTGCCTCCATCGAGACGTCGATCTGGCTGTCGAGATCCCACAGGTTTTCCGCGTCGATCGCGTCCTGCAGGGTGGTCATCTCCTCCATCAGCTCGTCCGAGTAATTCTCGGCGATCTCCATGGCGATTTCGTTGAAGCGGTCGACCTTGGCCTTTTTCGCGGCCACGCCCAGCATGACGTTTTCGCGGACGGTCAGCGATTCATCCAACTGCGGTTCCTGCGGCAGATAGCCGACCTTGGCACCCTCAGCCGCCCACGCCTCACCAGTGAAATCGGTATCGAGGCCGGCCATGATTTTCATCAGCGTCGATTTACCCGCGCCGTTGACGCCGACGACACCGATTTTCACACCGGGCAGAAAGCTCAGGTGGATGTTTTCAAAGCACTTCTTGCCACCGGGATAGGTCTTGGAGACACCCTGCATGTGGTAGACATATTGATAGGCGGCCATGTCGCGTCCTCTGGGTCGGGGAAATTGAGTTGGAACGCTGGATATCTGAGCGCGGCGTGCGGGGCAAGCTGGTGGTTTTGTGAATTTCGCTTAGTGCCGGCTTCACCTAAAAAGGCTTGACCAAACAAGGGGTATAAATTGTCTGAATTGGCAAAGCTGATTGCCGGTTGGGCGCAGCCGGGACGTGTCGAATGGATCGGGCTACGACCCGAGCGGCGGGTGGAAATGGTCAAGGTGAATGAGGCCGTGATCTCCATTGGCGGGCTCGACGGCGACCGTGGCCGCGCTGGCACGCGGGCGGTGACTCTGATCCAGCACGAACATCTGGCGGCGATTGGCACTTATCTGGGGCAAAGGCCCGTGGCACCGGAAATCCTGCGGCGTAATCTGGTGGTGTCGGGGATCAATCTGGCGGCCCTCAAGGGGCGTGAGGTGCAGGTGGGCGAGGCCATCCTGCGCTTTACCGTGATCTGCGCGCCGTGCAGTCGGATGGAAGAGGCTCTGGGCCAGGGCGGTTACTCTGCCGTGCGCGGGCATGGGGGTTGGTGTGCCGAAGTCCTCCGCCCGGGGCGTGTCAAGCTGGGTGATGCGGTGCAACCTGTTGATTGACAACCCCCTTGAGTTCTGAACATCAGCAGGGGATGGAGCGTTATCATATTCCATATGCGCGACCCGGGCAGGTGATCGGGCTGTTCGGCGGGTCTTTTGATCCTCCGCACAAAGGCCATGTGCACGTCACGCGCGAGGCGATGAAGGCGTTTGGGCTGGATCGGGTGTGGTGGCTGGTCTCGCCGGGCAATCCGTTGAAGGAGCATGGACCAGCCCCGATGGCGCGGCGGTTGCAAGCCGCGAAAGCCGTGATGCAGCACCCGAAGGTCGACGTGACGGATATCGAGGCGATGACGGGCACGCGGGCGACAGCGGATACTCTGGCAGCACTTCGGCGGCTGTACCCGCAGGTTCGGTTTGTCTGGCTGATGGGGGCGGATAACCTGGCGCAGTTTCATCGTTGGAAAGATTGGCGGCTGATCATGGATAGCGTGCCAGTCGGCGTCGTCGCGCGGCCGGGGGATCGGATTTCGGCGCGGATGTCACCTGCGGCTCGGGTCTATGCAAAGTATCGCATCGATGGGCAGGCGCGACATCTTTTGGGTCAGGCGCAAGCCCCGGCCTGGTGTTTCGTGAACGTGCCAATGGTTGATGTCAGCTCGACCGAAATCCGAACGCGCGGAGAGTGGCGCGCACAAGTGTTGCCGGAATAGCCCCTATGGGCGCATAATCTCAGCGAGAGGTTGTGCGATTTTATTCTGTGGGATTTTAATTCAGCTATGGCTGATCGTTTTTCACGTCGTGTGTTTCTGGGGGGATTAGGGGCATCTCTAATCCCGGCAGCAGGTCTTGCACAGGCCCCGCTAGTTTCTCTCAGGCCGCAGATCCGCGGTGTGCCGCTAAGCGGGGCCGAACGCCTGGTGGCTGCGGCCGGGTTAAAAGGCGAGGTTGTGTTTGCGGTTGCGGATGTAGCGACCGGAGCGCAGCTGGAGGTGTTTGGAGAAGGGGCCGCCTTGCCCCCCGCCAGCGTTGGCAAGGCGTTGACCGCGCTTTATGCCCTGGACGTTTTGGGCACGGATCACCGATTTGAAACCCGTCTGGTGGCGGATGGACCGATCGAAAACGGCATCCTGCATGGCGATTTAATCCTGGCGGGCGGTGGGGATCCACTGTTGGATACTGATGCACTAGCCTCGATGGCGGCCAACCTGCGAGAGGCTGGGATTACCGAGGTGCGTGGTGCGTTCAAGGTCTACGACGGGGCACTGCCATTTGTTTTCAGCATCGACCCTGGACAGCCCGATCATGTGGGGTACAGTCCTGCCATCAGCGGGATTTCGTTGAATTTCAACCGGGTGCACTTTGAGTGGAAGCGCGCGGGCAAAGGATATGACGTAAGCATGGACGCGCGCAGCGCGCGCTATGTGCCTGCGGTGGATGTAGCCTCGATGCGCGTCGAGAGCCGAAGCCTGCCGATCTATACCTATCAACCAAGCGCGCGCCAGGATCGCTGGACCGTGGCCAAAGGTGCGTTGGGGAATGGCGGAGCCCGCTGGTTGCCAGTACGTAAACCCGCGCTTTATGCAGGGGATGTGTTCCGAACCCTGGCGCGGTCAAACGGGATCGTGCTGGGACGGGTGCAGGTGACACGAGAGCGCCCGCAGAGCTTGGATCTTGTGGTGCATCGCAGTGATCCGCTGGAGAGTATTCTGCGTGGGATGCTGAAATACTCGACCAATCTGACGGCTGAGATGGTCGGACTGGCGGCGACAAAGGCACGGGGTGTTTATCCCAGGAACTTGGCAGAGTCGGCGGCCGAGATGAACCGATGGGCTTTGGAGAGCTTTGGTGTGAACGGTATCGCCATGGTCGATCATTCCGGTCTTGGTGATGCTTCGCGCATTGTACCCGCAGATCTGGTTTCGGCCTTGGTGGTCGCACAGAAGTCGGGGATATTGCGCCCGTTGATGAAACCTTTTGCCTTGACCGATCGGAATGGTCGAGTCGTCAAGAACCACCCAGTTAAGGTTGACGCCAAGACCGGGACACTGAACTTTGTTTCCGGGCTGGGCGGTTTCCTGACAACAGCAGACGGGGTCGACCTGGCCTTTGCTATCTTCACGGCAGACGTGGCGAAACGCGCGAAAATACCGCGTGCTCAGCGTGAACGTCCGGATGGCGCGCGCAGCTGGAACCGAAGGTCGCGAAAGCTGCAACGCGCACTGCTTGAACGGTGGGGCTCGCTATATGGCAGTTAAGCTGTGAAACCCGACGACGCCTGTTGTCAGACGGCGTGACGCGCGCGGGCACCGCGTTCGATTGCGGCAGCGTGCAAGCGATCGATGCTGAGCTCATACCGGATTTCTTCCAGCAAACGCAGCTCGGTCTCGGCCAGCGATCCGTCTGCGGCGGCAACATCGCAGGCCAGCGCATAAGCTGTTTCGTTCAGCCGTTCAGGAAGGTTGTCGCGGATCAGCCCAAACAGAGCATCCAAGCCGTCTTCTTGTTCGAACAGATCAAAAACGATCTGTGACACATGGCGCATCCGGTCGATGTCATACCCGGCGAAGACCGGCAGCATGTTCACCGCAACTTCTATCTTGACCAGTTCAGCGGTTCGGATCGTTTCGTCAGATGCCGAAATCGCAACCATGATCGCCACAAGGCAATCCTGTGGGGACATCGGGTGGGGAACTTGCTCGGTCATTCGGTGCATCCTGCTTGGGGTTCTTCAAAGGCGCAGGATAGAAGGGGGGCAGGGCAGGTTCAACATCTTGTTTGCCGCGTTTGTGTGGCAGGTTAAACCGGTCAGGTATTCATCACCGCCATTCCGCTCAGTAAAAGCCCGGCCCCGATCCAATAGCGCAGCCCCAGCGTTTCGCCAAAGAACAGCCACGAGGCGAGGGGAACCAGCACAAAGCTAAGCGCCATGAACGGATAAGCTTGCGACAAAGGCACATGTCTGAGGACGTAAATCCAAAGGATCGTCGCGGACCCGTAGATCGCAAGTGCGACAAGCAAAAAAGGGTCAAAAAGGGTGTGTACTACGCCCACTAAGCCTGTGGCGTCGCGCCCGTCGATCCGCCCGCCTGCAAGCTTGAACAACACCTGACCGGCGGAGATCATGACAGGCGTCAACAGCAAGCCCGTCCAGATCAGAACCGTTGGCGCGGTGGCGCTCATGCCGCCTGATCCTTTACGGGCTTTTCGTTGCTTTGATCCACAGGGCGGTCTTCGCAGTAATAGATGTCGCGCCCGATATCTTCGCAGACATGTACGCTCGGGCTGGGATGTACAGCGCGCAAAAAGCTGTGGGTGTAGGGGAAGAAGTTAAAGTGCGGATTGAAGCTGTAGCGGTATTCCCTCTCACGCGGGACCACAATGATGACGCGCTTGCGCGCGACCCGCCGCAGTTCCGCAATCGCTTGGCGATAATCCAACAGGTGCTCGATCACATGGGTGCAGATAACGGTGTCGAAGCTGTTGTCTTCAAAGGGCAGATCCTCGATCCGTGCGGCGACATAGCTGATGTTGTCCAGAGCTTCCGCGTCGTCGACCACAAAATCCACGCCGGTCATGGCGGTTATGTCTGGGCGCTGGGCACGGATACGCTGCAAAAGAACGCCGGTGCCGCAACCGACATCGCAGATGCTGTCGCCGATGATGTCTTTGGCAATCCGATCTATGCAGGCTTCGGAATTGTCGGTTCCGTCATGAACGCGCGGATGGTCGCGATACAGGGTTTCGTATTCTTCGTCTGTCAGAAAAGGCGCGCGTTCGCGGAATGCCGCTAGCCGGGTGATATGTTCACCCCAGACCCGACGTGCGAGCCAGTGAAACGCGGCGCTGTCGCGCAAGATTGGCGGTACGATGTCCTCAAGCACAAAGCGGATCAGATTGGTGGTTTCGCGTCGCATCTTCTGTCCTCTGGTCCGGTAAGCTTCCTGATCTTGCCTTAGTCATACATGGCCTGAGAAGCCCGTGAAATATGCAGGTCAAGCCAGAGCGTGCGGCCCGTGTCTTTTTTGTTTCGGAGAGCACAATCGTCCCAGCATTGTGGCTTCAGTAAGGCTTAGCTGTGAAACCTGCGTCTCGGGCCTATTGAAGAAAGCGTTCGAGTATTCGGAGCAGTGCAAGAGACTTTAGCTCTTTGAGCATGGGGAAACACCGGTTTCTGGTCAGTTATGGCAGGAAACGGGCGACTGCTTTATTGACTCATGCTGCACTGGCACAATAGGAGGGGCCGGTCCGGTTGCATGGGGCAACCAGAGCACCTTTCCCTATGGAGCACATTGAAATGTCTGAACTGCGTGAAACCGCGATGTCGTCCAAGGCCTGGCCTTTTGAAGAGGCGCGCCGGTTGCTCAAACGCTATCAGAAAAGTGCTCCGGAAAAGGGGTATGTGTTGTTTGAAACCGGCTATGGCCCTTCGGGTCTGCCGCATATCGGTACCTTCGGTGAGGTTGCTCGGACCACAATGGTAAAGCGTGCGTTCGAAGCGCTTTCTGACATTCCGACCAAGCTGATCTGTTTCTCGGATGATTTGGACGGGATGCGGAAGGTGCCCAGCAATGTGCCGAACCCGGAGATTCTGGAGCAGCATTTACAACGCCCGTTGACCTCGGTGCCGGATCCATTTGGCGAATACGACAGCTTTGGTGCGCATAACAACGCGATGCTGCGGCGGTTCCTGGACACATTTGGGTTTGAGTACGAGTTCTACTCGGCCAAAGAGTTCTACGAGTCCGGGCAGTTTGACGAAATTCTCAAGCGTGCGGTTGAACGCTATGATGAGATCATGGCGATCATGCTCAAGAGTTTGCGTGAAGAGCGCCAGCAGACCTATTCGATTTTCCTGCCGCTGCACCCTGAAAGCGGGCGGGTCATGTATGTACCGATGAAAAAGGTCTGTGCAGAAACATACACCGTGACCTTTGACGATGAGACCGGCAAGGAATGGACCGTTCCCGTCACTGGGGGCCATGTGAAGCTGCAATGGAAGCCGGACTTTGGCGCGCGTTGGGCGGCGTTGGGCGTCGATTTTGAGATGTACGGCAAAGAGCATGCGACGAACGAAAAGATCTATGACTCGATCTGCCGTGCGCTGGGTGGTCGTGCGCCCGAGCATTTCAGCTATGAGCTGTTCCTGGATGAAAACGGTCAAAAAATCTCGAAGTCGTCCGGCAACGGCGTGTCGATTGACGAATGGCTGACCTATGCGCCAACCGAGAGCTTGGCGTATTTCATGTACCAAAAGCCCAAAACGGCCAAGCGGATGCATTTTGATGTGATCCCGAAAGCTTACGATGAGTATCATCAGCAGTTGCGGGCCTATCCGGGGCAGGATCTGAAGGCGCAGTTGAACAACCCGGTTTGGCACATCCACGGCGGTGACGTTCCTGAATCGACGTTGATCGTGCCCTTTGCGATGCTGCTGAATCTTGCATCGGTGTCTGGCGCGGAAGACAAAGAGACGCTGTGGGGCTTTATTCGCCGCTATGCGCCAGAAGCGACGGCGGAAAGCCATCCTGATTTGGATCAGGCCGCAGGATTTGCTGTGCGCTACTTCAACGATTTCGTCAAACCGACACGCAAGCATCGCGCGCCTACAGATCAGGAACGTGAGGCGCTGGAGGCACTGAAGGCAGCGCTTGAAGCATATGATGGCCCCACCGAGGATGAGGCGCTGCAGTCGGTGGTCTACTCGATCGGCCGCGAGCGGTTCGACCCGATGCGTGGCTGGTTCACCGCACTCTACGAGGTGCTGTTGGGTGCCTCGCAAGGCCCGCGTTTTGGTGGCTTCATTGCCCTCTATGGCGTGCCGGAAACGATTGCGCTGATCGACAAGGCCCTGGCCGGAGAGCTGGTCTGATTTGACCTGATCCCGCAAGGGGCTACCGTTCCGTCAGGAGGTAGCCCCATGCGTCGTTTACTACTTGCCCTGTCCTTGAGTGCCGGTCTGGCCTCAGGTGCGTTTGCCCAGAGCGCCGAGATCGAGGCAAATATCGCGGCCCAGATGCAGGCCTTCAAGGCGGATGATTTCGCCACGGCCTTTACCTTTGCCAGCCCCAATATCCAGCGTCTCTTCGGAAACCCGGACAATTTCGGAGCGATGGTACGCAATGGGTATCCAATGGTTTGGCGGCCTGCTGATGTACGCTTTCTGGAACTGCGCGAGATTGCCGGGTCATTGTGGCAGAAGGTAATGATCACCGACGGAAACGGGCTGGTTCATATTCTGGACTATCAGATGGTTCCGTTGGAGAGTGGCTGGAAGATCAACGGGGTTCAGCTTTTGAGCAACTCGGATCCTGCGGTCTGACGCAACACCACCGTCACGGTGCGATGAACCGTGATTAATCCCCTTTCGGTATTCAAACTGGCGCGTTCGGGACGGACCTGAACACGAGGTTTGGACGCGTCGCCAAATTGGCGCGGCGCGATTGAGAAAGGGTTTTCTATGAACAAGGCAATCACCGACGGCATCGTGTTCATGCCACCTCAGTTTGCGAATGGCCTGACGGTCTGGTCTGCGGGGGACGGGACGCCCGGTTCGCCTACCTACGGCGGGTCCGGCACCGGCGTATTTGTACCATCAGATGCGGATTTTGGCGGATGTCTTGAGATTCTGAAGGTGAACACCACGCAGCAGCTGCGTTTTATGGGGCAGACGCCGATATTGCCCGGCTGCTATTTGCAGGTCAAAGCCCGAGTGAAAGCAATTAGCGGCCCGTTACCGTCTGTACGGGTCGCAGCATGGGCAGGCGGTGCGGGGGACGCGCACGTTGCGGGCGTTGTCGAGCAAGGACCGGCTACGCAGCTATCGGGCTATGGCTCGGTACATGAGATCACGGCCATTGTGGGCACCGGCCAGCGTCCGGGCGTTGATATGCCCTGGGAGCTTGCTGCGCTTTACGGGCATTTCGGTCTGGACATCGAAGGGGCCAATGGTGCTTTGGTGCGTGTTGATGATCTTGAGATCACCGACGTCACCAGTGTTTTCCTTCGTGAAATGATCAGCCTGGTGGACGTTCGGGATTACGGCGCTGTGGGAGACGGTGTAACCGACGATTCCACCGCATTTGAGGCCGCAGATCAGGCAGCTGGTGGTCGTCGAGTCTATGTGCCGCAAGGTACCTATCATCTTGGGGAAAACACCAGCATGGCCTCTGAGATGGAATTTGAAGGCACAGTCACGATGCCAGATGACAAGATGCTGTTGCTGACCAAAGACTTCCATCTGCCAAGCTATATAGCGGCCTTTGGCGATGAAGAATTGGCTTTCAAAAAGGCGTTTCAGGCGCTGCTGAATAACACCGATCATGAATCACTGGATCTGGGCGGTCGCAAAATTTCGGTGACAGCTCCGATTGACATGGCTGCAACGGTTCCGAACAAACAAGGCGGGTTTTCCACACGCCGCGTGATCCGCAACGGTCAGTTCGATGTCAAAAGCAGTAGCGCTTGGGATACCGAGACATTCACATCGGTGGCAACCTATGATCCTACGGACAAAACACGACTGACCAATGTCGCCAATGTTGCGAATATTCCTGTGGGCTCTTTGGTGCAGGGCAGTGGTGTTGGCCGCGAAATCTACGTGCGGTCAAAAAACGTTGGTGCTGGTGAGATCATCCTGAACGCACCAATCTATGATGCGTCGGGTACGCAAACCTTCACGTTCCACGCGTTCAAATACCTACTGGACTTCAGCGGATTTAACACGTTGCGCAAGTTCGGCATGGAGCAGATTGAATTCCAGTGCAACAGCAGGTGCAGCGCCATCCGTCTTGCGGCGTCGGGCAGCACATTTCAGTTGAAGGATTGTTTTGTCAGTCGCCCCAAAGACCGGGGGATCACCTCGATTGCGACAGGGTGCAAGGGGATGTTGATCGACAATTGTCAGTTCCTGTCAGCGGAAGAATCCTTCGATGTGACGGATCGTTCTTCGATTGGGCTGAACACCAATTCAAATGACGTAAAACTGCGTCACAACCAGGCAGTGCGTTTCAAGCACTTTGCCGTTCTGGGCGGCGACAACAACATGGTTTTGGGCAACCATTTTTTCCAGGGCGATGGCATACCGCAGGGCGTTCGCACGGCTGGGTTGATCATGATCGGCACGTATAACAGTTCCACTATTGCCGAAAACTATGTCGACAATTGTTTCATCGAATGGACCAACGAACGGGATGCCTCACCCGCTTTCACCAGCGGATTCTCGTTCAGCGCAATGAGCATCACCGATAATATCTTTTATTCAAGTCAAGCGCCGTCCTGGTTCAGTTTTTTCATTGTGCGTCCCTATGGGGCCGGGCATTTCCTGAATGGTTTGGCTGTGACTGGAAACAAGTTTAGGGCCACAAGCGGTTCAATAGATCGGGCGGAAAGGATCGACACGTCTTTAGCGGATTTGAACAACAACAAGCACGCGAATGTGACGTTCCAGAACAACACCTATCACGGTGTCACAAAAAAGACCGCGCATCCTCTGAGAGTCCGGCGTCAGCAAAACTCGGCCGCAAGTTTTTGGCCGGTTTTGTCAAATGGCGAACTGCCGTTCAACGGCAAAGCGCGCAGTTGCGATAGTGTTACAGTGCTCGGTGGGCTTACAGGGGTTTTCAATAACCAGGTTTTTGCGGCACCTCACGTTTTACCCGAGCAGGGGTCTCTTGGTGTTAATTTGACCCTTAAATGGCCTGAGCAAGTTAAGGGCGAAGTCACTGCTTTGATTCGGATGGACAAATAAAGACATCAGTGGCCGCCCTGAATAGGGCGGTCAATTCTTAGTGCTATGCCAGGCACAACTGGCGTTGCTTTACTGCGCTGGCAGGAAATAGGCGACCTTTTTGTTGGGTGTGCTAGTCTGAGGAAAACAAACGGAGAATCCCAATGCCGAAAATCGCCAAAAACGCCAGTGTTCAAACCGTAATCACAACCTTTGAAATGACGCCAGGCACCTGTCAGGATCTGTTGGAAGCCCTCACTGAAGCCTATGCCGATTTCATCTCAAAACAGCCGGGCTTTGTGTCTGCAGGGTTGCATGTGAACGATGCTCAAACCCGTATCGCCAATTACTCGCAATGGGAGCGTCGTGACGATTTCCTTGCCATGTTGAGGACGCCGGAGATGCGCGACCGCAATCGCAAGATCAACGAATTGTGCAAAAGCTTTGAGCCGGTCATGTATGACGTGGCCGAGACATTCTGAGATTCCTGACCTGAATCAAAGCCTGCAACAACAATATGTTTCAAAGTGAGCCTGCAAAACGGAGGCTCACGCTATGTATCACAACATTCTTGTCCCGATCTCATTCGACGCTGAAAGAGACACATCCGGGCCTTTGAAACTGGCTCAGCTGTTGGCCACGCCAGACGCCCAGGTGACGTTGTTGCATGTGGTTGAGCATATTCCGAACTATGCGATTTCCTACATGCCACCCGAATACCTGACCGAAGCGCGAAAGGCGATTCAGGCCGAGCTGGATGAATTGGCGTCGCAGGTTCCGAATGCACGCGGATTGGTGATCGAAGGGCATTCTGGTCGGACCATTCTGGACTGGGCCGAAGCCAATAAACCCGACCTGATCATCATGGCGTCGCACCGTCCGGGGATGCAGGATCTTTTGCTGGGCTCGACGGCTTCCCACGTCGTGCGACATGCAAGTTGCGCTGTCCACGTGGTTCGTTGACCATCAGAAATCGACCGTTGTTAGGCGATAGGCTTTGCCAAAACCGCCGTTCAGCAAACCATCCTTGATGGTGAACCTGACAAAACTGAAATCGGCGAAATCGATATACAGCTTTGCCTTGGGCCGCAGGCTTAGATACCGCTCACGCAGCGGAGCATACTCTGGCATGTCCCGGTGTACCCAAAGCGCCACCGCGTGAAGTGTCAGGCGGGGGTGTGTCAGCGGGTCACCCTTTTCTTCGGGCTCTCCGACCAGAAGGGCGCAGTTTGGATTGGCATTCAGGGCTTGAGTATGTTCGGCCAGTGACGAGATCAGCGTGACTGGGCGGCCATCCGTATCCGTAGCCAGCGCGATACGGGACAGTGTTGGCAAACCCGTCTGAGGGTGCAAAACCGCCAACGCAGCAAACCGCGCCTGCTCCAAAAGCTCTCTGGCCTGCGCGCGGACCGTTTCGTCTGGGGTTTGGTAGGGACTGGTCACGGTTTGGCTAGACCTCACAGTCAGGGTTTCGCAGTGACACTAGAGCGTAAGTCGGCGGCCCGCCAACCTTTCGATCCGATTGCCTCGGCTTTGCCACATATCCATCGTAAGACCCAGTCATGCTGTTCAAGAAACCCACGCAGGGCGCGCCTGACCTCAACCCAAGATCAACCCGTCGGCACCAGCGGGCCGAGGCCGCGCGCCGACAGGCACTGTCCCCGGTGCGCATTCTGGTTATGGTACTATTGCTGCCCCTTACGACTGTACTGATCGCGGTGGGCGTTTTCATACGGGTGTCCGAGTATAATAGGGACGAGGCCGTGATACACCTGATCGCGCTGGCGGGGTGCGACGCGACGCAGGCCATGGGAATCGGGCCGTTCCGTGAAGGCCAGCCGGGGTACCACACGCGCAATGACCCGGACGGAGACGGCGTTGCCTGTGGGTTTACCGAGACGCCTGCACCTCAGGCCGCGCAATCAGAAAGCCGCCCAGAGCCGCAACAACGTGCGGTCGGCAATGCCAAGTTTGTGCGTCCTTAGTGGATTTACTCAACGCATTCAGGACAATTGTGCGCCTGCACAGGTGCGAAAGATACGTACCTGCGGCGCTGCATCGTTCAGGGGAAACTCTGCGATCCCGTCTTGCGTGAACGCATAGGCGACCTGATTGTACTCCAGCCCATCCAGCACATTGCCAAAGCCGGTATCTGTCACCGTCAACGCGGACCCTCCGTCGGACAAGACATGGCGTGGGGTGGCGATTTCGATGGGGTTTCGTCCTTCGAACCGCATGGCAAACCACGGGGATTGGGCCCAGACCTGATCTTTCCGAGTGACCGTCAGCGTGTAGAGCGGCGCAGACGGGTCATAGGTCAGGAAAATCGTCGCGGCACCTGTGTCATGCGAAAGCGTGCAGATATCGCCCACCGTCGCCTCCCATGCCAAGGCTGGGGTGGCAAAGATCAGAGAGGTCAGGATTGCACGCATGAGAGGGGACATAGCCGCCGAACAGGGCAAGGCAAGTTCCGCGGGGCTCTAGGTTGCAACCCTGAAGTGTCAGATGCTTGCGCGCAGTGAGGCGCTTGGTTGAAAATGGCCGAAAATCCCACGTATCAATCTGAGATTCCAGTCCCCTGTGCTAGGATGCGCGCGGCGTGGCCGTTCTGGGTGCGCCGCATGACAGTTCTGTCACGTGAGGGAGGAAAGTAATGTTTGCACGTATTACCCAATTCAAAATGAAGCCTGGCACGCGCGAGGCCGCCACGGCAAAAATGAACGAATTGAAATCCGAGATCATGGGCATGCCCGGCATGCATTGCTTTACCAACGTGATGAACGAGGACGGATCGGGCTATGTGATCTCAGTGGTGGAAAGCGAAGAGACCTCGAACGCAAACGCGCCCAAAGTGGCCGAGCTGTGGGGCCATTTCGCCGAATTCATGGAAGGCCCGCCCTCACCGGTCGGATACGATGTGATTGCCCATTGGGATAAGGGGTAAAGGTTAGGGCGGGGAGTTACCCGCCCATTTTTTTGTGTAGTGCAGAATGGGGTTTTAACACATCATGCGTTTGGGTCGCTTCGGAGCAATGGTTTGGAAACCTACCCTACCCTTGGTGCTCCCATATACGTAATTGGTGGAATTTATTGAGTCCTAAATTTAAGCTTGCTCCACAATTTGGAAATAAATTCAGTCTGTGATAAACTTTTTCTTTTTTTAAAGGAGATTATCGTGCCAGTTGATCAGATTTCGGCATTAGAGAGATTTCTTACTTACAGGCCAATTGGACTAGCAGCTCTGATGCTCGTTTTGGTTATCATAGCGCTGACTCTATCGGAACTCACAGAAACTAGAGCGGGGCTATTGAAAATCTTTATGGGTGTGGGCGCCTTGTGTTTCTTTGCTATTTTGGCGGCGCAGTTTTTTGAGAAGGACGGCAAACACAATATGCGTGTGAATGTCTTGCCGGGAAATCTTAACGAAGTTGAGCACAGCGCTCCCCCAGACCTGTTGGTCGACGGTCAGAGTCTTTCTTCGGAAGCAATATACACTGTTGAAGACGACTTTGTGGTTGTGATTGATATGGAGCCGTCAATATCTACTGCAGAGACGGCTTTGGCGAATCTAGAACAAAGATTTGAAGATCAGCTTGAGATCGCTCAGGAGGAGCACAGTATTGCTTTGGAAAGACATAGGCTAGAGTCGCAAAAGTCTCTCCAAGAATTACAGGAGAAAATCTCTATCGTCACAATAGAGTTGGAGAAAGTGAAAGCAATTCAAGGTGCCCTCGCTAAGCTTCAAAGTAATTCAGCAAGTACTGATCAGCTTCGATTAACGAGAGAGTTAGAAAAAGGGTTTGAGACATTTCTTAGAAATGTATCTGGTGTCATGGAGCAATAGAAGAAACAATTTAACAGTTTGAGGAGTGTAAAGATCACGACAACCAGGCATTCTGCAGGGTGAACTGTGTGGCTACTACCGCTTCCGCCTCTTCACATTCCCGCCCCGCTGCCCCGGCCTGCCAGCCGTTGACCGTCCGCGCGACTTCACCGCGTCTTCCGAGGCTTTCTCGACCGCCCATTGCCGTGCCATGGGGTCGTCGGCGACGGCCAGATCGACCGCTTCCAGACGTTTGATCTCGTCCCGGATATTGGCGGCCTCTTCGAATTCCAGGTTTTCGGCGGCCTTACGCATCTTCTCACGCAGCCCGTCCAGGTGCGCTTCCAAATTCGCCCCGTGCATCGGTTTGTCGATGGTGGCGGTGACGCGGTTCATGTCGACGTCGCCTTCGTAGAGACCGGCCAGAACGTCCTCGACATTTTTCTTAACCGTCTCAGGCGTGATGCCGTGTTCTTCGTTATAGGCAAGCTGTTTGGCGCGGCGGCGGTTGGTTTCGTTCAGCGCGCGCTCCATCGAACCGGTGATCTTGTCGGCATACATGATCACCCGACCATCGGCGTTGCGCGCGGCACGACCGATGGTTTGAACCAGAGAAGTCTCGGACCGCAGGAAACCCTCTTTATCCGCGTCCAGAATGGCGACCAGACCGCATTCCGGGATGTCGAGCCCCTCGCGCAGCAGGTTGATGCCGACCAGCACATCGAACGCCCCCAGCCGAAGGTCGCGCAGGATTTCGATGCGTTCCAGAGTGTCGATATCCGAGTGCATGTAACGCACTTTGATGCCCTGTTCGTGCAGGTATTCGGTCAGGTCCTCGGCCATGCGCTTGGTCAGCGTGGTGACCAGCGTGCGGAACCCATTGGCGGCAACTTTGCGCACTTCGTCCAGCAAGTCGTCGACCTGCATGGAGACCGGGCGGATCTCGACCTCGGGGTCCAGCAGGCCGGTGGGGCGGATCACCTGTTCGGTGAAGACGCCGCCGGTCTGTTCGATCTCCCACTTGGCGGGGGTGGCCGAGACGAAGACGGATTGCGGGCGCATGGCGTCCCATTCCTCGAACTTCAGCGGTCGGTTATCCATGCAGGACGGCAGGCGGAACCCGTGTTCAGCCAGCGTGAATTTGCGCCGATAGTCTCCCCGGTACATGCCGCCGATCTGCGGAACGCTGACGTGGGATTCGTCGGCGAAGACGATGGCGTTGTCGGGGATGAATTCGAAAAGGGTCGGGGGCGGTTCACCCGGAGCGCGGCCCGTGAGGTAGCGCGAATAGTTCTCGATCCCGTTGCAGACGCCAGTGGCTTCGAGCATTTCCAGATCGAAATTGGTGCGCTGTTCCAGCCGTTGAGCCTCCAGCAATTTGCCTTCGCCCACCAGTTGGTCCAGCCGGATGCGCAGTTCCTTTTTGATCCCGATGATCGCCTGCTGCATCGTGGGTTTCGGCGTCACGTAGTGCGAGTTCGCGTAGACCCGCACTTGCTCCATCGTGGCAGCGCGTTCTCCGGTCAAAGGGTCGAACTCGGTGATCTGTTCCAGTTCCTCGCCGAAGAACGACAGTTTCCACGCGCGATCCTCAAGGTGGGCGGGCCAGATTTCCAGTGAATCGCCCCGCACCCGGAACGATCCACGCTGAAACGCCTGATCGTTGCGGCGGTATTGCTGGGCGACCAGATCGGCCATCACCTGCCGCTGGTCGTATTCATTGCCGACTTTCAGATCCTGCGTCATCGCCCCATAGGTCTCGACCGAGCCGATACCGTAGATGCAAGACACTGACGCCACGATGATCACATCATCGCGTTCCAGCAGCGCCCGCGTGGCCGAGTGGCGCATCCGGTCGATCTGTTCGTTGATCTGGGATTCTTTCTCAATGTACGTGTCCGAGCGCGGCACATAGGCTTCGGGCTGGTAGTAATCGTAATACGAGACGAAGTATTCCACTGAGTTTTCGGGGAAGAAGCCTTTGAACTCTCCGTAAAGCTGCGCCGCCAGTGTCTTGTTTGGGGCAAGAATGATGGCTGGGCGCTGGGTTTCCTCGATCACCTTGGCCATGGTGAAAGTTTTACCCGTGCCGGTTGCCCCCAGCAGAACCTGATCGCGCTCGCCGTCCAATACGCCGCCAGCCAGTTCCTTGATGGCCGTTGGCTGGTCGCCCGCGGGGTTGAATTCGGTGTGCATCACAAACTGCTTGCCGCCTTCCAGTTTCAGGCGCGCGCGCACATCTTCGGCGGTCAGTTGGGTTTTGTCGGAATGGGCGTAAGGCATCGGCAGGCTCCGCAATCAGGCCCCTACATTTGTTCTTATTTTGTCCGTCTGCAAGGGCTGATCCAGAATCATTGTGCTCTACGCGGCCTGATGTCTTGCGACTGATGATTCATCGAGATGCCTCGCCGTTTGATGTATCTCTGGTTTATCTTAGACTAATGACAATTTCTGACATCAGTGTGGGGGTAAAAGCCGCGACAATTGCAATCTTGCCCCCGGGCACGCTCTGACGCATAAACAGCTCAGCCAAGTGAGTACGGAGAGGCGACATGCGCGCACGGATTTACCAGCCTTCGCGAAACGCGATGACTTCGGGGATGGCCAAGACCCGCAAATGGGTTCTGGAATACGCCCCGGCCTCGGCCCGTGAAGTTGATCCGCTGATGGGCTGGACGTCGTCCAACGATACGCAGACTCAGGTGCGCTTGAAATTCGACACCAAGGAAGAAGCTTTGGATTACGCCAAGGACAACGGCATCGAAGTTCAGGTCAGCGAGCCGCACAAACGTAAGCCAAATCTGCGTGCCCGTGGCTATGGCGAGAACTTTGCTACCGACAGGCGCGGTCCCTGGACTCACTAAATGATCGACATTCGTAAGGCCGACCCGACCTCGGACGCGCTTCGCGCCGTGGTAGATGCGCATTTCTCCCATAGCGAAACGGCAGGCCCTGCCGAAAGCAACCATACAATGGATGCTGAGTCGCTGGCGGGGCCCGGGATTCGGTTTTGGGCGATTTACGAGGGTCAGCAGCCCTTGGGGTGTGGCGCGTTGAAGATGCTGCCGGACGGAACCGCCGAGGTGAAGTCCGTGCACATTCTGGCACAGGCGCGGGGTCGTGGGTTGGCGCGACTGATGATGCAGCACATGGCTGACATTGCGCGCGCCGAGGGGATTGAAGCCCTTGTTCTGGAAACCGGTGCCGCACATCTGGCGGAATATGATGCGGCACGTAAGCTCTACGAGGCTTTGGGTTATTCCTATTGCGAGCCGATCTTTGGGTACGAGGCCGATCCCAACAGCGCATTCATGCGCTTGCCTCTTGAACCCTGCGGGTAAAACCAGCAAGAAGGGCGTAGCGGTCCCTTAGCTCAACTGGATAGAGCAGCTGACTTCTAATCAGCAGGTTGAGGGTTCGAGTCCTTCAGGGATCGCCATTTTCACAAGTTGCGCACTGAAGTACGGCTGCATCTGCGCTTGCAGCCGTGAAAAAGCCCTATAGCAAGGCGGCTCTGACGTTTGCTGGCCTGTGTTCTTGCCAAATCAGAGTTAGCCAAGCCATCAATAGTTTAGGAAGAATAAAGGGGCTGGACGAGGGGGTCATGCCAGCCCCTTTTAAGGGGTCACAGAGTGGTAGTGTGTGTTCCTTAACTGAAACGTACCCTGATTCACCGCGTTCGGAAATTGGGGGATTCCCGTAGATGCGAAAATACGCGGATTTCGGCGTACACGGCATTGCATGAAGACTTCCCCAGGCCCCTTTAGGGCAATCGTTTCGAGAGTTCTGTCGCGAAATCTCAAGTCTGTTGAAAAAAAATATTGCAACCGGTTGCAAAGAGAATCATTGTTACGCCCAATACCAAGATTCGGGAGAGTTGCATGTTGAAGGTAGGTTTGCTGGGCGCTGGGCGCATCGGACGTGTACATGCGCAAGCCATTTCGGCCCATTCAAACAGCAAACTCTGTGCAGTCTCAGACGCTGTACCGGAAGCGGCAGAAAGCCTTGCTAACGAATATGGGGCGCAAGCGCGCGGATCGGATGAGATCATAGCAGACCCCCAAATTGATGCGGTTTTGATCGCAACCCCGACGGATACGCATTCCGACCTGATTGAGACGGCGACCGCTGCTGGCAAGGCGGTTCTGTGTGAAAAGCCAGTTGACCTGAGCCTGGACCGTGCCGTGCAATGTTTAAAAACAGTGTCCGGGCGGGGTAAGCCTGTGATGATTGGGTTTAACCGGCGATTTGACCCGCATTTTTCGGCGCTGAAAGAAAGTTTGGAGGCGGGCGAAGTCGGCACAGCCGAGCTGCTGTCGATTACATCATTTGATCCTGCGCCTCCGCCGGTCAGTTATGTAAAAGTTTCAGGCGGGCTGTTTCGGGACATGATGATTCATGATTTCGACATGGCGAATTTTTTGATGGGGGATGTGCCGCATACCATCTCGGCCGTCGGATCGTCGCTTGTCGACGCCGAGATTGGTGCAGCCGGCGATGTGGATACCGCTGTGGTGACAATGACTTACGCAGATGGTCGTATTGCTGTCATTAAAAACTCGCGCCGCGCGGCCTATGGGTATGATCAACGGGTCGAGTTACTGGGTTCCAAGGGCTTGTTGCAGGTACATAATGCGCTTGAAAATACCGTGGTCAAATCAACGGCCGAGGGCGTTGTTGGGGCGAAGCCAACCTATTTCTTTCTGGAACGCTATATGCCCGCTTACCGGGTAGAATGGGCTGCTTTTGTCAAAGCTGTTGCGAATGGGTCGGACGTGCCGGTTTCGTTGAAGGATGGCGTTGCCGCGCTTGCCATGGCCGAGGCCGCCACCCTGTCAATGCACTCCGGGAAACCGGTTCGGATGGAAGAAGTTTTGAAACCGGTTGCAAAATGATCGAAATTCTTCAAACTTACGTCAGCTCGGTTTTGCGCCGCAGCCAATCAGATTCGGCACAGCCGGATGATCGGGGCTGGTTCCCCGACGGAAGATCAGACTGAAATCATGGGAGGAACCTGAAATGAAGAAATTTGTGAAAGGCGCGCTTGCTGCCGGGGCTCTGGCCCTGGCCACTCCTGCGTTTGCGCAGGAAATCGTGGTTGTGTCACACGGCCAGGCCAACGATGCGTTTTGGAACGTTGTGAAAAACGGGGTCGAGCAGGCCGGTAAGGACGTCGGCGTGAATGTGGAATATCGCGCGCCGGAAACCTTTGACATGGTGGCCATGTCGCAATTGATAGATGCAGCGGTGAACCAGGAGCCTGACGGCCTGATCGTCTCGATCCCGGATGCGGATGCGCTTGGCCCCTCAATTGAACGCGCGGTTGCCGCCGGTATCCCGGTGATCTCGATCAACTCGGGTTCGGATGTCTCGAAAGACCTAGGTGCGCTGCTGCATGTGGGTCAGGACGAATTTGACGCCGGCAAGGCCGCTGGTGAAAAACTGGCAGCTATGGGTGGCAAAACGGCGATCTGTGTGAACCACGAAGTGGGCAACGTTGCGCTGGACCTGCGGTGTGCAGGTTTTGCGGAAGGTTTCGGTGGTGATGTCGAAGTTCTTCCGACCTCGAATGACCCGTCGGAAATCGAGTCGAAAGTTGCCGCTGCTCTGGCTGCAAACGAAGCGGTCGACACTGTGATGGCATTGGGTGCAAGCTCGGCCGGTGAGCCGACCGTTGCAGCCGTCAAAGGCTCGGGCCGGGATGTAAATGTTGCGTCCTTCGACCTGTCGGCCAACTTCCTGCAGTCGATCGCGGACGGCGATGCAGCATTTGCCATCGATCAGCAGCAGTATCTGCAGGGGTACCTGTCGGTGAACTTTATGGGCCTGCACGCGAAATATGGCCTGATGCCCGGCGGCAACGTTCCTTCGGGTCCCAACCTGGTGACTCAGGAGAAGGCCGCTCAGGTGATCGAACTGTCTTCGCAGGGCATTCGCTGACCCATTCCGGAACCTGAACAAATCGGGGCGGCGCAGCAGCGCCGTTCCCACCCAAATGGGAGGAAACGATGAGTGACTCAGCTCAAGTCGCCGGGGACGAAAGGGTCAAAAAAGAACCTTTCATGACCAAACTCATGAAACGGCCCGAACTCGGTGCGATGGCCGGTGTTGTCCTGGTGGTTATCTTTTTTGCCATCACAGCAGACGACTCGATGTTTACCCTGGCCGGGATCATGAACTTCATGACACCTGCGGCGCAGTTGGGAATTCTGGCCATCGGTGCCGCGCTTCTGATGATCGGAGGGGAGTTTGACCTGTCCATCGGCTCGATGGTGGCGTTTGCGGGCCTGTTCTTTGGCGTCTGTGTGGTCACTTGGCAGTTGCCACTGATCGTTGCGATCCCAATGACTTTTATCTTTGCAGCTTTTGTCGGGGCAATAAACGGAAACATCGTGATCCGGTCAGGTCTGCCATCCTTCATCGTGACCCTGGCTTTCCTATTCATTCTGCGCGGTCTGTCGTTGGTTGGCCTGAAGGCCGCCACCGGAGGATCGACGCAGTTGCGTGGCGTTCGTGACGTGGTTGAGAACGACTGGCTGGCTCCGTTCTTTTCAGGCGAGGCTTTCGGCGGCCTGTTTACCTGGCTGGCCGAGAAAGGCATGATCGATACCTTCAAAAGTGGTGCGCCCAAGGTGCCTGGCATCCCGGTTGAAATCCTGTGGTTCATTGTTCTGGCGCTTGCAGCAACTTACGTGCTGCTGCGAACCCCGGCAGGGAACTGGATTTTCGCGTCGGGCGGCGACAGCACGGCGGCGTCAAACTCTGGTGTGCCGGTGAACCGGGTCAAAGTTTCGCTGTTTATGCTGACCGCCTGCTGTGCCGCACTGGTCGCCATCATTACCGTGATCGACGCAGGCTCGACCGACGCACGTCGTGGCTTCCAGAAGGAATTTGAGGCGATCATCGCCGCCGTGATTGGTGGCTGTCTGCTGACAGGCGGTTATGGTTCGGCCATTGGCGCGTTTTTTGGTGCGATCATCTTCGGTATGGTTGTCATCGGTCTGACCTATACAGACTTCGATCAGGACTGGTTCCAGGTTTTCCTTGGCGCGATGCTGTTGATTGCGGTTCTGTTCAACAACGCGATCCGTAAGCGCGTAACCGGGGAGCGCTGATATGACCGAAGATACCAAGTTCCACCACGGCGATGCGGCAGCGGATGTGGCGCCCATCGTCGAAATGAAGAACATCGAAAAGCACTTTGGCAACATCATCGCTTTGGCGGGCGTCAGCTTTGACGTCAAACCGGGAGAATGTCATTGCCTGCTGGGCGACAACGGTGCAGGTAAATCAACCTTCATCAAGACCATGTCGGGCGTGCACAAACCCACCAAGGGCGAGATCTTCTTTGAAGGCAAGCCGCTGCATTTCGACACGCCTCGGGATGCGATGGAGGCGGGCATTGCGACCGTGTTCCAGGATCTGGCCATGATCCCGCTAATGAGTGTCACGCGCAACTTCTTCATGGGTCGCGAACCGACCAAGGGCAAAGGCCTGATGAAGCGGTTCGATGTCGAACAGGCGAATGATGTTTGCATGGAAGAGATGCGCAAAATGGGCATCAACCTGCGTGGGCCGGATCAGGCCGTGGGCACTTTGTCTGGCGGTGAGCGGCAGACCGTCGCCATTGCCCGCGCCGTGTATTTCGGTGCCAAGATTCTGATCTTGGACGAACCGACCTCGGCCCTTGGGGTGCGTCAAACCTCGAATGTTCTGGCAACCATCGACAAGGTGCGCAGCCAGGGGGTTGGTGTGGTCTTCATCAGCCATAACGTGCGCCACGCTTTGGCGGTGGGTGACCGGTTTACCGTGCTGAATCGCGGCAAAACGCTGGGCACGGCGACCCGTGGTGAGATTACCCCCGAACAGTTGCAGGACCTGATGGCCGGTGGTCAGGAAATGGCCGAGCTGGAAGGGTCTTTGGGCGGTACAGTCTAAACTTTGAAAACCTGGATGCCCCTCAGGGGGCATCCGACCGGGCGGTGACACCTGAGCTCACACTCAATTCAGGCTTGAGGCATTGGCCTGACATCTTCGTAAAAAAGCAACCTGTGGGCCGCTGGCAGCGGTTTCAAGTTGAAAGGGATCATGATGAGCAAGACAGTCCGACTGACCGCGGCGCAGGCTCTGGTGCGCTATCTTGGGGCGCAGATGAACGAGGCCGGAGAGCCCTTTATCGCAGGTGTCTGGGCCATTTTCGGCCATGGCAATGTTGCCGGGTTGGGTGAGGCGCTGCATGGTGTGAAAGACAGCCTGCCCACCTATCGTGGCCATAACGAACAGACCATGGCGCATTGCGCGATTGCCTATGCCAAGCAACTGGGCCGCAAACGGGCGATGGCTGTGACCTCGTCGATCGGACCGGGGGCGACCAATATGGTTACCGCTGCCGCTCTGGCCCATGTGAACCGCCTGCCTGTTTTGCTGCTGCCCGGCGACGTGTTTGCAACCCGTGGGCCCGATCCAGTGCTTCAGCAACCCGAAGTATTCTCGGATGGAACCATCAGCGCGAATGATTGTTTCCGACCGGTCAGCCGATATTTCGACCGCGTCACGCGCCCGGAACACCTACTGACGGCCCTGCCGCGTGCCTTTCGTACCATGACAGACCCGGCCGACTGCGGCCCGGCCACCTTGGCCTTTTGCCAAGATGTGCAGGCCGAGGCATATGATTATCCCGAAAGCTTCTTCGAGCCGCGCGTCTGGTATCAGCGTCGCATTCGCCCTGATGAGGGTGAGCTGGCGCGGGCTGTGGCGGCAATCAAGGCGGCCAAACGCCCTGTGATCGTCGCGGGAGGCGGCGTGCATTATTCGGACGCAACCGCCGCGCTACAAAGCTTTGCCGAGGCGCACAACATCCCGGTGGCCGAAACACAGGCGGGCAAATCCGCATTGGCATGGGATCATCCGCTGAACGTCGGACCCATTGGTGTGACCGGTGGCGAACCCGCCAACAACATCTGCGCCGAGGCTGACCTTGTGCTGGGCGTTGGTACCCGTTTTCAGGATTTCACCACCGGGTCTTGGGGCTTGTTTGCCAACCCCGAGCGGGCTCTGATCAGTTTGAACACCGCGGCCTACGACGCCGAAAAGCACGGGGCGATGCCGCTGCAATCTGACGCGCGCGTTGGTCTGAATGAACTGGCCGAAGCGCTGGGTAACCATCGTGCGCCGGACCTGCCTGCGACGTTGAAGTCCGATTGGTTTGGCAAGGTTGATGCGCTTACCGATGCACCAAAGGACAGCAACGCGCTGCCGACGGATATGCAGGTGATCGGCGCGGTACAGCGGGCGGCCGATGCAAACACCGTTGCGATGTGTGCCGCAGGCACAATGCCGGGTGAGTTGCACAAGCTTTGGAAAGCACCGGGCCCTGGGGCTTATCACATGGAATACGGTTTCAGCTGCATGGGCTATGAAATCGCGGGCGCGATGGGGATCAAAATGGCCCACCCGGACCGGGATGTGATCTGCTTTACCGGTGACGGCACCTATATGATGGCGAATTCCGAAATGGCGACGGCGGCGATGATGGGGATTTCCTTCACCGTTGTTGTTACCGACAACCGAGGTTTCGGCTGCATCAACCGCTTGCAGATGGGCACGGGCGGGGCGGAGTTTAACAACCTTCTCGACCACACAGTCCACGAAACGGCTTCTGCCATCGACTTTGCAGCCCATGCGGCAGCGATGGGGGCGACCTCGGTCAAGGTCAGCTCGATTGCCGAGCTTGAGGACGCGCTGGCCAAACGTTCAGACGTCAAAGGCCCATACGTTGTGGTGATCGACACCGACCCGTACCCCTCGACCGAATATGGCGGAACGTGGTGGGAAGTGGCTGTGCCCGAGGTCAGCATCCGACCCGAAGTGAATGAAAAACGCGCGGCTTATGAGGTCGCCATCAAGGAAAGAAACACGAAATGAGCGTGAAGATCGGTATCTCTCCGATTGCTTGGCAGAATGACGACCTGCCTGATCTGACTGCGGCCTATACGATGGAGCAGGCGCTGAAAGAAGCGCGCGAGATTGGCTATACCGGCGTCGAGCGCGGCCAGCGGATGCCCGGCGACACCGAAGGCTTGCGTGCCTATCTGGACGCCAACGACATCGCGCTTTGTGGCGGATGGTGTTCGGGCGCAACCTTAGTCAACGACTTTGATGCAGAGGTTGCGGCTGTTCGTGAGCAAGTTGAGCAGTTTGTTGCGCTGAACAGCCCGTGCATCGTTTATGCCGAATGCTCCAATACCGTTCAGGGGCAGATTGGAACGCCGGTTAATGCCCGCCCCAGATTGTCCAAAGACGAGGTTCTGGCCTATGCGGCCAAGCTGAGCGAGTTGGCCAAGTGGACGGCAGATCAGGGTATGCCGATGGCGTATCACCATCACATGGGCACGATCATCGAAAGCGAGGATGAGGTAAACTGGCTGATGGAAGGCTCGGGTCCCGAACTGAAGCTGTGTTTCGATACCGGCCATTTGCTGTTTGGCGGTGGCGACGTGATGGCTACGCTGAACCGCTGGGGTGACCGGGTGCATCACGTTCACTTCAAAGACATCCGCCCTGACGTTGTGCAGGACACGCGTGAGAACAACCGCAGCTTCCTTGATGCAGTGATCGCAGGTGCCTTTACGGTACCCGGCGATGGCTGCATCGATTTTCAGGCTGTGGCCAATGCATTGAAAGCGATGGATTACAACGGTTGGATCGTGGTCGAGGCAGAACAAGACCCCGCCAAGGCGCCGCCCTACGAGTACTCCAAAATGGGATACGATCACATCGTCGAGGTTTGCGGCAAAGCAGGTTTGGAAATCAGCGCTTAAATCATCGCCCCACGGGGCAACACCGAAGCCATGAGAGAGGAGTATGTCATGGTCCATCAAGAACTTGGGTATGTCGGCTATTTCGACCGGGAATCCTGCGATCTGGATGAATTCAAGGTGTTGACCTCACAAAACCTGACAGCCGATGCGGTCCCACACACGGCGTCGGTGGAAAAGAACGTGCCAGTCTACGATATGCACGCTCTGCGTCCTGCGTTGGAGAGGGCGGATGAAAGAAGATCTCTGCTGGCAGAATGGGCGCGCGTGCTGGACAAGTCGGCGGGCGTAGTTGTTCTTAAGGGCGCTTTTGCGGACACGTCCGTGATCGATCGGGCGACTGACGTTTTCCAACAGATTATTGAAGAAGAACGTCAGGGCGCGGGTGGGGAAGGTGACCATTTTGCGGCCTCGGGCGCAAATGACCGAATTTGGAATGCGCTGCAAAAACAGTGCTTTCGCGACCCCGAAGGCTTTGCACTTTATTTCGGGAATGTGGCCATTGCTGCGGCCTGTGAAGCATGGCTGGGGCCAAATTACCAAGTGACCGCGCAGGTCAATCAGGTGCGCCCGGGCGGTAAAGCACAGCAGGCGCATCGGGATTACCATTTGGGCTTCCAAACGGCCGAGAGCGCTGCGCGGTATCCGGCGCATGCCCATCTGGTGACAGCGTCGCTGACCTTGCAGGGGGCAGTTGCGCATTGTGACATGCCAGTGGAAAGCGGACCAACCAAACTGTTGCCGTTCTCTCAGCTTTACCCACCGGGATACCTGGCTTTTCACGACGCAGCTCACCGCGCATATTTCGAGGAAAACTACATTCAGTTGCCGCTTGAAAAGGGTGACGCCGTTTTCTTCAACCCGGCGTTGTTTCATGCGGCGGGTGAGAACAGCAGCGCGGATATTCAGCGGATGGCGAACCTTCTGCAGATATCATCCCCTTTCGGGCGCGCGATGGAGATGATTGATCGGCATGCCATGTCGCTGGCAGTGTTCTCGTCCCTTGCCGCTCTGAAGCAACGTGGAGAGCTGGGCACGGCAGAGTTGGATGCAGCGATTGCCGCAACTGCTGAGGGCTATCCGTTTCCGACCAACCTGGACACGGACCCACCGGTTGGCGGCAACGCGCCCGACAGTCAGGCTGATATTTTGCACCAAGCTGTATCGGATGGCTGGACCAAGGCACAGCTGTCTGACGCGCTGTCCGCCTTGCAATCACGACAGGCCGCCTAAGGCCTAAACGGGCGGGCCTGAAAGCCCGCCCCAATAAGGAGAAAAAGAATGGCTGACCTGCTCAAGAAACCTTTCGGAACCCGTGGCAAGGTGCATGACATCACGCCTGCCAGCGCCGGATGGCGGTACGTAGGTTTTGGGTTGTATCACCTAAAGGCCGGGGACCGGGCAGCCGAGGTCACGGGGGACCGCGAAGTCATTCTGGTGATGGTCGAAGGCAAGGCGAAAATCACCGGGGCAGGTCAGGATTGGGGTGTGTTGGGCGAGCGGATGAACGTATTCGAAAAGACGCCACCGCATTGTCTGTACCTGCCCAACGGCACCGAATGGGAAGCTGTCGCCGAGACCGATTGCGTTTTGGCCGTCTGCTCAGCGCCGGGCAAGGGCGGTCATCAAGCGCGCCGGATCGGGCCTGATGGCATCACGCTCACCGAACGTGGCAAGGGTGTGAACACGCGATATATCAACAACATCGCGATGGAGAACGAGGACTATACCGATAGCCTGCTGGTGACAGAGGTCTTCACACCAAACGGGCACTGGTCTTCGTACCCCAGTCATCGCCATGACGAGGATGATTTCCCCAGGATCACCTATCTGGAAGAGACCTACTACCATCGGCTCAACCCTGCGAACGGGTTCGGGATACAGCGCGTTTATACCGATGACGGTCAGCTGGATGAAACGATGGCCGTATCCGATGGCGATGTTGTGACCGTCCCGCGCGGTCATCACCCTTGCGGCGCACCCTATGGGTTTGAGATGTACTATCTGAACGTCATGGCGGGACCTCTGCGGAAATGGCGATTTGTACCGGCCCCCGAGGTCGAATGGATCATGGAGCGTGACGGATGAGCAAAGATTTCGCCAATTACCCATGCCTTGCAGGAAAGACGGTTTTCATTACAGGAGGGGCCGGGGGGATTGGTGCGGAAACTGTTCGGGCCTTTGCCGAACAAGGGGCAAAGGTCGGGTTTCTGGACCTCAATGCGGATGCCGGACTTGCCTTGTTGTCGGATCTAGAGGGCGAGCACGCGTTTGCCCAATGCGATTTGCGCGACATTGAGGCGATGAACGCCGCGATGGGGCAATTGGTTGAAGAGTTGGGCGAAGCGGATGTGTTGGTCAACAATGCCGCCCATGATGACCGCCACGACTGGCGCGATGTGACGCCCGAGTATTGGGATGAGCGTATGGCGACCAATATTCGCCACATGTTTTTTGCCATTCAGTCGGTGGCTCCCAGCATGATTGCGAAGGGTGCGGGTTCGATCATAAATATCGGGTCGAATTCATGGTGGGAGGCCGGAGCGGGTTTTCCCGCTTATGCCACCGCCAAATCCGCAGTCCACGGCCTGACACGGACCATGGCGCGCGAGTTGGGGGATCACCGCATTCGCGTGAATGCGGTCGTGCCCGGCTGGATCATGACCGACCGTCAGAAAGACCTGTGGGTCACGCCCGAAGCGCTGGCCAAGCAGGTGGACCGGCAGTGCCTGCCGGACCCGATTGAACCGGTTTATGTCGCCCGAATGGTTCTGTTTTTAGCTTCAGACGACGCAGCCATGTGCAGCGCCGGGAACTTCATGGTCGAGGGCGGTTCGATCTGAACCTTTTGGGAAATTGGAGCGTTCACATGTCTCAACCCTTTCAGCTTGCGGCATGTGCCGAGATGCTGTGGCCGGACAAACCCATGGACTGGCGTGCCGCGCGCCTGACCGAGATGGGGTTTGGTGTGGGGCTTTGGAACTGGCCAGATTGGGATCTGGGCAAGCTGGAACGCGTTGGTGCGAACTATACGATCATGAACGGGTATCTTCAGGGTCGCCTTGCGGACCAAGAAGGCGCTGACATGTTGCTGCGATCCGCGCGCGAGACAGCTCAGATCGGTAAGCGCCTGGGCGTGGATCGTCTGAACCTGCACGGTACAGGCTTGGGAGATGGTGGAATTCCAATCCGGCAGTACGAGGTCGTGACCGGAGACATGTGGCTGAAGGCACGGGACACATTGCAACGCATCTGTGATCTGGCAGAGCAGGAAGATGTTGTTTTTACGTTGGAAAATCTGAACCCGCTGGACCATCCCGGCTGTCCTTTTGGGTCGACCGGGGATGTTCTGGCGCTTGTGTCCTCGGTCAATCATTCACACCTGCGCATCAATCTGGATCTATACCATACGCAGATCGGTGAAGGGGATCTTGTCCGTTGGTGCAAGAAATGCCTGCCATGGATCGGTGAAGTTCAGGTTGCTGACAATCCCGGCCGGTGTGAACCCGGAACTGGAGAGATCAATTATGCCGCCGTTGCACGGGCGTTGGATGACATGGGGTATCGCGGACCTGTCGGCCTAGAGGCTTTTGCGGCGGGCGACCCGGAAACGGCGCTTGAGGCCTTCCGGGCTGCCTTTACAATTTAAGCATGTTTGGGCGCTTTATCTTTGAGGTGGCGCGCCAAAGGCACGGATCACGGTGCGGGCAGCGGCCTCGACCGGGTCGTGGGTTTCCTTCAGTATGGTGACCCGATCAAACCTTTCAGGATCACGATTGACGGCGTCACGCATGGCGTGACCAAACGCCATGCGCAGTTCCGTTCCGATGTTGAACTTGCAAATCGAGGTCTCTCGCGCCAGTTTCATGCGCTGTTCCACCGGCACGCCTGACCCGCCGTGAATGACCAAAGGCACCTCGGTCAAGGCATCAATCTCGGCGATGCGCGCCTCATCCAAGCCCCCTTCTTTGTTCTGCTGCAAGTGAACATTGCCGACTGAAATCGCCATCGCGTCCACCCCGCTTTCACGAGCAAATATAGCGGCTTCCTCGGGGTCCGTTCCGTTCGATCCTTCGCCGCCAGAATATCCGACAAAGCCGATTTCGCCCTCGCAGGAAATCCCCGCTGCGTGGGCCATTTCGGCAATCGCGGCGGTCTCGTCGATGTTCTGTTGAAGCGGCTTGCGCGACCCATCGAACATCAGGGACGTAAACCCACTGTCCAGCGCGATCTTGCAGTCTTCATATGTGTAACCATGGTCCAGATGCGCAACGACTGGAACCGAAGCGTTTTCGGCCAGATAGCGGAACATTTTGCCCAGAATGGGCAGTGGTGTGTATTCGCGACAGCTGGGTCCGGCTTGCAGGATCACTGGCGCATTCTCGGCTTCGGCAGCGGCCACGTAAGCGCGCATGTCCTCCCAACCGAGTGTAACCAGCCCGCCAACGGCGTAACCCTGTTCATAGGCAGGTTGCAGGACGTCTTTCAGTGTGACCAGGGTCATTTGAACTTCGCGATCATGTCTTTGATGCCTGGGATTGTTTCGATCTGATAGGCATGTGTGGGTTGGAAATACTGCACCAGCGAGCGTTGGCTCAGCCCGCCGAGGATGGTGAAGTAATACATCTCATACCCCGGCAGAACGCAGCAGGGATGGTAGCCCTTGTCGATGCAGATCGTGGAGCCATCGACGATGTGATAGGCGTCGCCGGTCTCGTTGTCCTCGCGTTGCAGCATCTGTAGCCCCGAACCCCAGTTGGGTTTGAAACGGAAATTATAGGTCTCGTCGTGTCGCGTTTCGTCCGGCAGGCGGTTGGTGTCGTGCTTGTGGCTGGGAAACCCCGACCAGCCGCCCTGACCGACGGTAAACAGCTCACTCACCAACAGGCGACCGACTTTGTCGTGTTGCTTTTGGCCTAGTATGTGCTTGATCTTACGGTGTGTTTTGGTGTCGTCGCTGCCGTATTGTACAAGGTCATGATCACGCACATCGAACGGGTCCAGAACCTTGTCGTATTTGGCGCCGGCAATGAACACTTCGGTTTCATCCGACACGCAGGCCATCTGCACTTTCGCACCGACGGGCACATAAACGCCCTCGGGTTCTCCATCCCAGACATCTTCGCCCCGGTTGCCCAGCTTCGGGAAGGCAACGCCTTCGACGTCCACATCGACGCTGCCGGTGGCTGGCACGATGCAGGTCTCGTAGCCGGGAACCTGATATTCGAACGCCTCGCTCTTTTTCAGTTTGACGATGTTGAAATAGTTCAGCGGGACCGCTGGGTCATCGATGTCAACGATGGGTTTGTTCTGATTGTCAAAGGGCGCGATGTGCATGGGAGTCTCCTATGTGGTCGGGCCGGGGTGTGAGGCAAGGAACGCGTCCAGTTCAGCGGTCGTGGGCATGGCGGGCGCACAGCCCGGTTGAGACACCACAATCGATGCGCAGGCTGAGCCGCGCATGACAGCATCCTTCAGGTCATGGCCCGCGGCAATAGAGGCCAGCAGTCCCGCCATAAAACTGTCGCCTGCCCCATTGGGTTTGACAGCGGTGACCGGATAGATGCCGGTTTCAATCTCTTGCCCGTCCACCAACGTGACGGCACCTTTTTCGCCCATTTTGTAGATGACGATCCGACCGGGTTTTTCCGCCAGCTCTTTGGCCTTGGCAAAGCCCTTGTCGATACCGCCAGCCATGAACCCGAACTCTTCGTCATTGCCGACGATCAGATCGCTGGCTTCACCGGCCCGTGACAGGACCTCGGCGGCCACCTCGGGCGAAGGCCAGCTATAGGGGCGGTAGTCGATATCGAAGATGATTGGCAGGTCAACGGCTCGGGCGTTTTCGAACGCACGGAATGTGGCGCTGCGCGATGGTTCGGAGGCAAAGACTGTGCCTGCCGATATGACTGCCGAAAAGGACGAATAATCAACCTTGTCCATGTCCTCTTCAGTGACCTGAAAATCGACAGCCCCATTGCGGTAGATGACATTCTGAAAGTTCTCGATCCGGCTTTCGTAGACGGCCAAAGACATGCGGTATTCGCCGCCCAAAACGCGGATATAGGTGGTGTCTACGCCATAGTGGCGCAGACGGTTCAGGCAGAAGCGACCGACCGCATCGTCTGAGACTGACGTGATCAGAGAGGCCTGACTGCCCAGTTTAACCAATCCGGCGCAAATGTTCGCGGATGAACCACCCAGATCGGCATGGAACGTGTCGGCATCCTCGCTTTTGACGCCGATCGGATCTGCATACAGGTCCATTCCTGCGCGTCCCAGAACGGCAAAGCGGTTTCCTTTGATACCGTCTATCAGAGCGCTCAAGTCATGTCCTCCGGTAAAGTGGGTCGGCAAAGTTTGGACCTTGCGTTGAATCGATTCACACGATACTCATTTTGCAACCGGTTGCAAATAATATGTTCGGAGCCGTTGCAGATGCCTGAAATCGGAATTGGAATTGTGGGTGGCGGCTATATGGGCAAGGCTCATTCCGTTGCCATGTCGGCCGTTGGCGCGGTTTTTAACACCGCATTGAGGCCCCGGCTTGAGGTCATTTGTGCATCCAGCCCCGAAAGCGCCGAACGTTACCGGACGGCCTATTGTTTTGCGCGCGCGACCGACGATTGGCGCGTTTTGGTGGAAGACCCGAGGGTCGAGGCCATTGTGATCGCTTCACCGCAATCCACGCATCGTCAGATCGCCGAAGCAGCCTTTAGTCTGGGCAAGCCCGTGTTGTGTGAAAAGCCTTTGGGTGCATCACTTGAAGACAGTCAGGCCATGGTAGCAGCGGCCGATGCTGCAGGCGCTGTGAACATGGTAGGGTTCAACTATATTCGCACACCCGCCAGCCAGTATGCCCGCCAGCTTATAGTCGATGGAGAGATCGGCGACATCACGTGGTTCCGGGGTGAGCACACCGAAGACTTTTACGCCGATCCTCAGGCACCAGCCACGTGGCGGACAACGGGCATGGCCAATGGCACAATAGGAGATCTTGCGCCGCATATGGTGAACGGAGCGATGGCCCTGGTTGGTCCGATTGCGCAGGTGATGGCCGATGTGGAAACCGTGCATAAAACTCGGCCAGGTGGTGAGGTCACAAATGACGACCATGCCCAGATGATGTGCCGGTTCGAAAACGGCGTTATGGGCAACCTGTATTTCAGCCGCGTCGCGACGGGCCGTAAAATGGGCTATGCTTATGAAATATCAGGCACAAAAGGCGCAATCCGGTTCGATCAGGAAGACCAGAACGCGCTTTGGCTGTATAAGCGAGAGGGGCCCGAAGCTGCGCGCGGGTTCACTAAGATCCTGACAGGTCCTGCGCACCCGGACTACGAACCTTTCTGTCAGGGCCCTGGTCATGGCACCGGCTATCAGGACCAGATCATCATCGAGGCTAAGGACTTCCTTCAGGCTATCCATACCGGAGAAGCGATTTGGCCAACCTTCCGTGATGGGCATGAGGTAAACCGCGTTCTGGCCGCCGCCTTGGCGTCGTCAGACCAGCGGCAATGGAAAGACATCAGCGATTTCTGATCGCTCAATCTATGAAATTCTAAAGAGAGACGATGACCATGGCTAAGTTGAGATGGGGCATGATCGGGGGCGGTGAAGGCAGCCAGATTGGGCCTGCCCATCGCTTGGGTGCTCAGGCTGACGGACTGTTTGAATTTGCTGCTGGCGCGCTGGATCACCGGCCCGAAGCGGGCCGCGAGTATGCGCAACGACTGGGCGTTGCTGCCGATCGCGCCTATGGCAACTGGCAAGAGATGCTGGCGAGCGAGAAAGACCGGGATGATCGAATTGATCTGGTGACCATCGCCACGCCAAACTCGACCCATTTCGAGATCGCCAAGGCGTATCTCGAGGCGGGCTTCAACGTGTTGTGCGAAAAGCCGATGACCATGACGGTAGAAGAGGGCGAAGAGATCGTCCGCGTCGCTGAAGCTTCGGGCAAGATCTGCGCGGTGAACTACTGCTATTCCGCGTACCCAATGGTACGTCAGGCCCGCGCGATGGTGCGTGCAGGCGACATCGGTAAGGTGCGTCTGGTCGTTACCAATTTCAGCCATGGTCATCATGGCGATGCGACCGACGCAGACAACCCGCGTGTTCGCTGGCGCTATGATCCTGCGATGGCAGGTGTCTCGGGGCAGTTTGCCGATTGCGGTATCCATGCACTGCACATGGCCAGCTTTATCTGCGATGACGAGGTGAAGACCCTTTCCGCCGATCTGACCTCGACCATCGCCAGTCGTGAACTGGAAGACGATGCAATGATCAACTTCCGGATGGAAGGCGGCACAGTCGGGCGTCTCTGGACGTCATCGGTGGCAATCGGGCGGCAACATGGCTTTGATATTCAGGTTTTTGGGGAAACCGGCGGGCTGCGCTGGGCATCCGAGCAACCTAATCAGTTGATCTATACCCCGGTGGGTGGGCGTACCCAGATCATCGAAAAGGGCGAGGGCGGTCTTCACGACGAGGTTCAGCGATTGTCTCGGGTCGCAATCGCGCACCCAGAAGGGTTCCCTTTGGCCGTAGCCAACATCTATTGCGATCTGGCCGATGCAATTCGCGGTGAAAGCCGGGATGGCTTGCCCGGAGCCGCAGATGGTGTCAGGTCCATCGCAGCTGTCCATGCGGCTGTTGCTTCGGGCAAAGCGGATGGTGCGTGGCAGGATGCCCGTCCACCAATGTTTCGCTGATCAGGGGCGGGGCCGCAACGTGCCCCGCTCAATCACCCGGCAAGGGAAAATACGGGCCTCGGGATAGCGCTGGGGCTCTTTCAACATCTCGACAACCAGATCGACGGATGAGGTAATGATCTGCTTGATCGGCTGGTGAATCGTCGTCAGATCGATGCTTTCCCAGCGCGACATTTCCATGTCGTTCAGGCCGATGATTCCGACATCTTTGCCCGGCCGCAAACTGTGATCTTTCAACGCTGACAGTGCGCCAATCGACAGGATGTCGTCGCCACAGAAATAAGCTTGGGCCGGATTATTGGCCAACAGCCCCAGCATCTCGGTCCGCCCTGCCTCGAAAGAGTAAGCCCCTGCGAAGCAATAGCTTACTTCAATCTCCGGGTGGTCTGCCAGTTCCTCCATGAAACCGCGATGCCGATCCAGGGCCGATGTTGCATCCTCAGGTCCGCCCAGATAACCGACACGCGTGTACCCACGCGCCACAAATTCGCGGGCGGCCATACGTCCGCATTCCACGTTGTCGATGCCCACGACATGCACTTCGGGCGAAGTGGCCGAGCGTCCAAATGTATGCACCACCGGCACGCCGGCATCATGAAACGCCTTGGCAAAGCTAGGTGGCAGCGTCGACGACGCCACGATGGCCGCATCCACCGAATATTGCCGCAGCATTCGGACCGAATTGGCGGGCTCGGTCTCGTCCGTCAGGTTCACGATCAACGGACGCAGGCCGCGTTCCTGCAAGGCACGCGTGAACTGATCGAAGACTTCAAGAAAAATGGGGTTGTGAAAGTTGTTCGAAATCAACCCGATCAGTTTAGTGCGCCCGGTGGTCAGCGACGAGGCAAGTGCATTCGGGCTGTAGCCAAGTTCGCGGGCTGCTTTTTCGACCTTGCTGCGTGTTTTTGCCGAGACCGAAGCGCCTTCGGTGAACGTGCGCGAGACAGCAGATCGCGATACGCCTGCAAGGGCAGCGACGTCTTTTAAGGTCACGCTCACGGGTGGCGTCTCCAACGGCAAAAGGAAAGGGATTTTGAGGTGGTTTTCATTGCCAGATCATTATGCAGTTTCGGTCAACTCCCGCAACCGGTTGCAAAGCAGCGCAGAGCGGACCCGAAATGAGTAAATCTTTTGATGGAACTTGAACACCTTGATCTGAACCAGTGCAGACAATCATATCCCATTGTCTGTTCGTTTGCGTCGGCTCAATTTGCCATCAACGCCTTCACATTTGCGGTGGCCTACCCGATTGGCGGAGAATCCGCATGCCAGAGCTTAGCCATTGGTTCTAAGGGTTCATATGAAGAAACAACCGCAAAACAGGGCCGATAAGTTACAGCATAACTCTTTCAGCTGGCTAATGTTAAAACTGTAGTGCAACAAGACCGCTCTGCATGCGGCAGGCCTTATCGTTCCAACAACGTTGATTGAGGTGGAAGAGGCGGCACGTGCGCTAAAAGCCAGCGATATTGAAAAGCCGTTTCCTTCGGCTGGCTGTTGGGTGATACCCGCGGCGATTGCGTATCCCATTCTGGAGATCTGGGCCGATGCCCTTCATCAGATTTCAGAACGGTACACCTGACCTGCGTTTTCTAGACACTGCGATGAAAAAAGGCCCGCGTTCGTCGGGCCTTTTCTTTTAGTTATGCCCGCAGCTTACTGCGGAATTTCGCCTTCCAGCCCTTCGACATAGAAGTTCATGCCGGCCAGCGTGCCATCATCAGCCACTTCACCTTCAGCCAGCCAGTCGCTGCCGTCCTGCCTTTTCAGCGGACCGGTAAAGGGGTGGTACTCGCCCGCCGCCATGGCGGCTTTCAGTGCCAGGGCTTCTTCCTTCACATCAGCCGGTACGGCGTCTGAAATCTCGCCGATTGCAACCATGCCTTCGCGGATGCCATCCCAAGTGTTGGCGCTTTCCCATGTGCCATCCATGACGGCTTGGGTCCGGGCAATGTAGTAGGGGGCCCAATCATCGATGATCGACGAGACGCGCGGGAACGGGGCGTATTCGCTCATGTCCGACGCCTGACCAAAGGTGACAACATTGCCAGCCTCTTGTGCAGCCGCCTGCGGCGCGGTCGAGTCGGTGTGTTGCAGGATCACGTCTGCACCCTGTTCGATCAGAACAGTGGCGGCGTCAGCTTCTTTCGCAGGATCAAACCAAGTGTAGGCCCAAACGATCTTGAACTCGACATCCGGGTTCACCTTCTTGGCGTGGATATAGGCCGAGTTGATGCCGCGGATCACTTCGGGGATCGGATACGAACCGATATAGCCGATGATGTTCGACTTGGTCATATTGCCCGCGATGTGGCCCTGAACAGCGCGGCCCTCGTAGAAACGTGCTGAATAGACCGAGACGTTGTCGGCTGTTTTATAGCCGGTCGCGTGCTCGAATTTTACGTTCGGGAACTTCTTAGCCACGTTGATGGTCGGATCCATATAGCCGAACGACGTGGTAAAGATCAGATCAGCGCCTTCCAGCGCCATCTGGGTCATTACACGCTCAGCATCGGGACCTTCGGGAACCGATTCAACAAAGACGGTTTCAACCTTGTCGCCAAAGTGATCCTCGACGGCCAGACGGCCCTTGTTGTGCTCATAGGTCCAGCCGCCGTCGCCCACCGGACCGACATAGACGAAGCCGACCTTGGTTTTGTCTTCGGCCATAGCGCCTGTGGCTAGGCCCAGTGCCATGGCGGCACTTGCCAGAAGTGTAGTGAATTTCATGTGTTACTCCCCAAGTTGGTTCAGTTGGCCCCTAGTGCGAGGCATGGAAGGTCCGGCCCAGTGAGGCAGGTGCGCTGCTCTTGTCGGCCGAAAGGATCACAAGCACAAGGATCGTGATGATATAAGGCGACATTGCCAGATACTCGACAGGAATGGCAACGCCCGCTGCCTGCAAATTAAGCTGCAACACAGTGATGCCGCCAAACAAGTAAGCCCCCAGCAAGGCGCGCCATGGTTTCCAGCTGGCAAACACCACAAGCGCCAGAGCGATCCAGCCCACACCCGCGGTCATTCCTTCGGTCCACTGAGGCACGCGGATCAAGCTGATATAGGCGCCACCCAGACCCGCACAGGCCCCGCCGAAAAGGATCGCCATGATGCGGATCTTGATGACCTTATAGCCAAGTGCGTGTGCGGCATCGTGATTTTCGCCGACCGCGCGCAGAATCAGACCGACGCGGGTGTATTTCAGCGTCGCCCAGACCGCTGCGGTCAAAGCGATACCGACATAAAGGATCGGGTCATGCTGGAACAGGATTGGGCCGATGACCGGGATATCGCTGATCACCGGGATATGAATGTCGCCCATACTCGGGGGTTTGACGCCTACATAGCTCTGCCCCATCAGTGCGCTGAATCCCAGCCCGAACAGGGTCAGTGCAAGGCCACTTGCCACCTGATTGGCCAAGGCCACCTGTGTCAACAAAACAAACAGCAAAGACAGAACCGCGCCGCCAATGGCCGCCGCGACAAAGCCCAGCCAGGGCGACCCGGTCTCGACCGAGATCGCAAAGCCACTGATCGCGCCTACGATCATCATGCCCTCGACGCCAAGGTTCAGAACACCTGCTTTCTCAACGACCAGTTCTCCGATCGCGGCCAGCAGCAGGGGAGTTGCGGCCACCATCAGCGAAGCGACCAGAAGGACGGGGTTGATTTCACCAAGGTCCATTATGCTACCTCGCTACGCGCCGCACGGATGCGGTAGTTGGTCAGAAGATCGAAAGCCAGAAGGAAGAACAGCAGCATCCCCTGGAACACCTGAATGGCAGCGGCTGGCAGGCCCAGCTGCGATTGCGCGATTTCCCCGCCGATATAAGTCAGCGCCATCAGGCCACCGGCCAGCAGGATACCCACCGGATGCAGGCGGCCCAGAAAAGCAACGATAATCGCGGTGAAGCCATAGCCAACGTTGAAATCGATGCTGACCACGCCCGAAGGCCCTGAGACCTCGAACATCCCTGCCAGCCCGGCCAGTGCCCCGGAGAGGCCCAGACAGAACAGAATCAGCCGCGCCGGATTCACACCCGCGAATTTCGCCGCACGAGGTGCCTCACCAGTCAAACGGATGTGAAAACCCAGCATGTGCCGGTTCAGCAGGATATAGGCAAAGATCACGGCAATCAGTGCAGTGACGACGCCCCAATGCATACCTGACCCGGCGATCAACTCGGCGTTGTGCGCACTGTCATATTGCTGCAGGTTGCGCGAACCGGGAAAGCCAAAGCCCTCTGGGTTCTTCAGCAGACCCAGTGAGACCGAGGCAAGCATCTGCTCGGCCACATAGACCAGCATAAGCGACACCAGGATTTCATTGGTGCCAAAGCGCACTTTCAAAAAGGCCGGGATCATCGCCCAAAGCCAGCCGCCGAACGCGCCTGCGATTACCATGATCGGGAAGATGAAAAACGCATCCATAGGAAAAAAGGCCAGCCCAGCACCAGCGCCGAAAATGGCACCCATGATGTACTGACCTTCGGCCCCAATGTTCCAGATGCCAGCCCGAAAGCCCAGCGAAAGACCAATGGCGATCAAAACCAACGGCGCGCCTTTCACCAACAATTGGGGACGGTAGTAGAAGGCGAACTCGCCAAACAGTGGTTCCCAGAAAATGGTGCCAATGGCTTCAATTGGGTTCTTGCCCAGAATGGCGAACAAGATGCCGCCAAACACCATCGTCGCCAACACCGCAACCAAAGGGGTGGCATAAGACCACGCCTTGGACGGCTGTGGCCGTTTCTCCAACACAATCATCTGCTCACACCCCCAACTCTTCTTCTTGTTGCAAATACGGCCGCCGGAGGCGGTTCAACGCGTCACACATGCGCCACCTCCATGCCGTGGGCTCCACCCATCATCAGCCCGATCTCGTCCACCGTCAGACCCGTTGTTGGGCGCGGTGCGCTTAGCCGTCCTTCATTCAACGCCGCAAAGCTGTCCGAGATTTCCATCAGCTCATCCAGATCCTGGCTGATGCAGACCACGGCAGTCCCTTTGGCGGCCAGATCCAGAATGGCCTGCCGGATAGATGCCGCAGCAGCAGCATCCACGCCCCAGGTGGGCTGGTTTACAACCAGAACATCGGGGTTTTGCAGCACTTCACGACCGATCACGAATTTCTGCAGGTTCCCGCCAGACAAAGACCGGGCGGCATTTTCAGGACCCGGCGTGCGGACGTCAAAAGCGCTGATGATCTTTTCGGCAAAGCTCTTGGTTTCGGCCCACTTGAGGAAACCGTTGCTTTCCAGCCCTTCCCGCACCGATCCGGTCAGCAAGGCGTTTTCCGTCAGGCTCATATCCGGGGCTGCCGCATGACCCAGCCGCTCTTCGGGGGCCGTCAGCACACCCAGCTTGCGCCGCGCGGTGGGGCCGAGCTTGCCGATCCGCTGGCCGTTGAACTTGATCGCATCCGCGGCGGTCAGGATTTCACCGGACAACACGCCCAGCAATTCATCCTGCCCATTCCCGGCAACGCCACCGATGCCCAAAACCTCACCCTTGCGGACGGTCATGTGAATGTTCTTCAACGCAGTGCCGAATTCCGAGGGCGACGGGACGGACAGTCCACTGACATCCAGCGCAACTTCACCAAATTCACGCCCCGACCGTTCAGGCGTTTGCAGGGTTGATCCCACCATCATCTCGGCCATGTCCCGCGCGGAAGTTTCAGCAGGCACGCATTCGCCCACATTCTTGCCCAGCCGCAGGATCGTCGCGTGATCACACAGCGTGCGGATTTCTTCCAGCTTGTGCGAGATGTACAGGATCGACGTCCCTTCGGATCGCAGTTTGTTCAGCGTTTCAAACAGAATATCAACCTCTTGCGGGGTCAGCACGCTCGTCGGTTCGTCCATGATCAGCAGTTTAGGGTCCTGCAACAGGCAACGGATGATCTCGACGCGCTGCCGCTCACCCGCCGACAGATCGCCAACCGTGCGGTATGGGTCCAAAGGCAATCCGTAGGTCTCGGACACTTCGCGGATTCGCGAGGCCAGATCGCCCATCGGCGGCGGGTTCTCCATCCCCAACGCAATATTCTCGGCCACGTTCAAAGCGTCGAACAACGAGAAGTGCTGGAACACCATCGCGATCCCGTCCGCCCGCGCGGAGCGCGGCTCGGGCGGCGCAAAAGGCTGACCGCGCAGCAGCATCGTGCCGCTGTCGGGCTTCACCAACCCATAGATAATCTTGACCAGCGTGGATTTGCCCGCGCCGTTTTCCCCCAGCAGGGCGTGAACTTCGCCCTCGCCGATGTCAAAAGACACCTGATCATTGGCCACGACACCGGGATAGGCTTTGGTCAGCCCTTGCAGGCTCAGAAGTGGAGTGGTCACGCGCTCAGGTCCTTCTTCAACTCGTTCTGCCGGGCCGGGCGCAACAGCTGCGCGGCGACGCCGACGGCGATCATCTGCGGGTGTTTGCCCAGGTTCGGATCACCAATTGGACAGGTGATCCGGCTGATCCGCTCGGGCGAGTGCCCAAGGGCCGCCAGCCGCGACCGGAATCGCGCCCATTTCGTAGCCGAGCCGATCAGTCCCGCAAAGCGGAAATCATGTAAAAGCAGCCTGTTGCACAGCTCCAGGTCCAAATTGTGTGAATAGGTCAGCACAAGATGCTCGGCATCGGTCGGTGCGTGTCGAACCAGTTCGGCCGGTTTGGTAGCTGGAACCGAGGTAACTCCGGCGGCAATCGTGTCGGGAAACCGATCCAAGCCGGTGTCGATCCAGGTGATCGCAAGGTCGGGCAGCGGTGAGAGAACATCCACCAAAGCCCGTCCGACATGACCGGCACCCCAAATCCAAAGGTTCCGGTTTGGTTTGTGCACTGGCTCAATCATCCAGCCGTCAACCATCTGGGGTTCAGGTGTGATCCCCTGACCACGCGCGGTTGCCAGCACTCGTTTGACCGACAGCGGCATCTCTTCGCCAGATGTGGCACGTGCGATGAGTGTTTCATCCAGCGTTTCCAGCGCCGCGCGGTCATAGACCTCGCTGAGCAGCGAAACCGCGCCACCGCAACATTGTCCCATCCCAGGCCCAAGCGCGTGATGGGTTAGACGCGAAGACCGGGTTTGCGCCCGCGCCGCTTCGGCCGCCTGATATTCCAGCGTCCCTCCGCCGATGGTGCCGGACTGTCCGTCCTTCCAGACAAGCATGGCTGCGCCAACCTCGCGCGGGGACGATCCTTTGATGCCGGCAATAACCACCCGGACCACTCGTCCATGGGTTTCGACCGCCTCCCTCAAAGCCTCCAGGTCAAATCCCATCAGATGCCTCCCTTCATCCTTTGGACACCGCGCCAGACTTCTTCAGCCGTGGCAGGTGCGTCGAGCGCGGGGTAGGTATCGCCACATGCCGCAACCGCGTTGGACAGGGCCAACCATGCTGAGATGCCCAACATGAAGGGCGGTTCGCCAACCGCTTTCGAGCGATAGATCGTGTCTTCGCGGTTCTCGCCATCCCAAAGCGCGACATTGAAAATGTCAGGCCGGTCAGAGCAGGCAGGAATCTTGTAGGTCGAAGGCGCATGTGTGCGCAGGTTGCCCTTGTCATCCCAGACCAGTTCCTCGGTCGTCAGCCAACCCGCGCCTTGCACGTAACCGCCTTCGACCTGCCCGATATCCAGCGCCGGGTTCAGCGATGCGCCCGCGTCATGCAGGATATCCGTGCGTAGAATGCGGTTTTCACCGGTCAGAGTATCGACGGCTACCTCGGTGACCGACGCGCCATAGGCGAAGTAGAAAAACGGGCGTCCGCGCCCTGCGATTCGGTCCCATTCGATCTTGGGCGTTTTGTAAAAACCGGTTGCCGACAAGCTTATCCGGCCCTGATAGGCCAGCGCTGCGGCTTCGGCAAAAGTGTACTTTTCTTCCCCAACCATTACGTGACCATCGGAGAAACTGACCGTCGACGGATCAGCCTGATGCCGTTCCGCCAGATAGTCTGCCATCCGGTCGCGGATCGTATCACAAGCGGCTTTCACTGCCATGCCGTTCAGATCACTGCCCGAGGACGCCGCCGTGGCCGAGGTATTGGGCACCTTGGCTGTATCCGTGGCGGTGATTTTCACCATCTCCAATGGGATGCCAAAGCGCGAGGCTGCGACTTGCGCCACTTTCTGGAACAGTCCCTGACCCATTTCGGTGCCGCCATGGTTTAGGTGGACCGAGCCGTCCTGATATACATGCACCAGCGCACCCGCCTGATTGAGGTGAGTCAGAGTGAAGGAAATCCCGAACTTGACCGGAGAGAAGGCGATGCCTTTTTTGATAACGCTGTTTTTGGCGTTCCACTCTCCAATAGCCGCCTTGCGCGCGGAGTAGTCGCTGGATTTCAGCAGTGCATCGGTCATTTCGTGCAGTTCGAAATCGCTGACCTCCATGCCGTAGGGCGTCGTGTTGCCACCAGCAGGAAGGGGACGCACCGGCGCGTTCCCGGTTTCAACCGCGCCGCGGCTGGTCAGGTCCTCATGCGGGTCGGGATGGCCCAGAAGCTTCTCTGTTGGTGCGACCTCAGCAACCGCATGCGCGGGTTCATAGTAGTTCCGGCGGCGCAGCTCGACCGGGTCCAGCCCCAGTTTATGCGCGGCGTGGTCCATCACCCGCTCGATCCCGACCATCCCCTGCGGGCCGCCAAAGCCGCGATAGGCGGTGGCGGATTGGGTGTTGGTTTTCAACCGGTGGCTTTCGATCCTTGCGTTGGGCAGCAGATAGGCATTGTCCGAATGCAGCATGGCGCGGTCGGCGACGGGCAGAGACAGGTCCTGCGCCCATCCGCAGATGGCGTAATGAAGGAACGATACGCCCTGAATATGCCCATGCTCATCGAACCCGGCCTTATAGGAAATGCGGAAGGCATGGCGCTTGCCGGTGATGATCATGTCATCGTCGCGGTCATAGCGCATCTTGCAGGCTTTGCCTGTGGCGCGCGCGGCTATGGCGCAAGCGACAGCCAGCGCGTTGCCTTGGCTTTCCTTGCCGCCAAAGCCGCCGCCCATCCGGCGGGTTTCAACCCGGACAGCGTGCATGGGGACACCCAAAGCGTCCGCTACTTTGTGCTGAATTTCGGTCGGGTGTTGTGTGGAACTGTGCACCAACATATCCGCGCCTTCATTTGGCACGGCCAGTGCAGCCTGGCCTTCGAGGTAGAAGTGCTCCTGCCCGCCAAGTTCGAACGTGCCTTCGATCACATGTGCTGCACCTGCGATGGCGGCATCCGCATCGCCTTTGGCGTAAACACGTGGGCCATCCTCGAACCGGCTATCCGCGGCCAGCGCCTCTTCAACCGTCAGGATCGGTGTGTCCTCGGCATAGTCGATCTTGCCCAGGCGCGCGGCCTTGCGCGCGGCCAGATGGCTGGTGGCGACGACCAGAAATACGGGCTGGCCGATATAGTGAACCGTGCCGTCCGACAGCAGTGGTTCATCATGGATCGAGGGCGAGACGTCGTTGGCGAAAGGCAGGTCCTCGGCCGTCATCACCATCACAACACCTTCGGCGGCCTTTACTCCCGACAGATCCATTGCGGTGATATTACCCTTGGCAATCGGGCTGATACCAAATGCCAGATGCAGCGTGCCTTTGGGTGTCGGGATGTCATCCACATATCGCGCCGAGCCGGACACATGCAGCGGCGCCGCGTCGTGGGGGAGGGGTTTGGTCACGCTCATGCCGACACCTCCAGCACGTTGGTGATCTCGCCCTGGTCTTCGAGGAAATAGCGTTCCAGCATCGCTTTGGCCGTTTCCAGACGATAGATGGCCGAGGCGCGCATGTCCGTGAGTGGTGAATAGTCCTCGGCAAAATATGGCAGCGCGGCCGCAACGGTCTCGCGTGTCCAGGGTTTGCCGATCAGTGCGGCCTCGACATGGGTTGCCCGTTTCGGAATACCGGCCATGCCGCCAAACGCGATACGCGCCTGTGTGACGGTGCCGTCCGAAACAGTGATATTGAAACAGCCGCAAACGGCCGAGATATCCTGATCGAACCGTTTGCTGAGCTTGTATGCCTTCAGCCTGTCAGGCTGACGTGGGAAGCTGACGGATTCGACGAATTCACCCGGGGCACGATCCTGCTTGCCATAGTCAATGAAGAACTCTTCCAAGGGGATCGAGCGCCGCTCATCGCCTTTGCGCAGGTGTAGGTTTGCACCCAGCGCAATAAGCGCAGGTGGATTGTCCCCTATGGGCGAACCATTTGCGATGTTGCCGCCGACGGTCGCTGCATGGCGCACCTGAACGCTGGCGTAGCGTCGGATCATTTCGGCATAGGACGGGTGAAGGTCGGCCAGGGCCTCTCCCATGCGGTTCATGTCGACCATTGCACCGAAGCGGGCTTCGGTATCGGTGATCGTGATTTCTTTCAAGTCATCACAACGGTTGAGGAATATGACCGGGTCCAGATCACGCAGCTGCTTGGTGACCCAAAGACCTACATCGGTTGCGCCGGCAACCAGGGTGGCGCTAGGGTGCTCGGCAAACAGAGACGCCAGTTCGTCAGCGCTGTTGGGGAGGAAGGGGGGCTCTGCCCCCTGGCCTGCGGCCTCCCCCCGAGGTATTTGTGAACAAGAGAAGGACCGGTCGTCAGTGATCCATTTTGGGGTTGGTTCAGCCTCGGCGGTTTTGGCAGCGCGGATGATTGGGGCGTAACCGGTGCAGCGGCACAGGTTCCCTGCAAGCTGGGTGTCGTGATCTGTTGCGCCATTTGCATGACTGGCGACCATCGACATTACAAAGCCGGGGGTGCAGAACCCGCATTGAGATCCGTGCAGGTCCACCATCGCCTGTTGTACCGGGTGGGCTTCGCCATTCGGGCCCCTGGCACCTTCGACGGTGCGGACGGCTTTGCCGTGCAATTGCGGAAGAAACAGAATGCAGGAATTCAGGGCCTTATGGCCGTCTACATCCGTGACCATGACGGTGCAGGCCCCGCAATCGCCTTCGTTGCAGCCTTCCTTGGTGCCGGTCAGGCCGCGATCCTCGCGTAGCCAATCCAGCAGGGTCGCCGTTGGATCGATATCCGCCAGCTCCACTGTCTCTCCGTTCAGAAGAAACGTGATATTCATTCGAGAAACCCGTCGCGTTACCCTGTTGCGCCCATTGGACCCTCCTTCGATGCGACGTAGAAAGAGCGGCGGGCGAAGTGCTTGCCGTAAGATGTTAGAAACTGCGCGGCTTATCTGGCAAGAAAAACTGCCTATATGATGTACCATTTGGAACGCGCAGCATGCTTTTCCTGCTTTTGTGTAAAAGGCAGGCGCTTGTAAATAAAGTGCTTTTTGAATGCGACGGGCACTCAATCCCGAAGCACCTTCTGAAAAAGCCGAATAATCAGCGCCGATTTTTTATGCATTCCAAAGCCACGGTTCCCGCTTTTGCAGCGCGCCTGGCTGAGATAGCGTAGGCGGCATGAGCAGCAATCCTCGATTCATTCACCTCCGCGTTCACACCGAATACTCCCTTTTGGAGGGCGCCGTGCGGCTGAAAAAGCTACCTGCCCTTTGCGAGAAGATGGAGATGCCCGCCGTCGCTGTGACAGACACCAATTCGATGTTCTCGGCCTTGGAGTTCTCGGTCACGGCAAGCGGAGCGGGTGTTCAGCCGATCATGGGTTGTCAGGTTGACTTGACTTACGTGCAGGCTCAGCCCGGCGAAAAGCCCAAAGTACCCGCGCCTTTGGTTTTGCTGGCGCAGTCCGAGGCTGGGTATGAAAACCTGATGAAGCTGAGTTCCTGCCTTTACGTGGACAAAGGTGGACAGCTGCCGCAGGTCACTTTGGACGAGCTTGCGGATCGGTCGGACGGTTTGATTTGCTTGACCGGCGGTCCAGACGGACCGGTTGGGATGCTGCTGCAACAGGGTCAACGTCCGGCGGCTGAGGCGCTGGTGGATCGGTTGGCGGGCATGTTCCCGGATCGCCTTTATATCGAACTTCAGCGTCATCCGGGTGAAGATGGCCAGCCGGAAGCAGAACGGCTGACCGAGCGTGGCCATGTTGAGATGGCTTATACCAAAAACCTGCCGTTGGTTGCTACCAATGACGTCTATTTCCCAACCTCGGATATGTATGAAGCGCATGATGCGCTGATCTGTATCGCCGAAGGGGCTTATGTCGATCAGCAAGAAGGCCGCCGCCGACTGACCGCGCAGCACTATTTCAAGTCGCAGCAAGAGATGGTGACTCTGTTCGCAGACTTGCCGGAAGCGATCGAGAACACGGTTGAGATCGCCAAACGCTGCGCCTTTATGGCCTATCGCCGGGATCCGATCCTGCCAAAATTTGCAGATGACGAGGTGGCCGAACTGCGCCGTATCGCCAACGAGGGGTTGCAGAAACGTCTGGCTGTGATCCCGCACGCTGTGACGCCAGAGGAATATCAGGAACGTTTGGAATTCGAACTTGGCATTATCGAAGGAATGGGCTTTCCCGGCTACTTCCTGATCGTTGCGGACTTTATTCAATGGGCAAAGGATCACGACATTCCGGTTGGTCCGGGGCGGGGCTCGGGTGCGGGCTCATTGGTGGCCTATGCGCTCACAATCACCGACCTTGACCCGTTGCGCTATTCGCTGCTGTTCGAACGCTTCCTGAACCCCGAGCGGGTGTCGATGCCGGATTTCGATATCGACTTCTGCATGGACCGCCGAGAAGAGGTGATCCGTTACGTGCAGCAGAAATACGGGCGCGACAAGGTGGGGCAGATCATCACCTTTGGTGCGCTATTGTCGAAGGCCGCCGTGCGCGATATCGGGCGGGTTTTGCAGATGCCTTACGGGCAGGTGGACCGTTTGTCCAAGATGATCCCAGTTGAGGGCGTCAAACCTGTTTCCATTGAAAAAGCGCTGAAAGACGAGCCACGCCTGCGGGAAGAGGCGCGGAACGAAGAGGTGGTAGATCGCCTTCTGACCTACGGCCAACAGGTCGAAGGATTGCTACGCAACGCGTCGACCCACGCAGCGGGCGTTGTAATCGGGGATCGGCCTTTGGACGCGCTGGTGCCTTTGTATCAGGACCCGCGCTCGGACATGCCGGCGACCCAGTTCAACATGAAATGGGTGGAACAGGCCGGTTTGGTGAAGTTCGACTTTCTGGGTCTGAAAACGCTGACCGTGATCCAGAACGCCATGGACCTGATCTTCAAGTCCGGTCGCCCACTGCACATTGCTGCTGATGGCACCGAGCTTTACGAACCCGCTGAAGGGGCTGAGAACCAGATCAACGCTATCCCGCTGGACGATGAGGCGACGTATAAGCTCTACTCGGCAGCCAAGACGGTGGCAGTGTTCCAGGTGGAATCCTCGGGCATGATGGACGCGCTCAAGCGTATGAAGCCCACATGTATCGAGGATATCGTGGCCCTGGTGGCGCTGTACCGTCCGGGTCCGATGGAAAACATCCCGACCTATTGCGAAGTTAAGAACGGTCTTCGCAAAATCACTTCGGTTCACCCACTGATCGACCATATCCTTGAGGAAACGCAGGGCATCATCGTTTATCAGGAACAGGTGATGCAGATCGCACAGGTCATGGCGGGATACAGCCTAGGCGGTGCTGATCTGTTGCGTCGTGCGATGGGTAAGAAGATCAAGGAGGCGATGGACGCTGAGCGCCCCAAGTTTGAAAAAGGCGCGGGCGAGAATGGCGTGGATGCCAAGAAGGCCAGCGAGGTTTTCGACCTGCTGGAGAAATTCGCCAACTACGGCTTCAACAAGTCCCACGCGGCCGCGTATGCGGTGGTCAGTTATCAGACCGGCTGGCTGAAGGCGAACCACCCGGTCGAGTTCATGGCGGGTGTCATGAACTGCGATATCCATCTGACCGACAAGCTGGCGGTTTACTTCGAAGAAGTTCGCAAGGGGCTGGAACTGCCCTACGTGCCGCCATGTGTGAATCGTTCCATCGCGACGTTCGATGTAGTGAACGGTGAATTGGTTTATGCGCTGGGCGCGCTGAAAAACGTGGGCGTCGAGGCGATGAACCTTGTGGTCGAGGGGCGTCGCGCCGGAGGCGCGCAGGATGAAAAGAGCGAAAAACCGTTCGTCAACCTGTTCGACTTTGCGCGGCGTGTGGATCTGAAGAAAGTCGGCAAACGCCCGTTGGAAATGTTGGCGCGGGCCGGGGCGTTTGACGAGCTCGACAAAAACCGCCGCCGTGTGTTCGAAAGCCTTGATCGTCTGGTGCAGTATTCGGCGGCGATTCATGAACAAAAGAACTCGAACCAGGTGTCTCTGTTTGGTGAAGCCGGTGATGACCTGCCTGAACCTCGCCTTTCGCCGACGCCGGACTGGCTGCCTGCTGAACGGTTGAGCGAGGAATTTAAGGCGATTGGATTCTACCTATCGGGACACCCGTTGGACGATTATATGCCCGCGCTGAAGCGAAAACAGGTCCTGACGTTGGATGAGGTGATGGAAAAGGCCCGCTCTGGCCCACTGATCGCCAAGATGGCCGGTGTTGTCGCCGGACGGCAGGAACGGAAATCGGCCAAGGGCAACCGCTTTGCTTTTGCGCAGCTCTCGGACCCAACTGGCGCTTATGAGGTCACGCTGTTTTCAGACACCTTGGAGAAATGTCGCGAGTTTCTGGAAACCGGCGCTCAAGTGGTGCTGACCGCCGAGGCAACGATGGAAGCTGATCAGCTTAAGCTGCTGGGGCGTTCGGTGGGACCTGCGGATTCTCTTGTGGCCGAGGCTGGGGCAACCGGGTTGCGTATCTTTGTCGACGAAGCGCAGGCTGTACCAACCGTCGCCAAGGTGTTGGAAGACGCAGCCGCCGCTACCAAAGGTGCTGCGCGGGGCCCAATCCAGTTGCTTTTGATGGATCCAAGCCTGCCGGGTGAAGTTGAAATGGATCTGGGGCGCGCGTTCCCGATCAACCCACAGATCAAGGGCGCGATCAAATCCCTGGAAGGCGTTATGACCGTCGAAGAGATCTGACGCCGTTTTGTTGCCAGATAGTTGGCGTCTGGGTAGGCTGAACTGACAGAGATGTCTTTAAGTCATGCTACGGGAGGGCGTTGATATGGCGATTGCAGGTCTCACGTTAAGAAAAGTTGTATTTGGTGCCGCTGCGTCGCTGGCTTTGGTTTCAGCCTCAGCCAGCTTGGCGGATGACAAGAAAAAAGAAAACACGATCAAGGGCGCTGTAATCGGCGCGGGTGTCGGTGCCTTGATTGGTGACGGCAAGGGCGCCGCCGCAGGCGCGGTGGCTGGTGCGCTGATTGGCGCAAATTCCAAGTGAGTGGAGGAGCAAAAAGATGCGTTTTAACTCGCTTAAAGTGATTGTCGCCGCCGGAATCTTCACAATCCCCGGGATGGCTTTCGCCGACGAAGAGGCTGAACAGATGATGCAAGAAGCGCTGCCGCTTATGTATCACACTTGTACCTCGGTCATTGAAGAAGCCGACGGGAACGAAGAATACATTCTGGAGGTTGTTGGTAAAATGACGGCCCTGTCGCTGTACAACCGTCAGGTCGATATCGAGGCACATGCCGCGTCGGATGAGGATAAGGCCGCGCTGCGCGAAACTTTTTTGGCAGCTTTGAAAGACGGCTGCGCCGGTGATGAAAACGCGCTTTTGGGTGGTGTCGTGGACAACGCCGTCAAGACGACGCTGGGACTGTAGGATTTTAGTAGTGCGGCGGTCGTTCGTCACCAAAGACAACGCCGCCTGAACCTTCTTGCGCGCGCTCTGCTTCGCGTTGCAACAGCATTTCGACCCGACGCGTCAGGCGATCGATCTCGGACTGTTGCGTGGTCACAACCGTGTTCAGTTCTTCCACGGTACGGGTCAGATGGGCGATCTGCTCTTCCAGATGCTGCATGGGGCTCTCCTTGATGCGCCGGTCATAGCGACCCTGTGCCGCCATGGCCAGAGAAAGCGCGCCTTGCCCCGATGCGGGCCATGGGATAGACCGCGCGCGGAACAAGGACACTCCCGAGGACGCCCCACATGGCCAAGCCCAAGAAACAGCCCCGCCCCAAGGCCGTAACGCCAAAAGGGTTCCGCGACTATTTCGGCGAGGAAGTCACGCAGCGCACCGAGATGCTGCGGACAATTGCGGGTGTCTATCATCGTTACGGGTTTGACGCCTTGGAAAGCAGCGCGGTTGAGACAGTCGAGGCGCTGGGCAAGTTCCTGCCCGACGTGGATCGCCCAAACGAAGGCGTCTTTGCCTGGCAGGAGTTTGACGAGGGCGGCAATGGCGATTGGATGGCCCTGCGCTACGACCTGACCGCTCCGTTGGCCCGCGTCTACGCACAACACCGCAACGATCTGCCGACGCCCTATCGCCGTTATGCGATGGGTCCGGTCTGGCGCAACGAAAAGCCGGGGCCGGGGCGCTATCGTCAGTTTTATCAGTGCGACGCGGATACGGTCGGCACGGCCTCGATGGCTGCAGACGCTGAAATCTGTGCGATGCTGTCGGACACGCTCGAGACTGTAGGTATTCCGCGTGGCGACTATCTGGTCCGGGTCAACAACCGCAAGGTTCTGAACGGCGTGTTGGAGGCGATGGGTCTGGGCGAGGACGCCGCCGCGCGCGACAACGTTCTGCGCACCATCGACAAGTTCGATAAGGTGGGTCAGGCTGGTGTGCGTGAGTTGCTGACCAAGGGCCGGTTGGATGCCTCAGGTGCGTTTATCGACGGCGTGGGTCTGAGCGACGATCAGGCCGAGCCCGTGATTGCGTTTTTGACCTCAAAGGCTGCGGATACTGCTGGGACGCTGGCCAACCTGCGCGCCGCTGTGGGCAACAGCAAGATCGGCGCGGATGGCATCGCCGAGTTGGAACAGATTGGCGCGCTGCTGGATGCAGGTGGCTATGGTTCGGACCGGATCGAGATTGACCCTTCGGTCGTGCGTGGTCTGGGTTATTACACTGGGCCGGTCTATGAGGCTGAACTCACCTTTGAGATTTTCGACGAGAAAGGCCGCAAGCGACAATTCGGGTCTGTCTCTGGCGGTGGTCGCTATGACGATCTGGTCAAACGCTTCACCGGGCAGGAAGTACCTGCGACCGGTATCTCGATAGGCGTTGACCGTCTGCTGGCCGCGTTGCGCGAAAAAGGCCGGATCGGCGCGCAGGCTCAGGGGCCTGTGGTTGTCACCGTGATGGATCGCGACCGTATGGCCGACTATCAGGCCATGGTGGCGGAACTGCGCAATGCTGGCATTCGCGCCGAGGTCTACCTGGGCAATCCCAAGAACTTCGGCAATCAGCTGAAATACGCGGACAAGCGGAACTCTCCGATTGCGGTGATCGAAGGCGGTGACGAAAAAGCCAATGGCATCGTGCAGATCAAGGACTTGATCCTTGGTGCCAAAATCGCCGAAAGCGCGACGCTGGAGGAATGGAAAGAACGCCCCAGTCAGTTCGAAGTGCCGCGCGGTGATCTTGTCGCGAAGGTGCGCGAAATTCTGGACAGTCAGGACTGACCCATGCCCAACCGTTCCCAGATACAGGCCCGCGCCGCAATGATGCGTGTCCGGTTTGAGGCGGCTGGCGCTCAGGTCGTGGACACGCCCCTGTTGCAGCCGGCAGAAACACTGCTGGATCTGTACGGCGAAGACATTCGCGCGCGCGCCTATGTGACGTCGGACGCCCTGCGTGGTGAACAGATGCTGCGCCCGGATTTCACTTTGCCAGTGGTGCAGATGCACATGAGCGATGGGGCCGAGCCCGCGCGCTATACCTATTCGGGTGAGGTTTTCAGGCGGCAGGAACACGACCCGGACCGGGCCAATGAATACATTCAGGTTGGCTATGAGGTGTTCGACCGGAACGATCCTGCCGGGGCCGATGCCGAGGTCTTCTCGCTTTTTGCGCTGCAACTGCGCGGCTTGCCGTTGCGTGCGGCCACCGGGGATATTGGTATCCTGACGGCCGCTGTGGCCGGGTTGCGCACGACCGAACGTCGCAAGGCCGCGCTGATGCGCCATCTGTGGCGGCCACGCCGGTTCCGTGTTTTGCTGGACCGCTATGCGGGCCGAACGCCAGAGCCCGAGTTGCGGTCTGATCTGCTGAACGCCACCGAACCGATGGTGTTTGACGCACCTATGATCGGAAAACGTCGGGCCTCGGAAATCGAGGCGCGTATCGAAGCTTTGCGCGAGGATCGTGAGACCCCGCCGATTTCTGATAGTGAGCTTGTCGGCCTGGAAACGCTGCTGAATGTACGCGAGACCATGCCCTTTGCGTTGGAACAACTGCGCGACGTGGCTGTGGATTTGCCGCAGATCACGCCGGCGCTGGACCGGCTGGAGGCCCGCGTGGCTGCGTTGCAGGCGCGTGGTGTCGACGTCGCGCGCTTGGATTTCGAGGCCGCCTATGGCCGGACCTCGATGGAATATTACGACGGGTTCGTTTTCGGTTTTTACGCCGAAGGCCGACCCGATCTGCCTCCGATCGCGACCGGCGGGCGTTATGATGCGCTGACCCGGCAACTGGGCAACGGGGCCGAAATCCCGGCCGTTGGGGGCGTGCTGCGGCCCGACTTGATGCTGGAGATCGAGGAGGGCGCGCAATGAGCCTTAAACTGGGCGTGCCCTCGAAGGGGCGGTTGATGGAAAAGACCTTCTCGTGGTTCGAAAAGCGCGGCATTGCTTTGTCCCGCAGCGGATCAGACCGGGAATATGCAGGCAAGGTCGAAGGGATCGATGGGGTCTCGCTGGTTCTGCTGTCTGCCGGAGAAATCCCGCGCGAACTGGCGGCGGGGCGGATTCATCTGGGTGTCACCGGTATTGATCTGGTGCACGAGAAACTGCCGCGTTGGGAACAGCAGTTGGAAGAGATCTCGCAGCTGGGCTTCGGCAAGGCGGATCTGATCATTGCAACGCCGGCCTGCTGGGTGGACGTTGATACGCTTGATGATCTTGATGCTGCGGCGGCGGCGTTTCGCAAAACCCATGGCCACCGCCTTCGGATTGCGACCAAGTATCACCGGCTGGTGCGCGAGTTCCTGACCGATTCAGGCGTCGCGGATTACACGCTGGTCGATAGCCAGGGCGCGACAGAAGGCACGGTGATGAACGAAACCGCAGAGGCGATCGCCGATATCACCTCGACCGGCGAAACGCTGCGGGCCAACCACCTGAAGATCCTGTCTGACGGTCTGATCCTGCAATCGCAGGCCACGCTGTGGCGTAGCCGGGTTGCGAAGTACGACGCTGCAGAGAAGGCGGTTCTGTCTGACCTGCTGGATCGGCTGCGTTAAAGCACGCCTATCTCTGCCAGCGCGCGGTTCAAATCATCGGGCAGGGCATCGTCCTGCTCGCGGTTTTTGGGCAAATCAGCTGGTGTGTCCTCAGGCTTGAGATAACGCCATCCCTGAAACGGGCGCTTCAGGGCGTTCTGAGTCCGATGGACCTCGGGGTCTAGCACAATGGCACACCGGCGGATGCCGTCCTCTCCGATCACCTCATCCAATCGCAGGATGCGCTGACGACACTGGATCACGCCTTTGATCACCCAATAGATCGAGCCGCCATTTAGAATCTCTGCCTCACGCTTGGGCCACATGCGGGTCACATGACGCGGACAGCCGTCCTGATACAGGGGCTTTCTGCTGTCTTGCCAGGCCATCAGTGTGTCGACGTTTTCCGATCCGACCGACAGTTTTATGAGGTTTACGTACTTATCCACAGTTTTCCCACAGAGTCGTCCCAAGGCCGATCTTTATATTGTAGCTCGTCGTACGCAGTCATCAAGGTGTTGTGGTCTGGGTGTGATTTAGGGTACTCTGGATACCTCTTTCAGAACAGGGAATCACCAATGAGCCGCTTTGCCGCCCCCATCGCCGAGCAGATCTGGGACATGAAATACCGCTTTAAACAAGCGGACGGCACACCCATCGATCAGACGGTCGAAGACAGTTGGCGGCGTGTTGCCCGCGATCTGGCGCGGGTCGAAAAGGACCCTGCTCATTGGGAAGAAGAGTTCTATCAGGCGCTAGAGGACTTCAAATACCTGCCTGCGGGGCGGATCACGGCGGGCGCGGGTACCGCGCGGCAGGTGACTCTGTTCAACTGCTTCGTCATGGGCACAGTGCCCGACAGCATGGGCGGTATTTTCGACATGTTGAAAGAGGCCGCGCTGACCATGCAGCAGGGCGGTGGGATCGGGTATGATTTCTCGACCATCCGACCACGTGGTGCCGACGTCAAAGGCGTTGCAGCGGATGCCTCGGGCCCGCTGAGTTTCATGGATGTGTGGGATGCGATGTGCCGCACGATCATGTCCGCAGGATCACGCCGCGGGGCGATGATGGCGACCATGCGCTGCGACCATCCCGATATCGAACAGTTCATCACCGCAAAGTCCGATCCGGCCCGTCTGCGCATGTTCAACATGTCTGTCTTGGTGACGGACCCGTTTATGGAGGCCGTCAAGGCCGATGGCCCGTGGGAGCTGGTGTTTGACGACAAGGTCTATCACACCGTTCAGGCGCGTGATCTGTGGAACAAGATCATGCAGGCGACCTATGACTATGCCGAGCCGGGCGTGATTTTCATCGACCGCATCAATCAGGCCAACAACCTCAGCTACGTTGAGACCATCGCCGCCACCAACCCGTGTGGCGAGCAACCTCTGCCACCTTATGGCGCGTGTCTGTTGGGCTCGATCAACTTGGCGCGGCTGGTCGCGGACCCGTTTGAGGACGCAGCCCATCTGGACGAGGAGGCTTTGCAAAAGCTTGTCGCCACCGCTGTTCGGATGATGGACAACGTGGTGGATGCCTCGAAATTTCCGCTGGTCGAGCAAGAGGCCGAGGCCCAGGACAAGCGTCGCATCGGTCTTGGCGTAACCGGTCTGGCGGATGCACTGCTGATGCTGGGCTTGCGCTATGGCTCGGACGAGGCGGCGCGTCAGACCGAGCGCTGGTTGCACGCAATCGCCCGCGCCGCGTATCTGGCGTCGGTCGACTTGGCGAAGGAAAAAGGGGCGTTCCCCCTGTTCAACGCCGAGAAATATCTGGCCAGCGGCACGATGCTTCAGATGGACGAGGATGTGCGTGATGCGATCCGCGAACACGGCATCCGCAACGCGCTTCTGACCTCGATTGCGCCGACTGGGACGATCTCTTTGTACGCGGGCAATGTGTCGTCGGGAATCGAACCGGTCTTTGCCTATGCCTACACGCGCAAGGTGTTGCAGAAAGACGGTTCGCGGACCGAAGAAGAGGTCGTGGATTACGCGGTGCAGATGTGGCGCGACAAGTTCGGTGACACAGAACTGCCGGACTATTTCGTCAACGCGCAAACTTTGTCTCCGTCCGATCACGTCAAGATGCAGGCGGCGGCGCAGAAATGGATCGACAGTTCGATTTCCAAGACGATCAACTGCCCCGAGGATATCAGCTTTGATGCCTTTAAAGGCGTCTACATGCAGGCTTGGGATCAGGGCTGTAAAGGCTGCACAACCTATCGCCCGAATGATGTGACCGGCTCGGTCCTGACCGTTTCGGAAAGCGACGACAAAGCGCCCGGAGAAAGCGCAGATGCACCGCATGAGGTTGATGGCGGAGACGTGATTTACATGTCTGAACCGCTGGACCGTCCGCAGGCGTTGGAAGGGTCCACATACAAACTGAAATGGCCCGACAGCGAGCACGCGATTTATCTGACCATCAACGATATCGTCATCGGAGGTCGCCGCCGCCCCTTCGAGGTGTTCATCAACTCGAAGAACATGGAGCATTATGCCTGGACGCTTGCACTGACGCGGATGATCTCGGCCGTGTTCCGTCGCGGTGGGGATGTGTCCTTTGTGGTTGAAGAGCTGAAAGCCGTGTTCGACCCGCGTGGCGGGGCCTGGGTGCAAGGGAAATACATCCCGTCCATTTTGGCGGCGATTGGCGGTGTGATCGAGCAGCACATGATCAATATTGGCTTCCTCGAAGGTGAGGGCATGGGATTGAAATCAGACCCTCAGGCGCAGGTCGTCAACATGGATGCACCACGCGGCAAGGCCTGCCCGTCCTGTGGCCAGTATGACATGGTGATGATCGAGGGTTGCATGACCTGCCGCAGTTGCGGGCATTCCAAGTGCGGATAGCCCAAGCCGTTCGTGGTTTTTTGTGTGTGGGTGGGTATAAATAGCCCGTAGGGTTGATTTTGCGCCCATTTGAACGGTCTTTAATGCCCACAGATTCTTAAGGCTTTGAAAAAAATAAATAAGATTCCTGTAGAGTTTTGAGATTGTTCTGCGTTGGGCGACCATCGATAACATTCACGCTATTGACCAAGACCAGAAAATCTCAAGACTGTGGCCATGGAACTAAATCGTCTCATACGCGTCACACGCAAAAGCTGACCAGATTGTTGTACTTGCCCAGCAAAACCGCTCGGGCAGTTCCATGGCTATCGGATACCGAACTGATGAAAAACAAATCGCCTATCGAGGAGTCCCCTCAATACTCTGAATTGAACGCTCGTTTTTCCCGTTTTCTGCTGGACTTCCGAAAGGAAAAACTCGCGCAGCAACTTGCCGGAGAAGACAAAAACCGTGACGAGATTACTCACGGAGACTTTCAATCATTCAAAGCGCGGATGACTGAGGGGTTAGAACTGACCGATTACGATCTACATCGTATTCACCGCCGAGTATTGACTGTACTTCTCCGCTCCGATGCGGGCTAGGCGCTACAAGACGAATGAGGCCGGAAGGTGTGAAACTGGCGTGTAGACCGATCCGCTCTGGCAATGAGGCAATCAGACATCGCACGAAAAAGTGCACGGCCACGTCACTGACCACCCTACGTTCAAAAAACAAAAGCTATACTCTGACCTTGACGCCCAAATGACCCGCAACGAGCATCTCATACCAGAATTGATATCTACCTGATCATTCACATGGTCCCAATTCACCTGGGAGGTTGATGGTTCGCAGTCGAGTCTTACACCCAGTTTTAGCTCCAGATTAGAGTGGTCCATGTCTTCGATGGCGTGAATGAGCAGCGCATGGAAAACGCCAGTGTTCTGGTCGAAGGTAACCTGATCAAGTCCGTTTCAACTGACGCGATCGATGCTCCTAATGCTACGGTTATTGACGGTGGAGGACGGACACTGACGCCCGGATTTATTGAGCTGCATGCGCATCTCATGCTTATGGGGCCTACGCTGCCGGCGATGGAAGCCAACACGACGTGGGAAGATTTCGCCATTCACGGTGCACGGATGGCTGAGATGTATCTCATGCAGGGGTTCACCACTGTGAGGGATGCGGGTGGTGCCAATGGTGGGCTGCGAAGGGCCATTGACGCAGGGCAAATCGACGGCCCCCGGTACTATCCTTCCGGAGCATTTATCGGAACACGGGGTGGCCACGCAGACTTCGCCAATTTCACTGCACCACCGGGCTCTGAAACGAACATGAGCCGTCTGAACTTGGCGCAAGAGATTAGCGGTGTCGATGACGTTTATAAATACGCGCGCAACAACTTTCGAATGGGTGCAACGCAGTTGAAATTCATGCAATCCGGTGGCGTGGTTTCGGCTTTTGATCCATGGCAACTGCTGGCTGGATCACCAGAGGAAATCAAAGCAGCTGTTCAAGTCGCAAATGAATACGGCAGCTATGTCATGGCGCATTCGTATCGGAAAGAAGCAATCCTGAATGCGCTTGATGCAGGCGTGATGTCGATCGAACATGGTTTCTCGTTCGATTGTGAAATCGCTCAGGTCATGAACGAAAAAGGGGCCTACATAACCACGAACCTGACGGCCTTCGATCCCGGTTTGCTTGATATTCCTGCGGTGGCAAACGTCCCGTCCAGCCTTGCCAAAGCAAAATCCGCCTCGGCCACATTTGCGGGCTACATCGACAATATGAAGGAATGCCCGGTGAAGCGAGGGTTCCAGACGGACTGTGTTGGCTCGGTGGAAGCATGTAACATCCAGATTGCCTACGAGAAACACCTGAACAATGAGTTTTTCGGTCCGTATACTTCGATGGTGACGCTGACCTCGACAGGTGGTGAAGTCGTTGCTTTGTCGGGCGATTTCATGAACCCTTATACGACAGGAAAGCTTGGAGTGATCGAAGAAGGCGCTTATGCTGATATCCTGTTGATCGACGGAAACCCGCTAGAGGATTTTTCGGTCGTTGGAACCGGTGATCAGTGGTTTGGAGCGGACCCGAGACCGGACAGCCCTGAAACGATCCGTCTGATTATGAAGGATGGTGTGATATACAAGAACACGCTGGAATAGTTAAAAGCGCAGCCGGAGAGTATTCATGCGTCATTGGTTTTGCATCGCGGTCATCGCAGGGTTGGTGTGGTGTGCCCCGCCCACTTTTGCAGCGCCTGGGGTTGCGTTGGATTGGGCGGATCTTCCAGACCCGTCCGCGCAGATCTTTGAAGACCCTTATCGCGATCTCAGCCCTGAACAGTTCGACGATGTTCTGTTTGTTGTACGACTGCGCGGCAGGCTGCAGCAGGATCATGGCAGCGAAGAAGAACGGCAGAAATGGCAAGAACTGCTGGCTGAGACCGAGGACGCTTTGGCCGCAGATGAAATTGATATCGACTGGCTGCTCGATCAGCGTGAAGTTGTGATGGAGCGTCGAAGAAAGGCCGGGACGAACGGAAATCCGCAGTTAGACGGCCAGACAATCACTGTCGCGGGCTTTGCTATTCCAGCCCCCAGCGATCCCGACGGGCGACCTGTGGCGTATCTGGTGCCGGAACGCGGGATGTGCAGTCACATGCCTCCGCCGCCTCCCAACCAGATGATCCGCGTGCGTTTAAATGAGGATTGGACCCCCAGCTATTTCCATGAACCCGTACGATTGACGGGAACGCTGACCATTGATCCGTCTGTTCAAAACATGATGGTCGTGGACGGCGTTATGCCCATGAACGCGACCTTCCAGCTTGAAACGGACAGTGTTGAAACGCTGGAAACCGAGACAGACAGGCTGGAGTGGAAACAGCGTGCTGCTGATCGCATTCGCGCGGCGGGCAATCGCAAGACGGGCGGGGCAAGAGCGTCCGAATGATAAGAAACCTGCTTGCTGCATCGGTAATTGCATCTGCTGGCGCGGTATCGGCGCAAGGGCTTTCCGGACCTTCTTCTGTTGGGGCTGATCTTGAGCCCGGCGACGGCCTGACCGATCCGCAATACAGATCGGATTTTCCGCGTAACATCGCGCCAGGTTGGTTCGGGTGGAAGGACCGACTGGCTGAGGGCGGGTTTCGTTTCAACATTGATTACTTGGCGTTGGGCCAAACCACGAATGCTGATCTGGGCACCGGCGAAGCGGCCAGCGGAATTGCTCGGTTCTACGGCAACTGGCAGGCAACTGAACTGGGTTCTCTGACATTCAAGATTGAATACCGGCACAGCTATACCGATGTGGCCCCGCAGTTCCTTGGGCTGGATGGTGGAGCGCTTTCGATCACGGGCACAGCCTTTAATGATAATGGACTACTGCTGACAAACCTGTTCTGGACCCAAAGGGCTGCGAACGGCGCGTGGACGCTGCAAGTCGGGCAGATTGACGTCACGGACTTCGTGGACATCTATGGGCTGGTCAGTCCCTACAGCGGATTCCAGAACCTGTCATTCAACACCAACCCGACGATCAATACACCCAATCAAGGATTGGGAATTGCGGGTGGTTTGAAGCTTAGCGAGACTGTCTATGCCGTAGCGAGCGTTTCAGACGCGAACGCCGACCCGTCTGACCCTAATTTCGATGTGTTCAGCGACGGCAATCTCTTCAAATCACTCGAACTTGGGTACACTTCCGGCTTTGATCGTATCTATTTCGACAATGTCCATCTGACCCTCTGGCATGCAGATGCGGCTGACGATGGCAGCCGAGCGGAAGACTATGGCGCGGCGTTTTCTGCGGCCTGGTTTGTCGACAACAAGTGGATGCCGTTCTTTCGGGCGGGGGCCTCAAAAGGAACGGCAGCTCTTTACGATCGGTCGATATCTGTCGGTCTGGGGTATTATGGTCGCAATACCGATCTGGCCGGTCTTGGCCTGAACTGGGCCGAAGCCAGGGGCATCGACGGGACACAGTTCACGCTTGAAGCTTTCTACCGTTTTTCAATCTCACCGGGGTTTCAGATCACACCATCGGTGCAGTTCATTTCCAACCCGCTGCTGAACCCCACTCAGGACAGCATCACGCTGTTCGGCCTCAGAACCCGGATCGTTTTCTGAGGGGTGTTCATGCGGCGGCAAAACAAATCAACTGAGGAGGCTCTGTCATGAAGACCCTATTGGCCGTAAGCGCCATAGCGATCACTTTTGCCGGCGCGTTACATGCGAGCGAGGAAAGCAAGACGTGGGAGGCGTCAGAAGAGGCGAAGCAGTTTGTGCAGGACACAATTGTCCTCGGCATGTTGGCCAGCCCCTATGGCACTGGCTGGACCGAAGACGAGCAGCTTCACACTTACTTCGCGCGTGCGCGGGAAAACGGCATCACTGGGCATGAGATGACGCTGGCTGCTGCGGATATGTCTTTCGACACCTTTCTTGATCAACATTACCACTTCCGTGCTGCAATGGCCCAGCAACCGGAAAACTACCTCATCGTGAATGAAACCCGCGACATTGAAGCTGCCCACATACAGGGCAAAACAGCGGTTATTTGGAACAGCCAAACGGCCACGATTCTGGACGGCGACCTGAGGAAGATGGCAGTGCTCAAGGATATGGGGATCAAAAGTATGATCCTGGCTTACAATGACATTTTCCGGACTGGTTCTGGGCAGTTGGCGGCCTATAACGGTCGCGACATTGGTCTGACCCCGTGGGGGAAGTCAGTTATTGATGAAATGGTCAGGTTTGGCATACTGCTCGACCTAAGCCATACGGGTTCGAAAACGGCCAATGACGCCATGGATTACATGGATGAGAACTACCCCGGGGTGCCCTATGTCTACACGCACTCGGTTCCTGCAGGGTTGTATGCGAATGGGCCCAATGCGACGCCAAAAGGGTGTTATCGCGCCATTCCCGATGATGAGGCGCTGCGCGCGGCCAAGTCTGGTGGCTACGTTTCCCCGACGTTCACAGAATGGATGATGGACGGCGTTTGGCCCGAGGATATCTCACCCGAGCAGGCCGCTGATATGATTGATTACTATGTCCAGCTTGTCGGCGTCGACCATGTTGGAATCGCAACGGACGACATGTTTTCGCTGGAATTAGTCGTACAGTTCGCAACTGCAAACGCGAGCATGTACGATGACGGCGGCTATATGATCGACGCCTTCAACAAAGGGGCAACTGGTAACGGTGAACTTGCCAAAATCCTTGCGGCGATAACGGACGATCTTTGGGCGCGCGGCTATTCAAATGAAGATCTTGCAAAGATCTACGGCGGAAACAAGATGCGGGTTTACGCGCAAGTTTGGGAAGGCAAACCACCCGAACAGTTTTTGAAGGAATACCCCGAGCGTTTGCGCTTGCGGCAAGAGCTTCGTGAAGGGTTTTATTCGCGATAGATGCGCTGGGTAATTGCCAACTTTCTTTAGGCCGGGTTTGGTCAGGCTGGCATTTCTGCTTGAGTTTGAAGGGTAGATGACGGGCGATGAGAGTTTCGAACTCCCGACACATCTGTGGTGCAAACGCAGCGCTTTGCACCACCAATTCGACTAATCAAAGCACTGAATTCCACTGCCACTAAGCGCGTTCAATCACATGAAATACGTGTGTTGCCGTTGAGTCGACTATCGAAAGATGCACCAAAAGGCACAACGCAACACAGCGTGCGTTGCTATGCAGCGAGATCAAGATCTGACACCCAAATAGCCACCGAGTTCAGTGAGGATTGCGGCACACAATCCAATCCATTTCCAAGTCGACTTTGGGTCACTATTTTTGCCGGAAACGCAATTTTGCGGCGTGCTTGAAATACACCCAAGGGTGCCTTCTTGCTTGGTCACGCTCGGAAATAGCCTTGTCCCGCTCGGAAATAGCCTTGTCCCGCTCCTGCTGAAGCTCCTGAGTTTTTTTCGCGAGGCAAACTAACCATTCCGCTGAAAGACTTTCCAGTTCCGAGGCAGTTTCCGGCAGATCTTTGTCGGATTCGTTTTCTAGTGGCTGCTTTGTTCTACGCCAGTTTTCAGACAGCCCTTCCGGCAAAAATTCACTTTCAATTTCGTCACAAGCCTTTGAGAATCTATCTAATACCCCAACTGGTATGGGGTGACTCAGCTCAACGTTTTCTCTATCCGGCCTGACCTTTCTCAATATTGCTCTCGTAGTATTACTCTTTCGCCAAGATGCCATATCTTCGGCAGGCGTTGGCAAGAAAAAATTACAACGACGCAATATTTCCAAGTGATCTAGAGAAAGAGCAGTATTAAGCCGATCTGGAATTGCAAAATCTTGAGAGTCGACACCGATCAATTCACAAAAATCAGAGCAAATATCTCCGCCGACCAATTTGCTAGGCAGGTATTCCCGTACAGTTACATTTTCTTTTCCAAAAACCTCGGCCCACCTACGAAGCCGGTGAACTGGATTAAAGTACTCATTCTGCGGGTCTACGCGATCCCAGTTTAGTTTGTCGCGCTTACTGACTTTGACTGCCGTAGAATGCGATGATTTGGCTAAACTCACCGGATCACGAATATAGCAAACAACTTTTACCTCGTAGCCCGTGGCATCAATGCTATCTTTCAACAGCTTAATTTCATTCTCAGAGCCCACTCTGCTGGAGAGATGCTCGCAAGAAATCACTGTGGTTTTATTGACAACTTTTAGATGAGAAGCAAAATCGGAAAGTATAACTTGTCCATCAATTTTCTTATGTTCCGCGATGAATTCCCTTTGTTTGTTCTGGTTCGTCAGAGCTCCGGCCAGCGGGAAATGCCCATTGCCTTGAACAAATGTCAAGTGGCGGTCATTAGGGTAGTGGACTCCAACGTTTTCAAGTTTGTCACAATTATTGCTCATAAAGGCTTGAAGTGATGTTGTACCCGTTTTTTCCCAACCAATATGTACTATCAAACGTTTCAATTTTTGGCCTTTCCGAAGGTCGGAACTTTCATTCACTAATTGTGCACAAGCAACATCACTGAATACACTCTGGAACCCAGGCTTTCAGTGTATCTTACGCCGCTCACATCTAACGGGACATACCCAGAACACGTAGCTTTACTCAAGCTATCGTAGCCACCCAATGCAATACGAGGAAACAATCTACCGATATTCTCTGGACAACTTGGTTCTACTATCGTTGCCATTTTGGTAGCTTCCCGGAGTAGTTGACAATCCTCAGCGCCAACGATCATGACATCCCTTATTCCGGCTTCTGTCTTGCTTTGAGGGATGCTGATTTTGATGTGGTCTCCTCTGTCCTCAATGTCCTTCAAATACCTCGAGCAGATTTCATTGAGTCTGCATCCAGTAACCCAAAGCAGTCTTACTGTGACATACATCTCGAACTGATATTTGAGGCCATTATTGCCAGCGATGTACTGCAGCAGCTTTTGAGCTTCACCTCTAGTGACAGGCCTCAGTTTCTTAATCCGTGGGTCCTTCTTCTTTCTTTGACCGGCTACACGTCTCAGGAGAGAGCCAAAGGGATTCCGCATATCGGGATCAACCAACCCCCAGTGGTCCAGCACACGCCAATAGGAAGCTAAGCAAGATTGGCATGATTGAAGAGAGCGGCTCGAGAGTGGTTGCCCAGTTCGCTTTGAGGGAGTGGCCTTAAGGTGCTCAATGAAGCCCAGTGCCAGAGAGCGGTTAATGTCTGTGACCAGTATGTTCCCAGAGTACGCCTCAAATGTCCTAAGGTGTTGGCGGTATCTAACCTTTGTGCTGTTATTTATCCCGTCCGATTCAACTAACCACCTGTCGGCGGTATCTCTCACAGTATTCCCCTGTTTTGGAATGTTCGGGCGAATTGCTTGAGACGGTGTTTGTCCTTCGGTGATCGCTTCAAGGATTTCCTCAAGCACTCTTGGACGGCGCTTCAATGCTTCGGCTAGGTCCTGAGTTCCTAAGCCTCGGACGATCTCTCGTTTGCCAACAATGTCTTGGTACTCAGTCGGTACAGCGACCCTAAGAGCATACCCTTTACCTCTGAGGAACAATCCTCCGGGTAGTCCAACACGGTTTTGAGGTTTCGATTCCCTTACATTCATCCTCAAATGGTCTCCAAGTTCTCGTTACAAGACCCTGAGTAAACCATTGAAAATGAAGAGAATGGTGGGTGATGAGAGACTCGAACTCCCGACATCTTCGGTGTAAACGAAGCGCTCTACCAACTGAGCTAATCACCCGTGACGCTGCATGTAGCCAAGCCTGCGGGCGGGTGCAAGAGGGTCTGAGTGATTTTCTTGAATTCTATTCTTTGGCCAACCCGTGTTGCCTTGCCCGTCTGGATATCTGAACACGGTTTAATCCCGTTCCGTCGCATATCCGGATATGTGCGGCGTGATGATGGTCATGTCCAATGGACGCCTTGACCCTTTTGGACTTTCTGCAACGCAGCGGCATCGATCTCGGTAATTTCTCAAATGCGCTTGCGCGGGGCCTGCGCCCTCCGATATTCCCGAAGGGACTGCAATTTTCCGGTCGGGAGTGTACATGACCTTAACCTTCACCCGCCGTTTCTGGATGGTGGCACTGGTCTTAGGTGTTTTGGCGTTGGCACCGGTCCGAGCCGGGGCCGAGGGTGTTTTGGTTTTTGCAGCGGCGAGTCTGAAGACAGCGCTGGATGAGATTGCTGCAAGCTATGAAACGGAAACGGGGCACCGTGTCACGGTCTCTTACGCGGCCTCGTCGGTGCTAGCGCGCCAAATTCAGCAGGGCGCGCCTGCCGACGTGTTCATCTCGGCGAATCCTGATTGGATGGACATATTGGAGCAGGACGATTTGATCCGGGCAAATTCGCGGGTGGATTTGCTGGGCAATGGGCTGGTTGTGATTGGTGCGACAGGCCGAGCAAGTTGGGGAGAGATCCAACCTGGTCACGACCTAAAGGCCGAATTGAACGGCGGATTTTTGGCGATGGCCTTGGTTGATGCCGTGCCAGCAGGTATCTACGGCAAAGCCGCGTTGCAAGGCCTGAACCAATGGGACGCATTACAGGACCATGTTGCGCAGACCGACAACGTGCGCGCTGCTTTGGCACTTGTGGCGGCAGGGGCTGCACCCTTGGGTATTGTGTATCGATCAGACGCACAGGTGGAAACGCGGGTCAGTGTTTTGGCGACCATTCCCGACGACCTGCATCCTGAGATAATATATCCTGCGGCCGTCACATCATCTGCACAGGGTGGAGCACAAGCCTTTTTGGACCATCTGCGCAGCGCTGCGGCGTTGTCCGTTTTTCAGGAGCAGGGGTTTTCCCTGCCGGGTGGGTGATCCACGTGGACTGGTTGGGCCCTGCCGAAATTGAAGCGTTAAAGCTGTCTTTGCGCGTGTCGTTCTGGGCGACGCTGGCGACGTTGCCGTTTGGGATTTTCGTAGCCTACGCGCTGGCCCGCTGGAGGTTTCCCGGCCGGCAGGTCCTAAATGGTCTGGTGCATTTGCCGTTAATCCTGCCACCTGTTGTTACGGGCTATCTGTTGTTGCTGACCTTTGGAGTTCAGGGACCTCTTGGGCGTGTTCTGGCAGAGTTCGGGATAGTTGTCGCGTTTCGCTGGACCGGGGCGGCGCTGGCTGCAGGGATCATGGCATTCCCCTTAATGGTCCGGGCCATACGGTTGTCGATCGAGGCTGTGGATCCAAAACTAGAGCAAGCCGGGGCCACGCTGGGGGCGTCGCGCCCGATGGTTTTTGTGACCGTGACTTTGCCGATGATCCTTCCTGGGGTCATAGCCGGGGCCATTCTAGCTTTTGCCAAGGCAATGGGCGAATTTGGTGCAACCATCACGTTTGTGTCTAACATTCCGGGCCAGACCCAAACGCTTCCGTCAGCAGTCTATGCATTCTTGCAGGTTCCGGGCGGCGAGTCGGCTGCAACGCGGTTGGTCCTTATCTCAATCGTTATCGCGATGAGCGCCCTTCTTTTGTCAGAATACGTAGGACGGCGCGCTGCCGCACGGGTGGCCGGATCATGAGTCTTTCCGTTCGGGTGCATCATCATTTGTCGGATCTGGATCTGGATGTCAGCTTTGACGCACCGCCCGGAGTGACTGTCTTGTTCGGGCGGTCCGGGTCGGGCAAGACGACCATCGTCAATGCGGTGGCCGGGCTGCTGCGACCTCAGGCGGGTCGCGTTGCGGTCGAGGATTGGGTTCTTTTCGACACGGGTCACGGGCAATGGCTGCCGCCACACCGGCGGCGGTTAGGGTATATCTTTCAGGAAGGGCGGCTATTCCCTCATCTGACCGTACGCCAAAATCTGGCCTACGGTCGCTGGTTTGCCCCCAAAAGGGCGCAGCGGGAAGACCCCGAAAAGGTCATCGAAATGCTGGGCATTGGCCACCTGCTGGATCGCCGACCAGCCGGGTTGTCAGGGGGCGAAAAACAACGCGTGGCCATTGGGCGTGCGCTGCTGGCGAGCCCGCGTCTGATCCTTGCAGATGAACCTCTGGCCGCGTTGGACGAGGCGCGGAAAGCAGAGATTCTGCCGTATTTCGAACGTCTCAGGGATGAGGTATCTGTTCCTATTCTCTATGTAACCCACTCGGCGGCCGAGGTCGCGCGTCTGGCGACCTCGGTTGTTGCACTTCAAGACGGAAAAGCCGTGCGCCATGGGCCCGCTTCCGAGGTTTTAGCCGATCCTTCGGTTGCCCCGGCCGGGGTTCGCGCAGTTGGGGCCGTTTTGGAAGTTCAGGTCGTGCAGCATCACACTGACGGGCTGACAGAGTTGAATGCCAACGGCGCAAGATTGTTCCTGCCACGCATTGCGCATGACGTAGGGGCGCAATTGCGCATCCGCATCCCGGCGCAAGAGGTGATCTTGTCAAACCAAAAGCCCGAGGGATTGTCTGCACTGAACGTGCTCAGCGGTACGGTGGCCTCGATCCGATCGGGCGAGGGGCCTGGCGCAATTGTGTCCGTCACGACCCCTGCAGGTAGTGTTCTGGCGCGCGTCACACGTCGATCAGTGGCGGCATTAAACTTGCAGGTGGGCAGCCCATGTCACGCGATTATTAAGACGGTTGCCCTGGCTCCTCAGGATGTCGGCGGGCGTATCGCGCCGGGCCAGTAATCTCAGGTAAGCGCGCGCGCCTCATGTTCGCGCAGTATCAAACGCGCGGCGCGGCCAAACCCGGTGTGACCCGAAGCTGGCCGGTCTGGAAAGATTGCAGCCAGTTCCCGAAGCGCGTCGGAAGACAGCGTGTAAAGCGCTTCTTCCCCCAGAAACAGGCTTTCAGCTTGCAGCCCTTCTGCATTCAGAATTTCATGACGATCCAACAATATATGCAGGTACTCAATCGCCTCTACCGAGGTATCCACATAAATACCCGGCCAGTCGCATAGATGCTTTGCAGCCACCAGCGCCTCGGCGGCACCGAACAGCAGTTCCACTTTCGGGCCCTTCACCAGAATGCGGTGCTGTTGCGAAACCAGAAGATCCCGACGGGGTGAGTTCGACCCCAGACTTCCTGCTGAAATGCGCACAGGCCGCATCGCAGGCTCGGCGCATAATCGTTCGCGAGGTATCACACTGCTTTCGATCCAGCGAATGGGTTGCAGCCCGTGATCCGCGGTAGCAACCTTGTGACCTACGTCCAGCGTTTCGATGACCTTTGGACCGTCTTCGGTCTCGATCAAAGTCCCGGCTGCAAAGCACACACCTTCGATCCTGATCGTGACTGCAACCGGGTCCGGGTTGTTGGAAAACGGCAGGGTAAAGGGCCCCACTTGTGTGGTGCCAGTAACGCTGATGAAGAAGGTATCGAAAACGACTTCGCCGTTGTCCAAGCTGTCAAAAAAGGTCGGGTCGACCGCATAGGTCCACTCGCCAGTGTTTGGATCAATCGAGGCAGTACCGTTGGCGGGGGGTGTTGCAATCGTCCAGGTCTGGGTCGTTGGTGTGAATGTGCCATTGTCCAGCGTCGGCTGTCCCATCGCCACATTCGGCGGGGATCCGGTCACGTTTCCGGTCAATTCGCCTGTGATTGTTACCGAGACCACTTAACCTTCGCCTTGCTGCAACACCTGTTCAAATTCTCGTTTCCGATACAGGCGCATATGGACCTCGCCCGCCTGATCCCGCGTCCATTCGACGATCCGGTTGCGTGTCATGTCGCTGTCCATCCGGTTTGTTCGCACACGTGGATGTGGGATCTCTTGTTTAAGGATATCAACAATCTGGCTTGTTTGTCCAAACGGGGCCACCAGATCGACGATCCAGAAGGAAGGACCACTGGTAAAATCGGTATCCTTCAGTGGTTTTTCCTGTACCGCATAGCGGTACTCGGCCTCGGGGCTGAGCCCGGCAAAGGTAACAAAGCCACGGGGAAAACCGTCTTGCCGGAAGATATGGTACTGGCCCAGGCGAAATGGAGTTTCGAATGCATAGAGAACCTGTGCCAGATTGCGTTTTTGATGAGTCTTCGTCAGCCCGGCAAGATAGAACATCGCGCCCAGATCGGCATATTTCTCGGGCGGAAAATCAAACCAGTCTTTGGGGAAGCTCTTGCTCAACGGGACAGGCCAACTTTGCAATGTGAACCAAAACCTTAATCACAGTGTACCCTTTTCCAGCGATATGGGTAGAAGAATTTCTTAACCGCGCCCACGCCGTCCTCATCTCGAGGGTGCAGCGCTTTACTCGGGCGCTGACCTGGCTATGTTAATGAGAAGGGAGCATTTTTACGGGATGCTGGATTATGCGTTTTCTTAAGGTTTTTGCCTCAACTGCTCTGGTGTTGGCACCTGCAATTGCCGAGGCTGTCGGTTTTGGCCTGTATGTCCGCCCTCAATTTCGCACAGAGATCACGGCGCTGCCGGATGGGGTTTATGAGGTCAAGGCTGTAGGCTCGTCAGCGCCCGTGAATTACTGGTGCGGTATCGGCGACTATGCGATCCGAACTTTGGGCGTGCCGAACAATCAACGGATCTATATTTATCGTGCTTATGAACCCGGTGTCCGGACAGTTCAGTTTTCTCTGACACCGCCACCCGGCGCGGATACCAAGCCGGGATACTCAATAACGGTTCGAAAGGTCGGTGCCAACATGTCGGCATCGTCGGCACAGAACTACTGTTACGACAACTTCATCATGGACACGTTCTGAGCGTCAGACCCATTTCGCCATCGGCGGCAGGCTCATCAGAACCGCATCCGGGTCATGCCCGGTTTCCAGCCCAAATTTTGTGCCGCGGTCGTAGACCAGGTTGTATTCCGCATACAGACCGCGATGCACGAGTTGGGTGTTCTTGTCCGCGTCTGTGAAACCCTGCAAGCGACGCTTTTCAACCAATGGCAAGAAGGCGGGCAGGAATGCACGACCGATATCCTGGGTCAGGGCAAAATCGGCCTGCCATTCCCCGGTGCAGTAGTCATCCATGAAAATCCCACCCACGCCTCGTGCACGCTTGCGATGAGGAATATAGAAATACTCGTCCGCCCAGTCTTTCAGGCGCGGATAGTGTGCGACGCCGTGCGGGTCCAGATGAGCTTTTTGGGTGGAGTGGAAATGGCGTGTGTCTTCGTCATATTCGATACAGGGGTTCAGGTCCGAGCCCCCACCAAACCACCAGGCGTGCGGCGTCCAGAACATGCGTGTGTTCATGTGCACCGCAGGGACATGGGGATTTTGCATATGGGCCACGAGACTGATCCCCGAAGCCCAGAAGCGGGGATCCTCGGTCATGCCGGGGATACCTTTGCGCGCCGCCATCGCGTGCTGTGCGCGTTCACCCAATGTGCCGAAGACGGTCGAGACATTGACGCCAACTTTCTCGAACACGCGACCGCCATGCATCACAGACATCAGCCCGCCACCTGCATCCGAACCATCCTCAGATTGGCGCTCGGTTTCTTTGACCTCGAACCGACCGGGTTTTGCATCGGAAAACGGTCCAGTGTCGTGGCTGTCTTCAAGGGCTTCGAACGCAGAGACAATATCGTCGCGCAGTTGTCGGAACCAGGCGGAGGCAGTGGATTTTTCTGTATCGAACATGTGTCTTAGTGGGCTGGGGCAGCTACGGGGTCAAGCAATGTACGCCCGCCGTCGATTGTCAGGATCTGACCTGTGATGAAACCGGCTGCGTCGGACGCCAGAAACTGCGCGGTTTCGGTCAGCTCTGTCGCCGAAGCGATACGGGCCAGCGGCGTGTGCTTTTCAATATCGTCCCGGAAGTCCCGGTTTTCCTTGAGTTTCGATTGTAACGAAGCGCTCATGACCGAGCCCAGTGCGATCGAATTGACCCGAATACGGTTCGGAGCAAGCGCGACTGCAAGGGATCGGGTCATCTGATCCAGCGCCGCGGTCGACACGGAATAGGCCATCAGGTCGGGATGCGTCCGGCGGGCTGCGATAGAAGACAAGTTGATGATCGACCCGGCGGGGTTTTCTTCATCCCCGTCCGCCTGTTTGATCATGCGCTTGGAAACCAATTGGCTTAGCCGCAGGGCGGGCATCAGGTTCTGGTTCAGCAGAGTACGCACCGAGTCGTCATCTGGGTCCAGAGGATCAGATGGGATCACCTGCCGCGCGCCGTTGATCAGAATATCCACCTGATCAAAAGCGTCCAGTGTGGCAGAAAGCAGGTTTGCTATGGTCAGCTTTTCGCGCAAATCGCCCGCGAAATAGCGGATATTGCCGTCCTCGGCCTGACCGCCTAACTCATCGATCAGACGCTTTTCGTCCATGTCGGCGAACATGACATTTGCCCCTGCATCAGCGAAATGGCGTCCAATAGCCAGACCGATGCCGTTGGCACCGCCCGTTACGATTGCTGTCTTGCCAGCGATGGAAAAGGACATCCGAATCCTCCTGAATTGGGGGCAGGTTAGCGAGCCTTAGCGCCGAGGGCGAGAGGCCTGAAGCACCTTGAACCGGTTGTCTCCGGCAATTTCAGTGACCTGAGCGAAATGTTCGTTCAGCGTGGTTTCGTAGGGAAGGTGGCGATTGGCGACCATCCACAGAGTTCCGTTGCGGGTCAGATTGCGTGCGGCAGCGACGATAAATCCCTGACCCAGCGCGGGGTCCGCGCTGCGCGAGGTGTGAAACGGGGGGTTCATGACGACGGTGTCGATGGGCTCGGGTGCGGTCCATTTGACTGCATCTGCCCAATAGAACTGTGCTCTTGAATCCAAGATGTTTCTGCGCGCGCAGGTCAGAGCGGCATGATCTGCCTCGACCAGGTGCAATGACTTGACGTCGTCACGTTTGAGGATCTCTGCTGACAAATATCCCCAACCTGCACCAAGGTCGGCGACGCGTGCGCCAAGTTTGGCAGGCAAGACATTTGACGACATGGCCGAAGCCGGATCGACTCCATCTGCCGAAAACACGCCTGGCGCGGTTTGAAAATCACCGACCTTCTGTGTGGCGGGCGCGGCCCAATCCTCCAAAGCAGCTGCGTTGGCCTGAAACCAGAAAATTTTGCCGTGTGCTTTGGACAGGGGGCCTTCGACAGCAATCCGCTTGCGCACATCTTTCAATATGCTGTCCACCCCATCGGTCTTGGCCCCATCGACCACGACAACCCCAGCAGCCCGTGAACACGCCCGCTGGATCATCGCGCGCGCCAGCGCCTTGGCACGTGGCAAAAACACGATGGCATCCTGACAGGGGTTTTTTGCTTCGGGCACTGTGTCAAAACCTTGCGCGGCAAAACAGTCGTGAAAGGGTTTGAACGGTTGCACCACCTGCGCACCGGGGGGAAGCGTCGAAAGGTCATGCTCTGGCACCGGGCAAATCACCGTCAAAGGCTGCGACAGCGACAGGCCGTTTTGCAAAGCAAGTTCCAGACGTGGGGACATGGGCAATTCCGGCAAAAAAAAGAGAAGGGTGCGTCAGGCGAGATGCCTTATTCTTCGCGTTCCATGGTGCATTGCAGCGGGTGTTGGTGCCTGCGGGCAAAGTCCATCACCTGGCCAACTTTGGTCTCAGCAATCTCGTGGCTGAAGACGCCGACAACGGCCACGCCCTTTTTGTGAACGGTCAGCATGATTTCAAACGCCTGAGCGTGGGTCATACCAAAGAAACGCTCTAGCACGTGCACGACAAACTCCATTGGCGTGTAATCGTCGTTCAGCAACAGCACCTTATACAAGGGCGGACGCTTGGTTTTTGGGCGCGTCTGAAGCAGGACAGACGCGTCACCGTCGTCGTCCGGGGTCTCAGACATCATCCAGGTCTTTTCCAGCATCGTGTGCAACTGTCCGATTCAGGCTTGGGGTTTATCTTGGCGCTTATATAACGTGGGGATAGCCGGTGAAAAGAGCAAGCGAACGTAAATCGGATGACGAAGAAACTGACCACAATCGGGTTTGATGCGGATGATACCCTTTGGCACAACGAACGGTTTTTTCAGCTGACACAGGCCCATTTTGCCGAATTGCTGGCTGATCACACCGACCGCGATCACCTGATGGAGCGTCTTCTGGCCGCCGAAAAACGCAACATCAGGCATTATGGATATGGGATAAAGGGGTTTGTTCTGTCGATGATCGAAACCGCCATCGAGGTGACAGAAGACCGTGTTCCGGCCTCGGTCATTCGGCAATTGATCGAAGCCGGGCAAGAGATGCTGGCGCATCCGATCGAGCTGCTGCCTCATGCGCGCGAAGCGGTCGAGAACGTGACTGACGCTTATCGCGTCATTCTCATCACCAAGGGCGATCTAATCGATCAGGAACGGAAATTGGCCCAGTCAGGGCTGGGCGATTTGTTCGACGGGGTCGAGATCGTCTCGGAAAAGACTTCGGATACCTATCGGACGATTTTTGAATCCCACGGGGATGGTCCGGCGTCTGCAATGATGGTTGGCAATTCCATGCGCTCGGATGTGGTGGCTCCGATTCAGGCCGGATGCTGGGGCGTTTACGTGCCCCACGGTCTGGTGTGGGAGGTTGAGTACGCCGAAGCCCCGGTTGAAAGCCCCCGATTCCGCGAGCTGCGCGATTTGGGTGATCTGGCTGATCTGGTGAGCAGCCTGAGGTAATGTTGCCTATTGGCCGCAGTTCTGCAAATTTCGAGCCGCGCGGCGGCAAAGCATTGCCACAATCGCGCATCTGGTGGGCCAGGGCTGGAACGTCATCAACATATAGCCTTGTGCGGGCGCATGACGAAACCGCGAAATGCGCAGCTTTCAGTTTATTTCATGGCCCCTCTGTGTTAGCTTAGTCGGTATCAAAATAATTTTGCTGACCGGGAAAACCCGGCGGCGCGAGGCAGACAGAGGCAAAGATCGTGCAGATTCGGCGGACAGTTCCGGCCCGAACGGGCTTATTCCTTATAGCGATGCTATGTGTGCTGGCGTTTGCGCCACTCAAATCCATCGCGGCACCTTATGCGGCAATGGTAATTGACGCTCGTACCGGAGAGGTTTTGCATTCGCGCAATGCTGACACGCGGTTGCATCCGGCATCGCTGACCAAGATGATGACGCTGTACATCGCGTTTGAAGCGGTGCGAAATGGCGAGATTACACTGGATACGCCTGTACGGATCACCAAGAAGGCTGCGGCCGAGCCGCCTTCCAAGTTGGGTCTACGAACGGGGCAGACGATTGCTTTCCGGTATCTGATCCGCGCGGCAGCGGTGAAATCAGCCAATGACGCGGCAACCGCTATCGGCATCGCCATCAGCGGGTCCGAAGCCGCGTTTGCGCGCCGTATGACACGCACTGCCAAGGCCATGGGCATGAGCCGTACGACTTTCAAGAACGCGCATGGTCTGACCGAGTCGGGGCATTTGTCCACCGCGCGCGACATGACCACGCTGGGACGGCATCTGCTGTACGATTATCCGCAGTATTATAACCTGTTCTCGCGTCAATCGACACATGCAGGGATCAAGACTGTACCGAATACCAACCGTCGCCTGTTGGCCGCGTACAAAGGGGCAGATGGAATCAAAACCGGGTATACACGCGCTGCGGGGTTCAACCTGGTGGCGTCGGCCAAGCGCAAAAATGAACGGATCATCGCAACCGTCTTTGGCGGAAAGTCGGGCGCATCGCGCAATGCCAAAGTTGCCGAGCTGTTGGATTTGGGTTTCCGCCGCGCCCCATCGCGAGCGCCTATCCGCAAGCCGGCGCGCCCGGCTTATGCTGGAAATGCCGGACTGGGCGTACAGGTCGCGGGTGTAAGCGGACCGCCCAAAACAAGTCTGCGCCCAGTTGTACGTCCAAGCGCGACAACGCAGGTTGCAAGTGCCGTTGCGGCGACTGCGGATCAGAACCGCGACCGGATCACAAATGGCATTGCGGCTGCCATCGCCCAAGCGGATATCGCACCGACCAATACGTCTGAACAAACACCGGGCACCCGCCCGACACAGCGCCCGACCGGTCTGGTACTGGCGTCGACCGAAACGGCCAAACAGCCCGAGCCCGAGCAGGAGGTGGTCACCCGACTTTCTTCGTCTGGCGGGCATCTGTGGGGCGTCAATGTGGGGCGTTACACCACACGATATGAGGCCGAGAAGGTGCTGCTGAAAACCGCTTTGTCAGAAATGACGACGCTAGAGGGCACGCTGCGCAAGGTGAACCAAAGCTCGCGCGGCTTCGATGCAACTTTTCAAGGCATGACCCGCGAGCAGGCCGATCTGGCGTGCCGCCGGTTACAGGCCCGCAATGTGACCTGTTTCATGATCGGACCATCATAAGGTTCGGCAAAATACTCTCCTGTTGGGTCTGGGCTGTGGTTTTCCACAGCCCTTTTTTCATGACAGCGCAGTATTAAAGGCGTGTAGGGTTATCGGACGAACTTCGTCACCTCGACGCCGCCGCCGATCAGGCTTTCCCTCACGGAACGGGCGATCTGAACCGCAGTTGGTCCGTCCCCATGCAGACAAATCGTGTCGATGGAGGTCTCTAGCCTCTTACCGCTTTCAGTGATGATAGCGCCTTCGCGGACCATGTTCAGAATGCGTGGACCAGCCACATCAGCGTCGTGGATCACGGCACCGGGCAGGCTGCGGTCCACCAAGGTGCCATCGTCGTTGTAGGCGCGGTCGGCAAAGATCTCGCCCACCCATTTACACCCAAGCTCGCGCACGGCATCTTCCTGTTTTGTCACAGCAAGCACCATGACAATAATGTCGGGGTCCACATCCAAAGCGCCCTGATAGCAGGCCCGCGCCATATCAATATCGACCGAGCACATATTGGCCAGCGCGCCGTGCAGCTTGAGGTGCCGAACTTTGGTGCCGACCGCCTTGGCCATGCCCATTGCTGCGCCCAACTGATACCGCACCAAATTGCGCAACGCATTATGGGGCACTTTCATGTTCCTACGGCCAAAGCCCTGCAGATCGGGAAAGCCGGGATGCGCACCTATGCCCACATTGTTGTCGGTCGCAAGTTGCATTGTCGCCGCCATCACATCCGGGTCGCCTGCATGAAAACCACAGGCGATGTTGGCGGAGGTGATGATTTTCAACAGGCTTTCGTCATCGCCCATCTTCCAGGGGCCAAAACTCTCCCCCATATCGGCATTCAGATCGACGCTGGGCATCGGCAATTCTCCTTAGTCGGTGGCAGAGATCACTCCGCCGATCAATTGGTAGGACAACAGGTCCTGAATGTCGTGCGGGTCACGGATCAGAGGTTCGACCCGTGAGGGCAGGCGCGCAAGTTCTGACAGGAAGGCAGTGTGCAACGCGCTTGCCTCGTCCATGCTGACAAATCTGAAAAGGATTTTACCACCGGCAGGCGTTTGTGCAGCGCGCGGCATATCGCAGGGCAAAACGGTTGCAATACGAGGATAACCCCCGGTGGTCTGGCACTCCGGCAACAGGATGAACGGATCCCCTGTGCCGGTCATTTGAATATCGCCGGGGGTGATCACCTCGGACAAAATGTTCAGCTGACCGGATGCCGCAAACCCGTCTCCGTCGCTATCCACTTGCATCCCCATCCGGTTGGCGCGCGTTCCGCGCCGGAAAGTGGTCGCGGCAAAGCGATCCAATGTCGAGCGATCAAACAGTGTGGTCTGAAAGCTTGCCACCACACGCAGTTCTCCGCCCGCGAACCGTTCATCAGGCGTTAGTTTCAACCCGGTCTGGCCTGCATCTGGTCCGCATGTCAGCCTGTCGCCTTGTTCTAACGCACGACCGATCCGCGCCGTCAAATGTGCCGAGCGCGAACCCAGAAAAACATCGGACTCTATTCCGCCGCCGAGATGAAGATAGCCATAGTTACCCTGTACAGCTGCCCCAATGTTCATTCGTTGCCCGGCAGTCAATTGATGTGACGCATTCCAGGTCACTGGGCTGCCGTCGATGCTGGTTTGCATCCGCGCACCGGTTAGTGCAATGCGCACGTCTTGCGTGACCTCAAACTCACCGCCCATTCCGGCCATTTCGAGCGCTGCGAGGTTCGGGCTCTGCCCCAGTAAAGCAGCCCCTTCATGCAAGGCCAATATATCGGCGGCACCAGAACGCGACAAACCCTGGTCCAGATACCCGGTACGCCCCTGATCCTGGATTGTACATGAAGGGCCGATCCGATGGACGATCAGACTCATGGTGCGATCTCCTCACAGATGGCACCACCGGTACCGTCTGTATTGGTGGCGCGGATATGCTCCAACTTTTCACGGGATACTGGCGTGAACAGCAATTCGTCACCGGGGCTCAACGGGAATGTATCGGACCTCTCCGGGCGAAAGCATCTAAAGGCGGTTTGTCCGACATGCCGCCATCCGGTTGGTGTTGGGCCGGAAAACAAGACGAATTGCGAGATCGCCAGAACCAACGCGCCCTCTGGCACCATCGGGGTCAGGTTTTGCAGTCGGGGAATATTGAACTCGGGCCCCAGTGGCCCAAGGTAGGGCTGTCCGGGCGCAAACCCTATGGTCAAAACCCTCACCCGCGACTGTCCAAGGCGTCGTATTGCCTCTTCCGGCGTTAAGCCAGCGGCAGCGGCAGCGTCGTCCAGCTGTGGCGCCAGATCGGTTCCGTAGACTGTTGGAACGCGCCACAGCTTGCGACCTGTTGGAAGGGGTGTGTTGTACCAGTCCTTTTGGTCCAGAAGATACTGGAGTCTTTCAAGCATTTGCTGATGAGAAATGAGCTGTGTGTCGAAACGCACAAAGGTCGAGCCCAAAGACGCCGAAGACTCTGTGACTTCATCCCATTGCAGACCGTCTACTTCGGACCGGAATGCCAGCGCTGCACAATTTGCCTTCTCTGACATGATATCCGCAAATGTGACGAGCGCTCCGTCAAACCCAACGGTTCTGACCAAAGGAAACTGAACGTGACGGGCCATACTGATCCTGCGTGTGACAACAAAGTACGGGAACCAGACCCCATCCAAAGGAGATGTGCAAGACAGGTCTTGAGGGGTTTGGCGGTAGACGAACGAGGTTTGGGTAAGGTCAAAAGATCAGGGTTAGTTTGGCTGTTCTTCGATTCTCACTCGTCAGTTGGCTCGGGATTTGGTGAAATCCTCGAGTCGGATCGTGGGCTCGAGTCGCTCCGACTTGTGCCTGCGCTCTGTTGGCGCTCTAGATGTAGTGGCGGTGTGGTTTGGCCGAGACTTTCGAAGAAAGGGTTTGTTAACGTGTATAGCTTTTCAGCTCTGATTTAGCGGTATGTTGATTGCTTTAAGTATTTGAAATTAAATAATTTTAAGGCGTGACTCAAAAAACTTTTGATTTTTTGTTTTTTTGGGTTGCGGGTTTTGGGAGTAAACCTTAGAACCCCCTTCACCGGCGCTGCTGAGGCGCTGGGACGCTGCGGAAGCGGCGGTGACACA
>NZ_WQGJ01000006.1:0-308747 GCF_013034605.1 Ruegeria sp. HKCCA4633
CTGAACTGAGCGTCGAAACCGAAAATGTCGAAGTCGACAACTGCGCTCATCAGGTGATCCTGAAGCTTGAGCAAATGGGGTTGATTTCGGGCAGTTGGGGAGAGGGTTGGTGATGGCTGTACCTGTCTTGAAGGCTTTTTGGGGCCCAATCGTCCAATGTAAACCCAACTGCCGGAATGGTGCCGTTATAGCCCTCGGTGATTTTGAGTGAAGAACATGGACCCCAACACACGCTTTTCAAAGATTTTGAAGGACGGATTGTGCATTGGCTGCGGTCTTTGCCAATCTGTGCTTGGGTCAGCAAAACTGCATATGGAAAAGGCGCAGGACGGAGAACTGCGCCCGCAGCTTCGAGGCGAGCTGACCCGGGCGGATGTTGACCTTGTCTACGACGTTTGCCCTGGTGCGCGTTGCGAGGCGATCCCATCCGAAGAAGCGAATGCCGCCCCCTTTGATGACCTGGTCTGGGGACCTTATCACAGCCTGTCTCGGGCTTGGGCGGTTGATGCCAACACGCGGTACGAGGGCTCTACCGCAGGTGTCTTAACCGCGCTGGCGCAATACCTACTATACTCGGGGCGGGTCTCGTTCATCTTGCATGTGAAAGCCTCGGAACAAGAGCCGACTTTTGGCGAGGCCACGATTTCGACAACGATGGAAGAGGTTTTGAGCGGGGCAGGGTCTCGCTATGGTCCGACGGCACCGCTGATTGGACTGGTTGCGGCTTTGGACCGGAACGAACCCTTTGCCGTTGTTGCAAAGCCGTGTGATCTGAACGCTATACGCAATCTTGCGCACAAGGATGCGCGTGTGAATCGCTTGATAAAGTATATGCTGGCCCCTGTCTGCGGCGGCTTTATGCCCGATCAGGCCATGAACCGCTTTTTGTCGGACAACGACATACTCATGCAAGATATCACAGCCTTGCGGTACCGTGGCCGTGGGTGTCCGGGCCCGACAACAATCACCACAAATGACGGTCGACGTCGCGATTTTCATTATCTTGATTTTTGGGGCGAAGACGAAAGCAAATGGTCATTGCCTTTTCGCTGCAAGGTTTGTCCCGATGGTATTGGCGAGGCCGCAGATATTGCGGCCGCTGACACCTGGCCCAATGCCACGCCGGACCGAGAAGGGTCCGTAACGGATCCTGGTACCAATTCAGTGATTACCCGCACGCAGCGTGGTGAAGCGCTTTTACAAGCAGCACTTGCGGACGGATTTCTGGCCCCCGGAGGACAGGTTGATGTTGACTACATGAGTAACACGCAGCCGCATCAGGTATCTAAAAAGCGGTTTATGCATGCCCGATTCAAAGGGCTGAACCGGGCTGGTCAACTAACGCCGGCGACCTTCGGTTTGCGCCTGGAAGAGCTTTCTGATCAAAACACCGCAGAGGAAAACACCGCTCAGGAACAAGGGGCATTCGAGCGCGCTTCGAGGGTAAATGTTTAAAAATATACGTTTTTCTCTGCTGGCCTTTTGTGATCATAGGCACCGCAAACCGGTTTGAGACGGTCACGTCTGGTATGACCACGACAGTCACGAGACGTTGGCTTCTCGCACAGTGCCTTCGGCCTGCTGTTCGCGCCGTCGCGATGTGTTACACCCCAAGAACGCTCGAATCGTGATCTTTGGAAAACCCGAGGAGATACGGCTAAAACCGGGGATATCGCACGCAATGGAGTTTAGAGCTGTGGAGCTGGCGCTTTGAAAAACAACGCACAAAAAGCAGCGCGTTTAAGCGTTGCGCCGATGATGGACTGGACAGATCGACACTGTCGCTTTTTCCATCGACTGCTCAGCACCGAGACCTTGTTGTACACCGAAATGGTGACAGCGCCGGCGCTTGTACGAGGCGGGGCGATGCACTTGTTGGAGTATTCGCCAGAGGAACATCCGGTGGCATTGCAGCTTGGCGGTTCGGACCCGGATGAACTGGCGCAGGCCGCACGGCTGGGGGCCGAAGCTGGATATGATGAGATCAACCTCAATTGCGGTTGCCCATCGGACCGGGTGCAATCGGGCACGTTTGGGGCGGTTCTGATGAAAGATCCGGGCCGTGTTGCCGAATGCGTGTCCGCGATGTGCGCGGCTGTGGATGTGGACGTTACGGTCAAGTGCCGCATCGGGGTTGACGATCAAAACCCTGACGATGTGCTGCCTGCATTTCTGGACCAGATCCGTAACGCGGGTTGTCAAAGGGTGACAATCCACGCACGCAAGGCTTGGTTGCAGGGGCTGAGCCCCAAGGAAAACCGGGATATTCCTCCGTTAGACTATGATCTGGTGCACCGGATGAAGGCGGCGTTTTCGGACCTTCATATCTCGATCAATGGCGGTATCGCTTCATTGGACGCGGCGAAGGCTCATCTGGATGCAGGCCTGGATGGGGTGATGATCGGACGGGCCGCGTACCACCAGCCCGGAGATATTCTGTCAGAGGCTGACCCGCGCATCTTTGGCGTCGGAGACGCGCGAGATCCGATTGCGATCGTTCAACAAATGGTGCCCTATATTGATAAGCATCTTGCCAAAGGCGGGCGGTTGCACCAGATCACGCGCCATATGCTCGGTCTCTTTGCAGGCCGCCCCGGGGCCCGTGCATGGCGGCGCGCCTTGTCAGAAGGGGCCGTGCACAAGGGGGCAGGGCCCGAAGTGATGTTGCAGGCGTTGGACCACATTGCGCCGATGGCAGAGGCTTAACAGGCAGGGGGAACAATGCCCGAGACGATGTTGCTGGCTCAGATGCTGGGCCTTTTGCTTGTGATCGGAGCGCTGGCTGGCGTTCTGGCAGGGTTGCTTGGGGTCGGCGGAGGTATCGTTCTTGTCCCCGCGTTCTTTTATGCCTTCCAAACCCTCGGATATGGCGGCCCGCAACTGATGCAGCTGTGTTTGGCGACATCGCTTGCCACGATCATTGTGACATCGGTTCGTTCAGTTATGGCGCATAACAAAAAGGGTGCCGTTGATTGGGACATTCTGCGTGGATGGGGACCGGGTATCGTCGTTGGCGCAATAGTTGGCGTTATGGTCGCCTCCGCCCTGCGGACCGAGGCCCTGCAGGCTTTGTTTGGCGTTCTGGGTATGGTGATTGGCGCGTATCTTGGGCTGGGCCGTGCTGAATGGCGACTGGGCGATGTTATGCCGGGGGGGATCAAAAGGGCAGTTCTGTCGCCCATGGTAGGCTTTCTTTCGGTTCTGATGGGGATCGGGGGTGGCAGTTTTGGTGTTCCGCTGATGAGCCTTTATAACACCCCGATCCACCGTGCCGTCGCAACAGCGGCAGGCTTTGGTGTGATCATTGCCGTGCCGTCTGTTATCGGTTTTCTGTTTCTTGAAATCGCTCCCGAGCATCGGCCTCCGCTCACCATCGGAGCGGTCAATCTTGTGGCTTTCGGGGTCGTTGTTGCCATGACAATGATGACTGCGCCCTGGGGGGTGAAACTGGCCCATGCGATGGATCCGAAACCCTTGAAGCGGGTCTTTGCGGTATTTCTGACGCTGGTTGCACTAAACATGCTGCGCAAGGCGGTTGGGCTATGAGTGATTTCTGGACCAAGGGCTGGGTCAAGTTTCCTTTTGATCCAACGCTTGCCGAATGGATTGGTCACGCGTTGCCCGCCGCACGGGCGTCAACTTCGGACCCGGAACATGCAGAATGGTTGGATTGTGAAGGAACATGGTTCATCGGCGTGGATGCATTACCCAATGACCCGCAGGGCAGGGTCGGGTCGTCTGGGCCTTTGACCGGACTGGCCCTGTCGTTCATTCGCGAACACTATGGTGATTTACCTCTGCACAAAGGGCAGGTTTCGGTCATCTATCCGGGCTACCCACGCCCGCGGCGTTGGGAAAACGAAGCCGCCACTCGGTATCGCCGGAATAGGGATGCTGCCCATGTGGACGGTTTGCGCCCAATGGGCCCGGATCGTCGTCGGCGTGTGGATGAGCCACATGCGTGGATATTGGGCATTCCCCTGACCGAGGCCAGCGCGGATGCGTCACCCATGGTGCTGTGGGAAGGCAGCCATCATATTCTTGGTTCTGCCTTCAGGGATGCGTTGCGTGGCACACCAGACGAGGCTCTGCATGAAGTAGATGTGACGGATATCTACCAAGCCGCGCGACGCGAGGTTTTTGAGACCTGCCCGAGGATCGAATTGCCTGCCGTACCGGGGGAAGCTTACCTGTTACACCGCCATTGTCTGCATGGTGTTGCGCCCTGGGCTGACGCGGCCACAGCCGGACCAGATGGACGGATGATCGCCTATTTTCGACCGGAATGTACCGGGGGTGTGGCCGAATGGATCAAAACTGCCTAACCTTCTGTCATTATTTGGCTTTGGAGGTTTTGAGGTATGATTAAGGTCCATACGAATTCTGATGGTGCCCTGATTGAAGTCGAGTTGTCAGGGCAAGTCACAAGCGCCGACTACACAAACACCTTGGTTCCTGCGATCGAGGCCGCGTTGACCGAAAATGATACGGTGCGTCTACTGGCCATCGTGCAGCCTGAATTCAAAGGGTATGATCTGGGCGCTGCATGGTCGGATACCAAGCTGGGGCTCAGTCATTGGCGTGGCTTCGACCGGATCGCAGTAGTTGCCGATCAGGGCTGGGTGAAAACCAGCGTTCGTCTGGCCGCCCCGATCCTGCCGTGTCCCGTGCAATTGTTTGATCTGGCTGATCTGGAAGCCGCCCGGCGTTGGATGCGCGAGTCGCTGGGCTCGATCCATGTGACCGACTTGGGCGGGCCGAGTGTGCAGATCAGCCTTTTGGGTAAACTGGACCCCGAGGAATACCAGCAGGCAGAGCGTGATCTGGATGGCTTGCTTCAGGACCGCGACGGGTTTCGCTTGCTGATCGACCTGCGGGAATTCGATGGATGGCAGGGACTGTCTGCGTTAGCGGCGCATTTCCGGCTGGCCAGTCGCCATATCGGTCAGTTGGACCGAGCTGCGATTGTTGGCGACAAAAGCTGGCAGCATATGGCCCAAAAAGTCGCCAGTCATGTTCTTGGCACTCGGACTCAGTTTTTCCCGTCTGAAGAGTTCGACAACGCAAAAACCTGGCTGGCTGCCGGATAAGCCCGCAGTGTGCTTAAGGTGGCGGCGATCAATCCCCAGGGCATTGATCGCTGCATCGCGCTCGCGAAATTCATGATGATTCGCCAACAATGGTTGGGTTGCAAAGTGCACACTTGTTATTTGCGTTTTGCTCAGACCTGAACGCCTAATAATGACGTGAGGGAACTTCAGGCGTTTATGGGTTTTTACTGACGGGTGCGTCAAATACGATCTGGACCTGAGTGTTTTCCCCCTAATTTTCGTTGGAAACACCTTTAGCCACACTTTGTCGCTGCGGGTCACCACTTACATAAGACGCGAGCTAGAACCCCTCGGAGCTCGCTTTCGATCCGCAGCGGCAGAAATGTTATTTAGCGGGAATAACAAGATGAAATTGAATGCTCTGTTTGGAAAGCTGTTAAGCCGCGCCGCGTCTGACAATCGGCGTGTGAAACCAAAAAGTGAAACTGTTCGACATGACCGGGCGACGCGATCCGAGATGACGGTTCTGCTCTGCAAAGAATTGCATAAACCTGTTTCGAAGCTGGCCGGACATGCGCAAATCGACGCGCGAGATAAGCTGGGCTAACTGCTCAGGAGTCGTTTAAGCGACCCGCACGTCCGCCGCGCCGTTTGGCAAGCCGGGGTTTGCGCGCGGGCAAGTCATCCATGATTTCTGCACGCTCAGAGCTGTCCATCTTGGACCAGCGCGTGATTTCGTCAATCGTGCGATAGCATCCGGTGCAGATGCGTTCAGTCGGGTGAACGACACAGATCTGGACGCAAGGGCTTTCGACCTCATTCCGTTTCCACACCATATTCGTCATTGACGGTCTCCGACCTCGTTACAAAAAGCGCAACCTGTCCAGCGCCCCTTGCAAGATATAACCTGCGGCTACGTGATCAATAACCTGTCCGCGACGTTTTCGTGTCGTATCCGCCTCCAGCAGTGCTTTTTCTGCCGCAACCGTGCTGAGCCGTTCGTCCCAGAATCCAATGGGCAGATCGGTCAAACGGGACAGATTTCGCGCAAAAGCCCGTGTCGACTGGCAGCGCGGCCCCTCAGACCCATCCATGTTTTTCGGCAGTCCCAGTAAGATACCACCGATTTCACGATCGGTCACAATCTCGATCAAACGCGCGGAATCCAAGGTAAATTTTTTGCGCCGTACGGTTTCCAGCGGACTGGCAACCCCGCGCATCCGGTCGGACACGGCAACGCCGATTGTCTTTTCACCAAGATCCAGACCCATCAGTGCTGTCATCGGCGGCAACGCTGCAGCGAAGTCCTCGAACGCATCGTGGATCATTGGGCAATCCCTGCCTGCAACGCGGCTGCGTCGAGGATTCCAAGTGCTTCGGAATTCCCGGCAAAGACTTGCATGGCCTCTTTGTGAATATCGATGGCCCTTTGACCCTGACCCAGAACACCCAAAGCTACAATCAGACGTGCCCATTCCTCGGGCGCGCCGCCTTCGGTGGCCAGACGGTCTGACAGCTGGTTCACCATCCCCTGAATCATCTCTTGCCGTTCTTCGGGCGTCAATTCCGCCGCGGCGGCCATATCTTCCTGACTGGGGCCGGCCGCGGTGCTGAGGTCTGGTGCATTGAAAACACCTGCTCGAAAGGCCAGTTCATCGATCTGCGCCCGAATGGCACCGACCCAGGGCGCGCCGCTTGGGGAATCCTGTAAGGTTTGCACCCACATGCGATAGGCCAGGTCCGGGCGACCGACCTGAGCCAACATCTGCCCCCAGTAGTAACGCGCCGGACCATGGCGACGGTCCCGGTTCAACGCTTCGGTCAGGGCCTGTTCAGCCTCTGGCGAAACATAGCCGCCCGCCGCGAGGATCATCATCTCGGCAAGGTCAGCGTAAGCGTCGGCCGTTGCTGCGTCCCCGGACAGTTCAATCACGCGTTTCTGCGCGGTATATCCTGCCTTGAAGTTGCCAGCGTTGGTCTCGTGCTGTGCCAGCAGCATTTGCCCCTGCAGGTCATCCGGACGGTTGGCGACCGTTTCCCGCAACTGATTCAAAAGCGCTTCATAGCTTTCGTCCAACTGCGCAGGTTGCGGTGGGGTCGCCAGCTGTTCTGCGGCGTTTTGGGGCGGACGGTTGGCGCGAACCTCTTCCGCAAGCTCCAGCCTTGCGGTCAATGGCATGTCGGGCAAACCCACGGCACCGGTCCGATCATACAGTGCCGTCGCACCACCGATCAGGATAAGCGCAATCACGACCACCGAGATGATGGAAACGGCTCGCGAAGGCCCAGATTCGGCGTTGCCCTTTTTCATTTGTTCGTCGGCGGCCAGAATGCGACGGGAAATCTCGGTTCGGACCCGTTCGGCGTCTGCCTCGCCAATCACACCGCGCGCCAGGTCTTTGTCGACCCCGGCCAATTGTTCGCGATAAACCTCCAGATCATAAGCGGCTGAAGGTTTCTCCCCACTGCGATTGTGCAGCAGAGCGAAGCAAAGGAATGCCGCAATCAGGAGTGCGACAATAAAAATCAGAACCCAGAACGTCATGGTCCCTCCGAAGATGTTGCCCTGACTTAGACCCACGGGCCGCCCGACAAAAGGGACAAATGGCCGCGAATGAGCGACATGTCGCAATAGTGCGATATTGCGGCGTTGCGCGGCAGGGGTAAACTGCGCACACACGGCATATCTGCGCCCAATCACCGAACCGGATGGATTCGCACATGAAACACTATTCAGCCTTTGCTGTGGCGCGGGAAGCTCTGCGCTATCACACCGGATGGGAACGCGCCTGGCGTTCGCCCGCACCCAAGAAGAAATATGACGTCATCATCATAGGTGCTGGCGGGCACGGTCTAGCGACCGCGTACTACCTTGGAAAGAACTACGGCATACAGAATGTCGCGGTGATCGAAAAAGGCTGGCTGGGTGGTGGTAACACGGGCCGGAATACCACCATTATCCGTTCGAACTATCTGCAGGATCCATCGGCTGCGCTGTACGAAAAAGCGCGGGGGCTTTATGAGGACCTGAGCCAGGACCTGAACTATAACATCATGTTCAGCCCGCGCGGTGTGATGATGCTGGCGCAGACACAGCACGAGATTCGCGGTTATCAGCGCACGGCCCATGCCAATGCTCTGCAGGGTGTGAAGACCGAATGGATCACCCCCGAGCGCGTCAAGGAACTGGTGCCGATCATCAATCTGGAGGGTCCGCGCTATCCGGTTCTGGGCGCGTTGTGGCAGGAACGCGGCGGCACCGCGCGTCACGATGCTGTGGCCTGGGGCTATGCCCGTGCCTGTTCTGCCATGGGGATGGATATCATTCAGCAATGTGAAGTCACAGGCGTGCGCTCGGATAACGGGCGGGTCGTAGGCGTAGATACCACCAAAGGTGCCATTGATTGTGACAAGCTGGGCATCGTCGTTGCCGGCCACTCTGGTCAACTGGCCGAAATGGCGGGCTTCCGTCTGCCGCTTGAAGCGATTGCATTGCAGGCTCTGGTATCCGAACCGATCAAGCCTTGCATGGATGTGGTCGTAATGGCGAACACCGTGCACGGTTATATGTCTCAGTCCGACAAGGGTGAGATGGTGATTGGTGGCGGCACCGACGGGTTCAACAACTTTACCCAGCGCGGATCGTTCCATCACATCGAGGAAACCGTGCGCGCGCTGGTCGAAACCTTCCCGATGATCTCACGCCTGAAAATGCTGCGGCAATGGGGTGGGATCGTGGATATGACCGGCGACCGGTCCCCGATTTTGTCCAAGACACCGCTGGGTGGCTGCTTCATCAACTGTGGTTGGGGTACTGGCGGCTTCAAGGCGATCCCGGGATCGGGCTGGGGCATGGCACAGCTGATGGCCACAGGTCATTCGCCGCTGACCGAAGCCTTTACTCTGGATCGCTTCAAAGAGGGCCGCTTCATCGACGAAAGCGTCGCCGCCGGGGTGGCGCACTAATGGGTCTGCCCAAGGTCGCCAAGTAACAGAATTCAGGTCGGCTTCGATGCCGACCGACCGCCAAAAGGATGACAACATGCTGATCCTGAACTGCCCTTACTGCGGCGTTGACGCCGAAGAAACCGAACTGGCCGCTGGTGGCGAAGCGCATCTGAAGCGTTTTGGCCCCGGCTCGTCGGATGATGAATTCCACGACTACCTTTTCATGCGTGAAAACCCCAAAGGGGTGCATTTCGAACGCTGGCGTCATGCCAATGGTTGCGGCAAGTGGTTCCACGCCGCGCGCTGCACGCAGACGCTTGAGGTGTTCGGCACTTATTCCGCACAGGTCACCGAGCCGCCGAAAGATATCAAGGATGCCATCACAGCCAAACGTCCTGACTGGACGTGGAGAGAGTTCTCCTGATGCTTCATCTTTTCAAAAATACTCCCGCCGGAGGCTTTGATGCCTCCACCTGCGAAAGGTCCGCAAAATGAGCACCCGTCTCGCAAAACAAGGCCGGCTGATTGACCGGTCGAAAAAGGTCACGTTTACGTTCAACGGCACTTCGATGCAGGGCTACGACGGCGACACGCTCGCTTCGGCCCTGCTGGCCAACGATCAGATGATGATGGGCCGGTCGTTCAAGTACCACCGTCCGCGCGGCGTCGTCGCCAGCGGTGCGGAAGAGCCGAACGCGCTGGTTGGTCTGGGGCAGGGTGCCCGGTTCGAGCCGAACCAGCGCGCCACCACGACCGAGCTGTTCAACGGCTTGACTGCAATCTCTCAAAACCACTGGCCGAACCTCGATTTTGACATCGGTGCAGTGAATACAGCGCTGGCGCGGTTCCTGCCGGCTGGTTTCTACTACAAAACGTTCATCCATCCGAAGCCGTTCTGGAAACACGTCTACGAGCCCTTCATCCGCCAATCTGCCGGTCTGGGCAAAGCGCCCGACAAGGAAACCAAGGACGCGGACACCTATGAACACTTCTATGCCTTTACCGATGTGCTGGTGATTGGCGGTGGTGTAGCTGGGCTGCAAGCAGCGAAAACGGCCGCGCAATCCGGTGCCAAGGTTCTGCTGATCGAGCAGACCGCGCATTGGGGTGGTCGCGCTCCGGTTGACGGCGGTACGGTGAATGGCGAGCCTGTGGATAAGTTCGTGGAACAATTAGTTTCCGAACTCGAAACAATGGACAACGTTACCTTGCGCGCGCGATGCATGGGGGCAGGCGTCTATGACCACGGTTACGTGCTGGGATATGAGCGTCTGACGGACCACACTCCGGGCGTGCAAGGCCCTCGTCATCGGTTGTGGCGTATCCGGGCCAAACAGGTTGTCACCGCCACCGGTGCAATTGAGCGTCCGTTGTCATTCGCGGGTAACGATGTGCCGGGTGTGATGCTGGCTTCGGCGATGCGCGATTATGTTGTGAACTGGGGCGTAACACCCGGTGAACGTGTCATTGTTGCCACCAATAATGACGACGCATACCGCACTGCGATCCAGATGAAACAGGCCGGTGTTGATGTTCTGCGCGTGGTTGACGCCCGTGCATCTGCCGGCCCTCTGGCGCAAGAAGCGCGGGACCTTGGTATCCGCGTTGATCCCGGCAAGGCCATCGCGAAGGTCAAGGGCGGCAAACGCGTCAAAAAGGTTGCCATCTGTAACCAAGAGGGTGTCGGCGGCGCGCGCGAGGAGGTCGAAGCCGATGCGGTCGCCATGTCAGGCGGCTGGTCTCCGGTTGTGCATATGTGGTCGCACTGCGGCGGCAAACTGATCTGGGACGAGGCGCACGCGCATTTCCGCCCAGATCCTGATCGCCCACCGCTGGGTGCTGATGGTGAAGGCTTTGTTCTTGCTGCTGGCAGCTCGAATGGTCCGTTGGCTCTGGCAGATGTTCTGAAAGACGCAGACGCAGCAGGCAAAGCAGCGGGCAAGGCCGTTGGTCATACGCCCAAACGCACCAAAGCCCCGGTTGGTGAAACCACTGCCGAGGCACCGATGGAAGCTGTTTGGCTTATGCCTGCCAATGCTGAAATCCAGCTGCGCGCTAAATCGTGGCTCGACTTCCAGAACGACGTCAAAGTCTCGGACGTTCAGCTGGCGGCGCGCGAAGGGTATGAAAGCGTCGAGCACACCAAGCGTTACACCACGTTGGGCATGGCGACCGATCAGGGTAAGCTGAGCAATATCAACGGCTTGGCGATCCTTGCTGATGCACTTGAATCAGAGATTCCCAAGGTCGGCACCACCACCTTCCGTCCGCCCTATACGCCCATTTCGATGGGTGCGATCGGGGGCGAGGCGCGGGGTGAAGTATTCCAGCCGATCCGTCAAACTCCGATGCACAACTGGCATGACAAGAACGGTGCCGATTGGGAGCCGGTCGGTCACTGGCGCCGAACATATGCCTATGTTCGTCCCGGTGAATCCGTGCATGACGCAGTGAACCGCGAGGTGAAGAACACCCGCGAAAACCTCGGTCTGCTGGATGCATCGACGCTGGGCAAGCTGATCGTCAAAGGGCCTGATGCGGGCAAATTCCTGGACATGATGTACACCAACATGATGTCCACGCTGAAGGTCGGCAAATGCCGCTATGGCCTGATGTGTTCCGAGAATGGATTCCTGATCGACGACGGTGTTGTTGCCCGTATCGACGAGGACACGTGGCTGTGCCACACCACCACCGGCGGGGCCGAGCGCATCCATGGTCACATGGAAGAATGGCTGCAGACCGAATGGTGGGATTGGAAAGTCTACGTCGCCAACGTGACCGAGCAATATGCGCAAGTCGCCGTGGTCGGCCCGAACGCGCGCAAGGTGCTTGAGAAGCTGGGCGGCATGGATGTCAGCAAAGAGGCGCTGCCGTTCATGGAATGGCGCGATGGCAAGATCGGTGACTTCGATTGCCGCGCCTATCGCATCTCGTTCTCAGGTGAGCTGTCTTATGAGATCGCTGTTCCTGCAAGCCAAGGTCAGGCGTTTTGGGATGCCTTGATGGAGGCAGGGAAAGAGTTCGGAGTGATGCCGTACGGCACCGAATGTCTGCACATCCTGCGGGCCGAGAAGGGCTTTATCATGATCGGTGACGAGACCGACGGCACCGTGATCCCACAGGATTTGGGGCTGCATTGGGCGTTGTCGAAAAAGAAAGAGGATTACCTCGGTAAGCGGGCCCATTCGCGCATCCATATGGCCGATCCAGAACGTTGGAAACTGGTCGGTCTTGAGACTGTGGATGGTTCTGTCATTCCCGACGGTGCCTACGCGGTGGGCGAGGGTGTCAACGCCAACGGTCAGCGCAACATGATCGGGCGCGTGACCTCGACCTATTACTCGGCCAATCTGGGCAAAGGCATCGCCATGGGCCTGATCAAGCACGGGCCAGATCGCATGGGTGAGATTGTCGAATTCCCGGGCACCGACGGTAAAACCTACAAAGCAAAGATCGTGGACCCGATCTTCTTCGACAAGGACGGGGAGAAGCAGAATGTCTGAACCCATCAGCGCACTGAACCACGCCAGCTATGACGGGATCGCTAAGATCGCGGAATGTGGCCTGCAAGGCATGATCACACTGCGCGGTGATCTGTCCGACAAGGTTCTGGCCAAAGCCGTCAAGGATGCAACCGGACAGAAGGTGCCCGGTCAGCGCGAGGCTTCGGTCACTGGCGACACCGGCGTGGCTTGGATGTCCACCGATGAATTGCTGGTGCTAGTGCCTTACGCCGAGGTCGAGGCCAAACTGGCGGCAATGACCAACGCGCTCAGCGGCACGCATGCTCTGGCGGTCAACGTCTCGGATGCGCGTGCGGTATTCAGCATCTCGGGTGCCAGCGCGCGTGAAGTGTTGGGTAAGCTGGCTCCGGTTGAGCTGTCGGCAGAGGCATTCCAACCCGGCCAGATCCGCCGTTCGCGCCTTGCGCAGGTGGCTGGCGCATTCTGGATGGACGACGATCAGACCTTCCGCGTTGTGTGCTTCCGCTCCGCTGCGGACTACGTCTTTAAGTTGCTTAAGGTTGCCGCGCAGCCGGGCAGCGAAGTCGGTGTTTACTGATAGAAAGTAGAAAGCCCCGGATCACCCGGGGCTTTTCTTAGCTTTGAACACTGCAGATGCCAACGCCGGATGGCTTGTTCGCAAAGTTACCCTGCAAAAAGGCCATGCGCACAGTAACGGACTTATCGGAAGGTTTAAGGTTTGCCTGAGAGCGAACACGAACGTTTCCGCCTGCAGCCATGGTTTGGTCCAAGTGCCAGACAACACGATAGCCTTTCGCGCCTCGATCTTAAAATTGTGCCGCCTCTCATTCCCGGTAAGAGCTGGCTGCCAGTGCAGACGCTTGTGCTGTATCAATCTTGAACCTGTACTCTGGCGCGATCCAGCGGTGGGCGTCCTGTTTTGTCATCTTACATAAGCATATAACCGTTTCGGCTGCTCCTGTTTGTACAAGTACCAGCGCAGAAAACTTCAATAAAAATATTTTATTACAATGATTTATTTATTGAATTCAGGTGGGTGCAAGCACCCCGATACACCCAGAAGAGGCAAGATCTATTCGTTGAAGTTTATAGAATACCGGCCCCGGCGTTTCTTTATTGCAAAAGGATTGTACGATACCGGCTTAACCCCTCTGGCTTCAAAAGCTCCGCCGGTTTCAGCGGTTGCATCTTGTCATCCGAGAGAGAGGGGTAAAAATCCAGCGCCTCCAACAATCCGGCCACCCGGTCGCGTCTTTCAGCCTCGGGCAGCAATGGAGCATGCAGCGACAAAAACAGGGCGGGGCGATGTTCTTTGAGCCACGGTGCGAGGGTTGGTAAGACAAAGAACTCTGCCCCCTCGATATCCATCTTAACCAACGACACGCCGGACAGATCGTTTGCGGTTGCGAACTGGTCCCACGCGATGGTCAATGCATCAGAGCCATGCGCTCCGTCATGCAGAAGCGAACTGGTGGAATCCCCCGGCTCGCCCCGAACGGACGCCATGCGGGCCACGCCAAATTTGTCAGACAAGGCAACGCCCAAGGCCGAGACATTTTGAATGCCATTCAGATCCAGATTCCAAGCCAGATGCCGGTACGCTGTGGGGTCGGGTTCGAAGCACCACACATGCCGCGCTTTTCGCGCGCCATATAGGACCGTGGGACCGATCCAAGCCCCGATGTCCAGATAATCGCTATCTTGGGAAAGGAACTGATCCAGCACCGCAAAGGTTTCCGGTTCCCAAGCGCCAGCAGAGGCTTTGCGCCAGAATTTCGAATGGTAGGGGTCTAGGCGAAATGGCTCGCCGTTCAATGAACCTTCATAGTATCCGCGGGCGCGGTAAAACATCTTGCGCGCCTGTGTCAGCATCGCGGACCTCCGGGTTTTATTGCCTCGCCCCTTGACCTGCGGCGGCTGCCACAGCATTTAACCGTTGGGAACCGCAACTTTAATTTAACAGGGGGCCGACATGGCTTTTGAACTTCCTGATCTTCCTTATGCACATGACGCGCTGGCAGCCAAGGGTATGTCCGCGGAAACGTTGGAATATCACCACGACCTGCACCACAAAGCCTATGTCGACAACGGCAACAAGCTGATCGCCGGCACCGAATGGGATGGCAAGTCGCTGGAAGAGATCATCGTTGGCACCTATGACGCAAACGCAGTTGCGCAGAACGGTATCTTCAACAACATCAGCCAGCTGTGGAACCACAACCAGTTCTGGGAAATGATGGGCCCTGGCGACAACGCGATGCCCGGTGAGCTGGAAAAAGCGCTGACCGAAAGCTTTGGCTCGGTTGACGAATTCAAGTCGCAGTTCAGCGCGGCTGGTGCCGGTCAGTTCGGCTCGGGCTGGGCGTGGCTTGTCAAGAACGCCGACGGATCGCTGGCCGTGACCAAGACAGAAAACGGCGTAAACCCGCTGTGCTTCGGTCAGACCGCACTGCTGGGTTGCGACGTGTGGGAGCACTCCTACTACATCGACTTCCGCAACAAGCGCCCGGCATACCTGTCGAACTTCCTCGACAATCTGGTGAACTGGGAAAACGTCGCGTCGCGGATGTAATGAATTGAACCGACGTCGGTTTATAAAGGGCCTGCTGGCGGTAACGCTGGCAGGTCTCATCACGTCAGCCTACGGGTTTTTCATCGAACCCGCAGTGCGGCTGCGCGTGCGTAAATGGCGCGTGCGTCGGGACGATTGGACCGCACCACCGCTCAAGATTGCGGTGCTGTCGGATTTGCACGTGGGTGAGCCCTATGTTGGTCTGGATCGCATAAGGCAGGTTGTGCGCCGTACAAACGCATTGGCACCTGATGTTGTCCTGCTGCTGGGCGATTTCTTCGCAAGCCACAAAGGGGTCTCTGAAACCGTCGAGATGCAGGATCTGGCACCTGTATTGGCGGGGCTAGAGGCAAAGAACGGTGTCTTTGCCGTGCTGGGCAATCACGACTGGTGGGATGACAAGCCAGCACAGCGCCGTGGGGCAGGACCCAATCGCTATACCGAGATTCTGGAACAGAACGGCATTTCGGTTTTGTCTAACATCGCCGTGAAACTCGAAGTCCCCGGCATCTGGCTGGCAGGGCTTGAGGATCAACTGGCTATCTGGCGCAACGGTAAACCAAAAGGGCTGGATGATCTGGAAGGAACATTGGCGCAGATCACCGACGATGCCCCGGTTGTGATGATGGCGCATGAACCGGATGTTTTCCCTAAAGTGCCAGACCGGGTGGCCTTGACCCTTTCGGGGCATACGCATGGCGGCCAAGTGCGCCTGTTTGGGTGGTCGCCTGTTGTGCCGTCGAAGTTTGGCAATCGGTATGCTTACGGACATGTACGCGAAGGTGCGCGTGATCTGGTGGTGTCGGGCGGTATCGGATGTTCGATCCTGCCGGTGCGTTTTGGTGTGACACCGGAAATCACCGTTGTCGAAATGTCGGCCTAAAGGATTGATGAGCCGCCGGTGAAAACCCGCCGATGGGTTTCATTTCCGTACAACCACATCTTGTTTGCTTCGCTACAGAACACATCTTTGTAGGGCGGAGGGAGAGAACCGCACACCAAATCAAACAACGACCGGGCTACGCATCACTGGTGCGTAAACAAACCCGTACGCCCGGCAGGTCGAGGGATACCCAGAGAACAACCTTAACAGGAGATCGCAATGGTCGCACTTACACAGGGAACTTGGGTTATTGTTGCAGACGGAGAGAAAGCGCTGGTGATGGAGAACATCACCGATGCTGACGATCCCAATCTTGTTGTTGTCGCTGTCGAGGAACAGGACAACCCAGCCTCAAAGCCGACTGACCGCGCTGGTCGTCGCAACGACGGCGGGCCAAAGCAGAAATCAGCCTTAGAGGACCCAACGTGGAAGATCCATGCAAAGTCCCTGTTTGTGCAGGATCTGGCGAATTTGTTAAATCGCAAGGGGTTGAAAGGGGCATATAATCGATTGGTACTGGTAGCCAGCCCTCATGTTCTGGGTCTGCTGCGCCGCCGGTTGCACAGTGAAGTGCTGGGAAAAGTCGTGGCCGAGGTCAACAAGACCCTGACCAACCACCCTTTGCATAAGGTTGAGCAGGTCGTGCGCCACAGTTTGCAACACAAGGCGCGTTTGGCCTGATCAACAAGGCGGGCGGTTTTGCCGCCCGCACCGTTTCTGGTGTCAGTTCAGCTTGTTCCGCAAGGCGACCATGGCGGCATCTGCATCTTCTACCCATGTGATGAAATCTGCCAGCGACGCGTCGGCAAAGCCTTGTCCGATCACCTGACCCAACAGCGTCTGCAACGCATCCCAATAGCCATTCACGTTCACCACGACGATGGGCTTGTCGTGCAGTCCCAACTGACGCCAAGTGAGGGCTTCGAACAATTCATCCAATGAGCCCGGCCCTCCGGGCAGAACGACCACCGCGTCGGCGTTCATGATCATGACCTTCTTGCGCTCGTGCATCGTCTCGGTGATCACAAAGTGGGTCAGATCGGTTTTGCCGACTTCCCGCTGAACCAGATGAACGGGGATGACGCCAAAGGTTTCGCCTCCGGCATTTTGCGAGGCGCGGGCCACTTCTCCCATCAAACCCACATCCCCAGCACCATAAACCAGCCGCCAGCCTTCCTGCGCCAGCAGCGTGCCGAAGTGCCTTGCAGTTTCAGAATAAGACTTCTCGGCACCATTGCGTGACCCGCAATACACACACACTGATTTCTGAGACATGAAAGAAGGGCTCCGGGGTTGTGTCAGAGGTTTTGACCCGTGATAGCGGGATTGATAGATTGCCTCAACTGTCCGCCGGAAAGCTTTTGAACGAAAAGCTTTTGCAGCGCGGAGTGAAAGGAAAAGAATGAACGCCAATTCGGGAAACGAAAGCTCGGGCAATTTCATCTGGGGGGCGATTGCAGGGCTTGTTGCAGTATTGGGTGCAGGTGGCTTGTACCTGTCGGGCGTCTTCACCAACGCACCGGAACCTGACGCAAGCACACCGCAGGAAACTGCTTCCGTTCCAGCAATCTCAGAGCCAGCAGATGAGGCACCGAAAGAAGCGGAAGACGTTACTGCCGCAGAGCCGTCCAATCCGGATACTGCGTCGTCAGACGAAACACCCGCACCTGCTGAAGACCTGGCGGAGCAAGCGGAAGAACCTGCTGAAACGGAGGCCGCCGAAGTTGCAGAGGAAGTGGCTGCGCCTGCGCCGGTCGCGCCTCCAGTCCTGGATCAGATTTTTGTAGAAACTGACGGCACCGCGCTTCTTTCGGGTGACGCAGCACCCGGCAGTCAGATAGAAGTTCTGCTGAACGGCGAAGTCGCACATTCTTTTACCGTGGATGGCAGCGGTCAGTTTGCTGAATTTGTGACGATCCCCTTCAGCGACACCGCGCAGGGACTGGTGTTGCAAAGCACGGACGGGGCGCAAGCAACGCGATCCGACGACTATCTGATTGCCGCTTTGCCCAAACCAATCGAAGAAGAACCTGTTGCCGAAACAGCGCCCGAAGCCGAGCAGATCCCATCCCAGGACACGCAGGAGCAGGTGGCTGCAATCGAAGAGGTTCAGCCGGATTCTCATGCTGAGGCTGACGTTTCGGAACCTGAAACGTCAGAGCCCGAGGCCGAGACAGTTGAAACTGCTGAACTGACCGATGAAACCCCACAGCAGGATCAGCAGGTCGCCGTGCTGCGATCTGGCGAAGAGGGCGTTGAGCTGGTGCAGCCCCCGGTCGTGCGGGATACCCCACCCGAGCAGGTCGCACTGGACACGATCGGATATTCCGAAACGGGCGATGTGCAGCTGACAGGGCGCGTTCAGGATGGGGCCGCCATTCGGTTGTACCTGAACAATCGTCTGGTCGCGGATCTTGCCCCGGAACAAGATGGATCCTGGCGCAGCGATCTGGAGGGAATTGACCCAGGCGTCTACACGCTTCGGGTAGATGCGGTAAACACGGATGGGACGGTCCTTAGCAGGGTCGAAACTCCGTTCAAACGCGAACCACTTGACGTTCTTCAGGCTGCAACGGGCACGGCTCAGGCAGATACGCCTCAAGCGACCCCTGCAATCCGGTCTGTCACGGTGCAGCAGGGCGACACGTTGTGGGCCATCTCACGTGATCGATTTGGCGACGGGGTCTTATATGTGCGGCTGTTCGAAGCCAATCGTGACTTGATCCGCGATCCGGATCTGATCTATCCCGGGCAAATCTTTACAATCCCGGAATAATCAGCCCTTCTGGCCTTTTATGGGCAGAGGTCTAACTCTGGCCGCAGACAAGGCACATGATGAGACGCACAGCTCGTATGACTTCAGATGACATGGTGTCGGATGACGCACGCAGCTCGGGCTGGCGGACGATCCGCAAGGTTGCCCCATATCTATGGCCCGACGACGAACCGTGGGTAAAGCGCCGCGTCGTCATCGCCATGGGTATGCTTGTTCTGGCCAAGCTGATCGCGGTTTATACACCCATTTTGTATAAGGGCGCTGTTGACGCGCTGGCGGGTGAGGGTGTGCCGCCATTGGCGCTGGGCGCAGTTGGATTGACTGTGGCATATGGTGTGGCGCGAATGATGACGGTGGGCTTTCAGCAATTGCGGGATGCCGCCTTTGCCCCCGTCGGACAACGCGCGTTGAGGGCGCTGGCGCTTGAGACGTTTCAGCACATCCACAACCTGTCGATGCGCTATCACGTCACGCGCCGTACTGGCGGGCTGAGCCGTATCATCGAACGGGGCGTCAAAGGGGTTGAGTTCCTGCTGCGGTTCCTGCTGTTCTCGATCGGGCCGCTTATTCTGGAGCTGATGCTGGTCGCCATCATCCTGATGTGGCTGTTTGATGTCTGGTATCTGGTTGTCGTCGCGGTCACGATTGGTCTGTACATCTGGTTTACTTTTGCCGTGACCGAATGGCGCGTGAAGCTGCGGCGTGAGATGAACGATCAGGACACCGAGGCCAACCAGCGCGCCATCGACAGCTTGCTGAACTTCGAAACCGTCAAATATTTCAACGCCGAAACCCGTGAAGCTGAACGGTATGACGTGTCGATGAAAGCCTATGCAGGGGCTGCGTTGAAGACGGCCTATTCATTGGCATTTCTGAACTTTGGACAATCGTTCCTGATCACCTGCGGTCTTATTGGGGTGATGGTTCTGGCCGCAATGGGTGTGCAGAACGGCAACCTGACCGTCGGCGATTTCGTCATGGTCAACGCCTACATGATCCAGATCACAGTGCCGCTGAACTTCCTTGGGACGGTCTATCGGGAAATCCGGCAGTCCTTGGTCGATATGGGTCAAATGTTCGACCTGCTTGAACAACCCGCCGAAGTTACAGACAAAGCCTGCGCGCCGAACCTGAAGGTAAATGGCGGCGAAGTCACGCTTGAGGACGTGCACTTTGGCTATGATCCCGAGCGTGAAATCCTCAAAGGCGTGTCCCTGACTGTCCCGGCTGGAAAAACCGTGGCCATTGTGGGGGCGACAGGGTCGGGTAAATCGACCATCGGGCGGCTCTTGTTCCGGTTCTACGACGTGACCAAAGGGGCGTTGAAGATCGATGGTCAGGACATTCGCGACGTGACCCAGACCAGCCTACATGCCGCCATCGGTGTCGTCCCGCAAGACACGGTGCTGTTCAACGACACGATCCGCTACAACATTGCATATGGCCGCGACGGTGCCACCATGGACGAGGTCGAAGCAGCGGCCAAGGCGGCTCAGATTCACGACTTCATTTCCTCACTGCCCGAAGGGTATGACACCAAGGTGGGCGAGCGTGGCCTGAAGCTTTCCGGTGGTGAAAAGCAGCGCGTCGGGATTGCACGTACCTTGCTGAAGAACCCACCGATCCTGCTGTTGGACGAGGCGACCTCGGCGCTGGATACGGATACTGAGCAGGACATCAAAGATGCGCTGGCACGCGCGGGTGAGGGGCGGACGGTGATCACCATCGCGCATCGTCTCAGCACCATCGCCGAGGCCGATCAGATTGTGGTTCTGGAGGCGGGAGAGATCATCGAACAGGGTAAGCATGACGAGTTGCTAGCTCGGGGGCGCCGTTATGCCCAGCTTTGGAGCCGTCAACAAGCTGACGCCTTGGCATCCTAAACGGTTTTTTACCTTTTTGGGTAGCGCATTCCGGTCGGGTCAGGTTTGAAGCTGATCAACGCAAAACGGATAGGTCTGAAAAAGCAGACAGGAGGAGTAATGGAAGGATCGGAACTTGCTCGGCCCGAGATCAGAACCGTGCGCCGGGTGTGCCGAGAACATCTGACCATGGTCGGCCGCCAAAGTGCCTTTGCCACCGCACATGCTGCGGCGCATGTGGTGGACCAAAAGATACCAGGTGATTTCGTCGAGTGTGGCGTTTGGCGTGGGGGGGAACGTCATCATTGCTGCCCGTGTTTTCATGCAACGTAATGATGTGCGAACTTGCCATTTGTTCGATACTTTTGCCGGCATGACGGAACCGACTGCCGAGGATATCGGACCGAACGGTGAGACTGCGATTGTAGAATTCGAGCGTCAAAAGACAGAAGAAGGTTCGACCTGGTGCATGGCTTCGCTGGAAGATGTCCAGTCCAATGTTGCGGCCTTTGATCTGAACCCTGACATGTTCGTCTACCGGAAGGGTGATGTGTTGGAGACGCTGAAAGATGAGGCCAACCTGCCTGAAACGATCTCGGTGCTTCGGCTGGACACGGATTGGCACGATTCAACCAAGCTTGAGCTGGAAACCTTGTACGCGCGCCTGTCCCCCGGCGGTATCGTCATCATTGACGACTACGGGCACTGGAAGGGCGCGCGCAAGGCAACGGATGAGTTTTTCAAAACATCCGGGTTTAAGCGCCCGTTCTTTTTTGGGCTGTCAAACGGCGGTGTTATTGGAACGAAAATCTGAACCATGGGGCATCACCTTTGAAAAAGGCGCGCCGACGGGCGCGCCTTTTCTCATTCCGCAGCCTTCAGGGGGTGCCCCGGTGGGTGTGGTTCTGAAGTATCCGCATCCGGGTTTTCGGAAGATGGGGTAGTGTCTGTATCCTCCCACACAATCTCGGTTGCTTGCATTTGACGGGCAGAGCGTCCAATGGCCATGTCCTGTGCAATCTGGCTTGATCGGCCCGCAGTTACTCGCGCCAGCAAGCGGCTGAGCCACACGGCATAAGTTGTCACCCAAACCCGCAACGCCAAAAGGGAAGGCGTCACGATCAGGGTCAGAACAGTGGCGATGCCCAAACCAAAGACCACCGCCGTCGCCAGCTGTTTCCACCACAAGGCAGTAGGGCTGTCGATGGAATAGCCGCCATTGATGAAGTCCAGCGAAAGACCGAACATCATGGGCGTCAAACCGGCCATTGTGGTCAAGGTCGTCAGCAGAACCGGACGAATGCGCGATTCTGCGGTTCGAATGATCGCCTCGATCCGGGGCATGTACGTGCTGTATTCTTGATAGGTATCGATCAGAACGATGTTGTTGTTCACCACGATCCCCGCCAAAGCCACGATGCCAGTGCCGGTCATGATGATCGAGAAGGGTTGTTCCATCACGATCATACCGATCAGAACGCCAGTGGTTGATAGGATTACCGCCAGCAACACCAGCACCGAATTGTAGAACGAGTTGAACTGCGCGAGCAGGATCACGAACATGAGCCCCAGCGCGCCCATGAAGGCGTTCACCAGAAAGGCACCGGATTCCGCCTGTTCTTCCTGATCTCCGGTCCATTCCCAACTGATAGAATTGGAAAACGGACCCGTTTCCAGCCATTCGGTCAGAACAGCAATCCGTTCATTTGGGTTGATCAACGCGAACTGTGCGTCTCCGCCCTCAACCGTGCTGATGAGTTGATCCACGCTATCGGCGCCGGTCAATTGAACCAATTCGTAGGACTTTCTGCCACCGCCGTTCAGGACCGTGCTGGTGGGGGTATAGCCTTCAGCAACTTCCCGAACCACGGCAAGACGGATGAGTTCACCATCGGGGCCTTCGGTCGTAACCTTGCTCAAACCTGGTTCAACGTCGGCTTTGACGTCGTAGTAGCGTTGTTGGTCAACCCGGTTGATCTCGGCCAGTTTGGCCACCGGCTTACGACTTACGAAATTCGACAGTGGCACCAAACCATCCGGAGTGCGGACCTTGAGCGTGTCCAAAGTTGATAGCACGCGATCTTCTTCTGGCAGGCGCACGCGAATTTCAATCTCTTCATCGTTGCTGTCCGGGCGCATCTCGCCCAGCAGAATACCGCGTGTCACCAACTGCACCATGGCTCCAACCGTGGCCACGTCAGCTCCGAACCGACCGGCCTTGGCGACATCCACATCGATTTGCCAGTCGATGCCGGGCAAGGGAAGGGTGTCTTCGATCTTGATCAGTCCCGGCGTGGTGTCGAAAACCTCGCGCGCGGTGAGCGTCGCCGAGGTCAGATCCTCCCACCCATCACCCTTTATGCGCAGATGCACGGGCTTTGCCGAGGCCGGGCCTTGTTCCAACGGCAGGATCTCGACAACGATGCCGGGGATCTCAGCCAGTTGCGCGTTGAGTTCGTCAATCACGAAGTCACCGTCAAATTCAGGCGCAACAAAGTGACGATCAAACAGGCCCCACAGAACAGATTCCGAGACGTTGGGACGGTCTTCCCAAGGAATGATCTCGAACTGAACACGGCCCACTGTATCGGCAGGTTCCTGAGCGCCCCCGTTGTTCTGGTTCAGACCGCCTTCGCCCGCGAAAGAAAACACGTTGATGACGGCAGGGTGGGCTGCGATCACATCCTCTGCCGCCAAGACCATGCCATCTTTTTCCGCAAGCGAGATGTTTCCCCGCGCGCGGACATAGGCGGTGGCTTGTTCCGGTTCGCTTTCCACGAAAAATTCGACGCCTCTGGATTCCTGCGGGAACCAGACGAAGGCAACGGTGTAGACGGCAAAGAACACTGCGGCCAACGACACGATAGGCATGATCGGATTGCCAACGAGGAACTTGACCACATGGCCAAATGGGGTGTGTTCATCGGCTGTGTGAACGCGCTCTTCCACTTTGCGTTCGATCCTGGCAGCGCTCAGGGTCACGGATCCTGCAAAGGCCCCGAACAGGAACAGAAGCGCACCAGCAATTGAACCGCCGGGTAGCAGGTAATCCGGGTTCAGGGTCTGCATCGCGCCCAGAAAGATCATGTACAGCGAAGGAGGCACCAGCACAGCCCGCAGCCACCACGGCGTGCGCGCGCGCAACCAGATCGACGAGCGGTCGAAGACGCGGCTTAGCCGCCCTGACACACCGCCCATGACCGGCAGGTAAATCAGCGCCACGATCAGCGACGCCGACAAAACAAAGATCAGCGTGACGGGCAGCATACCCATGAACTCACCCGGTACGCCGGGCCAAAACAGCATGGGCAGGAATGCGCAAAGCGTTGTCGCAGTCGACGACACGATGGGCCAGAACATGCGCTGCGCCGCCTCAACATAGGCGTGCATCGGTCCGACGCCCTGCTTGATGCGTTTATCGGCATATTCCACGACGACGATGGCACCGTCCACCAGCATACCGACCGCCAGAATAAGACCGAACATCACGATATTCGAAATGCTGACGCCCATAACCGCCAGGAAAGCAAAACACAGAAGGAATGAGGTGGGGATCGCGAAACCCACCAACAACGCAGCCCGCGTGCCCAGCGAGGCCAGCACTACGATCATCACCAGTGCAATCGCGGTCAGAACCGAGCCTTCCAACTGGCTGACCATCGAACCCACGATGCGGCTCTGGTCGTTGGACGTGCCCAGATCGACGGCGGCCTGAAGTTCAGGTGGCCACTTTGTTTTCGCTTGCTCGATGGTCTCTTTGACCTGAGCAACAGTATCGATCAGGTTGAAGCCCTTACGCTTTACCACTTGCAGGGCAACAGTTGGTTCACCGTTGAACCGGGCCGTACCGGCGCGGTCTTCGAAGGTGTAATTGATCTGCGCCAACTCACCCAAAGTCACAACCCGGTCGCCATTGACCTTGATCGGCAAGCCATAAACGTCCTGCGCGGTTTTGAACGATGACGGGATCTTGACCGAGAATGTACCCTGCGCGGTTTCAACTTCACCCGCGGCGATCAACTGGTTGTTGTTGCGAACCACATTGATCAGCTCATCTGCGGTGACGTTGTATGCCTCAAGCCGTAAGGGATCGATGACCACCTCGAGCATCTCGTCGCGATTGCCCGCGATACCAGCCTCAAGTACCGAATCCAGTGCCTCAAGCTCGTCCTGCAAGTCTTTGGCAACGCGGGCCATCGTGCGTTCAGGAACTGCGCCGGTCAGGTTGACGATGACGATGGGGAATTCTGAAAAGTTGATCTCGGTCAGCGAATACTGTTCCGCACCTTCAGGAAAATCCGCCTGCGCCGAATTCATCGCGTCGCGGACGTCGGCCATGATCGCGGTTTTGTCCCAGCCGAAATCAAACTCCAGCGCGACCCCTGCATAGCCTTCGGCGGCGGTCGACGTCATTTCCTTGAGGCCATCGAGATCCGCCAGTTCGGTCTCCATCGGCTTGATCAGAAGATTTTCGGAGTCTTCCGCTGAAATGCCGGGAAACTGTACCGAGACAAACAGGGCAGGGATTTCAATATCCGGCTCACCCTCTTTCGGCAATGAGACATAGGCAAACCCGCCGATGACCAACGAGATGGCGATAAACGCCAGGACCATACGGGCTCGATGCGCGGCCCAAGCAACAACGCCCGTCATTGTGATGCTTCCCGATAGGTGGGTTTCACAGTGACGCCGCGGGTCACAAACTCTTGCCCGACTACGATGATGTCAGTCGTTTCCGGCAGCCCGCCGATCCAGACACCTTCTGCAGTGTCGCGCAGAATTTGGACTGGCTTGAAGTCGACAATGTTGCCTGCGCCCACCGTGCGAACCCCCAATTGACCCTCATTGCTGAGCGTCAGCGCGGATTGCGGCAGCAGATGCGCCTTGGCGCCTTCGGCGGCGATTTGAATGGTTGCGGTTTGGCCGTCACGGATGGTCAGATCCGGGTTGGGGACAGTGATCTCTACCTCGAACGTCCGCGTTGCCTCATCGGCCGAACGGCTTAGGAACGTCACCCGCCCATTAAGTTGCCGCCCAGTGACCAAAGTTGCGGATGCCTCGGAACCGACAACCACGCGGTTGACCTCGGTCTCGGGCACAAAGCCCACCAGCTTGATCGGATCCAGCTGAATAACCGTCGCGCAGAGCGATCCGGGCTGCATCAGGCTGCCCAGCTCAGCGGTGTCGCTTTCCAGCAGACCCTTGAAAGGTGAGGTGATGACCACGCGACCGGCCTCGCGCTGTGCGGCCTCAACGGCCGCAGTTGCGGCTTCAATCCCGGCACGGGTGGCTTCCAATCCGGCCTCTGCCGACTTCACTCCGGCCTTGGCGGTGCTCATCGCGGCTTCGCTGGAAATCCGGCGGGTTTCCGAGGCAAAGCCTGTTTCCGCCAATTTACGCGATGCGGTCAGGTTGATCTCGGCCTCTGCCACCAGCGCATGGGCCTCTTGCAGGCGTGCTTCGGCTTCGGGGATACGGCTTTCGGCTTCAAGCTTGCCGGCCATAGCTTCGGCCAGTTGGGCCGGGCGTGTGCCGGGGTCAAGCTCGCACAGAATGTCACCTGCCTCGACAAAGGCACCTTTGCGCTTGGGTTCTGAGATGACGGTCGAAGTGGTTTCTGACAGAACTTCGACCTGGCGATTTGCTTTGGTCTGACCGCGGAGCAAAACCGCGCTGTCAATCTCGCGGGCTTGCGAACGCAGGGCGACAACACCCACTGCCGCGATGTCTGAAGTTTCCGCAGCGGCAGCCTCACCTTGCGTCGTTTCATCGCCTTCGCCACGCCCCGCGAAGGCAAACAGCGCATCGCGTTCGAATACAAGAAAATACAGAGCAACAATGACCAGAATGGCGTTGATGAATGAAATCAAACGCATACGGGGATTCTCCTAGAATTTTTTGCCCAAGAACGCGAGGCGCTCACTTTTCGAAATGGGACTTATGCTATGTCTTTTCTACACTGAACTGAATAGTTTGGTTCACTTTTTTTCGCAAGAGCAGTACCCGGCGGCGAAAATGTGCAAATTCGGACCCTTGGCTTGGCGTTGGTGCCGGGGTATGACATGGCGCACTTAGACAAGATATACAGCCCAGGGGGCACGGGATGAGCGACACGGACAGTTTCATTGATGAGGTCACGGAAGAGGTGCGCCGCGACCGAATGTATCTGTTATTGCGCCGCTGGGGCTGGGTAGGTGTGGTTGCCGTTGTGCTGATCGTGGGCGGCGCGGCCTTCAATGAATACCGAAAATCCCGCGATGCGGCGCAGGCGCAAGATCTGGGGGACTCGATTCTTGCTGCGCTGACGGAAAACGATTCCGACGCGCGTGTCGCAGGCCTGCAGGGTATCGGGGCGGCAGCTCCGGGTGGAGACGCGGTTTTGAACATGCTTTTGTCCGCCTCGCAGGTCGATGCCGGATCGCGCGAAGACGCGGTCAACAGCCTGAACGCGGTGGCCGTTCAGGGCGACTTGCCTGAAATTTACCGCGCGATTGCAAGCTTCAAGGCGTTGTTGTTGCAAAGCGACACACTTCCTGCAGCCGAACGTAGGCAACAGTTTGAGGCGCTGGCAGCGCCTGGCGCACCGCTGCGTCTGCTTGCCGAAGAACAGTTGGCCCTGATTGACGTGTCCGAGGGCAATGTCGAGGCTGCGCTGGATCGGTTGCAGGCGCTGCGGCAGGATGCTGAAGTCGGGATTGACCTGCAACAGCGTGCCGCGCAATTGATTGTCGCGCTGGGCGGGGAACCAGAACCCCTGATGGCGCAACAAGGTTGATCGGGTGGTGAACAAAGACATTTTGACAGGCGAGTTCGGAATACCATGGTAACAAGACTATTCTCCCGCGTGGGACTGCCGGTCGCGGCACTGGCATTGACCGCTCTGGCCGCCTGTGAAGAACCCGAGACCATTCTGCCCGGTGAACGTGAAGACATCCGCCCCCTGTCGGATTTGGAAACTGTTGAAAGGCAGGGCTCTCAGCCCATCAGTCTGCCGTCGCAGCAGGCAAATGCCAATTGGTCGCAAAGCCCAGGAACTCCGGCCTATCGAACAACAAACGCCGCGCTGCGCGCGACACCGCAGCGGGTTTGGTCGGCCTCGATCGGTCAGGGGGACTCACGCAAGCAACGCATCACCGCCGAGCCAGTCGTTGCAGGTGGGTTGATCTATACGCTGGATGCAGGGGCAACGGTTTCAGCTGTCACACCCCAGGGCCAGTTGGCCTGGAACACGGATTTGATTCCCGCAAGTGATGGGGACTCGGACGCAACGGGCGGTGGAATGGCCTATGCCGATGGTGTTCTTTATGTCTCTTCAGGTTATGGTCGCCTGACCGCACTGGATGCGAGAACCGGTGCCATTCGGTGGCAGAAGCGTCTGCAAGCCACCGGCAGCGGCGCACCGTTGGTTAATGATGGCCTGCTTTATCTGGTGGCCGGAGATGAAACGGGTTGGACTATTGCCACCAAGGATGGACGTATCGCCTGGCAAATCGAAGGTACGCCGAGCGTGGGCAACGTGTTGGGTGCACCAGCGCCTGTGATCGCCTCGGATCTCGCTGTGTTCGCCTTCGGCTCGGGCGATATTGCGGCGACCTTTCGGCGGGGCGGTATCCGCCGTTGGAACGCATCGGTCGCCGGTGGACGCCGAGGGCGGGCCGCAGCCCAGATTGTTGACGTGACAGGCGGCCCGATGGTGTCGGGAAACACCATCTATATCGGCAACCATTCAGGCCGGACCGTCGCCTTTGACGTTGCTACGGGTGAACGTCGGTGGACCGCCGATGAGGGGGCCGTGGATGCCGTTTGGCCCGCAGGTAACAGCATCTTCCTGGTCAGTGACCGCAGCCAGCTGGTGCGTCTGAACGCGGCGGATGGCTCGGTTGTCTGGGCGCAGGATCTGCCGGGTTTCGTGAAAGACAAACGCGGCCGCCGTGGTCCGATCTTTGCGCATTACGGTCCGATCCTGGCCGGTGGCCGCATTGTGATTGCGTCCAATGACGGGTATTTGCGGTTCTTCAATCCGGTCAACGGAACACTGGTTCATCAGGTCGAAGTGCCCGGAGGCGCGACAACAGCGCCGGTTGTTGCCGGGCAAACGCTGTATGTCGTTTCGACCAAGGGTGATCTACACGCTTTCCGTTGACGGCAAGATGCGCTAAAGGGCGCATCTTGAGTCTTGAAAGTTGAGTATCATGTCGCTGACCCTCGCTATCGTGGGGCGCCCGAATGTGGGCAAATCCACTCTGTTCAATCGCCTTGTGGGCAAACGTCTGGCCCTGGTCGACGACCAGCCGGGCGTGACACGTGACCTGCGCGAGGGCGAGGGGCGTCTGGGCGATCTGCGCTTTACCGTGATCGATACGGCGGGGCTTGAGGATGCAACCGACGACAGCCTTCAGGGAAGGATGCGCCGCCTGACCGAGCGCGCGGTGGACATGGCCGATGTGTGCTTGTTCATGATCGATGCGCGCACGGGGCTGACCCCCACGGATGAGATGTTCGCCGAGATCCTTCGCAAGCGCGCGAAGCACGTGATTTTGGCGGCCAACAAAGCAGAAGGTTCTGCTGCGAATGCGGGAGTTCTGGAAGCTTATAATCTGGGGCTGGGAGAACCCGTGCGCCTGTCTGGCGAACACGGCGAGGGCATGACCGACCTTTATTCTCAGCTCATGCCACTGGCTGATGCGGCCGATGAAGCACAGGCAGAGGAAGCCCCCGAGACCGATATCGAACTGGATGAAGATGGCGAGGGTGAAACACCTCTGATCACTGCTGCCAAGCCATTGCAAGTGGCGGTGGTTGGCCGGCCAAACGCGGGCAAGTCGACATTGATCAACAAGATCATCGGTGAAGATCGCCTGCTGACAGGCCCCGAGGCTGGGATCACGCGAGACGCCATCAGTCTGCGTGTCGACTGGGCTGATCCTGATGGTGACAGCACCCCGATGCGTATTTTCGATACAGCGGGGATGCGTAAAAAGGCGAAGGTTCAGGAAAAGCTTGAAAAGCTCTCGGTGTCCGATGGTCTGCGGGCCGTTAAGTTTGCAGAAGTTGTCGTGGTCTTGCTCGACGCGGCGATCCCGTTCGAACAGCAAGACTTGCGCATCGCCGATCTGGCCGAACGCGAGGGTCGGGCCGTAGTTGTTGCCGTCAACAAATGGGACGTCGAAGAGAACAAGCAGGAAAAACTGCGCGAGCTCAAGGAGTCCTTTGACCGACTTCTGCCGCAACTGCGCGGTGCACCCTTGATTACAGTGTCTGCGAAAACGGGCCGGGGGCTGGAGCGCCTGCGCGCCGCGATTTTGCGCGCCCATGACATTTGGAACCGCCGGGTGCCGACTGCTGCGCTGAACCGCTGGCTGACCGCGATGCTTGAACAGCACCCGCCACCAGCGCCGCAGGGTCGCCGGATCAAGCTGCGCTATATGACTCAGGCCAAGACCCGCCCGCCGGGCTTTGTTGTGATGTGTTCACATCCTGATAAGATGCCCGCCAGCTATACCCGCTATCTGGTCAACGGCCTGCGCGAGGATTTCGACATGCCCGGCACGCCAATCCGTCTGACTCTGCGTGGGCAGGGGGATAAGAACCCCTACAAGGGTCGCCGCAAGAAAAACGCGGGCGCACTGGCCAAGCATCTCAAAGGGCGCGCGTAACTGCGCCAATTTTCAGCGTTTTTGCTGCGAGGGCGTGACAGCGTCCGTTCTGCGCGCTAGCATTCACTAGTGTGCATTTGTTTTACTGCGCACGCTTGTACCGGGGCCAACGGGGCATATTTTTAGTTTATATTTAACCGGGCCATCGTGGGAGAGGGCTGGATGGATCTGAGGGAATATACACGGCAATACGCTGTTCAGGACAACAGGCTGGCAGCGCTTGGCTATTTTGGAACTTTTGCGGTGTATTTTGCATCGCTGGCGCTTGCGATTGGATATGTGGATCGCTGGTATGTCATGGTTCCCGCAGGCGCGGTCTTTGCCTTTTCGGCGGTGCGTCTTTATGTTTTGCAACATGATTGCGGCCATCATTCGCTGTTTGAGACGCGCCAGCAAAATGAATGGGCGGGGCATGGGTTGTCACCGTTTACCTTTGCGCCCTTTGAGGTGATGAAACAGAATCATAACCTGCATCACGCAGGGATCGGCAATCTTGAGCACCGCGAAACAGGTGAAATTCACACAATGACCCTGCGCGAATGGAATCAAGCTGATTGGAGCAAACGTCTGTTCTATCGGCTGTACCGCAACCCTTTCATCCTGGTGCCCGTTGGCGCGTTGTTCACATACTTCATCCGGTACCGCTGGCCTAAGAATACCGTTCGGTTTGGGGTGAAGGGCGTGTTGTTGCACAACCTGTCCATCGTTGTTTTTCTGGGGCTACTCTACATGATTGCGGGCGGCACCGGAATTCTGGTCTGGCTTGTGTTCTCGCTTTTGGGTGGAATGTTGGGGGTTTTCCTAGTCTATCTTCAACATAATTTTGAAGATACCTATTGGGACCGACGCCCGGATCTGGATCCGCAACTTGCGGCCCTACAGGGTTCATCCGCGCTTGATTTTGGATGGTGGTTCGATACGGCGGTTGCATGTATAACATTGCACGACATTCACCACTTTAACGCGCGCATTCCGTCTTATCGCTTGCGTGCGTGCCATTACAGCCTGCCGCCTGAATACACCCCGCGGCGTATCAAATTCCCCGAAGCAGTCGCAGCGCTGAACCTTAAGCTTTGGGACGAGGATACCAAACGTCTGGTGCCGTTCCCCAAAAAAGGCCGGACGGCTGATTTGGCCCATAGTTAAGCAGAGTTGCGCCATTTGGTGCCGCGGCTTGAAGCCTCGTATATCTTGTGTATATACGTTAAATCAGGGAGACAGAGAAAGGATCCGGAATGACCGCAGTGACCGATGTTAAAGGTGTGGGAGAGGCGCTTACCGCGGCTTTGTCCGCGAACGGCTTTAAGACAGCCGAGGCGTTAGCGAAGGCCAAACCCGAAGATCTGGTCAAGGTTCCCCGGATCGGTTTGGCAAGAGCTGCCGTGCTGATTGCTGCGGCGAAAGATGCCACGGCTTCAAAACCAGCTGCGCGCCAGGTTCCGGCCCGCAAACCCGCCGCCCGCAAACCTGCTGCCCGCAAACCAGCTGCGCGAAAACCTGCGACGCGACGCCCAGTTGCACGCAAGACCGTTGCGGCCGCCGCTGCCGAGAAACGCGCCGAAGAGGCGGCGAAGAAGGCTGCAGAAGAGAAAGCAGCCGCTGACGCGGCCGAGGCCAAAGCCCGCAAAAAAGCCAAGGCCAAAGCCAAAGCTGAAAAGGCCGCTAAGAAACGTGCCGAGATGGAAGCTGCGTTTTCGAAAGCAAAGGATAAGGTGAAGGCCAAGTCCAAGAAGGACAAAAAGTCCAAAAAGGACACAAAGAAAAAAGATGCTGGCAAAAAAGACAGCAAGAAGAAAGATAAGAAAAAGGATAAGAAAAAGGCGAAGAAGTAAGACTTCCTCGCCTTCCCATCTTATTGGACCGGCTCCCGACTGGGGGCCGGTTTTCTTATGTCAGCGTGCCGTCCAGCTGCAGGGTCAGCTTGCCGCCCAGATAGGGGCTCAGAACGTCTGGTAGGGTCACGGTACCGTCAGCGTTCTGACCGTTTTCCAGGACAGCGATCAAGCAGCGCCCCACGGCAAGGCCTGAGCCATTCAGCGTATGGACATATTCCGGTTTTCCACCACCCTCAGGGCGGAACCGCGCATTCATGCGGCGGGCCTGGAATTCACCACAGGTCGAGACCGAGCTGATCTCGCGGTAAGTATCCTGACCGGGCAGCCAAGCCTCGATGTCAAAGGTGCGGCGCGCGCCAAAACCGATGTCGCCGGTACACAGGATGACGGTGCGGTAGGGGATGCCCAGTTTTTCCAGAATGCCCTCGGCGCAGCGCAGCATACGCTTTTGTTCGTCATCCGATTTGTCCGGATGTGTGACCGAGACCATCTCGACCTTTTCGAACTGGTGCTGGCGCAGCATACCGCGTGTGTCCTTGCCCGCGCTGCCGGCTTCGGACCGAAAGCACAGAGAATGCGCGGTATAGCGGCGGGGCAGGTAGCTTTCCTCGATCAACGTGTCGTTGACGATATTAGTCAGCGAAACTTCGGATGTCGGGATCAGCCACCAGCCTTCGCGTGTCTGATAGCTATCTTCGCCAAATTTCGGCAACTGACCCGTGCCATGCATCATCTCGGACAGAACCAGTACCGGGCCGTTCACCTCGGTCAGCTCGTTCTCGTTGATATGCGTGTCCAGCATGAACTGCGCCAGTGCGCGGTGGATGCGGGCAACGCCGCCCGACAGCAGCACAAAGCGCGAGCCAGAGAGTTTGGCTGCGGTTTCGAAATCCATACCGTGCTGGACGGCTTCAATCTCGAAATGCTCTTTGGGTGCAAAATCCAACTTTCGTGGTGTGCCCCAGCGGTTGATCTCGACATTGTCGTTTTCATCGGCCCCTTCGGGCACATCCTCGGCGGGCAGGTTGGCGATGCGGATCAGCTGATCGGTCAGCAGAGCGTCCAGATCTTTGGCTTCGGTCTGCATCCGGGCAATCTCGGCCTTTTTCTCGGCCACCAATGCGCGCAGGCGTTCGAACTCTGCCTCGTCGCCACGACCCTTGGCAGCACCGACTTCTTTGCTGGCCTTGTTCTGTTCGGCTTGAGCTGTCTCGGCGGCCAAGATTTTGGACCGGCGGCTTTCATCCAGCCGCAGCAAATCTGACGACACCGGCGCGTCCCCACGGCGCGCAAGGGCGGCGTCGAAGGCGGCTGGGTTTTCGCGAATGGCGCGGATGTCGTGCATGTCTCAGATCCTTAAATGCGTGAATCACTGAAACCGCTTATGCACCATCTGTCGGGCGGGGTGTAGCACCGGTTACGACTTATCGTCCTCGGCGTGGATTTCATGCGCCAGATGGCCATCCCATTCCTCTGCCGGGATTTTTGGTTCCGGTGGGTCAGCCATATAAGAGGGCGTCATGATCTGTACGCCATTTTCATTGAACACGGCGACAATGTTGCGGTGCAGGTCCGAGCGTATTTTTGGAATGATGCTGCCGCGCGTTGTGTAGCCGTTGATCTGATAGTTGATCGCGTAGTCGGCCAAAGCGGTCCACAATACAAAGGGTTCGGGCTTGGCTTTGATCCCCTTGGTGCGATTGGCAGCTTCGATCAGCATCGCCTCGACCTTCTCTGGGGGTTCCTCATATCCAATGCCGACCGTCGTGTGCAGCAACAGCCCGCTGCCATCGGTCTTCTTCGAAAAATTCACCACATCCGAGTTCATCAGCTGGGCATTTGGGATCGAGATCAGTTCATTCTTGATGGATTTCAAATGCGTCTCCATCAGCTTGATCTGCACAACGTCTCCTATGTGATCTCCGATCTGGATACGGTCACCGATTGAGGTGGATCTTCGGTAAATAACGAACAGGCCCGCCAGCATGTTGGACACGACCGAGTTTGCGCCCAGCGAAAGCATCGCGCCGACCAGAATGGTCAGTCCCTGAAACGCGGCCGAGTCCGAGCCGGGGATGTAGGGGACAGCAAAAACCAACGCGATCAGAATCACGATGACACGGGCGATATTGAACGTCGGGTTGACCCAGTGTTTCTCGAAATCACCCATATCGAACGAGCCTGCTTCGACCGCATCGAAGAACACGCGCATCCCTTTGATGATATACATCGTGACCCATGTGATCAGGCCCAGCATGATCAAGTTGGGAATGTAGCTCAGGATACCCTTGAATATCAGCAGTACGGGTTCGGTCAGGTAAGTGAGCAGCAGCTGCGCGAAATACCGTGTTTCAGCAAATGCAAGAAGGACAAAAGACAAATAATAGTAGAAACCCAGAAAGAAGATAATCAGCAGGATGAAATTCAATCCGTACCGGATCAGGGCTGCGATCGCTTCGGCCTGGACGCTTTTGGCAGTCGCCGTTTCAACATCCTTCAAATACCGCTTTACCAGTTTCAGGGTACGCCGCCTGATCCGCCAATGCAGCCATAGGATCAGCGCCACGAAAGCGACAAAGCCAAGTGTCCATCCCGCAGCCTCAATTGCACCTGACACCCGCGCCTGGTCTGTGCGGTTGGCACGATAGGCGAGGATGGCCTCTTCGATCGCCTGACCATGGAGGAAGCTGAGAACATCCAGCTCCATCTGATCCAATTCGGCATCTGCAACGGTCACGATTGACACGATCACACCGTCAGCCCGAATGCGAACGCCCAGATCGGTTTTTTCGAATGCGATGTCGACCGCAGGACTTTCCGAAGCTTCGGCAACCTCAATGATCTTGTCCTGAACGCTTTCCGCCCGTTCCGGCGCGGGCAGGGCACTGGACCCACGCAGGAAGAACAACATTTCGCCGTCCACGATTACAGGCGCTTTGAAACTGTCCGTTTCATCTGCCTCGGGCTCAGTGATTTCAGCGGGTGTTTCCTGCGATTGCGCCGGGCCGGAAAGCGTCAAACCCACCGATATGGTGATCAGTAAATAACATAGCAAAAGGAAAGGCTTGAATGGCAGTGTCATATGTCCCCCTACGGTTAAACTATAACCGGTTTTGCATGTGTTCCTAGGACATATCTGCAACGCTTTTCCCTTAGTTGACGGGTCGTATTCTTTTTCACGTGGGACACATCACCGCCTTTGCTTGCAAACAGGCATCTCAAAGCATAGGTTCCGGCCAAATTTGCGGAACGGTGCCGCAAGATCTGAACAAAGGAATATCCCATGGAAGGTGGCGCAATCGCCCAGTTTCTCCCGCTGATCCTGATTTTCGCGATCATGTATTTCCTGCTGATCCGTCCACAGCAGAAGAAAATGAAAGAACATCAGGCCATGGTCGAGGCCGTGCGCCGCGGTGATCAGGTGATCACCCAGGGTGGGGTGATCGGCAAGGTGTCGAAGGTCAAGGAAGGCGAGAACGAGATCGAGGTCGAGATCGCCGAGGGCGTCAAGATCCGCGTGGTTAAATCGACCATCGCTCAGGTTCTGAACAAGACCGAACCTGCGAAGTAATTTCGCTCGACAATCCCTTGAAAAGGCAGGGTAATGCTGCAAATTGATACCTGGAAGCGGGTTCTGATTTGGCTGGTCTGTGTGACCGGCCTTCTCTTAGCCCTGCCAAACGCGTTTTACACACGGGTCGAACAATCCAACGACGCACAAGCGGCCATTGAGCTTGGTAACGATACGCCTGAATTGCAGGCTCAGGCTGCGGAATGGCCCACTTGGTTGCCATCTTCGCTGGTCAATCTTGGTCTGGACTTGCGCGGTGGTGCGCATTTGTTGGCCGAAGTCCGGGTGCAGGATGTATACGAATCCCGGATGGAGGCCATGTGGCCTGAAGTTCGGGACGCGCTGCGTGACGAACGCGCGACGGTTGGAACGATCCGTCGCCAGGAGTCTGCCCCGGATGAGATTCGCGTACGCATCAGCCAACCAGAGGGAATGCCCAGAGCGCTTGAAGTGGTGCGTGGACTTGCCCGCCAGGTGCAAACCCTGACCGGTGTTGGTGCCACGGATATTGAGGCGCGCGCTGATGGCGACACGATCGTTGTGCAGCTTTCCGAGGCCGAAAAGCTGGCATCCGATGATCGCACCGTGCGTCAATCGCTTGAGATTATCCGCCGCCGGATTGACGAAGTTGGCACCCGTGAGCCCACTATTCAGCGCCAGGGCGCGGACCGGATCCTGATCCAGGTGCCGGGCATCGGCAGCGCCGGAGAGTTGAAAAACATCATCGGAACCACAGCTCAGCTGACCTTCAACCCGGTTGTTAACAGGGGCACCGACCCGGATGCCAGCGTGGGCATCGGCGAAGAAGTTGTACCTTCGATCGACGAAAGCGGTGTCTATTACATTATTGAATCCGCCCCGGTTGTGACCGGTGAAGAACTGGTGGATGCACAGCCTTCGTTTGACCAAAACGGTCGCCCTGCGGTCAGTTTCCGGTTCAACACGTCTGGCGCCCGCAAATTTGGTGATTATACCCGCGACAATATCGGCGCGCCCTTTGCGATCGTGCTGGATGACGAAGTGATTTCCGCCCCAGTGATCCAAAGCCACATCCCCGGAGGATCTGGCATTATCACTGGCAACTTCTCGGTTGAGGAAAGCACCAATCTGGCCATCTTGTTGCGTGCGGGTGCGCTGCCTGCCGGTCTGGAATTCCTGGAAGAACGCACCATCGGTCCCGAATTGGGACAGGACAGCATCGATGCAGGTAAGGTTGCCACAATCGTGGCCTTTGTTGCCGTTCTAACCTTTATGGCGCTCAGCTATGGTCTGTTCGGAATTTTTGCCAACATCGCGTTGATCATCAACGTCGGTTTGTTGTTCGGCCTGCTTTCCCTGATCGGAGCAACCCTGACCCTGCCGGGCATCGCCGGGATCGTTCTGACGGTCGGTATGGCGGTGGATGCCAACGTGCTGATCTTTGAACGCATTCGGGAAGAATTGAAATCTGCCAAAGGGCCAGCCCGCGCCATCGAGCTGGGCTATGAAAAGGCGCTGTCGGCCATTCTGGACGCCAACGTGACAACCTTCATTACGGCGACGATCTTGTTCGCGATGGGCAGTGGCCCGGTGCGCGGGTTCGCAATTACCCTGGGCATTGGTATTCTGACATCGGTCTTTACCGCGATCTTCGTGACACGCCTGATGGTTGTCATGTGGTTCGAACGCCGCCGTCCTAAAACGATCGAGGTTTGACATGAGACTGAAACTCGTACCCCAGAACACCTCGTTCGATTTCTTCAGCCGCTGGAAGGTTTGGCTGGGTATTTCCGGCCTGATGATGGTCGTGGCTTTTGCTTCGTTTATGTTGCAGGGCCTGAATTTTGGCATCGACTTTCGGGGCGGTACGACCATTCGAACTGAAAGCACGCAACCGATTGACGTCGGCACGTACCGCGACGCAATCGCGCCATTGGAACTTGGCGATGTGACAATCACCGAGATTTTTGATCCGACCTTCGGAGAGGATGAAAATGTCGCGATGATCCGCATTCAGGCGCAGGCCGATGCCGAGGCGGTTGAGGCAGCAACGATCACGGCTGTGGAGCAAGCGCTGCAAGCCGTGATTCCGGATATTCAATTCGTATCGGTTGAATCGGTCGGCCCTAAGGTTTCCGGAGAGCTTATCCAGACAGCCGTTATCGCCGTTGCATTGGCCATCGGCGCGGTGCTTGTTTACATCTGGCTGCGGTTCGAATGGCAGTTTGCGCTGGGGGCGGTAGCTGCCCTTGTGCATGACGTGATCCTGACCATTGGCATATTCTCAGAGCTGCAAATCCGGTTCGATCTTGCCATCATCGCGGCGCTTCTGACTATCGTCGGCTATTCGTTGAACGATACGGTGGTTGTTTTCGACCGCGTGCGCGAGAACCTTCGGAAGTACAAGAAGAAAGACCTGAAAGAAGTTCTGAACATCTCGATCAACGAAACCCTCAGCCGGACGGTTATGACCTCGGTCACGACCCTGCTGGCGCTGATCTCGCTTTATGTTCTTGGCGGGGATGTGATCCGAGGGTTCGTCTTCGCGATGATCTGGGGTGTGATCGTGGGTACTTATTCCTCGGTCTTCGTGGCTTCGACCATCCTGTTATGGCTGGGGGTCAAACGCGACTGGTCCAAGCCGTCGAACACGGCAGGCAACCAGTTTGCCAATATTGATGCCTGAGCTTTTTGGCCAGCCCCCGCAAGGGCTGGCCATTATCCTTTTTGCGGCTTTTCTTGGCGGCGTTGTGCGCGGATTTTCGGGCTTTGGAACCGCGTTGGTCTTCCTGCCCCTTGCCTCCCCCTATCTCGGCCCATTCGGCGCGCTGATCGGGTTGACGATCATGGACATTTTTGGCCCGCTGCCCAATCTGCGCCGCGCGTGGAGCGATGTGGACAAAGGCGATCTTGCCCGCTTGACCGGAGGTTGCGCTTTGCTTCTGCCGCTGGGCTTGTGGGTGCTGACCCGCGTCGACCCCGATGTGTTTCGATATGCGGTCAGCCTGCTCGCGCTTTTCATGCTCGCGGTTCTGGTATTGGGGCTGCGGTATAACGGCCAAGTCACTCGCGCGATGGTCTTGGGCATCGGTGCCGCTGCCGGGTTTCTGGGCGGTGTCGCTGGGCTTCCGGGTCCGGCGGTGATCCTTTTTTATATGTCCCGTCCGCTGTCGGTTCAGGTCATTCGCGCCACGATACTGTTGTTTCTCTTCGCGTTCGACTTTCTCATTCTCGGTTACCTGACTGGGATGGGTCGTGTTATATGGGCGGCTGCAGCGCTGGGTCTTGCACTGGCAATACCGAACCTGGCGGGGAATTGGCTGGGCGGATGGATGTTCCGCCCCGAGCGTGAGAGGCTTTATCGTGCGGCAGCTTATATCGCCATCGCACTGGCGGCCTTGTCGGGCTTGCCGCTTTGGGGATAGAAAGCGCATATGCGCCTGAACGAGATCACCTACACCAGTGCAGTACCGGTCGACGGCTACGGCCCCGGCTTCTTCCGCGTCGGCGGGCAAGTCCACGACGGCCCGGTTCTAATCGGCCCAACCGGAACAACAAGATGGGGCGGCTATGATGACACAGTGCCGCTGCTGAACCTTGCAGATGACATCGACGTCCTGTTCATCGGCACTGGCAAGGAAATGTCGCACATTCCCCAAACCCTGCGTGCTATTTTGGAAAATGCCGGAATTGGCGTCGAAATTATGAACTCTCCCGCCGCCTGCCGCACCTATAACGTGCTGCTCTCGGAAGGTCGCCGGATCGCACTTGCCTTAATCCCACTTGGATAGGGTGTTGCAATCCGCCCTTGGCTATCCCCAAGCCAGCTAAGCCCTGCGGCAAATCTTGCCTTTTGCCTCTGAGGACAATCCGCTAAGCGGGTTTCATGACACTGACTGTATCCGACTTGTCGATCACCCGTGGTGGCATTCCCGTGCTGGAAGGTCTCAGCTTTCAACTGCGGCCTGGTAAGGCGCTGATTCTACGTGGACCAAACGGGATCGGTAAAACGACGCTTCTGCGTACTTTGGCGGGTTTGCAGCCGCCGCTTGAGGGTACCATCGAAGGTGCCGAGGACCAGATTGCCTATGCTGCCCACTCGGACGGGTTAAAGCCGACGCTGACCGTGACCGAGAACCTGACGTTCTGGGCCTCGGTCTTTGGCACCAGCGGCATACAAAGCGCATTGGATGCGTTTGATCTGAATGAGCTGGCTGATCGCCATGCCGGTAACCTGTCAGCCGGTCAGAAACGGCGGCTGGGGCTTGCGCGGATGCTTGTGACTGGACGGCCGATCTGGATGCTGGACGAACCCACCGTGTCGCTGGACAAAAACGCGGTGCAGATGTTTGCCGACGCGGTGCGGGCACATCTGGCGCAGGGCGGGTCGGCCCTGATCGCAACCCATATCGACCTCGGCCTGGACGGAGAGGTTCTGGATGTGGGACCCAACAAGGCCAAACCCAAACCCATTGACGATTTCGACGGAGGCTTCCTGTGATCGCCCTTTTGCTGCGCGACCTGAAACTGGCCTTCCGTGCAGGCGGCGGGTTTGGTTTGGGTCTGGCGTTTTTTCTGATCGTGACCGTGATGGTGCCGTTTGCAGTTGGTCCGCAATCTTCGCTGCTGTCCACCATCGCACCCGGTGTTCTTTGGCTGGGAGCGTTGCTGGCCTGTTTGCTGTCGCTCGACCGCTTGCTGGCTTTGGATTGGGAAGACGGGTCGCTGGACCTGTTGGCCACCGCGCCGCTGCCGCTGGAATCAGTTGTAACCATCAAGGCTTTGGCGCATTGGCTGACCACCGGTTTGCCTCTTGTCCTGGCCGCTCCGTTCCTGGGAGTTTTGTTGAATCTTCCTGTGCCGGGTTTCTTCTGGCTGGTGATTTCACTGCTGATTGGCACCCCGGCGATGAGCGTGATCGGAACATTCGGTGCAGCCCTGACCGTTGGATTGAAGCGTGGCGGTTTGTTGCTGTCACTGTTGGTGCTGCCGCTATACGTGCCCACCCTGATTTTCGGAGCCGAGGTCGCCCGGCGCGGAGCCACAGAGATGGAGGTGCAGACGCCGCTGCTTATGCTGGCCGGCATCACGGCGGCAACGATCGCGCTGTTGCCATTCGCCAGCGCGGCGGTATTGCGGATCAATCTGCGGTGAACCGTCTCAACTTTGACCAAGGTCAATTGAGAACCACCCCAATTCAGACTAGATAGGGCCCATGTCTATTGCAGCCAAAGCCAACGCCCTCTGGGAATATGCCAACCCGCGTAAGTTTCTTGCGACGAGTGAGCGTGTTCTGCCGTTTTTCTGGATCACCTCACTTGCCTGCATCTGTGTTGGCCTGATCTGGGGCTTTTTCTTTACGCCGGACGATTACAAACAAGGGTCGACGGTCAAGATCATCTATCTGCATGTGCCTGCGGCGCTGATGGCGATCAACTGCTGGCTCATGATGTTGGCGACGTCGCTGGTTTGGCTGGTAAGACGTCACCATGTCAGTGCGCTTGCTGCGCGGGCGGCGGCACCGATTGGGATTGTGATGACCCTGATTGCTTTGCTGACTGGTGCGATCTGGGGCCAGCCTATGTGGGGCACCTGGTGGGCCTGGGATCCGCGACTGACATCGTTTCTGATCCTGTTCCTGTTCTACCTTGGATATGTCGCCCTGTGGGAGGCGATTGAAGACCCGGATACGGCGGCCGACCTGACCTCGGTCCTGTGCCTTGTAGGGTCGGTTTTCGCGATCCTCAGCCGCTACGCGGTGAACTTCTGGAATCAGGGACTGCATCAGGGCGCATCTGTCATGCGCGCAGCAGCGGTTACCGGGACAGACACCGAAGAGAAGGTTAGCAACATATTCTTCTATCCGCTGCTGGTCTGCATCATCGGCTTTGTTCTGCTGTTCATCGCATTGGTGCTGTACCGTACCGGAACCGAAATTCGGGCACGTCGGATCAAGGCACTGATGGCGCGGGAAAGGGTAAGTGGATGATTCCCGATCTTGGAAAATACGCTGACGCGGTTCTGTCGTCTTATGCCGTGTCGATCGTTCTTCTGGTGGCCTTGATTGCGTTCAGTGTGATGCGAGGACGCAAAGTGCGTAAAGATATGGAAAAGGTCGAACAAAGGATGTCGCGCAATGGCTAAGATTTCGCCCTTGATGATCGCTCCACCTGTGGCATTTGCTGTGTTGGCCATTCTATTTGGTGGTGGATTATTCAGAGGTGACAAGGATGCCTTACCTTCCGCCCGTCAAGGTCAGCCAGCCCCTCCTGTCGTTCTGAGCGAATTCCCTGAGAAAGCCTTGTTCGATGATGCCGCGCTGCGGGATGGAGAAGTTAAATTGGTCAACTACTGGGCCAGTTGGTGCGCACCCTGCCGGGCTGAGCATCCCAACCTGGAAGCACTGGCTGCAGAAGGTGTCCCCGTCTATGGCATCAACTACAAAGATCAACTGACCAAAGCAGAGGCGTTTCTGACTGAACTTGGTGACCCTTACATTGCCATAGGTCGCGACGAGCAAGGCCGCATGGCGCTGGATTGGGGCCTATACGGCGTTCCTGAAACGTACGTGATAGACGGCGATGGCACTGTCATCCTGCGCTTTGCCGGGCCTATCACGCAACGGGTGATCGAAAGCACGATCCGCCCTGCCTTGGAAAAGGCTGCGGGTGGCTAAATACCTGAAAGCGGCAGCACTGGTTTTTACAATCGATAGCCTCCGGTAACGCCGAGGACTTCACCCGTTATGAAACCTACCGCATCAGAGGCCAGAAACCGAACGACCCGCGCGATATCCTCTGGCACACCGACACGCCCAAGGGCGGTGTCTTTGACGAACAATTCTGTCAGATCATCCGGGCGCGGGACCTCGGGGATGTTGATCGCGCCAGGGGCAATCGCATTGACGCGAATACCCTGCGGGCCCAGTTCCTTAGCCATGGCACGGGTCCATAGGTTGAGCGCAGCCTTGCTGGCCCCATAGGTCGCGGCATCGCGCGGCGGAAGGGTCGCATTCATGGAAGAGATATTCACGATGGATGCCCCAGCTTGCAGTTGGGGCAGGGCGGCGGTCAGAAGGGCCACGGGCACAAGCAAATTCAGGTCAAGAATGTCCCTGTGGTCCTGTTGATTGAACGCCTCTTTGGGTGTCGCGCGCACAAGCCCCGCATTGTTCACAAGAACGTCCAGCCGTCCGAATTGTGCGATGACCTGTTCAATAACCTGAGCCGGTTGATCTGGCTGAGTCAGGTCTGAACGGATCGCCAAAACATCGCTGTCCAACACATCCAGCTCAGGCGCGCTGTTTAACCACGTGAACGCAATTTTGTGATCTCGACCAAGGTCTTCGACGATTGCCCGGCCAATCCCTCGGGCGCCGCCGGTTATCAATGCAACTTTGTCCATAGGCACACCAAATCTGTAAAGTGGATGTGTTTCAACGCTTAATCTGATCGCCTTGGAATAGCGTCAGCTGCGCAGCAAAATCCAGATCATCGCCGCGATGAACGCAAAGGTTACCAGGTTCATCAGAGTATCTGTGAGATCACCGATCAGCATCGTGCTGGCCCTCCTCTCTGAGACCGCGGAACAGGCAGACCATCAGCAGGACTGAAATGAAGACAAAGGGCAAAGCACCCAGTGAAATCAGGATCTTGACCGAGTCCACTGACCCAGAAAGGATCATCGCCACGCTCAGCAGCCCCAGCAAGGCCCCCCATATCAGGCGCACGCGCGGAGGAGGGTTCTCGTCTCCTCCGGTCGAGAAGGTGCCCAAAACAAATGCAGCGCTGACGACACTGGTCACAATGAACAGAAACGCAGCCAGTACCGTTGCAAGTGTTGTGATCAAGGACAGCGGCAGCCGGTCGAGCAGAGCAAAGGTCACGCGTTCAATGTTTGTCTGCGTATAGGCCAGAAGTTCGCCTGCGCCGTTGAGTGCCTCGAACAGGCCAATGCCGCCAAAAGCGCCGAACCAGAGTATGGAAAACAAAGTGGGGGCGAACAGTACCCCGATCACGAACTCTCGTATCGTTCGACCACGAGAGATGCGCGCCACGAAGACACCCACAAAAGGCCCCCAGGCGATCCACCAAACCATGTAGGTGAGGGTCCAGTCGCTGAACCACCTGGTGACGTCGTCGCCAAAAAACGTGAAGGTTTGAAAGCCGCGTGGGATGACGTTTGTGACATAGTCGCCAAAGCCCTGAACCACAGTATTCAAAAGGTATTCAGTTGGGCCAAGAATAATGGTGTAGGCCACGAGGCCGATCGCAATCAGCATGGCAGCGTTAGATAAGCGCGCCATGCCTTGCCCCAGATCGATCAAGAGTGCTGGGATATACGCTCCGACCATTGCCAGAAACACGACGGTAATCAAAAATGCTCCGACCGTTTCCCGGCCTCCCAACACCGCAATTCCATCTGCGACCTGAAAGACGCCCATGGCCATTGAGCCACCCACGCCAATGGCAATCGCAATGATCGCCATGAAGTCTGAAAGCCATCCGACACGTTCGGCCCAGCGTTCACCGGGAAACAGGCTTTTGATCGGGGCGCTGACCATCATCCCGGTGCCGCGCCGGAAGCTGAAATAGGCGATGGTCAGCGCAGTCGATCCGTAAATGGCCCAGGCGTGTAAACCCCAATGGAAGTTTGTTGCCAGCATTGCCTGTTGTGCGGCGATGAATTCCGGTGCCATGCCTGAGATGAAATTGAAGTGGGTTAACGGTTCGGCCACCGCCCAGAACAACAGACCGACCCCCATCCCAGCTGAGAACAACATCGATATCCAGGTGGCAGTCGAGAATTCTGGTTCTTCGTCATCGCGACCAAGGCGAATGTTCCCATGTTTTGAGAATGCCAGAAACAGACACCCGATCAACATGCCCGAGGCGGCGAGCATCACGAACCATCCCCGGCTGTGGAAGGTCTGTTGGACAATACCACTGGCCCAAGTCACCAAACTCTGGATGTCGATGACACCCCATATCCCGATGACCGCAATGACGCTGAGAGAGCAAACCAGCAAGGCGTTTGGTTTTTGCATGGCGAACGGTTTCCGTGAGTGACTTTACCCAACAGTTTCAGGTTTTCGAATGAATGGCTAGAAAACAAAACCCCCGGCGCTTGGCCGGGGGTTTAATTCGCACGTTATGCTGTCAAGTCACGATGCCTTCGCAAGATTACGCAGTACATAGTGAAGCACGCCGCCGTTTTCGATGTACTCAATCTCGGGTGCGGTATCGATGCGGCACTTCAGGGTGATGGTCTTCTCACTTCCGTCGCCATAAACGATTGTGCAGGGCACCTCTTGCAGGGGCTCAACCGAATCCAATCCGTGGATTGAGACGGTTTCATCCCCTTTCAGGCCAAGCGTCTTGCGTGTGTCACCCCCTGTGAATTCGAATGGAATGACGCCCATACCAACCAGGTTTGACCGGTGGATACGCTCAAAGCTTTCGGCGATGACGGCTTTCACACCCAGCAACGCGGTGCCTTTGGCCGCCCAGTCGCGCGACGAGCCTGCACCGTATTGTTCGCCACCAAAGACAACCAGCGGTGTGCCCTGTTCCTGATAGGCCATCGATGCGTCGTAGATCGATGTTTGTTCGCCATCCGGGCCTTTGGTGTAGCCGCCTTCGACGCCATCCAGCATCTCGTTCTTGATGCGGATATTGGCGAAGGTGCCACGCATCATGACCTCGTGATTGCCGCGGCGTGAGCCGTAAGAGTTGAACTCGCGCGGCTGCACTTGACGTTCGATCAGATACTGGCCAGCGGGCGAGGTCGACGCAAATGACCCGGCAGGCGAGATATGGTCGGTTGTGACCATGTCGCCCAGAATCGCCAGCACCTTGGCCCCTTCGATATTCGAAATCGTGCCTGGCTCTGCGCCCATACCTTGGAAATAGGGCGGGTTCTGGATGTATGTCGAGGTTGGTGGCCAGTCATAGGTTTCCTGTTGAGGCACCTCAACTTCGCGCCATTTCTCGTCGCCTTTGAACACGTCGGCGTATTTCGATTGGAACGCCTCGCGGGTCACGGTCGCCTCGACCAGTTCCGCGATTTCGCTCTGGCTTGGCCAGATGTCTTTCATGAAGACATCGTTGCCATCCTTGTCTTGACCAATCGGTTCGGATGTCAGGTCGATATCCATTGTTCCCGCCAGTGCGTAGACAACCACCAGCGGCGGTGAGGCCAGATAGTTTGCGCGCACATCCGGCGAGATTCGACCCTCGAAGTTGCGGTTGCCGGACAGAACCGACGTGGCAACCAGATCGCCTTCGGAAATTGCCTCGGATATTTCTTTCTGGATCGGGCCCGAGTTGCCGATACAGGTGGTGCAGCCATATCCCACAAGGTTGAACCCGATCTTGTCTAGATCGTCTTGCAATCCTGCAGCTTCGAGATAGGCCGACACCACTTGCGATCCCGGCGCCAGAGAGGTCTTGACCCAGGGCTTGCGATCCAGTCCCAGTGCCGCGGCCTTGCGGGCCACCAGACCCGCGCCGATCATGACGTAGGGGTTCGACGTGTTGGTGCAGGAAGTGATCGAGGCAATCACGACTTTGCCCGACTCCATGCCATAGTTTTCGCCCTTGACTTCGACCTGCTTGCCCATCGGGCGTTTGAAAGTCTCTGCCATTTCCTGCGTAAAGGCCGCCTTGGCGTCGGTCAGCGCAACATAGTCCTGCGGACGCTTCGGGCCCGAGATCGCCGGAACGATCGTGCCCATGTCTAGCGTCAGGGTATCGGTGTAGATCGGAGCGTAGTCCGCGTCACGCCAGAGGCCGTTTTCTTTGGCATAGGCTTCAACCAATGCCAGACGGTCTTCGTCACGCCCGGTGTTGCGCATGTAGCGTAAGGTTTCTCCGTCAATAGGGAAGAAGCCGCAGGTCGCGCCATATTCCGGGGCCATGTTGGCGATAGTGGCGCGGTCGGCCAATGGCAGGCGGTCCAAACCTTCGCCATAGAATTCAACGAACTTACCGACAACGCCCTTTTCGCGCAGCATCTCCACGACTTTCAGAACAAGGTCGGTGCCGGTGGTGCCTTCGACCATCGAACCCGTCAGTTCAAAACCCACAACCTCGGGGATCAACATCGAGATTGGCTGACCCAGCATCGCGGCCTCGGCCTCGATCCCGCCAACGCCCCAACCCAGAACGGCCATGCCGTTCACCATAGTGGTGTGGCTGTCGGTGCCAACCAGCGTATCGGGATAGGCGACTTCTTCGCCGTTTTGATCCGTGTCGGCCCAGACGGTTTGAGCCAGATATTCCAGGTTCACCTGATGGCAAATCCCAGTGCCGGGAGGCACCACGCGGAAGTTGTTAAAGGCATTCTGACCCCATTTCAGGAACTGGTACCGCTCCATGTTGCGTTCATACTCGCGGTCCACGTTCATCTGGAATGCACGCGGATTGCCAAATTCGTCAATCATGACCGAATGGTCGATGACCAGATCAACCGGGTTCAGCGGGTTGATCTTTTGTGCGTCGCCACCCAGCGCCTTGATACCGTCGCGCATCGCGGCCAGGTCGACGACAGCCGGAACACCGGTGAAGTCCTGCATCAAGACGCGGGCAGGGCGGTATGCGATTTCGCGCGGGTTCTTACCGCGGTTTACACCCCATTCAGCAAAGGCCTTGATGTCGTCGGTTGAGACAGAAAACCCGTCATCCTCGAACCGCAGCATATTTTCCAGAACCACTTTCAGTGCGGCAGGCAGTTTTGAGAAATCCCCCAAACCGGCCTCTTGCGCGGCGGGGATCGAGTAATAGGAAATGGACTTACCACTCACGCTCAGGCTGCGGCGTGTCTTGGCGGTATCCTGTCCGACTTTGATGGGCATCAGTGGCCTCCCTCTCAAATGACTTGGATAATAGGATTTGCTGTCTGATATCTGCATCACGAAGGCCCTTGGTTCAAGGTTGAACGGGCACAAAGGAGTAATTTTTGTATACCATTGCACACATTTACGGAGGTAAACATGTATTCCAGCCTCAAGAAACCTTGATTGGTCGTTGAATGCCAAAGCAGCTATTTCTGAAAATCAACCGCCCAAACCGAGAGTCCACATGTTCAGATCCGCCGCTGTAACCGCCCTGATGTCCTGGCTTTTGGCTGCCTCTGCTGCGGCTGAGAGCGACCCTGTGGTGGTTGAGTTGTTTACGTCGCAGGGGTGCTCCTCTTGCCCTCCGGCAGACCGGTTGATGCACGACCTGGCCAAGCGGGACGATGTGATTGGCCTGGCGTTGCACGTGGATTATTGGGATTACATCGGTTGGAAGGACGAATATGCCGACCCGGATCATACTTTGCGGCAGCGGGCGTATGCGCGGGAAGGCGGTCGTTCGATGATCTACACGCCACAGATGGTGATCAATGGGCAGCATGATGTTGTGGGCGCGCAGTCACGTGAGCTCGACCGCTTGATTGACGCTCATTTCAAGGCGACACCCGAAGCGTCGGTGACTGCAACCCGGACAGCAGATGAAGTAACCGTGAATGTCACGCCCGTAGTATTGCCGGAGGGCGAGACCTACGACGTGCGTATCGTACAGTATTCGCCGATGCGCCACGCCTCGATCCGCCGCGGAGAACTGGCTGGGCACGATCTGGACTATGCCAACGTTGTCGAAAAATGGCAGATGGCAGGGCAGTGGGATGGGGCTGCACCACAAACCTTCTCAGCCCAGCTTGGGTCAGACCTGCCGGCGGTTGTTTTGGTGCAACGTGCGGGTCATGGTCCCATTGTCGCCGCAACGCGGGTTAAGTGATCAGGGCATCTCGTCCGGTGCAATGCCAAGCCCGTTCCAATGCTTCCAGCGGCGGTGGATCCAGAACCACTGACCCATATGCTGACGTACCATCTTCTCAAGGTCGTCATTGGTGAATTGCGTCATCGTTTTCGGGTCAGTGTGCGGAACCGGATCGTGCAGTATGATTTCGAAATCGATGCCGTTTGGCTGGCGCACGGCATAACATGGGATCAGTTCCGCGTTGTATTTCATCGCCAGTTCCGCGTTCAGCACAGATGTGACAGCGGGTTTGCCGAAGAATACAAGCTCTTCCCCGCCCATCGCATGGAGATCGGACACAATTGCAATGATCCCGCCCTTTTTCAGCGTGCGCACCATCTCAACCATTCCGCGCCGCCCCTGCTCGAACATGGGCGCACCGGTTTTATAAAAGGCCTCGACATAGGCGTCGTTGAAGTAAGGATTAGCCATGCGGCGATACAGGCAGCCAATCGGTTGGCCGCTGTGTTTTTGCAAGGCAATGCGCGCGGCCAGATAGTGCCCAAAATGCGCAGTGATCATCATGACCGGACGCCCTTCGGCGATGGCCGCATCAAAGGCCGCAATACCAGGGCCGGAAATTTTCGCTGTACTTTGACGCTCAGTAAATCCTTCTGGCGAGAAATGCTCCATGATCGCCCGACCGGCGTTGTCGGGTACGTCACGGCAAATCTTTTTGACCTCGGCTTCGGACAGGTCAGGGCAGGTGAGCTTCAGGTTCCGCCGGATGCGTGTACGAAACCCCACGACCGGGGTCAAAACGCGCATAATCGCGCCCATGGTTGAGATGCGCCGCTCATACGGGAGAAGGCGCATAGCACCGATAACCCCCTGAAGGAACAGATTGGCGACATAGTATTTTCCAAGCTCAAACTTGCTGAGCTCCGACTTTTCGACGGGCATGGAGGCGTCTCACCGCGTGATGGGTATTTCCGTGCCAGACATACAGGCCGATCTTGGCAAGCTCAAGCGTTCAGCAAGACGATGGGCAAACTGAGCATGTTAAGGGGCAAACCTGCTAACCTGATGCTACTCAGCCTCTTCCTCAGTTTCGACCAGAGCGATTGTTCCTGCATCAACCAGTGTTCGAATGGCGCCAACCACCTGAGTCATCGCTTCTTCGGCCTCGGATTGTTTGACTCGTCCGCGTTCACCCATTTCCTCACGCAGGTTTTCCGCCATGCGTGACGAGATATTTGTCAGCAGAAATTCAACCGATGCCTTGTCGTCATCTGCCGCAGCTCCGGCCAGGGCTGTTACAAGCACGGCTTGGTCCACTTCGCGCAGGATGGCCGGAACATCGCGGGCTGTAATGCGGTTCGAAATATGCGCAAAGGTGAAGATCGACTGGCGTACGAGTTCTGCAAAGGCGGCATCGTCTTCATCCAATGCGTTCAACAAGTCGTCGCGGGTGGCCGCGGCTGACTGGTTTAAGATCGCGCCAACGCGTGCGCTGGGGCCGTCATCAAACGCCTGCACCGGGCGCTGATCCAGTTGCGCGGCCAGAGACCAGCCGATCCGCTCGACCGCCTCTGGGGTAACGTTCGCTGTTTTCGAGACAGCAAAGGTGATCCTACGCGCCACAGGGCCGGGCATTTGCCCAAGCATCTGAGCGGCTTGCGCGGTATCCATCTTTGACAACATCACTGCGGCCACTTCGGTGCTTTCCGCTTGGGCCATGGCTGCAAGATCTTCGACAGGGATGTCGCGCAGCCTTTGCCACGGGTCACCAACCTGTCGTATCCCGGCCACCTTGCGCAGGCGTGCCGCTGTTTTCGGGGCAATCTTGCCGGTTACCGCATCCAACGCCCCAGCCAAGCCATGCGGAAAGGCCAGGCCGATGTTATCCAGTGCTTCGCCGAACTCCTGCGCCACGGCATCCAGTGTCACGCGGTCCACAAGACCCATTTCGCCAAGCTGATGGGTTAATTTTTCTTGCAGATCGTCAGGGAGTTCCTCAAGCGGAAGATCCGCGCCTTCGCTCAGCAGAAGGCGGACGACAATCGCTGCTTTTTGTCGGTTGCTCAATGTCCGGGGAACAAGCCGTGGTTTATCGTCATTCCCCTTGGCAAGCGGAGCAGCTGCTCCGGGTGCCGTGTGTATCAACGCGTTTGTGTCCTGCATCTGCCTGTGGTGCCAAAATTTCTGAACCACAGGCAGATTACGGAGAATCGGGTTAAATAACCTTGAAGTTTAGTAGTTATAGGTCAGCCCGGTGCGGATGGCTTCGCGCAGCGATGCCTCGGCCCAGGTTCCTTCGCCGCCACGAGTTTTGATCTCGCGCCATTGCTCGATCGCCAGATCGGTTCTGCCTTCGGCGACAAAGCCCTGTCCCATATAACTGCGGGCGAGGATGTTGTCGGGGTTGGATTCGATGGCGTTGGTGTAGAAGGCGTTTGCCAGCTCAAGCTCACCCATTTTGCGGTAAGTAAAACCCCAATATGTCAGGACGCGATCATCGTTCTGATCCATGATGCGCAGAATGTTCTGAGCGTTCTCGAATTGCCCGTCATAAGCCAGCTCGCGCACGGCGTCATACAGTTCATCATCGGTGAAATTGGTCTTGTTCGGTTTGACACAACGCCCCGCGTCCTTGTCGTAGACGCGGCCAAAAAGGCATCTCTTGGTCGTGTTCGTTGGTTTTGGTGGGGTCGTGGTGCTGCCACCGTCGCCGGCTGCATACAAAGCCGGCGCAAAGGCAAAAGCCTGAAGGGCAATAGCTGAAACTAAAACAAGGCGCATTTTCCTACTCCGTTCTCTGGGCTGCTCTGATCAAGCATAGCGCGATTTGATAAAAGGCTAACAATTGCGCTGCCTCTTTTATTCACAAGTAGGAAAGAAAAACCTCAGCTATTGACAGTTTTTACGCAGCTATGGGCTTCGGCGTCCCATTGTGTTCCCGGCGCGCAGGACTGCGTTTGTTCAGTATGGGCGCTGCAGGCCAAGGCGACAGAGGCTGAGCAGCCAAGGGCCAATGCGCAAATCAAAGTCCGGATCATCAAGCTTCTCCTGTTCGGGAATGCGCGGACAAGATAACCGATTTTTGATGATCCGGCAAAAGAACAAGGCCCGGATCGCTGCGTACGAACCGGGCCCCTGAACTGTTTGATCTGCTTGATTTTTACTCGCCAAACACACGGGCAAAGATCGTATCGACATGCTTGGTGTGATAGCCAAGGTCGAATTTTTCTTCGATTTCTTCAGGGCTGAGCGCAGCGGTGACATCCGCATCTGCCAGCAACTCTTGCTTGAAGTCGGTCCGGTGTTCCCAGACCTTCAGCGCGTTGCGTTGGACCATGGCGTATGCGTCTTCACGGCTGACACCGGCTTGGGTCAGTGCCAACAAAACCCTCTGGCTCATGACAAGGCCGGGGAACTTGTTCATGTTCTCGAGCATGTTCTCGGGGAAGATCAGCATCTTGTCGATCACACCTGTCAGTCGTGCCAGCGCAAAGTCCAGGGTGATTGTCGCGTCCGGTCCGATCATGCGTTCGACTGAAGAGTGCGAGATGTCGCGCTCGTGCCAGAGCGCCACGTTTTCCATCGCCGGGATCACGGCCGCGCGCACCATGCGCGCCAGACCTGTCAGGTTCTCGGTCAGAACAGGGTTTTTCTTGTGTGGCATGGCCGAGGAGCCTTTCTGACCCATCGAGAAGAACTCGGCGCCCTCCAGCACTTCGGTCCGCTGCATGTGGCGGATTTCTATGGCGATATTCTCGATGCTGCTGGAGATCACACCTAGCGTAGCAAAGAAGGCCGCGTGGCGGTCGCGCGGGATGACTTGTGTGCTGATCGGTTCCGGCACAAGCCCCATCTGGTCGCAGACATGTTCCTCAACACGCGGATCGATATTGGCGAAGGTGCCAACTGCGCCGCTGATCGCGCCGGTGGCGATTTCCGCGCGAGCGTCACGCATCCGAGACAGGTTGCGATCCATCTCGGCATAGAACCGGGCAAAGGTCAGGCCCATGGTGGTAGGCTCTGCGTGGATGCCATGGCTGCGACCGATGCGAACGGTGTTTTTGTGTTCAATCGCGCGACGCTTGAGCGCGGCCAGAAGGCCTTCGAGATCGGCGATCAGCAGGTCCGCAGCACGGGTCAGCTGTACGTTCAAACAGGTATCCAGCACGTCCGAGCTGGTCATTCCCTGATGCACAAAACGGGCTTCTTCGCTGCCCACATGCTCGGCCAGATGGGTCAGGAAGGCGATGACATCGTGTTTGGTGACGGCCTCAATCTCATCAATGCGGGCTACGTCGAACTCCACATCCTTGGCTTTCCACACGGCCTCGGCATTTTCGCGCGGGATGACGCCCAGATCGGCCATGGCGTCGCAGGCATGTGCCTCGATCTCGTACCAGATGCGAAACTTGGTCTGAGGCGACCAGATGGCGACCATGTCAGGGCGGGAATAACGGGGAATCATTGGCGGCAGCACCTTTATGTGGTTGGGATGAGGCGTTGGCGCGGGGTTTAGCCCCGAGCGCGTTAGGGAACAAGACGTGAGAGCGGGTATGAGACGGTTTGCCCTGATTTTGGCCCTTTGGCCGGGTGTTTTGGCCGCAGATGGCTTCCAGAAATTGTCCGGCGAGGAAATCCTTGCAGCTTTGACGGGCCAGAAATTGGAATATGGCAGCGGGGTCTGGCAAACTTTCGACTCCAGTATGGTCACGCAATATTTCTCGGGTGGGCCGAGTGCAGGTCGCTGGGTGGTGCGCGAAGACCAGTATTGCTCGATCTGGCCACCTTCGGACCTTTGGGCTTGCTACGACGTTTTTCGGAACGATCATACGATCCGTTTCGTCGACGATGCCGGGGGGCGGACAGATGGCACATTTGCCCAATAAGCGGGCGTGCTGACCTAACGCGTTCAAGACCTGTTGGCACTGGCCGCAGCGCCAGGAAAGTGGATATGCGCGGGTTCAATCCACCTGATCACGACGCGCCAGCACTGGACAAACCGCGCCTTGAAAGTTCAAGCTGTGCGTGAGGAAACTATCAGGTTATTGAGATATGCGTTTATTTTCAGGTCCATTGCTTGCTGCATGCGCTGCCATTTGGTTGGGTGGGGTAGGGTCCGCAGCAGCTGATACCCCGGTGACTTATACTCAGGATGGCCGCGCACTGTTCGGCTTTCATGTTCCAGACTTTTGGGCGCTGCGTACAGGTGGCCCGCGCGAAATCGAAGATACCGAGTTGGGGGATACGCGTGCCGTGTCCCGCGTCATGGGGATGCGCCCGGTTACTGATGATACTGTCTGGATGGGCTTTGTCTCGCCCGCTGGTGTCGCGACCATTGAGGATGGCGTCCGCTATTTGCAGGATATCGACAAGTTTCTGGTCAAGGACCCGACCATCACCAGCACCAGCGACACCCGCATCGGTGGATTGCCGGCGCGTGTTTTTCGGGGAACCGGGCGTCGGGAAAGCAAAGGAGTCAGCTTTACCGCGGCCCTAATTGATCTGCCAAAAAACCGCGTTGCAGTTGCCGTGGCCATCCTTCGTGACGGCGCTAATCCAGATTATGCCGACGATCTGAACGCGGTTTTCGCGTCGTTCCGGTCGTTCCAGTAAGGGGAGGGTGCTATGAGTTTGCGAAACATCAGACGGATTTCTCTTGCGCTGGGGCTGGGGGCTGCGACGTTTTCACTGTCGGCCTGTGATGGTGTCTCGGTCGGGGTCGGTTATGGGTATGACCCGTTTTATGACTCGATGCTCTGGAACGATTACTACCGTCGTGACGTCAATATCGACATCGATCGGCCAGATCGACCAAACCGTCCAGATCGGCCAACGCGCCCTGATCGGCCACAGCCGCCGGTTGCCAAACCGCCTGCACGGCCAAGGCCGCCAACGGCGCGCCCGCCCGCTGCACGGCCGCCTATTCACCGGCCATCGCCGCGTCGTTGATCGCAAAGGCCGCACAGGGGCGGCCTTTTTCTATGGCAGAAGCTCAGTTGTTATATGGGCTGAACCCTCAAGCGTCCGGTGCACAGGGCACTTGTCCGCAATTTCCAGCAAGCGTTGCTTTTGCGCTTGATCCAGCGGGCCGATCAATCGGATTTTGCGACGGAACTGATCCACCTTTCCTTCATTCGCCAGCCCGGCGTCCTGAGCGTGAACCTTGTCGTGACAGACATCCACGCTCACCTTTTTCAACGGCCAGTTCTTTCGGCGCGCATACATGCGTATGGTCATGGATGTACAGGCACCCAGACCGGATGAGACAAAGCCGTAAGGCGACATGCCCTTATCCGTACCGCCGTAAGAAGCTGGTTCATCCGCGACCGCGTGGTGATGCGGACCGGCCTGAATATCCTGCATATAACCGCTTGGGTCTGCTTCGGTCACACGGACGACGCCTTCCGGGGCGCCTGGCGGCGGGGCGGGCGGGCACAGTTTCACATACCGCGAAACCCAAGCTGATATCACATCGGCTGCGTATTCGGCATCGGCCGCGCGCGTGATCAGATGATCGGCATCATCAAGGGTCACAAAGCTTTTTGGATGCTTCGCCGCCAAGAAGATGGTGCTGGCATTGTCTATGCTGACCGTTTCGTCGCGTGGCGCGTGCAGGATCAATAAAGCGGCTTTTAGGTCGGTGATCGCTGCGGTCAGGGCGGATTGGGCAATGTCATCCACAAAGGCCTTGCCGATGCGGAACGGGCGCCCACCCAAAGTCACCTCGGCGCTTCCGTCCTGTTCGATCTGAGGCAGCGCCTCTTCGAAGTGATGTGAGACGTGACCGGGATCTGCTGGCGCGCCCAGTGTCACAACAGCCTTTACCGTTGGAATGCCAGCGCGTGCACGCAAAACCGCCGCACCGCCCAGCGAATGGCCGATCAACAAGGACGGTGCCATGTTCCGCCCCGCCAGAAATTGCGCAGCAGCGATCAAATCCTGGACATTCGAGGTGAAGGTCGTATTGGCAAACTCGCCCTCAGAATGGCCCAGCCCCGTAAAGTCAAAGCGCAGTACTGCAATCCCCATCGCTGCCAAGCGCGCCGAAATGCGCCGGGCTGCGGGGATGTCTTTGGAGCAGGTAAAACAATGGGCAAAGAGCGCTGTCGCCAGCACCGGGCCGTCAGGCAGATCCAGTCGTGCGGCCAATTGGCTGCCGTCATGTCCGGCAAAGGTAATGCGTTCCGTGGGCATGTCGGCTCCTTGAATGGGTTGGGGGAACACGAACTATACTGTGTTCATGTTGGTCTGGTCTCAACCCTTATGTCAGTCGCGTCACGGGAAGGTGAGAACTGAGCACGTGTCGTTTCACCCGAATATCATCACTACGCTGAAGGTTTGAAAGGCGATTTGCATTTCTGGGAGTCACATCAAGTATTGTGAAGTAATGTCGGCCAAACATTCATTTCACTTATTCTCGGTGTGAACACAACTATGCAGCGAAGATGTTGCATTAGGAGATATACATGTCACACGCAGAATTCACCGCCCGCCCGAGACGCGCCCGCTGTGGGTCATCGCGCTGCTGCTGGCCGGTCTCATTGGATTTGCAATCGGACAGTCCTGGCCCGCAAATCTAACAGGGCCACAGGTTCAAGACGAACCAGTTCTTGAAGACTGGCACGGAAATGTCCGCAGATCGCACTGGTCAGAGTGAGGCTTAGGTCTCACTCCAACCCCATCAAGCGGGGATCAAATGGGTACTTGGTCAGGTTCTCGTACCCGTCTTCGGTAATGAGAACCTGATCTTCTAGCTTGATGCTAAAGTCACCACCGACCTCGCCAACGCAAGCTTCGACACACAAAACCATTCCCGGTTCCAGCGCATAGTCATAGGATCCTTCGACGGCCTTATCCGGATAAGCCACAAGCGGCCATTCGTCACAAAGGCCAACGCCGTGCATCAGGCAGCCGTATTTCTGCGCCTGAAACTTGTCGTCCAACCTGTGAGAGTTTGCTGTCAGTTCCGGAATCATCACGCCGGGTTTGAGCATTTCCATGTTGGTCATGATGTGTTCATGCGCGTGCTGCATGGCATAGATCATGTCTTCACGCGGCTTCTGATCGCCAATCCACCAACTGCGGGAAATGTCGATGCAAATCCCGTATGACCCAATCAAGTCGGTGTCGAACGAGATGATCTCGTTCTGCTGGGTGATCCGAGGGCCGCATTCCTGAAACCAAGGATTGGTCCGCTGGCCCGAGGCCAGAAGGCGCGTTTCGATCCATTCTCCGCCACGTTTGATGTTTTCTGCATGCAGGACAGCCCAAATGTCGTCTTCCGAGGTTTTCCCATCGCCCACATTGGCACGCGCGAACTTTTCCATTTCTACGACCGCTGTCTCGCAGGCGTGGCTGGCGCAGCGCATGGCGAGGATTTCGTCAGGCCCTTTGATGGCACGGGTCTTTTCGGTCAGCTCTTCGCCTTCCATGATCTCGAACCCTTGCGCCTCAAGTGCACGCAGGCCGTGCAGCATGATCTTGTCGACGGCCAGTCGCTTGTTGCCGCCACTGTGTTCTTCGATCAGCACCCGCACTTCGTTCGAGAACACATCCGCAGCAACGTCGACCTTGTCACCCCGGTCAAAGTAAAACAGATCGGCGCCCGAACGTTGTTCACGCACCAGGGGGTTGAATGTGCTGAGGAAGGGCGAATTCTTGTAGTCCCAAATCACCATATAGCCATCAGCGCACAGCAGAACCGCGCGAAACGGGTTATGCGTGTTCCAAAGCTGCATGTTGGTGCTGTCGGTGGCATAGCGAATGTTCAACGGGTCAAACATCAGCAAGCCGCCATAGCCGCGATCTGCAATGGCCCGTGTCAGTCGCTTCCAGCGGTGTTCCCGCATCCGCGTCAGGTTGGGCAGCTCAAGCCCCGCAGCGGCCCATTCGTCAAAGGCCAACTGCGTTGGCCCGATCTCAATCCGATCATTGTCGTTCGGAGTACCGTCACCCAACGTCGCGCCTTTGCTGGGGTCAATCTTGCGCGTGTCTCGGTAATGTTGATTCATGGCGGGCCTCTTTAAGTGCTGCGGCAAAACTAAAGAGCCGACCCGTATCGTCTGACAAAATTGCGACGGCGAGGCTGTCGTTTTCGACCGACACGTGGCTCCGTGCGTGCTAAGTCTTTGTCATGGGGCAGATTCTACAAAACACAATCCCGTATGATGTTGGTAATCCACGTGCTCTGCCCGGGATACAGCCCACAACACTTGAAGATTGGCTGCATCAGGACGAGGCGTTTTCCGGTCAAATGCAGCGCCGTGAAGAGCTGCTTTGTGATCACCGAGACGACGTTCTGGCCCTTGATCCGCAAGCCGAACCTGCCGCCCAAGAGCTGCTGGATATGGTCTTGGCGCGCGTTTACCCGTCAGCAGCTGAGGCAGTTGTCCGACCCGATGGCGCGACGGTCCTCATTGATCGCAGCCAACCGTTGGATACGTTGTGCAAATTGGTGCAGGAAGACTTCTGCATTCTTCAAAAACTCGGTGAAGAGCATGTTTTGACCGGGGCGATCCTGTGCTTTCCGGCCAGTTGGCGCTTGTTGGAAAAATTCATGCGGCCTCTGGTCGACATTCATGTGCCGGTTCAGAGTTACGACGCCAATATTGCAAAGCGTGTGCAAAGATTGTTCGACGGAATTCAGCCCGGTCGTCCGTTGTGGCGTTTCAATGCTCTTTGGTATGAGGATTCCGAGCTGTTCCAGCCCCGCAGTGCCCATGCCCGACGAGAAATCCCGGATCGGCGCGAGAACTCGTTTTTGCGGAGCGAGCGGCAAACTTTATTGCGTCTGCCCGAAACAAACGCGGTCGTGTTTTCCATCCACACTTATGTGCTGGCCGCGCACGCAGTTGCAGAAATGGAAAACCCCGCCTGACGGCGGGGCCTCCAAGGAGGGTCTTGGTAATTCAGTTACATGCCCAACGCATCTGCAACATCGGCAAACGCATTGCTGGCGTTCAGTGCTACAATGGCAAAAGTGAACACAAGCACCTGGGTATTCAGGCGGAAATCTTCGCCTCGGATCAGGTTGACGGCGGCCATTGACACAGCGATTGGCGCTGAAACGCTGGCCAGAACACCTGTCATGCACCAGCTGCTCAGCCGCAAGACATCGCTTGGGCGTTCACCATCTTCTGTTATTTTGGCTCCAGGCGCGGTCTGGTCAAACGGGGGCGTGTCTTCGCTGCGGAACGCGATGCTGAGCAATTGCTCATCTGTAAGCTGGATCGGACGTGCCGTCGGGGCGTGAAGTGCACTAACAGTGTCGTCCAGCTCGGGCAGGTTGACGCCGGTGAACTGACCGGTCAGTGACTGAAAAATCTGTTTTCGGTCGCGCGTTGCGGGATTAGGCGCCAGGGTGTCGAAGGCGCTCATGAATTGTTCGACCGTTAGCACCGTGCTCGGCGAAAGCCATTCGACTCGCCGGGTCGAGCAGATATCGACCATGCGATACAAAATGACCACCAGCATCAGTTCCGAAATCTCAGTATCATCCAATAACGGGGACACGGGGGTGACTGATAGCACGAGCCGGTTTTGAGGATGTGACACGCGGGGTTTTGTTATGGTTTTTAACCCCGCGGCACGGTCCATACGCTCGTAACGGTCTTCCTGCTCGGGTGTGCCTGTATCCAGCGTAAGGCGAACCAAGTATTGGCTCGATACGATGCTGGCTTCGGAATAACTGAGCAACGCTTTGCGTTCGACCAGATGGCCATAATCTTCAAGCGTTGTGGCAACGATGGTTCCAAAACGCTCTAGAGCGCCGTTTGCGTCACCATCAAATTGCAGGCCGCCATGGTAGCTGTGCTTCCGAGCCACTGCTTTGTCCTTATTCAAGCTTTGTTCGAAAGACACTCTAGCAACCGTTCTGGGGCAGAATTTGGCGAAAAATGCAAAAAACCGAAATTTTCCCGCGATTGATTACGCTTTGGAAACCAAGAAACTAAAGGCTTTTGTTTGTCACTGTGGCGGAAATGTGGCGAAAACGGGTGCTGCGCATGTTTTCCGTGCGGCGACGTTATTGATCGATTCGGGAGGCCATGATCGCGATGGATTGCTGATACACTGAGGCTGCGTTCCACTGCTGCAATACACGGAAATTTGGCTCTCCTGGCTGATAGCCGCGCCCCGGTTTCCAGCCCTTCTTGCGAAGAAAATTTGCGGTTGAAGCCAGTGCGTCCGTCATGTTGTAGAAATCCACACGCCTGTCGCCGGTGGCATCGACCCCATAGGTCAGAGCATTGCCTGGCAGGAATTGCGTGTGGCCCAACTCGCCATGTTTTGCCCCTTTTGTCGCCATTGTGATACTCCCCTTGTCCACCAATTTCAGCGCCCCAATTGCGTGCGGAATAAAGAACTCGGATCGGCGACAATCATAGGCCAAAGTGGTTATTGCGGACACAACCTGGCTGTCGCCCATGAAGTTTCCAAATCCGGTTTCCATGCCATGAATGGCGATCAGCACGCCTGCTGGTACACCGTATTGGCGCTCGAACGCAGCATAATAGTTGGGGTTGGCGGCTTTGCGTTTGCGCCCTTGAGCGACGATAGTGTCGGCCCCTCGGACCCGCATGAATTTGTCCAATGAGTATTTAAAGCTTTTCTGATTGCGGTCCGCCGCGATGGTGCGCGTTGCGTATTGCGTTTGCGACAGCGCACGTAATCCCTTTTTTTTCACCCCGGCCTTTCGTGCCTGTTTCGCAAAATCGGTTTTCCACGCCTCAAAGCCAGCGCTGGTATTCCCGCATGGGGCGGCCAAAACGGGGGCGGTAAGAGACAAGGCAAGGATAGCAGCGAGGCGAAACATAGGTTCAATCCAACGAAGAAGAAATCTGACTTCAGCGTAGCGCGGGTGTCGAGATCGGAAAAGAAGCTAGTAGAGATCTAGCTCTCCTTTTTCCTTTAGCGTCTCAAACCATTCATTAGGGGTGGCCTTGATCCGGGCATGTTTTACCATCATGGCGTTCATGTTTGGCAGGTTGGACGCATCTGGCCACGCGTCGGGTTGCCACAGGTTTGATCGGATGACGCATTTGGGGCAATGCGCAAACACCGTATGAACGTGGATCAGCAGCGCCAGTTTAGGAGCATGGCCAGAGATGGCCATTTGCTCCAGTAGCTGCGGGTCCGCGCAGATTCGGGCTTCGCCTCGTAGTCTGAGTGTCTCCATCTTGCCAGGCACAAAGAATATCACACTGACACGCGGGTCCTTTAGAACGTTGTGAAAGGTATCCACCCGTTTGTTGCCTGGCCTGTCCGGGATCGCGATCAGTGTGTCAGACAATACCTGAACAAAACCAGCCGGGTCCCCCCTTGGTGAGATGTCCAGGTATCCGTCAGGGTTGGCCGAGGCGATCAAGCAGAACGGAGACGTTGCGATGAAGTCGCGGCACATCCGGTCCAGCGCGTTCAGTTCTTTGGCGAGGATCTGAGGCAGAGGGGAGCCTGTGATACGCTCAAGGTCCTCTGCCGTGGTCACAATGTTGGAAAACTGTGAAAAAGCGTTCATGCGATCTCTCCTGCATTGGGATCGATGGGCAGGAGTGTGAAAGATCAATACTAACGAAACAAGGGCGCCCGATTGGACGCCCTTGCAGATTTAAACCCAAGCCCAGCTTAGCAGCTGTAATACATGCCGTATTCAACCGGGTGCGGGGTGTGCTCGTAGGTTTCGACCTCTTCCATTTTCAGTGCGATATAGCCGTCGATCTGGTCTTTGGTGAAAACGTCGCCCTGCAGCAGGAAGTCGTGATCAGATGCCAGAGCTTCCAGAGCTTCGCGCAGGCTGCCGCAAACGGTCGGAATGTCGGCCAGTTCTTCGGCAGGCAGATCGTACAGGTTCTTGTCCATGGCTTCGCCCGGATCGATCTTGTTCTTGATACCGTCCAGACCAGCCATCAGCAGTGCGGCAAACGCCAGATAGGGGTTCGCAGCCGGATCCGGGAAGCGGGCCTCAACGCGCTTGGCTTTCGGGCTTTCCGTCCACGGAATACGGACACAACCCGAACGGTTACGGGCCGAGTAGGCGCGCAGAACGGGCGCTTCGAAGCCGGGGATCAGACGCTTGTAGCTGTTGGTCGCCGGGTTGGTGAAGGCGTTCAGGGTCTTGGCGTGCTTCAGGATGCCGCCGATGAAGTACAGTGCTTCGTCTGACAGGTCGGCGTATTTGTCACCTGCGAACAACGGCTTGCCGTCTTTCCAGATCGACATGTTCACGTGCATACCAGTGCCGTTGTCACCCGCGATCGGCTTCGGCATGAAAGTCGCCGATTTGCCGTAAGCATGCGCAACGTTGTGGATAACGTATTTGTACTTCTGCAGCTCGTCCGCTTGTTTGGTCAGGCTGTCGAAGATCAGGCCCAGTTCGTGCTGGCACGAGGCAACCTCGTGGTGGTGCTTGTCGACCTTCATGCCTAGACGCTTCATGGTCGACAGCATTTCCGAACGCAGATCCTGCGCTTCGTCAACCGGGTTCACCGGGAAGTAGCCACCCTTGACGCCCGGACGGTGGCCCATGTTGCCCATCTCGTACTCGGTGTCGGTGTTCCACGACGCGTCGGTCGCATCAACTTCGTAGGATACTTTGTTGATACTATTGGAGAAACGAACATCGTCAAACAGGAAGAACTCGGCTTCCGGACCCATATAGGCAACGTCGCCGATGCCGGATGCTTTCAGGTAAGCTTCGGCTTTCTGAGCAGTACCGCGCGGGTCACGCTCGTATGCTTCGCCAGTGTCGGGTTCAACAACCGAGCAGTGCAGGCAGATGGTCTTTTCCGCGTAGAACGGATCGACATAGGCGCTGCCTGTGTCGGGCATCAGTTTCATGTCCGAAGCTTCGATCGATTTCCATCCCGCGATGGACGAACCGTCGAACATAAAGCCTTCTTCCAAGAAGTCCTCGTCGACCTGATCGGCCATGATCGTCACGTGCTGAAGCTTACCGCGCGGGTCGGTGAAGCGGATGTCGACGTATTCTGCGTCTTCTTCCTTGATCAGCTGAAGAACTGCGTCCTTGCTCATTCTCTTGTTTCCTCTGACTTGAAGATTTGAGTTTTACAGCGCGTCCGAACCGGTCTCGCCGGTACGGATACGGATGGCTTGTTCAATTGGTGAGACAAAAATTTTGCCATCACCGATTTTGTCGGTTTTTGCGGCCGAAACGATGGCTTCGATGGCGGCATCGACCTGATCATCGTCCAACACGACCTCGACCTTCACCTTGGGCAGAAAGTCGACGACATATTCTGCGCCACGGTAGAGTTCCGTGTGTCCTTTCTGGCGGCCGAAGCCTTTGACTTCGATCACGCTGAGGCCCTGGACGCCGACGTCCTGTAATGCCTCTTTCACTTCGTCCAGTTTGAACGGCTTGATGATCGCTTCGATCTTTTTCATCCCGGCTCACCTCGCATGGTTGTCAGACCCGCAGTGATCACGTCTAAGATCAGGCGGCAATGTGATTGCGGAATTGTTGTGCGGCGGGCAGGGCGAATTTCGAGGCTGGGTGAGATTTTGGGCATGTTGCACAAAAAGTAATCGAAATTGAATCTCGGAAAGGATTGAGATGACAGAGTTGCTGACAGCGGCCCAAATGCGGGCGATTGAGCGGGCCGCCATCGAGTCCGGTAAAGTGACAGGTCTGGAACTGATGGAACTGGCCGGGCTGGGCGTTGTCGACGCGATCTTCGAGGAATGGCCGGAGTTGCGGGATCGAGGGGCCAGCCCCTCGAGCTCCCCGAGGTATTTGGGGCCAGATGAAGGGGATCCCCGGCGCGCGGTGGTTTTGTGCGGGCCTGGGAACAATGGTGGCGACGGGTTTGTTGTTGCGCGTCTTCTGCGAGAGTTAGGATGGGAGGTTGAGGTTTTTCTGTATGGGGAACCAGAAAAGCTGCCTCCGGATGCGCGGGTGAATTATGAGCGGTGGGCCAAGCTTGGCGAAACGCATGCCAGGGTCATCGATCCTGCGCCGTTTCATGACGATTATTTGCGCTTTCCCGACAGATTTGACCTGATTGTTGATGGGCTGTTCGGAACCGGGTTGACGCGTCCCTTTAGCGGCGTGTTTGCTCACTTGGCTCTCGAAGAAACAAGATCTCTAGTTCGAGAGAAGGGCGCGCGCATCGTCTCGATCGACACCCCAAGTGGTCTGTGTGCAGACAGTGGTCATGTGATCGGGAATGCGATTGAAGCCGATCTGACGGTCACCTTCCATGCAAGAAAGATTGGGCATGTGGTGGCCGATGGACCGTTGAAGTGCGGCAACGTCAGAAACAAGTCCATCGGTCTTGCTCATTCTGAACCCGACCAAGTCGTACGCTTGATGTCTTCACAGGATGTTTTGGTCGCGAAAGAAGTCTCTGGTCACAAATACACCCACGGTCACGCCCTAATCCTGTCGGGCGGTTCCGGAAAAACCGGCGCGGCGCGGTTAGCGGCGCGGGGGGCGCTACGAATTGGGGCCGGGTTGGTAACATTGGGGGTACCGCCCTCGGCACAGATGGAAGTGGCCAGTCAGATCACAGCTTTGATGATGCAACGGGTTGAGGGGGCGGAGAGTTTGGCTGAGGTCCTGAGCGACACGCGCCTGAATGCGCTTTGTCTGGGGCCAGCGCTTGGATTGCAGCGAGCTCGTACGTTGGTTTCTGTGGCTTTGGCGGCGAGACGGGCGACAGTGTTGGATGCCGATGCCTTGTCAGCTTTTGCAGACGATCCGACCGTCTTATTTGAGCAGATTCACGAGAAATGCGTTCTGACTCCGCATGGTGGAGAGTTTGCGAGGCTTTTCCCGGACATTGCAGAGAAGCTGAATGCGGTGCCAACCAAAGGTCCGGCTTATTCCAAGGTTGACGCTACGCGGGCCGCGGCGAAACGGGCGGGGTGTGTGGTTCTCTTCAAAGGGCAGGATACGGTGATTGCGTCACCAGATGGGCAATGCTCGATCAATGCGGCGTGTTACGAAAGGGCGGCCCCCTGGCTGGCAACCGCTGGGTCCGGCGACGTGTTGGCGGGTTTCATCACGGGTTTGCTGGCTCGTGGGTTTGCACCGATGCAAGCGGCCGAGACGGCGGCGTGGCTGCATATGGAATGCGCGTGCCAATTCGGGCCCGGTTTGATCGCCGAAGATATTCCAGAGCAACTGCCCGAAGTGTTTAGAAAGATGAATATTTGAGTGTGTTGGCGGGGAATGGCTCAATCCACACAAAACCGGCAAAATTCCGCCGATCGCGTCTGTATGATGACAGAGCGAGTGTTTGCCAGACACACATTCGGACGGCACAGTTTTTCTGAGCACCTCCGAAACGGATTGGCGGTGATGTGTTTAAGTTAATGAAATACATTGTAAAACTTTCACGACCGCTGTGCCCAGTGTTGCGAATTTGCAATTCCTTTACAAAACAGCGCGCTGTTATCTGGAACGTCGATGCTCGGTAATCAATTAGACGGGGTGAAAGACCCGAACCATTCATGGTGAGTGAAATGACTTTTAAATTCAAAACCCTATCCGTTGCCGCCACGTTGACAGCGACGACGGTCATCCCGGCTGCGGCAGAACTGAAATATGAAAACAACACTGGTGGTTATGTTCTGCTGTACGGGCAACTGCACCCTGCGCTGATCTCGGTCGATGACGGACAAGATACCGAGACCCGCGTTCTGGACAACGATTTGTCGAACAGCCGCGTGGGCCTGCGCCTGATGCAGCCATATGGCAGCAATGAGTTCCAGTTTTGGTTCGAAACGGGTCTCGGTTTGCCGGGGTCCGCGTCGGCCGATCAATTTGGAACCAACGCTGATGGCTGGAATCGCGAAGACATTCGCCACGTGGATTTCTCGCTCAAGGGCGGCTATGGCAAGTTCTCAGCCGGTCAGGGCAGTATGGTCGCTGATGGTGCCGCAGAGGTCGATCTTTCGTATGTCGGAACTGCGTTGTATTCGTTTACCAATGATGAAAACGCAGGCTTCTTTTACCGCGATACGACCGGTTTGCTGAGCGGAATTACTGTCGGAGACAGCGCAAGCAACTTTGACGGCGGGCGCCGTGGGCGTGTGCGGTATGATACGCCATCGTTGAATGGGTTTTCGGCTGGTTTTGCGTATGGTCAGAATATTCTGTCCAGCAGCGATGATGATGACTATTACGACGTTGGCCTGTTCTATGAAAACACCTTTGCCGGTGGTGTGAAATTCGCAGCAGCCATTGCTTATGCGGTGAGAGATCGGGATGACAATTCCGGGGATAGCAAAGACACGATAGGCTCTGCGTCGGTTCTGCTGCCGAGCGGTCTGGGATTTACGATCGCGGGTGGTACGCGTGACGATGATCAGGCTGGTGCAACGGATCCGAATTACTGGTACGGCAAAATCTCGTACGAAGGAAACTGGATTTCATGGGGAAAGACGGGTGTCGGTATTGATTACTATGACGGTTCGGATTTCGACAGCAACGGGTCGGACACCAAGGCCTGGGGTATCGCGGTGGTTCAGAAAGTCGACGCGATCGATACAGACGTTTACCTGAAATACCGCAACCACGACTTTGATGACGGATCATCCTTTGACAACAACGAAGCCTGGGTTCTGGGTGCGCGTTGGAAGTTCTGATCGACGTGACAGCGCCAAACGTAAACGCCCCGGTTTCCGGGGCGTTCTTTTTTGCGGTTTAGGCGATCAAATGCTGTTGGATTCCGCCTTTGCCCCTTGCACGTAAGCTGCTGGCCAAATAGAAGGCGTCAAATTTGCCCGGCGCGCCCTTTTTGCGCGCCCCGAATCCTATGGGGACTACCATAATGCAGGTTACCGAGACGCTGAACGAAGGTCTGAAACGTGGCTACAACATCGTTGTGACCGCAGCCGAGCTGGACGACAAGGTCAATGAAAAGCTGACCGAAGCGCAGCCGGAAATCGAAATGAAAGGTTTCCGCAAGGGCAAGGTGCCGATGGCGCTGCTTAAGAAGCAGTTTGGCCAGCGCCTGCTGGGTGAAGCGATGCAGGAAAGCATCGACGGTGCGATGAACCAGCACTTTGAAGACAGCGGTGACCGCCCTGCGCTGCAGCCCGAGGTCAAGATGACCAACGAGGATTGGAAAGAAGGCGACGACGTTGAAGTGGCGATGTCTTATGAGGCACTGCCTGCAATTCCCGAGGTTGACCTGAAGTCGGTCGAGCTGGAGAAGCTGGTTGTCAAAGCTGACGATGCTGCTGTGGAAGAAGCACTGAACAACCTGGCCGAAACTGCGCAGGATTTCAAAGCGCGTCGCAAAGGTTCGAAAGCCAAAGATGGCGATCAGATCGTATTCGACTTTGTCGGCAAGGTTGACGGCGAAGAGTTCGAGGGTGGATCGGCCGAAGATTATCCTTTGGTTCTGGGCTCGAACAGCTTCATCCCTGGCTTTGAAGAGCAGTTGGTTGGTGTGAAGGCTGAAGAAGAAAAGGACGTCAACGTCACTTTCCCCGAAGAATACGGTGCCGAGCACCTGGCTGGAAAAGATGCCGTTTTCACTTGCACCATCAAAGAAGTGAAGGAGCCGGTGGCCGCAGAAGTAAACGACGAACTGGCCATGAAATTCGGCGCCGAAGATCTGGACGCCCTGAAAGCGCAGATTTCCGAACGTCTGGAAGCAGAATACGCCGGTGCATCGCGTGCGGTCATGAAGCGCACTCTGCTGGATGTGCTGGACGAGAAAGTCTCGTTCGACCTGCCGCCGTCGCTGGTGGAAGCCGAAGCCAAGCAGATCGCGCACCAGCTGTTCCACGAGGAAAACCCGGACGTGGAAGGCCATGACCACGGCGAAGTGGAGCCCACGGAAGAGCACACCAAGCTTGCAGAGCGCCGTGTACGTCTCGGTCTGCTGCTGGCCGAGTTGGGCCAGAAGGCCGAGGTTGAAGTGACCGACGCGGAAATGACACAGGCGATCATGAACCAGGCGCGTCAGTACCCGGGTCAAGAGCGTCAGTTCTTTGAGTTCGTTCAGCAGAACGCTCAGATGCAGCAGCAAATGCGTGCGCCGATCTTTGAAGACAAGGTTGTCGACTATGTGTTCGAGCTGGCTCAGGTCAGCGAAAAGGACGTGAGCAAAGACGATCTGCAAAAAGCCGTAGAGGCTCTGGAAGAGGAGTAATCCTCTTCCGCCCATTCCCAATGGGCACAAAGCAACGGAGCCGCCTGTTGATCAGACGGCTCCGCATGGGTGGCTTTTGTATCTATGAGGTGAGGGGGTCAGGCCTCATGAGCAAAAGCGCGGGGGGTTTCTAAAAGAGCGGTTCTCTGCTCTGGGGTGAACGTGTCCATCAGCGTCTCTATCAGCTTAAGGACATCCTGCCGCTCAGCTTCGGTTTTTGCGGCGTTCATCTGTTCCACAAAATACTTCTCAAGATCGGTGAGCGGTTGGTGGTTGGTGTTGGCTGGCGCTTCAGTTTTGCCCTGAGCAAACAGTTCCAGCGCCTGTTCATCGGACATAAAGACATCGTGATCGATGCCAGCATAGTCGCGGATGCCCGAAATACGCTCGTCTGAGCAATCCATCAGAGCTGCCATTGCCACCACTTTACCCATAGGTTTGGCTGAGCCAAGGTAGTCATATGGAGCGTTTCCTGATCGCTGGAGAACGCGGTTCATGACCGGGTCGATGACGGCGATCGAATCCAGCACGCCAGCGGTTTTTGCATATTCGAACGATCCGATCATGACCTCGCTGGTGACATAGGACACAGAGTTTTTGCCGCGGCCGCGGCCCAGTTTCTTGGTGTCGACGCAGAAACGGGTTGCTTCCCAAACCTGCGAACTGCGGAGTGGTGGCTCTCCGTCCAAGATCGAGTTGAATACGTCCGACAACATGTGTGGACCAGTTGTCTGCAACAGGCGCATACAACCGACGACTTCCCCCTCGTCGTTGATGCTGACCACATGCGCAGGATTTAGGTCGTCGAACATGTCGCGCTCGCGACCGTCCACGATATTAACTTCCCAGCCCAAACGATCCCCGAACACACGAGCCCGAAGCTTGAACATATCGTCCAGGACGTCTTTGAATTTATGTTGGTTGATACCATCAATTACGATGATCATTTCCATCCCCCTGCAGTCTGGTTACCGTGACACAACATTTAACCATATTGTGATCGGGGACTATTGGGGATTTCCCGTATTTTTGCGATTTTTTACTTAACCCGGTGCTATTAAGCCCAGACCTATTGCCCGTCCGATGGCTTGGGGAGTGGTCAGCGCGCCCAGTTTTTCCCGACCCGACCGCATGTGAACCTCAACCGTTCGGTGCGAGATAGACAAAATATCGCCGACATCTTGTTGGGATTTGCCTTCGGCAACCCATTGCAAAATCTCTTTTTCGCGCGTGGACAGGGCAGGGAGGTAAAGCGCTTTGGCCAGAACGCCAGACTGCATAACCATGTCATGAGCATGCACAGCCGCCATTTGCAGATCGCCCATAACATGCTTTTTCAGCTTTTCCCACTCACCGTCTGAACAATCGCGTGTCACGCTGAGAATCCCGCACTCGCCATAAGGACCACGAACAGGGACAGTCAACCCGCGTGGGGTAATGCCAAAGTCATGCGCGTCGCGAAAAACAGCGTTGAAGTTTTCGTCCTGATTAAAGCGGCTCCAATCGACCGGGGCGATGCTTAGAACGGATTGATAGATTGTGGGATCGAAATGGTGATACCCGTGGCTGCCATAATGAATCTTCCACTCGTCAGGATAGTTTGCATATCCTTGCACATCCCCTTTGACAGGGTTCATCGTGGCATAGGACGCGTAGTCGAATCCAAGCTCCTCGCAGACAGAATTTATAACGTCTGCGGTCGACTTTTCCTCGTGGTCAAGCGCGGCCAAGTCTATCAGTTTCACCTGTCCAACCTTTGTTTAGCCCTTCCCATCCCTCAAGAAGTGCCAAGTTTGTCCGTATTCAACGCTACGTTGCGTCAACCGATGCGCAAAGCGCAAGGGAAGTGTTCATATCTCGCAGTTTGGTGCGTGTTTTGCGCAACATTAAACCTCGAATGCGGCTGAATATGGTGATATTGCGGGGGATTTGACGTGAATTCGCGTCGAATGTCCATAGTTAATCGCTAGATTGTGCAGACTGCTACTGCGATTTCAATCCAGTTTCTACCAGCAATCCGCGGGCTTTGGCCTCGGGCCAATACCCTTTGGCATACAGAAAGATCGCGCGTTGCTGGTCTCCATCAGACAGCAACCATGCCCCGCGCAGGTATTTGCCTGCGAATTCTAGGTTGGTATCCGCGTCCAGCAATCCTTCGGCATTGCCTTTGTATCCCATGGACCGTGCTGTGGCTGGGAGGATCTGCAATAGCCCATAATATGGGCGGTTCACTGCCCATGGGCGGTGTGTGCTTTCGCGGATGGCCAGTTTATGCACAAGCTCACGGGGCAGCTCGTAATGGTCTGCCCATTTGTTGATCGACGCTCTGAGTTCAGGGGTTTCGTTTGGATATAGCGGTGGGTTGTATAGGGACGTGTCCGCTTTGGAGACTTCTCCGCCACCACAGGCAAGCAGTGGCGTTGCGAACAAAAGAGCAAGAATGCTGCGGCGAGGGTAAACAGGCATCATGAATCTCCGGTCAATAGGGCGCTATGATATGGAACGTTTGTCCGGTCGCAACACTAGCGATCAATTTGGGCCGAAATTTGCTGGTGTGACTGCGGCGCACAAAAAAGGCCGCACAAATTGCGCGGCCTTTGGATTGGTAGGTTCGAAACCTGATCAGGCTTTCGCTTCGTCTTCCTCAGCAGGAGAGACTTCGGCAGCCAGGTCATCATCATCTGACGCAGCCGAGCCGATGTCGTCGAACAGTTCGGCGATTTCGAATTCAGCAGCGGCTTCTTCTTCAGCAGCCAGTTCCTGGATCGATTTACCCGATGCCTGAAGTTCAGCTTCTTCTTCCGAACGAGCAACGTTCATCTTGATCGCGACTTCGACCTCGGGGTGGAGACGAACACCAACGGTGTGCAGACCCAGTTCCTTGATCGGAGCAAGCAGGACGACCTGTTTCTTGTCGACGGTGAAACCGGCCTCAGTCGCAGCGTCTGCCGCGTCACGCGGGGTGACAGAGCCGTACAGAGCGCCAGCATCGGATGCCGAGCGAATCACGATGAACTGCTGACCGTCCAGCTTTTCAGCCAGTGCTTCAGCTTCTTTCTTGGTTTCCAGGTTGCGGGCTTCCAGCTGCGCTTTCTGGGCTTCGAACGAGGCGATGTTCGCATCGGACGCGCTCAGCGCTTTGCCTTGGGGCAGCAGGAAGTTGCGGGCATAGCCGGGCTTGACGTCAACGACGTCGCCCATCTGACCCAGTTTCGCAACGCGTTCCAGCAGGATAACTTGCATGTCAGTGTCTCCTTACTTCACGGCGTAGGGCAGCAGGGCGAGGAAGCGGGCGCGTTTGATAGCACGGGCCAGTTCACGCTGCTTTTTCGCCGAAACGGCGGTGATGCGCGAAGGAACAATCTTGCCACGCTCAGAGATGTAGCGCTGCAGCAGACGGGTGTCCTTGTAGTCGATTTTCGGCGCGTTCTCACCCGAGAACGGGCAGACCTTACGACGGCGGAAAAATGGTTTTGCGGCCATGGTTTAGTGTCCTTTCCTCAGGCGGTGATCAACGACGCTCGCGGCGGTCGCCACGTTCGTCACGCTTCTGCATCTGAATCGACGGGCCGTCTTCGTGGCCGTCGACCTTGATGGTCAGAACACGCATGACATCGTCATGCAGGCGCATCAGGCGTTCCATTTCCTGAACCGCACCCGAGGGGGCATCGGTCTTCAGGAAGGCATAGTGGCCTTTGCGGTTTTTGTTGATCTTGTAGGCCATCGTCTTGACGCCCCAGTACTCGCTGTCGACGAGGCTGCCGCCATTGTCGGCCAGTACGGTGCCAAAGTGTTCGACGAGGCTTTCCGCCTGCGCGTTGGACAGGTCCTGACGCGCGATCATTACATGCTCATACAGTGGCATGTGCACTCCTGTTTATATCAAGGCGCATTTCATAGGCGGGGCCATCTGGTCCTTCGCGACCCTGCCACGAGAGGCTGCGCGATTCATATGACTGCGAAGGATGGCCCCGTATACACGTTTGAGCGGGCGGGGCAAGCCCTGCCACATATGCCTTTGAGACGCCGCCCAATTTCCTTTGGGGTGCCCAATTGCTGACGCTTTTCGGCTCAAAGTTGTTTTGCATACCGGACGATACCCGGAGCCAATTTTTATTCGACAGTAACCTGACAAAAGGTGAAATGTTATGACCGCGATGAACACAAACACATACCGGGAAGATGCGGCGGGATCGCGTTTTGAGCACTCGGTCCCGGTAATGATTGCCTTCGCGCCGAATTGGAAGGCGCGTCTGATCCTGGCGCGGATGGTTGGCGCTTTTCTGATCGTATCGGCGTTTTCCATGTGGCTGATGCCGGGGTCCGTCATTGAGGCTGAAGTCTGGCCCATCAAGATGGCCGCTTCGATGCTGTTTTTGATCGTTGGTGTCAGCCTGCTGACAATCGAGGTTCTTGATCCTCGTCCTGATGCCTATTTCGACCCAATTCGCCGCGAAGTACGAGTGCTGCAGAAGAACGAGGACGGGCGTCCGCAGACTGTTTTGCGCCGCAGCTATGACTCTTTGGGTGGTGCGCGTTTTGAAGAGAATGAAGTTCATCTGTTTGACGTGGACGGAAGCTTGTTGATGAAGCTGCCGCTTGAATCGGCGGATGTCAGCCGAGCTCTGAAAGGACAGCTGAGCAAAAGCGTAACAATTTTCGGCTGATATTTATTCTGTTCAAAAAGGAACAGAAATTGTTAGCCAACAGAGGTTGTGTGCCGCCCTAGGGCGGCACATCTTGTTTTTGAGCAACCCCATCGGCTTGCATTCACAAAAACGCGGAGATTGTTATGAAATCCACCCTTCTTGCTGCTGCTTTGGCCGTTTCGGCGACTGCTTCGTTCGCCAGCGCTGAGAAATACGTGCTGGACCCCAGCCACAGCCAGGTTCTTTTCAGCTATGACCACCTTGGGTTTTCGACCACCTATGGCATGTTCTCGGGCTTTGAGGGCGAGATCTTGTTTGATCAGGAAAACCCTGCGGCGTCCAGCGTCAGCGTTTCGATGCCAGTCATGGAGATGTTCACCGGCTGGAAGCCGCGCGAAGATCACTTTATGACCGAGGATTTCTTCGGCGCTGCCGAGGGCGATCTGATCACTTTCACTTCGACCGGTATCGAGGTGACGGGCGACGACACCGCCAACATCACCGGCGATTTGACCATGAATGGCGTCACCAAATCCGTTGTTCTGGACGCCAAGTTGAACAAAGCGGACAGCCACCCGATGGCCAACAAGCCTTGGGCCGGCTTCAACGCAACGACAACTTTGGTTCGCAGCGATTTCGATCTGGGTCAGTTTGCACCGTTTGTCGGTGACGAAGTTCAGGTTCAAATCTCGATAGAGGCCCAAAAGGCCGACTAAAGCCCACATTGCTAAAGACAAAGCCGCCGGTGAGCATTTCACCGGCGGTTTTTTGTTGAACCGTCCTTTTTCCGCGTGGATAGCCCTAGGATCATTCCGCGCGGGTAGCTGTAAGGTCGACGGAAACAGAGACGGCAAAACCCAGGGATTCCTCGGTGGGCTGTGACGTGCCGACATCAAATTCCAAGCGGTTCAAATCAACCGAGCCAGACATTACGGCTGTTTCACCCTCAACATCCAGCGAGAAGGGCAGCACGATATCAATCGTTTTGTCGCGAATTGTCAGGGGGCCGCGAGCTTCAAACCCGGTTTCGGTCCTGAAGAGGTCAGCAGTGAATTGAGCAGTGGGGAATTGCGCCGTATTGAAGAAATCGGCACCCATGGCCTGCTCGGTAACTGTACCAAGATTGAGCGAGCCAATGGCAATGGTGACGTCCACTGATCCCGCAGGTCCGACTTGCGCCGGGTCGTCGAATGTGATGGCCGCCGTCCAGTCTGTAAAGGAACCGGTGACGGGGCTGCCCAGTTGCGAGATCGTAATCGACAGAGTGCCTGTCTGAACTTGCCAGTCCGATTGAACCTCGGCCAGTTCGATGTCGGCGTCTCCAGCTTCCCGAGCGAATTCACCCGTGACCCAACCGCCCGTCAAAACCATAGCCCAGACCGCCAAAGCGGCAACTGCGGGAACGAGAGAATGGTGTTGTCGCGGGGGTTCAGGCGCATCCGAACGTCCTGGCAGCATTCTGCGCAACGTGCTGTCTTTATCGACGACATGGTGTTTCAACGCGCCAGCGATGTGCAGAACCAGAGAACCGACCAAAACCCACATGAACAGCCAATGAAGCACGCCTGTAACCTCGGCCAGTACGTCGGACTTGGGAACAAAGGGCAAGTTTTGCCCAAAAGGCCATAGGATCGGAGCAAAGCCTTCTGTTGCGGCGTGGTGAACCCACCCGCTGAGAGGAACAAGAACCAAGGATCCATAAAGAAGCCAGTGAACGGTCTCTGCGGCGAAGGCCTCAGGCTTGTTTTCGGCATTCAAAAGGCCGGGCTTTGTTTGGGTGAGGGCCCACAGGATACGCGCCAATGCGACGAAGAACACTGCGATCCCGACTGTTTTGTGCAGCGAAAAGACGCGCGCTGCGCGGGCGATCTCGGCTTCGGTTGGTGCGGTGTCTGCGTGAAGAACCGCATATGCAAGGTTGTCTGCGACCCAGCCGAGCGGCAAGGTCGTCAGGATCAGCAGGGCTGTGAGCCAGTGAAACGTCTTTGCAACGCTTCCGTAGCTGGAAAAGGAATTGGTCGCGGCCATGGGTCGTGGACTCCGAGATTCTTGATCTTGTCCAACGTAAAGCTGACAGAATGAGACACAAGTAAGCGCGGGCGCACAGCAACAGTGCCAGAATGCAGAACGCAGGCAGCGCTTGTGCCAGACGAGCAGTCAGTTTACACCCCGCCGCAACCTAACAGCATGCATGAGGTTGCAATGACACTCGCGTTCGTTTTTCCGGGGCAGGGCGCCCAGACAATCGGTATGGGCAAAGCGCTGGCCGAGGCTTACCCGGCGGCGCAAGCCATCTTTGATGAGGTGGACGACGCTCTGGGTGAGAAACTGAGCAGCCTGATCTGGGATGGCGATATCGCTGAGTTGACGCTGACACAGAATGCGCAACCCGCGTTAATGGCAACGTCAATGGCCGCAATGCGTGCCTTGGAGGCCGACGGTGTTTCAATCAGCAAGACCGCTTTTGTGGCGGGGCACTCGCTTGGTGAATATTCCGCTTTGGCCGCTGCTGGAGCGTTATCGGTTGCCGACACCGCGCGCCTGTTGCGCACGCGCGGGCAAGCCATGCAAAGCGCCGTGCCCGTGGGTGAGGGGGCCATGGCCGCTGTTCTCGGGCTGGACCTTGAAGCGGTACGCGCCGTTGCCGAAGAGGCCGCGCAGGGCGAGGTATGTCAGGCGGCCAATGACAACGACCCAACCCAGGTTGTTGTGTCCGGTTCAAAAGCCGCCGTTGAGCGTGCTGCTGAGATCGCCAAAGAAAAAGGGGCTAAACGTGCAGTTATGTTGCCTGTAAGTGCTCCATTTCACTGTGCGCTGATGCAACCTGCTGCAGATGTAATGGCGGAAGCCCTTGCTGCAGTCGAAATTAAGGCACCTGCAGTGCCGTTGGTCGCCAATGTACGCGCTGAGGCGGTCAGCGACCCTGATTTGATCCGTCAGTTGCTTGTCGAACAAGTGACGGGCTCGGTGCGCTGGCGCGAAAGCGTGCAGTACATGGCTGCGCAGGGTGTGACCGAGACATGGGAGATTGGCGCCGGCAAAGCACTCTCTGGAATGATCCGTAAAACCGACCGTGCCATCGCCGGCAAAGCTGTGGGTGCGCCGGAAGATGTTCATAAGGCCCTTCAGGCCGAATCGTAAGCTGAATGCGCGTCTTTGCCGACGCACCAAGAGGGAAACTGTATGTTTGATTTGACAGGTAAAAACGCACTGATCACTGGTGCGTCAGGGGGCATCGGTGGTGACATTGCACGTGTACTGCACGGCGCGGGTGCAACGGTTGGGTTGTCCGGTACACGGGTCGAACCGCTGCAAGCCCTTGCTGATGAGCTTGGCGAGCGTGCACATGTACTGCCTTGTAATCTGAGTGATCCCGAAGCTGTGGAGGCGCTGCCGAAGCAAGCGGCCGAGGTGATGGGATCGGTCGACATTCTGGTCAACAACGCCGGTATAACGCGCGACAATCTGTTTATGCGTATGTCAGACGAGGAATGGCAAAGCGTCATTGACGTGAACATGACCTCGACCATGAAACTGTGTAAAGGCGTGATCCGGGGCATGATGAAGGCCCGATGGGGGCGCATCGTGAATGTCTCGTCCATCGTGGCGGCTATCGGTAATCCGGGGCAAACTAACTACGCCGCTTCAAAGGCCGGAATGATTGGTTTTTCCAAGGCCTTGGCCCATGAAGTTGCAACGCGCGGTATCACCGTAAATGCCGTGGCGCCGGGTTTCATCACAACGGCAATGACAGAAAAGCTGAGCGAGGATCAGAAAAAGGGTTTGTTGACCAAGGTTCCGGCGGGCCGCATGGGCGACCCCAGAGAAATTGCTGCGGCGGTTCTGTACCTCGCAAGCCCCGAAGCAGGCTATGTCACCGGAAGCACCTTGCATGTGAACGGCGGTATGGTCATGTTGTGATCGCATCAGGGGCGAGCGCGAAAGCGTTTGCCTCTTGCGTCGACTATGCTATAGGCGGCGCATCTATGCGGGGCCGGTCTTTCAGGTCGGCCTTCTACTTTCCCGGTTTCCCGGGACCCAAACCGCCCGAAACGGGCAAATCAAAGCCAACCCGTGCGGGCAAGGGCAGAATCGGGCAGACCGCCCTGTAAAGGAATGAGGAATAGATATGAGCGACGTCGCAGATCGCGTTAAGAAGATCGTTGTTGAGCACCTGGGTGTTGAAGAAGATAAGGTCGTTGAAAACGCGTCCTTCATCGACGATCTGGGCGCAGACAGCCTGGACACTGTTGAGCTGGTTATGGCCTTCGAAGAAGAGTTCGGCATCGAGATCCCCGATGACGCAGCCGAAACCATTCAAACATTCGGCGACGCGGTTAAGTTCATCAGCGAAGCGTCCTAAGCGTTTCTATCTGATCAAAAGCGGCGCTTCCGAGCAACGGAGGCGCCGTTTTTTTGTGCCCGATCAAATTTCGGTCTTGCGTGGTCATTTTCCACTGCGCACTGTTTCCATTGAGGCAAAACTCAAAGTGGACAGGGCATGATAAGATCCACTCCAATGATAAATACCGCGCGTTTGACGCTTTGCGCCATGCGCCCCGAGGATTTTGAGCGGTTCGCCGAAATCTGGCGTGACCCTTGCGTCGTTCAGAATATTGGCGGGACGCCACGGTCACGTGGCGAAGCGTGGGATTCGTTTCTGCGAAATGCTGGGCATTGGCAAATGGCCGGATTCGGCCAGTGGGGCGTAATGCAGCAGTCAACGCGTACGCTGATAGGGCAGGCAGGGTTCTTCTACGGCAACCGACGTATGGGGGAGGATTTTGACGGTTTCCCCGAAGCCGGTTGGATCCTAGCCCCCGAAGCTCAGGGCCAAGGGTTGGGATATGAAGCGGCCAAGGCCGCCCATGATTGGTTTGATCGGGTGATTCCCGGACCTTTGGTTGCAATGGTGAACGCGTCGAATACGTCTTCGCAGAAGCTCGCGAAAAAGCTGGGCTATGTTCTGATCCGTGAAGGGGTATATAATGAAACCCCGGTGCATTTGTTGCGGCGCAACGGACCACCCGCCCGCGCGTAATTCCGCCAGTTCGCCTATATGCCGCAAAATGGCCAAACTGTGCCGATCCCGGTAAATCGGGTTTGGAATGTGTGATCTATGCTGCCGGGGATTTTCAGAGCGATTGAGCGGAGGAGCAAGCTCATGAGGATTTACCCCACGATGGAACTGCAGAACGGCCGGTGTGTCACGCTGGATAAAGGCCGTCTGGATAACGCGATGATCTGGCATGTGAATCCGGTTGAAACCGCGCGGAGCTGGGCCGAGGCAGGTGCCGAATGGATGCATCTGACTGATTTCGACGCGATTGAAGGCAAGGACACCAACGCCCAGCTGATTGAGGAAATCATTCGCGGAGCAGAGATTCCCGTGCAACTGGCCGGCGGTATGCGCACACGTGAACAGGTCGAATACTGGATCGACAAAGGGGTGGGGCGTGTCGTTATCGGCACGTTGGCCGCGCTGGAGCCGAATCTGGTCAAAGAACTGGCCAAGCTCTATCCGGATCAGATCGTGCTGTCTGTCGACGTCTGGCAGGGATTTGTCATGACGGATGGCTGGCGTAACCAGAGCGCCTTTACACCCGAGGCATTTATTGACGCGTTTGAGGGCGTTCCGTTTGCAGCGATTGTCGTCACGGATATCGATAGCGACATGGAAGATGTAGACGCGCAGCTTGGTTTGATTTCCGGGATCGCCGGGCATTCCCGGACCCCGGTAATTGCAAGCGGAGTCGTGCGCACGGCGGACGATATATCCCGTCTGGCCTATATCCCGAACATTTCGGGCGCAATTGTCGGGCGGGCGCTGTTCCGAAAGTCGCTGGAATTGTCAGATGCTCTGGAGATGGCTAAGGCCGCACACGAGCCAGTGGCGCAGTTCCAATAAGCCGAATAAACAAACCATCCCGCCCTTTCTGCTGCGCGCGTGAAAGGGCGGGTACTGTGTTTTCCTTAAAATACGCGTTTCTCTGGGTGATCGGCGGCAGGATGCCGGCGCGGAAATCGCCCTTGCTCTTGCCCCCGGACCCCGGGCCGGGGTATGAGCGGTTCTCATAACAGGAAGCAGGCAAGAGGCACTTCATGCGCAGAGTCGTTGTAACCGGTCTTGGATTGGTCACTCCTTTGGCCAGCGGGGTCGAGGAAACATGGTCGCGGTTGCTGGACGGGGAATCCGGCGCAGGCCCCATCACGCATTTCGACTCTGAGGCAAGCGGGGTCACAACGACCTATGCCTGCGAGGTGCCGCGCGGGGATGGTACCAACGGAACGTTCAATCCTGACGATTGGATGCCGCCGAAAGAACAGCGCAAGATCGAAGACTTCATCCTGTATTCGATTGCGGCCGCGGAAATGGCCTGCAAGGACGCCAACTGGTTGCCGGAGGATGAGGAAGACCGTCTGCGAACAGGTGTTCTGATTGGTTCGGGTATTGGTGGGTTGGGCTCGATTGCCAACACCGCTAATCTGATCCGCGACAAGGGTCCGCGCCGGGTGTCACCGTTCTTTATTCCGGGTGCTCTGATCAACCTGGCCTCGGGTCAGGTGTCGATCCGCCACGGTTTCAAAGGGCCGAACCACTCTGTTGTGACCGCATGTTCGACTGGTGCCCATGCGATTGGCGATGCCAGCCGTATTATCCGCGCGGGTGATGCGGACGTCATGGTTGCAGGTGGCGGCGAAGGCTGCATCTGCGAGATCGGGATTGCAGGTTTCAATGCCTGTAAGGCGCTGTCGACGAAATATGCAGACGACCCGAAGAAAGCCAGCCGTCCCTATGACGTCGACCGCGACGGGTTCGTCATGGGCGAGGGTGCGGGCATCGTGGTGTTGGAAGACTACGAACACGCAAAAGCACGTGGAGCCAAGATTTATGCCGAAGTTCTGGGTTATGGCATGTCGGGTGATGCGTATCACATCACCGCGCCGTCAGAGGATGGCGATGGGGCCGAACGTTCGATGAAGGCCGCGCTGCGCAGTGCCGGGCTGGAGCCGAAAGATCTGGACTATATCAACGCGCATGGCACCTCGACCATGGCGGATACGATTGAGTTGGGTGCTGTGGAACGCCTGCTGGGCGATCATGCGTCAAACGCCACAATGACATCGACAAAGTCAGCCACTGGGCACTTGCTGGGGGCTGCGGGCGCGATTGAGGCAATTTTCTCGATTCTGGCAATCCGTGATCAGGTTGCGCCGCCGACGATCAACTTGGACAACCCGGCGGTCGAAACACCGATTGATCTGGCACCGAATGCCAAGCGCGAGCGTGAGATCAACGTGGCTCTGTCAAACTCGTTCGGGTTTGGCGGTACCAATGCCAGCGTGATCTTTGGAAAGGTCAGCTAAATGTGGCGGGCCATTGCTTCGAATGCTCTGACCATGTTGGTGGTCGGCCTGTTCCTGATGGGCGGTCTGATCCTTTGGGGGCAATCCCAGTACAAGGCGGAAGGCCCGCTTGAAACCGCAATCTGCCTGCAGGTCAGAAGCGGATCGAACATGACGCGTGTCAGTCAGGAACTGCAAGAGCAAGGCGCGATTACCAATGCGACGCTGTTCCGGATGGCAGCGGACTACACCGACCGCGCGCAGCAGCTGAAAGCCGGTAGCTTTCTGGTGCGCGAAGGCGCGTCGATGGAGCAGATCATCGCTGAGATTACCAGCAGCGGTGCCAGCACCTGCGGATCCGAGATCGAATACCGCATCGGCGTGACCCGTGCCCAGACACGGGTGCGCGAGCTGAACCCCGCGACGTTGGAGTTTGATGAAATCGCGTCTTTCGATGCGTTGGAGGAAGAGGCGCCAGAAACCTATACCAAAAAACGTAACGAGGCCGATACCAGGTACCGTGTGTCGTTGGCCGAAGGCGTGACCTCGTGGCAGGTGGTTGAGGCGTTGAAGTCCTTCGAGGCGCTGGCCGGAGAAGTGACTGAGATTCCGGCCGAGGGGATGTTGGCTCCAGACAGCTATGACATTGTGGCCGGTCAGGACCGCAACGACGTCCTGCAAGCCATGCAAGATAAACAGCAGCTTCGGATCAATGCGGCCTGGGAAAACCGTCAGGATGGCTTGCCGCTGGAAAGCCCCGAAGAGATGCTGATCCTTGCTTCGATCATCGAAAAGGAAACCGGAGTTCCCGAAGAGCGTGGTCAAGTAGCCAGCGTGTTCGTGAATCGCCTGAATCAAGGGATGCGGTTGCAGACGGACCCGACGGTCATCTACGGCGTGACCAAAGGGCAGGGCACTTTGGGTCGGGGTTTGCGGCGCAGCGAGTTGAATCGCCCAACGCCGTGGAACACGTACCAAATCGATGGGTTGCCGCCGACCCCGATTGCGAACCCAGGTTTGGCAAGTCTTGAGGCTGCTGTTGCGCCGGATGACACCAGCTTTGTGTTCTTTGTGGCCGATGGTACCGGCGGTCATGCGTTTGCAGAGACGTTGCAGGAGCACAATCGTAACGTAGCCAAGTGGCGCGAGATTGAAGCCGAGCGGAACTCGGGGAATTAATCCGAACCTTAAACGCTTTCAAAAGAAACGCCGACGTCAGAGGGTTGTCTGACGTCGGCGATTCATTTTGAATTAGGTGTGGGCGCTACGCAGCAGGACGCCTGCGGCGGGGACGTCGACCTTTTGACCCTGAAGGTTTGCCAGCACCATTTGCCGGTTTGGGCTTGAACCCCCGGCGGCGGTTGTTCTGGCGACGCGCCGGTTTTTGAGTTTCTATCCCTTCGGGCATGGAGCCGCTTGCCACTGGAATTTCGATCTTCATCAGCTTCTGAATCTGAAGCAACAAATCGACTTCTTCCGGAGAGCAGAAGGCAATAGCCTCACCTTCGCGCCCGGCACGGGCTGTGCGGCCGATACGGTGGACATAATTATCTGGCACTTCGGGCAGGTCGAAATTGATGACATAGGCAACACCGGGGATATCGATACCACGGGCTGCGACGTCGGTGGCCACCAGGACATTGACCTCGCCTGCGCGAAACGCCTTGATCGCGCGGTCGCGTTGCCCCTGGCTTTTGTTGCCATGGATCGAAGCGGCGTTGTAGCCGTCGGCCACCAGTCCCTTCATCAACCGCTCGGCCCCGTGTTTAGTGCGCGAAAACACCAGCGTTAGGGCATTGCTGTCTCGTGAGAGAATCTCGCGCAGTTTGGCTGGCTTTTCGGGTTTTGAGACGAAATGCACGGACTGAGTAATTTTATCGGCGGCCTTGCCCGGAGGCGAAACCTGCACCCGTTGCGGGTTATTCAGATAGGCTCGGCTGAGTTCTTCCATTTGCTTGGGCATGGTCGCGGAAAACAGCATGGTTTGACGCGGCGTTCCCAAAGCGGGTGCAATGCGACGCAATGCGTGAATAAAGCCAAGATCAAGCATCTGGTCTGCCTCGTCAAGCACGAGATGCCGGACTGCGCCGAGGTCAACCGCGCCTCGGTCCATTAGGTCAATCAAGCGACCGGGGGTTGCGACCAGAATATCAGTGCCACGGGACAGGAACATGATCTGCTTGTTGATCGATTGTCCGCCCACAACGGTCGCCACACGCAGCTTGGAGCCTTTGGTTAGGAAGCGCAGGCTGTCGGCGATTTGGTTCACCAGTTCGCGGGTCGGTGCAAGGATCAGCGCTTTGGCTGTCTTTGGATCAGGTTTTCCCGGCTGAGCCAGCAGGTGGTCGATCAGAGGTAGGCCAAAGGCCAGTGTCTTGCCTGTACCAGTTTGGGCCAGCCCGAGGATATCGTGCCCATTCAGCGCCAGCGGAATGGCTTGATTCTGGATCGGGGTGGGTTGTGTGAAATTGGCGCTCTTCAGTGCTTTGTTGAGTGCGGGGGCAAGGCCCAGCATGTCGAAGTCGTACAAAAAATTATCCTTTTTGTCCGGAGCTATCGCCCACGGACAGATCGTGACGGGTCGCATGTGGCGACCAGCAGGGTTGTGCGAGACCTCGGGACGGGCAGGCGCACCCTGCGCTATCCGGTCGTCGCGTCAAGAACCCTGCGTGATGGGGAACTGTAATGTGGATCGGGCGCTGTAGGGCGGAAGAGGTCCGCGCAAGCTCACGCAGCAGCGCTTTGATTGGCGGCAAATGGGGGTTGAGGGAAGGATTGTCAAGCTAGCATTTGTAAATGGAGCCATGCGTTGGCAGCGAGGGTGTCAAATTTAACGCGTTTCTTAGCCCGGTTTTGAGTGACGTCCTGAAGCAAGAGGGTGGTTTTGATGGTTTTTCAACGAGAGCAGTATTCGCGAAGCAGCTATGCTGGGGGCTGAAAGTCTTACTTCTGCGTACGCTCCCTGTTGCGTTCGTGTTGCGTAACTAATTGACATTGCGAACTTAAATCCATATAAGTTGTGTCATGCTAGAAGAAGTGGGCAACGGCCACGGGGAAACCCAGCGGCCGTTTTTCGTTTCTCTCGTGCGGAGAAAACTCACGCATGAGGTCACAGGCAAACATGACTTTGATTACCCCGGAAGAGCGGATTTCCCAGACGGCTGATTTGTTGCAGTCGCTTGAGAGGTCCATTCGCGATCTGCGGCAAGCGGCGGAAGACCTGCGCAAACAGATCGGTGCCGGGGAGGATGCAGATCTTGCTGGTTCAGCCAGGCAACTCGGGCAGTTAGAGGGGCTGATCCGAAGTTGTCAGAAAGTGGAGACAAGCTTTGTCGAACAACATCACAGACAAGCCGGAATTGCCCAAGGGGGGTACGCGCTCGACCTTGAGCGCGCTCGATTTGAAATCGGGTGCAGGTTGGCTCGCCTCCGCCGATGCTGCGGTGCGGGAGAGATTTCTGAGTGAGATCGGGGAGGGGGGGCTGTGTGCCCTCCCTTTACATGCGTTTCGTCTAAGCGGGACGGGCTCTGAGCGATCCGTGCGTGGGCGAAACGTGGGCTGAGAGAGGGTTCGGGTGTCCCCAGTCCAAGGATGGCCTGCAGCAAGGCCGGACCGGGAACGCCCTCGCTAGCCAGCGCCCCAAAGCGAAACACTCTTCGGACTGACCGCATCTGAAGAAAAACACACCACCAGTTTCAGGGGAAGATACCCAGAACAACGCGCTACCCCATAGGGGACCAAACCTACGGGGTAGCGACTTTTTCAGCGATATTGGGACGGGCCGACCAAAGCCCACCTCCCATAAACCACGGGCGAGGGTCCGGGGCAATATACCGTTGTCGGGGGCCGTTGTGACAACGCTAAGTGTTTGAGAAATAACGCATATCTTGTGCAGGGCGTTTCCTCATGTTATTTTATATTCAGGAAATGGAATATGATTCGCCCGAAAGGACCACGACATGAAACGCTACAAAAATCATTCCGTCATCACCACCGAGACCGGCACCTACCGCGTGTTCGCGGACGGGATGTACTGGCACATTCTGGAATCCAGCCCGTTCGGCGGCACCCTGAAAACAAGCCAGGGTGGATACCTCACCCGCGAAGAGGCCGAAGCCAAAGCGGAGGCGATGTAATGGACGCCCAAAAAACCTGCACACAATGCAAGACCGAGAAGCCCGCCACGGACTTCTACCCGGACAAACGCGCCAAGGACGGTCTCCGCGCCGCATGTAAGGAATGTGCGAAGGCGCAGTCCCGGCAGCAGCAAAAGGCAGACCGGACCAAGCACAACAATCGAATGAAGGCATGGCGCGAGGCCAACCCCGACAAATGGCGGGCAATCCAGAAACGGACACATGCGAAGCGTAAAGCCAAGAAATTGGCAGGAAATCACAAGCGCGGCTGAAGCCCAGTAAATAAATACGGAATAGGAGGACCACCAATGACCGTACGCATCAAATGGCACCGGGAGGCCGTCTACGCCGCAGCCAGAACCTGCAACACCAAGGACGGCTTTTACCGCAAGTATGGCGCAGCATACAACGCCGCCAAGGCTGACGGGTATTTGGTTGAATTGTTCGATCACATGGGTTGGGCTCCACCTAAAAAAATGGATTGGACCGTGGGGGACGTGATAGCCGATGCCCGCCGGTTCAGGACCGCAGCCGAATGGAAGCGTGAATCCCACAAGGGTTACAGGAAGGCCACCCAACTCGGGTGCCGCGCAGAGGCATCAGCCCACTTCGATTACGAGTTGGGCCGTGAAATTTTGGCCAAAAAGGTGTCCGCCACCAAACTGGCTCAACATGCTGCCAAGGGTCCTAAGTGGTCAGACGCGGAGTTGATCAAAAGCGCTAAGTCCTTCATGAACCCCAAGGCGTGGAAGGACGCCAATCCGAACTTTTACAGGCAAGCTATGGATCGCGGCCTGTTGCCCCGAGCCACCGCTCACATGACTGACAAGCTCATGGTGTGGACCGAAGAAAGCATCTGGGAGGCCGTGGCAGTTTGCGACACCAACCGGGACTTTAGGGAAGAATTCCCGAGTGCTTATAACGCTGCCCGGGACATGGGTATTCTGGACGAAATCAACGCGTCGTTGGAAAAACACGGCAGATACACCGAGTGGAGCCGGGAAAAAATTCTGGCCAGCATCGAGGGCTTCGACACGATTACGGATTGGTATCACACACACAGTGGGGCGCGGAAGGCCGCAGAGCGCCTCGGGATGATCGAAGAAATACGGGATATTATTGGTGTTGCTTCGGCTGGTTTCGACCCCGAAAGCCCCGGGCAACTCTACTATGTGAAGGTCCAGACGGACGTCCCCGGGGAATTCGTGTACAAGATCGGGATCACGGTATTCGACAACCTGTATCGCCGGTTCCAAGGGGACATGTGGCGTGTAACAGTGCTTAAAACGTGGGCCTTTGACCGCATTGCCGATGCCAAGGACCGGGAAACCATGGTCAAAGAAACATTTAAGGAATTTGCCTACACGGGACCAAAGTTCATGAGCAACTGGGGCGAAACCGAAATGTTTTACAAGGACGTCCTGGGGCTCGACCGAGAGGTTGCCTGATGCCTACCCCAACTCTGTATGAAGAGGCCCTTGCCCACACTGCGCCGATAGATGGGCAGTTCCCACGACCTTGGATGACCGACCTGCCAGACCCAAGACAAGCAGACTGTTTCATCGTGGGACGCAACCAGCGCAACGGCTACGATGTGGGTTTAGTTGGCGACCAGACGCGCCACGTTGATGCCCTGTTTAACTGCAATGGCCAGACGTGCCGTGGCCTCTACGAGCAACTGTGCGAGACCTCCCCGACGCGACAGAACATCGACAGGTTGTCGGAACGCCTCAAACGCGTTGGCGCAAAGGTTCTGGAAACCAACGTGGTCTGCTTTTCCACACCCATGAGCGCCGACTTGACGAACGACCAACGCAGGGTCGGCACGGAGATTTTCAAGTGGGTCTACAACCGGATTGCACCCCAAGTCATTGTTGTGCACGGCGCAGGTGCGGCCAAGGACTTGGCCCGAATAGACACCTCGGGCAGTCGCGTCATTGAAATGCCGTCGCTGGCACCGCCAGCCTACAACAAATGGCACCATCGCTCGGATGCGGAGTTGGACAGGGTTGCGGCAGAGGTTCGCGACATCCTTGGACAGGGGGCTGTGTGATGTCCGACAACGTGATTCAGTTCCCGTGCAAGGACGCACAGTCGAGTTCGCCTGAGTTGCCCACCTGTGCATCTTTGCGAACCGGGGCCCACGAACCAAAACAACAGTCCGCGCCCCGCTTTTGGTGGGTCGGGACGATAGTCTATGGAATCCTGGGGTATCTAGCCGGTCTCGGGATACTTTCCTTAATAGGTTGAAAACCCAAAACGGCTTAACGGGAGGGGGTCGGGACGGGCGGAAGCCATATTCAGGCTATATCTACACCGGAGAGGGCCCTGAAATGGCCCCGGAAGGGCCCGCAACGCCTAGTGGACGGTGGCCCCATCGTTAGGGGCAAGGCGAAACAGCAACTGGTATACATCTTCAACGTCACAGTCGACGTTGCAAAGGGCGCAATGCTCGACCACCATGAATGCACAGTTGCGGACGTGAGCCAATGCGGCAGGATAATCGAGGCCACATTCCAACGATTCCTGAACGGCCTCGTGGACAAGGACGCCCAAAACGAATTCTTTCATCAGATGGTCGGTACCCGTTGAAGTCATTTCGGGGCCTTGAGGGTTTTTTGATAAATCTTGATTGCCTCTTTGACAAGTTGAGCGTTGGCCGATGAAATCATTGTCTGAAGGGCTTTCGGGGTGTTGTCGGAAATAGTCTGGTGCCAAAACGGCTTCTTCGGGTACGCACCCAACTTGCGACCGCGTTTGTCACGCCGACCAGCCGAACGGCCAGTTTCCAACAGACGATAGAAGTTGAGACGGCCTTTTTTGCTGCGTGACGGATCACCCAAATAAACACGGGCAACAGCACCTGCCTGTTTTATCTGATTCCGTTTCCGTGGTTGCCACATATGTATCGACTTTCGCAAGCGACCCGGGCCGGAGAAAGAATACTGGACATACCGGCGCTTCCCTTTGACGGCCTTACGCCTGACGGCTGTACGCATTTCCCTTGCGGCAACTGCAACACCCCGACGACCCACATTCACGGCAACATTTAATGGCAGGTCCTTTAAACCTTTTTCGAGTTCGGCCAAACCGGCGATTTCCATCCCGCCTTTGATGCGTGTAACCATCGGGGTGTTCCTTTACTTAGATCGGTATTTCCATGTTGCGGAACGTCACCGGGTTGTTGAGGCATGGGCCCCGAACCTCGGGCCCGTCCTCCTTCAGAGCAATACGGTGGGCCTTGCCCGTCCGGGGGTCCGTCACAATGAGCGACGGGTCCTTGTTCTTGCGATACTCGACGCCCACGTGGATGGATGGGCCGGGGTTTTGGCTGGTGTCTCTACGTCTTCGAATGGTCATAGGTCTGTTTCCCTTTTTTCGCTGTGTTGTGGCCCGTTATGGTGGGCCGGTGGTCTCGGACATCTCTGTCCGTATCAGGGCCATTGTCTGATCGACCCTGGCCTGAATTTCGGTGTCGTCGAGCGGCACTTCGTTTTGCGCTGCAAGCGTTGCATCTAAAATCGATTGGCTGGCGATGCCGTGGAGGGCCTGATGAATCAACTCTTCGTCTATCATGGCGCGGGCACGACCTCGCTTGGACGCCAAAAGGTGTGTTCCCACACCGGCATGCCTTCCTGCCCGAGTTGTCCACCTTGGACAAGGTCGGGCGCAACGGTCTTGGTGACGGCGAAACGGGTTTCGTCCACCGGGGGCTCGAGTAACGTCCCAAACTTAGTTCGTCTTGGTGCCATCTTTCGTCTCCTCATCGTCTTGCGCCGGGGGCGTTTCCTCAAAACCGGGGCAGTTAGGAAAGCCGCAATTTGGATACGTGCAATCCGGAAAGCCGCAGTCTGGGAAATTACCCACGCTTAGCCTCCAGAACCTTCTGGCGATCAGCACGGGCAACACGACGCGTGTGCTTGGTCGCCTTGAACATGTAATCGTTGTTGGGCGGGGTGGTTTGCTTGGAATAGTCGTGCACCAAGATACCTCCGTGGGCGTCGTCGGTCAGACCCTCGAATCCAGCGGGTGTTTTGACTACTTTCATGCTTGAATCCCCTCATGTTTCAGACGGTCGTTGTAAGGCTGCATTGCAACGGTCACTGCGGCCTTGAGGTCTTTGGTGGCGGGAACGTGATAAGTCACATCCGATTCCACTGCAGTGGCCACGATTTGGCCGGTCCTTGTGCTGCGAACGGCGCAACACAACCGGTGTTGGCCGTCGCGGTCCACGGCGTAGGTCAAATGCTTATGTGGGCTTGGTTCGAACATCCATCACCCCCAAGCAACGCCGGTCAGATACGCGACCGAGTTGGGCATGGTCGTCCATGTCAACGGATGCACCATCCGCATTGCGACCGAGTTGGTCTGGAACGTGCTGACCACCTTGGTCGCAGGGACGGTCCCGGCAGCGTCCGAAACATGAATTGAACCACCCAAATCGTCCACAGCATCTTCGGTCGCCCCGGTCGCGGTCATCTGCGGGTCGGGCGGTTGGGCCGATGCCAACGCAACGGTCGCTGCTGAACTCGTATCCAGTTCGGGCAGGTCGCTTGCATGATAATAGGCCGCAGCATCTACGCCGACGACGATGCCCTTGGTCACGAACGGGCTGTGTATCAGGGTCAGACCCCAAAGGTCGCCGGAAGCCACCATTGCGGCCAAGGGGAACCGACCGTCCACTTGCAACATCTCCAAGGCCCGCATGTGGTCGCTGTGCATTATGATAGCAGGGCGACGGGCGTTGCTGAGTTGGCCCCGAAGATACCTGATGTCCGCGAGGACATTATCCAAGGTTGCCCCGGCGCTGGCCTGATTGGGCGCGCCAACAGTGATAGCAGCAGGGCGCACAGCCGGTATTGCGGTGCTGGTCGGGTCTAAAACGTGGAAGTCGAGGCCCTCAGCGACATCGTCTTGAATCATCTGCTCCATCACGTCGAGAATGTTGGAGACCCGGATAAGTTCGTCGGTTGCAATAGTGATGATGCCCAACTTATACTTGCCCATCATAGTCGAGGCCAGCGTTGCCGAACTGACCGGGATAGTTGCGCGTTCCTGTACGAAGGCCGGTTTCAGACTTCCATCATCGTTTGCGCCCCGGTGTGGGAACGTGATGTTGGCATTGCCGCCAAAATCGACATTGGTGCCCAACTCGGCCAGTTGCGCGACTGCCGAACGCTCTTTCAATGACCGGTAAAACGCGCCGACATCCGACTGGACGAGTTCTGCGCCCCACGAAGCAGCCGTGGTCGAGCCCGGCACTGTGGCGGATTTTGCCAGTTTGCGGGCGATACGATGCTCGTCGCCGGGCAACAGTTTGAGCAGGTTGGTCTCGGGATTGTTTCCACCCAACTTATGCATCATGTGCGCGACGACGTTTGCGGCCAGCAGACGGGACGCCGGGAGAACTCTTTGAGGTTTGTTCGCGGTCGCGGGCTTGGGCTGAGCCAGGGTCACATTTTGGGGGCGCTCGACTGCACGACGAAGCGCTGTCATTTCGGCCTTGATGGTCGGCAGATAGGTACGGGCCTCGTTCGCTTCGGCGTATTCCTCGGCAATGGCATCCCAAAGAATGGCGGCTTGGGCCTCTTCGGCCTTTTTCACGAACTTATTCCGAACCGTCTCGGGTAGGGCTTGAACGCGGGGGTCTTGGGTCAGGTCCTTCATATATCAGTCCTCCAGAAACGCCTTGGACGACGCCTCAATATGTTTTGCGGTTTGGTCCCCGATGCCCTCAACACGGGCTTCTAGGGCGTCCAGTCGCTGATTGATTTCTCGGGTGTGCTTCACGATTAGACGCCCCATCACCTCAGCCATTTGTTTCGTGGACCCGCTGATTGAAGCCATTGAGGGCGCAGGTACTGTACCGGCGTATCGGGGAACGGCCTATGTGGTCATCGAAGATTTCCCGCTTGCCGCCTTTGGTAACCGCGTGCCGCAGTTTTCATTTGAAGTCGTACGGCATGCACAGCGTGACATGCCCGATCATGACAGTGCGGTCTCGCAGCTCGTACGGGGGGTCGCAATGATCCCCGGAACCGGTGAATACACATTGGCGACGTCACAGGTGAACTTTAAGAACAAAGGGAAAAGTTGGGCCACCAACGCGCATTCAGCGTCTGGAATGACCGATTTTCTGGCTTCGACGCGCGCTTTGCGAACTGAACTTCCCAATTGCGATGCCGCATCTTTGGTTGTGTCTTGGTTCGGCGACGACCTGCGGTGCAACGCTTGCCAGATACGTCCAAAGATTGAACAAAACAGCCTGGATAGCAGAGACATGCCGTGGGCTGTGTCGGACCAGAATCGAGGCAATGCGGGTGTTGTGGCCAAGGAAAATGGCCGCCCGGTCTATGGTGGAACACCCGCGGATGCGGCTGTGGTCGAGGCGATCCGCCATCTGAACAAGACCGGCAAAAGGGTCATGTTCTATCCATTTATTTTGATGGAGCAATTGAAGGATAACGGGCTGCCGGATCCATGGTTTGACGCGACAAACCAGCCACATTTGCCGTGGCGGGGGCGGATCACGCTGGACGTGGCGCCTGGGCGTGCCGGGTCACCGGATCAGACAGCCGCCGCAGATGCTCAGGTGGCTGCGTTCTTTGGAACAGCGCGGGCGCAGGATTTTACGATCAACCCCGAAGCACTTGACCCGGATAATGACTCTGATCGCGACACACTTACGCCGCCATTGCTTGGAGGGCGTGCGGATGATCAAGGGCGAGGAGAGCTGATTTGGTTCGGCGAAAACGGTTTGTTAGCGGGGCTTGGCGTTGGCGAAGGACCTATTATTGCAAAGGAAATCATCTCGTATTCAGGGCCGCAGGAATGGAGCCTGCGCCGCTTCATTCTGCACTATGCCATGTTGTGCAAAGCCGCGGGTGGTGTGTCGTCTTTTTGCATATCCTCAGAAATGCGTGGTCTGACGCAAATACGCGGGGCATCTGGCTTTCCCGCCGTTGCGCAACTGCGAGCCCTGGCGGCAGAAGTCCGTCAGATTCTGGGCCCGAATACGAAAATCAGTTATGCAGCGGATTGGTCCGAGTATTTTGGCTATCAGCCTGAAGGCAGTGATGACAGGTATTTTCACCTCGATCCACTGTGGGCAGACGACAACATCGACTTCATAGGCATCGACAATTACATGCCGTTGTCCGATTGGCGCGATGGTGAGAACCATCTGGACGCCCAGGCCGGTGCCCCGTCTATCTACGATCTGGATTACTTGCGCAGCAACATCGAGGGCGGGGAAGGTTATGACTGGTATTACGCCTCGCCCGAAGAGGCCGATGCACAGATCAGAACCCCCATCGAAGACGCAGCGCATGGCGAGGCATGGGTGTGGCGTTACAAGGATCTGCGCAACTGGTGGTCGAACCCCCATCACGAAAGGATCGATGGGATGCGCCAACCCAACCCAACGGATTGGGTGCCGGGTTCAAAGCCGATCTGGTTCACCGAACTAGGCTGTGCAGCAATTGACAAAGGCACCAACCAGCCCAACAAGTTTCTGGACCCCAAGTCTTCGGAATCGCTGTTGCCTGCGTATTCGAACGGATTGCGGGATGATTTCATTCAGGCGCAATACCTGACGGCGACTCTTGGGTATTGGAACGATCCCGCAGTCAATCCTGTGTCACATATCTATGGCTCTCGGATGCTGGACTTGGCGAACGCTTACGTCTGGGCCTGGGACACTCGTCCATTTCCTACGTTCCCCAATCTGCAAAGACAGTGGGATGATGGTAAGAACTATGCCCGTGGGCATTGGCTGAACGGGCGGTCCGGATCGCGCACGCTTGCATCTGTCGTGACCGAAATATGCCATGGGGCAGGTGTGACGGATATTGACGTCTCGCGGCTTTATGGCGTGGTTCGGGGATATGTCATCGAAGATGTGACCAATGCGCGATCTGCGTTGCAGCCCTTGATGCTGCGGTATGGTTTCGACGCGATCGAACGGGACGGTCAATTACGGTTCCATATGCGCGACGGCTACGGTGCGGTCGCGCTGAACTCCGATCATCTTGCTGTAAGTAGCGATCTGGAGGGTACGCTGGAACACAGGCGCGAGGCCGAAGCCGAAATGACCGGGCGGGTTCGTCTGCGATTTGTGCAGTCAGATGCCGACCATGAACTGGTTGCCGAAGAAGCCGTGCTGCCCGAAGATAAAACCCATGCTGTGTCCGTGAACGAAATGCCCTTGTCGATGACGCGCACGGAAGGCCGTCATACGGCCGAAAGATGGCTCAGCGAAGCTCGGGTTGCGCGTGATACTGTCAGGTTTGCATTGCCACCTTCGCAATTGCATCTGGGGGCGGGGGACCTGGTTCGGTTATCGGATGCTGAAAACAGCCCTATCTACCGCATCGACCGTCTGGAAACATCTGACTTGCAATTGGCCGAGGCGGTCCGGGTTGAACAAGGCGTCTATAAAGCGTCGGAATTGAAAGATGACAGGCCGACAGTCAAACCCTATGCCGCGCCAACGCCTGTATTGCCGATCTTTCTGGATCTGCCGTTGATCACCGGGGCGGAAACGCCGCATGCTCCGTATCTTGCCGTGTCGCGCGATCCTTGGCCTGGTGCCGCTGTTGTTTACTCTTCGTCCAGTGACGAATCGTACACTTTAAGCGACATCATCCAAAGGCAGGCAGTTGTTGGCACCACGGAAACACCACTGCACCGCGCCAAAACGGGGGTTTGGGACGAAGGCCCCGCGCTGCGGGTCAAGCTTGTCTCGGGTCAATTGGAATCGCGTACGCGCGGATCGGTTCTGAATGGCGTTAACCTGGCGGCCATCGGTGATGGGTCGCCCGGTAATTGGGAGGTATTCCAGTTCTCTGACGCGACCCTGGAAGCGCCCGGTGTTTATGCCCTGAGCGGCCGTCTCAGGGGGCAACTGGGTACGGATGCGCTGATGCCGGATGTCTGGCCGGATGGGTCCGTGTTTGTGTTGTTGAACACGCAGATCCAGCAGATCAACTTGCGACGCAATGAACGTCGAATGGCCAAGCACTATAGGATCGGCCCGGCAAACCGACGCTATGATGACCCGTCTTTCCAACATCTGATCGCCTCGTTTGATGGTAACGGACTGCGCCCTTACGCTCCGGCGCACTTGAGTGTGCAATCCAGCTTATCCGGTGATGCATTTAGCTGGATACGGCGCGCGCGTCTTGACGCTGACGATTGGTCGGGATTTGAGATTCCATTGGGCGAGGAAAGCGAATCTTACCTTGTGCGCATCCGTGCCAATGGCACCTTGATGCGCGAAGAACTCATCGCCGAGCCGTACTGGACTTATTCTGCGTCCATGAAGGCGGCGGATGGGGTCACTGGCGCGTACGAGCTTAATGTGGCGCAGGTGTCGGCGATCTATGGCCCCGGTTTGTCGTCGCGTTTGACAGTGCGGCTGGTGATCTGATGCGCCCAGTCCTGCACGGAGATGTCAGCGCAGCGGCGCGCGCGTTGCTGACCGTGCCGCAAGCGGAACGGACCCGTCTATGTGTTCGGATGATCCATGAGGCGGAACTGGCCGACGAGCACCTTAAAAACACCGGGCGGCTTCATCCCATTCACGGCAACGGCTCTCTCATGGCCGTTGCTCGCAACAGAGCCCTGGCAGATGAGCCAGGGTTCGACAACTTGCAATATTGCCAGTGTTTTGAAACGGTTTTGCACCATCTGTCCAGATTTCTGATCACCCGGCAGCGCAGCTAACGCATTTGCTGGCAGCCAAGTCCAAAGACAACCGCCCATCCGGGATACGATCGCTGCAATCTTCGCAATACCCGTACTCTTCCTCCTCAATCCGTACCAAAGCGGCTTGAAGCCGACTCTTTTCAATGTCGCGGTTGGCCTGCTGTGCTTTTGCCATCGCCTGGTTTTGCAAGGCGTCCATTCGGCTCAGCCGCCCAATAGCCTGCTGATCCAATTCGACCACCGCCTGCGCCTTTAGGGCTGACGCAGAAAGCTGCTCAAGCTCGGCCAGCCGCTCGCGAATTTTTGTTTCGAAATATGTGCTTTCGGACTCATTCATTTTTGTTGCGCAGCAGATCATGGGTTTGCGTTTGGTCTTTTTGCCACTAAATGGCATTCTAGGCGCAGCAAAGGATCAAAAGCCATGTTTGAAAAGCGCAGCCATGTGACGCCGGTCGATCCGGTGTGGAACCGCATCACATCCGAGGCCCATGCGGCCGTTGAACAAGAGCCACTTATGGGCGGCCTTGTGCACGCTTGTATCCTGCATCACCGCAGTCTTGAGCGCGCGCTTTCCTATAGGATTTCGGCCAAGCTGTGTTCTAACGAAATGTCGATGATGGTCCTGCGCGAGATTGTCGATGAGGCTTACGGTGATGATCCCAATGTGATCGAAGCGGCGCGGGCCGATTTAATGGCTGTTTACGAACGTGATCCAGCATGCCACCGCCTTTTGCAGCCAATCCTGTATTTCAAAGGCTACCAGGCCATGCAGGCTTATCGCGTCGCGCATTGGCTGTGGAACAAAGGTCGCTATGATCTGGCCTACTTCTTCCAGATGCGCTCGTCCGAGATTTTCGGAATCGACATTCACCCAGCCGCAAAAATCGGAAAGGGTATCATGATCGACCACGCGCATTCGATTGTGATTGGTGAGACTGCTGTTGTGGGTGACAATGTTTCAATGCTGCACTCTGTAACGCTGGGTGGGACCGGCAAGGAAGAGGAACAGCGTCACCCCAAGATCGGTAACGGTGTTCTTATTGGAGCCGGGGCAAAAGTGCTGGGCAACATCGAAGTGGGCCATTGCAGCCGTATCGCTGCCGGTTCGGTGGTATTGCAACCCGTGCCAGCGTGCAAAACTGTTGCAGGTATCCCGGCGAAGATCGTGGGCGAGGCGGGATGTGACCAACCCGCAATTTCGATGGATCATATGCTGGGCAAAGACCAGTAGGTAAAAATCACTTCAAGCGGTTGGTGCGTTTTTCCAACGGCTTGCGCTTGCGTTCCTCTCGTTTTTGCTGGCGCAATTCTTTGCGCCGCTTTTGTTCAGCTTTCTGCTCGGCAATCGCCGCAGGATCGTTGGAATTGAATTTCGAGTGCTCACCCGGATAACTGTTCGGTTTCGCAATCGCCTCGTCTGATGCCGTTCCGGTCAGAAAGGCCAAAATTATCAGGCTTTGAACAAGGTTCTTGCGGGTCACAGCGCACTCTCCTTCTGTCTTAATCTTAAAGAACAAGGTGGGAGAGCAGACTGCTTTAGGCAATTGATGCGCCGATCACGTGGGCTCAATTCGGCGCCAAGAGATAGGATGCCCCCGCCCGGCAAGAGCTTGGACGGGGGCATGATTCAGTTCCTCAGGCCAGCATGACCATCGGGTTTTCCAGATTATCGACGATGGCCTTGAGAAGTTCTGCCCCCAACGCCCCGTCGATGACGCGATGATCCACGGACATTGTGACAGACATCACGGTTGCCACGGTCAATTCGCCATCATCTCCGACAACAGGCTTTTTCACACCGGTTCCTACAGCCAGAATTCCGGCATGCGGCGGGTTCACAATGGCGTCGAAGTTATCGATGCCGAACATGCCTAGGTTCGAGATGGCAAAGGTGCCGCCCTGGTATTCATGCGGGGCCAATTTGCGCTCACGGGCGCGGCCTGCAAGGTCTTTCATCTCGGTAGACAGGGCGGACAGCGACTTCATGTCAGCATCTTGCAGAACCGGGGTGAACAAGCCGCCTTCGATCGCAACAGCAACAGCCACGTCCGAAGGTTTCAATTGCAGCACCCGGTCGCCCGCCCAAACTGCGTTGCAGGCTGGAACCTGTTGCAGCGCGTTTGCGACGGCCTTGATGATGAAATCATTGACGCTCAGCTTCACGCCACGGCCTTCCAACTGCTTGTTCAGTTGGCTGCGGAACTTGAGCAGCGCGTCCAGTTTGATGTCGCGACGCAGGTAGAAATGCGGGATGGTCTGCTTGGCTTCGCCCAAACGCGCGGCAATGGTCTTGCGCATACCGTCTAGCTGAATTTCTTCGTACTCGCGACCTTCGTACATGCGTGCGACCATATCTGCCAAGGGGCCGGCAGGTGCCGCAACAGGAGCCGAAGCAGCCGCAGTTGGGGCCGGTGCCGCAGCAGCCGTAGCAGTGGTCGCCGTGGTGCTTTCAACATCTGCCTTGACGATACGGCCATGCGGCCCCGAGCCGCTGATCTGCGAAAGATCCAGACCTTTTTGTGCCGCGATCCGACGGGCCAGAGGTGACGCAAAGACGCGACCGCCATCTGCCGTGACCGGAGCCGCTGGGGCAGGTGCAGGCGCCTCAGTTGTCGCTGCCGAAGCAGCCTCTGTGCCCGCAGCGACCGCTGGTGCAGCCACAGGCGCTGCGGCATGCGTTGCTGCGATGTCATCCGCGCTTTCGCCGTCTTCCAGCAGAACCGCGATGGCGGTGTTTACCTTGACCCCTTCAGACCCCTCGGGGATCAGGATCTTGCCGATGGTGCCTTCGTCAACGGCTTCGAACTCCATCGTGGCCTTGTCGGTTTCGATCTCGGCCAGCAGGTCGCCGGACGAGACTGCGTCGCCCTCTTTGACGAGCCATTTTGCAAGCGTGCCTTCCTCCATAGTTGGGGATAGGGCGGGCATCAGAATTTCGGTGGGCATGTCTTCATGTCCTCTTACTTCGAAAATGAGTATATCAGCGTTGCGATGTCGATCAGGAGAATGGCCGCGCAGAAGGTGACGAACACCCCCACGACCACAGAGCGCGCCTTCGAGACGCGTGGATGGTTCTTTTCGAGCCACTCGGTGAACAGACCAAGCGCTGCGGCGTCGCTGTGTTCAATGGTTGCCAGATAGTCCATACCCAGTTGCAGGCGCTGCTGCTCGAGTACGATGTAAATGACCGAGGCATAAGACACGACACAGGCAACAGACAGCATGGCTCGGATCGGCCAAGCGCTGGTCAGGTTGCCCTCGACCGATAGCAGATCGAAAGAGATCTGGTCGAAGGCCTCAAGATTGAACGCAATACTGACAAAGGAAACCACCAGGAACGCCGCACAGACATAAAGCAGGTTGCGGTTGTTATCCTTGCGCGCGGAGACGAGGCTTTCGAACAGCCAGTCCACGCCCGCAGGATTATGTACGTTCCCGGGGGTCATCGCCTATCGGTAGGTCACTTGTTTGACGGCGGCGATCACCTCATCGGTGGTGATCAGCGCCAGCTTTTCCAAGTTCGCGGCATAGGGCATTGGCACATCCTTGCCGGTGCAGTTGATGACCGGGGCGTCGAGATAGTCGAACGCTTCCTGCATCACCACTGAGCTGATGTAGCTGCCGACGGAACCCTGCGGCCAGCCTTCTTCAACGGTTACCAGACGGTTGGTTTTCATAACCGAGTTGATGATCGCGCCGGTATCCATCGGGCGGATGGTGCGCAGGTCGATCACTTCGGCGCTGATGCCTTCTTCGGCCAGCTTGTCGGCGGCTTCAAGCGCGTATTGCATGCCGATACCGAAGCTGACGATGGTCACGTCGGACCCTTCGCGCCAAATGCGCGCTTTGCCCAGCGGGATGGCCAGGTCATCCACTTGCGGTACTTCAAAAGAGCGCCCGTAGAGGATTTCGTTTTCCAGGAAAACTACGGGGTTGGGATCACGGATTGCCGACTTCAGCAGACCTTTGGCATCCGCGGCCGAATAGGGCATCACAACTTTCAGTCCAGGTACCTGCATGTACCAGGCAGCGTAATCCTGAGAATGCTGAGCAGCCACGCGCGCGGCAGCACCGTTGGGGCCACGGAATACGATTGGGCAACCCATCTGACCGCCTGACATGTAAAGCGTCTTGGCGGCAGAGTTGATGATCTGGTCAATCGCCTGCATGGCGAAGTTGAAGGTCATGAACTCGACAATCGGCTTCAGACCACCAAAGGCCGAACCAACAGCGATACCTGCAAACCCATGTTCGGTGATCGGGGTGTCGATCACGCGTTTGCTGCCGAACTCGTCCAGCAGACCTTGGCTGATCTTATACGCTCCCTGGTATTCGGCGACTTCTTCACCCATCAGGTAGACGTCTTCGTCGCTGCGCATTTCCTCGGCCATCGCGTCGCGCAGTGCTTCGCGGACGGTTTCAGACTTCATCTCTGCATCAGCAGGCCAGTCAGGCGACAGATCGACCACCGGTGCGGCAGGTGCAGCAGCGGGGGCAGGGGCCGCTGCGGGGCTAGCCTCGGCTGCCGCTTCTGCTGCAGGAGCCGCTGCGGGCAGGGCAGAGGCGTCTTCGCCGTCTTCCACCAAAACCGCGATAGGGGTGTTCACCTTGACCCCTTCGGTCCCTTCAGCGATCAGGATTTTTCCAACGATCCCTTCATCGACCGCTTCGAATTCCATCGTCGCCTTGTCGGTTTCGATCTCGGCCATAATATCGCCTGAAGATACAGTGTCGCCTTCCTTAACCAGCCACTTGGCCAGCGTGCCCTCTTCCATTGTGGGCGAAAGGGCGGGCATGTGAATTTCGGTTGCCATGTCTTATTCGTCCTCTCAGGCGTAAATGTCGGTCCAGAGCTCTTCGACGGAAGGCTCGGGGCTTTCTTTCGAGAATTCGGCGGCTTGATTGACGATCTCTTTGATCTCTTTATCGATCGCCTTCAGATCATCCTCGGTTGCGTGTTTGCCGGTCAGCAGAAGCTCGCGCACATGTTCGATCGGATCGCTCTGCTCGCGGACCTTCTGAACCTCTTCGCGGGTGCGGTACTTGGCCGGATCAGACATCGAGTGGCCACGATACCGGTAGGTTTTGACCTCAAGGATGTAAGGGCCTTTGCCCGCACGGCAGTGGGCAACAGCTTTTTCACCTGCGGCCTTAACCGCCAACACATCCATACCGTTGACGATCTCGCCGGGGATGCCAAACGCTTCGCCGCGCACGTAGATGTCCGGCGACGATGTCGAGCGCGCCTGCGCTGTACCCATGGCGTATTGGTTGTTTTCGATCACAAAGACCACAGGAAGATCCCAGAGAGCGGCCATGTTGAACGTCTCATAGACTTGCCCCTGGTTGGCCGCGCCATCACCGAAATAGGTGAATGTCACGCCACCGTTCTCTTTGTATTTGTCAGCAAAGGCCAGACCTGCACCCAGCGGAACCTGTGCGCCAACGATGCCGTGGCCGCCATAGAAATGCTTCTCTTTCGAGAACATGTGCATCGAGCCGCCCTTGCCTTTGGAAAGGCCGCCTTCGCGCCCGGTCAGTTCGGCCATAACGCCGCCCGGATCCATACCGCAGGCCAACATGTGGCCGTGATCGCGATACGAGGTGATGCGTTTGTCCCCTTCCTGAGCTGCCGCTTCGAGGCCGACAACAACGGCTTCCTGTCCGATATAAAGGTGGCAGAAGCCGCCAATCAGACCCATACCATAAAGCTGGCCTGCTTTTTCCTCGAATCGGCGGATCAAAAGCATCTCGCGGTAGTAGGTCTTGAGTTCTTCCGCAGAAACGTTTGGTTTCTTTGTGGTTTTTCGCGCAGCCATTGTGGCGATCTCCCCCTTTCGGACAGATAGTTTAGCGTTAAACTATCTCATAAAGCATTTGATGCTATCTGGCGAGGGTAAATGTGACGCAGCGTCGGATTGCGCTGAGCCACGCTTGTCGAAGCAGGGTAAAATTTTGGATGTGCCAGATTTTTCGACGAAAAATCCAAATCAGGTCAGCGAATGACAATCTCGTCTGCGCGGATCATACCCAGAACCGAACGTGCCTGTTGGTCCAGAAGATCTAGATCAAGGTAGGTATCGGACAGCCTTAGGGTCAGGTTTTCCATCTCGGTGATCTCGGCGTTCAGTTTCGCCAAGTCGCGCGACAGAGCGTCCCGTTCCGCTGCAATCTCGACCCGCCGAAACAGACCATAGTCTCCTTGCACGGCAGCGAAGGTGAAGTAGACACCCAGCATGAAAGCCACCGAGAAGAAAGCAACTGCGCCCAAACCGGGCCGATGGGAACGGGACACTCTGTTTACCGCCGTATGAAAACTTGCCTCAATAACGGGTCCTTTTTGGACCTCTTTCAGCACTATGTCACAGGTGATTCGGCTTGTGAATCCCCTGACGCGGAAAAATCAGGGGATGAGTCAGAATGTCTCGGCACGCGCAGTAAAACCTTACTGCTCCAACGCTGCAACGCCAGGAAGGGACTTACCTTCCATCCACTCCAAAAACGCGCCACCCGCGGTGGAAATGTATGAGAAATCATGCGCTGCACCCGATGCGTTCAGGGCTGCAACAGTGTCGCCGCCGCCTGCGACCGAAACCAATTGTCCCGAACGCGTCAAGGCGGCTGCCTTCAGAGCCGCTGCATTGGTGGCTGCATCGAAAGGTTCCAGCTCGAACGCGCCCAGCGGGCCGTTCCAGATCAGGGTTTGGCTTTTTGAAAAGATGTCTGTGATGACAGCAACACTTTCGGGGCCTGCGTCCAGGATCATGCCGTCTTCGGGGCATTGATCTGTGGGCAGCGTTTGATGTGGTGCATGGGCTTCAAACTTCTGTGCGACCACGATGTCCTTTGGCAGAACGATAGTGCAACCGGAGTTTTCGGCTTTGGCCAGAATCTCAGCTGCGGTCCCCTGCATGTCGCGCTCCGCCAATGATTTTCCGACGTTGATCCCTTGGGCAACCAGAAACGTGTTGGCCATTCCGCCACCGATAACCAGATAGTCCACCTTGTTGATAAGGTTGCCAAGCAGCTCCAGCTTGGTCGAAACTTTGGCGCCCCCGACAACTGCCGTTACAGGCCGTTTCGGAGCACCCAAAGCGCCTTCCAGTGCCTCAAGTTCGGCCTGCATTAGACGGCCTGCACATGCAGGCAGAAGCCGCGCCAGTGCTTCGGTTGAACTGTGGGCCCGGTGTGCGGCCGAGAACGCGTCATTGCAATAGACATCACCAAGCTTGGCCATGCCTGCGGCCAGATCGGCGTCGTTCTTGGTCTCGGCAGCGTGAAAACGGGTGTTTTCCAGCAGCAATACCTGACCTGGTTGAAGCGCTTCGGTCGCCAACTCCGCCTCGGTTCCGACGCAATCAGCGGCAAACAAGACCGGCGCGCCGAACGCGCTTTCCAGTGTTGGCACCAACTGCTTGAGCGAAAGATTCTCGCGTCGCTCGCCGCCCGGACGTCCAAAATGCGCCAGCAAGATCGGCTTTCCGCCCGCAGCAAGGATGTGGCGCACTGTGGGCACGATCCGTTCAATACGCGTTGCGTCGGTGACAGTGCCGTCCACGACCGGTACGTTAATGTCCACACGCACCAAGACGCGTTTGCCACCCAAGTCCATATCGTCCAGTGTTTTCCAGCTCATCTTGCGATCCTCGTCATTGGCAACCGATTTAGGCGGTTCTTTTCCTGCATTTTACCCTCAGGTCAATGCGTCACTTGGCATTCACGCGCGTGCGGCATAGGTATTTGCGCAAGACAAACGACAGGAGGGCCACATGGCCGAGATCAAAGATCCCGAAAACACAATCATCATCGAGCTGAAGGGCGGCAATGTCGTCATCGAGCTGCTGCCGGATGTAGCACCGTTGCACAGCGCGCGGATGAAGGAACTGGCCCGTGGCGGAGAATATGACAACGTGGCCTTTCACCGTGTAATCGACGGCTTCATGGCGCAAACCGGTGACGTTCAGCACGGCGATATGGAAGACGGCTTCAACCTGCGCATGGCGGGCACCGGCGGGTCCTCGTTGCCGAACGTTCCGGCAGAATTTTCCAAACTGCCGCATGATCGGGGCACGCTGGGCGCGGCCCGGTCGCAAAATCCGGATTCGGCCAACTCGCAGTTCTTCATCAACTTCAAGGACAACCACTTCCTGAACGGTCAGTATACCGTCTATGGTCGCGTGATCGATGGCATGGAGCATGTGGATGCGATCGTTCGGGGCGAGCCGCCTGCGAACCCGGATCGCATGATCAGCGTCAAGGTGGCCGCCGATGCATAAGCTGGCTGCAGCCTTTGCACTTCTGGCCAGTCCCGCGTTGGCCAGCGGTTTGCAGATCGACGTCGAAGGGGAGGGAGCCAACGGCACCATCTCGATCGACCTGTTCGAGGATGTCGCACCCAAGCATGTGGAACAGATCACCGCCTTGGCCGCCGACGGTCAGTATGATGGCGTCGTGTTTCACCGCGTGATTGACGGCTTTATGGCGCAAACTGGCGATGTGGAATATGGCAACTCCGGCGCGGCCGGTTTCGACATGCGCAATGCAGGACGTGGCGGATCTGACCGTCCTGACCTGCCGGCTGAGTTTTCCGATGTCACCTTTGACCGGGGCGTGGTCGGCATGGCCCGTTCGAATGACCCGGATTCAGCCAATTCGCAGTTTTTCATCATGTTCGAACCCGGCCCGTTCCTAGACGGGCAGTACACTGTAGTCGGTCAGGTGACTGACGGCATGGATGTGGTGGACGCAATCAAGCGCGGTGCCGGTCAAAACGGTGCGATCATTGGCGCACCGGACGTGATGAAGAAAGTCACAGTCATCGAATGAACGAAAAAGCCCGACGCGCGTTACCGCATCGGGCTTTTCCATATTGTGGGTTGCACGAACCGGAATCAATCGTCGGGTGACATCATCTTCCAGATCACCGCGCCGATCGCTCCACCGATCAATGGGGCCACCCAGAACAGCCAGAGCTGCGCCAAGGCCGGGCCATCCGCGAACAGCGCCACTCCGGTAGACCGCGCCGGATTCACCGATGTGTTGCTGACCGGGATCGACACCAGATGAATCAGCGTCAGCGCCAGACCAATTGCAATCGGCGCGAACCCGGCGGGTGCCTTTTCTGACGTTGCACCCAGGATGATGATGATGAAGAAGGCGGTCATCACAATTTCGATCACCAATACGGACATCATCGAATAGCCCTCGGGCGAGGCGTCTCCGTATCCGTTTGATGCAAACCCTCCGACGCCTTCGAAGCCGGGTGCGCCGCTTACGATCAGATACAGCACGATGGCAGCTGCAATCGCGCCGATGACCTGAGCGCCCCAATAGGGCAACAGATATTTGGCCGGAAACCGCCCGCCGATCATCAACCCCAAACTGACGGCCGGGTTGAAATGCCCACCCGAGATGTGACCAACCGTGTAAGCCATAGTCAGAACTGTCAGGCCAAAGGCGAAAGACACGCCAAGCCATCCGATGCCGACATCCGCGACACCGGCTGCTAATACGGCACTGCCGCATCCCCCAAGGACCAGCCAGAATGTGCCGAAGAACTCGGCAAGTAATTTCGATGACATGAAAAATCCTCCGCAATGTTATGAGGTTAAGTGTAATTCAAAAATTAGCTTTTGTTAAATTATGACGAACGGGGAATTTGTCGAATGACCTGTCACCTTGGGTAAAAGCGATCAGCGCCACTGTACGGGGTCCAGATGAAACAGTTTTGACAGCTGTTCATAGACCTCCGGATCAGAGTTTCGCAGCGCCCTGGGCCGTTCAAAAAACACTTCAACCGAAACGGCGAAAAACTCTTCGTGCCCTTCCGCACCGTAGGGATCAATCACAGTTGCGCGCCCCATTTCAACGGCCTGTACATGGGCGTCGTAAGCCGCCAGAAACGCGGCCTCCCACTCGGAAAAGCTCTGGTTGGCGCTGAGAACGGGCACACCATTGGCCGAGCCTGTCAGATCGTCGATCTGATGTGCGAACTCGTGGAAGACAACATTTTGCCCGTCGTGGTCGTTCATCGCGCCGCGCCGGCTGTGCGCCCATGACAGGATCACCGGGCCGCGATTCCAGCTTTCTCCGGTGCGTACAATTTCCTTTTCGGTGACAACATAACCGCTGTGGCGGCTCTGTCTGGATTTGAAGGCGCTGGGATAGATCAGGATGGTGGTGAGGTTGTCGTACCAAAGCTCGGTGTTCACAACCAACAGACAGGCTTGCGCGGCGATAGACATTTGCATGTCTTTGGTAACGTCCAGACCGTCGCAGCCGATGAACTCAACCTGATCGAGAAACAGGTTGATCTTACCTTCCAGCTTAGCGCGCAAGCCTTGCGGCAATTTCCGCAGGATCGGGACCTGAGCGTCGATAAGGTGCCGTTCCTGATCCGTCAACGGCGCGGCCAACAGGGCCCGGCGCGCCTGTTGTTTTGACCAAAAGTAATAGGCCGCACCACAAGCAATCAGCGCAACAAGTGTCAGGAATATCAACATGACCCGACCCTAACGCGATCCCCGCACGATCAAAACCTGTTTCCCGAACTGAACAATGCCCCAAAAGAAAAGACGCCGCGGGTTTCCCAGCGGCGTCTCGGGTTTGACCAGAAAGGTCGCGTTATTGTTTGACGTCAGCCGCTGGGTTCGATCCCGATTTGCTACTGCGGCCAGGGTTCAGCGGGTCGTCCTGACGCTGCACTGAACCTTCAAAATGCGCGCCGCTTTCGATGGCGATGGTCTTGTGGATGATGTCGCCTTCAACACGCGCAGTCGAAGTCAGGCGCACCTTCAGGCCACGCACACGGCCCACGATACGACCGTTGATCACCACGTCATCTGCGGTGACTTCACCCTTGATTGTTGCCGATTCACCAATGGTCAGCAGGTGAGCACGAATATCGCCCTCCACGGTGCCTTCCACCTGAATGTCACCGGAGGTCTTGATGTTGCCGGTGATGTGCAGATCCGAGGACAGAACCGACGCCGGCGGCTTTGGCTTGGGCGCAGTGGCAGGTTTCGTCTCGGTCGGTGCAGGGGCCGCTGGGGTCGCCGGAGCGGCAGGTTTGGCCGCCTCAGGTGCCTTGGATGCGGGCTCGTTGATTTTGCTTTTAGAAAACATTTCTCGCAGCCTTGATGTAAGTCATTGGGTTCACGGGCTTTCCGTTCACGCGCACCTCATAGTGCAAATGCGTGCCGGTGGACCGTCCGGTGCTACCCATATCAGCAATATGATCCCCGCGCGAGACCCTTTGGCCAACCTTCACGTTGATCTTGGTGTTATGAGCGTAAAGTGTCTCAATTCCGAACGCGTGCTTGATTTTAACAAGCCGTCCGAAACCCGACTGCCAGCCTGCTTGAGTGACCACACCATCCGCAGTTGCAAAGATGTCAGTGCCGTGCGCACCAGCAAAGTCCGCGCCATTATGCATACGGCGACCACCGGTTTTGGGGTCGCGACGTGTGCCAAATCCGCTGGTATAGCGCACAGCACTGTTGACCGGGCTGGCGAAGGGGGCCTTTTCCGCAGCAATCCGGTACAGGTTTAGTTGGTCCATCTGCTCAAGTAGAATGTTTGCACGGGCTTCTTCAGCGGACAGCTCGTCCTCCTCACCACGCGTGCTAAGGGATAAAGGGGTCAGCGGACCGCCCATACCGCTATATCCGCGCCGGACCTCTTCGATAATGCGATCGGTCGGCATGCCGGCCTTACGGAACATCTTGTCCAAAGGTTCGACCGAGATCACCATGGCTTCTTCCAACTGGCGGAAAATCTCGTCGCTGCGTTCCTGCATCAGACGGATTTCCAGTTCCAGCTCATCCCGTTGGTCCAAAGCCTGACGCGCGTCCGAGGCGATTTGATCGCGTTCTTCCGCGGTGCGGGAAAGGGCATTTGTCATGAAGGCCATCTGCACCGGGGTGCTCGAGGCCGTCACGTACATGTCGGCATCATTGGTTTCCTGCTTCAGAACAGCCAGCTCCGTGCGGGCTTCTTCCCGTTGCTTCATCGTGCTGCGCAGCGTCGTCTGGATGACCTCGATACCGGTCTCAAGCTCGCGGCGGCGGTTTTCCGACGCCAGCAACTCGGACTGCATTGCGGAAATCTGTTCCAATGCGGCGTTAAAGCGATCTTGTGCGGCCAGTGCTTCTTGCGCGCGTGCGTCCCGTTCGGCTGACAGGATATTCAGGCGCTCTTGATATGTCGCCTGATCGCGCTTGGCTTGTTCTCTGAAGTTGCCCGACCCGATGCTGTCCATCAGCAGTATGGCCGTTGCAACCGCTGTCCACCCAACCATCACCGCGACACCGGTGACTGCGATCACCTGCGTTTCCGAACTCAGCCGAATGAACCGCGTGTCCTTGTCAGATTTCAGAAAGACCCGGCGTTCCGGGAAATACCGCTCAAGCAGTGAGTGTAGCTTTATTGCCAGACGTGTTCGCACGCGCCTTACCTCTCGTCCCCAAATTCGGGACCGGTCATGGTGCAGTAGCCGTCCCTTGGGCCGAGTGCATAAACGGCTCGCTACGATCGGGCAAGTTTGTTGACCTCTTTGCGGCAAACAGCGCAAAAATCCCCCGAAGATCGGCGGGAATTCGCCGAAATTCACATATAAGTGTCAGTTCGTGACTTCACCCGGCGCGGGCAGGTCTTCTGTCAGCGGCCAATAGAAATCGGGGGGCAGGCCAGCTTCGGCGCGCTTCTCCTCGTTAAAGGGCGGTTTCAGGACGCCGTGGAAATACCGCCGGACCAGGGCGTGGAACACGTCCTTCGGGTCGGCGTTTTCCCGACCGCACAGGAAATGAAACCACTTAGAGCCATAGGCGACATGGCCGACTTCTTCCGCATAGATCACCTCCAACGCGGCAATGGCTTGGTCCGCTTTGGCCTTTCGGAAGATTTCGATCATGCCGGGGGTGACATCCAGACCGCGTGCCTCAAGCACCATGGGAACAACAGCCAGCCGTCCCATCAAGTCTTCGGCAGTATCTTCGGCGGCGCGCCACATTCCGGCGTGGGCGGGCAGGGCGCCATAGTGGCTGCCCATCTGCTCTAGGCAGTCGCACACCAGCTCGAAATGCCGCGATTCCTCTTCGGCGCATTTCACCCAGTCATCGTAAAAGCCGATCGGCATCGGCACATGACCAAACCGCGCGATGATGTCCCAGTGCAGATCGACGGCATTCAACTCAATATGCGCCACAGCGTGCAACAGGGCGATACGCCCGGCCTCGGTCCCGGGTTTCCGCTTTGGCACTTCACGAGGCGAAAGAAGCTCGGGCTTGTCCGGGCGGGCGGGGTTCAAGGGGGGCGTTGCCGCGCCAATTTCGATTGGGTCAGCTTCGCCCTTGCGAGCAGCGAACCATGCGGCGGCGTGCGCTTTGGACAGGGCGGTCTTGGCCCGCCCGTCCGCAGTTGTCAGAACCTCTGTCGCCATCTGTGTCAGTGTCTTGGGCACGGGATCACTCCGACTCTGTCGTGTCGAGGCGGGTCATAAACCGGATGGCATGGCAGGTCGAGAGTGCGCTAACAGCGCCTTCACCGCCTCAAGCACCTCGTCCACATGACCGGGCACTTTGACTTTGCGCCAGACCTTAGCAATGCGACCTTCGGCATCTATGACAAAGGTCGAACGTTCGATGCCCATCGACTTGCGCCCATACATGTTCTTTTCCACCCACACGCCATAGTCCTCGCAAACGGTCGAGTTTTCGTCCGATAAAAGCGGTGTGGTCAGACCATGCTTGGCAACAAATTTGTCATGCTTGGCGACACTGTCGCGCGAGATACCGAAAACTTGAGCACCTGCATCCGCAAAGGCCTGAAGCTGTTCTGAAAAACCAATGGATTCCTTTGTACAGCCCGGCGTATCATCACGGGGATAGAAGAACAAAACCACGGTGCCACCGCGCAACGCCGAAAGCGTCACCTCGCCGCCGCCGTCGCGTGGCAGGGTGAAGTCGGGGGCCATGTCTGAAATATCGGGCATTGGAAACTCCGCTAAAGGTTTTTAAAGGCTGCCTGATATCATAGGGCAACACGTGCGGGTTGGAAGGCGTGGACAGTAAATTGAAGCAGCATGACGACGAACAAGACGAACCGGTACAACCGGTGCGTCGACGGTCGCGTCGGAGGGCCGCTGGTCTTTGGGCCATGCGCGGTGCTTTCATGCTGGCGCTTCTTGCGCTGTTCGCCGGTTTCATGGTGGTGGGGCAAAGGATGCACGCGCCTGCCTGGTTGCGGGACAGGGTCGAAACGCGGCTTGAACAGGCGCTGGGTGGTCTGCAAATCCGCTTTGGCGATGTCAGCTTCATCATTCACGAAGGCTGGCGGCCCCGTCTGCGTCTGACCGACGTTGCCATCAGCGACGCGGCGGGCCAGCAGATTGCGCAGGTCTCGGACATGCGTGCCAGCCTTGCCATGCGCCCTTTGTTGCGCGGGCATGTTCGCCCAAAACGCATCATCCTGAGCGGAGCTCAAATCGCCCTGACCCGAGGCATGGATGGGGCGTTGACCCTGACCGTGGGGTCTGGCAGCGCTCCGGTACAAGAGGCACCGAACCTGGCAGAGCTGATCGAGGCGTCCGATCAGGTATTCCTGTCTCCGGCTCTGTCTGCTCTCACCTCGGTCGAGCTTGATGCAATCACGCTGGATTACAGCGATTTGCGGCAGGGTCGGTCCTGGGTGCTGGATGGTGGTCATATTCAGGCCAACCGCAGTGACAACGAAGTACGACTCGCTACCGGGTTTTCGGTTCTTTCGGGGCGGGATTACGTCAGTGCCATCGAGGCCAACTATACCAGCATCCTTGGCACCCCTGCCGCTCAGTTCGGCATCTCGGTCTCGGACCTGCCTGCCGAGGATATCGCCGGTCAAAGCCCTGTTTTGGCGTGGCTGCAGGTCTTGCGGGCCCCCATATCGGGTGCCTTGCGCGGCAGTATCGACGATAGCGGTGCCATCGGAACGGGCTTTGCAACGCTCAACCTTGGGGCAGGGGTCGTACAGCCCAACCCTGAAACGCGCCCGGTGCCTTTTGAATCTGCCCGCACCTATTTCACCTATGATCCTAAAACGCATGCGCTGGATTTCAACGAAGTGTCAGTAGTATCGGCTTGGGGCGAAGTGCAAGCAGACGGTACGGCGTTCCTGCAGGGGGTGGAAGATGGTGTCCTGGACAGCCTGACCGCGCAATTGCGTTTGTCGGGCCTCAATGTGAACCCCGCCAACCTGTTTCCAGAGCCGATCCAATTGTCCCGCGCCAGCGTGGATTTCAAAATGGTGTTGGACCCTTTCGAGTTGCGTTTGGGACAGGTCACTGTTGAAGACCCAGGTCACATCATACGCGCCTTTGGAGTTCTGAGCGGCCGGCCCGACGGCTGGGCAGTGGAATTGGATGCACATCTGGATCAGATGACCTCGGACAAGGTTCTCAGTTACTGGTCCGAACTTTTGGCACCGAAACCGCGCGAGTGGGTTACCAAGAACCTTTACGAAGGCGTTCTGTCGGACATGGATTTTGCCCTGCGGCTTGAGCCCGGATCCAAGCCCGATATCTATTTGGATTTCGGATTCGAAAAGGCCAAGATTCAGTTCGTCAAAACCCTTCCACCGATCGAGGACGCCCAAGGGCAGGCCAGCCTGATCAATCAACGATTTACTGTCACCGCGCAAAAGGGGGTGGTGATCGCTGACGAAGGTGGTGCAGTGGATGCCGCGGGCACGTCCTTCATCATACCCGATACGGACATAAAGAAATCCGCGCCTGGAATTGCGCGTATACGGGCCAAGGGCAGTGTGACCGCTGCACTGTCGCTGCTGGACCGCCCCCCACTTTCATTGCTGAGCAAAGCAGGATTGCCTGTCGAGCTTGCCAAAGGCACCGCTTCGCTGACTGGCACGCTGTCATTGCCGCTGAAAAAGGAGCTGAAGTTTCAGGAAACCGAATTCCATTTCGACGGCAATCTGGCAAACCTTTCCAGCGATCGTCTGGTGCCGGGGTTCACGGTCAGCGCCGCTTTGCTGGATCTGTCCGGCAATCAGTCGGGCGTTCAAATACAAGGGCAAGGGCAATTCGGAGATGTTCCTCTTGAGGCGCTGTGGCGGCAGCCGATTGATGGAAAAACGGCGCAGCGCAGTACGCTGACAGGCCAGATCGAACTGTCCCCACGCTTGATGGATCAGATCGGGGCCGGGCTACCCCCTGGGATGCTGACCGAGTCGGGTGTTGCGGACATTACCCTGGGTCTTGGAGCAGATACCCCGCCGAAACTGTCCGTTGCGTCGGACCTACAGGGTGTGGTGCTGGCGATCCCGGAACTTGGGTGGCGTAAGGCGGCAACCGCACCGGGCTCACTGACAGCCGAAGCGACATTGGGCAAAGGGTTGAAGGTGGACAGTTTGAACATCGAGGGCGCTGGTCTGCGAACAAGCGCATCGATTACCTTTCGCGAAAACGGAGATTTTGACCGCATACGATTCAGCTCATTCGATCTGGGGAATTGGCTTGCGGTCCCGGCTGAGATGATCGGGCGCGGGGATGCCGTACCAGATATCCGAGTTCTTGGCGGTGTACTGGACATGGGGAAAGCGACGTTCGGCGAAAGCGGCGGCGGCGGGGCAGGTCCGAAGCTGGACGTTGCCTTGGATCGCTTACAAGTGACCGAAGCGGTTGCGCTTACGGGATTTCAGGGAACGTTTCAGACGACTGGTGGCGTAAACGGAGGGTTTACGGCACGGGTGAATGGGGGGGCGGCGGTCTCCGGGCAGGTGACCCCGCGCGGAAAACGCAGTGCCGTGACCCTGACATCGCAGGACGCCGGGGCGGCGTTGCGTTCTGCTGGCGTGCTGACCCAAGCGCGCGAGGGCACATTGAACTTAAGCCTCGAACCGGTGGCAGCACCGGGAAACTATGACGTGGTCCTGAAAATCATCAACACGCGTATCACCGATGCCCCGGCCATGGCGGCCCTCTTGAACGCAATCAGTTTTGTTGGATTGTTGGACGAGATGGCCGGGCAAGGCATTTTCTTCTCGGCGATCGACAGTCGCATGCGGATTACGCCGACGGATATCAAAGTGCTCAGCGGCAGCGCAGTTGGACCATCCATGGGACTTTCGTTTGACGGCACCATCGACACGGTCACCGAGATGCTGAACCTGCGCGGTGCGATTTCGCCAATCTATCTGCTCAACGCCGTGGGCAGCGTTTTCACGCGCAAGGGCGAGGGTGTGTTCGGATTCAACTACACCCTCACCGGGCCGCTGGCTTCTCCGAAAGTTTCGGTGAATCCGCTTTCTGGACTGGCCCCTTTGTTTTTGCGCGATTTGATGCGTCAACCTGCACCAAAGGTATCGGATGGCCCAAACGCGACACCGCAAAAACCAGATGAGCCCAAGCAGACATTCGGGTCACAGCCCAGCGATCGCTGACGACATATGGCCGAATCTTTTGCGGGGATGTAAGGCGCGCGCATGAAACTCAGCGATTTTGACTTCCACCTGCCTGACGACCTGATTGCCACGCGGCCTGCTAGCCCGCGATCCTCTGCGCGTCTGCTGGTGGCGCAGGGGGATCAGACAACGGACAGCCACGTCCTTCATCTGCCCGATTTTTTGCAACCCGGTGACAGGCTAGTGCTGAATGACACGCGCGTCATCCCGGCACGGCTTAATGGTCGCCGCCATCGGGACAGTGCCCAAGGTCCAGTGTCAGCCGGGATCGAGGCGACATTGCTGGATCCTCAGGCCGATGCAACTTGGTCAGCTCTGATCAAGCCCTTGAAAAAATTGAAGGTTGGGGAAGAGATTGTCTTCTCGGATGACCTGAGCGCCACGCTGGACCGGTTTGAGGATGGGCAGGCCTATCTGCGGTTTAACCTGAGTGGCGAAGATTTTGATAAAGCACTGGAGCAAGCCGGGGCGATGCCGTTGCCGCCGTATATTGCGGCCAAACGTCCGGCGGATGAACAGGACAAAACCGACTATCAAACCATCTGGGCGCGTAATTCGGGTGCCGTAGCCGCGCCGACCGCTTCGCTGCATTTCGATGATGCCCTTCTGTTGGCTTTGGCCGAGCGCGGCGTGAATTTCACTCATGTAACCCTGCACGTGGGGGCAGGCACGTTCCTGCCGGTCAAAGTTGAAGAAGTGACAACCCACAAGATGCACGCGGAATGGGGGCAGGTCAGCCCCGAGGCGGCAGCCGAGATTCAGGCCACCAAAGACGCAGGTGGACGGGTGATTCCAGTGGGCACCACAGCCCTGCGTCTGATCGAAAGTGCGGCCCGGTCCGGCCGCATCCAACCCTGGGAAGGGGATACGGATATTTTCATCTATCCGGGCTTCCAGTTCCATGTCACGGACGCGTTGATGACCAATTTCCACCTGCCGAAATCAACGCTGTTGATGTTGGTGTCCGCGTTGATGGGGCAAGATCGAATGTTTGATTTGTATCATCATGCAATAACACAGAAATATCGTTTCTTTTCCTACGGCGACGCGTCGCTTTTGATCCCATGAGGGGCGCGCATGAAGTATCAAAACAGTTCAATGTCGTAGACAAGCGCGACAGAAGCGGTCTTTGATCGCAGTACACAGCGCAACTTAGTTTGGCATCACTCGGAGACCCCAATGATTCAGGTTCTTTCCAGCGCGTGGGCGTTGCTGCTCGGCATGGGGTTGCTGATGGTCGGAAATGGCCTTCAGGGCACTCTTTTGGGTGTTCGCGGCGAGATCGAAGGGTTTTCGACTCTGCATATGTCTATTGTGATGTCCGCCTATTTCGTCGGCTTTCTGGGCGGCTCACGACTTGCCCCTGAAATGATCCGGCGCGTCGGCCATGTGCGGGTCTTTGCAGCGCTTGCGTCTTTCATCTCGGCCGTCATGATCATGTACCCCATGCTCACGAACCCAATCGCCTGGGCACTTGGGCGGGTGGTGATCGGCTTTTGTTTCTCGGGTGTGTATGTCACCGCAGAAAGCTGGTTGAACAACGCGGCCAGCAACGAAAACCGAGGCCAGGCCTTGTCTTTGTACATGATCGTTCAGATGACCGGAATCGTCACGGCGCAGGCCCTGTTGCTGGTGGGCGATCCGGCAGGGTACGAGACATTTGTGATCGCCTCGATCCTTGTTTCGGTTTCCTTCGCGCCGATCCTGTTGTCGATTTCACCAACACCAGCCTTTGATACAACAAAGCCTATGACACTGCGCAAACTGATGGAGACATCACCATTGGGCTGCGTCGGCATGTTCCTGCTGGGTGGAATATTTTCGGCTCAGTTCGGGATGAGCTCGGTCTACGGCGCGCAAGCCGGATTGTCGCTGGTCGAGATTTCAACCTTTGTGGCCGCGTTTTATGTTGGCTCGGTTCTGTTGCAATACCCGATTGGTTGGTTCTCGGACCGTATGGATCGCCGGATTCTGATTCTGACGGTTTCCGTCGTCGGCGGCTGCGGCGCACTGGTGGGAATGTTTTTCGGGGCGACCTTCTCAATCCTGCTGACCGGTGCATTTGTTATTGGAGGCATGACCAGCCCGCTTTATTCCCTGCTGATCGCCTACACCAACGACTATTTGGAATATGACGACATGTCTGCTGCTTCGGGCGGGCTGATCTTCATCAACGGCCTGGGCGCAATTGCCGGTCCGCTGATAACCGGTTGGCTGATGGGCAACGGCATCATGGGCCCTGCAGGTTTCTTCCTGTTTATTGCGACGCTGATGTTTGCGATGGCGTTCTACGCGCTCTACCGAATGACCCAGCGTGCTTATGTACCTGTTGACGAAACCGGAACAATTGCACCGATTATGCCGACATCGTCGCCAGTAGCTTTGGAAGTTGCGCAGGAAGTTGTGATCGAAGCAGCACAAGATGAGCAAGATACGCAAGAAGTCGCTTAAGAAACGAAAATATGTCGCAAATGTTGCAATATGTTACTGTCACAATTCTGTAAAACATTCTTAAATGACCTTACGTCCCTGGGGAGGGCAAATTACGGAGTTTAGGGCAATGGTAGGTCCTGAAGAAGTATTGAGTTTTTGGTTAGATGAAGTTGGTCCCAAGGGGTGGTATCTGCAGGATGACGCATTGGATGCGGAAATCCGAGACCGTTTCTTGTCAACTTGGGAAGCAGCGGTTGAGGGCAGATTTTCGCTTTGGCTGACATATCCCAGCGGATCGCTGGCGTATATTATCCTGACAGATCAGTTTCCACGTAACATGTTCCGGGGGCAGGCCCGTGCATTTGCGACTGACCGAGCGGCTTTGGCAGCTGCCAAATGCGCGGTCGACAAGGGGTGGGACAAAAAGATCGACGAACCCGCGCGGCAGTTCTTTTATCTGCCGATGATGCACTCGGAAAATCTGTGTGATCAGGAACGTTGTGTGCGTTTGATCTGCGAAAACCTGAGCGGTGACACAAGCAATCTATTGCACGCACGGGCGCATCGCGAAGTGATCCGCAAGTTCGGTCGGTTCCCCTATCGGAACGAAGCACTGTCGCGTCATTCCACACCACATGAAGTTGCCTATGTCGACATGGGTGGTTATGGGACCACCGTACGCGAGCTTCAGGCAACCGTTTGACCGTTTGAAAATGCTGGCATGCCGCGCCTTGTTCGCGCGGCATAACCTTATGAGCCTGGTTCACACCCTTTGAAATCCAAAATGCGCTTGGACACGACGTCCGCGCCGCTATTGATGGTCTGGGCTATCAAAACCTGAGGCTCGTCTGCCAGACTGATCAACCTATCCTGTGCTGTCTGCAACTTTTGTTCCAAGGAATTTAGTCGGGCTAAGGTCGATTGGATATCCTTGGTTGTTTGACTGTCTAAACCAATTGCCTTTTTCGGCAACGCGGCTAAGTCGTCTCGTAATGCCGCAAGCTCTGTTCGAATGTTCGTTGTCTCCTCTCGGAGCGGAGCAACGACTTGCACTGTTTCAGAAAACTCCGCCGTGATGCTCTCCACCTTTGACGCCAACTGCCAGCCCAGAAACAGGCACAAGGCCACAAGGATCAACGTGGCGTTGAGCAAAGCAAGCAGCAGGTCTTTGAGTGTTTTCGCCATAGTCAGCCTCTTGAATGTCCTTTGTTAAGAAATGCCCGAACGGTGTCGACAGTTCAGTTCTAGCCATGGAGCGGGCTTGGGTATAGGCTGAAATCCACGTCTTCAGGTGTGGCTTACCTCGCGTCGCTTTTGTCGCGGGGCGCGCCTGTTGATGTGTTTTGAAAAGTAGTTTAATGGTAAACTAATTTTTCAACACCTGCGCCGAGAGGGACACATGGCTGCACAATCTTATGATCTGATCGTAATCGGGGCTGGCCCCGGCGGCTATGTCGCTGCAATCCGTGCCGCCCAGTTGGGTCTGAAAACCGTCGTTGTCGAACGCGAACATCTTGGAGGCATTTGCCTGAACTGGGGTTGTATCCCCACCAAGGCATTGCTTCGCTCATCCGAAGTGTTCCATCTGATGGAACGCGCCAAGGATTTCGGCTTGAAAGCTGACAAGATTGGTTACGACCTGGATGCGGTAGTCAAAAGGTCACGGGGTGTGGCCGGACAACTTTCAGGCGGGATTGGTCATCTTCTGAAGAAGAACAAGGTTGCTGTTGTGATGGGCGAGGCCACGATCGCTGCCAAGGGCAAGGTCAGCGTCAAGACCGACAAGGGCACCGAAGAACTCACCGCCAAGAACATCATTTTGGCCACCGGCGCGCGGGCGCGGGAATTGCCGGGGCTTGAGGCGGATGGTGATCTGGTCTGGACCTACAAACATGCGCTGCAACCGCCACGTATGCCGAAGAAACTGCTGGTCATTGGGTCCGGCGCGATTGGCATCGAATTCGCCAGCTTCTACAACACGCTTGGCGCGGACACGACCGTGGTCGAAGTGATGGATCGCGTTCTGCCGGTTGAGGATGCCGAGATCAGCGCATTGGCGAAAAAGGCCTTCACCAAGCAAGGCATGACCATCATGGAAAAGGCGATGGTCAAGCAATTGGACCGGGGTAAAGGTAAAGTGACCGCTCATATCGAGGTTGAGGGCAAGGTCGAAAAGTATGATTTCGACACCGTGATTTCGGCGGTAGGCATCGTCGGTAATGTCGAAAACCTTGGCCTCGAAGCGCTGGGGGTCAAGATCGACCGCACGCATGTGGTGACGGATGAATTCTGCCGCACCGGTGTCGAAGGGCTGTACGCAATCGGTGATATAGCAGGTGCACCATGGCTGGCGCATAAGGCCAGTCACGAGGGCGTCATGGTCGCGGATCTTATCGCGGGTAAACACGCACACCCGGTCAAACCCGAGAGCATTGCAGGATGTACCTACTGTCAGCCTCAGGTCGCGTCCGTTGGCTACACCGAAGCCAAAGCCAAAGAACTGGGTTACGACATCAAGGTCGGGCGCTTCCCGTTCATCGGCAACGGCAAGGCTATTGCCCTGGGGGAACCAGAGGGGCTGATCAAAACCGTCTTTGACGCCAAGACAGGAGAGCTTCTGGGCGCACATATGATCGGCGCGGAAGTGACGGAACTGATCCAGGGCTATGTGGTTGGACGCCAGCTGGAGACCACCGAAGAAGATCTGATGAACACGGTCTTCCCGCACCCAACCTTGTCAGAGATGATGCACGAAAGCGTTCTGGACGCTTACGATCGCGTGATCCACATGTAAGGGAAGGGGGCTCTGCCCCCGCCGCGGCAAGCCGCGACTCCCCCGAGGTATTTATAGCCAGATGAAGCAGGGGATCCGCACTTCATCTGGCCGAAAATACCTCGGAGCGCGAGGCAGAGCCTCGCAAAAACACTTTACTTGTTCAAAGCATCCAGAATGCGGGCCCAGGATCGGATGCCCTTGTGAAAGCTTTTGACATCATATTTCTCGTTCGGTGAGTGAATTGCGTCATCATCGTTTGCATAACCGACCAGCATGGAATCTAGCCCGAGAACGGTGTTGAAGTACCCGACCACCGGAATAGAGCCACCCATGCCAGTAAAGACCGCCTCGCGATCCCATTCGTCAGACAAGGCGCCGCGCGCGGCTTCGAACTCTGGGCGGTCCAAATTCATGACAGAGGCTGGTGAGCCTTCAAGGTCATTGTCCCAGATCACTTTGGCGTCCGGAGACAGACGCTCCTCGACATGTTTGCGAATTTTGTCGCGCAGAGCGTCGGGATTCATGTCACCGACGAGACGGCAGGTGATTTTGCAATGTGCCTCGGATGGGATCACGGTTTTCGAACCAGCCCCGTTGTAACCGCCCCAAAGCCCGTTCACCTCAAGCGTTGGACGCGCCCATTGCTGCTCGAGTGTCGAATACCCCTTTTCACCATGTGGTTGGGTGTAGCCGACCGAATTTAGGTAGTCTGCTTCGTCGAAACCGCAGTTTTGCCACTGGCGGAGTTGATCCTCGGGTACTTCGTGTACGCCTTCGTAAAATCCGTCAACGGTTACGCGGCCGGTTTCGTCATCGTAGAAAGAGGCCACTATTTTCGACAGTTCCCGCAAGGGGTTTAGGCCTGGGCCACCGTAGTGGCCGGAATGCAGATCGATACGGGGTCCGATGATGGTGAATTCATCCTTCAGCATACCGCGCAGTTGGGCAGCTATGGAGGGAACCCCGCGTGAGACCATCGAGGTGTCGCAGACCAGTGCCAGGTCGGCTTTGAGCTCGGCCGCGTTTTCCTTAAGGAACGGGACTAGTGATGGAGACCCCGATTCTTCCTCGCCTTCAAAGAAGAAGGTGATGCGACAGGGCAGGGATCCATGCACAGCCTTCCAGGCGCGGCAGGCTTCGACAAAAGTCATCAGTTGCCCTTTGTCATCCGATGCGCCACGCCCACGGATAACGGGGCCGTGCTCGGTATCTTCGATTGCAGGATCAAATGGGTCGCGTGTCCACAGGTTCAGCGGATCAACCGGCTGCACATCATAGTGGCCGTAGAACAGGATATGCGGAGCGTCTGCGTCTTCTCCCACATGGCCAACAACCATGGGGTGGCCCGGCGTTTCTCGCTTTTCCGCGTCTATTCCGATACTGCGAAGGTCGTTGACCAACCAATCTGCGGCGCGGTTGACCTCGTCCTTGAACGCGGGATCGGTTGAAATGGATTGGATGCGCAATAATTCCATCAGGCGGTCGATCGAGGTTTGCAGATCTTCGTCAATCCGGTTCAGCACGGTGTCTAGCGACATAGGGGGCTCCTGCTTTTCTAGGTTGGGCGAACCCTAACAGCGTGATCAGCGCCGTCCAGAGCGGTTTTGACGAAAACCAAAGTATCGTACGACGCATTGTGATGCGACTGTACCTGCGTCGTTTCCACGCGTTCGATAGCCGGAACTTTACTTGTCGTAGGGGGCACAACCTTTTATTTGATGCAAATCAAAGTTGGGTTCACCTGTTCGGCTGTAACCAGCTAAACTAAGGAACGCAAAGCCGCTGAAACACGTTGCACTGTGTAGGGTGGCAAACTATTTGCCCAAGGGAAACCAATTTGGGCGCTCAAGGAGGGTCCGTTGGACTATACTGCTCAGCTCGATTCAGCGATTGCCAGGCTGCATGATGAAGGACGCTACCGGACCTTCATTGACATCGAACGTCGCAACGGACATTTCCCTCATGCGGTGCGCACGCGTCCGGATGGGTCGCAGCAGAACATCACCGTGTGGTGTGGCAACGATTACTTGGGCATGGGGCAGCACCCTGTTGTTCTGAATGCCATGCATGAGGCTGTGGACGCAGCAGGTGCAGGGTCTGGCGGGACGCGCAACATCTCAGGCACCACGGTTTACCACAAAAGGCTTGAGGCCGAGTTGGCTGATCTGCACGGCAAAGAAGCCGCGCTGTTGTTCACCAGCGCCTATATCGCCAATGATGCAACGCTCAGCACTCTGCCCAAGCTGTTCCCCGGCCTGATCATTTATTCCGACGCGCTGAACCATGCCTCGATGATCGAAGGTGTGCGCCGCAACGGCGGTTCTAAGCGGATTTTCCGGCACAATGACGTGGCGCATCTGCGTGAGTTGCTTGAAGCTGACGATCCGCAAGCGCCTAAACTGATCGCCTTCGAGTCAGTCTATTCTATGGACGGCGATTTTGGCCCGATCGAAGAGATCTGTGATTTGGCCGATGAGTTTGGCGCGCTGACCTATATCGACGAAGTGCACGCGGTTGGCATGTACGGCCCGCGTGGCGGCGGCGTGACTGAACGTGACCGTTTGGCCCATCGGATCGACATCATCAACGGAACCCTCGCCAAAGCATATGGCGTTATGGGTGGCTACATCGCCGCCAGTGCCAAGATGTGCGACGCTGTGCGCTCTTATGCGCCGGGTTTCATTTTCACCACTTCGTTGCCGCCAGCTGTTGCCGCAGGGGCTGCCGCTTCGGTTGCGCATCTGAAAACCGCGCAGGAGCTGCGTGACCAGCATCAGACTCAGGCCAAGATCCTCAAGCTGCGACTTAAAGGGATGGGTCTTCCCTTGATTGATCATGGCAGTCACATTGTGCCCGTGATCGTCGGCAACCCTGTGCATACCAAAAAGCTCAGTGATATGTTGCTGGATGATTATGGCATTTACGTGCAGCCGATCAATTTCCCGACTGTCCCGCGGGGAACCGAAAGGCTTCGGTTTACCCCGTCTCCGGTGCATGGACCCGACGAAATGAACCGTTTGGTGCAGGCGATGGACGAACTTTGGTCACATTGTGCGCTAAATCGCGCCGAACTTGCCGGTTAACCTCACGCCAAAGTGTGCAACGTGATTGCCGCGTGTTAAGCTTAGGCTAACAAAATTGGCAGACGAATCATTGTGGGGATGATTCGCCGCTAACGCGAAATACGCGACAGGCAGAATGGGGCAGCAGGGATGATTGGGCGCAGATCACAGCGCGAGTCCGAAGAAGACGTGGACGTCAGACCAAAAGGGTTTGATGACTACGAGATTCGTCTTGGTGACAAGATGCGCGGTGAGCGCGCGACAATGGGCAAATCTCTTTTGGATGTTCAGCGCGAACTGAGGATCAAAGCCAACTACATTGCTGCAATCGAAAACGCCGACCCTGATGCGTTTGATACACCCGGCTTCATAGCCGGGTATGTGCGCTCATATGCGCGCTACTTGGGAATGAACCCGGATGAGACCTTTGCAACCTTCTGCCAGGAAAGCGGTTTTGAAGTGGCCCATGGCATGTCGGCCGAGGCATCTGTGGTCCGCAAATCCACTGGCGGTCTTCCGTCGCGCGGTCCTATGGGGCGCGACCCGTTCATCTCGCCCAATACGCCCTATATTCCGGGCAAAGAGCCGCTGGTCAGTCAGATCGAACCGCGCGCCATCGGCTCTTCGCTGGTGTTGCTGGCGGTCATTGGTGGCATCGGCTATGGCGGCTGGGCTGTTTTGAACAAAATCCAGCAGGTGCAGGTCAGCCCTGTTGAGCAAGCCCCTGTGGTCCTGTCCGACCTTGATCCACTGGATGCGGTGCGTGGTGCCGCGTCAGACGATACGGTTGAAGTGGCCAGTACCGAGGCGTTGGATCGTCTTTATCGTCCACAGGCGCTGGACGTGCCGGTTCTGGTTGCTCGTGATGCCCCGATCTCGACCCTTGACCCACGTGAGGTCGGAACTTTCCGTCCGCCCGAGTTGCCGCAGCTTGAACTGGCCAAGGTTCACACGGTCGAACGACCCGCGCTGCCGCAGGTCGTGGAACAGATTGATACGACGCTTAAAATTGTGGCTGTTGACCCGGCATGGATGCGTGTGACGGCTGCAGACGGCAGTATCATTTTCGAAGGCACCCTTGGCACGGTTGAACAAGGCAGCGTTTTTGAAGTGCCTCTGACCGAGGAGCCGCCGCAGTTGCGGGCCGGGGCCTCGGGGTCGGTCTACTTCTCTATGAACGGCGAGCATTACGGTCCGGCGGGTGCGCCGGGTACGGTTGCCAAAGGTGTCGTGTTGTCGAAAGACGCAGTGTCCGAGACGTATGCCGTAGCCGATCTTGAGGCCGAGCAGAACAGCGCTCTAAAGCAACTGGTGGCGGAACTGCAGACCGAAGCGACTGAAACGCCCGCGGAGTGATCTAACCATTGCGACGCCCCGGTTGTCGGACTATCTAAAGGTCCAACTCTGGCAGACGCGGATCCGTCCTTATGTCCCTCAATCACGTACGCCCTTGGCGCGACATCTATCGTCGTAAATCCCGTCAAATCATGGTCGGCAACGTCCCTGTTGGGGGTGATGCACCCATTGCGGTACAGACCATGACCAATACGCTGACCACCGATGTGGCGGCCACCGTGGCGCAGGTTCAGGCCGCAGCCGAGGCTGGCGCGGATATAGTGCGCGTTTCGGTTCCGGATGAGGCGTCGTCGAAGGCACTGAAAGAGATCGTCCGCGAAAGCCCTGTGCCGATCGTGGCAGACATTCACTTTCACTACCGCCGTGGCATCGAAGCCGCCGAGGCGGGCGCGGCTTGCCTGCGCATCAATCCGGGCAATATCGGCGATGAAACCCGCGTGAAAGAGGTCATTCAGGCCGCACGCGATCACAACTGTTCGATCCGTATCGGGGTCAACGCGGGGTCATTGGAAAAACATCTGCTTGAGAAATACGGCGAGCCATGCCCCGAGGCGATGGTTGAAAGCGGGCTGGAACATATTCGCATCCTGCAGGACAACGACTTTCACGAGTTTAAGATCAGCGTGAAGGCCAGCGACGTTTTCCTGTCTGCTGCTGCTTATCAGGGCATTGCCGAAGCCACCGACGCGCCCATTCATCTGGGCATCACCGAAGCTGGAGGGCTGGTCAGCGGCACCATCAAGTCCGCCATCGGTTTGGGTAACCTGTTGTGGATGGGGATAGGCGACACGATCCGTGTCAGCCTGTCCGCTGATCCGGTGGAAGAGGTCAAGGTCGGTTTCGAAATCCTCAAGTCACTGGGCCTGCGACATCGCGGCGTGAACATTATCTCGTGCCCATCCTGCGCCCGTCAGGGGTTCGACGTCATCAAGACCGTTGACGCCTTGGAGCATCGGCTGGAACACATCAAGACACCGATGAGCCTGTCAATTATCGGCTGTGTCGTGAACGGCCCGGGTGAGGCGTTGATGACCGATGTGGGCTTTACCGGCGGCGGCGCAGGCTCTGGCATGGTTTACCTGGCCGGCAAGGCCAGCCACAAGATGTCAAACGATCAGATGATTGATCACATTGTCGAACAGGTCGAGAAAAAGGCAGCTGAACTGGACGCGCAGGCCGAAGCGGCCGAGTAGGCGCTTATTCGGTCAACGCTTGCCGCGCGTCTTAAATGTCATGTCCACGAAAGGGCAAAGGGATGATCGCCTATATCACCGTTGGTGTGGACGACATTGCAGCTGCAGAGCAGTTTTATTCTGCTTTCCTGCCAGCCCTAGGATATGAATTGGAATGGTATCACGGCGACTTAAGCTACGCTCTTCCATCTCAGCCAGGTCAGTCTCAAGCTTTGCCGGAATTCTATGTGAAATCCCCGTTCGACGGGCATCCGGCCTCGGCAGGGAATGGCACGATGGTTGCGTTCGAGGCGCAAAGTCAAAAGCAGGTTCGTGACCTTCACGCGGCGGCACTTGCCGCAGGTGGTTCCGACGAAGGCCAGCCGGGCTTTCGCGACTCCTATGGGGCTAATTTCTATGTTGGTTACATGCGCGATCCGCAAGGAAACAAGATCGCGCTGTTTTCCAGTAATCCAAGCGAACCCGGTCGGGACGGTTAGATCAGAGGTTCCACACGCTATTTGCTGGGGCGAATGCTGTGCAGAGCCTTCGTGATCTGAAAGAAAGAAGAGCTCTGCAATAGTAGGAGGCGGGCTAAGCCGCCTCACCATGTGTTCAGCCGCGCTCGGCGCGCACACCATCCGCGATTTGTTGCATCTGATCGGCAGGCAGGAAGCCACGCAGCATTTCGGTGCCCAGAACAAAGGACGGCGTGCCCGAAATCTGCATCCGCTGCGCCAGTGCGCGGGTGCGGGTGATTTCGTCCGTCACGCGGTCGCTGTCCATTGCGGCGATGATCGCATCGCTGTCCAGCCCCAGACCATCCGAGATGCGGCGCAAAGACACTTCTGATGGCTCGCCGGTGAACTCCAGCAGGGCGTCATGGACCTGTTTGTAGGCTTCATTGCCCGCCACGTGCTTGGTGGCGACGGCAAAGCGCGAGGACAGGACAGACGCGTCACCCAGAATGGGGAACTCCTTGATCACCAAGCGGATATTGCCGTCTTCGGCCAACAGGCTGGCTACCTCGGGTACGGCACGGCGGCAATAACCACAGCGGTAATCCATGAATTCGACCAGTGTGATATCCCCGTCCGGGTTGCCGCCCACAAAGCTGTAGCCATCGTTGAACAGTTCTTCTTCATTGGCGGCGATCAGTTCCTTGTCGGCCAGCGCTTCGGCTGCGGCATTTCGCTGTTCAAGGATGTTGATCGCTTCGATGATCACTTCGGGGTTTTCAAGCAGATACTCTCGCACCTGCGCGCCGAATTCGGCCTTTTCGGCATCGCTCATTGCGTTCAAATCCAGCGCCTGCGCTGAAGTCGCAGCCATGGAAAGCCCCAGAAGGGCAGGTGCAGCATGTCTGAGGATCATTTCCGTTTCCTTTTACTTTTCTTGAATCGTTCTGACGCAATCAGCACGTCTTGTGCCCTTTGCCAACCCGGCGAGCCTTCGGGCAAGCGGGCCACAGCCCGTTTTGCGTGAATTCCGGCATCATCCAGCCGTCCTTGCAGCGCATATCGCTCTGCCGTCACGGTGGATGCCATTCCGTTGTTGCCAACCTTGGCATAGGCAATGCCCAAATCCTGCATCAGGCGCGCATTGCGAAAATCGCGGGATCGGGCCTTTTCCAACGCGGTCAAGGCTTGATCGGTGTTACCCTGCGCCAGCAGCGCACGACCATATCCTGCAAGGATCAGCGCATTGTTCGGGGCCATTTCCACCGCGCTCTGATACGCTTGAACTGCTTTGTTTATTTGCCTGTTTTCCAACAGAATTTGCCCCTTGAGTTCGTAATAGTAAGGGTCATTCGGGCGAATGGCCAGAGCCTCATCTATGGCGGCGCGAGCGCGGGACAAATCGCGGTTTTGATGATGCGCCGACGCCTCTCGCATCAGGCGAATGTCACGGTCGGTCTCTTCTTTGGCGCGCCGCAAAGTCCAGCTTGGAGACCGCAGAAAGGCGGATAGCTTACCTTTGACGCGGGCGAACCAGTAATCGGCGCTAGGGTTGGGGATAGCCTTGTCACCAAACTCGTCCAGAAAGGCCTCGGCGGCACGCAGACGGTCGCGGCTTGTCGGGTGCGAGCGCATATAGGGGTCCTGATTGGCAACGCTCAGCAGCTCCTGACCGGCGAATTTCCGATGCAGTTCGACCATGCCGCTGGGCGAAATCTGGGCCCATCGCAGATAACTTGCAGCGCTTCGGTCAGCCGAGGCTTCTTCTGCGCGGGTGTGGCCCAGAAAGCTGCGAAGGGCGGCGCCCTGGGTGCCGGCGGCAATACCAAGGGCTGCTTCACCACCACCCGCAGCAGCAGCCAGCAAGGCCAGAGCGGTGCCAAAGCCGGCATTGCGCTGCGCCGCTTTCAGGTTTTCGGCCCGCCGTGCCAGATGGCCATTCGCGATGTGGGCGGCTTCGTGCGCGATCACAGCCTGCAGCATTTCCGGGCTTTCGACGCTCAGGATCAGTCCGTAGTTCACGTAGATCGCGTTGTAGTCGATGACAAAGGCGTTGAACGTGTTGTCGTTGATGACCAGGATTTGAACGCGGTTGGTATTCAAACCGGCCGCGCGCAGGATGGGAAATGCCAGTTCACGCAGCCCATGCTCGATGTCGGGATCTCGGATCAGGCTTTGCGCATGGGCTTGAACCACTGCCGCAAGCCAGACGACAGCTGCAAGCATCAGAGCCGGGATTGACGCCAGCCTGGATACGCGTTCAAAAGCCATGGCTGCAACATGGGAGATGGGCATGAGAAACTCAACCCGGTCCGGGGTCGATCCGTTTATTGTGATGGACGTAATGGAGGCCGCGCGCAAAGCGGAAGAGGCCGGACGCCATATCATCCACATGGAAGTCGGCCAGCCGGGGACAGGGGCCCCCAAGGGCGCGACCGAAGCGCTGGCAAAGGCAATGGAGCAAGGCCCTTTGGGTTATACGGTGGCTTTGGGGTTGCCCGCGCTCAGGCAGCGGATCGCGCGGCTTTACGGCGATTGGTATGATGTTGACTTGAACCCGGATCGAGTGGTCATCACCCCTGGATCCTCAGGCGGGTTTCTGCTGACCTTCACGGCGTTGTTCGACAGCGGGGACCGGGTTGGTATCGGCGCGCCCGGTTATCCGTCCTACCGACAGATCCTTAAAGCGTTGGGGCTGGTGCCCGTCGATCTGCCCACTGCCCCTGAAAACAGGTTGCAGCCTGTTGCCGAGGATATTCAGGGAATGGACCTGAAGGGGCTGATGGTGGCCTCGCCCGCGAACCCAACCGGTACCATGTTGGATCATGCGTCCATGGGCGCGCTGATAGAAGCGGCGCAGGGGCAGGGGGCTTCGTTCATAAGTGACGAAATCTATCACGGGCTGGAATACGAAGCCAAAGCTGTCACCGCGCTGGAGCTGACGGATGAGTGTTATGTGATCAACTCATTCTCCAAATATTTCTCGATGACAGGCTGGCGCGTCGGATGGATGGTGGTGCCAGAAGATCAGGTGCGTGTGGTTGAGCGGATTGCCCAGAACATGTTCATCTGCGCCCCCCATGCCAGCCAGGTTGCAGCGCTGGCCGCGATGGATTGCGAAGACGAGTTGCAGGACAATCTGGACGTCTATCGCCGAAACCGGGCGCTGATGCTGGACGGGCTGCCCAAGGCCGGGTTCGCGAACATCGCTCCGCCTGATGGCGCGTTTTACGTGTATGCCGACGTGTCTGACCTGACCAATGACAGCCGTGCCTTCGCGGCCGAGGTTCTTGAAAAGGCGGGCGTTGCGGTAACTCCGGGTCTCGACTTCGATCCACAGCGCGGTCACACGACCCTGCGTTTCTCTTACGCAAGGGCCACGGCTGATATCGAAGACGGTCTTGAGCGTTTACGCCTGTTCATGGCCGCGCGTGGCGCGATCAGGGAACAGGCCTGAACCGTTCACAAAACGCAGCCAGTGGTATAGGCTGCGGGTCAAACGATCTCGGGAAAACTTGAGGCTATGAGCAGGATCTTCTTTTGCATCGCCCTGATTTGGGCGCTGGCGAGTGGTGCAGTTGCGCAGGAGTTCAGCGCGCTGGCGCGTATTCAGCCGGACCAGAGCCGCATAACAGATGTCGGGCGCACTGGCGTGCGAGTGGATATCGGCCTCAGCCAAGGTGTGCCGTACCGGATCTTCACCTTGCAGGATCCTTATCGGATGGTTTTGGATTTTAACGAGGTCGACTGGACAGGGTTGAATTCCTCGGACTTCCTGCAATCTGATCGCATCAGCGGTGTTCAGTTCGGGGCTTATGTTCCGGGCTGGTCGCGTCTGGTGCTGGAACTGGGTGCACCGATGGCGGTCGAGACAGCGCAGTTGTCGATCGCAGAAGACTCGGGCGCGGCTTTGTTGTCCCTGAACCTTAAAGGCACGGATTTCGACACATTCAACGCGACATCAGGTGCGCCACGCAATCCGGGTTGGGATCTGCCAGAACCTGCCAACTTGCCGCAAACAGCACCCCGCAATTCTGATCGACCCCTGCGCGTCATGCTGGACCCAGGCCATGGCGGCATAGATCCGGGGGCCGAGGTTGGTGGGGTTGATGAGAAGACCCTGATGCTGACCTTCGCACGCGAGCTGCGTGAAGTACTTTTGCGTTCCGGCGGATATGAAGTGGTCCTGACGCGGGTTGAGGATCAGTTCGTGTCGCTTGAGCGTCGGATTGCTTTGGCCCACCGGGCGGGTGCAGACCTGTTCATCTCACTGCATGCCGATTCCCTGTCCGAGGGGCAGGCCCATGGTGCGGCGGTCTATACTTTGTCTGATGATGCCTCGGACGTGGCGAGTTCGAAACTGGCGGAACGGCATGATCGCGGCGACCTGCTGTCTGGCGTCGACCTCAGTGGCTCGGATGATCAAGTGGCTGACGTTTTGCTGGACCTGGCACGGCAGGAGACCAAGCCGCGCACGCTGTCCCTCGCCACATCGATTGCCAACGGTATGACGCAGCAGGGCGGTCCCATGAACCGTAAACCCCTGCGCACGGCGTCTTTTTCGGTGCTTAAAGCCGCAGATATTCCTTCGGTTCTGGTCGAGCTTGGGTTTCTTTCCAGTCCTAGAGATCTGAGAAACCTCAAGGATCCGGAATGGCGGTCGAAAATGGCTTTGGGGATTTATCAGGGGCTTGAGGATTGGCGACAGCAGGATGTGATCCGCAAATCCCTGATTGGCCAGTGACCTTGCGGCGCAAACCGGCTAGAATGCGCTTGGTGTTTTGACCCTCAGGCGGTGCATCACTATATAGTCGGCACCGCGAGAAAAAGGCAGTAACGTGATCCGGTTCATTCTTTCGTTTTTCGGGGCGATTTTCAGCCTCGTCACTTTGGGTATCTTTATGGTCGCACTGGTAATCGGTGCGGTGTTCTGGATGTATGGCCGCGACCTGCCCAGCCATGAATCTCTGGCCCAGTATAAGCCGCCCACCATCAGTCGGATTTATTCGGGCAAAGGGCAGCTGATTGATGAATTCGCGCAGGAACGACGCCTGTTCACCCCGTCCGAGGACATCCCCGATCTGGTGAAACAGGCTTTCATCTCGGCCGAAGACAAAAACTTTTACACCCATCAGGGGTACGATCCGCGCGGTATTGTTGCAGCCGGTGTTGAGGCAGTGCGCACCAAGGGCGAAACCGTGCGCGGGGCATCGACGATCACGCAGCAGGTAATGAAGAACTTTCTGCTGTCAGGCGACCGCCGAGCTGAACGCAAGATCAAGGAAATCATCCTCGCCACAAGGCTTGAGGATACCTTGGACAAGGAACAGATCCTCGAACTTTACATGAACGAAATCTTTCTTGGCCAGAACTCCTATGGCGTGACCGCTGCGGCGCAGACCTATTTCAACAAGACCTTGCAGGAGTTGGCCCCGCATGAGGCCGCGATGCTGGCTGCGATGCCCAAGGCACCTTCGGATTACCACCCGGTTCGTCAAAAAGAACGCCTGCTCGCCCGCCGCAACTACGTGCTGCGCGAGATGAACCAGAACGGTTACATCGATCAGGCGACCTATGAGACCGAAGTCGAGATGCCGCTACGTTCGGTGCAGAACGGTGACTTTGAAAGTTTCCGCACCGCTTTGCCGCCGCGTGACTATTTCACCGACGAAATCCGTCGCCAGCTGAGCGAGGATTTTGGCGAAGGTGAGTTCTTTACCGGCGGCTTTACGGTCCGTGCGTCTGTGGACGAAGAAATGCAGATCGAAGCTGCCAAAGCTCTGCGCACGGCGCTGCAGAAATACGACCGATCGCGCGGCAGGTGGCGCGGTACGGGCGAAGTGATCCCGGAAGAAGCGCTGGCGGATGAGGCGCAGTGGCGCGAAGCTCTTTCTATCATGGAAATTCCACGCGATGTGGTGCTGCCGACCCGGTGGTATCCTGCCGTGGTTTTGGGCGTCTCTGACCAGCAACTCACGGTCGGGATCGAAAATGGACCCGCCGATGGCATTATCCCACGCTCGGACATCAAATGGATGCAGGGCGATTTTGCAGCAAACTTCAAACGCGGCGACGTGATCCTTGTGATGGCCGGGGAAGAGGGACAATGGTCTGCCCGTCAGGTGCCCGAAGTGCAGGGCGGCTTTGTTGCGATGGATGTGAACTCGGGCCGTGTTTTGGCGATGCAGGGCGGGTTCTCGTATCAGGACACCGTGTTCAACCGCGCCACGCAGGCGCAGCGTCAGCCCGGATCGTCTTTCAAACCTTTCGTCTATGCCGCCGCACTGGACAGTGGCTATAGCCCCGCAACCATAGTTGTGGACGCCCCGATTGAGGTGAACACGCCACAGGGTCTGTGGCGTCCCAAGAACTCGTCGAACAAGTTCTACGGACCGACGCCGCTGCGCACCGGGATCGAGCAGTCGCGGAACCTGATGACCATCCGTCTGGCGCAAGAGGTCACGATGCCGGTGGTTGCAGGCTATGCGGAACGCTTTGGCGTCTACGACCGGATGGGGGCATTCCTTGCCAACTCGCTGGGATCCGAAGAGACGACGCTTTACAAGATGGTGGCGGCCTATGCGATGTTTGCCAATGGCGGTCAGCGGGTCGAACCCACTCTGGTCGACCGTATTCAGGACCGGTTCGGCAAAACCATCTATCGCCACGACGACCGCCAGTGTCTGGATTGCGATTCCACATGGATGGCCCCTGATGAATCTCCGACCCTTGTGACGGACCGCGCACAGGTGATGGATGCGATCACGGCCTACCAGTTGACCTCAATGATGACAGGCGTGGTGGATCGCGGTACTGCCGCGCGCCATGTAAACTTGCCGGTGCCGACAGCGGGCAAAACCGGCACCACCAACGAATCCAAGGATGCGTGGTTTATTGGGTTTACCTCGAACATCGTTGCTGGCTGTTACATCGGCTACGACCGACCGCGTCCGATGGGGCGGGGGGCTTACGGCGGCACGATGTGTGGCCCTGTGTTCCAAAGCTTCATGGAAAAAGCTGTCGAGAAATACGGCGGCGGCCCGTTCGAGGTGCCGGAAGGTGGTCATTTCATCAAGATCGACCGTTTCAGCGGCGCACGGCTGCCTGACGATGCCAGCGGTGACTATGTTGTTGCTGAATTCTTCCGTGATGGCGTCGATGGCTTCATCGACCGCGTCTATGACGGCGGCTTTGCGATCGGTTCGGATCTGCCCTTGTTCGAGGAAGTGCAGCGCGCAGGCGTGCAGGTTCAGACCTCGACAGGTCAGACGGTCACTGTCGGGCCCAAAGCCACGCAGGGCGACCTGAGCACTGGCGGGCTTTACTGATCAGATAGACACAGAAGCAGATTCAAAAGGTCTGCTTCCGGATCGTTATCGATTGCACCGTCCGATCGCCAGTGGATGGACAAGGCGCATTTGGCGGCGGCCCATTGGGCCAGCCGTTCCTTTGGTACTCTCAGCACCTTGGAGTAGAGCGACAGGCAGGTTTCGATCTGCTGAGGACCACGCACCAAATCTGGCATCCCTTTTGGGTGTCGTAATGCATTTGCCAACTCAAACGCCGGATCTCCGACATACCCTTTGGCATCGAAAACCCGCGGGCCCGTCTCGGTCATGATAATATTGTCAGGGTGAAGATCCCCGTGAAGAGGCACGGACGCTGGCTGGCTATTCAACAGATGCCGGCCCATGGCCATGGCGGACAGTACGTCGTTGGGCAGAAGGGTTGGGCATGTTGGCGCAAAAGCGCAGTTAAACAACGGGGTGAAAACCTGGTCCAGGGGTCTCAAACCCTGAACCCGGACGGTGGGTTTTCCATGCAGACGCGCTGCAGTTTCGGCAAGGAATCTAGTGGTGTCATCGGGGCGTCCCGAACGCGCAATGTCACCCAATGACGGACCATCCAGCCACTCCATCAAAACAGCGTTCCGTTCTTCGTTGAAAATACGAACCGCACCCCGGTCTCGCCACGCATTCAGCAGCGCGCTGCCGGGTGCTTCGTTGCCGCGATCCGGTCTGCGATAGAGTTTCAACGCTGCGGGTCCGTGTTTCGACAACACTTTCCAAACCCGCACCTGACCGGTCTCGGCAACCAGCTCTGGCTGATGCAGGTTCCATTCGTCCAGAAACTCGTCGCATGTGCTTTGCATTCGCGTCCGGCCTGTCTTGTGGTGTCTCGCACCTCTTGCTATCACGCAGGCCTGATTGAGCAAGTTGGGACAAGACCATGCGCGCCGAAACCCAGAACATCGTGGCGGAAATCGAAAAGTCGCTTGAGCTGCTGGCGCAGCGTATGGACTATGAAACCGCACCGCATCGCCTTGAGGAATTCAATGCGCGTGTCGAAGATCCGAACCTGTGGGACAACCCCGAGAACGCGCAGAAGCTGATGCGCGAACGGCAGATGCTGGTCGACGCCATCGAGACCTATGAAACCATCAAGACCGATCTCAGCGACAATATCGAGCTGATCGAATTGGGTGAGATGGAAGAGGATGAAGAGGTCGTGCAGGACGCCGAAGCTGCGATCAAAGCACTACAGGGCAAAGCCGCCAAGAAAGAGCTTGAAGCGCTGCTGGACGGTGAGGCCGACAGCAACGACACGTTCCTTGAAATCAACTCGGGCGCGGGTGGAACCGAAAGTTGTGACTGGGCTTCGATGCTGGCGCGGATGTACGTTCGCTGGGCCGAGAAAAAGGGCTATACGGTCGAGCTTCAATCCGAGACCGCAGGCGAAGAGGCGGGCATTAAATCTGCCGCTTACAAGATTTCGGGCCACAACGCCTATGGCTGGCTGAAATCGGAAAGCGGTGTACACCGGCTTGTGCGGATTTCGCCTTTTGACTCGGCGGCGAAGCGCCATACCTCATTCAGCTCGGTCTGGGTCTATCCAGTGGTGGACGACAATATCGAGATCGAGGTGAACCCGGCCGACATCCGCATCGACACCTACCGGTCCTCCGGCGCAGGTGGTCAGCACGTCAACACCACGGACTCGGCGGTACGGATCACGCATATTCCAACCGGGATTGTGGTGACTTCATCCGAGAAGTCGCAGCACCAGAACCGTGACATTGCCATGAAGGCCCTGAAATCGCGCTTGTATCAACAGGAACTGGACCGTCGGAACGCGGATATCAACGCCGCGCATGAGGCCAAAGGCGATGCAGGCTGGGGTAACCAGATCCGGTCCTACGTCTTGCAGCCGTACCAGATGGTGAAGGATCTGCGCACCAACCACGAAACTTCGGATACCAAGGGCGTGTTGGATGGTGATCTGGACGGGTTCATGGCGGCGACTCTGGCTCTGAACGTTGCAGGCAAAAGCCGGTCCGAGGCGCAGGGCGACAGCTAAGGTGCATAGCCAGATCGCTTTTCTGAACGTGCTGAAAAGGTACTGGCGGCGTATCCTGATTACATGATTGGTCTTTCTTCTTTGCAGCACAACTGTTGTGCGACAGCTGAAGATTTTGTTTCTTTTTCTGAATGAGTTGGCCCATGCCGTTTCAATCCTGTTGACCGGTGGCGAGGTCGAGAAAAGATACATTTAGACAGTGGGTTTAAATGAGCTGAACCGCTCGCTAGGCTGTTGAAGACCAACAACAGAATGGCATGCAATGGACCTGACTCGGATATCGGCCGCAGAGCTTGTGAAACAACTGGCAACCCGACAGGTTTCAGCCACCGATGTAATGCGTGCCACCCTGGATCGCATCGCTAAGGTGAATGGCGATGTGAACGCTATAGTAGCGTTACGGGAAGAGAGTGCGTTGATGGCCGAGGCACAGAGATGCGATAGCGGTCCAATCACTGGCCCGCTGCACGGTCTGCCAATTGCGGTCAAGGATTTGGTCAATGTGGCAGGCGTGGTCTCGTCTCATGGATCGCCTTTGTTCAAGGACGTCGTGCCGGACAGCGACGATTTGATTGCCGCCCGGATGCGGGATGCGGGGGCTATACTTATCGGAAAAACCAACACGCCGGAATTCGGATTGGGATCGCACACATTCAACCCGGTCTATGGTGCGACGCGCAATCCGTATAACGCCGACCATACCTGCGGAGGATCGTCCGGTGGGGCGGCGGTGGCCCTGGCCACGGGAATGGTGGCGCTTGCAGACGGGTCCGACATGATGGGCAGTCTGCGTAACCCAGCGGCCTGGAACAATGTCTACGGCTTTCGCCCAAGCTGGGGCAGGGTGCCGTCTGATCCTGTCGGCGACAGCTTTCTGCATCAACTGTCCACACTTGGCCCCATGGCCCGCAGCCCCGAGGATTTGGGCATCTTGCTTGACGTTATCTCGGGGCCAGACCCGCGCCTGCCCTTGGCCTCTGATAGCGTTCCGGTGTCACCGGTGGAAATTGCAGATTTGCAGGGTCTGCGGATTGGTTGGCTTGGGGATTGGGGCGGGGCGTTCCCGACCGAGCCTGGAATTCTCGACCTGTGCAAAGATGCTTTGACCGTGTTTGAAAGCCTTGGCGCTGATGTGCAAGAAGTTGATCCGCCCTTCGATGCAGAACAACTTTGGACCAGTTGGATCACGCTGCGGTCGTTCAGCGTGGCGGCGGGGCTGGAGCCCTTGGCCTCGCAAAGGGATCATCTGAAAGATACGGCTCAATGGGAACTGGATCGTGGTCTGGCGATGTGTGCAATGGAGGTGCAGCACGCCAGCGTCATCCGCTCGGATTGGTTCCGGCGCGCTGCAGACCTGTTCAAACAGTTTGACGCATTGGTTCTGCCATCCGCGCAGGTCTGGCCCTTTGGGGTCGAGATACCGTACCCGACCAGTATCGCGGGCCGGACGATGGACACCTATCACCGATGGATGCACGTCACGGTGCCTGTCAGTCTGATCGGTTTGCCTTGTCTGGCCGCACCTGCGGGTTTCGGTTCAAACGGACTGCCGATGGGGTTCCAGCTGTTCGGTCCACGGGGCGCGGATCACAAACTATTGTCGGTTGGGGCGGCGTATCACGCCGAAACCAACTGGCCAAACAAGAGACCGGCGAGGTCATAACGCCGGATCGGGAGGAGGAGACAACATGGATAAGCCTTTTGGTGTGCCGGAAATGCGACCGGTGGATACCGCCATGCTGCGCACGGCATTGCAGCGCGCGTGGACTGATTTTCGCCGCGCACCGCTATTCGGGGTGATCTTTGCTGGCTTTTACGTGCTGGCGGGTTGGGCCATGGCGTGGGTGACTGTGCAGACCGGAACAACCTTTTGGCTGGTACTGGCGGCCATCGGGTTTCCGTTGATCGGACCTTTCGCAGCGGTCGGGCTTTATGAGGTCTCGCACCGGCTTGAGCAGGGTGAGCCCTTGGATTTTGGTGCGATCTTTGGCGTGGTACTGCAGCAAAGCCGCAGGCAGTTGCCTTCGATCTGTGCAATCATCGTTGTCGTCTTCCTGTTTTGGTTCTTTCTCGGGCACATGATCTTTGCCCTGTTTCTGGGCCTGGCCACGATGACGAACATATCGACGTCGACAGAGGTGTTCCTGACGTTGAACGGCCTGACCATGCTGGCCGTGGGTACGGTCGTGGGGGCGGTCTTTGCCACCATTTTGTACATGATCACCGTTCTTTCGATCCCATTGCTGCTGGATCGCGAGCTGGATTTCGTGACCGCCATGATCACAAGTTTTTCTTACGTGAAAGAAAATCTGTTTGTGATGCTTGGCTGGGGGGCCTTGGTCGCGATTTTGACATTCATCGCGATGGTGCCCTGGTTTTTGGGGTTGTTGATCGTTTTGCCAGTGCTTGGCCACGCCAGCTGGCATCTTTATCGGCAGATTACCCAGGTCGATGCCGCGCAGACACCCACAACTGCGGCAGGTTAGAACTGCTGTGCAAGATTGTTCGTGGACAGGCGCGCAGCGGCAAAAATAGCTGCAGAGTCGTGCCCCAGGTACTTGAGAACAACCGGTTCCGGGTTGGATGTATCCGCGGAATTAACCACCGATCCGCGCCAATGAACCGCAGTTCCGTTTTGATCGGGTGAGATCAGGTAGACCCGGCTGTTGTGGCCGCCCCGTTGGGATGTCAGCATATAAACGGTATCGCCGCTACAGGCGGCGATACCTTGGATTTCACGGTCTTGCGGTGTGGCATCTGGCATGGCAGTGCGTGATACATAGCCCCGTATCAAAGTGCACTGGGCCAGCGGTCGTGCGTGCAACAAGGTCATGCGGTGTGTATCCGAAAGGCTTTCGATGACGGCATAAAACCCAAGTGAAAAGGCGGACTTCCCGATCGCCTCTGCACCCGAACCCAGAAACTCAGTCAGAGTTTTGGTGGCCGGGTGGTTTTCTGATTTCTCGATCTCGTCCAAGGGCTGGAGAAGAATTCGGGCATCTACGTCGAAAAAGCGACAAATCCGATCCAGAACATCCGGGCGAGGAACGCTTTCGCCAGAAAGATATCTGTTAAACTGCGTGCGGTTCACCCCGAGCTTGCGGCACAGGGCTGAGACCGAGCGATGCTGCTGCGCCAAACGCCGAAGGTTCTCGCTGAACATCGCGCGTAACATTTCAGGGCTGCGGGTATCGTCAGTCATGGCCTTCCACGTATTGCTGTGTCTTCGAATGAAACCCATTGAACACCGAGGCAAAAACCGGGTGCACAAAAAGTAATCGTACAGAATAACCCCAAGCAACGTATCCCCACGCCGCGTTGCAGCTTCGACGCTAGCGCCGCAAAGCTCAATGGCAATAGGCTTTATGCGAAAAAGACTGATCTTTATCTGGAAAAACAAACCCTATGGCAATTATGGCGCAAAAGGCTCGTGTAGGTTGAGAGCGTGCTGCCTGACCAACCAAAGGTGTGCCCCCGCCCGGAAAGACGCTAAAACGTCAGCGGGCGGGGAACAGATTTTAGTCGCCGCGCAGCAAGGCTGCGACACCTGTACGGGCGATCTCGACCAGACCCAATGGGCGCATAAGGTCCGCAAAGGCATCGATCTTGTCCGGTGCACCGGTGATTTCGAAGATGAACGAATTCAGAGTGCTGTCGACCACATTGGCGCGGAAAATATCGGCCAGCCGCAGGGCCTCGACCCGCTTGTCGCCTTCACCCACGACCTTGATGATAGCCAGTTCGCGCTCGACCGAAGGGCCTTCGACAGTAAGGTCATGCACGTCGTGCACGGTTACAATTCGGCCCAGCTGCGCCTTGATCTGCTCAATAACCTGGGGGGTCCCGGTGGTGACGATGGTGATGCGGCTGAGGTGGCCTGTGTGATCAACTTCGGCCACGGTCAGGCTTTCGATGTTATAACCGCGCCCCGAGAACAATCCGATCACACGTGCCAGAACGCCAGGTTCGTTCTCGACCAACACCGCTATCGTGTGACGTTCCTGCACGTCCGAAAAGGTGGGTCGTAGGTTATAGGCCGAATGGCGGGTGGCACCTTTTTTGATATGTAGGGCAGACATTTATGTCCCTTTCATCATCCTTGATATATCGGGCGCGGCAAGGCGCCCGACCAAATCCGTCGAATTTTGTTAAACCAGAACCGAACCTTTGGAATCGATCACGCCCTGCGTTTCTGCTTCGCCCAGAAGCATCTCGTTATGGGCCTTGCCCGATGGGATCATTGGGAAGCAGTTTTCGTGCTTTTCAACCAGACAGTCGAAGATCACCGGACCGTCATAGTTGATCATCTCCATGATCGCGTCGTCCAGATCGGCAGGATCGGAACACAGGATGCCCTTTGCTCCGAACGCTTCGGCGAGTTTAACGAAATCAGGCAGGGCTTCGGACCAGCTGTGTGAATAGCGTTCGCCATGCAGCAGTTCCTGCCACTGACGGACCATGCCAAGGCGTTCATTGTTTAGGATGAACTGCTTCACGGGCAGACGGTATTGCGCGGCGGTGCCCATTTCCTGCATGTTCATCAGCCAAGACGCCTCACCAGCCACGTTGATCACCAATGCATCTGGATGCGCCATCTGCACGCCGATAGAGGCGGGGAAGCCATAGCCCATCGTGCCCAGGCCACCCGAGGTCATCCAGCGGTTGGGGTCTTCGAACCCAAGGTACTGAGCCGCCCACATCTGGTGTTGGCCCACTTCGGTGGTGATGTAGCGATCGTGCTTTTTTGTCAGCTCTTCAAGGCGTTGCAGCGCGTATTGCGGTTTGATGGATTTTTCGCTGTTGGCATATGCAAGGCAGTTGATCTTGCGCCATTCCGCGATCTGGTTTTGCCACTGCTTCACGTTCGCAGCATCCGTCTTGCGACCGCGAGACTTCCAGATCTTCAGAATGTCTTCCAGTACATGCGCCACGTCACCGACAATGGGTATGTCCACACGGATTACCTTGTTGATCGAGGACGGATCGATGTCGATATGCGCCTTTTTCGAGTTCGGCGAAAACGCATCGATGCGGCCGGTGATCCGGTCGTCGAAACGTGCGCCGATATTGATCATCAGATCGCAGTCATGCATCGCCAAATTGGCCTCGTAGAGACCATGCATGCCCAACATTCCAAGCCAGTTCTCGCCCGAGGCTGGGTAAGCGCCCAGACCCATCAGGGTCGAGGTGATCGGGATACCAGTCGCGTCCACCAGTTCACGCAGCAACTGGCTGGCTGCAGGGCCAGAGTTGATGACACCGCCACCGGTATAAAAGACCGGTTTCTTAGCGGTTTCCATGGCGGCAACCAGTTCCGTGATCTCTTCCAGGTCGCCTTTCAAAACCGGTTGGTAATGCGACGTTGAAGGCTTGGGGCTGGTGTACTCGCCCGAGGCAAACTGCACGTCCTTGGGAATGTCGATCAACACAGGACCGGGACGGCCCGAGGTGGCGACGTGAAAGGCTTCGTGCATCGTTTCCGCCAGCGAATCCGTGTCTTTAACCAACCAGTTATGCTTGGTGCAGGGGCGGGTGATGCCAACAGTGTCAGCCTCTTGAAACGCGTCTGAACCGATCATGAAGGTCGGAACCTGACCCGTCAGAACAACCAGCGGGATCGAATCCAACAATGCGTCGGTCAGGCCGGTGACAGCGTTGGTCGCGCCAGGGCCAGACGTTACAAGCGCAACGCCGGGTTTGCCGGTCGACCGGGCATAGCCTTCGGCGGCATGGATTGCACCTTGTTCGTGACGCACCAGAATGTGGCGAATGTCGTTTTGCAGAAAGATCTCATCATAGATCGGTAGGACGGCGCCACCGGGGTATCCGAATACCGTGTCCACGCCCTGATCCTTGAGGGCCTGAACCACCATCTTTGCGCCGGTCATCTCACGTGTCATCTGCTTTGCTCCGTTCGCGACATGTGTCTTGCGTTTTGCCAAAAAAAAGCCCCCGATTTTTCGGAGGCGCATGGGTTCGATTATGGTTTTCCGTTACCGGCCCATGCGCGTTTTTCCTACGATTACGACTAGCGCTTTCATCGCCAGAGGCTCCTTCTTTGCGTGCAGGGACATTATGGTCGGGGGGAAGGGGCGTCAACAGGCAATTGCACCAATTTTCTATCTTGGCGGCGGTTATTTGCGACATTTTATTGCGCAGATTGCCGCATGTTGGGAATTTCCGGGAAAACGATGTTCATTTCACTGGTTTTTTAGACGCATGTGAGGGTCCAAAAGCGTCAGGTCGATGTCTGAAACTGGCATGATCTGCCTATTTGACTGCGTCACGCTGACCCTGTGGGCGCGCATGAAGGAGGCGGAGAATGCTGCAAGACCTGTTGGACCTTGGACGGTATCCGATCGATCGCCCGGATTCGCCCGCGTATGTTCGATTGATCGAAGATTTGAGGCGGGAACTAGATCAAGATGGATGCGCGGTTCTGCCGGGTTTTGTCCATGAAAAGGGCATCGCTCTTTTGACTGAAGAGGCCGATGCCGTTGCGCCCAATGCGCATCGCTCTTTCAGCCGTACGAACCCGTATTTCACCAAGGACGACCCGCGGTTTGGCATCGGTCATCCTATCCGACAGTTCTATGATCGTTCGAATGCCTTTGTTCCAGCGGATAATTTTCCGCAATCGGGGCCTTTGCGGAGTATATATGAGTTTGAACCCTTTCTGCCGTTCGTTCGTGATGCCCTGAATGAGCCTGCAGAGCGTTTTTTCCGTTATGATGACCCGCTGGCGGATGTGATCATTAACGTGGTCGAGGAAGGGCAGGGCTTTCCATGGCATTTCGATACGAACAATTACACGGTGACACTGGCCATTCAGAACGGTGAAGAAGGGGGCGCGTTCGAGTACGCGCCAAATCTTCGTACAACGGAAGACGAAAACTTTGCTGAGGTCGCCGCAGTTTTGAACGGGGATATGACGTGCGTCCATCAGTTAGAGCTTCAGCCCGGTGATTTACAGATTTTCAAGGGGCGATATTCGCTTCACCGGGTAGCGCCGGTGACGGGGCCGCGCCGCCGGTATGTCGGTATCTTTTCATTTGTCGAAACCGAAGGCATGTGCGGCGGTATCGAACGGACTGAGCAACTGTATGGACGGGTTCTGCCACACCATTACGAACGCGCGGGGCTACGCAAAGATCAATTACTGGATTGAGACACCACACCGGTAAACTGAAGGTGCTTCCTTTTCGGAGATTCAGATGCCTGAGATTTTGCAGCTAACGCCGTTTGTGTTGTGTTCGTCTTTGCAGAACCAGATCGATTTCTATTGCAAGCGATTGGGGTTCACATGTGGGTTCAGGCAGGACAACTATGCTTTTCTGTCGCTGGGACCGGTGGCCATGCGCTTATTGGAATGCCCGCCGCGCCCGGATGGCAGGCCGTTGGGCGACGACCAGTCGTTTTACATTGATGTGGACGATGTGGATAGCCTGTATGAAAGCTGGCGCGCCGGGTTAGCCGATTTGCCCAAGGGGCGTGTACGACCGCCGTTTGACCAGCCTTATTTGCAGCGTGAGTTTCACGTTTTGGATGAAGACGGGACACTGGTGTTCTTTGGTCAGGACATTAGGCCCCGAGCGTGAACACTCCCGCCCATCGTCGACACGCCAGCGGCGCGTCTTCTCTGGTTGGGCAGGGCAGCGCGTGCCGCGCTGCGGGAGTATGCAGATCAAAAGCCGACGCCAGTGCCTTGCAGAACGCCGTGTTCCAGTGCATAGCGGGTCAGACCAGCTGTTGAGGAAATGCCAAGCTTGCGCTTGATGTTCTTCCGGTGGGTCTCGACCGTTCGCACTGAAATCTCCAGCTTTTGGGCAACCTCTTTGTTGGACTTGCCCTGTGCAAGTTCCAATAGGATCGTCTGTTCGCGCCCGGTGAGCGCCTCGCGCGCACTATCCTCTTTGGGTTTCAGGGATCCGCTGGCACCGGTGCACAGATATTGCTTGCCCTGCATGACAGCGTCGATGGCCTGCCTGATCTCTTCCGTAGGTACATCCTTGAGTACATAGCCTTTGGCACCGTGGCTGAGCGCGGTTGTGATGTATTCAGGACTGTCATGCATCGACAGGATCAGGATGCGCGTTTCGGGCAGACGTTCGAGGATGATTTCCGTCGCGCTGAGACCGCCCAGGCCAGGCATGTTCAGATCCATCAGGATCACATCAGGGGCCAGATCAACGGCCAGATCCACGGCCGCCTGACCGCTGCCCAGCGTGCCGACGACCTGGATATCTTCATAGCTTTCCAGAATCGACTGGATGCCCTCGGCCACCATCGGGTGGTCGTCAACGATGAGAACCCGGGTTCTGTCAGAGCTCATGTACCAGCCTTTCGGTTCGGAGTTGCGTCTTCCTGCGGTGGCAGAAGGTGGCTCAGCGGCAAGCTGGCTTCGATCACCGTCCCGCCACGCGGTCCGCGTGATGACAGAATCCGCAAGGACCCGTCAAGCTGTTCGATACGTTCCTGCATGTTACGCAGCCCGATGCCTGTGGTTGCTGTTCCGGGCTCAGTGCGCAACCCACGGCCATTGTCGGTGATCCGCATAGTTGCACCTTTCTTATGTCCGCGCAGGTCTATGGTAACATGAGTGGCCCCCGAATGGCGTTCGATATTGGTCAACGCTTCTTGCGCAATTCTATAAAGGGCGATCTTGCTGTCCTGATCCAGCCGGTTTCGGAAGACCACGGTGGAGAATTCGGTCTCGATCCCGGTACGGTCTCGGAAATCGTCGGTCAGGGCCTTCAACGCGGGACCAAGGCCCAGATCGTCCAACACGCCCGGACGCAGGTCACGGCTGATGCGCCGCACCTCGGTAATGGCGGCCCCCAGGTTGTCGATCCCTTTTTCCAGCGGAGCGAGCGCACCTTCGTCATCACCCCGAGTCAGACGCCGCCGCGCGTTGTCCAAAGCATATCGAACGCCGACAAGAATTTGGCTGATCCCGTCATGTAATTCACGTGCGACCCGGCCCCGTTCTTCTTCCTGTGCGTCAAACACACGCTGGGTCAGTTCCTTCAGCTTAGCATCGGCCAACCTGCGCTCGCGAATGTTCAGCAACATGCCCGACGCAAAAACGATGAGGACAGCGGCCAGTACAATCGCGCCGATATACATGAATGTGCGCTGTACGCGGGCTTCGACTTCGGCCCGTGCGTTGGCAACGGTGGCCACGATGTCATCGATGAACACCCCGGTCCCGACGACCCAGCGCCAGTCCTGAAGGCCAACAACATAGGCGATCATCTGCGCTTCTTGCCCAGTTGAGGGCTTCTGCCACATGAAACTGTGCCATCCTGCCCCTTGGCGAGCGAGGCGAATGAACTCGTTGACGATTGGCGTGCCTTCGCTATCCGTCAGACCTTCCCAATTCTGGTTGATGAATTGCGTCTGGCGGGGGCTGACAAGGTTGTTTCCGTCATAGTCATACACAAAGAAGAACCCGTCCTGACCATAGATCATCGCCGACAGGATCTGCGTGACGAGGTTTTTGGCCACTTCATCATTTGGTTCAGCCCGACCATAGATATAGGCAAAACCGTTGCGCGCCTGCGTTACGTAGTTGCGCAGCTCTTCCTTCTTGGCTTCGATCAGACGGCGTTCCAGGGCCTCGATCTCGCGCTCAGCGGTGGCGCGCGCCTGATAGGCGACCAACACGGCAATTGCCGCAACAGCGACGACCAATGGTATGGCCGCAACCAACGACAATTTCTGCGCATAAGTCAGCGAAACCAGGTTTCTAAGTCTGTGCATGGTCGAATCGATACGCAAGTGGCAGCAAAAATGCAAAAAGATTGAACATTTCCATACCCAAAGGACGTCAAAAGCCCGGCTGAACTGGAACTCACCAAGGGTTTTCTCGCTAAAAAAGGTCAGAAACCCGGCTTTCTACGCAGTAGTAGGTATTCCCATTCACAACACTGTCATTAGTCTGACGCGCACTGAATACGACAGGTCCGGCTGTGCCGGATTATGACTATGAAGGGGAGGAACACTCATATGGATCGTCGTTCATTTTTGAAAAAATCCGCGCTGGGCGGATCGGCAGCTGCAGCAACCGCTCTGGCGGCGCCGGCTTATGCTCAGGGCCAGCGTACCCTGACCATGGTGACGTCGTGGGGCCGTGGCTTGGCGGGCGTGTTTGACAGCGCGCAGCGCTGTGCCGACAGCATCAACGCGATGTCGGACGGAAGCCTGAATGTTGAGATCAAGGCCGCTGGTGAGCTGGTTGGCGCGTTTGAGGTTTTTGACGCGGTGTCGTCCGGTCAGGCCGATATGTACCACGCGGCGGACTATTACTTTGTGGGTCAGCACCCGGGCTATGCCTTCTTCACTGCTGTTCCGTTCGGCATGACCGCGCAGGAACTGGTGAACTGGTATTACCACGATGGCGGCATGGAGCTGCATGACGAGCTGGGTTCGATCTTTGGCCTCAAGTCTTTCCTGGCCGGGAACACCGGCGCGCAGGCGGGTGGCTGGTACTCGAAAGAGATCAACAGCCCCGAAGATTTCCAGGGCCTGAAGTTCCGTATGCCGGGCCTGGGTGGCCAGGCGCTGGGTAAGCTGGGCGCGTCGGTTCAGAACATTCCGGGTTCGGAAGTGTATCAGGCGCTGTCCTCGGGTGCGATTGACGGAACCGAGTGGATCGGTCCCTGGGCCGACGAAAAGGCGGGCTTCCAGGAAATCACCAAGACCTACTATACTGCGGGCTTCCATGAGCCAGGCGCGGGTCTGTCGCTGGCCACAAACCGTGACGTCTTTGACGAACTGACACCTGCACAGCAGAAGATCATCGAGATCGCAGCGGCCGAAGCGCACCAGTGGAATCTGGCGCAGTTCCTGGCCAATAACGGTGCAGCCCTGCAGCGTCTGCAGTCGGGCGGCGTGAAGGTCATGGAGTTCCCGGACAGCGTTTGGGATGCATTTGGCCAGGCGTCGCAAGAGGTTCTGGACGAGAACATGGGCGACGAGCTGTTTAAGAAAATCCACGACAGCGCAATGGCGTCTATGGCGGCTTCGTCTGCTTGGATCAACCTGTCGTCGGGTGCCTACACCGCTCAGCGCGACCGCGTTCGCGGCTAAATTCGAGCCAAATGAGCAAACGGTTTCCCCGCATCAGCGGGGAAGCCTTTCCTGTTGCATATGCGCGGACCCATCATGCCGCTATAATCAGCAATGCAACTGACGAGACCCGGGGACAACATGCAGGACGACAACGGTATTTCGTTTTTCGGCGCCCTGTGGAATGGACTGATCTGGTTCATTCAGAACATTGCCGAAGCCTTCTATAATTTCGGATACGCTATCACGCATCCGCAGCTCTGGCTGAACTGGTCCGACAAAGAGGCGATCATGCGCTTTGTCTACTACGGAGGCTCGGTCGAGTTCTTCTTCGTGGTTTTCACCTTCTTTCTGGTTCTGACCGCAATCGGGCTCTACTACCGGAACTTCATGTGGGCCATCGTGCGTGGGCTGGAAGGGTTTGCAAACACTACCGGCCGCTTCTTTGCGTGGGCGGGTCTGCTGATGGTGATTCAGCAGATCGTGATTGTCTTCATGCAGCGGGTGTTTACGCGCCCTGATATGTCGTTCGGCTTGGGGATCCCGTTCCAGATGGACATCAGCTGGTTTGCGGAAGAACTGAAACTTTACAACGCAATGGTGGTTTGTCTGTGCTGTACCTACACATTTGTGCAGGGCGGGCATGTGCGCGTTGACCTGATCTACGCCGGCATCAGCCACCGCGCCAAGCGCGTGGTTGATATGTTAGGCGCGGTGTTGTTCATGATGCCCATGGCTGTGCTGACCTGGATGTATGGTTGGTACTTCATGTGGCGGCACCTGATCGTGCCGAAACCTTCGGCCAGTGACACGCTGGATCGTCTGGTGGCCAAGTCCCGCGCGCTGCGCTGGAATGTGGAGACCATCGGGTTCAGCCCCAATGGCTTTAACGCATACTTCCTGTTCAAGATCCTTCTGGTTGCCTTTGCGGCCATGGTGTTCCTGCATGCCATCGCATTCCTGTACCGGTCGTATCTTGAGTATGTGGAAGGGCCGGAAAGCACCGGAAAATACCTCGACAAGGACAGCCTTGGTGAGGGTGAAGAAGCCTATGAAGGCGCGCATTAAGGACGGAGAACCAGACAATGCTATTCGGACTTGATGGCGTCGAGATAGGCCTCATTATCGTATTCTTCTGCCTCTTCGGAGGCATTCTTTCCGGGTTTCCGGTGGCTTTTGCCATCGGTGGGGCCGGGGTCATTTCTTTCGGGATCATCGCTGCGCTCGACAGTGCGGGTCTGTTGATCCACCAGGCGATAGACACGGGCTCGCAAGCCTATCGGGATATCGTGAACTCGGGGGTGAAACCCGACACGATATCCGTGTTCCGATACCCCGATTTGCCAAGGATCGCCGAACCGGTCTTTGTGCAAGGCTGGGAAACGGCGCTGGATCGCAACGTCTCCTTCATCGTGAACCGAATGAACGAACGCGTTCTGGCGGGTCAGTCCATCGAGACGCTGTTGGCCGTGCTGATGTTCGTTCTAATGGGTATTACGCTGGAACGCTCAAAGATTGCCAACGACCTGCTGACCACGATGGCGCGTGTCTTTGGCCCGCTGCCGGGCGGTCTGGCCGTATCGATCGTGGTTGTGGGTGCTTTCCTTGCCGCGTCGACCGGGATTGTGGGCGCGACGGTTGTGACCATGGGCCTGTTGGCACTGCCGACCATGCTGCGAAACAACTATGCTCCCGAACTGGCAACCGGTGTCATCGCTGCATCGGGTACCTTGGGGCAGATCATCCCGCCGTCGATTGTGATCGTTCTGCTGGGCACTCTGGCTGGGGATCTGTATTCGACAGCACAGGAAACGCGCGCCATTGAGGCAGGTTGTACCGATGCTTTGACCTTCCTGGGCGAGCCCGCTGTTGTTTCGGTTGGGACGCTCTTCCAAGCGGCCTTGTTGCCGGGGATCATGCTGGCCTTGCTCTATGCGCTTTATGCCTTTGGCTATGCGTTACTGAACCCGCACAAAGCACCGGCGGTGGAAATTTCAGGCGGGTCAGGCGAGACAATCACCCGGTCCGAGGGACTGACCTGGCTGCTGGGCGCTCCGGTTGCTCTGATTGTCGGGGCAGTTCTTCTGGGCAATGTCGGCGTGATTGGAAGTCAGAACATTGCGGTCTCAGCCTTCTCGGACGTTGGACAGAGTGCCTCGCTGCGCACGAACGTGTCAGAAGAATGCAAAGCCTCGATGATCGAGCTGCACGGTCAGTCAGCCTGGGATCAGGCTGTTGTCGAGCAGGAAGCAATCGATGCCGCAGGAGGTGTTGCGGATGCTCAACGCCTGAGTGAAGAGGAACTGGCGGCCGCACAGCAAGAGAAGATCGCCGCAGCGGCCCCGATTGGAACGGGCGTGGCAGTGACCATTGTTCTTTTGGGGCTGACACTGGTTCTGGGCCGCGGGATTGCGCCCTCGCGTTCACCGCAGCCATTGATCCTGGGGGCAATTGGCCTGCTGCTGATGGCTTTGGTCGATATCCTTTTGATTTCGCCGACAACCTCTTCGGGGGCCACTTTCCTTCTGCTGGCTTTGCCATTTGCACTCGCCATCTATGGCTGCAAGGAAGCTGCCGCACGATGCGCCACCAACGATCTGATCCGCGTTGTGTTTCCTCCGTTGGTTCTGATCATCGCGGTGCTGGGGTCGATCTTGGGGGGCGTGACCAACCCGACACCGGCGGCTGCGCTGGGCGCGGGTGGTGCGATCATGCTGGCGGCGTATCGCAAACTTCAGGATCAGGGCCGGTCGGGCAAGGTGATCATCTGGGCAACCTTTGCCGTGATCATTGCCTTGCTGATGGGGGTTAACTTTGATCTGCGCATTTCGCAGGGCAGTGTTTCATTTGAAACTTGGGTTGCGTTTATCGTCGCTTACGGCGCTTACCTTTTTGCCCTGTTCGGCTTGATTTACGGCTGTTGGGTGCTGTTTTCGAGCGGTGTTCTGACGCCTGTTGTTCGCGAGACAGCCAAAGTAACCTCGATGGTCTTCACCATTCTGATCGGATCACAGTTACTGAACCTTGTGGTGATCTCGTTTGGAGGTGAGCACTATATCCAGCAGTTCCTGAAGAGCTTTGACAACGAGTTCACGGTCTTCCTGATCGTGATGCTGGTGCTGTTCATTCTGGGTTTTGTACTGGATTTCCTCGAGATCATCTACATCGTGATCCCCATTGTGGGGCCGGTGATTTATGGTGGATCTTTCGATCCGAAATGGGTGACGATCATGGTGGCTGTGAACCTGCAGACCTCGTTCCTGACGCCGCCCTTTGGCTTTGCGTTGTTCTACCTGAGGGGGGTCGCGCCAAAAGAGGTCACGACGGGTCATATCTATCGCGGGATCATACCGTTTGTGTTGATCCAGGTGGTCGGCATTGCGATCTTGTGGTTCTTCCCCTCGATCGTCACGATCGTCCCGGACCTGATCCCGAATTGATCCCGGTTACCAAAATGCAAAGGGGGCCTAATGGCCCCCTTTTCTTGTTTGTACCGGAGAAGGGGCCAGATGAAGCTGCGGATCAGCTGAACTGGATCAGGTCCCACCGATTGTCGAAGGGATCGCGCCAGACGGCAACCTGGCCATAGGGTTCGGAACGTGGGGCCTCTTCGAATGTGACACCTTGCGCCAGCATGTCAGCATGATCGCGGTCGAAATCATCGGTTTGCAGGAAGAAACCCACACGACCGCCGGTTTGGTTGCCAATAGCGGCTTTTTGGTCGGGGCCGTCGGCTTTTGCCAGAAGAAGGGCGCTGCCTGTCGATCCGGGCGGGGCGACCAGTACCCAGCGTTTGCCGTCGCCGAGCGCGAGGTCTTGCAGGAGCTGGAACTTGAGCGTTTTGGTGTAGAATGAGATCGCGGTATCATAGTCGGGCACCACAAGGGCAACCGCATGCAGGGACTGCTTCATTATTTGGTCAGCTTTTGGTAGGGTGGCGGTCAGGTAGCTGAATATTCGCTACTTGTTCGGCTATGGGCGCAGATGACAACGGGTGATGCGATGCATCGGAATAGGCACCTGGGTCTTTGATCTTTCGCCATTGCCCCTGAATATAGGCTTCAAGCCCTGTGAACTTGGCCTTGTAACCCATTTTGGGACTGCCGGGGACCCAGTAGCCTAAATAGATATAGGGAAGCCCGGCTTCTCGCGCGATCTCAATATGATCCAGGATCATGTAAGTGCCCAGAGAGTTCTGGGGTTGGTTGGGATCGTAGAAGGAATAGACCATACTCAGCCCGTCATCGAGCACATCGGTCAGGCTAACGGCGATGAGGTTGCCGGTTTCCGGGTCGGCATACTCCACAACGCGGCTGCGGATCGGGGTTTCTTCAATCATGGCGGCAAACTCGAACACATCCATGTCGGCCATGCCCCCGTCGGCGTGCCGTGTGTCAAGATAACGGCGGAACAACTCGTATTGTTCGTCTGTGGCCCAGGGTGACGTTGCGCGGCGTTCCAGGTAGCCGTTGCGCTTGGCTGCGCGTTTCTGGCTTTTGGTGGCGCGAAAGGCCGACACATCGATCCGAGCGGACAGACAGGCCGCGCAATCGGTGCACGACGGGCGATAGAGCACATTCTGCGACCGACGAAACCCCTGTTGAGACAGGGAATTGTTCAACTGTTCCGCGCCTTCACCTTGAAGGGCTGTGAACAGTTTACGCTCCATCCTGCCGTCGAGATAAGGGCAGGGTTGCGGAGCGGTAACATAAAACTGTGGCGCTATTGGCAGCGTGTGTCGCATGAAGTTCCCATCTGGCCTCGGGACGGATGATAGCAACCGTTTCCGAGACCGCCAAGTGATTCACACAACTGGTTTTCACGCCCTTTGATTGATCATCACAGTCCCCAGGAAACTGTCGGTCAGACCCTGACCACGGGCGCTGGTCAGCATCATGATGATCGAAATGATCTGGACCACGAAAAACGCCATACTGACGAAATAACCGGCAGTATGGGCGATGGCTTTGCCCATATCCATCCGCTCGCCGAATGCGTCACGCAGTTCGATGCCCATGAAGCGCATACCCAGCGTAGCTGAGCCGTTCGAGATGGTGATGACCCGATACGCAAAGCTGATCACAGCGTAAATCAGCGGAAGGAAAAACAGCCCCGCACCGAAGGTCAGGAAGACGGGCACGATGCACAGCAGCGAGATGAAGGCGATATCGAACAGCCACGCGACAAAGCGCTTGGTCGCAACCGAGCTGTAGAATTCTGGTTGAGTATCCGGGTTGGGCAGGTGGTTCATTCGTCACGTCCGAAAGATAGGGTTGGTGCACCCTGACCCGAATAACCGGGGCAGGGCAAGGGCTATCAGGCAGGTGCGCCTGTGCCGTTTTCTTCGTGGTTTTCGCGGGCGCGTTCGTCCATGAACTGGTCGAATTCAGCCTTGTCTTTGGCTTCGCGAAGACGGCGCAGGAAAGCTTCAAAATCCTGCTGTTCGCGCTCCAGGCGGGCCAGAGTGTCAGCCTTGTAGGCGTCAAAAGCGCTGTTACCCGAAGGCTTCATTGCGCTCATGTGGCTGTGCCAGGATTTGCGGCGGCTGCAGGACTTGCTGAACATGCGTTTGCTCCAGATCATGTAGGCCAGAAGGGCAAGGCCAACAGGCCAGAAGAAGATGAAACCAAGGACCATGGCGGCGATCCAGGCCCCTTTGCCTTTGTCATCCAGCCAGGCCTCAATTCGGTAAAGCCATCCCGGATTGGCGGGGACGGCGGGGTCGGACAGTGCAGTCATGAAAGCTCTCCAGGGTTGATGTAAACTGTTTTCACATTGTCTAGATGGGGGCGCCTTCGGGTGATACAAGGGGTAATGTGAAAAAGATTTACATTCCACTATACAGTTGATGGTGAATGTCTCTGACGGCAGGGTGCGGCCATGAATATGACTGAAAACAAAACGGCTCCTTCGCTGAATGACATTCTTGACCTGGAAAAGCAGGTCTGGACCGCGCTGGTTGAAGGAAATGCAAGCGCAGACCGCGCTTTGCTGAGTGCGGATTTTCTGGGAGTTTACCCAACCGGGTTTGCCAACCGAGACGATCACGTCGGTCAGTTTGCGGATGCGCCGACGATGGCAGAGTTTGATCTCAGTGATGCGCGGTTGCGTGTGCTGACACCTGACATTGTGTTGTTGTCCTATCGGGCCGATTACCAGAGACCGGGTGCAACCGGAGGCGACGTAATGCTGATTTCCTCGCTCTGGGAAAGGCGCAACGACGTTTGGGTTAACAGTTTCAGTCAGGATACACCCGTTCAGGATATCTGATCAGAATACCCCATTGACGATGGCGCATGGCGATGCGCAGGGTGCGCGCATGACTGACGCACTTGCCATTACCCGACTTCCACGTGCTTTTGATCCGTCTCTGGGGGATGAAGCGCGGGCCCTGATGCCAGATTTGTCGCAGGAAATGGGTGAGCTCGTGGCGGGCACTGCCGGGTCCAGCCCTTATCTGAAAGGTCTGATCGAGCGTGAGAAAGGCTGGTTGCCTGGGGCCTTGTCACATCCGGATCAGGCGCTGGCGAACGTCATGGATGCCGCGCGTGATCTGCCGCCCGATCAGTTGAAACCCGGCTTGCGTCAGGCCAAGCGACGTTTGGCGCTGCTTACCGCCTTGGCTGATATTGCAGGTGCGTGGCCGCTGGAAAAGGTCACGGCGGCCCTGACGGATTTCGGAGCCTTGGCCGCGGATATTGCGGCCAAGGCCGAGATCGCTGCGTTGATCCGGCGCAAGAAACTGCCCGGAATGACTGAAGATGACGTCGAAAACGCAGCTGGGCTGGTCATTCTTGCGATGGGCAAGATGGGCGCGCATGAGCTGAATTACAGCTCGGACATTGATCTGATTGTTCTGTTTGACGAGACGCGTTTTGACTCCGACGATTTCTACGAGGCCCGTCAGGGCATGGTCCGGGCAACGCGGAATTTCTGCGCGACGCTCAGTGACAAGACAGCAGACGGGTATGTGTTTCGGACCGATCTGAGGCTGCGCCCAGATCCCGCCGTGACCCCGGTTTGCATGGCGATGGAGGCGGCTGAACGATATTATGAAAGCCTTGGCCGTACCTGGGAACGGGCCGCCTATATCAAGGCGCGGCCCTGTTCCGGGGATTTGGGGGCGGGTCAAAGGTTCCTGGACAGCCTGCGCCCCTTTGTCTGGCGCCGCCATCTGGACTTTGCGGCCATTCAGGACGCCCATGATATGCGTCTGCGTATCCGCGAAAACAAAGGAACTGGTGGGTCTTTGTCCATCCCGGGCCACGACATGAAGCTGGGGCAGGGCGGCATCAGAGAGATTGAGTTTTTCACCCAGACCCGCCAACTGATCGCTGGTGGGCGTGATGCGGACCTGCGCGTGCGGGGAACTGTTCCGGGGCTGTCGGCGCTGGCGTCAAAAGGCTGGGTGCCAGAGGACGTGGCCGAGAAACTGACCGATCATTACCGGGCGCATCGAGAGGTCGAGCATCGTATTCAGATGATCCACGACGCGCAGACCCACAAGGTACCAAATTCACCCGATGGGATCGAACGCGTTGCCTGTCTTATGGGGATCAGCAATGCAGAGCTGACACAAGACCTCATGTGCCGCCTGACCGAAGTGCATGAGCTGACCGAGGGGTTCTTTGCGCCGGGTCAATCACCGGCCTCTACGCCGGTGCAGAACGTCGAGTTTGACAAGAATATACTGGCGCGCTGGACGACATACCCGGCGCTGCGAAGCCAGCGGGGCGCGCGGATTTTCGAACGCCTGCGGCCCGAATTGCTTTCGCGCCTCTCTAAGACAGCCAAACCGGACGAGGCGCTTATGGCTTTAGACGGGTTTCTGGCCGGTCTTCCCGCCGGGGTGCAGCTGTTTTCCTTGTTCGAAGCAAACCCGCATCTGATCGATCTTTTGGTCGATATTGTTGGCACATCTCATGCGCTGGCTTCGCACCTGTCACGCAATGCGTCTGTATTTGACGCGGTGATCGGGGGCAGTTTCTTTACCGATTGGCCGGGGCAAGAGGCGCTGCAGGCCGAACTGGCACAAGCCCTTTCGGAAGAAACGGATTATGAAACCCAACTCGATCTGGCGCGGCGCTGGTGCAAGGAATGGCATTTTCGCATTGGGGTGCATCATCTGCGCGGCCTTATTCACGGGGCGCAGGCCGGTCAGCAATATGCAGAGCTTGCTCAGTCGGTGATTGCAGCCGTACTTCCCTATGTCACCGAGAACTTTGCCCGCAAACATGGTCCCGCGCCCGGTCGTGGAGCCGCCATTTTGGGTATGGGTTCGCTTGGCGCGGGGCGTATTAATTCGCAGTCCGATCTGGACATGATCGTGATCTATGATCCGCAGGACGAAGAGATGTCAGACGGTCCGCGCCCATTGGCCACGCGCACCTATTACGCGCGCTGTACTCAGGCGCTGATAACTGCACTTTCGGCACCCATGTCACAAGGGCGCTTGTATGAGGTCGATATGCGGTTGCGCCCTTCAGGTAACCAGGGGCCGGTGGCAACAAGCTGGGCCAGCTTTACCAACTATCAGCAAAACGAAGCCTGGGTTTGGGAGCATTTGGCCCTGACCCGCGCGCATGTCGTCGCTGGAGACGCAGGGCTGGCCGAAGATATTGAATCCTTCCGGGCCGAATTCCTGTCGCGGCCAAGGGAACAGAGTAATGTGCTTCGCGAAGTCGCCGAAATGCGCGCGCGCCTTGCTGCCGCCAAGGCACCTGCGGGCATCTGGGATGCCAAGAACGGACCGGGGCGTCTGATGGACATCGAACTGATGGCCGAAACCGGCGCTTTGCTGGCAGGCTCGGCGCAGCGCGATGTATCATCGGGTCTGGATGGGGCCGTCGCAGCCGGATTGCTGGATGTCGCGCAGGCGCAATCGCTGAAAGACTGCTATGATTTATGCTGGTCTGTGCAATGTGCCGCCCGACTGCTGTCGGGCAAGGTCATCGAGGCCGACAAAATAGGCGAGGGCGGCGCGGCGTTTTTGTGCCGCGCGACCGGGTTCGAACATGTCGAGGCCCTACAGGCAGCATTGCAGGAAAGTTACACGACCGCAGCCGATCTGATCGGAGGCGTGATCAACGAGGGCGAAGATGACGCGCAGCACTGATCCCAACGACCATAAGGGTCTGATCCGCGAAGCTTACCGCATTGAGGGCATTACCTTGCCCGAATGCCGCAGCATCTTTCTGGACTGGGCGCTCAGCCTGCCTGCCGATCGCGATCAGAATACAGCGCTGGCGGAATTGCACGCAGGCTACATGGACCAAAACCCCGATCATCCCATGACACATGTCCTGAGCGAGGGTCTTCAGGCGGCTCAGACCCCCAAACGTCGAGGCGGATGGCGGTCTCGTAACCGCTAGGGGTTTTCGACCGGCGCGTTCCTGACTATGAGAGCGCCATGACCCAATCTGCCGACCGCCCCCGTATCCGCCTGAAACCCAAAGCCAATGCGCGCGGCTTGCGCCATGGCTTCCCCTGGGTCTATGCCAATGACATCGTCACCGACCGCCGCACGCGCAAGATCCCGGCGGGCGCTTTGGCCGTGCTTGAGGATGAAAAACGCGCGCCCATCGCGCTGGTGGCGGTCAACCCCGAGTCCAAGATCATGTGCCGGGTGCTGGACCGTGATATTGACGCGCAGCTTGATGCCGCTTGGTTCGAAACCCGCCTGCGGCGCGCCCTCGAGATGCGCGAACGCCTGTTTGACGCCCCGTACTACCGCCTGCTCCATGCCGAGGCGGATGGCTTTCCCGGCGTGATCATCGACCGCTTCGGTGACGCCTGCGTTATCCAGCCGAACTCGGCCTGGGCCGAGGCACACCTGGACCTGCTGACCGATGCTTTGGTCAAGGTGACTGACGTGATCACGGTGCTGAAAAACGCCTCAGGCCGCACACGTGGGCTGGAGGGGCTGGACGACGTCAACCAAACCCTGCGCGGCACCACACCCGATGCACCGCTGCCGGTGCCGATGAATGGCGCGACTTATATGGCCGATTTGACCGGCGGGCAGAAAACCGGCCTGTTCTATGACCAGCGTCCCAATCATGCCTTTGCCGCGCGGCTGGTACATTCGGGAGCGCACGTGTTGGACGTCTTCAGCCATGTGGGCGGTTTTGGTCTCGCCATGCTGGCAGGCGGTGCAGGGCAGGCGCTGTCTGTGGATGGCTCTGCCGCCGCACTGGAGTTGGCGGCAAAGGGCGCTGAGGCTTCGGGCCTTGCTGACAAGTTCCAAACCCGGCAGGGCGACGCGTTCGACGTGTTGGCCCAATTGGGGGAAGAGGGCGCGCAGTTTGACGTCGTAGTCTGCGACCCGCCTGCTTTCGCACCGTCGAAACAAGCGCTGGATGCAGGGTTGCGCGCCTATGAGCGGATCGCTCGACTGGCCGCACCTCTGGTCAAACCCGGCGGTTATCTGGGGCTGTGCTCATGTTCGCACGCTGCGGATCTGGGGCGGTTCCGCGATGCCTCATCCCGCGGGATTGGTCGGGCCGGACGGCAGGCACAACTGATCCACACCGGGTTTGCGGGCCCGGATCACCCGCAATTGCCGCAACTGGCGGAAAGCGGCTATCTCAAAGCAGTGTTCTATCGCTTATGAAAGCCGTTCTCGACACCTGCGTGATCTACCCCACGGTGATGCGCGAGATGCTGTTGGGGGCTGCGCGTCTGGGTCATTTCACCCCGATCTGGTCTGCACGCATCCTCGAGGAATGGGCCCGCGCCGCCCGCAAACTTGGCCCAACGGGTGAGGCACAAGCCCGTGCCGAAATCTCACTGACACAAGCCAATTGGCCGGATGCCGAGCGCGCGCCGAACGAAGGGTTGCAAAACCGCCTTTGGCTGCCGGATGCCGCAGATATCCACGTGCTGGCGACTGCAGTTGCGGCTTCCGCCGATGTAATCGTGACGGTGAACGCCAAGGATTTTCCCAAGAATATCCTGGCCGAAGAAGGCCTTGAGCGCCGTGACCCAGACAGCCTGCTTCACGGTTTCTGGCAAGCAGACGCAATCGGGATGAACGCACTCGCGGCTCAAGTCCTTGCCGAGGCTAACCGTCTTTCAGGTGATCAATGGACCTTGCGCACATTGATGAAAAAAGCCCGCCTTCCACGTTTGGGTAAAGCCCTTACCACGTAAAAGCGATCCTGCTTCATCTGGCTAAAAATACCTCGGAGAGCGCGAGAGGCTGGCCTCTCGCTGCGCGCCCTCAGCCACGCGCCCAACGCTGTTCAAGTTTTTCAAGGGCTGCAATCCGCTCATCCGTCTTGGGATGGCTCATCAACCACGCAGGAACGACCCCGGCGCGCTGCTGCGTCAGGTCCTCCAGCTTGTGAAACAGCGATTTTTGCGGTCCAATTCCGATACCGGCCTTGGTCAGCAAAGCAGCAGCATACTCATCTGCCTCATATTCATCCCCACGTGACAGACGTGAGGCCAAAAGGGCGGTCAAAGCATTGGCAATCATCGCGCCGATGAACGGGATGAACCGGTTCAGTACCAATATCAACGCCGTCCGCATTGCGTTCTGACCGGAAAAATCAATCATCCGCCGCCGCGCATGTCCCAAGGCGACATGCCCCAGCTCATGTGCGATAACGCTGGCCATTTCCTCGGCCGAGACCTCGCCATTGCGGAACTTCCGATAAAACCCACGCGTAATGAAAATCCGACCGTCTGGGGCTGCAAGACCGTTCACCGGGTCGATCTCGTAGATAAAAACGGGCACCCGATCGATACCCAAAGCGGCCGCCAGACGGTCCGTCATACGTTTCAATGCAGGGTCAGCCAGTTCCGTCGATTTCGCATCCAGTTCCCGATGGGTACGCCAGACGGAAATCCGGTACATCACAAGACCATAGGCAATGGCCAGCAGGATCGGGGTGAAACGCAACATGGCTTAGATATGGGGCCGCAACGGCGTCAGGGCAATACAAACTTTACTGCAGTCAATAGAAGGATCAGGACAGGGCTGAGCTGCGCCTCGTGCCGTTTCATTCAGAAATGTGGTTGATATTCATAAACGTCAGAACATCACCGGCGCGAGGGGCCCGGATATCCAAAACAAACCCTTGATCCATCACCGCTTGAAACACCCGGGCCAGACCTTTTTGGCCATAAATCCCCGGATGGACCTCGATGACAAGGCGGGACACAGAACGCAGGTCGCACTGTTGGAACAGGTCTGCCTCACCACCTTCAATGTCACATATGATCAGTGTTGGGGCAAACTTTGCGACAATGTCATTGAAGTCCAAAATCGGCACATCGACTTTTTCGGTATAGGCTCTTTCCTCGCCACTCAGGGATGAGGCCCAGAAATTCTTGCGGATATAGAAATCGACAGTGTTGCCATCATTTGTTTGCCCAAGGATGCCATGAAGACATTCGGCTTTGTCGGACACATCGTTTTCTTCAAAGGTTGCTTGTATCACGTCGATCAGGGCCGGGTTTGCTTCGACCGAAACAACTTTGTCGACACCCTCGATCTGGGCGATCTTTGTGGACAAAAAACCGACCCCGGCTCCGATATCCAGAACCCGCTCGCCTTGTTCGATGCACCGTTCGGCATGGCGCAACTCGGCTGTTTCGTAACGTCCCAGCCTCATGGATCTCGGAATTCTGCGGGTGAACAAACCGGGCTTTTTGTGAATTCTAACGCCGCGATAACAGACCGAGCCACCGTCTTCAGCGAATTCTGTTGCCATGTGCGAACCTCAAGTCTTGCGTGGATGAGCGTGTGCCCCGAAACCCGGGCGGGAATGCCACTTTTCCAGATGCACCTTAGACTGTGTCTCAAGGTGATAAAACCTTAAATTCCAGCAGCCTATTGCAGTGCAATAATCAGTGGCACGCGTTTTTTCTTTCATTTTCGGGGAACGACCTACCGCGTCAGTTCCCGCATGCCCTGTTCCAGTCCGGCAAGTGTCATGGGCACCATGCGATCTTCGAAGATCTCTTGGATCATGCCGATTGAATGGGTGTATTCCCAATACTTCTCGGGCACCGGATTGATCCAGAGGTTGGATGTCCATTGGTCCCGCGCGCGTTGTAGCCAGACTTGCCCGGCTTCCTGGTTCCAATGTTCATTGGCACCGCCGGGATAGGCGATTTCGTACGGGCTCATCGAGGCGTCGCCAACAAAGATACACTTATAGTCGCCACCATAAGTGCGCAGAACTTCGTGGGTGGGGGTCTGTTGATCCCAGCGACGGCGGTTGTCGCGCCAAACACCTTCATAAAGGCAGTTGTGGAAGTAGTAGTATTCCAGATGCTTGAATTCAGTACGGGCGGCGGAAAACAGTTCCTCGACTACCTTAATATGCGGGTCCATTGATCCGCCCACGTCCAGAAACAACAGCACCTTGACCGCGTTGTGACGCTCGGGGCGGGTCTTGACGTCGAGATAGCCATGTTCAGCCGTGGCGCGGATGGTGCCGTCCAGATCCAGCTCTTCAGCCGCCCCTTCACGGGCCCAGCGGCGCAAACGCTTCAAGGCGACCTTGATGTTGCGGGTGCCCAGTTCAACTGTGTCGTCTAAATTCTTGAATTCCCGCTTGTCCCAGACTTTGACGGCGCGCTGATGGCGGCTTTCCTTTTGACCGATGCGGACGCCTTCGGGGTTATATCCATACGCACCAAACGGAGATGTTCCGGCTGTGCCAATCCACTTGTTGCCCCCCTGATGGCGGCCTTGTTGTTCCTTCAGACGCTCGCGCAGGGTTTCCATCAGCTTGTCGAACCCGCCAAGCGCTTCGATTTCGGCCTTTTCTTCGTCCGACAGGTGCTTTTCAGCCATCTTGGCCAGCCAATCGGCGGGGATATCGACAGCTTCCAGAACCTGATCGAAACTGATTTCGTTCAGTCCTTCGAAACTGGCTGCAAAAGCACGGTCGAATTTGTCGATGTTGCGCTCATCCTTCACCATCGACACGCGGGCGAGATAGTAGAACGCTTCAACATCATAGGTGGCCAAGCCCTTCTTCATACCCTCCAGAAAGGTCAGATACTCCCGAAGTGAGACCGGGATGCCTGCTTTGCGGAGGTTTTCGAAAAAGGGCAAAAACATCGCGTCACGCCACCATGCGCACCAGAATCAACGAGATTACCAGCCCAAGAAGCGCAAATGCGATCCCGTAGCCAGCAGCATACTGCGCCATGTCAGCCCCGTTTCCATTGCGTTTTTTTGCGGTCAAAGCGCCCAGGATCGCCCCTAGGATCGCCATTCCCAAAACTACCACCATTTGTGATTCACCCGTCTGTCCTGCTGCCCGAGCTCCGCTGGCCTGCGCTTTCAACCAAAGACTGGGCCACCAGTTGCGAACCAAACCCGTATCGCGCCCAACCAATGCTGTCCAGCCTGACCGAACGGGCCTGCTGAAGCTGTCCGGCCTGTCTCAAGGCTTCAGACTTCAACAGCAGCAATGTGGCCAGAATCGAGGCATTCTCGGCCCTGGTCATCACGTTGATGGCATTGTTAAGCTCGGGCAAAACACGTGGTCCCTGATCCTGAGCCAGCGCAAATGCGGCAGTTTGAGTGGTCACATAGGCTTGATGAACCTCGGTGCCAGGCGTCGCCTTCAGAAATTGCTGGGCAATCTGAAACTGTCTAAGCGCTTCGTTTGGGTTGCGGAACTGTTCCATCCGGCCAAGCAGATAGTGGGGATAAGCGCGACGGTGATCCGTCCATCCCAATTGCTGACCAATGCGGGCCGCCTTCCTGGCGGCGCGCATTTGCCGCGGTGATCCCGGCCCGGGACCCAGCGATTTTTGAATGGCGTCTACCCATTCACGGGGTGTCTCGGTAGCGGGTTGAACAGCCAGCCGGTCGCCACGCGGGTTCAGGCGGCTCAGCACGTCGGGGATCACGGATTTCACCTGTTCCTGGCTCATGCCTGTACGCAGCTCTGGCGCATAGGTGGCGCGCAGTATCAGCATGTCAAACCCGGTTAGAACGGTGTGAATATTGTCATCGTTGAACACCGAATCCGGCAAATGATAGAGGTCATTCAGAGGACCCAGCGCCTGCGCCAACTCCTCATGAAGGCAATCACGTATTTCCTGAGGGCTGACATCATACGGAATGAATATCCCTAGCCTTTCGCGTCGGCGCAGCTCGGTCCAACTGCTTTTGGCCTTGCGGCGGTCACGGCGGTATTCGTCCAGGCTTGAGGCATTCGGTACCACGAAACACGCGGCGTTGGGCAGAATCCGCAGGATGTCTTCCTGACTGACCGCCTCGATCGTGATATTGGCCTGACCGTCTTGGATCTGCCGAATATTGATCCCGGCTTCACGTTTCAAACGGTTCAGCAGGCGCGTCAGATCCTGCTGCATACTGGCGGTCGGCGCCCCGGTCAGCCGTACTGTGACCGGTGTTTCAAACCGGGTAAACACCGGCAGGGCAGCGCCGCTTTCCAGCGCGAAGTGCAGCGACACAAAATCCTCGGCGATGTTCTTGTTGGATCGGGCGGGTGGCCAGGGACGGGGAGCGCCGAAGGATTTGGTGGGTGGCAGTGCCGCCTCAACCGAGCGGATCTCGTCGGATACCGGAACGGTTTGAATAGGTTCAACCGATGTGCAACCCGCCGCAAACAACGCTACAACAAGAGCGGACCAACGCATCATGAGCGGGAATACTTGATGAACGGTGTGACCGTTCCGATGCGGTCATAAAGTTGCCGCGCGGTTTGGTTGAACTCCTGCGTCAGCCAATAAACCGACGGCGCACCTTCCCGGTCGGCTTCGTCGTAAACCGCCTGGATCAGTACTCGGCCCACGCCTGTGCCACGGGCTTCGGGTCGGGCAAAAAGGTCTTGCAGGTAGCAGACCTTTTCGATCTTCCAGGCATGACGGTGAAACAGGTAATGCGTCAGCCCGACCAGAGTGCCATCCTGCTCGGCGACAAAACAGGAAAAATCCTGCGGATCACCGCCCAACAGTCTTGAAAACGTCGTCTCGTAGATTTCTGCGGGCAGGGCGGTTTCATAAAACGCCAGATAGTCCCGCCACATGTCAGCCCACTGATCCTTGTCTTCGGCGCGAAGGGGGCGGATTTTCAGTGTGTTCGCCAAGCGATCTGTCCAATTCTGTGAGGTTGATCCGGTCACTCCTGCGATGCTGACACCCGGGGTGAAGCAACGCAAGCCAAGATCACCAATTTGTTCAGGTTTAAGCTACCGTTTGCCGCGCGCCATGAAGGCCAGCCGTTCGAACAAATGCACATCCTGTTCATTTTTAAGCAATGCGCCATGCAGCTTCGGCAGGGCATTGGCCCCATCGCGCTTGAGGTCGTCGGCGGTCAGGTCTTCGGCCAGCAGCAGTTTCAGCCAGTCCAGAACCTCGGAGGTCGAAGGCTTTTTCTTCAAACCCTGTGTCTCGCGGATTTCATAAAACTGGGTCAATGCGGTGGTCAAAAGCGCGTCCTTGATACCGGGGTGGTGCACTTCGACAATGCGGCGCATTGTGGTCTCATCAGGGAAGCGGATGTAGTGAAAGAAACACCGGCGCAGAAATGCGTCGGGCAGTTCCTTTTCGTTGTTCGACGTGATGATGACGATGGGCCGGTTCTTGGCCCGGATCGTGTCGCCGGTCTCGTAGACATGGAACTCCATCTTATCGAGTTCCTGTAAAAGGTCGTTGGGAAATTCGATGTCCGCCTTGTCGATCTCATCGATCAGAAGAACAACTTTTTCATCGGCCTCAAACGCCTGCCACAGCTTACCCTTGCGGATATAGTTTGACACGTCATGCACGCGCTCTTCGCCAAGCTGGCTGTCGCGCAGGCGGCTGACCGCGTCGTATTCGTAAAGGCCCTGTTGCGCGCGTGTCGTTGATTTCACGTTCCACTCGATCATCCGCAGACCCAGTGCACCGGCGACCTGTTTGGCCAGTTCGGTCTTGCCGGTTCCGGGTTCCCCTTTGACCAACAGAGGGCGCTCGAGTGTGACGGCGGCGTTCACGGCAATGGTCAGATCGTCTGTGGCGACATATTCGGCTGTACCTTGAAAACGTGCTGTCATGGGCCTCTCGTGTGGTTGTGCGGTATGGTCGGGCAAACTGTGTTTTCCGGGTTACAGAGCGGCAAGGTTTTTGACAACCCGCGTCCCTGCGTCGGTCAACAGGAATTTTACTGCGTCTCCAAGCGCTTTTGATTGATTCGTCCGTCGCCGACACCGGCGCATCACGCGACGTGCCTCAAAAAAGCCTGGTGAATTTCATATAAAAACAAGGTTTTCCTGATGTTTGTCTCATATTTAGACAAATCCGCGCGGGCGACTGTGGATGCAACGTTTGTGTAGTGACATTCCACGGCCCGTCGGCTAAACGCTGCGCAGAAGGGAGAGCCAAATGTCAGGTGAAACAACCGCGACCGACGTTTCTGGCCATACCGAGGGAGCAAATATGAAGCAGGAAGTTTTTCTGCCGGAGGACTACCGTCCGGCCGAAGATGAACCTTTCATGAATGATCGTCAGCTTGAGTATTTTCGTCGCAAGCTGCTGGATTGGAAGACAGAACTATTGGCAGGCAGCCGCGACACGATCGAAGGTTTGCAGGACAATACCCGTAACATTCCGGACGTCGCAGACCGCGCAAGCGAGGAAACCGACCGTGCACTTGAACTGCGCACGCGGGATCGTCAGCGTAAGCTGGTCGCCAAGATCGACTCGGCCCTGCGCCGTATCGAAGAGGGCGAATACGGGTATTGTGAAAAGACCGGCGATCCGATTTCGCTGAAACGTCTGGACGCGCGTCCGATTGCCACAATGACGCTTGAGGCACAGGAACGCCACGAGCGCCGCGAAAAGGTCCACCGCGACGATTGATCGCCGGATTCTGGGTAAAAAACTCAAGCGCCGGGGCCTGTGGCTCCGGCGTTTTTGCGTTATGGCGGGGACATGAATATCCACGGTTTGAATTTCTGCGTTATTGGTGGGGGCATCGGCGGCCTGGCTGCCGCGCTTGCATTGCAAGTCAGGGGCGCACAGGTCACTGTGCTCGAACAGGCTAGCGAACTGACCGAAGTTGGCGCTGGCCTGCAAATCAGCGCCAATGGCATGACTGTGCTGAGGGCTCTTGGCGTTGCACAAGGCAAGCCCGCGTTCGCCCAGAAATCGTTTGGTACGGTGCTGCGTGATTACCGCAAGGGGCGGGTGATCAGCCGCGTACCCAGTCCCGCCGCCGGACCAACTTATTACTACCACCGCGCTGACCTGCTTGATTTGCTGCATAAAGCCGCCGTGCGTGCAGGGGTGGAGTTACGTCTGGAATCGCGCGTCACCGAAGTGCTCAAACACCCCGGAGAGGCCGAGATTGTTCTGGAAAGCGGCGAAAGACTTCGGGCTGAATGTGCCATTGCGGCAGATGGGGGGCGCAGTGTGATCCGGCCGATCCTCAACGGCCTCGAAACACCCGCGTTCACCCATCAAGTTGCATGGCGGGCCACGATTCCGTGGAGACATTCTGACCAGACGCCGCGTGCCGCGCTGACCATGGGGCCCAGACGTCACGTGGTGACTTATCCTCTGCGCGATCAGAATCAGATGAACATCGTTGCGGTCGAAGAACGATCAGACTGGCACGAGGAGGGATGGCGTCAGGAAGGAAATCCAGACGACTTGCGCGCGCGGTTTGCGGATTTCGGTGGGGAAGTTGGCACGATTCTGGCGCAGGTCGAACAGGTCAATATTTGGGCTTTGTTCCTGCGACCGGTTGCCGAGAAATGGCAAAACGGTCGCATCGTCTTGCTGGGGGATGCGGCACATCCGACGTTGCCCTTCATGGCGCAAGGGGCCTGTTTGGCGTTGGAGGATGCTTGGTGCCTTGCCCGCGCATTCGAATTGGAGTCCGGGATCGTTAAGGCTTTGGCTGCTTATGAAAGTGCCCGAAAACCGCGAGCTCGCAAAGTCGTAGCAGCCGCAGGGTCAAATGCTCGTAACTTTCACCTGAGCGGCCCGATGCGTCTGGCTGCTCAGGCCGCCTTGATGGCGCTAGGTCCAAAGCTGGCGCAGCGATACGAGTGGATATACAGCTACGATCCGACGGTTTGAGAGTTTACAGATCTAGATCAACCCAAACCGGCACGTGGTCTGAAGGTTTTTCATGTCCCCGGATTTCAAAGTCGATACGGCAATCGCGCATCAGATCGGCAGCCTGAGGGGTCAACAGGAAATGGTCGATCCGAATGCCGTCATTCCGGTTCCAGGCACCGGCCTGGTAGTCCCAGAATGAATAATGTCCGGGGCCTTGGGTCGTGGCCCGGAACGCCTCGGTGAATCCAAGATTCATGACTTTGCGAAATGCTGCGCGGCTTTCGGGCCGGAACAGCGCGTCCTCTCGCCATGCCTCAGGACGTTTGGCATCTTCGGCCTGCGGGATGATATTGTAGTCGCCCGCCATGAGTGCCGGCTCTTCACTGTCCATCAGATCACGCGCGCGCTGGTACAGTCTTTCCATCCAAGCCAGCTTATAGTCGTATTTCGGGCCAGGTACCGGGTTGCCATTTGGTAGGTACAGACCGCAGATTCGCAGAGCTTTTTTGCCGATGACTGTCGCCTCGATCCAGCGTGCTTGTTCATCATGGTCATCCCCCGGCAGACCGCGCGAGACATCTTCCAACGGCAGCTTCGACAGGATGGCCACGCCGTTGAAGCTCTTTTGCCCATGGGTTTCCACGTTGTATCCACGCTCTTCAAACATCTCGCGTGGAAAATTTTCATCGATGGATTTGATTTCCTGCAAAAGAACGACGTCGGGTTGCGCGTCATCCAGCCACCGGGGAAGGGCCTCGGCCCGCGCTTTGATGCCGTTGATGTTGAATGTGGCGATTTTCATGCGCGATCCTCCGAAGCAATTGGCAACCTATCGCTCAGAATGAACCCAGCGGCAAGGTGGAGGGCAGGTTTGCGAGGCTCTGCCTCGCGCTCCGAGGTATTTTCAGCCAGATGAAGAAACGGATTCTTAACCAACTCGATCAATGCTGCTGAAGCGGTACAGGCGGAGGCGCCGATGACCGCGCCAGGTGAAGCTCTCTGATCGTTTGGTCAGAGAGCGGATCCCTGCTTCATCTGGCTAGAAATACCTTGGGGGTGTGGGGGCAAAGCCCCCACCGGTTTCACATCGAAAAAGACGTGCCGCATCCGCAGGAGGATGTCGCGTTTGGATTGTCGATCACAAAACGCGCGCCGATCAGCTCTTGTGTGAAATCAATGACTGCGTTCTCAAGGAAAGGCAGCGAGATCGCATCAACGATAACTTTCTGGCCTTTGCCTTCAAGGATCAGGTCATCCTCTCTTGGGGTGTCCAACGCGATTTCGTATTGAAAGCCCGAGCAACCGCCGCCTTCCACTGCAACACGCAGGGCTTGTCCCTGGTCTGCGGCGCCAATCTCGGCCAGACGCTCAAAGGCGCGTTCAGTGACAGTTGGGGGCAGATTCATGCCGCTCTCCAAAGGTTTATTTCCTTAGCGTCCTACAATATATGGAACCCAAGGACAGGCGACAAGGACTAGACCTTTGGTCAGAGCGAGTTTTGCCTCGGATCCGGTGCGCGCAAGAGGGCGGCTGGTGCCTGAGGACGAGAGCAGTTTCCGGTCATGCTTTCAGCGCGACCGGGACAGGATCATTCATGCCAGTGCCTTTCGGCGGCTCAAACATAAGACGCAAGTCTTTGTTGAGCATGAGGGCGACAGCTATCGTACCCGTCTGACCCATTCCATCGAAGTGGCTCAGGTGGCGCGAACCATCGCCGGGGCGTTGGATCTGAACCCCGAACTGACCGAGGCTGTGGCTCTGGCCCATGACCTCGGCCACACGCCATTTGGTCATACTGGTGAAGACGCCTTGCATGCCTTGATGGAGCCTTATGGTGGTTTTGACCACAATGCACAGGCTATTCGGATTGTGACCAGGTTAGAGCGTCATTACGCTGAGTTCGACGGCTGCAACCTGACATGGGAATGTCTGGAAGGGATCGCCAAACATAACGGCCCGGTTGTGGGTGATTTGCCCTGGGCGTTGGCCGAATGCAATCGGGGCTTTGACCTTGAACTCCACACCCATGCCAGTGCAGAGGCACAGGTAGCGGCGCTATCTGACGATATTGCGTACAACAATCATGATCTTCTGGACGGGTTGCGCGCAGGGCTTTTTGAAGATGATGACCTGCGCAATCTTCCCATTGTAGGGGCTTGTTATGCGGATGTAGACGCAAAGTACCCGAAGCTGGACCTGTATCGCAGGCGTCACGAAGCGCTACGGCGGGTGTTTGGCGTTATGGTTTCTGATGTAATCAACTCCTCCCGTGAGTTGATTGAAAATTCGGGGGCGCAGTCTGTCGAGGATATCCGCCATCTTGGCTATCCCGTCATACAGTTTTCAAGTGGGGTGTGGGCGCAGCTTCGTGAAATCCGGGCGTTTCTGTTCACTCGGATGTATCGTGCGCCCAGTGTCATGAAGGTCCGGGCCGAAGTCGCAACGATTGTAGAAGACCTGTTCCCCATTTATCTGAATGACCCGAAACAGATGCCTGCGCGCTGGCACAATGACATTGAAGCTGCCAAGGATGAGACCGCTTTGGCACGTATTGTTTCGGACTACATTGCGGGTATGACTGATCGGTTTGCTCTGCAGGATCACGCCCGGCTGACAGGCTGATCACTTCACAGCGATGTAAGCGATGCCCCAGACTTGCTGACCCGCTTGTTTCGTCGATTGATCAGCGTCGTCTGTTGGCGGGAATACGATCATCGTGGGGCCATACCCTCCGATCCCTAAAGGTGAAACAACAGCGTGCGTGGTGATGGTTGGTTTATCGGTGGCAATACTGTCCCAAGCGATTTCGGCCTGATACTCTTCTAACGCCATGGGAAGTGCTGTTTTACCTTCCGCACCGGCCATGATCATGACCTCGAAAAGAAGGGGCCCTGAAAACGCATAGTCCCGCTGGTTGCCCGGTGGGCCGTCGGGGATCGTGATCTCAAACTGTTCCAAGGCGTCCATTGACCTTGCCGTGCTGCGTGGTAAACCGCCGGGCAAGCAAAAGGACATCCGAAATGAACCTGTTTTCCGAGATCCGCGGCCTTGTATTGGACGCGCTGGCACAGATGCAGTCCGAAGGCGCGCTGCCGGAAGGGCTGAGCTTTGACAACGTGGCTGTCGAACCCCCGCGTGATGCAGCGCATGGCGACATGGCGACCAATGCGGCGATGGTGCTGGCGAAACCGGCCAAGATGAAGCCGCGCGATATTGCCGATGTGCTGGCTGGCAAACTGGCTGCGGATAACCGGATCACCAGCGCCGAGGTTGCCGGACCGGGCTTCCTGAACCTGCGCCTTGCGTCCGCAGTCTGGCAAGGCGTGCTAACGGCGGTGCTGGAGAAGGGCACGGACTATGGCCGTTCGACCTTGGGGCAGGGACAAAAGGTCAATGTCGAGTATGTCTCGGCCAACCCGACCGGTCCGCTGCATGTGGGGCATACGCGGGGGGCCGTGTTCGGAGATGCTTTGGCAAGCTTGCTGGCCTATTCCGGCCATGATGTGACCCGCGAATACTACATAAACGACGGCGGTGCGCAGGTGGATGTACTGGCGCGCTCGGCGTATGAGCGCTATCGCGAAGCTAATGGCCTGAGCCCCGAGATCGCTGAAGGCCTGTATCCCGGCGATTACCTGATCCCGATCGGTGAGGCGCTGAAAGAGAAATACGGCGACAGCCTGATCGACAAGCCTGAAAGCGAATGGCTGGAAGATCTGCGCAACTTCGCCACGGATGCGATGATGGACCTGATCCGCGCTGACCTGAAGGCGCTGGGCGTTGAGATGGACGTGTTCTTCTCGGAAAAGTCGCTCTATGGCACAGGTCGGATCGAAGCGGCGCTGCAATCGCTGACCGACAAGGGCCTGATCTATGAGGGCGTGCTTGAGCCGCCGAAGGGCAAGAAGCCCGAGGATTGGGAGCCGCGTGAACAGACCCTGTTCAAATCGACCGAGCACGGCGATGATGTGGACCGCCCGGTCAAGAAATCGGATGGCAGCTGGACCTATTTCGCGCCCGACATCGCCTATCACTATGACAAGGTCAGCCGTGGCTTTGACGCGCTGATCGATGTGTTCGGGGCCGATCATGGCGGCTATGTCAAACGGATGAAGGCAGCGGTGTCGGCTCTGTCTGGTGGAAAGGTGCCGCTGGATATCAAGCTGACGCAGTTGGTGAAGCTGTGGAAGAATGGCGAGCCGTTCAAGATGTCCAAGCGCGCCGGGAACTTTGTCACTTTGCGCGATGTGGTCGATCAGGTTGGGCCGGATGTGACCCGTTTCGTGATGCTGACCCGCAAGAACGATGCGCCCTTGGATTTCGATTTCGATTTGGTGTTGGAACAAAGCCGTGAGAACCCCGTGTTCTATGTGCAATACGCCCATGCCCGTGTGATGAGCGTTCTGCGCCGTGCTGCTGAGGCCGGGATTGCCGCAGATGACGTGACCCTCTCCGGTGCTGATCTGAGCAAGAACGACCATGCCTCGGAACTGACCGTTGCCAAAAAGCTGGCCGAATGGCCGCGTCTGGTGGAAATCGCCGCGCGCACCAATGAACCGCACCGCGTTGCTTTCTATCTCTATGAACTTGCAGGGGATTTCCACGCGCTGTGGAACAAGGGCAATGACGAAACCCAGTTGCGCTTTATCCAGGATGGCGATGTTGCCACAAGCCAGTCGAAAATCGCATTGGCCCGTGCCGTTTCTGTTGTGATTTCAGCGGGCTTGGGTATTCTTGGCGTTACTCCGGCGCAGGAGATGCGGTAACAAATATCGCCCGAACCGCCGGTACGAGGTAGGCAAGAAATGACCCGCGCGCCTTATTTTCAGGTGCGAAACGGGCAGTGAGGCGGACATGGCGAGTTACGATTACTCGGGGCAGCAAAGCCCCGAGCAGATGCATTACCCGAATCAAGCGTATTCTGAGGATGCGTATGATTACCCCGACGATATGCAAGATTATGACGCACCGCGCGGCACGTATGGGCTGGGCCGGGTCGTAAACGTTCTTGGGGCCGTCGCCTCATTGGCGTTGGTCGCTGGTGTAGGAGTATGGGGCTATCAACTGGTCATGCGGGATGTGAGCGGCGTGCCCGTGGTACGTGCCGCCGAAGGTCCAATGCGCGTCCAACCGGAAAACCCGGGCGGGACGCCCGCAGATCACCAGGGTCTGGCCGTCAATGCAGTTGCCGCCAGAGGCACCGCCGCGGCCCCGGCTGATCGCCTGATCCTTGCACCGCGCCCCGTGTCGCTGACCGATGAAGATTTGCCTGGCAGCGATCTGAAGCCAACTCCGGCGCTGCATGTGGTGGAAGAGCCGATCACGACCCAGGAAGCCGCGCGTCTGCGCCAAAGTGCGGTGGACGCGTTGGTGGCTGAACTTGCGGGTGAGGCGGCCAAGACCCAGCAGGAATTCGAAGACGGGACGCAAGTAGCGTCACTGGCCACGCCCGAGGAAGAGCCGGCAATTGATCCTGTTGATTTTGCAGCGGCTTTGCCGGATCCGGCTCTTGCTGAATTGCCAGGGGTTCGCAGGTCTTTGCGTCCGGTTAAACGCCCTGCGCGCAGTCAAATCTCGCCCAGCGAGGCGTCTGAGGGCGCCATCAACGCCGCCGTCAAGGCTGCGGTTGGGTTGGATGTTGACCCCGACACGTTGGCCAAGGGCACCCGACTGGCGCAGCTTGGCGCCTATGACAGCTCGCAGGTGGCGCAGGCCGAATGGGATCACCTAAGTGGTCGATTCGGGGAATATATGGCTGACAAACAACGGGTTATCCAGAAAACCTCAAGCGGCGGTCGAACCTTTTACCGCCTGCGTGTTTTGGGATTTGAAGACCTGAGCGACTCGCGCCAGTTCTGTGCCGCGCTGGTCGCACAAGGGGCAGACTGTATCCCGGTCGCCGTCCGGTGAAGTTTGGCGCCACGATCACCGATGCCGAAGGGCTGCGTCTGACGCAGGAAGAAAGGGACCTGTTTCGCCAAATGAACCCCTTCGGGTTCATACTGTTTGCCCGCAACATCGAAAGCGCCGATCAAGTCCGCGCCTTGTGCGATGATTTCCGCGAGGCGGTCGGGCGCAATTGCCCCATCACTATTGATCAGGAAGGCGGGCGCGTGCAGCGCTTGCGCGCGCCCTTGGCCCGCGAATGGCTGCCACCCTTGGATCATGTGACCCGTGCAGGCGATCAGGCCGAGCGAGCCATGTATCTGCGCTATCGCCTAATCGCGGATGAATTGTTCAGTCTTGGGATCGACAGCAACTGCGCCCCCATGGTCGATGTGGCACGGTCTGATACGCACGCTTTTCTCAAGAATCGCTGTTACGCTTCTGATCCTGAACAGATTTCCAAAATTGGCAGGGCCGTAGCAAAGGGGCATTTGCACGGGGGCGTTTTGCCTGTAATCAAACACATGCCAGGACATGGCCGTTCCACGCTGGACAGCCACTACGACTTACCTCATGTCGATCTGTCATTGGACGAATTGGACAGCAGTGATTTCGCGCCGTTTCGTGCACTGAACGATTTGCCGATGGGGATGACCGCACATCTGGTCTACGATCAAATCGATCCCCAACCAGCCACGATTTCAGCCGCCATGATGCGTGTGATCCGCGACAAGATCGGCTTTGAAGGGCTGATCATGACCGACGATATCGGGATGAAAGCGCTGAGCGGTACACCGTCGGACGTGTCACGTCAGGCCATTCAGGCAGGCTGTGACGTTGTTCTGCACTGCAATGGCAGTTTTGCAGATCGTGCCGCAGTGATGGAAAGTGCCGGAGAGATGACCGATCAGGCACAAGCCCGCGCAGAACGGGCGCTGGCGATGCGCAAACCTCCTCAGGAACTTGACATCCCCGCCGCCGAGGCGGAACTATCTGCCCTAATGGGCGGGCAGGTATATGAACGATAACCTCTTTAGCGAAGACCCTGTCTCGGTCGCGGATCGTCTTGCGGCCGAAGCGCTGATTGTTGATGTCGACGGGTTCGAAGGACCACTGGACGTTCTGCTGACCTTGTCGCGTACGCAGAAAGTGGACTTGCGGAAAATCTCGGTTCTGGCGCTGGCGCAGCAGTACCTGGCTTTTGTAGAAAAGGCCCGTGCGCTGCGGATCGAACTGGCCGCCGACTATCTGGTGATGGCCGCGTGGCTGGCCTTTCTCAAATCCCGGTTGCTGTTACCTCCGGACCCCGATGACGAAGGTCCATCGGGCGAGGAACTGGCTGCGCATCTGGCGTTTCAGCTGGAACGCCTTCAGGCCATGCGCGATGCGGCTGCGCGGTTGATGGCACGCGATCAGTTGGGCCGCGATTTCTTCAAGCGCGGGCAGGGCGAAGATATCACCCGTATCCGCACTGTAACCTATTCCGCCACGCTGCTGGATTTGATGCAGGGTTACGCCCGTATCCGCACCCGCGACGAATTCCGCCCCTTTGTGATGGATCGCGACTCGGTCTTCACGATGGAACAAGCGCTGGAACGGATGCGACCGTTGATTGGCTTTGCCGGAGCGTGGACCGACATGGAGACGTACCTGCCGGAGGGCTGGGACGCCGACCCGGTGCGCCGCAGGTCCGCAACGGCGGCAACTTTTGCGGCCTCGTTAGAGCTGGTGAAAGAAGGACATATGGAGATGAAACAGAGCGAGACATTCGCTCCGATCCATCTGCGAAAGAGGACCGAGACACGTGACTGACGCCCCTGAAGAGACCGGTACTCTGTTCGAAGCTCCTCCGCTGGCGGAACAGGAACGCATGGTCGAGGCTGTTCTGTTTGCCAGTTCTGAGCCGGTGACAATTGCGGATCTGGAGGCCCGGATGCCCCACGGAAGCGATGCGGCGCAAGCGGTTGAATTGCTTCAGAAACGCTATGAAGGGCGTGGCGTGCGCGTGGTGCGTGTGGGCGATGCCTGGGCCATTCGGACTGCCCCGGATCTGGGTTTTCTGATGCAGAAGGAAACGGTCGAGACCCGCAAGCTGAGCCGCGCAGCGATCGAAACTCTGGCCATCGTCGCCTATCATCAGCCCTGTACACGGGCCGAGATTGAGGAAATCCGTGGGGTTTCGGTTTCGCGCGGAACCATTGATCAGCTTTTGGAGATGGAGTGGATCAAGCTGGGCCGCCGTCGTATGACACCGGGTCGTCCTGTGACCTTTGTTGTAACGCCAGAATTCCTGGATCACTTTGGTCTGGAAAACGCGCGTGACCTGCCTGGCCTGAAAGAACTTCGGGCGGCTGGGCTTCTCGAAAACCGGCCTCCGCCGGGTGCCATTCCCCTGGGTGAAGGGCGTGAGGACGAGGCCGACGAAGATCAGACCGAGCTGTTCGAGGAAGAGTGATTGCGCAGCCCTTTTGTTGCCGCATAAAGCGCCTATCTTTAACCCTGAGGACAGGGAGTTGAGCAATGAATGCAAATCGGATCATTGATATGATTGTGCGTCAGGTCATGCGCCGACTGGTCAACAAAGGCGTGAACAAGGGCATTGATATGGCCAGTCGCATGGGCAAGGGCGACGCCACATCCAAGGGGCCAAAGCACGCCAATTCATCTGATCATGCCCAAAAGCTTCGGCAGGCCGAGAAGATGAGCCGGCAGATGCGCAGGTTCATGAAATTCTAGAACTTACCCAACAGCCTTGAAGTGCTTGGACAGTTTCAAGCCCTGACCCTGATAGTTTGATGCAATGCCCGCGCCGTACAATTGCGTCGGCATTTCGGCCATTTTCTCATAGACCAGACGCCCGACAACTTGTCCGTGCTCCAGCACAAAAGGTGCTTCGTGGCAGCGAACCTCTAAAACACCGCGCGATCCGGCCCCGCCGGCGGCGGTATGGCCAAAGCCGGGGTCAAAGAACCCGGCATAGTGCACCCGGAATTCGCCAACCATCGCCAGATAAGGTGCCATTTCAGCGGCGTACATTGGCGGGATATGTACTGCTTCACGGCTGACAAGAATATAGAACGCACCAGGATCAAGGATAATACAACCATCCTTGGTGCGCACTTCTTCCCAATAGTCCTGCGGGTCGTATTCGCCGATACGATCCAGATCGATGACCCCGGTGTGAGGCTTGGCGCGGTAGCCAACCAGATCGGTCTCGGGAAGCTGCAGATCCACTGAGAAACCTAGTCCGTCCTGAATAACAGCAGGGCCGTCGACCAGTGGCGATTCAGCATGTAAGGCTTTCAATTCAGCGTCCGAGAGCACGGCTTGACCCTGACGGAAGCGAATCTGATTCAGACGCATGCCCGGACGCACCAGCACCGAGAACGAGCGCGGGCAGATTTCAGCATAGAGTGGGCCTGCGTATCCAGCAGGCACCCGGTCAAACTCGGTGCCGCCATCGGTGATAGTCCGGGTCAGAAGGTCCAGCCGTCCGGTCGAGCTTTTGGCATTTGCAACAGCGCTCATATGGTCTGGCAGGGCGATTGATTCCATTAACGGAACTAAATAGACGCAACCTTTTTCCAGAACGGCCCCGTCCGTGATATCGATGCGGTGCATCTCGAACTCGGTCAAACGATCTGCGACGGTTCGCCCTTCGCCTGCAAGAAACGAAGCGCGGACGCGGTAAGCGACTGTTCCCAGACGTAAATCAAGGCTTGCTGGTTGAATCTGAGCAGGCAGAACGTCCGGGCTGGCCGTGATCTCGCCGCGCGCGATCATCGCCTCAATCTGTTGGTTTGGGCAAACACCTGTCATCTCGATCCCCTCTGGTGCCAGAGCGGGATCTGGCCTGTGTGCCATAAACGTCGGTGTGATTTGGTCGGGCTAGCAGGACTCGAACCTGCGACCTTCCGTCCCCCAGACGGACGCGCTACCAGGCTGCGCCATAGCCCGACGTTGGGGTGTTCATAAAGATTTTCCCGGCAGGGGCAAGAGGAAAACACTGCCTTTTTTCCTAACCCGTCGCCTGTGTCTCGACACGATCCAGCCAGTGGCGCAGGTCTTTTGCAATCGGGGCGATTCGGCGCAACAGGTCGTCGTCAAACTCTGCCCGGTTCCACGCCAACGAGGCGATTCCCCCCAAGATCGGAGAGGCGTCAAGCTGGGGCTCTGCAACCGGCTGCTGGTTGGCAGCTGGTGCCGCGTCGATCTGAGCATCTTCTTTTACCTTGGGCGCAGTTGTTTCGCCCAAATCCATATGAATCTGTTCGGTAACTGGTGCAGGTTTCGGTTCGAAAGGCACCACGGTGTCTTCAACGGGCGAGGATGGAGCCGGGGACGGGTCGTCCAAGGATTGCGACAGCGACGCAACATGCGCCACGCCTTGCTCGCGCAGAATGCGCTGAACGCCTTTGATCGTGATTCCGTCTTCGTGGAGAAGCTTTTTGATCCCGCCCAAAAGCCGCATGTCATTGGGGCGATAGTACCGGCGTCCACCCGCCCGTTTGACCGGTTTCACCTGCGTGAACCGGCTTTCCCAGAAACGCAGAACATGGGCCTGAACACCAAGCCAATCCGCAACTTCGCTGATCGTGCGAAACGCGTCGGGAGACTTGCTCATATCCGCGCGACCTCGGGGTTACTTGCGATTCCCGGCAGCGACGCGATCCTTCATCAGATGCGACGGGCGGAAAGTCAGCACGCGGCGCGGCTGAATTGGAACTTCTTCACCGGTTTTAGGATTGCGACCAACACGGGCGGTCTTGTCGCGTACACTGAACGTGCCGAAGGATGAAATCTTGACCTGCTCACCGCGCACCAGAGCGTCGGACATGTGGTTCAGAACACTTTCAACCAGCTGTGCGCTTTCGTTTCGTGAAAGCCCAACCTCGCGAAAGACGGCTTCGCTCAGATCCATTCGAGTCAGTGTTTTATCGCCCATGCCATTTCCCCTGTTGATATCAAAGCATATGGGTATGGCAAATTCGCTGTCAATATCAATGAATTGCGGGCGGCTGTGTAAGCTGGTTTGCGCCGGTTACCAGCGCAGAACAACCGCGCCCCATGCCAAGCCGCCGCCAATAGCTTCGGTCACGATCAGGTCGCCAGGCTTGATCTGCCCACGCTGTTTGCCCACCGAAAGTGCCAGCGGAATCGATGCGGCCGAGGTGTTGCCATGATCCTGAACCGTCACCACGACGTTCTCCATAGGCAAGCCCATTTTCTTGGCGGTGCCCTGAATGATGCGGATATTGGCCTGATGCGGCACGATCCAGTCTACGTCCGAGTTGCCCAGACCCGCGCGTTCGAGCGCAGTTTCAGCAGTTTTTGTAAGTTTTTCAACAGCATGGCGGAACACTTGGTTGCCTTGCATACGCAAATGCCCTGTGGATTGCGTTGATACTCCGCCATCGACATACAGCAGATCCTTGTAGCGACCGTCCGAGTTCAGATCGGTTGCCAGAATGCCGCGATCTTCCGAAGTGCCGTTGCCTTCCTGAGCTTCCAACACCAACGCCCCGGCTCCGTCGCCGAACAGGACGCAGGTGGAGCGATCCGTCCAGTCCATGATCCGAGAGAACGTCTCGGCGCCGATAACCAGCACGCGTTTGGCCTGACCCGAAACAATCAGCGCATTCGCGTTGGAAAGTGCAAAAACGAATCCCGCGCAAACGGCTTGTACGTCAAAGGCAAACCCCTTGGTCATGCCAAGCCGGGCCTGAACCATGGTTGCCGCAGACGGGAAGGTCAGATCAGCTGTCGATGTCGCTACGACGATGGCGTCAATGTCATCCGCACTCAAATCGGCATCTGCCAAAGCCGCCTCGGCAGCTTTTGTCGCCAGATCCGAGGTCGTTTCACCCTCGGCTGCGAAATGGCGGCGTTCAATGCCCGATCGCGTTCGGATCCACTCGTCGGTTGTGTCCAGCGTTTTCTCAAACTCGGAATTGGGAACAATGCGTTCCGGCAAATAATGCCCGACACCTACTACAACTGAACGGCCTGCCATGTTGGGGTACTGCCTTTTTGATTATTTTTCGGTCTGCGGCGCAGCTTGCGCGGCATCTTGTGCAAGCTGGGCTGTGGATGCAACCCGCGCGGCCAATTTTTCGGAAAAGCCCGATTGCGCCAGCGTAAAGGCCAGCTTGATTGCAGCCGACACGCCGGTCGCGTCTGCGCCGCCATGAGATTTCACCACGGTGCCGTTCAGCCCAAGAAAGACGCCGCCGTTTACACGCCTTGGGTCGATCCGTTTCTTTAGACGGTTTAACGACGTGATGGCCAGGATCGAAGCCAGCCGGGACAGCGGAGAATACTTGAAAGCCTGGCGCAGCAGGTCACCGATCAGGCTGGCTGTACCCTCACCGGTCTTAATCGCAACATTGCCGGTAAACCCATCCGTGACAATGACATCCGCCTTATCGCCCGGAATGTCGCTGCCTTCGACAAAGCCCACAAACTCGAAATTTGCCTGCTCTGCAAACTCGGTGATCATTGCGTGCGCTTCTTTCAGCTCGGCGCGGCCCTTGTGTTCTTCGGTGCCGACATTCAGCAACCCAATGCGGGGCCGTGCAAGCGCCATGCCATTGCGCGCATATGAAGCGCCCATCAGGGCATATTGCAGCAAATCCTTGGCGTCGGCGCGGACGTCGGCGCCTACGTCGAGCATCACGTTGAACCCCTGAGGGTTGCGCGAAGGCCACAGAATCGCAATGGCCGGGCGGTTCACGCCCGGCAGTTTGCGCAGGCGCATCATCGACAGCGCCATCAGCGCACCGGTGTTTCCACAAGACACCGCACCATGTGCCTCGCCCTGGCGCACAGCCTCCAGCGTGGACCACATCGAAGTTTGCTTGCCGTTGCGCACAACCTGACTTGGCTTGTCCTCCATCGTGACGACGTCCGGACAATCACGAAAAACGACGCGCCCCTCAAGGACACGCCGTTTTGCGACTAGCTTTCGCAGGACCTGCTCGGGACCGTGCAGCAAGAACCCAATATCCGGGTTCTTGTCAGCCGACTTTGCCAGACCGGCAACAACAACTGCGGGACCCTCGTCCCCACCCATGGCGTCGACCGAGATGGTGATCCGTCCGGCGTGCGTGGGCTGTTCAGTCATGCCTCGGCCTGCGCTCAATCAGGCTTAGGCTGCGTCTTCGTCCAGGTCGATTTCGTCGGCCTGTGCGACGACTTCACGATCATCATAGTGGCCGCAGGATGCGCAAACGTGATGCGGGCGCTTCAGCTCGCCACAGTTGGGGCATTCGTTCGGGTTTGCAGCAACCAGAGCGTCGTGTGCGCGGCGGTTGTTGCGACGCGACTTGGAAACTTTGTTCTGTTGGACGGCCATGGTCTCAACCTTTGTCTACTGAGGGTCAGCAGATTCGCCGCCGACCGGGTTTCATATTTCGTTTTATCGTGGTTTGACGCGCGTTTAGGCGACCAGCCCCGCAATGTCCAACCCAAAATCCGATGAGCGCGCGAAAATACTGCGATTCTCGTCATGTTCAAGCGATTTTTCTGGCCGCCTGCTATGACAGGAAATCAGCCCCCTGTCACTCGTCTTTTTTCAGCGCGTCGCGCAAACCCGCCAATCCGGCAAATGGCTTGACGTCTTCGTCGGTCATGGCCTGTTTGCCTGGCTCTGTATAGTCGACCTGGCCCAGTTCTGCCCCGTCCTTGCGTGGGTATTGCGGCAATGCCAGCGCCAGCGCCTCGACCATGACCAGTGCCGGATCAATCTCGGGACCCAGCGGTTCGGATTCGTCATCTTCAGGGATCTCGAACTCGGGTTCATCAGGATCGGTCCAATCGGCCAGAAAGGTGCGATGAACCGGGACATCAATACGGGTTGTGACAGGGTCGAGGGTCACGACGCAGGGCTGGATGACAGTGGCCCCAAGCTTGCCGTTGAGAACCCAGTCGCGCTTGCCCTGCGCTCGGATCTCTCCGACAAAGCTGAGCTTGCGCAAACCCAGCAATCCCAGATCTTGCCGAATCTCGTCTAACGAAGCGGCAGAAGGGCGCAGATCGAACGGAGTTGGAGCGTTCTGAGGCAGATCGGCCACCCGAAGTGATGTAAGGTTGCTCATTTGTGAGCCTTTCTATGTGTTGAACCGTGGCAGCGGTTTCTGTAATCGGATAGAAGCCGCAGAAGGCCAAGGCAAGAGGGTGCGCATGTTGAAGGTAATGAACCGGTTGAAACCAGCGACGAAATCGCTTGTGTTTGTTGCCTGTCTGGCCGCGATCGGGGCCTGTACGCCAATCTTCAAGAATCACGGTTACGTGCCGCCGGCCGAGGATCTGGCCGAAATCAAAGTTGGTGTCGATACGCGCGACACCGTGGAAGAAGCCATCGGCGCTCCGGGCGCTTCGGGTGTGGTGAGGGATTCAGGCTTTTACTATGTCCGCTCGCGGGTGCGCCACTACGGCCCGAAACGGCCCGAGGTTGTATCACGCGAGTTGGTCGCCATCAGCTTTGACCAGCGTGGCGTCGTCAGCAATATCGAGCGCTTTGGCCTTGAAGACGGCCTGGTTATTCCATTGGAGCGCCGTGTGACCGATTCCAACGTTCAGGACAAAGGCTTCCTGCGACAGCTGCTTGGCAATATCGGCAACTTCAACCCGGCCAATATTCCGGGCGCCAACTAATTTTGTCTTCTGCAGTGTGCGGGTCACAAGACAGTCACATGTCTTGTGTTAGCGAGGTCACGACGACAACAATGGGTCAGCAACCGTGGAGGATGCGACCGTGGCGACAGCGGTACTGTTGAGCAAAGGGCGCTATCGCGCCCGATTGGCGCAATCGGCAGTGGATATCAACGCCGCGCAGGCGTTGCGTACATTTGCGTTTGGCACGCAACAATTAGACAGCGACGCTTTGGATGTACGGTGCAGCCATGTCTTGGTCGAAGACATGCGCTATGAGCAGCAGTTGGTGTGCTGTTTTCGGATGCTGACCATGGATCATGGTCGCGAGATCGGGCGTAGCTATTCGGCACAATTTTATGATCTTTCAGCGCTGGCAGGTTTTTCCGGTCGTATGGTCGAGATGGGCAGGTTTTGCGTCCACCCCGATTGTAACGACGCAGATATCCTGCGAGCCGCTTGGGGGGCGATGACGGCATATGTGGACCAAAATGGTGTTGAGATGCTGTTTGGTTGTTCCTCTTTTGCAGGAACCGAGACCGAGCACTATCTGGATGCTTTTGCCATGCTAAAAGACCGCCATCTGGCTCCTAAACGCTGGTTGCCGCGGGTGAAGGCTCCGGATGTGTTTCGCTTTGCTGCGCGTCTGCGGCGCAGACCGGATGTGAAACGGGCCATGTTACGGATGCCGCCCTTGTTGCGAACTTACCTGTTGATGGGCGGCTGGGTCAGTGATCACGCGGTTGTAGATCGGCACATGAACACGCTGCATGTGTTCACCGGGCTGGAGATTGGGGCGATTCCCCCGGCGCGGAAACGGTTGCTGAGGGCGGTGGTCGAATGATTCCGTATTTTTGACGAGAAGAAGCAGGGGCGTTGACGCGCCTGCCTAGCCGGTTTAGCTGGCGGGCATGGCGAGAATTCCTTTGTTGCAGATGTCCGGCATTTCCCTGACCTTCGGGGGCGATCCGGTGTTTTCCGACCTTGATTTGGTAGTCCAGCCCGGCGACCGCGTTGCCTTGGTGGGACGAAACGGGTCTGGGAAGTCGACTCTAATGAAAGTGATGGCGGGTCTGGTCGAAGCCGATCAAGGTGAGATCGTTGTGCCGCCGGGAAAATCCGTGGGGTATATGGAGCAAGACCCAACCATGGAAGGGTTTGCGACGCTGGGGGATTATGCGTCCAGCGGTTTGGAACTGGGCGAATTGTACAAGGTTGAGCGCGCTGGCGAAGGGTTGAAATTTGACCCGTCTCGCCCTGTTGAGACGGCATCGGGTGGTGAACGGCGGCGGGCGGCCTTGGCCAAGTTGATGGCTGAAGCGCCGGATCTGATGTTGTTGGATGAACCGACCAACCATTTGGATATTGAAGCCATTGCTTGGCTTGAGCGCGAGCTTGGCGCAACACGCGCCGCCTTTGTGCTGATCTCGCACGACCGGGCCTTTTTACGGGCGTTGACGCGGGCAACGCTTTGGATCGATCGCGGCGCGGTGCGGCGGCGAGAGCAGGGCTTTGACGCTTTTGAGGCCTGGCGGGACAAGGTGTGGGAAGAAGAGGATCAGCAGCGTCACAAGCTTAACCGGTTGATCAAGTCTGAAGCCAAATGGGCGGTTGAGGGCATCAGCGCCCGACGCAAGCGCAACCAAGGCCGGGTTAGGGCACTGAAGGCTCTGCGCGCCGAAAAGGCTGCGCAGATCAAGCGTCAGGGTTCGGCTGCCATGACGCTGGAGGCCGGGCCGAAATCGGGTCGTAAAGTGATCGAGGCCAAAGGGCTGTTCAAAGGGTTTGACGACAAGCAGATCGTTCGGAGTTTTGATCTGCTGGTGCAGCGCGGTGATCGCGTGGCCTTTGTTGGGCCAAACGGGGTGGGTAAGACCACGCTGCTGAAGATGTTGTTGGGGCAGGTCCAGCCGGACGAAGGTACGGTGTCGCTGGGCACGAATCTTGAAATTGCGGTGTTTGATCAGACGCGTGCTCAACTGGATCCCGAGATGTCCCTTTGGGACAGCCTGACCGGCGACCCCGAAATGCGGGTGTCGGGTAAGGCCGATCAGGTGATGGTGGGCGGACAGCCAAAGCATGTTGTGGGGTATCTCAAGGAATTCCTGTTTGACGAACGGCAGGCAAGAGCGGCCGTTAAGTCCCTGTCTGGTGGTGAAAAAGCGCGGCTGTTGCTGGCGAAGCTGATGGCGAAATCCTCGAACCTTCTGGTGCTGGACGAACCGACCAACGATCTGGATGTCGAAACGCTGGATTTGTTGCAAGAGCTTCTCGACGATTACGACGGCACGGTTCTGTTGGTCAGCCACGACCGGGATTTTCTGGATCGGGTGGCCACGACGACCATTGCGATGGAGGGCAATGGTCGTGCCACGGTTTATGCCGGTGGGTGGTCGGATTACAGTGCGCAACGGGGTGATGTGGTCGGAAAAAAAGAAGAGAAAGCAAAGGCCTCAAAGCCAAAGGTCAAGCAAGAGGCTAAGCCGAAGTCGGGTTTGTCTTTCTCGGAAAAGCACCGGTTGGACAAATTGCCTGACGAGATTGCGCGTCTTGAGGCCGAGATCGCCAAGCTGGAAGAACTGATGTCTGACCCGGAGCTGTTCAGCCGTAAGCCTGTAAAGTTCCAGAAGGCCACCGAGGCGCTGGTTGAACGGCAGGAAAAGCTGTCGGCGGCCGAGGAAGAGTGGCTAATGCTCGAAGAAAAGTCTGAAAGCGCTTAGCGGTTCGGGCTTTTTGCTGGGTTTCCCACTACGGTCTCTCCGGCGGCAACGTCCTTGGTAACGACGCTGCCTGCGCCAATCGTGGCATTGTTGCCGATAGAGAGACCGGGCAACAGAATTGCGCCTCCGCCCACCCAAACATGCTTGTCAATTGTGACTGGTAAGCCGATTTCCAGTCCTTGGGCCCGCTCAGCCGGGTCTTTGGCATGTTGGGCGCAATAGATCTGGACATTGGGGCCAAACATCGTGTCGTCTCCGACCCGCACCAGGGCGGTGTCCAGAACGACGCAACCGGCTTTGAAATAAACCCGTTTGCCCAGATGGATGTTCATCCCATAGGCGCAATGAAACGGGGCTTCGAGGAAACAGTCTTCACCTACTTGACCTAGCAAGGCACGCAGCTCGGGTGCCATCGCTCCGCGTGCGTCAGGTGGGCTGGTGTTGTGCGCGTGAACCGCACCTCTTGCCCGTGCACGAAGTTCGTCCAGTTCTGGGTCCAGACAGCAATACCACTGTCCGGACTGCATTTTTTCACGTTCCGACATGCGACAGATTTAGCGCATCCGCAGCGCTCCGTCGATGCGGATGACCTCACCGTTCAGGTAACCCATCTCGACAATGAATGCGGCCAGCCGTCCGTATTCTTTCGGGTCCCCTAAACGGGCCGGGTTCGGGACGTCGGCGGCGAGTTGCTGCTGTACTTCTTCGGGCAGCCCCGCCAGCATCGAGGTCATGAAGATGCCCGGCGCGATGGTCATGACCCGAATGCCGGTCGAGGCCAGATCGCGGGCCATCGGCAGGGTCATGCCGACGACGCCGCCTTTGGATGCTGCATAGGCCGCCTGACCCTTTTGGCCGTCATATGCCGCGATAGAGGCCGTGTTGATGATCACGCCCCGCGCGCCGTCTGGTTCGGGGTCATTCTTTGACATCTCGGCAGCGGCCAGACGTGAGACGTTGAACGTACCAACCAGATTGATGTCGATTGTGCGCTGGAAGGCATCCAGAGGGTGGGGGCCTTCCTTGCCAACCGTTTTGATGCCATACGCGATGCCCGCGCAATTCACGACTGCGGTGATCTTGCCCATCTTGGCCATGCCATGACCTACAGCAGCGGCCACCGAATCCTCATCGGTCACATCCGTCTGCGCGAAATGCCCGCCGATCTCGGCGGCGACCTGCGTGCCACGTTCTACGTCGCGGTCCAAGATCGTGACCTGTGCACCCTCAGAGGCAAAATGGCGGGCCGTGGCTTCGCCGAGGCCGGACGCGCCGCCGGTGACAAGTGCTGCTGTGGTGGACAGGTGCATGGTGAACTCCTCCCATAGATATGAACACTTGTTCAATAACTGGTTCGCGGGTGCGGTGTCCATACCTTTGATGAAGACGCTGTCCATCCGGGCTGCGCTTCCGTTCCTGAAGACAAATTAATCCTGTCCTCACGAAAAAGCGCCTTTTCGTGAGCGAAGAGATTTGGACCGTCATGTGTTTTATCGCCAGGAGGTGCCGATATGGTTACGAGTAAGAAACAAGCGCTGGGTGCGGTTTTTGTCGCGCCTGTTTTGGGATTGGTGATGATTGGCAGTGCATCTGCTGCACCGGAAGTCTGTACTGGAAAAACGGCCCGAAGCCTGGCCAATGCCGGGGATTACGCGGGGTTGTGTGACTGCGTTCAGGTGACGCCGAGTTTTCTGGAGAGGCTTCAGAGACGGTCGGATTTTGAAACAACGCTGCAAGTTGTCGGGGCGCAATGTCCGGGGCTTGCCTCGCTTTTGACGGATTTGCCGACGGCAAGCCTGTCGGGGTTAAGCAATAATCGTGGTGAAAGCCGAGGGTCTGAACCGCTTGGTGAGGCGTTTGCGGATGCTGCAAATCCAGGATCGCCGGGCGGTGGAAACGGCGGTAACGGCGGCGGTGGAGATGGAGGCAACGGCGGCGGTGGAGACGGAGGCAACGGCGGCGGTGGAAACGGTGGCAACGGCGGCGGTGGAGACGGCGGCGGTGGCAACGGTGGCGGTGGAGACGGCGGCAACGGCGGCGGTGGAGACGGTGGCAACGGCGGCGGTGGAGACGGTGGCAACGGCGGCGGTGGAGACGGCGGCAACGGCGGCGGTGGAAATGGCGGCAACGGCGGCGGTGGATATGGCGGCAACGGCGGCGGTGGAAACGGTGGCAACGGCGGCGTTGGAGACGGTGGCCCTGGTAACGGAAACGGCAACAACGGGAACCCCGGTAATGGCGGGGGGAACACCGGGGGCTCTGGGCCTGGCACTGGCAACGGTGGCGGCAACAATGGCCAGGGCAACGGTGCCCAAAACGGCGGTGGCGGAAACGGCAATGGCGGAAGGGGTCTCCGTTAAGCTCCGCCAGGTTCTTCAAAAAGAAACGGCCACCGTCAGGTGGCCGTTTGAGTTGTGTCTTAGGTGCATAGAGGCGGGCGAGCCATCAACCGAGCTGAACCAGCGCATGACGTTTTTTGCCTGCGCTCAGCTTGATGGGCGATGACAGCGCGCCTGCGTCGATCATCATTCCCGCATCGGTCAGCGGCGCATCATCCAGCTTGGCCCCGTTCTCGGCGATCAGGCGCTTGGCCTCTTTGCCGGATTTTGCCAGACCGGATTTGACGATGATCTGCACGATGGAAATACCGTCACCCAACTCATCAGCGCTGAGGGTCAGTGTCGGCAGGTCTCCACCTACGCCGCCTTTTTCGAACACTTCGCGCGCGGTGGCTTCGGCATTGGCCGCGGCCTGTACGCCGTGCAGCAGGGTTGTGACCTCATTGGCCAAACGGATCTTGGCTTCATTGATCTCGGACCCGGCCAGCGCGCCCAGACGGTCGCACTCGTCCACCGGCAATTCGGTATATAGCTTCAGGAACCGCCCCACATCCGCGTCGGTGGTGTTGCGCCAGAACTGCCAGAACTCATAGGGCGAGCGCATCTCGGCGTTCAGCCAGACCGCACCGTCCTGAGACTTACCCATTTTCTTGCCGTCACTGGTGGTCAGCAGAGGCGAGGTCAGGCCATAGATCTCGTGATCCAGAACACGGCGGGTCAGGTCGATACCGTTGACGATGTTGCCCCACTGGTCGCTGCCGCCCATTTGCAGAACACAGCCATAACGGCGGTTCAGTTCCAGGAAGTCATAGGCCTGCAGGATCATGTAGTTAAACTCGAGGAAGCTCAGCGACTGCTCACGATCCAGCCGCGACTTCACAGATTCAAACGACAGCATCCGGTTGACCGAGAAATGGCGCCCGATATCGCGCAGAAAATCGAGGTAGTTCAGGTCGTCCAGCCATTCGGCATTGTTCAGCATCAGCGCCTTGTTCTCGGCGTCCGTGTCATAGTCGATATAGGCGGCGAACACCTTCTTGATGCCCGAGATGTTCTCGTCGATCTGTTCGGGGCCCAGAAGGGGGCGTTCATCCGCGCGGAACGAAGGATCGCCCACCTTGGTCGTCCCACCGCCCATCAGTGTGATCGGCTGGTGGCCGGTTTTCTGGAACCAGCGCAGCATCATGATCTGGATCAGGCTGCCCACATGCAACGACTTGGCCGTTGCATCAAAGCCGATATAGGCCGGTTTACACCCACTGATCAGCGCGTCGTCAAGGCCCTGATAATCGGTGCAATCGGCGAGAAAGCCGCGCTCGATCATCGTGGCGATGAAATCCGATTTGGGGTGGTAGGTCATATCGTGCCCTTTGGGTTAATGTTGCGGGGCACTGTATAGGCGGCAGCGCCGATGAGGAAAAGCCACGTTTTTTAATTGAGGGTGGGTGTCGATCCGGCCACGCGGTTAGCGAAAAATATGAACCGCTACATGAGAACGCTTGCGTTTTTGTGCAAACAAAAGGCAGTTTGACCGGGCTGCAACCCAGAGGTGTACTCAAGGACTCGGATGCGGCGAAGAAGACAGCCAGTTCAGGAGGCAGGCGTGAGCCAGACCATCAGCAAACACGGGGTGATCCGGGCACTGGGCGCGATGTCGGGCACCTCGATGGACGGGGTGGATGCCGCGATGGTCGAAACTGACGGCCACCAGATTATGGGGTTTGGACAAAGTAGCTATCGCGCTTATTCAGACGCAGAGCGAGACGTGCTGCGGGCAGCGCTGGGTCAGTGGCATGGGCCCGATGTCGATGCAGCGGCTGAGATGGTCACTTTTGCCCATGCCGAGGCACTGTCTGAATTCGAAGAGGTCGATCTTATCGGTTTTCACGGCCAGACCGTTGCGCATGAGCCGCGCGGGCGTGGAACCTTGCAGGTGGGTGACGGTCTGGGGCTGGCGCAGGCGCTGGGGCGTCCGGTGGTTTGGGATTTCCGCAGCGATGATGTGGCGATGGGGGGCGAGGGGGCTCCGCTAGCGCCGTTCTTTCATTTTGCCTGCGCCAAGTGGTTCGGCGCGGACCGACCCCTGTGTTTTCTGAACCTGGGTGGGGTCGGCAATCTGACCTATGTTGATCCGTCCTTTGACGGCCCCGAAGCGCCGGGCGCTTTGCTCGCCTTTGACACCGGGCCTGCAAACGCGCCTGTGGACGATCTGATGCAAGCCCGACTGGGGTTGCCCATGGATCGGGACGGGGCGCTTGCGCGGGTTGGAACCGTCGAAATGGGCGCGTTGGAGCTGTTTCTGGCTGAGCCATACTTTGCTCGAATGCCACCCAAGTCTTTGGACCGGAACGATTTCGCGGAAATGATCGGTCTGGTGAAGGAATTGAACGATGCGGACGCCGTGGCGACCCTGACCGGGATGTGTGCCGCAGGTGTCGTACAGGGGATGGAGCATTGTCCGAAACCTCCGTCCTGCGTGCTGGTCACTGGAGGTGGGCGCCACAATCCGGTTTTGATGGAGATGTTGCGCGTGTCGCTGGATTGCCCGGTGGAGCCGGTTGAAGCAGTGGGACTGGATGGTGATATGCTCGAGGCGCAGGCCTTTGCCTATCTGGCGGTACGTGTGGCGCGTGGCCTGCCGACGTCGTGCCCCGGCACAACCGGCGTACAGGCGCTGGTTGGGGGTGGGGTTGTAAGTTCGGTTTCGATGGACGCTGTTGGCTAGCATCAGCCGAAAACAGTTCAAAATAACAGCTTGTTGTGCGACGGTTGCCCCGGACCCACGGATCAAGGGCAAGGCATTATGGCGACCAAGGCAGAGCTTGAAGCTGAATTAGAGAAATTACGGAAGCGCAACGCAACGTTGGAAGTGCGGGTCAACCAAGACCCGGCCCCCAAGGAGCGAGATGAGCATACCAAATCATCGGATGAAATTCGAAAGCTTCTGGAAGAGCATGGGATCGACCTGAGTCAAGCGCAGGCTTTGGGCGAGGATGTGGTCGAGGAATTTGGCCGCTTGCAAAAAGAATATCCGATCACAGCGTTACTGATTGCGTTCTCGCTGGGGTATGTCGTCGGACGCGCGCAGGGTTAGGAGGCAAGCCATGAGCAGATTAAGCAGAAATCTGGTAACGATCTATCGGACAGAACGCCTGATTGCACGCCGTCGCTTGGCCGTGGTGCAGCAGCAGACGATATTATTTGGAATTGCGGGTATTGCTGCGCTGTTGGCCCTCGTGCTTTTGAACCTAGCGCTGTTCTTTGCCCTGCAAAGTACAATGTCGCCAGCTTCAGCTTCTGCGGTATTGGCGCTTGGCAATCTTGGTTTTGCGGGGCTGTTGGTTCTGATTGCACGCCGCAGCAGCGTTGAGGATGAAGTCGCGCCGGCGGTTGAGGTCCGTGACATGGCAATCGCAGACATTGAGGATGAGTTGGAGGAGGTGGCGACTGAAGCGCGCGAAGTCGTGCAGGCGGTCAAAAGCATCGGCTCGAATCCATTGGGGTCGGCGACGACGGTTTTGGTGCCTCTGATCAGCATGTTGATCAAAAGCCGAAGCAACGAATAGGGGGCGCTGCCCCCGTCGCGCAAGCGCGCCTCCCCCGAGGTATTTGGGGCCAGATGAAGAGCGGATATTATGTGCTGAGCGTGCGGGTGTAGTCTTTGGTGAACTCCGCATAGCCGTTGGACGTGGATTTCAGATGCGCGCGCATCCAGTGGTGCAGCGCGGGCAGGTGATGGAATGGCACATTGGGGAAGGAATGATGCTCGGCATGGTATGGCATGTTCCAGGCCAGAAACCGCAAGGCTCGGTTGGTGAAGGTCGTGCGGGAGTTCTCGAGCATGTTTGCCACCGGCGGGCAGAGGCCGTGCTCGGCCAGCAGGTAAAGGCGTAAAACGGGTTGAGCAACCAGCACCGGAAGAAGCCAGACCCAGAACAGTATCGTACTGTAAGTCAGGCTGATGAGGGTTAACGTATAGAGACCAAGCAGAATGCGGGCTTCGACCTTCATTGCGTTGTGTTGGCGTTTCGGAAGGTAAGGCGCATCCAGGTGGCCGCTCGCGTTTTGAACCAGTACCTTTGCCATACCGCTCCAATAGGTCCAACCGCTCAGGTAGATCAACAGGTCAGACCAGTTGTCAGGCCTTGGTTTGCCGCCCAGCTCTGGGTCGCGCTGAGGGTCATTGGTCCATTTGTGATGGGCGAGGTGGAAATAGCGGAACCAAACAAAAGGCAAGGCAATTGGTACCGAGACCAGATGTCCGACGGCATCGTTTAGCCATCCTGTTCGAAAAGGGGTCTTATGGGTGCATTCGTGGCTGAGCGTAAAGAGAAACACCAGCAAAACGCCTTGCGGCAGGATCAAGACCGGCCAGAACGGGATTTGCGCCACGATTGCGGCGCTTAGGGCTGACAGCGCAGCCAGATGGATCGACAGATGCTTCAGCCCAGCGGTGTTCGACCGGCGTTGCAATCGGTCCTTGGTTTCCGCAGGCAGAGAAGCGATCAGGTCTTTGTGGTCCATGCGGACATCGTTAAGTCCGGCGTAAGTCCGGTCAAGTCCGAAGAGCTATCGGCAAACCGGAGCACCTTTGCGTTGGGCGGTGTCAAAGTGAAAATGCCCAACGTGATAGCGGTCGGCGTCCGGGCCGAGTACGGTACTGAACACGCCACAAGCACCGTTGTGCAGCTCGCGCAACACCGCACTTTGGGTATTGTCCGTCCACCCGTCCTTAACGGTGATTTGTGTGCCGTCCTGAAGAACAAAGGTTGAAATATCAATGGCCCGCCCGCGTGCATGTTGAGACAGGCGCGCGCGTGGCCGGTTGTTTTGGGTTTTGCAGGCATAGTGCCCCACAACCCGCATCCCCTTGAGCCCGCCGCCCATTTCGGCAAAGGCGGGTTTAGCAACGGTTTCGATCCATGTTTTCAGCGTGACAGCCGTCTGACAATCCATCAGCGAAAACTGACTGAGGGCAACATTTGAAATCCGGTAGACCCGAACCGGTTTGGCAATGCCGCAGCCCCGGGCTTTGCTTTTCAGGGTTTTGCGCGTTTCGCCCAATATGGTCCAGTCGCCGCAGACGGCCCCGCGTTCGCGCATCCGCTCGCGTCCTTGTTCCAATTGCATGGCCGCGCATGGGGACAGGTCGTCGGGCGTCTGCGCGGCTGGTTCGGCGGTTGTGGACTCGTTGGGCAATGAAACATCCAACGGTTCGCCAGAATCTGCACAGTCCGGGCTGGCGCTTGCGATCCCTGCACTTAAGCAGAGAAAAAGGACAGTCAAACAGACCTGCTTCATGCTCACTCGATACTCCATCACACACGGTTACGGGTACAGGATGGTCAAAGCTGGGCCGTCTGTAAACTCAACTTTTCAGAGATTTACGTTGGTTGGGCTATTCCCTCGGGATGTCAAAGCCCGGCGCGGCCAACTCAAAACCTTCGAAATCAAAGCCGGGAGAGACCGTGCAACTGACCAAGGTGTAGTCGCCGGTGCTGCGTGCAGCCTGCCAATGGCCTTCCGGTACGATCAACTGCGGTGCGCCTTTAGACAGGTCAAGTGTGAGAAGGTGATCGGCGGCGGGGCCTTTATCTGTTGCGCTGAGCGACAGGACCAGAGGCGCGCCTGCGTGGTAGAGCCAGATCTCGGTGGCGTCGACCCGATGCCAGTGGCTGCTTTCTCCGGCCTGCAACAAGAAATAGATGCAAGTGCCGGTGAGGCGGCCTGCGTTGCTGGCACGCCATGTCTCGGCATACCATCCGCCTTCGGGATGACGTTGCAGGTTCAGGTGGTCGATAATGTCTTGTGCGGTCATGAGTGCCCTCTTGGTTCGGCGCGATTATGCACGGGACGATACGATCCGCTATGGTATTCGTGCGCCCGAACAATATGTAATGCGACATGACCCTGACGATCCCCTTTGATAATACTTATGCCCGTCTGCCGGATGCGTTTTTTGCGCGGCAGGCTCCGCTTCCCGTCCGTGCGCCACAGATGATTGCGTTTAACGATGATTTGGCGAAGTTGCTGCAAATTGCACCAGGAGATGTGCATGACATGGCCGAGGCTTTTGCCGGCAACCATCTGCCCACAGGTGCGGAGCCTATCGCGCAGTTATATTCGGGGCACCAGTTCGGACAGTATAACCCTCAATTGGGGGATGGGCGTGCGGTGTTGCTGGGCGAGACCGTGGGCACCGACGGTGTGCGCCGGGACATTCAGTTGAAAGGCTCGGGCCCCACGCCGTTTTCGCGCCGAGGCGATGGTCGGGCGTGGCTGGGGCCGGTTCTGCGTGAATATGTGGTGTCTGAGGCGATGCACGCGCTGGGCGTTCCGACCACGCGTGCTCTGGCGGCTGTGGAAACGGGCGAAACGGTGTTTCGCGAAGGCCCGATGCCCGGCGCTGTGCTGACGCGTGTGGCCAGCAGCCATCTGCGGGTGGGTACGTTTCAGGTTTTCGCCGCACGGGGGCAGCTGGACAGTTTGCGTCGACTAACGGAATACGCCATCGCGCGTCACTATCCTGAGGCTGACGGGCCGATGGGTCTGTTGCGGGCGGTGCGGGACGCACAGGCCAAGTTGATCGCGCAGTGGATGAGCGTGGGATTCATTCACGGTGTTATGAACACTGACAATTGCTCGATCGCGGGTGAGACGATTGACTATGGTCCTTGCGCTTTCATGGACACGTATCACCCCAACACGGTCTACAGTTCGATTGACCGGATGGGGCGGTATGCCTATTCGAACCAGCCCGACATTGCCGTATGGAACCTTGCGCAGTTGGCGACGTCCTTGATCCAGCAGATGGATGACAAGGAGGCCGCTGTCGAAGAGGCGACCGAGATCGTCCATGCCATGCCAGAGCTTTTGCAGCAGAATTGGTTGACCCTGTTCCGTGCCAAGATCGGTCTGACGATTGACGAAGACGCTGATCTAGAGCTTGTGACGGATTTATTGAAACGCATGGCCGAAGGGCAGGCGGATTTCACCAACACCTTCCGGGCGCTGGGCAGCGATACCGCGCGGGATCAATTTGTTGACCCCGCCAGCTATGACAGTTGGGCCCAGGGCTGGCGCGCGCGATTAGAGCGCGAAGCGCAACCGATGGACGTGATGGCCGCTTCTAACCCGGCGTTCATTCCGCGCAACCACCGTGTCGAACAGATGATCCAAGCTGCGGTGCAAGGGGATTACGCGCCGTTCCATCGGCTGAACGCCGTCCTCGCACAGCCTTACGATGATCAGGATGATGCCGCAGATTTGAGACGGCCCCCGGCCAAGAACGAGGTGGTGCACGCAACCTTCTGTGGGACGTGACCCATCTCGGGCCTTACTTTCGAACAATCTCCAACACGGCGGCGCTGACGATCAGCGCAGCGCCCAGAAACTCGCGCAGGCCAAAGGGTTCTCCGGATAGCACGGCAGCAGATGCGATTCCGACGACCACTTCGCTCATCAGCAGCAGGCCGACCCTTGATGGGGAAAGCTTTGTTGCTGGCCAAATCGTCATGTAGACCATGGGCAGGATGTAGAAGGCCGACAGCAGGGCGAACAGAAGCACGCGGATCGTCTCATGAGGTGCCACGGAAGGGATGTTCTGCTCGCCCAGCAATGGAAGGCTGAACAAGGACAGAATCAGCGCGCCGAATACAAAGGCAAAGACCTGCCCCGAAATCGAGATGCGATTGACACGATAAAGGCCCATAGAGCCCAGGGCCCAGCATACGCCTGATGCCAATGCCAGCCAATCGCCTATGTTTTGCGGCCAGGGCACGAAACCCGCGCCGCCCAGAACAACAAAAAGGCCGCCCAACCCGCAGAAGAGACCGGCAAGACGCATAAGGTTGAGGCGTTCACCCAAAAACATGACGCCCAGAAGCGTGCCCCAAATGGGCGTGAGGTAGAACAGCAGGATCGACCGGACAACGTCAGTGTATACAAGACTGATGGAATACAGGCTGAACGCGGCACCCGTGAACATCCCGCTGAGCATCAGGTTGCGCCATTCGCGAACAAGTGTGTGTCGGTCGCTCCAAACAAATGGGAATAGAGCGATCAGGGCCGCGCAATACATGACAATCCCGGGCCAGGGGCCGGTCAGACCCTGATCCAGAAAGAACCGAACCGGGATCCAGTAGAGCCCCCATAGCGCGCCGCCCATGACCAGAACCAGGCTGGCGCGGGTGCTGTTGACCGGCTGTGTCTGATGCAGTTCCATTCAGCCCCTCGAGTTGCGGCGGTTTGGCCGTTCCACTGCAACCGGATAGAGCAGGGGATCAAAAGGAACAATCCTTTGGTGATCGCTTGCGGGTCGTTTGCCAATAAATCGTGCGATTGGCGTTGTTTCTTTCCGAGGCATTCGTTCTGTATCGGAACAGGGGGGGTTGCGCGCCGCGCCAGAGGTGGCACATTGAGCGCAAGCCCATTGGTCAAGCCCTTATGAAACAATCTTCAACCCTACGTATCGCCAGCTATAACATTCAAAAATGCCTCGGGCTGGATTTCCGGCGTCAACCGCAGCGTATCCTGCAGGTCATCGAACACATGCGGGCCGACATCGTTGTGCTGCAAGAGGCAGACAAACGCCTGCCGCCGCGCCCGGCAGCCCTGCCGCATTTCATGCTGGACGAGGCGGGTTGGCAGATCGTCGATCTTGGCGGGGCCGGCAGCCTTGGGTGGCACGGTAATGCAGTCATATGGCGTGGGGATGGTATTTCCGTCCGTCAAAAAGGGCATCATGATTTGCCGGGGTTAGAGCCGCGCGGCGCGGTCCGAGTCGAGTTCGATACTCAAATCGGGCCGTTGCGGGTGATGGGGATGCATCTTGGGTTGCTGCCCGCATCGCGGCGGCAGCAGATTTCGCACATCCGGCGCTTTGATGATGATCTGGCCAAGATGCCAACCGTCTGGGCCGGGGATTTCAACGAATGGTCGCGGCAGCCGGTTCTGGACCATCTGGCCCCCGAGATGCGTTTTCTACCGCCCCGACCCAGCTTTCCCGCAGCGCAACCGCTTGGCGCGTTGGACCGGATCGCGCTGGGCGCAGGGGTGAAAGCCACCGCGCATGGGGTTCACGACGCGCGCCCGGCACATATCGCATCGGATCATCTGCCTGTCTGGGCCGATCTGACACGTGCTGCGTAAGAACAGCGGAAAAGCAGAAATCCCTGTGGCGCAAACTGCACAGACATACTAAGACAGATACCCGAGCAAGTCTGAGGGGCATCATGTCGGAAACGATTATTGGGCGTTGTGAGGCCAAGGGCCTGCGCATGACCGGTCAAAGAAGGATCATCGCGCAGGTGCTGGAACAAAGCGACGACCATCCGGATGTCGAAGAGCTCTATTCACGTGCTTCTGCCGTCGACAAAGGTATTTCGATTGCAACCGTATATCGGACGGTGAAACTGTTTGAAGAAGCGGGGATTCTGGAGCGTCTGGAATTCGGCGATGGCCGCGCACGGTACGAGGATGCCGAGCGTGACCATCATGATCACTTGATCGATATGCAATCGGGTGAGGTGATAGAATTCGTCGACCCTGAGATCGAAGCCCTTCAGGAAAAAATCGCGGCAAAGCTGGGGTACAAACTGAAAGGCCATCGGCTGGAGCTGTATGGCGTGCCACTGGAACAGGATTAAATCATCACGAAACGCGATTGATCCCCTCACGTTAATTCATCACGCGTGACGGGAAATGTCTTGCCAGAGGCCATTGGTTGAGGTTGTTGTGCGCATAGGCACCCAAAGTGCTTTTTCCTGTGGACGCGCATATGAACAACGTAAACGGCATTCTGCTGCTCATTGGGTCGATGGCGGCCTTTGCACTTGAGGACATGTTCATCAAGGTTCTGTCGGTCTCGGTGCCGACAGGGCAGATCATGGTGTTCCTCGGCGTGGTCTGTACGCTCGTGTTTGCAGCTCTGTCAGTGGCCTCGCGCAAACGCGTCTTTGACCCGATGGCCTGGAAGCTATTGCCGTTGGCGCGCGCGGCAACCGAAGGGATCGGGGCAGTAACCTTTGTTACGGCGCTGTCTTTGATCGACCTTTCAACGGTCGCCGCCGTTTTTCAGGTCCTGCCGCTGGCTGTCACCATGGGGGCAGCCATGTTTTTGGGGGAACACGTCGGCTGGCGGCGTTGGAGCGCGATTGGCGTGGGGTTTGTCGGCGTTCTGATGATCATTCGTCCCGGTTTCCAAGGGTTCCAGCCCGAGTCTCTTTTTGTGATTTTGTCCGTCCTGGCCATTGCTGCGCGCGATCTCATCACGCGTAAGCTGGATGCGCGAGTCGCCTCGACCGTTGTAGCGATGCAAGCGTTCATTGCAGTTGCGCTGGCTGGCGGGCTGTTGATGGCGATTTCCGGTGCATCTTTTGTGCCGCTTCAGGACGGACAATCGTTACCGTATCTCGGGGCCGTAGGGTCCGGTGTGATTGGGTATTACGGCATTGTCACCGCGATGCGTGTCGGCGAAGCGTCGGCATTGATGCCGTTCCGCTACACGCGTCTGGTGTTCTCGATCGTTGCAGGAATGCTGGTTTTTGGTGAGCGGCCAGATGCGCTGACGCTTGCGGGCGCGACACTTATCATTGGGTCCGGACTTTATACCTTTGTTCGCGAGCGGCGTTTGGCAAACGAACTGGCTCCGGTCTAATTGTGTTGGCGCAAACAACAGGCTGTTAGCCCTAAAGGTCCGAAAATGTGCCTGTTAGCGATAACGGAACCGGTTTACATTTGGGCCGGTGCTGCTATGACGCGTGCAACCGACTGCAGCCATAGGAACGGGCCTCATGAGCACCATTATCGACATCCACGCACGCGAAATTCTGGACAGCCGGGGCAACCCGACAGTTGAGGTTGACGTGATTCTGGAAGACGGCACCATGGGCCGTGCTGCCGTGCCGTCCGGGGCATCAACCGGTGCCTATGAGGCAGTGGAAAAGCGCGACGGTGACAAAGCGCGTTACATGGGCAAGGGTGTTCTGGAAGCCGTTGCCGCCGTGAACGGTGAGATCGCCGAAGAACTGGTAGGTTTCGACGCGACCGAACAGGTGGCCATCGATCAGGCGATGATCGAGTTGGACGGGATCGAAAACAAAGGCCGTCTCGGTGCAAATGCCATTCTGGGTGTTTCGTTGGCCACAGCCAAGGCCGCGGCCGATTTCACAACCCAGCCGCTCTATCGCTATGTGGGCGGCACCTCGGCCCGTGTTCTGCCGGTTCCAATGATGAACATCATCAACGGGGGCGAACACGCAGATAACCCGATCGACATTCAGGAATTCATGATCATGCCGACCTCGGCCGCGAATATCCGCGAGGCGGTGCGCATGGGGTCCGAAGTGTTTCATACACTGAAGAAAGAGCTCTCGGCAGCTGGTCTGGCCACCGGTGTCGGTGATGAGGGTGGCTTTGCTCCGAACATCGCAAGCACCCGCGAAGCGATGGATTTCATTCTGAAATCCATCGAAAAGGCGGGTTATAAGCCGGGCGAGGAAATCCATCTGGCGCTGGATTGCGCCGCGACTGAATACTTCAAAGACGGCAAATACGTTCTGGCGGGTGAGGGCACGACTCTGACCTCGGAAGAAAACGCCGCCTATCTGGCGGCGTTGGTCAACGACTATCCCATCATCTCGATCGAGGACGGCATGTCCGAAGATGACTGGGACGGCTGGAAAGCCCTGACCGACGCCATCGGTGACAAAGTACAGTTGGTGGGCGACGACCTGTTCGTGACCAACCCCGTACGTCTGGCCGAAGGGATCGAACGCGGCTGCGCCAACTCGATGCTGGTCAAGGTGAACCAGATCGGTTCGCTGACCGAGACTCTGCGCGCTGTCGATATGGCCCACCGCGCGCGTTACACCAACGTCATGTCCCACCGCTCGGGCGAGACCGAGGATGCAACCATCGCCGATCTGGCCGTGGCAACCAATTGCGGTCAGATCAAAACCGGCTCGTTGGCGCGGTCGGACCGGTTGGCTAAGTACAACCAACTGATCCGTATCGAGGAATCGCTGGGCGAGGTCGCGGAATACGCGGGCGCGTCGATCCTTCGCAAATAACACATCTGATGCTAGGCTGACCCTCGGACACAATCCGGGGGCCACGTCTTGCTAAAGATCATTGAACCAGAAACGCCGGACCAGTTGAACGCGGTTCGGCGTTTGTGTTGGGACTATCGGGATTTCCTGCTGACCTTGGATGAAAAATCCGTTCAGATCGTTCAGACCTTTTATCCAAAGGAAAAATACGCCCGTTTGATGGACAACATCGAGGTGGATCACGCACCGCCAAATGGTGGGATCAAGTTGGCTGTGTTGGAAGGTGAGCCGATTGGTAGCGGCATGTTTCATACAATCGCGCCGGGCGTGGCCGAGATAAAGCGGGTGTATGTGACGGATGCGGCAAGGGGCTCTGGCGCGGGCCGTGCCATTATGTTGTCGCTGATTGAAACCTGCAGGGATCTTGGCTTTGACTATATCCGAATGGATACCGGAAAACCGCTGGAGGCAGCGACTCAATTATACCTGTCGTTGGGGTTTACCCTGCGCGACGCATACTCTGAGATTCCAGAAATCGCACGGGACCACCTGATTTTTTTCGAGATGTCGCTTACGAAACTCAAAAAAACTAAAAATAACGATAGTTGAATTTAATCAGCGTTTTAGCAACCAGGATTGCCCTGATCTGTTTACGAGAACCCTGCTTTAGTAAAGTTATGTGTGAACTTGTTACTAACCAAGTTCATTCTGAATGCAGTAATCTCGTTTCATTGCAGAAAGGGGAGTACGATGTCTGTATCAAAATTCCTTCTGATCATCACCGCAGCGTCCATCACAGTTCTGTCCGCTTGTTCCGAGCCGGGGACATATCCGATAACCGGAGAACCAGTTTCAGCGAACGATCCGGTTCAGGACATGAATCCAGCCAATATCTTCAGAGGCGAGTCGCGCTAAAGCGCTTTGCTCATCAGCATGTATCTGTCACGCGGTTTGAATCCGGTGCGCAGGTACAGTTTCTGAGCGGCCTCGCTGGTGCGGTCGACTTCCAAGTGCAATGCCGTCAATCCTGCTCCAGCCAGAGCTTTGGGCAGATCCAGCAAAACCTCGGTCGCGATACCGCGGCCACGAACGGCAGGACGGATATAGATTTCGTCCACGAAACCGTCCATGCCACCAAATTCGACCGACCAGCCGAAGGTCAGGATGATATACCCCAACGGTGCACGCCCCGGTCCGATCAGATAGACACAGCCATGAGGGATGCCTTCCAGTAAGGGGGCAAGGGCATTTCGGGTTTTGTCGGCGTCCTGTTCTATTCGCGCTTCGGCGTGAAACGCAGTGACCAGCGCCATCAGGCGGTCCAGATCTTCGGGGCGCGCAAGGCGCAGAGCGGCGCTCATAGTCGGCCCAGCCTTTCTGTCAGTAGCTCAAAGAAGCCATCCGCATCGAGATCACCGATGAACAGGGCGTTTGGTGCGCGGTCGGTTACGCCCCACCAATCGGCGATGGTCATGCCCATGGTCAGTTCCGACCGGGTCTCAACCTCGACATTCACTTGGCGGCCCGAGAATAGCTCAGGCCGGATCAGATAAGCGGTCACGCAGGGGTCATGCAACGGTGCACCTGCGCTTCCGTATTTTTCCTTGTCGAAGCGCTCAAAAAAGTCGGTCATTTCAGCCACTGCAATGCCGACCTTGTTTCCCAATGCTCGGAACGCATCATTGCGGGGTTTGGTGACCAGCGCCTTATGCGTGACATCCAGGGGCATAACCACGATGGGCCTGCCGGATCGGAAAACGATATCAGCAGCTTCTGGATCGACGTGGATGTTGAATTCGGCTGTGGGTGTGATGTTGCCTACTTCGAAATAAGCGCCCCCCATCAGCACGATTTCCTGCACCCGATCGACGATGTCTGGGGCCTTGCGGAACGCCATGGCGATGTTGGTCAGCGGCCCCAACGGGCAGAGTGTCACGGTGCCTGAGTCATGTTTGCGCAGTGTCTCGATGATGAAATCAACCGCATGTCCGTCTGCCAGCGGCATTTCAGGGTCCGGCAGAACGGGCCCGTCTAGCCCGGTTTTGCCGTGCACATGTTCTGCCGTGACCAAAGGGCGGATCAGGGGGCGATCACAACCCGCATAGACTGGAACACCCGTCTGCCCCGCCAGTTCGCAGACAATCCGTGCGTTCTTGGCAGTCAGCGACAAGGGCACATTCCCGGCGACGGCAGTAATACCCAGAACCTCGATCTCATCCGGACTGGCCAAGGCCAGCAGGATGGCGACGGCGTCGTCTTGTCCGGGGTCGGTATCGATGATGATTTTGCGCGGTGCCATTATGCCTCCGGGGTCTTGAAACGCGGACACTCGCAAGTGTCACCGCACTTGTCCAGCAGTTTCAGGCCCCGGTCGACGCGTCCACCGGCGGGAGTTTGCCGTTGGCGCGATGCTCTTCGGTTTTGACTTCGTCCCAAAGCGCATCCATCTCGGCAAGATCGCTTTGCGCGGGGGTTTTGCCCCGCTCGGCCAGACGGGCCTCGACCTGTTCAAAGCGGCGGGTGAACTTGGCATTGGTACGGCGCAGGGCGGCTTCGGGTTCGATACCCAGATGGCGACCCAGATTGACCATCACAAACAGGAGATCACCGAATTCGTCCTCCAGCGCATCGGCGTCCATCTTGTCCCGCGCTTCTTCCAGTTCAGCCGCTTCTTCGGTGATCTTTGCCAACACATGGCTGGCATCGGGCCAGTCAAAGCCTACGCGTGCAGCGCGTTTTTGCAGTTTGTGCGCGCGCAGCAGGGCGGGCAGGTTCGCCGCGACACCGTCCAACGCGCCCTTTTGTTCCTTGCCTGCACGCTCGGCGGCCTTGATCGCTTCCCAATCCTTGGTCTGCTGATCGGCTGACTTGTCGCGGGATTCGTCGCCAAATACGTGGGGATGACGGCTGACCATCTTGTCCGACATGGTGCGGACCACGTCTTGAAAGGTGAAATGCCCTGCCTCTTCAGCCATTTGCGCGTGAAAGACGGATTGGAACAGAAGATCGCCCAGTTCTCCTTTCAGCTCATCGTAAGCTTCGCGCTCAATGGCGTCGGCGACTTCATACGCCTCTTCAATAGTGTAGGGGGCAATCGTCGCGAAATCCTGTTCGATGTCCCAAGGACAACCACTTTGCGGGTCGCGCAGGCGGCGCATGATTTCCAGTAACCGTTCGATACCAGCGTCGCTGTTGTGGATCAGAGGATTTTCAGCCATTGCGAACCCTTTCGTTCCGGTGTCAGATGCATCCATCCCGCAGTCCCGATCAGGAGTCCACCCCAGATGCCCGTCGTCAACCGAATTGCCGATTTCTCAGCCGATATGGCTGCGTGGCGTCAGCACTTGCACACGATCCCTGAACTGGAGTTCGAGTGCTATGAGACAGCCGCCTTTGTGGCCGAGCGTCTGCGCGAGTTCGGGGTGGATGAACTGCATGAGGGTATCGCCAAGACCGGAATGGTTGCGATCATCAACGGGCAGGGCGAGGGGCCGACCATCGGCCTGCGTGCGGATATGGATGCCCTGCCAATTCCAGAAGAAACAGGTGTCGAATATGCTTCGAAGAACCCAGGTAAGATGCACGCCTGCGGTCATGACGGCCACACCACAATGCTGTTGGGAGCGGCGCGCTATCTGGCCGAAACACGGAACTTCAGCGGTCGCGTGGCCCTGATCTTTCAGCCCGCCGAGGAAGAGGGCGGCGGTGCCGGGGTGATGGTCGAAGAAGGCATCATGGACCGGTTCGACATCTCGCAGGTTTACGGAATACACAACGACCCGGGAAACCCGGAAGGCGCTTTCTATACCACGGCGGGCCCGATTATGGCGGCGGTGGATTCGTTCGAGATTCATATACAGGGTGTCGGAGGGCATGGGGCGTTGCCGCATCTAACCAAAGACCCCGTTATGGCGGTCTGCGGTATTGCGCAGGCGATCCAGACCATCGTCAGCCGCAACCACTATGCAGTGGAAGATCTGGTGGTCTCGGTCACACAGATACACACGGGAACGGTTAACAACGTAATTCCGGACACTGCGTATCTGAATGGCACGGTGCGCACCTTTGACCCGTCCGTGCAGAAGATGGTCATGGAGCGGATGGAGCAGATCGTTCAGGGGCAGGCCGCGTCTTACGGGGTTGAGGCGCGGTTGGATTATCAGGTTGGGTATCCCGCGACGATCAATGATGTCGAAAAAACCGCTTTTGCTGCCGATGTTGCGCGCGAAGTCTCTGGGCCTGAACGCGTGGTCGACACTATGGGGCGCGATATGGGAGCCGAGGATTTTTCATACATGCTTCAGGAACGGCCCGGCGCGTATCTGTTCTTGGGGCAAGGCGATGGTGCAGGGCTGCACCATCCCAAGTACAACTTTAACGACGATATAGCGCCTATCGGCGCGTCCTTTTTCGCACGCATCGTGGAAAAGGCGCAGCCGTTGGGTTGATGGGGTAAACAAATGGCACTGGAAGACGCAAAAAACCAGGTGGACGAAGCGTTCACTAATCCCGATCTCAAAGGGTTGTCTTATGAGAACACTTTTGGCGGAGCGACCTCGTTTCTGCGGCGGCTTTATACCAAAGATCTGGACGGGGTGGACATCGCCGTGACCGGTGTACCCTTCGATCAGGCTGTCACCAACCGCCCCGGCACGCGCCTTGGCCCACGTGCAATCCGCGAGGCCAGCGCTCTGCAATCGCCCGATGCGCCCTATGGCTGGCCTTTTGATGCGCTCAGCGAACTGGCCATCGTGGACTACGGAGACATGGCTTATGACTATGCCAATATTCCGGCCTTTCCCGACACACTGACCGATCATATCCGCACCATTCTGGCGGCCGATGTAGCGTCTGTCACGCTGGGCGGGGACCACTATATCAGTTTCCCGATCCTGAAAGCCTATGCCGAGAAATACGGGCCGATGTCGTTGCTGCAATTCGATGCGCATACGGACACCTGGGCCGATGATGATATGTCCCGCGTTGATCACGGAACAATGTTCTACAAGGCAGTAAAGTCTGGGATCGTAGACCCAAAGCGCTCCGTTCAGGTGGGCATTCGCACCACCAATGAGGACACTTTGGGCGTCAACATCATCGACGCGCGCGAGGTCTATGAATCCGGCCCTGCCGCGGTCGCGCAGAAGATCAAAGGTATACTGGGTAACAGCCCAGTCTATCTGAGCTTTGACATCGACGGGCTGGACCCTGCCTTTGCGCCGGGCACCGGCACGCCGGTCTGGGGCGGGTTAAGTTCCATTCAGACACAGATCATCCTGCGCGACATTGCCGGGATTAACATCAAGGGCGGAGACGTGGTCGAGGTCTCTCCGCCTTTCGACACGTCGGGTGCAACAGCGATTGCCGGGGCGCATGTGGCGACGCAGATCATCTGCCTGCTGGGCTGGGACAAGTTGGCAAAGGCGAAAGAGTAAACCCGTTGGGATACGCGTTAACTTCTGGTTAGCCATACTTCCGGTATGTGCTGGAAGACGTGAAAAAAGGATGGGGCGGCACGCGCATGACAGAATTCAACCAACCGGTCAGTGGCAATGACTTGGCGCGATTTTCGGGGCCGAACACGTTTATGCGCCTTCCGCAGGCCGCTTCACTGGCAGGGCTGGACGTAGCGGTACTGGGGATTCCGATGGATATCGGCACCTCGTGGCGGTCGGGCACACGATTTGGCCCGAAACAGATCCGCAGCGAAAGCGCGATGATCCGGCCCTATAACATGGCCACGTCTGCGGCCCCGTTCGAAAGTCTGCAGATTGCCGATATTGGCGATCTGGCGATCAATACCTTCTCATTGTCGGACAGCCTAAGGATCATCAAAGAAAGCTATGATGCGATACTGGCAAAAAATGTGATCCCGGTCGCGATGGGGGGAGATCATTCGATCACATTGCCGATCCTGCGGGCGATTGCGGCAAAGCACGGGCCGGTGGCGCTGGTGCATGTGGATGCCCATGCGGACGTGAATGAAGAGATGTTTGGCGAAAAGGAAACCCACGGCACCGTTTTTCGCCGCGCGTATGAAGAGGGGCTGATCGTTCCCGACAAAACCTTTCAGATCGGCATTCGTGGATCTGGCTACGCGGCCTCAGACTTTACCGAGGCCAAGGATTGGGGTTTTCGCCAGTTTCCCGCTTGGGAGCTCTGGCAGCAGAACCTGACCCAAATCGGCTCGCAGATTCGCAAGACCATCGGCGAGCAACCGGTTTATATCACCTATGACATCGACAGCCTGGATCCTGCTTTTGCTCCGGGCACCGGCACACCCGAGATTGCGGGGCTAACAACACCACAAGCACTGCAACTGATCCATGCGCTGCAGGGGGTGAACGTGGTGGGATGTGATCTGGTCGAGGTCTCTCCGCCTTATGATCCGTCGGGCAACACGGCGCTTACAGCGGCGAACCTGATATACGAGATGCTGTGCATCCTACCGGGGGTGACGTCACGGTAAAGCGGGGCGGAATGGCTTGTCCCGGCGCTTGATCCGCATAGGGTTTCCCCGAAAGGATAATGCGGGATGAAAAAGATGGTTCTTTGGGGGGTATTCGCGCTTGTGATCGGGCTGGGCGCCTATATCCGACTGGCCCCATCCGACCCCGCGCACTGGAACATTGCGCCGGTCGCACCCGTGGATCAGGACCTGCCCGGCGGTGTGGTGCGCGTTGTCGAAACCGGTCCAGACGGGTTGCAGCGGCTGGACCAGATCATCCGCGCCACGCCCCGCACATCGGTGTTGGCAGGTTCCGTCGAAGCAGGCATGATCACCTACATCACCCGCACGAAATGGATCGGCTTTCCCGACTACACCACGGTTCAGCAGGACGGCAACTCTCTGCGCGTTCATGGCCGCTTGCGGTTTGGGCGCAAAGACTTTGGCGTGAACAAGGCGCGGGTTGATGGGTGGTTGAAACAGATGTGACTTTGCGCCTGTGGTTTAAGACGCCCCGTCCGGTGCTGCGTTTCCGAGGGGTGTACTTTGCAACCTTGATGACAGGCACCCTTCCTGAACCTCTCGCCACATGGGAACGTTCAGCGACATCTGACACTGCGCGGTGAACATGCGACCATCGACCTGCAGGCAGATCATCTCGCCCAACTCGATGCGAGACCCCGATGTATCGGTGCAATAGCAATCGCGGGTTTTACCGTCCGGGCCGACGTAATCGGCGAAAACCGGCGTGGATGTCAGCAGTAAAGCAAGCAAAATCCGTTTCATGACAGCGAGCTTAGCATGACGTTGCCCTTGACCAAAGCCCCGGGATGAGAGACACCGCCCGGATGATCCCTGAAGAACGTCTTGAACAGATCACCCAGCGTTTTCAATACCTCGAAGCAGCCATGGCCGATGGCGCGTCGGGGGGCGATATTGCGACGCTGGCCAAGGAATACTCCGACCTCAAGCCGGTGGTTGATCAGATCATGGCCTGGCGTCAGCTGGTCGCGGATTTGGCCGAGGCCGAGGCGATGCTGGCCGACCCGGATATGAAAGAACTGGCCGAAGAGGAAATTCCTCAGTTGCAGGCCAGTATTCCGGCGGCGGAACAAGCCCTGCAGCTGGCGCTGCTGCCAAAAGACGAAGCCGATGCGCGCCCGGCGATGCTGGAAATTCGTCCTGGGACCGGTGGGGATGAGGCCGCTTTGTTCGCAGGTGACTTACTGCGCATGTACCAGCGCTATGCCGAGGCGCGGGGCTGGCGGTTTGAGATCATCGAGGAACAGGCTTCGGATTTGGGCGGCATTAAAGAGGTCGTGGCCCATATCAAGGGCGACAATGTGTTTGCCCGGATGAAGTACGAATCCGGTGTGCACCGCGTGCAGCGCGTGCCCGAGACGGAAAGCGGTGGGCGCATTCATACCTCGGCTGCAACCGTGGCGGTTCTGCCGGAGGCCGAGGATGTGGACATTCAGATCGACGCAAATGACATAAGAATCGATACGATGCGCAGCTCGGGCGCGGGCGGGCAGCACGTGAACACCACCGACTCGGCGGTGCGGATCACGCACCTTCCGACAGGGTTGGTTGTAACGAGTTCCGAGAAGTCTCAGCATCGAAACCGCGAGATTGCCATGCAGGTGCTGAAGACGCGGCTCTATGATCTGGAGCGGCAACGGATCGACAGTGAACGCTCGGCAGATCGGGCCAGTCAGGTGGGCTCGGGCGACCGCTCGGAACGTATTCGCACCTATAACTTCCCACAAGGTCGCATGACGGATCACCGGATCAACCTAACGCTCTATAAGCTTGATCAGGTGATGCAGGGCGATCTGGATGAGGTTATCGACGCGTTGACGGCTGATGATCAGGCGCGGCTGTTGGCCGAGATGGCGCAATGACCGGCCTGCAAACAGCGGCACAGGCCATGGTGGCGGCAACGGCCCGTTTGCGGGCGGCTGGCGTGGATGATCCTGCCCGGGATGCGCGCCTGCTGCTGGCCCACGCGGCGCGTATTGAAGCCAGCCGGGTAACACTGATTGCACCGGAAGAGTTGCAGCCCGAGATTGCCGAGCGTTATGACCAATTGATCTCGCTTCGCGCCATTCGGGTGCCGGTTTCACATTTGCTAGGCGAGCGCGAGTTTTATGGGCGCAAATTTCGGGTCAGCCGAGATGTACTGGACCCACGCCCCGAAACTGAAACTTTGATAGAAGCAGCCCTGAGCGCGCCGTTTGACCATGTTCTGGACCTCGGCGTGGGGTCGGGGTGCATTCTGATCACGTTGTTGGCCGAACGTGCCAGCGCCTCGGGTATTGGGGTCGATCTGAGCGAGGCGGCCTGTCTCCAGGCCAGCGCCAACGCCGTTGAGCATCATGTAGAGGGGCGGGTTGATATTGTACGTTCAGACTGGTTTGAGAGCATTGAGGGTCAATTTGACCTTATTGTTTCCAATCCCCCCTATGTCTCGGTCGAGGAAATGGCTGATCTGTCGCCGGAGGTGAAAGAGCACGAACCACGCATGGCTTTGACCGACGAAGGCGACGGGCTGGGCGCATATCGGCGGATCGCCGCGTCTGCCCCGGATTTTCTGTTGCCGGGGGGACGGATTCTTGTGGAAATTGGCCCAACGCAGGCAAAAAAAGTTGGCGCTTTGTTTGATGCGGCGGGGCTTGTTGATGTCCGGGTGATCCCTGATCTGGATGGGCGCGACCGTGTGGTTGGCGCAAAAATGCCGGGTTGATCGGCGAGATTGCGACCAAAAAGCGCTGCCCAGACTAAAAAAGCTGGTGAAAACCCGAGATTCCTCTTGTCTGCGCGCTCAGGACATGTTTACTCAGGATTAGTCGGCGAGGTTGATGCTGTTGCAGCTCACCCCTGACGCCAAGCCCAAAAAAGTCGAGATCCCGTCACGGCAAACGCCTCAGAGCAGTGCAAGAAACGGGTGGTTCGACAGCGAATTGACAAGGCTGACGTAAAGTAAGATGAGATCTTCCAAATCCCGCTCGCGGGCCAAGAATAACCGCAATCGTCCCTCCGGCGGCAACGTCGTAAACCGTGTTTTTGATAGCTCGGGCCCCGAGGGCAAGGTGCGTGGCACGCCGCAGCAGATCATTGACAAATACAACCAATTGGCTCGTGACGCGCAACTGTCCAATGACCGCGTGGCCGCCGAGAACTTTCAGCAGCACGCCGAGCATTATCTTCGGATGCTGAGTGAAGCGCAGCGCGAAATGGAAGCCCGCCGGGAAGAGCAAGAGCGCCAAAACCGCGAACGCCAGGCAGAGCGTGATCGCGAACGCGCCGAACGGCAGGAACGCGAAGCCGCCCGTCAGGCCGACCCGGCCGAAGCGCCGCAGCCGGATGTGATGGATTTTGCGGCGCCCGAGGCAACGCCGGAAAGCGGTCTGGTCGAGACACCGGAAAGCAAAGGCGCCGAACCTCCGGCACAGGAGAAAAAGGAAAAACCTGCGCGCAAACCGCGCACACGTAAGCCCAAACCGGCGCCAGCGGCGGAAGATGCCCCCAAAACCGATGGGGACGCACCGGAAGCGGCTGAATAAGCAAAAAAGCGGTTTGAACAAAAGCCCCGGTAGAGCCGGGGCTTTTTTGTTTTCAGGTCTTTTGAACTTCGCGGGCCAGCGCGCAGAATGCTTCTAGCGGGACCTGTTCGGCGCGTTCCGTGGGCTGAATTCCTGCCGCCAGCAAACGGTCTTCGATATCGGGGGCCACGCCCTTCAATGAAGCTCGCAACATCTTGCGGCGTTGATTGAAGGCCGCAGCCACAACGCGGGACAAGGTGGCAGCATCGGCGGGATAGCGGGGCTTGGGCAGGGCGGTCAGGTGAACCACGGCGCTGGACACCTTGGGCGGTGGGGTGAAAGCGCCCGGGGGCAGCGACATGGCGATGCGCGCCTCGGCCCGCCATTGAGCGAGGATGGCAAGACGTCCGTATGCTTTGCTGCCGGGTTGGGCGACGATGCGTTCAGCCACTTCGCGTTGGAACATCAGCGTCAGGCTCTGCCAAAAAGGTGGCCACTCAGGTGGTGTTAGCCAACGGACCAGCAATTCGGTGCCCACGTTATAGGGCAGGTTGGCGGCAACACGGATCGGCGGTGTAAGGTGTTCCAGCGGATTGATTTCCAGCGCATCGCCGTTGATGACCTGAAGCCGTCCGGGATAAGCGGCGGCGATGTCGTTCAGGGCAGCAATACAGCGCGTGTCTTTTTCCACTGCCACGACCTTGCGCGCGCCTTCAGACAACAGCCCGCGTGTCAGGCCGCCGGGGCCAGGTCCGATTTCCAGCACATCACATTCTGTCAGGTCCCCGGCCTGGCGGGCGATCTTGGCGGTCAGGTTGAGGTCCAGTAGGAAGTTCTGACCCAGCGATTTGCGTGCTGAAAGCTGATGGGTTGCGATGACCTCGCGCAGCGGGGGAAGATTGTCGATAGCGCTCATGATCCAATTACCGTGACGCAAGGTGGAGGGAGTACGCCAGAGATTTTTTGCCTCCGGCGGAGGTATTTTCAGCCAGGTGAAGGGTCAAGTGCCTTTAGCCATGCGTTGGGCAAGTTTCAGAGCTTCGATCAGGCTGGTGGGTGTAGCGATGCCCTTCCCGGCAATGTCCAGTGCGGTGCCGTGATCCGGGGAGGTGCGAATGAAGGGTAGACCGAGTGTCACGTTCACGCCAAGGTCGAAATCCAGCGTTTTGATAGGGATCAGGGCCTGATCGTGATACATCGCAATGGCCGCGTCATAGCGGGCGCGAGCAGCCGCGTGGAACAAAGTGTCTGCTGGGTGGGGGCCTGTAAGAGTTGCTCCGTCCGGATCAAGTTCAGCTATAAGCGAAGTAATCCAGTCGCCTTCCTCGGTGCCCATTTTGCCACCTTCGCCTGCGTGGGGGTTGAGGCCAGCGATGGCGATGCGTGGGCTATCGATTCCGAACTGGTCACGCAGGCCACGCGCAGTGATTTGAATCGTTTCGCGCAGTAGGTCAGGGGTCAGGGCCGCAGGGACCTGAGAAAGTGGAATATGGATAGTGGCGGGCACGACCCGCAGTTGATCGCTGGCCAGCATCATCACGACCCTTTTCGTGCCAGAGAGGGCCGCGAGAAATTCGGTATGGCCGGGATAGGTGAACCCAGCCCCGTCGATCAGAGCTTTTTTGTGGATAGGCGCGGTGCAAAGCGCGGCTGCATCGCCCGTTTTGACCAACTCAACACCCGTTTCGATGGCATCAATCACCGAGGGCGCGTTGGCGGGGTCGGGTTGGCCGGGCACGTTGGGGGCCGGGAAATCCAATTGCAGGACCGGCAGTGCCTGCTCGCAGGAGGCAACGGCCTGAGATGGGTGTTCGATTTGCGCGACAGGCGTGTCAGCAGGCAGGTGGCTGACATCTCCGATATAGAAAAACGGGCAAGTGCCGCGAAGCTCGGCCCAGGCTTTGGCAGCGATTTCAGGGCCGATCCCGGCCGGTTCGCCGCAGCTGAGCGCAATCGGACGTGTCATTCCTGAATGATGACGGCATCGGCCCGCAGCTGTTCCACCAGGCTTTCGGCAAATGCCTGAAGGCGCTGTTGGGCTAGGGCGTTTGCCACATCCGCGCGTGAGGTGTTTTCACCCAGATCGCGCGTGCGGTTGCACAGCATCAGGAACATCAGCGTCTGGCCGTTGTTGCGGGTGAGGTTGGTCGATACCTCAAAGCGGTCCAGCTTGGCCAATTCGACGGCAACGTCACGCGGTACCTGGGAAGGGGCGGCGTCGATGCGTTCCAATACTTCGGAGGGCTGATCTTTGGCGATGCCGTACAGGTCATCACAGGTGTCGATCTCTTCCTTCAGGCGTGCGGCTTGTGACAGAGCGTCGGCGCTGCGCCCTCCGGCGATGTAATAGATTGCATAATCCAGCGTCGAGATTGGAGCTGCCGAAGTTGCAACTTCACGCAGGCCACGCATCTGGAACAGGGCCACAGCATTGGGCAGCGAGATCGGTTCGGTAATCTCGCCGTTTTGCAGACGCAGGATGACCGGTTGCAGGGCGGGGGGGAGGTCGGTGATGTTCAACCATTCCAGCCGACCGCCCTGATCGCGGGTGGCCGCGGCCGAATACTGTGCGGCGGCGGCTGAAAAGGCATCAATGCCTTCCAAGCGCGAGATTTCCTGAGCCAGAAGCTCGGTCTGAGCAACGGTTTGCTGGTTCACCGGGATGATAATTTCCGACAAAAGGACCTGAAGGCCACCGCCTCCGGTCTGCCCCAGAGCGCGGTCAATTTCATCCTCAGTGGGGCGGGCCTGAGACAGATAGCGTGAGCTGATATAGTCGCGCCAGGCCAGCTGGTCCGCCACATAGTCGCGAACCGTCTCTGGATCGACGCCCGATTCTCCCAGCAATTTCAAGAACTGTTCTGATGACAACTGGCCCCTCGACGCAAATTCGTCGATGCCCAGTTGAACGGCCTCGGGGGTGGCCTGCACGCCGGCCTCGCGCATGACCTGTTGGCGCAGTTTCGCATCAATGAGAGCGTCTCGCACATCAGCTTCGCTGCCGCCAGGCAGGCCCAACACGTTCAGAAATTGCAGGCGTTGTTCCAGTTCATACCAGGTTACGATGTCTTGGTTGACCCGGATTGCAGGAGAAAACAGGCTTTGTGCCAAGGCCTGCGAGCCCGCAATTGCAAAAACTGCGGCGGTGAGAACCGGCGCGGCCGGTTTAAGCCAACCGGAACGAAGAAACCTGGAGAAACCTGATATCAACTGCATCTTCTCTTGTATGTCTTGCCACCGCCTTCGACGGAGTACCCTGTCAGTGAAAGGGTAAAGCCGAATTCTGTCGAAGGCTCAATAGTAGATGTTGAAGTAAAGCGCCGGCTTACAGACATGTTAACCTGCACGCATTCGTTGAGGTATGTCACGCCCAAACCCAGACGGATCGGTTCGGATTGGCCAAGATCATAGCGGGCCAGAGCATTTGTCCGCCAGTTCTCGTCGACCTGATACCGGCCTACAAGCCAAATTTCCGATATCTCATCGACGATGTTTTCGGCGGGATCGGGTTCCTGCCAGACATAGCTGCCGGAAATCCTCGCGAATTCGTTCGACCATGCGCCGCGCAATTCAGCTTTGACAAAGCTGAAATCACTGTCGATCAGTCCACGCCCACTCAGTGACCAGCCATTGTTGGTTCTGATCTGTCCGGCAACCAGCAGATCTGATGTGGTGCCCTGCAACCCCGAAGTCAGAGTGAAGTTCGGATCGGCATCTGCCCGAAACACTTGACCCACGGTGGCCAAGGCCTGCCAGCCGTCCACGCCGTAACGGGCCCAGTTCAGACCAACGACTCCGGTCGCGCCATCTTCGCGCTGATCCTCTGCTGGAAAACGAGAGAGCGCAAGCAGGTTGCCCTGATCAAACTCCTGAAAGGTGCTCTCGTCATTTGGCACATCCGTATCCGAGACATGCGTCCATCCGATCTGAGCAATGGGTTCAAGGAATTGAACTGCGCCGGATTGCTCGCGTCGCGTCGTGGGATAGCGCAGGGTCAGGGCAGCTCTGGGGGTAGAACGCGTGACTTGCGAGGGGAAGTTGCTGTCGTTTCGAATGTTAAACGTATCGACGGACGCGCCCAGAGTTGCATCGGCGCGTAGGCCCGAAGCGAAGGTCCAGCTGCGCAGCCATTCGGCGTCAAACGTGGCGCGGGCGATGTCGCGGCCGATTACATCCACGTCGCTGGTACGCTCATGTGCATGGCCGACAAAGGCCAATCGCACTTCGCCGCCCAACGCGTTGGGAAAGAAACGCTTTTCGTAATTCAGATCGAAAACACGCGACGGAATCTCGTTTTGGTTTTCGCTTTCTCGAAGCGTTTTGTAGTAGATCAGGCTTGTCTTGAAGGCAGTATCACGTTTGATCCGCTCCAAAGCAACTTCGCTTCGCAAACGGTCCGGGTCAGGAAGGCCGTAGTCCACCAGATACGCGTCGTCCGAAGTGGTTTGCACTTGGAAGGTCAGTCGGAAATCATTTTTTAGGTTGAACCAACCGTTTGCGAAAAGGTAGCCGCGATCCTGGTCTGGCTGAATGTCATCGCGCGTATAGGCGCCTTCCAGCTGAATACGCCCGTTCACAAAGGCCTGGCGGTATCTGTAGCCCAACGTTGTTGTTTTGCCTGATACATAAGGTGTCAGTGTCAGGTCCTTGTGGTCCCCGAGTTTGAAGAAATACGGAATCTGCACGCCTGTTCCCAACTGCGACGTGCTGCGGATCGATGGCACAAGAAAACCGGTCGCGCGGTCCAGTGTGGGGTCGGGCAGTCGCAGATAAGGAAAATAGAAGATAGGGTAGTCCAACACCCGAAGCTGCGCGCCTTCGAAATACAACTGCCGTTCCAATTGGTCATGAGTGACGCGGCGGGCCCGAATCTGCCAGATTGGCGGCCTGCCATTGGCGCAGACATGGCAAGAGGTGGCCGAGACTTTGCTGAATTGCGTGTAACGCCCGGCTGTTCGCTTTGCCTGAACAGATGCGATCTGGACCTGTTGTTCAAAGACCATGCGCGCGCCGACCAGCAAACCGTTCTGAATACCGCTGTCCAGCTGTCCCGAATCCGCAAGCAACGTTGTCTGACCGCCCTGATCGATGCGGATAGGGCCGTCCAGCGTCAGTTCGCCTGTTTCTCGGTCATATGTGATGCGTTGGGCAGACAGTTTGATGTCGCCCTGAAAGGCCTCGACATTTCCTTCGGCTACCAGCTTTCTTTCAGGCGTAATAAAAACCTTGTCGGCCACCAGCAGCGCTGGCTGTTCCTGAGCCTGTGTGTCTTGTGCCTGTGTCGGGGTGGATTGGGCCACAAGTACAGCGGGCACGGAAAGCGTCACTGCACTGGTCAACACAACATAAAGGAGGCGCCGCATCAGCCATCCTCCGCGTGAAGCAGTAGGCCCAATGAGAGCAGAATAGCGGCAAAGGGCGGTGCCCAGGCAGCGATATATGTGGACAATTGTCCGTTTTCCCCAAGGATTTGCGCAAAGTTGCGAACGAAGTAGACGGCGAAGCCAAGCAAGACCGCTGTCAGCACCGCGATTCCGGTGCCGCCAAATCGGACGTGGCGCATGGTGAAGGCTGCTCCGATCAGGACCATCGAGACCAGAAAGAATGGGCGTGCCAGTTGAACTTGCAACCAAACCTCATATTGCTTGGTCGAAAAGCCGGCCTCGCGCAGGTCCGCGATCAGTTGGGGCAGGTCATAGACTGACACGGAATCCTGTTGCCCGAGCGTATCCAATATGCGCTGGCGGGTCAGCGAAGTCGGCAGTTCCAGGCGGTCATGAACAACGGAACTGGCTTCGGGGTTCTGCCCTTCCTGCATGGTCCAGATCTTGGCGTTGGACAAGACCCACCTGCCATCTTCCAACTCGGCTCGATCAGCGATGATCTGTTGGGTGGGTTTGCCATCGCGGGCGAAGGTAATCACGGTCACATCGTCCAACCCAAGCGAATCCCCGTTAGAGGTTCCGCGCGCATGGATCACCGCCTGACCGTTTTCCGCTGATTGGCGCAGCCATAACCCTTCGCTACTGATGGACAGGGCCGAACTGCCGTTATTCTTGTAGGAATCGGAAAGGCGTTGGAATTCTTCTGAAGTTGCGGCGGCAATCGGATTCAGCAAGGCTACGGCCAGCGCGCCGATGATCAGCGCAAGAAGCACAGGTGCCACCAGCGCACGAATACCCGAGCGACCGGTCGCGCGTGTCACCACCAGTTCTGAAGTGCGCGCTAGCCCGACGAACAGAGCGATCGTAGACAGGATGACCAGCAGGGGAAGCATTTCGCTGATCGCTGCCGGTGTGTTCAGAAGAGTCAGTTGCAGCAACTGCCCAAAAGACAGGTCGTAATCGTCAAACCGGCGAATCTGTTCGATCAGGTCGATGAGAATCATCAAGGTCAGAAAGATGCCACCAATGACCAGAAAGCTCTGCATGAAACGACGGGCGAAATAACGGTCGAGGATCACGGGCAACACCCCGCGAAGCTTGCAGAACGGGCATACGGGCGGTCCGCGCGCGCGCGGAAATTCCTGCGCAACGGCTTATGCCTGCCCTCTCGTGCCACGTCTTTCTCCCCCGAGCCTGCCGGTTATTTTTTCGAGACCTTAATGCAATTGAGGCCCGGGGAAAACTGCTATCTGGTCAAGCGGTGCTACGCGGGCTAGGTCTTGGGGAACAGAATTTGAGGAGTTTACAATGAGCAGTCTGGTACCGATCCTCTTTCAAGAGTTCGACTTGGATGCGATGGCGCAGGCCGAAGGCCGGGTGGCCATCATCATTCCGTCCGACGGCAAGATGAACCCCGCTGCCCGTCGGGCCAATCGCCTGACAAAAGGGGCAGTGGCGCGATTGGTCGAAAGTGGGTCGTTCGAAAAAGCCAAAGCCGCTGATGTAATCTCGCTGGCATGGCCCGCCGGAATGGCCGCCGAGGCGCTGGACGTTCTGGTGCTGCCGCGCCGCCCGGAAGCGGACGAAGCACGCAAGGCAGGGTCAGCGCTGGCCAAGCTGGCGGGCGGCAAGGACATGCTTTTGATGGTCGGCAATCAGGTGCGCACTGACGAACTTGCTTTGGGCATCGCTTTGCGCAGCTATGACTTTGACGCGCACAAGACCAAAGAAAGCGACAGCTTGGGCACGGTCACGATCAGTCATTCCAAACCGGACGAAGCCGAGGCCGAATTTGCCCCGCTTTACGCAATTGCTGACGGTGTACGGATGACTCGGGATCTGACCAACGAGCCCGCAAATGTTCTGACAACCACCGAATTCGCCGATCGTCTGGTCGAGATGCAGGAACTGGGTCTTGAGGTCGAAGTTCTGGACGAAGACAAACTTGCGGAACTGGGAATGCGCACATTGCTGAGCGTTGGGCAGGGCTCGGACAGCCCGTCCAAAGTGGTCGTCATGCACTGGAAGGGGGGTGACAAGGGCGATGCGCCGCTGGCTCTGGTTGGCAAAGGTGTGGTGTTTGACACCGGGGGTATCTCGCTGAAGCCCGCGGGCGGTATGGAAGAGATGACCATGGATATGGGTGGCGCAGGTGTTGTCGCCGGAACCATGCGCGCGCTGGCCAAGCGCAAGGCCAAGGCCAATGTCGTTGGTCTGGTTGGATTGGTCGAGAACATGCCCTCAGGCAATGCCACGCGCCCCGGCGATGTGGTCAAATCGATGAAAGGCGATACGGTCGAGATCATCAATACCGATGCCGAGGGTCGTTTGGTTCTATGTGACGTCATGTGGTACGCGCAAGAACGGTTCAGCCCCGTTGGCATGATAGATCTAGCCACTCTGACAGGTGCAATCATCATCGGGCTAGGGCACGAGAATGCCGGTGTGTTCTCAAACAACGACACGTTCTGTGATGCCTTCCTGAAATCGGCCAAAGCCGAAGACGAGGGCGCGTGGCGGATGCCGTTGGGCGATTCCTATGACAAGTTGCTGAAATCGCGCATTGCCGACATGAAGAATGTGGGTGGTCGGCCTGCGGGGTCGATTACCGCCGCGCAGTTCCTGCAACGGTTCGTCAAAGAAGAAACGCCCTGGATTCACCTGGACATTGCAGGGGTGGCCTCGGTTTCCGCTGAGACATCTTATGCACCCAAAGGCGCCACCGGTTGGGGTGTTCGCGCGCTGAGCCGGTTTGTGCAGGACAATTTCGAGTAAGCAGATGGGCGCTGTCTATTTCTACCACCTGACCCGCCAGCCGCTGGAACACACCTTGCCGGTGCTGCTGGACAAGGCGCGGCAGGCCGGGTGGAAGATTGCCGTGCGGGGCACCGACCCTGCGCGGATGGACTGGCTGGATGAAAAGCTGTGGCTGGGGCCCGAAGACGGGTTTCTGCCGCATGGCCGCGACGGTGGCCCCCATGACGCAGAGCAGCCGATTTTGCTGACCACGGGTTCGAAAGCTGCCAATGGCGCGTCCTGTGTCATGGTCGTTGACGGAGCGCTGGTCGAGGCGGAAGAAGTCACCGCGATGGAACGTGTGTGCATTCTGTTCGATGGCAATGACGACATAGCCGTTCAACATGCGCGGGGGCAGTGGAAATCGCTGACCGCTGCGGGGTGTTCGGCGCAATACTGGTCGGAAGAATCCGGACGGTGGGAAAAGAAGGCCGAAGCCTGACGGGCGACGCCGTTTTCAGGAGATTTGAAAGATGCAAATGAAGCCCTTGGGCCGTACTGGAATTATGGTGAGCGACCTATGCCTTGGAACCATGACTTTTGGCACACAGACCTCCGAAGCCGATGCGCACAGGCAGATGGATATGGCGCTGGATGCCGGCATCAACTTTGTGGATGCAGCCGAGATGTATCCCGTAAACCCGGTTTCAAAAGAAACGATCGGACGCACTGAAGAGATTCTGGGCAACTGGAACGCGGCCAATGCGGCGCGGCGTGGGGATTACATTCTTGCGACCAAGCATTCCGGTGAGGGTTTGTCCTTTGTGCGTGACGGTGCGCCGATCACAGGCAAGACGATACCCGAAGCGATTGAAGGGTCGCTGAAGCGGTTGCAGACAGAGTGCATCGATCTCTACCAGTTTCACTGGCCGAACCGCGGCAGCTACATGTTCCGTCAGAACTGGGATTTTGCGCCAACCGGGCACAACACCGATGACGTTTTGGGGAACATGCAGGAGTGTCTGGAGGCGTTGCAGGCTCAGGTCGACAAGGGCAACATCCGCGCCTTTGGTCTGTCCAACGAAAGTGCATGGGGCACGGCGCAGTGGGTGCGTCTGGCCGAAAAGATGGGCGCGCCGCGTGTGGCGTCGATTCAGAACGAGTATTCGCTGCTCTGCAGGCTGTTTGACACGGATATGGCCGAGCTATGCGTGCATGAAGATGTCGGGCTGATGGCGTTCTCGCCTTTGGGTACCGGGTTGCTTACGGGTAAGTATCAGGGTGGTGCCGTCCCGGACGGTTCACGCATGTCGCTTTCACCTGAACTAGGCGGGCGCAAGTCTGATCGGGTGTTTGATGCGGTCGCGGCTTATCTGGACGTTGCTGCGCGCCATAGCTTGTATCCGACGCATATGGCATTGGCCTGGTGTCGCACGCGGCCATTCATGATGTCGGCTATTTTTGGCGCGACCACGGTTGAGCAGCTTGAACACGTATTGGCTGGCGCGGATCTGACGTTGTCAGATGAGGTGCTGGCAGAGTTGGATGCAGCCCATAAGGCGCACCCAATGCCGTACTGAGGGCAGGGGGCGCTGCCCCCGCCGCCTTCGGCGGCTCCCCCGAGGTATTTTTAGCCAGATGAAGTTGGATCCGGTCAGTGATGGGTGGGGTGCGCGCGCTCTTGTCTGAGATCGCGGGCGGACTGGCCGTGTGCGGTGCGAAAGGCACGGGCGAAGCTGGATTGTGAGGCAAAGCCCGTGGCCAGCGCCACATCCATCAGCGGCATGTCGGTGTCAGTGACAAGGCGACGCGCTTCGGCCAGGCGCAGTTGCAAGTAATGGTCCTGCGGCGTGGTGTTCAGGCGCAGACGGAACTGTTGTTGCAACGTACGCGGGCTGGTGCCCAGCCGGTCTGCGATATAGGCAAGCGGCAAGGGGTCATCCAAAGAGTCCTGCATCAGTGAATTGGCCTTGGCGGTCAAAGCTGTGTGGCGGTGTGGTGCGCCAGTGCGGCTTTGCGGTTTGGCAGGGTCGGGTGCGCCTTCGTAGAGGAACAAGCCCGAAACGCGCGCCGCGAAACCCGCTCCGTGACGGGCGGCGATGATGTGCAGCATCATCTCGACCGCCGGGATTGCTCCGCCGGATGTCAGCCGGGTGTCAGACACGGTGAAGCGGTCGGGGCGCACGTCCACTTCGGGGAAACGCGAGGCGAAGTTTTCCAGGTCTTCCCAATGGGTGGTGGCGGCGTGGCCGTCAAGCAGCCCGGCCTCGGCCAGCAGCCAGGGGCCGCCATCGATGCCTGCCATTGTTGCGCCAGTACCTGCGATCCGGCGCAGACCCGCAAGCAGGCTGGGGGTGGCGTGACGGGCCAGTTGGAACCCGGCCACAACGATCATTAGGTCACAGCCTTGCAGACGTGCCAGCGGGATACCCGGCACTTGCAAGGCGCTGGTCAGCATTGCCGGTTCGGGTGTCGCTGTCACGTAGTCCCAGTCAAAGGCCGGGCGATCGGCCAGACGGTTGGCCGCGCGCATTGGGTCGACCGCGGAGGCGAAGCTGAGCGTGTTGCAGTCATCAAGTACCAGCACCGCCGTTTTCAGGGCGCGATGTTCGGGCTGCAGTATGTTTTTTGCGGATTGCATCAAGTTCGATTCGCATTCTGCCAAGTTGTTTTCCCAAGGCTGCGTCAGAGTTGAAAGTAACGCAAATCGGAATCCGGGGAGAAGCCTGGGGAAAACTCAGGTCAAAACCGGGTATAACTTGGGGAAAACGCCATGCCTCTGGAAATGAACCGCGATGTCTTTATCACCTGCGCCGTGACCGGCTCGGGTGGAACGCAGGATCGCAGCCCTCATGTACCGCGCTCGCCGCAGCAGATTGCCGACAGCGCGATTGCTGCCGCTAAGGCTGGAGCTGCAGTTGTGCATTGCCATGTGCGTGACCCCGAAACCGGTGCGCCAAGCCGTCGGCTGGATCTGTATCGTGAGGTCACAGACCGGATTCGCGACGCCGACGTGGACGTTGTTCTGAACCTGACTGCGGGGATGGGGGGGGACATCGTGTTTGGTGGTGTTGAAAGCCCGTTTCCGGTGAATGAAGCGGGTACTGACATGATCGGTGCGTCGGAGCGCGTTGCGCATATTGCCGAGTGTCTGCCCGAAATCTGCACTTTGGACTGTGGCACAATGAACTTTGCCGAGGCCGATTACGTCATGACCAACACGCCTGGAGCCCTGCGCGCTATGGGGCAAATGATGACGGATATGGGCGTGAAGCCCGAGATCGAAGCCTTTGACACCGGCCACCTGTGGTTTGCCAAGCAGTTGGTGAAAGAGGGGATTCTGGAGCCCAACGCCTTGGTTCAGCTGTGCATGGGTGTGCCGTGGGGCGCGCCGGACGATTTGAACACCTTCATGGCGATGGTGAACAATGTCCCCGATGACTGGACCTTCAGCGCATTCTCATTGGGGCGGAACCAGATGGCTTACGTTGCGGCGACGGTTCTGGCCGGCGGCAACGTGCGCGTGGGTCTCGAGGACAACTTGTGGCTGGACAAGGGTGTTCTGGCCGAAAACTGGCAGTTGGTGGAACGCGCGGGAACCATCATCGAGAATATGGGCGCGCGGGTTATTGGGCCGCAGGAAGTGCGTGAGAAGTTGGGATTGGAGAAACGCGCGCCAAAGGGATGATTTGCTTGCGGCCGCTGGCATGGTCGAAGGCTCTGGAGCGTCAGCAAAAGGATGATAACCATGAGATCGGTTGTTGTGATATGCGCGGCGCTACTGATGGCATGCCTGCCCTGCGAAGGGGCAGCGCAAGCCACAGAGGTTGAGTTGGCCCGCCAGCAGTGCGAAGCCAAAGGCGGAAGATATGAGGTGGCTGGGCGACTCCGGGAGTATATCTGCTTTGAACCTTTGCCCGACGCCGGGGCACCCTGCAAAATAGCCTCCGATTGTGCAGGGTTCTGCCTGTCGGACACCAAACAATGCAGTGCCGTCACGCCAAAATTCGGATGCATTCCACATCTGGATGAGGCGGGGCAGGCGCAAGTGATCTGTATCGATTAGAGGACGATATGACAAAAACGGCAGCAATCATCGGGGGTGGGGTCATTGGCGGCGGTTGGGCTGCACGGTTCCTGCTGAATGGCTGGAACGTCCGGGTGTTCGACCCGGACCCTGAGGCCGAGCGCAAAATTGGCGAAGTTCTGGACAATGCGCGGCGGTCTCTGCCAGGCCTGAGCGATGTGCCATTGCCGCCCGAAGGCGTATTGAGCTTTCACGATGAAATGGCCGACGCCGTAGAAGGTGCGGTTTGGATTCAGGAAAGCGTACCGGAGCGTTTGGACCTGAAACTGAAAGTCTACAAAGGTCTGCAAGAGGCCTGCGATCCGGGCGCGATCATCGGGTCTTCGACCAGCGGTTTTAAGCCTTCGGAATTGCAAGAGGGCGCGCTGCGCCCCGAACAGATCGTCGTAACGCATCCGTTCAACCCGGTTTACCTGTTGCCGCTGATCGAGTTGGTGCCCACCGATAGGAACCCTCCCGAAATGGTCGCACGCGCGCAGGAGTTGCTGAAATCGGTCGGGTTTTTCCCCCTGCACATCAAGAAAGAGATCGACGCGCACATCGCCGACCGGTTCCTTGAAGCGGTGTGGCGCGAGGCTCTGTGGCTGGTCAAAGACGGCATTGCGACGACCGAGGAAATCGATGAGGCGATCCGCATGGGCTTTGGCATCCGTTGGGCGCAGATGGGCCTGTTCGAGACCTATCGCGTGGCAGGCGGCGAAGCCGGTATGCGCCATTTCATGGCGCAGTTTGGCCCGGCGTTGAAATGGCCCTGGACAAAGCTGATGGATGTGCCCGAGTTCACCGAAGAACTGGTCGATATAATTGCGGACCAGTCGGATGCGCAATCGGGCATGCATTCGATCCGCGAACTGGAGCGCATTCGCGACAACAACCTTGTGGGGATGATGCGCGCGCTCAAGGCGCAGAATTACGGGGCAGGCGCGGTTCTGAACCAGCATGATACGCTGTTGAAACCGGGTGCCTTGCCGACATTGGATCAGGCGGACCTGAGCCAGCCGATCCTGACCCTGTCGCGCGCCGTCCCGCTGGATTGGACGGACTATAACGGCCACATGAATGAGGCGAAGTATCTGGAGGCCTTTGCCGCCGCCACGGACCGCTTCATGGAGATCATCGGCTGCGACATGGAGTACATCTCGTCGGGCGGCAGTTACTTCACCGCCGAAAACCACATTCGTTACATCGATGAGGTCAACGCGGGTGCAAAGATCGAGGTGCGCACGCAGATGCTGCTGGGGCAAGGCAAGAAGCTGCATGTGTTCCACAGCATGTATGAAGGCGACAAACTGCTGGCCACAGGCGAAAGCTTCTTGCTGCATGTCAGTCTTGAGACCCGGCGTCCAAGCTCTCCGTCCCCTGAAATCGAAGCGGCGATGGCGCGCATTGCCAAAGCTCAGTCCGTGTTGCCTTACCCCGAAGGTGCGGGGGCCGCTATTCGGAAGCCCTCATGAGCCGAAGGGTGTTGGTAACGGCTGGCGCGTCCGGTGTCGGTCGCGCCATGGCCGAGGCGTTTGATGCGGCTGGATATGATGTCTGGGTTACAGATATCGATCAGGCGGCGCTAAATTCTGTGCCCGATCATTGGACGACACATTGCGCCAATGTCTCGGATGAGGCTGGTATGCGCGGCGTCTTTGATGCTGTTTCAGAGGCAGGGGGGCTGGACACCCTGTGTGCCAACGCCGGAATAGCAGGGCCAACCGAGGCAATCGAAGACATCGATCTGAATGCTTGGCGCGCCTGCATTGCGGTTAATCTGGACGGTGCTTTTCTGGCGGCCAAATATGCCGCGCCACTGATGAAATCGGCAGGTACAGGCAGCATCATCCTGACCTCGTCGACGGCAGGTCAGTATGGCTATCCTTTTCGTGCGCCGTATGCGTCGGCCAAATGGGCGGTCATTGGCTTGATGAAAACACTTGCGATGGAACTGGGCCCGCATGGGATACGCGCAAACGCAATCTGCCCGGGCGCAGTAGAAGGTCCGCGCATGGAAGGCGTTCTGGCCCGTGAGGCAGAAGCCAAAGGCATGAGCCGCGACGCGGTCTACCAGGGCTATGCCTCGGGCACCTCCATGGGGCGCTTTGTCGAGGCGCAGGACATAGCGAATATGGCTGTATTTCTGGCGTCAGACGCGGCGCGATTGGTGTCGGGTCAGGTCATCGCGGTCGATGGCCACACAGTCAATCCTGACCCGAAACTATGATTTAGCCCTGGTTGGGGCCCCTGATCTGCCGGATGCTCTGGCGGACGGCCTGCCAGTCCTCTGCTTCCTGCTGATTTCCGGCAGCCTCGCATTCACGCATTTTCTGCGCAGCTTCGGCCTCGGCCCGGTCTCCGTGAGCGGCATAAAGGGCACGTGCGTATTGAGCGGTTTGTATTGCGTCCATTCCTGTGGTCCTCCGTCTGTGATCGGAATGCCCGAAGGTTCGCGCCAAGGGACCATAGCACAGTATTCCAAAGCCTGCATCATGTGCCTTCTGAAATCATGGATCTGAGCTGCCGAAGATGGTTGGGAAAGTTGCGGGCGGTCACCTCTGCCTCGCGTACAAGCGTATCGAAGTGGCGGGTAAATGTTTCGATCCGGTCCCGGTCGCGAAACGCCAAATAGTGACTGCCTGCGTAGAACACGCAAAGCAGAGGGCCGAATATCGTCACCGGGGCGGAATAAAGTCTTTTGGCATCAAACAGATAGATCCGCATTCTGGGGTAAAGCTGATCGCAAAGTGTCAGAAGGTGGTCGGTCTGTTCCAGCCGTACCCGCGCGCTAAGGCCGCTGTAATACCCTGTGGCGCTTGCAAAGCTCTCGATTTCGAACAGCGGCATGGCGATTTCATAATCCGACTGCGCACTGCGCATCCAAGCCAACCTGTCCTCGGAGGCGCCGATCGCCTGATCCGCCGTTCGCCCCAGATGCGGGGCATATTCCCATTCCAGCACGGCGCGGGTCTTGAGCATGTCAGGCAGCGTGGCTGGGACATAGCGCAGCTTGTACCCGGCCGCTTCTTTGTGCCACTCGAAAATCTTTTCATCTACCAGCGCGCGGGGTGCTTCGGTGAAGCTTAGGGAACCGGCCAGAAGCTCGGCCGCGCTTTCTGGCCTGTCGGACAGGCTTAGCAACCAGTCGGCTGAAACGCCAAGCGCAGCCGCGCATCCTCCGACCACATGCGCATTGGGCAGGCGCGCGCCATGCCCGGTCAAAAGCTGCGATACGGTCGAGCGGTCAACCCCTATGTCACGCGCAAGCGCGCTTTGACTGATGTTCCGTTGTTCCATCGCGCGGGCAAGTCGCAGTCGAAACTGCGCGGCGCGATCTCGTTTGTCTATTTTTTCCTGCATATGGTGATAAATATCATAATTGATGAATTTTGTTAATCATATTCAGAATTTTCAGAATAACCACCGACTTGTAACTCTTTGAAAAAAGCAAAAAGACTGAGGGTCGGAATGGAAACGCGGCGAAGATCTGTCGTGAAAGCAATCGTTTGGAATGTCATGGGGCTTGTCACCATGACCGTTGTAGGGCTGATTGCCACGGGCTCGGCCACTGTGGGCGGGGTTGTGGCGCTGGTGAACACCGCCATTGGCCTGACCATGTACGTGATTTACGAAAGGGTGTGGGCGGGCATCTCGTGGGGGCGCAATGGCTAAGCGACCCACATCCCAATCCCCTGAATGGGGCACGTTTTTCCTGATCATGGCCTGTTATGCGGCGTGGCTTGCGGGGTTGTTCTGGTTGGCGGATGTTTCGTTGTGGTTGGCGGTGCTGGCCTTGGGCCTGGTTGCGGCCCTGCATTCGTCACTGACACATGAGGTCCTTCACGGGCACCCGTTTCAAGCCAAATGGCTGAATGAGGCGTTGATGGTGCTGCCGCTGACGCTTTTCATCCCGTACAACCGCTTTCGGGATCTGCATCTGGCGCATCATCAGGATGCAGCGTTGACCGATCCATATGACGACCCGGAATCGAACTATTTGGATCCCAAGGTCTGGTCGAAGTTGCCACGCGGTCTGCAAATGCTGCTGGCGGGCAACAACACGCTGCTTGGCCGCATGTTATTGGGCCCGGCCATCGGACAAGTTCTGTTTCTGCGAGACGAATGGCTAGGCGCGCGGCATTGGGACAAGGATATCCTGTTGGCCTGGGCGTTGCACCTGCCGGGCGTGGCGGTGGTACTGTGGATTGTTGCCCAGTCGGCCATGCCGGTCTGGGCCTATCTGATCTCGGCCTATATCGGGCTGGGGCTGCTGAAAATCCGTACGTTCCTTGAGCACCGCGCGCATGAAAAATCCCGGGCACGTACAGTCATCATCGAAGATCGGGGACCCCTGGCATTTCTGTTTCTGAACAATAACCTGCACGTGGTTCATCACATGAACCCAAGCGTCCCGTGGTATCGCTTGCCACAACTGTATCGGGACGGAAAAGACAAGTATCTGGCTTGTAATGAGGCATATGTATACCGGTCTTATGCGCAGATTTTCCGGCAGTACTTGTGGCGCGCGAAAGACCCCGTGCCGCATCCGCTCTGGCCAAAGTCCTGATTTGACGACACAACGGGTGGCATGAGTCTCTGGATCCCTGTCACCATCGCCGCCGCCAGTTTTCAAACTGTGCGTTTCATGCTGCAAAAATCGCTGAGCAGCGTGAAACTATCTGCGGCTGGCGCAACGTTTGCGCGCTTTGCCTATTCCATACCGTTGGCCGTCGCAGGGTTGCTGGTCGCTTTGCAGGTAACGGGGGCAATCCTGCCAACGCTCAGCCCATTGTTCTGGATATACGCGGTGATCGGCGGGACGGCGCAGATACTTGCGACGATTTGTGTGGTGGCGCTGTTCAAACAGCGCAACTTTGCGGTGGGGATCACCTTCAAGAAAACCGAAGTGATTCAAACCGCGATTGTCGGCTTTCTAGTTCTGGGGGATCGCGTGTCAGCGGGCGCGCTGGTGGCTATTCTGTTGGGTCTTGCCGCAGTTCTGCTGCTGTCGAAAACACCCGGTGGTGACGGGGCATTGTGGCGGCATCTGACCAACAGGGCCTCAAAATTGGGGCTTGGTTCGGGTGTTTTGTTTGCCTTTTCCTCCGTCAGCTATCGCGGCGCCTCGCTGCAACTGGGCGACTTGGACGCATGGTTCAGGGCATTGGTCACTTTGGCTGCCGTTGTGACGTTTCAGTTCCTCAGCATGGGGCTTTGGCTGTTGTGGCGCGATCGGTCCGAGTTGATCGCAGTCTGGCAAACGCGATCTACTGGAGTCTTTGTCGGGCTGACAAGTTTGGGCGGGTCGTTTTGCTGGTTCTGGGCGTTCACTTTGCAAAACGCAGCGTATGTAAAAGCGCTGGGGCAGATCGAACTGCTTTTCAGCTTGATGGCCTCGACATTGTTCTTCCGCGAAACGATCACCCGGCGAGAGATCGCCGGAATGACCTTATTGGGGCTTTCGATACTGGCGCTGGTGCTGGCAATTTAGCCAGCACGACGCTCATCAAAGCTAAGAGCGATAAAGCTGGGCAGATGATCACCCATCCCCACAACAACCGGACCGTTATCGGCCTTGCGGCCTCGACCGCGTCCTTTCGGTTCGCGCTCTTTCCGGTTGTCCTTCGAGCCTTCCTGTTCCTTGGCCCTTTTCTCGGGCTTCGGTTTCTCAGACTTGGGTTTTTCAGGCTTGGGCTCTTCTTTGACCGGATTGTCGATGCGCGGGATGTCTTTCTGGATCAGCTTTTCGATTGCATCCAAAGCCTTCTCATCGCGGCCCGAGCAAATAGTGATGGCCTTGCCTTCGCGCCCGGCACGACCGGTGCGACCAATGCGGTGAACGTAATCCTCGGCATGGCCAGGTACGTCGAAATTGAACACGTGACTGACCGAAGGAATATCCAGGCCACGCGCAGCGACATCCGAGGCCACCAGCAGGCGTAGCGACCCATCGCGGAAGCCGTCCAGCGTTTTCATGCGCTGCGACTGGTCCAGATCACCGTGGATCGCGGCGGCGTTATAGCCGTATTTCTTCAGCGATTTTGCGCAGATATCCACATCTGTCTTGCGGTTGCAGAAGATGATCGCGTTGGTGCATTTCTCACCTTCGGCATCGATCAGCGCACGCAGAACCTTGCGTTTGTTGCTGGCCTCACGATCGCGGCGACCGCCCTTGAACATGACGACGCCCTGTTCAATGGTCTCGGATGCGGTGGCCTGACGGGCAACCTCGATCCGGGCAGGGGCGGACAGGAATGTGTCGGTGATACGCTCGATCTCAGAAGCCATTGTGGCCGAGAAGAACAGGGTCTGGCGCGTGAACGGTGTCAGCGAAAAGATCCGTTCGATATCAGGGATAAATCCCATGTCCAGCATCCGGTCGGCTTCGTCCACCACCATGATCTGAACACCAGTCAGCAACAGCTTGCCGCGTTCAAAATGGTCCAGTAGGCGACCCGGCGTGGCGATCAGAACGTCAACGCCCCGGTCGATCAGCGCCTCTTGTTCCTTGAAACTGACCCCGCCGATCAACAGCGCTTTGGTCAGTTTCAGGTGCTTGGTGTATGTGTCGAAATTCTCGGCCACCTGCGCGGCGAGTTCCCGTGTCGGGCACAGAACCAGCGAACGCGGCATGCGTGCACGGGCGCGACCACGGGCCAGCAGGGTGATCATCGGCAGGGTAAAGCTGGCGGTTTTGCCAGTGCCGGTCTGCGCAATCCCCAGAACATCGCGACCTTCCAGAGCAGGTGGAATCGCACCTTCCTGGATCGGAGTGGGGGTTTCGTATCCGGCTTCCTCAATGGCTTTGAGGACCTTTGGGTTCAGGTTCAGTTCGTTAAACTTTGTCATGTAAGTCCGGTTTTTGCGGACACTTGACCTGGCCCGCGCGTCAAAGATGTGCCGGGCCCGGATGGCCATGCGCGCAATGCGCCTATTCGGCTTGGGGGCGGACATAACAAAAACGTAGGTCAGGGTCAAATGAAGTCCGCTTAGTGCGGGGCACGCAAAATGTTCGCGGGATTTTCCGCAACAATTCAGCAGGTTCCGGGGAAGTGTTTCTCCAGTTTTTCGTCCAGAGCCAATGGGCGGTGACGCAGTAGGTTGTGCTGTTCCAAACGGGCACGGACTTCGGGGTCTGCTCCGCTCATCTCATCGTAAAACGCGCGCAGCCCGTCTTTGCCTTGTTCGGCTTCGATCCAGTTGAGCAGTTCATTTTTGTTCAAACCACCCTGTTCGCGCGGTACGTTGGGTGCCATGCCTGCCTGATACGAGCCGCGATCAATACGAAACTGGTAATGTCCGATCCAGTGGTCCCAATCCGGTGCGTGCCGGTGGCACAGCTCGACCTCGGGCAACTCGTATTTGCAAGGCAGTAGCTTTTTGTTCTGAAACAGGTTGTGGATGCGGAAGTTCAGGTATTTCAGGCCAGTGCGAACGAACAGCTTGCCCTGCACATGGCTGAGAAAACCACCCAGAACAAACGCGCCATAGGTCGGGTAAATTGCTTCGACCAACGCCTCGCGGTTGGGCCCCTGCGGAATGTGTGCCTTATAAAGATCGTCACCGCCAGCCAGGGCTTCCATAGGGCGGACGCGTGCGGCGTTGAGGTTGGGCGGCACGTTGCCCAGCACTTCGGCGATCGGGGTCGGGGACCAAAGAAACTCGTCTACATCGATATGCGTCAGCCAATCCAGGGGCGTGTTGCGATAGGCAAATGTCGCGTGAACCGTCTGACGGACCTGATGCTTTTCCGGCCTTGCGCGACCTCGCTTTTCCCAAAACGCATCGTCGCAGACCCGCACGCGCACTTTGGGGTGCATCCTGAGCGCCCGAAAGGTGCGCCGGTTGGGTTCGTCCATGTAGATATACATAAAGTCCGCGCCCAGTTCGAGGTGATGGGCCACGAACCGCAATACGTTCTCGGTCGGGCCCCGAACCATCGAGACGATGCCCCAGGTGCTCATGCGCGCGTCGCGCGCGCGTCGCGCATCCGTTGCAGGCGGCGAAAGACACCGCCTGGGTCTTTGTTGAGTTCCGTCATCAGATGATCGACCAACGGCGCGATGGTCGGGTCGTGCATCGCTCGGGTCCAAATTGGGGCGATAAGATTGATGTCCAACCCGCCTTTTTCAAAGGAAAAACCCTTCATTTCGAAGGGTAAATCCACATGGTTTTTGTCCTCGAACCGAAAGGGTGTATCCGGGGCCAGGCCCGAGAATAGGCGTTCAAACTCGTAAAGCTTCATCAGACCAAACAACATCCGCAACGCGTGACCCACCTCGCGCTGTGTCGCCGTCTGGCCGTGGTCCGCAAATGTCTGAACCGAAGACACCAGCCAGCGCAGGTCGAGTGTGGCCAGCAGGTGATCGGACTGTTCGTCCCACAACCGGCAGAATAGGGTTGGCGCGTGGCGAGGAAAAGACCGTTTTCTAAGGTTCGAAATCAATTGCGCGTTCAGGAAGGCCAATTCCGACTGGCCGACGAATTCGCGTGCGATTTGGGCGCGTTTGCGATCCCATGTGGTGCTGCGTCCGGCCGGCACTTCGGTGGCGCTGGCTGGAACCGTGCGTTCGGCCAGATCATCCAGATCGACGTCGGGATCAGGCAGGGTGAGGGCGCCGAACTGAAACGGACTGCGCCGGTTCTCATAGCTGTCCAGCATGTCTGGCAGACCACCGGGATAGGTCAGTTCGTCGTCACTCATGCGCGCAGGATTGCACAGCCTGGTTCGGCTGCGCAATCAGCCAGTTGGATCACACCATCATCTCTTTTGTCGCAGTCAGGTTCAGAGCCGGATAGTCGCGCACGACTCGGTCGATGTCCCATTGCAGGCGCGTCAGATAGACGATGTCACCGTCATGATCATGTGCGATGTGCTGCTTGTTGGCGTTGACGAACTTCTCGACCTCGGCCTTGTCACCGCTGACCCATCGGGCCGAGGTGAATTGCGACGCCTCGAACCGAACGGGCAGACCGTATTCCATCTCGATCCGGCTGGCGAGCACTTCGAATTGCAGCGCGCCGACGACGCCGACGATAAAGCCCGACCCGATCGAGGGTTTGAACACTTTGGCCGCGCCTTCTTCGGCAAACTGCATCAGGGCTTTTTCCAGATGCTTGGCTTTCATCGGATCGCCCGCACGCACGCCCTGCAGCAGTTCCGGCGCAAACGAAGGAATACCGGTCACGCGCAGTGCTTCGCCTTCGGTCAGTGTGTCACCGATGCGCAGTTGGCCGTGGTTCGGGATGCCGATGATGTCCCCGGCCCAAGCCTCTTCCGCCAGTTCGCGGTCGGATGCAAGGAATAGCACTGGGTTCGAGATCGCCATTGGCTTTTTGGACCGCACATGCGTCAGTTTCATACCACGTTTGAAGTGACCTGAAGCCATACGGACAAAGGCAACCCGGTCGCGGTGCTTGGGGTCCATATTGGCCTGAACCTTGAAGACAAAGCCTGCGACTTTCTTTTCATCGGGCGCAATCTGACGCGGTTCAGCTGACTGAACTTGCGGCTGTGGGCCATAAGCACCGATACCTTCCATCAGCTCTTTGACGCCAAACGAGTTGATCGCCGAACCAAACCAGATCGGGGTCATGTGACCTTCTAAAACCGCCTGCGGGTCAAGTGCTGGCAGCAGTTCACGCGCCATCTCGACCTCTTCCAGCAGCTTTTCCAGAAGATGCTCGGGCACATGTTCGGCCAATTTCGGGTCGTCCAACCCGTTGATTTCGATGCTTTCCGCCACCCTGTTGCGGTCTGCGCGGTCCATCAGTTCCAAACGGTCGCGCAGCATGTCGTAACAGCCGATGAAATCACGGCCCACGCCAATCGGCCAGGCCGCAGGCGTAACGTCGATGGCCAGCATTTCCTGAATCTCGTCGATGATCTCGAACGTATCGCGGCTTTCCCGGTCCATCTTGTTACAGAAGGTCAGGATCGGAAGATCGCGTAGACGGCAAACCTCGAACAGTTTCTGCGTCTGGCTTTCCACACCTTTCGCACCATCGATCACCATGACGGCCGCGTCCACCGCAGTCAGCGTGCGATAGGTATCCTCGGAAAAGTCCGAGTGACCGGGCGTATCCACCAGATTGAAGCGGAAATTGTCATAGTCGAACGACATCGCCGATGCCGAGACCGAGATGCCCCGATCCTTTTCCATCTGCATGAAGTCAGACCGTGTCCGCCGTGCCTCGCCCTTGGCGCGCACCTGACCGGCCATCTGGATCGCGCCCCCGTAAAGCAGGAACTTTTCCGTCAGCGTCGTCTTGCCCGCATCCGGGTGCGAGATGATGGCGAATGTCCGGCGGCGGGCAATCTCGGGCGGCAGGGTGGGTTGGTTCGAGGTATCAAGCATGAGCGCGCGTATATGCGGGGAAATCTGCCGAAGCAAGACAAAGGGGGTGGTTCGAATCGTGAGGGTATGGCAATAAGAACATATAGTGAACAAATAATGGAGAGGATCAATGAATTTGAAAGAGATTGCAGACGAACTGGTCGCCGGATGCCGTGAGGATCGCGCCAAGGAAAACCTGTCAAAGCTATACGCTCCGGATGCTGTTTCGGTCGAAGGGCAGGATTTTCAGGGAATGGGGCGCGAAACCCACGGTGTGGAAGCCATACGTGGCAAGCATGAGTGGTGGGAAAGTGCCCATGAAGTCTCAGGGGCTTCCGTCAGTGACCCGTTTCCCCATGGTGACGACCGTTTTGCCGTGATTTTCGAAGTGCAGGGCACTGTGAAAGAAACCGGCGAAGCCTTTGATATGCGCGAGGTGGCCGTTTACCACGTGGCCGACGGCAAAATCGTGCGGGAAGAGTTCTTTTACTGATCAACGATCCGTTTCTGGTCTTCCCTGTCTGGCCGGTGCTAGACATGCGGCAATGACTGACAGGGAGGATCCGATGGATCTGGGAATTCAAGGAAAGCGCGCGCTGGTTTGCGCCAGCAGCAAGGGATTGGGGCTGGGCTGCGCAGAGGCTCTGGCAGAAGCGGGCGTTGATCTGGTGATGAACGCCCGTGGTTCTGACGCGTTGGAGGCTGAGGCCGCGCGACTTAGGTCAGAGTACGGCGTCGAGGTGCAAGCCGTCGCGTGTGACGTGACAACTGCCGAGGGTCAGGCCCAGGTGATCGAAGCCGCGCAGGGCGTTGATATTCTTGTGACAAATGCAGGTGGTCCCCCTCCGGGGCTGTGGTCAGACTGGGATCGTGATGATTTCATTGAGGCGTTGGATGCCAACATGCTAACGCCAATAGCGTTTATGAAAGCACTGTTGCCCGGAATGATTGACAAAGGATGGGGGCGTGTCGTCAACATCACTTCACAGTCGGTGCGTGCTCCGATCCCGGCCTTGGGTTTGTCGAATGCAGCGCGTACGGGGCTGACTGGATACGTGGCGGGTACGTCGCGTCAGGTTGCGCCCTTTGGGGTCAATATCAACAACCTGTTGCCGGGCATTCATGCCACCGATCGGGCGGATTCTTTGGATGGCAGTGTCGCAGCGCAACAAGGTATTTCGATCGATCAAGCGCGTGCAAATCGAGCCGCCACTATCCCTGCACGTCGTTACGGTACACGGCAGGAATTTGGTGCTGCTTGCGCGTTTCTCTGCTCGAAACAGGCGGGTTTCATAGTTGGGCAGAACATTCTGCTGGACGGTGGCGCCGGAAACATGACGATGTAAAGATGGCTCAGAATTTCTCTTTAAAAGACCAGTTGTTTAATGCGGAAAAAACCCGCTATCTCGCGGGGTTGTTTGATGCAGCTGACGCGTCTTTTGATGCCGAGGCGTTTCATGCGCAGGTTATGTCGCGCCTGCTGAAACTGGAACTGAAAGAGAGAATGGTGTGGATTTCAGACTGCCTGCAACAGGCAGTGCCGGGCGATTTACCAGCGGTTGCCCCTGTCATCCTGCGCGCTTTGCCGCCGCCTTTGGACCCCTCGAAGACAGATGATGATTTCGGGGATTTCATTTTTGGACCGTTGGGCGAGTGGGTTGCAGAGATCGGGCTGGATCACGTTGATCTGGCTTTGGATGTGCTGGAAGAGTTGACCCAGCGGTTTTCCATGGAATGGGCCATTCGCCCGTTTCTGAACCATGATCCAGACGCCGTACTAAAGCGAATGCAGACATGGTGCAGCCATGACAGCTATCATGTGCGCCGGTTGGTGAGCGAGGGCACGCGGCCCCGGTTGCCTTGGGGACAGGGGATTGGTCTTGATCTGGCAGATCCGCTGCCGCTGTTGGACCGGCTGCACGGGGACGGCACACGCTATGTTACCCGGTCTGTGGCCAATCATTTGAACGACATCACCAAGAAAAACCCTGATCTGGTTCTGGAACGCTTGGAAAAGTGGCGCGCTGATGGACGGCAGAACGTGGCTGAGTTGGACTGGATGACCTCACATACGTTGCGCGGACTGGTCAAAGCAGGACACCCCGAGGCGATGAAGGTTTTGGGGTATGACCCTGAGGCCAAGGTGGCGGTGTCAGTGGATCTGACCTCAGAGGCCCGGATAGGCGGGGCGCTGGAGTTTTCAGTTGCCCTGACCGGCGCAGGCGAGCAGCCTGTTCTGGTGGATTATATCGTTCATTTCCAACGTCCTGGTGGAAAAATCTCAGCCAAAGTGCACAAACTCAAACAGGCGTCGCTTAAAAATGGCCACTTGCACCTGAGCAAACGACACAAGCTGAAGGGCGACGCCACAACGTTCAAACTGGTGCCCGGCGCACATCGGCTTGAGGTGCAGGTGAACGGCAAGGTCCGCGCGGGCGTGGATTTCGAATTGCTGGGCTCGACCTGAAAAGAAACACTCACGCTTTTGTCAAAAGCAAAGGCTTTGGATTGCTTGGCGCGGCTTGCTGCATTACCTGCGAAGAAACCATGTTTGAGGGGAAGACTGCGATGAAGCACGAGTCGGTGCAGAATTACTATGGTGAGGTCCTGCAAAGCAGCGCGGACTTGCAGACCAACGCGTGCTGTACGCCTGATGACATGCCGGATCATGTCAAAAAGATCCTTTCGAAAATCCATGACGACGTGCTGACTCGGTATTACGGCTGCGGTCTGATCGCGCCTCTGGATCTCGAGGGCATGTCGATCCTCGATCTGGGCTGCGGCGCGGGGCGTGACGTCTATGCCTTGTCGGCTATGGTGGGTGAAAACGGGCGGGTTGTCGGTGTGGACATGACGCCCGAGCAATTGGACGTTGCCCGTGCGCATCAGGACTATCACGCCCAAGCCTTTGGCCACGCCAAAAGCAATGTAGAATTCCATCACGGTTATATCGAAAAGCTGGATGAGCTGGATTTGGAGCCCGGATCGTTCGACATCATAGTGTCGAACTGCGTGATCAACTTGGCGACCGACAAGGATGCGGTTCTGCGCGGAGCGTATCGGCTGCTGAAAGAGGGTGGCGAGATGTACTTCTCGGACGTTTACGCAGACCGCCGTATCCCGCAGGCGATGGCCGAGGATGAAGTGCTGTACGGCGAATGCCTGTCGGGCGCGTTGTACTGGAATGATTTCCTGTCGATGGCCCGTAAGGCCGGTTTCGGTGATCCACGACGCGAGACTCACCGTCCGTTGACTATCGAAAATCCCGTGCTCGAAGCACGTGTGGCACCGCTTAAGTTCCTGTCGGCCACGTATCGATTGTTCAAACTACCCGCGCTGGAGCCGGCTTGCGAAGACTATGGGCAGGCGGTGGTCTACAAGGGCACCGTGCCCAACGCACCGCATGAGTTTGTTCTGGACGATCACCACATCATCGAAACCGGCAAGGTCTTTCCGGTCTGTGGCAACACGTGGATGATGTTGCAGGATACGCGTTTCGCGCGGCACTTTGATTTTATCGGTGATTTCTCGACCCATTACGGCATCTTCGAAGGCTGCGGTGGCGAAAGCCCGTTCGAAGCCGTGGGTGAGACAGCATCTTCGGGCGGTGGTTGCTGCTGATCCCTTGCACCTGAGGGGCGGGGTTGCTATCCCCGCCTAAGCCCGATGGATTTGATCGGGAAAGGCAATTGGGGTCCATCGGTGACAGGTAACGTAACTCCTCCACGTCTGGCAATTCGCAACATTATCCGCCGGTTCGAAGGGCGGGTTGTGGTGGATGATGTGTCGCTGACCGTGCAGGCGGGCAAGGTGACGTGTTTGCTGGGGCCTTCGGGCTGCGGCAAATCCACGACGCTGCGTATGATCGCCGGGGTCGAGATGCAGGACTCGGGCGAGATATACGTAGATGGCAAGCTGATCTGCGACACGGTTTTCCGGGTGCCGCCGGAACGGCGTGAGATTGGCTTGATGTTTCAGGATTTCGCGCTGTTCCCACATTTGAGCGTGGCCAATAATGTGGCGTTTGGCTTGAAGGGCAGCAAGGATGAAAAACGCGCCCGGGTTGAAGAACTGCTGCGTAAAGTAGACCTGATGCGCTTCATCGACGGATTTCCGCATCAGTTATCGGGCGGGGAGCAGCAGCGTGTGGCACTGGCCCGCGCATTGGCGCCGCGCCCCCGGATCATGTTGATGGACGAGCCGTTTTCCGGCCTCGACAACCGCCTGCGTGATGGCATTCGGGACGAAACGCTGTCTATCCTCAAGGAAGAGGACGCTGCCGTTCTGCTGGTCACGCACGAGCCGGAAGAGGCGATGCGCATGGCGGATGAGATTGCGCTGATGCGACGTGGTAAGGTGGTGCAGCAAGGCGCGCCCTATAACGTTTACACCCGACCAGCGGATAAAGCCGCCGTGGCCTTTTTCAGTGATGTCAACGTGTTGCGAGCGCAAGTGAATGGGGCTTTGGCTGATACGCCGTTTGGTCAGTTTCTTGCGCCCGGCATCCCGGACGGAACGGATGTCGAAATTGTATTCCGCCCGCAGCATGTCAAACTGGATTTTGACCGCAACGGAAAGGGACCTTTGCCCACGCCGACAGATGGTGTGGCTGCGCGGGGTGTAGTCGAGCGCGCGCGTTTTTTGGGAAATGAGAGCCTTGTCGAGTTCCGCATGGATTACGACGGCTCAATCCTCAAGGCGACGGTTCCAAATGTTTTTGTACCGGGGCTGGGTCGCGTTATGTGGCTGACCATTCGCCGTGACAAATGTTTTGTTTTCCCTGACAGCAAAAGCTGATCTGACGATTTCCGCCTGAGTGGTGCGCGAAAGCCTCAGAATGCAGGCCCGCGTCGCTTGCCGCAACGCAGACCGGGGTCTATCAAGGGCCAAACGCGGGGGTAAATCGAGCACATGCGTATTCTTCTGACCAATGACGACGGAATCAATGCTCCGGGCTTGATCACGCTTGAGGCAATCGCAGCCGAACTTGCCGGACCGGATGGCGAAGTTTGGGTGGTTGCGCCTGCCTTCGAGCAATCCGGGGTCGGGCATTGTATTAGCTATACCCATCCCACGATGATCGCCAAGCTCAGCGAGCGACGCTATGCGGCCGAAGGGTCGCCTGCGGACTGTGTATTGGCTGGGTTGCATGATGTAATGGTGGACTGCCCGCCGGATTTGGTCTTGTCGGGCGTAAACCGGGGCAACAACTCGGCTGAGAACACACTTTACTCAGGAACCATTGGTGGTGCGATGGAAGCGGCGCTGCAAGGCGTGCCGGCAATTGCACTGTCTCAGTATTTCGGCCCACGTAACCTGGGGTTGGATGATCCATTTGAGGGCGCTGCGCGCTTTGGCGCCGACCTGGTCCGGCGTATTCTGGATGCCACTCCGGTAGAGCAGGGTGATTACCGCTTGTTCTACAACGTGAATTTCCCACCCGTTCCGGCAGATGAGGTGCTGGGCACACGCGTAGCGGCACAGGGTTTCCGGCGTGATACACATTTCTCGGTCGAGCCACACAGTTCGCCCTCGGGGCGGCGGTTCCTGTGGATCAAGGGCGGTTATCAGCACAACCCGACGGCGCCGGGCACCGATGCGGCGGTCAATTTGGAAGGTTACATTTCGGTCACGCCGATGCGCGCCGACTTGACCGCGCATGACATGCTGGAGGCATTGAAGGCAGTCGAATGAGCGGACTGGACCCCGAAACCGTAATGCAGTTCCTCTTTGCCTTGCGCAAAAGGGGCGTGACCGATGCGCGTGTTTTAGCGGCTATGGAGCAGGTGGATCGGGGGCGGTTTGTCACTGGCCTGTTTGCGGATCGCGCTTACGAGGACATGCCGCTGCCAATCGCCTGCGGTCAGACAATCAGCCAGCCTTCGGTTGTCGGGCTGATGACACAGGCGCTGGATGTGCGGGCGCGGGACACCGTGCTCGAGATCGGAACCGGCTCGGGCTATCAGGCGGCGATCCTGTCGAAACTGGCGCGCCGTGTCTATACCGTCGAACGTCACCGGCGGCTGGTGAGCGAAACGGGCAAGCTGTTTACCGATTTGGGCCTGACCAATGTCACCGCCATGTTGTCTGATGGATCCTTCGGTTTACCGGAACAGGCACCGTTTGATCGGATCATTGTGACAGCCGCAGCCGAGGACCCTCCGGGCCCGCTCTTGGCGCAGCTTAAAATCGGGGGTATTATGGTTTTACCCGTGGGGCAGTCGGATGCGGTGCAGCAGTTGATCAAAGTGACACGCACTGAAACCGGTCTGGACTATGATGAATTGACGTCAGTTCGTTTTGTGCCTCTGCTTGAGGGACTTGGGAAGGACGAGAAGTAACAGGCTTTGTGAGTTGGTCGCCGGAACCCCGGAAAACAGGGGCAGGCTTTGAGGACAGAATTATGAAAGCAGTATCCAAATCATCTATGCGCCGCTGTGCAACCGGACTGGTCGCTGTGGCAGTTCTGGCCGGGTGTGAAGGGCCTCTGGACTATGATTTGCGCGGGCAAGTCGGCGGGTTCTCGACCACCGATGCGGCGCTGTCGGCCACTACGTCGCGGCCCAAACCGGACAGTCGGGGCGTGATCACCTATCCTAACTATCAGGTTGTCGTCGCCCGACGAGGCGACACGGTGCGGGACGTAGCCGCACGGGTGGGCCTGCCGGAAGAGGAATTGTCACGCTTTAACGGTCTGCAGACAACCGACACCTTGCGCGAAGGCGAAGTGCTGGCGCTGCCGCGGTCAGTGGGTGCAGGAAGCGGAGTAGATATCGCCTCGGTGGCCGGAAATGCAATCGATCAGGCCCCGGATACAAACTCGGTTCAGACAACGACGTTGGAACCTGCGAAACCAGCGACATCCCCGGCTCCAGTGACCTCGGGGCCGGAGCCGGTTCGGCACAAGGTGAAGAGGGGCGAGACAGCCTATACCATCTCGCGGCTCTATCAGGTGCCGGTTGAAGCCTTGGCGGAATGGAACGGGTTGGGGCCAGATTTCACCGTGCGCGAAGGTCAGTTTCTGCTGATCCCGGTCAAGAACCAACCAGCGCCAAGGCAAAGCGCTGCTGCCGCAGCACCTGTTGCGGCAACGGAAGTGACCGAGCCGGGGCAGGGCTCGCCCACGCCGACGCCGCCAAGCGCAACGCAGCCTCTGCCTGAAGAAGATGTCGCGCCGCTGGCCGAGGCCCCCGATGTGACGGCTGAAGCCCCGACCAATACGCGGTCTTCAGCTTTGTCTCTGCCGGTAAGCGGCACCATCATTCGTGGGTATAACAAAGGCAAGAATGAAGGTATCGACATCGCAGCAGCACCCGGCACGGCGGTGACGGCGGCCGACGCGGGCACTGTTGCGGCAATTACGGCGGACGCGGATCAGGTTCCGATCATCGTGGTCAAGCACAAGAACGATCTGCTGACAGTCTATGCCAATGTCGATGATATCACCGTCAAGAAAGGCGACCGAGTACGTCGTGGCCAAAAGCTTGCGCAGCTGAGGGGCGGAGACAATGCCTATGTGCATTTTGAAGTGCGCAAAGGGTTCGAGTCAGTCGATCCAGAGCCTTACCTGAAATAAGGGAAATAGCCCGTTTCGGGCCATGCTTTTCGCGCAAAGACTAGGAAAAGATTAAACCTGTCAATCGTTTGGGTCGTAGTCGCTCAGGCGTTTGCCAGGTTCATCGGCAAAGACTTCCGGCAGAGGTAAGACGGATTCGATCAGGTCGATACGGAAGACCCGGAAACCCTGACGCAGCTCGCACCAGGCCGTGAGGGTCCAGACGCGGCCCCAATACTCCATGTGCAGCGGGCGGATAGTGCGGTTGGTGAGAACCCCGTCGATTCTGCGATAGGACAAGCGGAGTTTCTGGCGTGATTTGATGGCCGCGCGGATCGGGGCCATATGTGCCAGCCCGCGGGCGGCATCGGCAAAGGGGTAGACTGCGAATTTCCACGTGTCAGCTTCGGCCACAACCTGCGTCGGTAGAACCGCGTCGATTTTGTCAGCCAGCGCGTTGGCGGCGGCTTTAAGTTCCGGGTCGGCAGCTTCCGCCACGATGGCCATGCCAAGGTTCAGCGCCTCAAGCTCGGCTGGGGTCAGGTTCAAAGGGGGCAGAGTAATCTGCTCGCGCACCATGTAGCCTACGCCGCGCTCGCCTTCGACCGGAACACCCGAAGCCACCAGCGTGTCCATGTCGCGATAGATGGTGCGGACCGACACCTCAAGCCGGTCCGCAATGTCCTTCGCACGGTGCAGTTTGCCGTCGCGCAGGATCTGGATGATATCAAATAGGCGATCCGTGCGGCGCATGTCACGCCGCCCAGACTGCGCCTAGGCAGTCATGTTCCATAGCACATTCTCGTGACGCATCTGAATGCTTTCAGGGTTGATGGCCGCCATCATACCGGCGCAAAAGTCCTGTTGTGGGAATTGTGCGGCGGCGTCCTTGGCCGCCTTCATGTCCGTCCAGATGACATAGTCAGTCCAGCGACCGTCTTCGCCCTGGCTCAACTGGCGGTTGGCAAAGCCCGGTGCGCTGCGCACAAAGGCTTCTGAGGCTTGGCTGAGCTTCACAAACTCTTCCGATGTAGTGCCATTGGCGAGGGTGAAGGTGACGATTTCAGCAACATGGGTCATTTGGGTCTCCGTTGACCAGGTTTCGATACCGTCTACTTATGCGTACCCAACTGACATAAACCTGTCAGTTGAGAAATACGAGCCCTTAGATTCTTTCAGATCACATCAAATTTTGCCTTCAATCCGCTTCTGATCTCTTTTTACAAAAAGCCTCCGGGCGTAAACACAGAGCCAGTTCATATTCCCGGCGTTCATTCGCGCCGACGAAAAAGGAGAAAAGACATGCTCAACAATATCGGCCTTCCCGGTCTTCTGCTGATCGCCGTTGTGGTTCTGGTTCTGTTTGGTCGCGGCAAGATCAGCTCGCTGATGGGCGAAGTTGGCAAAGGCATCACCGCTTTCAAAAAAGGCGTGAAGGACGGAACGGAAGAGCTGGAACAGGATGCGTCCGAGATCGCCAAGGACGTGACCCCCGAAACCGAGAAAGACAAGGCGTAAGCGCAGATGTTTGATCTGGGCTGGACCGAACTTCTGGTCATCGGCATCGTCGCCCTGATCGTTGTGGGGCCGAAGGACCTGCCGGTGCTGTTCCGCAATGTCGGGCGTTTTGTCGGCAAAGCCCGTGGCATGGCGCGCGAATTCAGCAGCGCCATGAACGAGGCTGCGGATCAGGCTGGCGTGAACGAGATCAAGAAAGGTCTCAACGCCGCCGCGAATCCTGTGGGTTCTGCCGTGGACGGTGTCAAACAAGCCGCGCAGGACATGGCAAAAAGCATCGATCCCACTAAATTCGATCCTGACAGCGAAACCGGCAAACTGGCGGCAGAACGGGCCGAGCAGGCCAAGAAAATTCAGGCCACCACAGCACGTGCCGCTGCCGAGCGCAAAGCCAAGGAAGCCGCCGACGCACTGGCCAAGGCGGAAGAGGCCGAAGCCGCGCTGAATACTGAAAGCAAGACATGAGCAAGACCGACGAGATCGAAGATACCTCGGCGCCCCTGATCGAGCATCTGGCCGAGCTGCGCACACGGTTGATACACTGTGTCGTGGCATTTCTGGTCGGTATGATCATCTGCTTTACCGTGGCCACGCCGCTTTTTAACTTTCTGACAAATCCCCTGTGCGAGGTTCTGACCGAGCGTGGACAGGATTGCGGCCTGATTTTCATCTCGCCGCAGGAAGGTTTTTTTGTGGCTATCAAGGTCTCGTTGCTGGGCGGGTTTATTCTGGCGTTTCCCTATATAGGGATGCAGATGTGGCGCTTTGTGGCGCCTGGTCTCTACAAGTCGGAAAAGAACGCGTTTTTGCCCTTCATGCTGGCCTCGCCCTTCATGTTCCTTCTGGGCGCAAGCTTTGCGTTCTATGTCGTCACGCCGCTGGCCTATGACTTCTTTCTTGGGTTTCAGCAGTTTGGCGCGGAAGGTGAAGCCGTAGCAGAAGGTGCAACCGCTGCACCCCTGAGCGTGGTTTTCCAGGGCTCAGCACAGGAATACCTGAACCTGACGATCAAGTTCATCGTGGCTTTCGGACTGTGCTTCCAACTGCCGGTTCTTTTGACCCTCATGGGCAAGGCGGGACTGGTCAGCGCCGAAGGGCTGGGTGCCGTGCGCAAATATGCCGTCGTAGGCATTCTGGTTTTGGCGGCCATTGTCACGCCCCCCGACGTGATCACGCAGGTTATTCTGTTTGTTGTGGTTTATGGTCTCTACGAAATTTCGATCTTTTTGGTAGCCCGGGTTGAACGGAAGCGAGAAGAACAATTGCGCGCCGACGGCTACTACGACGATGAAGAGGCCGAAGCGGATGAAGACCTTATGCAGGAGTTCGAAGACAAGAAGTAATCTGCTGAGAAAACAACATAGGCGCGCCACATCTGGGCGCGCCTTTTTCGTTGGTGGGCCTTGTTGCGTCAATCAGAACATGCTTTGAACCCATCAGAATTGACCGGAGGACCCGATGGACGACCAAGCTTTGAACCGCATCGCCGCTGCATTGGAACGCATGGCACCGGCGCCTCTGGCAACGCCCGATTTCAACGCGGCACCGGCTTTTGTCTGGCATGTGGAACCAGAACGTCTGGAACCGGTGGAGCAGGTCAACCGCGTCGATTTGGACTTATTGGTCGGCATCAACCGGTCGCGCGATACCTTGCTCGACAACACACGCCGGTTTGCTGCCGGGTACAAAGCGAACAACGCGTTGTTGTGGGGCGCTCGGGGAATGGGGAAGTCCAGCCTGGTAAAGGCCGTCCACGGCACGCTCAGCACGGATCACCCGGATCTGAAACTTGTAGAGCTACAGCGTGAAGATATGGCTTCAGTCGCGCGCCTGTTGAATCATCTGCGCCCCGCCCCGTACCGGTTCATCCTGTTCTGTGATGACCTGTCGTTCAGTCATGATGACCAGCACTACAAGTCGCTCAAGGCCGTTCTGGATGGAGGCATCGAAGGCCGACCCGAGAACGTGGTGTTCTATGCCACTTCGAACCGCCGTCATCTGATGCCACGGGATATGATCGAAAACGAACGCTCCAGCGCCATCAACCCATCCGAGGCGGTTGAGGAAAAAGTCTCGCTGTCCGACCGTTTCGGTCTTTGGTTGGGTTTCCATCCCTGTGATCAGGACGAATACCTTGCCATGATTGACCGGTATTGCGCGGCCTATGGTGTGTCAGCCGATGCAGATACCCTGCGGGCTGAAGCGATCGAATGGCAAGCTACGCGCGGTTCGCGCTCGGGCCGTGTCGCATGGCAGTTCTTCGTCGATCTGGCCGGGCGCAATGGCGTCCATATCGCCTGATCCCAGCTTCATCTGGCTAAAAATACCTCCGCCGGCGGCATGGCCCGATAGGGCCATTTCCTATAGCAGCGCCAGAATGCGCGCGGCTTCACTTGCCGTGCTGTTCAACGCATCCCGGTCTTCTCCGGGATGAAACCTTGCACGTACAGCGGTGGGCATCGGTGCAGGTTCGACAATTGAAACGCGCGGACCGGTGCGTTCGGTTTCCGCGGCCCAGCTACGGGCCAGAGCCATCTGCGCCGCCTTGGTGGCCCCATAGATGCCATAGAATTTTTCACCAACCTTCGGATCGTCAAAGAACACCGCGTGGCCGTTTTCACCCAGCAGGGGCGTAACGTAGGGAATCAGAACCGAGGTCGCATTGGCGTTGGTGTTAACGGCCTTTGCCCACTCTTTGGGATCAATGAAATGAGCCGGTGTCAGGGCCGAGGTATGGATCGCTGTGTGCAACCAAAGATCCACCTTGCCCCAACGGTCGTGAATTCCTCTGCACAAGGTTGCCATGGCATTTGGATCGGTGATGTCCATAGGGGCCAGCGTTGCCGACCCACCCTTGGCCTTGATCCTGTCGTCCAGCTCTTCCAGCCCGCCGGTGGTGCGGGCAACGGCGACGATATGATATTCGGGCGCCAACGCTTCGGCCAGGGCAGCGCCCAACCCGCGAGAGGCCCCGGTGATAAGGGCGATTTTGGTCTGATCGGTCATGGCTGCGGTTTGAACCCCTGCGCGCGGGGCGTCAAGTCGCGATTAGCTGCCGGGAATGGTGATCCGCTTGGTCTGGCCGCTTTGTCGCAGCACAATGCCATGTTCATCAATCGCAACAACCGTACCCGAAGCAACCCGACTGCCGGTTTTGACCTCTTTTACTCGTCCCGACGAAAGTCGCATGAGGGCCCGCATCTCGGCCTTTGGTCCAAAGACGCCAAGGACCGACACGGAGTTCTTCTTCAACGCGCCCCGCTGGGTGGCCGCGCTTTTGACTGTTGCATTCGACATGATCTGCGGCCTGGACCGTAGCCCAAACCCCTTTTAGTGAGTGGTGTGGGCCAACTACCAAAACCAAAGCGCAAGCAAAAGCGCATCACACACAGATGTCATCGAGACAAAAATGCCCTACGAAAAAGCCCCTGAGATCACACGGCATTCACCGCTGAGTTGTGGCAAAAAACCACTCATCGAAGCGGTTCGAACCGAATGCAGCCGTCACTTTGCAGAAGCGAATCGTTGGCCTTTAGCGCCGGGGGATAAAGGTGAACCCGACTAGCCAGAGGCCAGCTTTGCCGCGTTCCACGATCCGCCGGGCACCTGCATGTCTGCACGCTTCTGGCTGACGCGGCTGCTGTTTTCCAGATTGTCCAGATAATCCTCACTGACGCTGCCGGTGATATAATTGCCGTCAAAGCACGAACAGTCAAAGGCGTCGATCTCGGGGTTGCCTTCCTTGGCGGCCCAGATCAGGTCATCCAGATGCTGATAGAACAGAGCATCCGCGCCCAGTTCTTCGCGGATCTCCTCGATCTCTTTTCCGTTTGCGATCAACTCGGCCTTGGTCGGCATGTCGATGCCGTAAACGTTGGGGTATTTCACCGGGGGCGAGGCGCTTGCGACATAAACTTTCTTGGCACCTGCGTCGCGACACATCTGCACAATTTTTTTGATGGTATTGCCGCGCACGATGGAATCGTCGATCAGCAAAACGCTGTGGCCATCAAATTCCAGCGGAACGGCGTTCAACTTGCGGCGAACGGATTTCTGCCGTTCAGCCTGGCCAGGCATGATGAAGGTGCGCCCGACATAACGGTTTTTCACCAGACCTTCGCGATAGGGGATTCCGGTGATCTTGGCTGCTTCCAATGCCACGGGGCGGGCACTATCCGGTACAGGGATGATCCGGTCGATTTCCAGACCAGACTCCTGAATCTGCTTGGCCAGCGTCTGCCCCATACGCATTTGGGTTTTGTACACCGAAACCCCGTCCAGCAGTGAATCAGGACGGGCGAGGTACACGTATTCAAAGATACAGGGCGTCAGCTTGCCTTCGACGGCCTGGAATTCGTGCATGTTGCCGTCCAGATCGATCAAGATCGCTTCACCCGGGCGCAGATCGCGCAGCTTTTCAAAGCCGTTGATGCCGAAGGCTACGTCTTCTGAGGCAAACGCATAGTCATCGCCCTGGCCATCGACCTCGCGCTTTGCAACCGACAGAGGACGAATCCCAAACGGATCGCGGAAGGCCAGCATCCCGACGCCCGCGACCAGACATATCACGGAATAGGCGCCCTGAACGCGTTCCATCGTCATCTTCACACCTGCAAACAGGTTGCGGATGGGTTCCGCATTGCCGTTTACCTTGATCGCGTCCGCCACCTTGTCGGCCAAGACGTTCAACAGAATCTCGGAGTCTGAGGTGGTGCGCAGATGGCGGCTGTATTTGCCGGTAACCTTCTCGCGCTGCTCGGCAGTGTTGGTAATGTTGCCGTTGTGAACCAGATAGATGCCATAAGGCGCGTTTACAAAGAACGGCTGCGCCTCGGCCGCGCTAAGCGAACCTGCGGTGGGATAACGGACATGGCCCATGCCGACATGGCCCAGAAGGGTTTCGGCGTCCTGAGCATTGAACACGTCCTTGACCAACCCGTTGGCCTTCTTTTCCCGGAAAAACTCGCCATTGAAGGTCACGATCCCCGAGGCATCTTGACCCCGGTGCTGCAGCATAAGCAGCCCGTCATAGATCTCGGCAAACACATCATGTGTCCGGCTTGCGATTCCCAAAATCCCACACATTTACGGGGCTCCAACTTCTATGACGATTTTATCTGAGGACTGACCGCTTTTCGGAGACGGGCCGTCTGCAAAGCGTATGCGGATGTCTTGGTAGCAGGTGAAATTGACGCCAATAGGGCGACTATCATCACGACCAGCGCGCATTCATACAGAAAGAACAAGATCGGTGGCTCCGATTCCGTGGCGGGTTGGCCTCCACATAAAGCCTAATGACCGGGCTGTCATCAAAGGATCACACTCACCTATTGCCGCAGGCGGAAATATTCGCCGGAGTCGTGTTGTGACGAAGGTGATGACATGCACAGACATATATGCTGTCATGCTAAGGAGTATCCGCAAGTTTGGAGTAGTAGAGCACACAGAGGACCCGAATGTGGCAGCATAAGTCTCAACAGAACAAGCAGGAACGCATCAAACAACGGTGTCATCGCTGCCGGGGCATGGGGCGTGCGCCTTGTCAGATCTGCAACGGTGCTGGTGAAGTTGCCAAAGGTCGCGATATTCTGGGTAAACCCATCTTTAGCCGGTGCGATGGCTGTTTCGGACTGAAAACCATCCGATGCACCGTATGTGGTGGCGAAGGTTTCAACTGACCGGCATGAAAAAAGCCCGGGCCAGACCGGGCTTTTCAGTGAAAACCAAACGAAAGGGCGCTTAACCTTCGGCAGGTGCCGTTGTTGCAGGCTGGGCGTTATCTGCAGTGCAGCTGGCTACCAGCTCTTCATATTGCGCCGTAACCCAGCCCAAAGCGGCTTCGGGATTTTGTTCTTCGATCTGACCGCTGAACTGTTCGAACACCTTGGCCGAGCGGCTTTCGTCAACGATCGTGTAAGATTGGCCGGTCATGACGGTGTCGTAGACAAAGAAGGCAATCGCAACCAGCAGAATGCCGCGCGCGATACCAAAGAACAGACCAAGCGCCTGATCCAGCCCTCCCAAGGCCGAGCGTTGCACCAGTGACGAAAACAACGGCGTGAAAATGCTGACCACGATTAGCGCCACGGCAAAGACTGCAGCAAAGCCGGTGATGACCGAAAGCTCGCAACTGTCGCGTAAGAAATCTCCGACAACGGGGATCTCCTTGACCAGTGGGACGGCCTGTGGGGCAAAGATGAACGCCAGAACGGCCGCTGCGACCCAGCCTGCGATTGCAAGAACCTCGCGCATGAAGCCACGTGAGTAGGCCAATATGCCCGACACCACGATGATCAGGGCGACGACCCCGTCAATTATTGTAAAACCTTCCATGGCCCTCGCCTGTTCGTTTTCTGCCCCTCAGGGCGCGACTTTAACCTGCTCCGAAGGTTTCGCCAACAAACCCAACCAAATCAGAGGGTCGGGTGAGTGACAGACCTGCCACAGTGCCGGTTTTGCCACCTGCCGGAGCAATTGCCGCTGTGAAACCAAGTTTTTGTGCTTCTTTCAACCTGTTTTCTGTCTGCGGGGCAGGTCTAAGTGCCCCAGATAGCGAGATTTCTCCGAAAACGACGGTGTCGGCGGGCAGGGCGGTGTCTTCACGCGCGCTGAGTAACGCAGCGGCAACTGCGAGGTCGGCGGCGGGTTCAGTGACCTTTAGCCCTCCTGCCACGTTTAGATAGACATCGAGGCCTGCAAACGGGATTCCGCAACGCGCCTCGAGCACGGCAAGGATCATGGCCAGCCGCCCGCTGTCCCATCCAACGACCGTGCGGCGGGGCTGGGAATGGGGCGAAGGGGCGACAAGGGCCTGCAATTCGACCAAAACGGGGCGGGTGCCTTCGATGCCTGCAAAGACAGCTGAACCGGGGCTGGGCGTGCCTCGTTCCGACAGGAACAGGGCAGAGGGGTTCGTGACCTGAGCCAGCCCTTTGCCAGTCATCTCGAAGACACCGATCTCGTCCGCCGGGCCAAAGCGGTTCTTGACGGCGCGCAGGATGCGGAACTGGTGGCCGCGCTCGCCTTCGAAATACAGCACCGTGTCGACCATGTGTTCGACCACGCGGGGACCGGCAATCTGGCCCTCTTTCGTAACGTGGCCGACCATTATGATCGAGACACCGTGCCGTTTCGCAAATGTGGTCAGTTCATGTGCTGCGGCCCGGACTTGTGACACCGAGCCCGGCGCGCTGTCCACATTGTCGGCCCACATGGTCTGGATCGAGTCGATGATCGCCAGACCGGGCTTTTCGGCCTCAAGCGTCGTAAGGATGTCGCGCAGGTTGGTTTCTGCGGCCAGTTGCACCGGAGCATCCTCCAAACCCAGACGACGCGCACGCATCCGGACCTGAGCGCTGGCTTCCTCGCCCGAGACGTAGATGGTTTTGACGCCAGCACGCGCAAACCGGGCAGCAGCCTGCAACAGCAGCGTGGATTTACCGATGCCCGGATCTCCGCCCACAAGAAGGGCAGAGGCCGGGACCAGACCACCGCCCAATACCCGGTCAAGCTCCTCGACCCCGCAAAGGGTGCGGGGCGGCGGGGTTTCCTCGGTCGACAAATCCGTGAGTGCAATGGACTGGCCGCGTTTGCCGCCGAGGGATTTCTTGGTCGGGCCAGCCGAAAGGGGCACGTCCTGAACGATGGTGTTCCATTCGCCGCACGCGTCGCAGCGTCCGGACCACCGCGTATGTGTTGCTCCGCAGGCCGAGCAGGAGAAAGAAGTCGTTTTTGCCATGCGGCCTTTGGTGCCCGAGCTTGGGCGGTTCTTCAAGCCCTTGCAGGCTTTCCTCACCGCCGGTGGCGCGCTGCGGCCTCAGGCCCGGATGGGCCATCGCCCACAGCGGGCGCTGACGCGCCTATTCCGCCGCCCGAGGGGGAGACATTGCAACCACGCTGGACGCCTTTGAGGCGCTGTCTTTGCGTGGTGTTTGCAACTGAGTCGACAGTTCGGGCAACAGCTCGAACAGTTCATCCCGCAAGCGTGCCAATTGCGACTTGGCGATGGTCTCTTCCATTTCCACATCGCGCGTCCATTGGCGCAATTCGTTTTGGATGACCTGAGCCTCTTCCAAACGTTGCTGGAACAGCTCAATCTCTTGCTGCCGTTGTTGCAGGAACATCTGCGCCCGTTCGACCCGCGCGTCGCCATAGGTTTCGGCCAATTCCTGGCTGATCTGGCTCATTTGTGCAGCCAGTTCCAGAATCTCTGGTTCAAGCGATTGCAGGTCAGGGTGCTGGCGCAGAAACGCCATACGCTCTTTGACCGCGTCGAACTCGGAGGACATCATGAACAGCCCGCCTCGGTCAGCGGCATGGGCCATCTGATACGCGTTCGCGATGTCATGCATATCGAGGGCAAATTTGCGGTGGTTGTTTTCCAGGGCCATCATTCGTGCGTTTGCGGGCAGGTAGAATGCCAGCATTAGAATCAGTGCGGTCAGCCCGATCTGGATGAACATCCCGGCATCCGTCGCCGGTCCGTCGCCGAATCCGGCCTGCATCGAAAGCCAGGGCAACACGCCCGCAGCGGATAACATCGTGGTTGAAACGGCCAGCAGGGCCGCCATGCAAATCAGTAAAAAAGTCAATCTTAAAAAGGCATTCTGACATTGCAATGTGATGTTGTGGAGGGCGGCCATGATCGTCGAACTCCTTTTTCAAACCGGAACACACCGGGCCGAAGCGGAGGAAGATCAAACAACTTAGGGCGATCCGCTGCGGACCCGAAAACTACAAATCTTAACTGCTCGAAATATAAAGATGATACTTAGATATGTGTTTTCAATCAATTAGGTCTGAGCTTTTCGTGAACCAGATGTCATCTCTGTAATATGACCCAGTGCGATGGATGCCAGAATACAGGCCGTGAACAGATAAAGACCCCATGCGGTCTCAACGGTGGCGTAAGAGATGCCCTTGGCCAATGTGATGTAAAGCGCGATCAGAAAAATGTCGGCCATGGCCAGTTTGCCGAGGATATTCAGCGCGGGTTGGACGCGGGCATCCAGCAGGTTCCATTGGATCAGCGCGGTGCCGATGGTTTTGATGTACGGCGCGAAGAGGGCGAAGACGGTGACGATCAGTGCGAGGAAGATGTCGGATTTCCACAAGGACTGGAGCCCGGTGATGACGCTGATTTCGCTGAGGCCGAAGATCGGCAGGAACCCCGCGCGCATCAGCGGAGCGAACCACGCGATGGGGTAGAGGATCAGGAGCGAGAGGGTGGCGAGGCGGAGCAAACCTAGTTTCCTTTAGACTGGTCCGTAATCTGCCTTGGAGGGTCTTCGCGTCTAATTTGAAGTGGCTTGTTACGTTCCCCAGTAATTGCGTTTCTGATGCCCGTAATAAGGCCGATGATAGGTTCTGCTTTGTAGCTGGAATTGCCAACAGTCTCGGCTGCATCTTCGACCATACCGAGTATCTTGTGGTAGTTGCTTAACTCCCTATCAATCTCTCTGTCTACGCCCAGAAGAGCTTTAAGAACCCGATCCTTTGCCTCAGGGCTTTTCCACTCACCTCTAATTACCATCTCACGCGCTTCAGTAATTTTTTGGTGAAGCGAAATCTTGAATTCATTCGAAAGAGTAACTGAACTTTCGGTATCAAGTTCTTCTATTTCGTTCGAAGCAGACCATTGATGAAATGCGCCGCTGAATATTCTGAATTGGCGAGCAATGGAATACATAACCTGTTCCGGATCACCATCGAATTCTATCGACACATCCGGGCCAGAAATCATTCGAGAATAGGTTGGTAGGTAACCATATAGCCTCGCAAAATCATTGTAGTAACTAGATGAATATCCCTCTGCCGTGTTGATGTCGCTTTCTATGAAAGCTCTTCTTTCCGTTAAGAAAAATTGCTCAAGAAGATCAGAAATTCTTTGTTGCAAAGCAATGCTCCTTGTTTTCACCGAACCGCCTCAATCGGCCCCTCTGCACTCCCGCTGATGAACTGCTCGACATAGGGATCACCCGAGGCATCCATCTGCCCGACGGGACCGGTCCATTGGATGACGCCTCCGTGCAGCATAGCGACGTTGTCGGCAATCGCGCGGACCGAGCTCATGTCGTGGGTGATGGTCATCGCGGTGGCGCCCATCTCGGTCACGATTTCGCGGATCAGATCGTTGATCACGCCGGACATTATCGGGTCAAGACCAGTGGTGGGTTCGTCGAAAAAGATGATCTCGGGCTCGGCGGCGATAGCACGGGCAAGGCCCACACGTTTTTGCATCCCGCCCGACAGCTCGGCCGGAAAACGGTCGGCCACGTCGGACTTCAGGCCCACGCGCCGCAGTTTTTCGATAGCGATTTCGCGCGCTTCCTCGGTCGGACGTTTCAGAGAACCACGCAGCAGGCGGAAGGCAACGTTTTGCCAGACGGTCAGTGAATCAAACAGGGCGGCCCCCTGAAACAGCATCCCGAACCGGGCCAGAAACGCGTCGCGGTCGCCTTTGCTGGCGTCTTTTCCGTCCACATAAATCATGCCGCTGTCGGGGTGGATCAGGCCAAGGATACATTTCAGAGCCACCGATTTTCCGGTGCCCGACCCACCGATGATGACCATCGAGGTGCCCTTGGGGATCTCAAGGTTAAGTCCTTGTAATACGCGGTTGTCACCAAAGGCTTTATGTACGTTCTCCATCCGGATCATAGCGAGAAGAATACCCCTGTGAGAACGAAGTTTGCCGCCAGGATCAGTACGGCTGCGGCCTCGACCGAGCCTTTGGTGGCGCGGCCTACGCCCTGTGCACCGCGACCGGAATTCATACCGTAATAGCACCCCATGATGGCCGCGATCAGGCCGAAGACTGCGCCTTTGACCAAAGACGAGACGATGTCGCGGGCTTCAAGAAAATCGACCGTGTTTTTCAGATAGGCCGCCGGATTAAAGCCCAGATTTTGAGTGGCAACCGTGTAGCCTCCGGCAATGCCGATGATATCGCCCACTGCGACCAGTGCGGGCACGGTGATCAGCGCAGCCAACACGCGTGGAGCGGTCAGGTATTTCATCGGATGGGTCGACAGCGTGACAAGCGCGTCGATCTGTTCGGTCACTTTCATCGTGGCGATCTCTGCAGCGATGGAAGAAGTTACGCGGGCAGCAATCATCAGGCCGACCAGCACCGGGCCAAGCTCTCGCACCATACCGATGGCGACGATCTGAGGCACCACCGCTTCGGCGTTGAAACGCGCGCCGCCGGCGTAGATTTGCAACGCCAGCGCGCCGCCGGTGAAGATAGCGGTCAGGCCGACCACGGGCAGGGAAAGCCAACCGATATTAAGCAAGGCCATTCCGAACTCGCGCGGATAGAAAGGCGGGCGCAGGATATGCGAGATGGCATCCAGCGCAAACAGGGCCACCCGGCCAAAGGCTGCCATCAGGCTCAGTACAGCCCGGCCCAGCCCCCCAAGCGCGGAAATTGGGTTCATTCCACGTAGCCCCGCGAATAGCGATTGCCGAGAGATGTCAGTATTTCGTAACCGATTGTTCCGGCAGCTTCAGCCAGATCGTCGACAGTCTGGTGGCCGTTGAGAATGCGCAGGCGTTCCGGGTCGTTCGGCAAGTCGGTAACATCCACCGTGATCAGGTCCATCGAGATACGGCCGACCACCGGGCAAGGCTGGTTTCCGGCAAAAGTGTCAATCCCTCCGCCGATGGCACGATGCAGGCCATCAGCATAGCCCGCCGCGACGGTCGCGATACGTGACGGGCGGCGTGCGACCCAGCTGTTGCCGTAGCCGACGGTTTCGCCCACCTCTAGTTGGCGTACCTGAATGACGGGCAGATCGACGGTGACAACCGGCTTGGCCCCAGCAAACGGCAGACCGCCATAAAGGCCGATACCCGGGCGGCAGAAATCGAAATGGAACTCTGGCCCCAGTAAGGTGCCTCCGGTTGCGGCCAGCGAACGCGGGGCAGTGATGCCGTCGGTCATCTCGCGGAAGGTCTTAAGCTGCTGATGGTTCATCGGGTGATCCGGCTCGTCCGAACAGGCCAGATGAGACATGACCACCGCCGGGTTCAAGGCCTCAGCCTTTGGGCGCAATTCGGCCCAGTCTGCGGGCTCCAGCCCCAGACGGTTCATGCCGCTGTCCAGTTGAATGCCGAATGTGTGGTCAGGGAGTGCTTGCAGGTGACGCTGGAACTGTTCGGCCGAGTTGATCAGAGGCGTCAGGTCGTGCGCGCACAGCAGATCCGTGTCGCCTTCCATATGCCCAGAAAAGACACCGATCATCGGGCCAGGTCCCACGGCCTCGCGCACGGCAGCACCTTCCTCGGCGGCGGCAACAAAGAATTTGCGAACGCCTTCTTCGGCCAGCGTGTCACTGACAGGCCCGACACCCAGCCCATAGGCATCGGCCTTGACCACGGCTCCGGTTTCAACCCCGGTCTTCGCATCAAGCGCGCGCCAGTTGCTGGCCAGCGCATGAAGATTGATCGTCAAACGTGCAGTACTCATGGCACTGTTCATGACATCGCGCTGTCCAAGGTCAAGAGGGAATGGTGCTTTTCTGTTGCGTATTCCGTTGCACGATGTTGCCAATCATCAGATGGCGCCGAAAACCATGACGTTTTAGCGGTTTTTCGCTGTGAATGGTTCGCTTTGCGATTGTTTTCACATTGGTGTTAAAGCGATCTTGCGAGAATGATCGTTCCATCATTGTTCAGTCAATGACAAAGCAGCGAGAATTGAGGAAGTCATGAAGTTTTCGACCGGGTTGGCTGATAGCCCCTTCAATGTGGCCCAGTTTTTCGAGGATGTTTTTGCGGCGTCTGAAGGCACGGATGAAGGCGTGGTCATTGGTGCCTTTGTGCAAGACCTGATCGACAGCACGCCATCAAAGGACCTGTTGGTCTGCACCGCGCATAGCGAAAGCCAACTGCTGGGCTGTGCCATCTTTTCGCGCATCATGTTTCCGCAGGACGCGCGTTGCGTATTCATCCTGTCGCCCATGGCGGTTAGGACAGACAATCAAAAGACTGGCGTGGGGCAGGCATTGATCTCTTACGGGTTGGACTGCCTGCGCGCAGCTGGTGTGGATGTGGCGCTGACCTATGGCGATCCCGGGTACTATTGCAAAACCGGCTTTGGTCAGATCTCTGAGACAACCGCGCAACCGCCGCTGGCGCTGAGCCATCCGCACGGATGGCTGGGGCAGTCATTGGATGGTCAGGATCTGACACCACTGAAAGGCCCGTCGCGCTGCGTGCCCGCATTGAACAATCCATCGCTTTGGTGAGGGGAATCGTGCGGTACGCGAAAGGACCTGTCGCCAGTTCAGAGAATAATCGAGCATTGTCTTGTTGTTGTGAACATGGCGCGCCACCAGCTTCTTTTGCGGCCGTTGTCTTGGGATATGGCCGGCCATAATCCGCAGCGCCGGCGGCGATGCAGACCTGTTGCTGTGGAAGCTTTGTTCAGCGGTTCTAACACAGCGTGGCTGATGCGCCATCGCTTCGGCCGGAGGAACAGGAAAAGTCAGAGACCGCCTGTTCAGTAGCCTTCGATCTCGCCACCCTGCTGCCAGGGTTTGACCAGATTGCCAAAGCGTGTGAACTGGGCTTCGAACGAAAGCTCGACGGTGCCAATGGGACCGTGGCGTTGCTTGCCGACAATGACCTCGGCCTTGCCGTGCAGGCGTTCCATCGCCTGCTTCCACTCTTCCATCTTTTCCAGCTCGTGATCACCGGGCTTTTCGCGTTCCTTGTAGTATTCCTCGCGGAACACAAACATCACCACATCGGCATCCTGCTCGATCGAGCCCGATTCCCGCAGGTCGGACAGTTGCGGGCGTTTATCGTCGCGGTTTTCGACCTGACGGCTCAGCTGTGACAGGGCGATGACCGGGATATTCAGTTCTTTGGCGATGGCCTTCATACCCATCGAAATCTCGGCAATCTCGTTCACGCGGTTGTCGGACATACCTCGGCAAAGCTGCAGATAGTCGATCACCAGAAGGTCCAGACCATGCGTCCGCTTGAGCCGACGCGCACGGGCGGCAAGCTGCGAGATCGGCAGTGCCGGGGTGTCATCGATGAACAGGGGGCAGGCTTCCAATTCCTTGGCCGCGTCCACGAAGCGGCGGAACTCGGCCTCGGTCATATCGCCTTGACGGATCTTGTGCGAGGAAATCTCGGACGCTTCGGCCAGCACACGGCCCGCCAACTGCTCGGCGCTCATCTCAAGTGAGAAGAACCCGACCACACCACCGTCAATCGCGCCTTCCGAGCCATCCGGCTTCTGTCCGCGTTTGTAGGCTTTGGCCACGTTGAACGCTACGTTCGTCGCCAGCGAGGTTTTCCCCATCGACGGACGCCCGGCCAGAATGATCAGGTCAGAGGGGTGCAGGCCCCCGAGCTGTTTGTCCAAGTCGGCCAGACCGGTGGAAATCCCCGCCATTCCACCACCGCGCTGGTACGCTTCATTGGTGACGTTGACGGCTTCTGTGACCGCCTTCAGGAAGGATTGAAAACCTTGTTCGGTCTGGCCCTGCTCGGATAGCTGATAGAGCTGCTGCTCGGCCTCGACGATTTGTTCTTTTGGCTCACTGCTGACTTCGACCCGCGCTGCCTTGTCTGAAATGTCGCGGCCAAGTCGGATCAACTCGCGCCGAATGGCGAGGTCATAGATCATCTGGGCATAGTCATGCACAGCAAAGGCGCTGATCGAGGCACCGGCAAGCTTGACCAAATAGGCCGGGCCGCCCAGCTCCTTCAAGCCTTCATCTTCGCCCATGAAGGATTTCAGTGTGACCGGTGAGGCCAGCGCGTTTTTAGCGATGCGGGCGGCGGCGACTTCATAAATCCGGGCATGAACCGGATCATAGAAATGCTCGGCCCCGATGATCGAGGCGACCCGGTCATAGAGGTCGTTATTGGTCAGGATCGCGCCCAGAAGCTGCTGTTCAGCCTCAATGGAATGCGGCATGGTTTCTGCGTTTTGAATCTGTGCCGCTGCTTGCTCGATACTGCTGATCTCGTTCATTGCTGCTCTCACCGTCCCTTGGGACATGGTCCATAGCTTAGCCCTGCGAGTCGGGGCAAATTGTATGTTTTCTGGGGATATGCTGTGAATATCTCCGGGCCCCATCATCTTGAAGCATGACGGGGCTGTACGTCAACATGTAGTGCGAATTAAGTCCGCGGACCTGCTACTGTTTCCGCTCAGAAAATTGATTTCGCGACGTCAGCTTTTATTCGCTTCCTGCCACCCCCGCGGGTCATTCAGGAAGGCCTCGACGCCGCTAAGGGTCTCTTCGTCAAAGGCCTTTTGCGCCTTGGCCTCGGCAAGAACATCCCACCAAGTGCAAAGCGAATGCAGCTTTACACCGTGATCGCCCAGTGTTTTCTCGGTTTCGGGAAAGATGCCGTAGTAGAAGATCACCGCAGTATGCCCGCAGGTCGCGCCGGTTTCGCGGATCGCGTCCACGAAGGAAAGTTTCGAGCCACCGTCGGTTGTCAGATCCTCGACCAGCAGCACCCGCTCGCCTTCGTTCATCGCGCCTTCGATCCGGGCGTTGCGGCCATAGCCTTTGGGTTTCTTGCGCACATAGGTCATGGGCAGCGCCATCCTCTCGGCAACCATGGCGGCAAAGGGGATGCCTGCGGTTTCGCCGCCGGCGATGTTATCGAACGCCTCGAACCCGGCCTCGCGCATCACGGTCACGGTCAGGAAATCCATCAGTGTCGAACGGATGCGCGGGTACGAGATCAGCTTGCGACAGTCGATATAGGTCGGGCTGGGCAGTCCGCTTGCCAGGGTAAACGGCTCACGCGAGTTGAAATGGACGGCCTTGATCTCCAGCAGCATCCGCGCGGTCAGGCGGGCGATTTCGGTGCTGTCGGGAAAGGAACTGGGGATCATGGCGCAAACCTCGGGGCTGAAAACACGTTGCGGGCTGATAGCCCGACCGTTGGGCCGGAGTCGAGAGGGCAAAAAAGAAAAGCGGACCCCCAAGAGGTCCGCTTTTCGCCCTTTCGGGCAGAGCGCCAAGGTGGGCTTAGCTGCTCATGTCGTAGGCGCGTTCCCCGTGTACCGAAAGATCGAGCCCGTTTGTCTCGGTTTCGGCGTCTACGCGAAGCGGGGTGAGAAGTGCAACCACCTTCACCAACACAATCGTAACAACTGCCGTAAAGACACCCACGATCATCAACCCGCCCAATTGCGCGGTCCATGTGCCAAGGCCAAACGCAGCGATCATGATGGTGCCGAAAATGCCGCCGACGCCATGCACCGCAAATACATCTAGCGTGTCGTCGATGTTCAGCTTGTTGCGGATGACATTGACGGCTTCCTGACACAGGACACCGGCGACCGCACCGATGATCAGCGCTTGTACCGGACCCACAAAGCCGGATGCCGGTGTGATCGAAGCCAGACCAGCAATGGTGCCTGTGACCAGACCGACCATGGAAGCCTTGCCAAAGCGGATACGTTCCCACAGTGCCCAGGTCAGCGACGCGGTTGCGGCGGACAGATGCGTGACGGTCATGGCCATTGCGGCGCCGCCATCTGCGGCCAGCTGTGATCCGCCATTGAAGCCGAACCAACCCACCCACAACATCGCAGCACCAACCATGACGTAGCCGGGGTTGTGCGGGGGTGTGGTACGGTTGCGGCGCGGGCCAAGTATGACGGCGATGATCAGAGCGGCCAGACCAGCGGTTTCATGGACTACGATTCCGCCCGCAAAGTCGCGTACGCCGATCTCGCCCAGCATGCCGCCATCAGCCAGCATGCCGCCGCCCCAGATCCAATGGACGACCGGCGCGTAACAGAGCAGCATCCAGAGGGCGGAAAAGGTCAGAACAAACCCAAAGCCAACGCGTTCGACATAGGCACCCACAATCAGGGCCGGTGTGATGATCGCAAAGGTCATCTGAAAGGCGAAGAACAGGATCTCGGGCAGGGTGCCTGCAAGGCTGTCGGCATCCACACCGTTCAGGAACGCTTTGCCCAGACCACCCCAAACCCCGCTTTCGCCAGGGCCGAAGGCGATCGAGTAGCCCGCAACGAGCCACAAAATGCTCATCAAACAGGCGATTGAAAAGCAATGCATGAACACGCTGAGTACATTTCGGGCACGTACAAGCCCACCATAGAACAAGGCAAGGCCCGGCAATGTCATGAAAAGGACCAGTGCGGTAGCAACGATGATCCAGGCTGTATCGGCTCCATTCATGGGCCGTTCTCCTTTCCCCTGCGTTTGGTTCGGAACGCTTTGTGTCGGCGCTCGGAACCCTTGTGAGTGTGTGCGCAGCCTTGAAACGGAGGAGAGGTGAGGAAAAAAGAGGCAGAGTTGTTAAAGGCGCTTAAAATGTCGCCTTTTCTTCAAGTGATGACAGTTTTTGCGGCTTTTCAGGCATCTTGCCTAAGGAATGGGCGTTTAGGAAAGGCCATCTTTAAGTAGATCTAACGCGTGATCACGCGCTGCCAGCCGGACCGCATCTCGCCCCAATGCGCCAAATTCAACGGTTTCGGTTCGAGTGTCTCTACTGTCTCGGGACAGTCCAAAACACACACGCCCCTCTGGCTTGAACTCGGACCCGCCCGGTCCGGCAATGCCGGTGATCGACACGGCTAGCTGCGCCTGAGAATGACGCAGGGCTCCGTCTGCCATCTCGCGGGCGACCTCCTCTGACACTGCGCCATGCGCGGCCAGCGTTTCGGCCAAAACACCCAGCATGTCCTGTTTGGCTGCGTTGGTGTAAGTGACAAAGCCCCGGTCAACCACAGCGGAGCTGCCGGGAATATCGGTCAGGGCCGCAGCCACCATCCCGCCCGTACAGCTTTCAGCCGTGGCGATCATCACGCCCTGCGCCTTGGCAAAATCCAACAGCTCGCTCACGTTCACAGACCCAGTACTCCGTGTGCTATTCCCGCCAGTATCATCACGCCGATGGCTGCGAAAACGCCTGCGATGACGTCGTCGAGCATAACGCCCATCGGATCGCCACGCCTGTCGGCCCAGCCAACGGGGCCGGGCTTGGTGATATCGAACAGGCGGAACAGGATGAACCCAGCCACCCAACCGGGCCAAAGGGCGGTAATGTTGATCCCATGGGCCCAAGACGGGTAAGAAATCGCCCAAAGCGCGATGAACTGGCCTGCGACCTCATCAACGACGATTTCTGACGGGTCGTGATCATCTTGGCCCTCGGTCATCACGCGGGTTGCCCAAAGGCCGCCAACAAAAACGGCCAGTGTTGCAAGTGCCAGCAGGGGAAACCCACCCAGCGTGTGCAATATCCAAGCCATCGGCAGCGCCGCCAAGGATCCCCAGGTTCCGGGGGCAGGGTGCAAATATCCGACACCGCCGACCGTACCGATCACCTGTGCCGTGGTCATTGTTTCACCAAGCAGGCTGTGGCGAGCGAGGCGATCCCTTCGCTGCGACCAGTAAAGCCCAAACGCTCAGATGTGGTGGCCTTGACCGAGACCTGATCTGCGCTTAACCCCATGATTTTAGACATTTCAGCGCGCATGGCAGCGGCATGAGGGCCGATTTTTGGATACTCGCAGACTAAGGTGCAATCGACGTTCGAAATGCGGTATCCCATCTGCCCGGCCAGCTCGACCGCATGGCGCAGAAAAATCTCGCTGGCAGCACCCTTCCATTGCGGATCTGAGGGCGGGAAGTGGTGACCAATGTCACCCTGCGCCAAAGCGCCGTAGATCGCATCGGTTACGGCGTGCATCCCGACATCCGCATCTGAATGTCCCTGCAATCCGCGCCCATGAGGCACCTTCACACCACACAGGATAACGTGATCCCCCTCGCCAAAACGGTGTACGTCATACCCGTTGCCAAGCCTTACATCCATATCCGTTCCCATTATCCGTTCCGCCCGGGCAAAATCCTCGGGTCGGGTGATTTTTAGATTGTCTGCGTCGCCGGGGACAATGCATACATCAAGGCCCGCCGTACGGGCGACCTCCACATCATCCGCAGCCCCGCCCGAATGGGCTGCGTGTGCGGTTGTGATGGCGTCAAAGTGAAACCCCTGCGGTGTCTGCGCAGCATAGAGGCCATTGCGATCCTGCGTGCCCTTTACAGCGCCATCCCGCCCAACCCACAGCGCATCCGTGACAGCAAGCCCCGGGGCAGCCGCTTGGTGCGTTTCCAGCGCGTTCAAAACGTCCTTTATGATGCGCGACGAGACACAAGGGCGGGCCACGTCGTGGATCAGAACATGTTGCACACCCAGACCTTCCAGGGCCTTCAATCCGCTACTTACTGAGCCTGAGCGATCTGATCCGCCAGATGCGAGGATCAGATCTGAATTGCGAAACTCTTCCCATGCGGGGGTGTCTTCGTCTGAAAGCACAAGTACGATGTGATCCACCTGTCCGCGGAACCGCTCGATCGTCCAGTCTGCCACGCGACGGCCCGCAAGGATGCGCCACTGCTTGGGTACGCCACCTCCGGCGCGCAACCCGCGCCCTGCGGCGACTATGATGGCGGCTGTAGTCATGTCTCGGGCGCTCCTTCGTATTGGGCTGTGTTTAGGCGGCGGTGAAAGCAGAGGCAATCACCCAAGGTAAAACGATTAAAAATTAGGCATGTGATGATTTTGCGGGCTTGTTTCGCGCCGTTTTGTTGTTCATATGCGCGGAATTCGATATCAAAACCGCAACTGCCCAAGGATTAAGCACGTTGACTCTGCGCCTCGCTGAAAAAGAAGTAACATCACCGGTCCTTCTGGCTCCGATGGCCGGAATCACTGATCGCCCGTTTCGCGATCTGGTGATGCGGTTTGGTGCCGGCATGGTGGTAAGCGAAATGGTCGCCAGTCAGGAGATGGTGCAAGCCAAGCCTGGCGTGCGCGAACGTGCGGAACTGTCTGCGGACGTAGAAAACACTGCCGTGCAATTGGCCGGGCGTGAGGCGCACTGGATGGCCGAAGCCGCCCGTCAGGTGGCCGACAGGGGCGCGCGGGTGATCGACATCAACATGGGTTGTCCCGCCAAGAAAGTGACCAACGGCTATTCGGGCTCGGCCTTGTTGAAAACGCCGGATCATGCCTTGGCCCTGATCGAAGCCGTGGTGGGTGCAGTTGATGTACCGGTGTCCCTGAAAACCCGACTGGGCTGGGACGATTCATTGCTTAACGCGCCGGATGTGGCGCGACGAGCGCAGGACGCCGGTATTCAGATGGTCACGATTCATGGGCGCACGCGATGTCAGTTTTACAAGGGCCATGCCGATTGGCGGGCGATCCGAGCTGTGAAAGAGGCTGTGTCGATTCCAGTCATCGCAAACGGCGATGTCGTGGATACGGCCGCCGCGCGAACCGCGCTGGATCAGTCGGGCGCGGATGGAGTGATGGTCGGGCGCGGTGCGCAGGGCAAGCCCTGGCTCTTGGCGCAAGTATGTTACGACCTTTACGGAGCAAGGGCCCCAGAAATTCCCGTTGGTGCGGATCTGATCGACATGGTGCAGGCGCATTATCAAGCGATGCTATCCTTCTATGGGGCGGACCTCGGCCTGCGCGTCGCCCGCAAGCATCTTGGATGGTACATGGATGAGGCCACGACCCCCGCGCCGTTGCGACGGGCCGTTCTGACATCACGCGAGCCAAACGAAGTGTTGCGCCTGCTGGCGGATGCGTTGAGCGAGACGGGCGAGGTGGCGGCATGAACTCGAACGCCAGCATCTGGAACTCATTGCCCGTTCCGGCCTTCATCATTGATCCGGACGATCGCATTTCCGATGTAAATGCCGCAGGTGAAGGGTTTCTGAACGCGTCACGCAAGGCTGTGATCGGCCATCCCGTGTGGGATCAGATCGCCGTAGATGCACAGCTTGAAGAGGCTTTCGAGCGCGCGCGCACCTATGGTACGCCGCTTTTTGTCAACGATGTAGACGCCGGATCAGGAAACCGCGCACCGTTGCAATGCGCGTTGCAGATCGCGCCTTTGGTTGGATATCCTGGATCGATGATCATGATCATCTCGCCGCGCGAATTGTCGGGGCGGATGACACGGGGCAACACGGTCAAATCGGCCGCGCAATCGGCCATTGGCATGGCTGAGATGCTGGCCCACGAGATCAAGAACCCCTTGGCCGGGATCACGGGCGCCGCGCAGTTGCTGAGCATGAATATCCCGGCGCAAGATTTAGAACTTACAGACTTAATCGTGGCGGAAAGCCGCAGAATTGTGAAGCTGCTGGAGCAGGTTGAACAATTCGGAAACTTGCAGAAACCCGACTTCAAACCAGTCAATATCCATGACGTTCTGGATCGCGCCCGCCGGTCAGCCTTGCTGGGGTTTGGCGCGGACATGACGATCATTGAAGATTACGACCCGTCCTTGCCGTTGGCCTTCGGAGACCCGGATCAATTGTTGCAGGTGGTTCTGAACCTGCTCAAGAACGCATCCGAAGCTGCTGGGCCGCAGGGGGGAACCATCCGGCTTCGGACTTACTTCGAACATTCCTTCCGTCTGCGCCGCAGCGATGGGTCTGGTCATTCATTGCCTTTGCAGATCGAGATTATCGACGATGGACCAGGGTTGCCCGAGGACATTCGCGGGGACATTTTTGACCCCTTTGTCTCGGGCAAGGAAAATGGCACCGGGCTAGGGCTGGCGCTGGTGAGTAAGATCATATCGGACCATGACGGCTGGATTTCAGCCGAGTCCGTTCCCGGGCGAACCGTATTCAAACTGTCGCTGCGCCGCGCGCCGCGCGAGGTCGCCGAGCACAAAAAGGAGACCACCTAATGGATGGCACCGTACTGGTTGCGGATGATGACCGCACGATCCGCACCGTTCTGACACAGGCCCTGACGCGTGCAGGGTGCAAGGTGCATGCAACGTCGTCGCTGACCACGCTGATGCGCTGGGTTGGGGAAGGTAAGGGCGATGTGGTGATCTCGGACGTGGTCATGCCAGATGGCAACGGATTGGAAATGCTGCCAAAGATTGCCGAAGATCGTCCCGGACTGCCCGTCATCGTGATCTCGGCGCAAAACACGATCATGACGGCGATTCAGGCGGCAGAGGCGGACGCCTATGATTACTTGCCGAAACCTTTCGATCTACCTGACTTGATGAAACGAACCGCGCGGGCCTTGGATCAAAAGCAACGGGTACAGCCCGAAACGGCTCATGTAGATGGCGAGCGTCCGGACGAATTGCCTTTGGTTGGGCGCACCCCGGTGATGCAGGCCCTGTACAGGTTGGTCGCACGGGTAATGAACACCGATTTGTCGGTGCTGATTTCCGGTGAAAGTGGAACAGGTAAGTCCCTGATTGCACGTGCTATTCATGACTTCTCGGACCGGCGCACATTACCTTTTGTTACAGTTACGGCGGCGGAGTTGCGGGATCTGGAAGGACCCGCGCGTGTTTTGGCGCGGGTTCGCGGCGGCACGCTGTTGATCGATGAAATCGCAGATATCGAAGATGAGGTTCAGGCCCGTATCGTGCGCATGATGGATACACCTGGCGATCATGTTCCGCGTTTCATGGCCACAAGCCAGTCGGATCTGACGGAAGGGATGGAAACCGGGCGCATTCGTCAGGATTTGTATTACCGGTTGTGCGGTGCCACCATTCATGTGCCGTCATTGCGTGAACGGGTGGATGACATTCCGCTGCTAGCGGAACATTTTCTGGCCCGCGAAGAGCGTGAAAGCGGTGCAAAGCGCTGGCTCAGCCCCGAAGCGGTAGAATTGGTGCGGCGCTATTCCTGGCCCGGTAACGTAAGGCAGTTGGAAAACGCAGTGCGCAGGCTGAGCTTGACAAGCCGGGCGGATGAAATCTCGAAGGCTGAAGTGGAAATGGTTCTGGGCAGCCAGCCCGAAGCGGAACCGGTTCTCAGTGGCGGAGAGCGTGAAAAACTGTCGACCTCGGTCGAGCGACATTTGCGTCGATATTTTGACCTGCACGGCAATATTTTGCCGCCGCCGGGTCTGTATCAGCGCATTTTGCGTGAGGTTGAGGCACCGCTGATCGAAATTGCACTGGACGCAACCGGCGGAAATCAGGCGAAATGTGCCGATTTGCTGGGGATCAACCGAAATACGTTGCGAAAAAAGATTACTGACCTCGATATTCAGGTGACACGCCGTCGCAAACTGATGTAATATCGCCACACAAACCGTGGCATCCCGGCATCTGTCGGGAAAAGATCACGATATATGGCGGTAAGCCGCGAACGCGGCACATCAGGATGAGGGCAGACGGTGGCAACCCGAGCACAGAGCGGGATGATCCCATCGATAAGTCGATGGCGTAAATCACGAAAACTGCGCAATTTCGGTACCTTTGGGCTGGTCCTTTTAGGGCCAGTGCTGGCGCTTGCCACCTATCTTGTGATCGGACCTTTTGACCTTGGTTCGACCGCACCGACCCTGCGCCTGATTCTTCTGGCCGATCTTGTTTACGTTCTGGTTGTCGCTGCGCTGGTGCTGGGGCAGGTGGGTAGCCTGATTGCTGCGCGGCGTGCAAAGTCGGCTGGCTCGCGCCTGCACTTGCGCCTGATTGGGGCGTTCACTCTGCTGGCGCTGGTGCCTACCGTAACCGTAGCGATTTTTGCCGGGCTCACTGTGAATATCGGCCTCGAGGGCTGGTTCTCGGACCGGGTGCGGCAAGTGGTTGGATCGTCCCTGACAGCGGCAGAAGCGTATGAACAAGAACACCGCCGCGGGTTGGTTCAGGACGCCTCGGTGCTGGCGCGGTATCTGGACAATGCGCGTTCGCTGGATTTCTACATCTCGGACGCCGAATTGCGCGAAGTGTTGGCGCAGGGGCAGGCCCAAATTCAACGCGGATTGCGGGAAGCGTATGTCATCGACGGCAGTGGCGAGATCAAATCGCGCGGCGATCGATCATATCTGTTCAACTACGAAGCACCCACTTCGGAACAGATGGCTGAGGCCACTGACACAGGGCTGCTGATCATAGCTGATTGGCCAAACAATGAATTCCGCGCGCTTGTGCCTCTGACAGCCTATCTGGACCGTTACCTTTATGTCAGCCGCGAAGTGGATGGGCAGTTGCTGACCCTGCTGGATGACACCAAGGAAACGGCACAGTTCTACCAACAGCTGGAAAGCGAGCGGGGCAGGGTGCTGTTCGAATTTGGCCTGCTGTATCTGGGCTTTGCGTTGATCCTGATCCTTGCTGCGATGTCTTTGGGGATGTGGTTCGCCGAACGCCTATCACGTCCGGTGGGGCGTTTGACCACGGCGGCCCAAAGGGTCGGGGCCGGGGACCTGAGCGTTCAGGTTATAGAAGAGGCCAGCGATGACGAGATCGCCATGCTGGGCCGGTATTTCAACCAGATGACCCGGCAACTGAAAGGGCAGCGGGACACGCTGCTGGAAAACACACAGCAAATCGAAAGCCGCCGTCGCCTGTTCGACTCGGTACTCAGCTCGGTCACATCGGGTGTTGTCGGCGTTGACCCTGAGGGCTGCGTGACCTTTGTGAACCGCTCGGCCGAACGGTTGCTGGACTGGTCGCGGGGAGAAGAGCACCTGGCCATTGGCATCGCGGTGCCAGAGTTTCTGCCTCTGTTCGAAAGCCTGAAAGACAGCGGGCAAGAGGCTGTTCAGGGCGAGGTTAAAGTCACACGCAAGGGACGTCTGGAAAACCTCTTAGTGCGGATGGCCATCCGTCGCGGCGAAGATGGTGGGTTGGAAGGCTATGTGGTCGCCTTTGACGACGTGACCGATCTGGTCAGTGCGCAGCGGATGGCGGCCTGGGGTGACGTTGCCCGCCGTATTGCACATGAGATCAAGAACCCATTAACCCCGATTCAGCTGAGCGCCGAACGCATCAAACGCAAGTTCGCGCGCAAGCTGGACGAGGAGGATTGCGAAAGCCTCGAGTCGATGACAGGTGTCATTGTGCGCCAGACCAACGATTTGCGCCGTATCGTGGACGAGTTCTCGAAATTTGCGCGGATGCCCGAGCCTGAGCGCCGCGAAGAAAACGTGGTCGAACTCGTCCGTGAAGCAGTTGTTTTGCAACAGGCAGGGCAACCGGACGTGCAGATTGACGCGGATTTGCCGAAGCAACCCATCATGGCCGACCTGGATGCGACGATGTTGCATCAGGCCCTGACAAACCTCATTAAAAACGCCGGAGAAGCGATTGGTACCCTTAAAGAAAAAGGGGCACCGGATAATCTCAAGCCACAGATAAAAGTGGCAGTTTCCAGTGATGATGCCGGTACGGTCATCACGATTGCAGACAACGGGATCGGTCTGCCCGAGGATCGGGCGCGACTGTTTGAACCCTATGTGACTACACGCGACGAAGGGACCGGGCTGGGCCTGCCCATCGTCAAGAAAATCATCGAAGAACACGGCGGAGCGCTGACGCTTGAGGACGCGCCCGTCTTTGACGGACAGGACCATTTTGGCGCGATGGCCGTAATCCGTTTGCCGGGGGCCAATATGTCCTCGACCGTTGCGCCACAGAAGCAGGCAATTAGAACCAACAAACTGAAAGCAGGCCAAAGATGAGTGACATTCTGATCGTAGATGACGAGCGCGATATTCGCGAGCTGGTGTCCGACATTCTGGAGGACGAAGGCTATTCAACCCGGCTGGCGGCCAACTCGGACGAGTGTATGGCGTCCATCAATTCCGAACCGCCGGGGCTGTTGATCCTTGATATCTGGCTGAAGGACAGCCGCATGGATGGGATCGACATTCTGAAAGCGGTGAAACGCGACAACCCGGATGTTCCGGTGGTGATCATTTCCGGACACGGCAACATTGAAATCGCTGTCGCCGCCATCAAGCAGGGCGCATACGACTTTATCGAAAAGCCCTTTAACATTGACCAGTTGATGGTGGTGATCCGCCGCGCGATGGAGACCTCTCGCCTGCGTCGCGAGAACGCGTCGCTCAAGCGCAAAGAGGTCAACAACTCGGACATGATCGGCAAATCGGCCTCGTTCCGGGCCATGCAGGGTCAGCTGGACAAAGTGACCAAGTCAAATGGCCGCGTGATGCTGAGCGGTCCTGCCGGGTCGGGCAAGGAAATCGCAGCGCGCTATATCCATGCCCATTCCAACCGTGCCAACGCGCCCTTTGTGACAGTGAACTGTGCGGGCATTGAGCCCGAGCGCGTAGAAGAGGTGCTGTTTGGCCGCGAATCCGCTGAGCGCGGGGTTGAGCCCGGCTTGCTGGAAGAAGCCCATGGCGGTGTTGTCTATTTTGACGAAGTGGCGGACATGCCTTTGGGCACGCAATCCAAGATCCTGCGGGTATTGGTGGATCAGCAGTTTCAACGTGTTGGCGGATCCGACAAGGTGCGAGTGGATCTGCGGGTTATCTCGTCCACCAACAAGGATCTGGACGAAGAAATCGCAGCCGAGCGGTTCCGCGAAGAACTGTATCACCGTCTGAACGTTGTGCCTGTTGCAGTTCCCTCGCTTGAAGATCGCCGCGAGGATATTCCGGTTCTGGCCCAGCATTTCATCGAAATGTGTAACGAAACCCAAGGTCTGCCGATCCGCGAACTCTCGGAAGAGGCTGTTGCTCTGTTGCAGACGATGACATGGCCGGGGAATGTGCGTCAGCTCAAGAACTTGATCGAACGGGTTTTGATCCTCGGCGACGGAACCGGCCCGATCGAAGCGCGCGAGTTGCCCAGCGAAGAGGATAAGACCGAAGATTCGGGCCGCGTCGTTCTGTCGGGTGCTCTGGCAACCTTGCCGCTGCGCGAGGCGCGTGAAGCGTTCGAGCGAGAGTACCTCCTGACCCAGATCAATCGCTTTGGCGGCAATATCAGCCGCACGGCCAGCTTTGTCGGGATGGAGCGCAGCGCGTTGCACCGCAAGCTGAAGTCGCTGGGTGTCGTTACGTCGAACAAATCCGGTGCACGTGTTGCGCAAATCGATGAGCCGGAACCGGCGGAGTAATCCACCGGGACGGCTGGGCTGGCCATGAGGGCTTAAAACGCAGTGAACCGGCTTGAAACCCGCGGCTATCCAGGGTTCGGAAAGCGCCTGAAACGGCTGCGCCGGTCGGTTGGGTTCAAGCAGGCTCATCTGGCTGAATTGTTGCAGGTGGATCAGGCAACCGTTTCGCGGTGGGAAAGAGGCGGACAGACACCGCCGCCCGAGACCCAACAGGCCGTCTTTGCGGCCCTTGGTCCGGCCCGTACTGATGACAGCGCATTGCGGCGGTTGGTCATGAGTTCGTCAGATTGTGTGCATTTGGTCGAGGAGGCGAGCCACAGGTGTCTTGCCTATTCTGCTAGCCGGGCGCGCGATTGGAAAACCAGCCAGAGCGCTTTGCTTGGTGTGTCGCTGTGGCAATTTGCAACGGAGGAAATACAGGCAGCCGAGGCCGAACTCAATGCGGATGGATGGTGGGACATGTATACGCCCGCACCAAAGGCGTTCCTGACGTCCGAAGCTGTCCATGACCGTATTCGCATCAGCGCGGGCGAAATCATCTGGGAACGCCTGTATCTGTCTGACGGCACGCCTGTTCGTCTGGTCAGCGGTTCCAGACACTAGGGTCGCATAATTTATGCGTTCCGCGACCGGGCGCGGCACGTTAGAAGCGCCCAATGCTACGGGTATTTCAGGTCCTCATTCTTTGGCTGGCCGGATTGGGTGCGGCGACGCAATTTGCAAAAATTGCAGTTCCGTTTCCCGAGCTTGTCTTACTGTATCCTGATCACACCGAAGCCATGGGATGGTTGCTGTCGATCATCAGCCTGATCGGAGCCTTGCTTGGGGCCTTGTCCGGGGCCATCGTAGGGCGGGTTGGGCCCATGAAGCTTTTGATCTTCGGCTTGTGCCTCGGTGGCGCGATTTCAGTGTTTCAGGCGACATGGCCCGGATTTTACATCATGCTGGCCAGTCGCTTTGTTGAAGGGCTTTCGCACCTGGCCATTGTCGTCGCTGCGCCCACACTGATCGCGCAGATCACGACCGGCAAAGCGCGCAACATTGCGATGGTCCTTTGGAGCACGTTCTTTGGCGTCGCATTCGCGCTGAACGCGTGGATCGGACTGCCGCTGATCGCCTCTTTCGGTCTGACCACTTTCTTCCTTCTGCATGGTTTCTTGATGCTTGGGGTAGCTGGTGTGATCCTGATCTGCCGGATGCGCGTGCAATTTGCCTCTGACACCAAGCTCTGGCGGTGGACAGAAGTGCTGAACGTTCATCTGCGCACCTATCGCTCTCCCTTCGTGTCAGCCCCGGCAGTGGGGTGGTTCTTTTATACGCTGACCTTTGTGTCACTCCTGGCCATCCTGCCGGGGCGATTGCCGGACGATATCAGCGCGCATGTCGCCGGGTTGATGCCGCTGGCAGGAATTGTCCTGAGTTGGATAGCTGTTCCTGTCCTATTGAATGTGATGCCCTGTGTCGCGGTGATCAATCTGGGGTTCGGGTTGGGCATTTTTTCCATTTCCGTGGCCTTCCTTGGCCTGCCGTTGGAGATCGTGTGCGTTCTACTGTTTGCCGTTTTGGGGCTCGTACAGGGGGGCAGCTTTGCTGCAGTACCGATCCTGAACCAAACGGCCGAGGCGCAGGCGCTTAGCTATGGGGCCATGGCGCAGATGGGCAACGCGGGAAACTTGCTGGGTACACCGGTTCTGCTGGCGGTTTTGTGGCGCGTGGATGAGGCCGGGATGCTGCTGAGTATAATCGGAATTTATGCGATCGCGATCCTTGCGCATACCGCGCTGGCCCGCCAGCGCGCAGCACAAACCAACTCAGCCTGACTGACCAGGCGAAATGATCTGAAAAGACCCGTCATCGAATTTTACAAAACACGATTGCGTTGTAAGCGGTGGCAATGTTGTTGTACGCGTTGCAGGTACGCTTGATTTTACGTTTTGCTTGCAGGGCGGCAGGCTGACGGGGCGGAACCCTTTTTGCGCCATGCACTGCGCCTCGACCGTGTTGCGCAGGCCCTGGTTCACATCCACGGTATAGACCCGACCGGGCTGCCACCATCCCGGGGACTGGTAACACCGTCCCCGACCGTCGCAATAGGTGCGCCCGGGCCAGTATGTTGGCGGGCTCTGGCGGATTTGATTGGCAACCGGCACTTCTTGTACCGCCTTAAGCTGGCACTGTGTCGTCTCTTGTTGCAGGCGGGAAACGGTTGCACCTTCGCGGTAATAAAGCGAAAGCGGCCCGCCGCATGAGGACAGCACCATTAGGGTTGCAAGCATAGGAAACAGCGTTTTCATATGCTTATCTTGCCGCAGCCGCACAGAGATGACAATTCAATTGACCGCTTTGGGGGCATCTGTCATTCAATCCTTTCAGGCAGAAGGGCCAGAAACATGAAGGTCATCATATGCGGCGCGGGTCAGGTTGGCTGGCAGATTGCGCGGCACCTTTCGGGCGAACTGAATGACGTAACAGTCGTGGACAACAATCCCGATCTCGTGCGCCGGGCAACGGAAACGCTGGATGTGCAGGGCATTGCAGGGTTTGCAAGCTATCCTGACGTGCTGGAACGGGCAGGGGCCCGCGACGCCGATATGATAATTGCTGCGACCCATTCTGACGAGGTGAACATGGTTACCTGTCAGATGGCGCATTCGGTGTTCTCGATCCAGCGTAAGATCGCGCGCTTGCGCTCCAAGTCCTATCTGGAAGCCATTCATTCGGACCTTTACCGCCGCGATCACTTGCCCATCGATGTGGTGATCAGCCCCGAACGCGAAGTGGCTGCTGCAGCGATGCGTCGCCTGTCGGCGCCGTCGGCCTTTGACACCGAGATTTTCATGGATGGCAAGGCGCAGCTACTGGGCATCAGGGTGGAAGAGGATTGCCCGATTGTGAATACGCCGCTCCGGCAACTGACTGATCTGTTTTCCACGCTCAGTTCGATTGTGGTTGGTGTTCGGCGCGAGGGTACGCTGTTCGCGCCTGAATCCGAGGATCAGCTGTTCGTAGGCGACGAGTGTTACGTCTTTACCAATGTGAACGACGTGAACCGCACCATGGAAGTGTTCGGAAAAGCCCAAAAGCGACAGGATCGGGTTGTGATCGTTGGCGGCGGCAATGTCGGTTTGGAGGTGGCCAGAACGCTGGAGGAGCGCGAAAGCCGCGTGCGCGCAAAGGTCATCGAACGCGACCGCCAATGCGCCGAGATCGCCGCCGAAGCGCTGGAGCGGACGATTGTTTTGCATGGGGACGGTTTGGATTCCGGCTTGCTGAGCGAGGCCGGGATCGACCGGGCCGACGCGATGCTGGCCGTCACGGATGACGACCGCACGAACATGCTGGCTGCCGTGCGTGCCAAGGCCGAAGGCTGTGCGCTTGCGATTGCGCTGATCAACGATCCCAGCATGGTTGCCCTTATGGGACCGTTGGGCATTGATGCTTATATTAACCCGCGCGCTACCACCGTCAGCTCGATCCTGCGCCATATCCGGCATGGGCGTGTTAGACAGGTCTATTCCATCGGTGACGCCGAGGCCGAGGTGATCGAGGCCGAGGTTCTGTCGACCTCTCCGATGGCGGGGCAGAAACTGCGCGATATCGATTTCCCCGAGGGTGTGCTGGTTGGTGCCGTGCGCAAAGGAGACGAGGTTCTGCGTCCGACGGGCAGTCTGCGGATTGATGAAAAGGACGTGGTCGCAATCTTTGCCATGGCCAAGGACGTGCCCGAGGTCGAACGTCTGATGCAGGTCTCAATCGATTTCTTCTGATGGCGCGCGCAGGGACACAACAGGTTGGGATTCTGCGGCGTTTACCGTTGTTCCTGCTGATCTGGGCTATCGTGTCGCTGGCCATGTGGATTCCGGCAGTCTATGCTCTGGTGCTGGATGATCACGATACATCGCGGTCCTTTCTTTACTCGGGCCTTCTGGGCCTGTTTCTGGTCGCAATAATTGCAATGGCCTCTTCCAATCGCATTCCACGGCGGGGGACTTTGGGGCAGTTAGCGGTGATGCTGGGCTGTTTCACCATCCTGCCGATCTTTCTGGCGATACCGCTCCATGATGCGCTTGGCACGACCACATTTCTGAACGCCTATTTCGATATGGTCAGCGCGCTTACAACGACCGGGGCTGATCTGTTTCCTGACTACAACCGGCTAAGCGCGCCGCTGCACCTTTGGCGTGCGCTGGTCGGTTGGATGGGTGGCTTGCTGATGTGGATTGCGGCCGCTGCGATTCTGGCGCCGCTGTCCCTTGGCGGGTTCGAGGTAACAGCCAAGGGGCAGCCCGGTCGGCCGGTGTCAGGTGTTGCGCAAAGCGAACGCGTGGACCCGCGCGGCCGTTTGCTGCGTGTAGCGCGGACGCTGACACCGGTATACGCCGGGCTGACTGTAGCGATCTGGGTTCTTCTGATGATCGCGGGTGAGGCCGGTTTGACCGCCGTTTGCCACGCAATGTCGGTGATGGCCACGTCCGGTATCTCTCCGGTTGGTGGTATGGAGGGGGCGCAGGCCGGGTTTACAGGTGAAGCGATCCTGTTTCTGTTCCTGTTCTTTGCCCTTTCGCGCCTGACCTTCTCGACCGATACTGCCGCCACAGGGTTTTCTCGTTTGGACAGAGACCCCGAGTTTCGCATCGGCCTGATGATCGTTCTGGCGGTTGCACTTTTATTGTTTTTCCGGGTGGTGGCCGGCGTCACCGAGATCGGTGGGCAAATCGCTCCACTTCAGGCGTTGCAGGTGATTTGGGGTATGCTGTTCACCGTGCTGGCCTTCCTGACCACTGCCGGGTTCGAAAGTGCGAACTGGAACGATGCGCAGCAATTGTCGGGTCTTGGCACGCCGGGGTTGTTGCTGATGGGACTTGCGCTGATTGGCGGTGGGGTCGCCACCACGGCCGGAGGCGTCAAGCTGTTGCGGGTTTTTGCGTTGTACCTGAACGGTGCGCGCGAGATCGACCGATTGATCTATCCCTCATCCGTTAGCGGTGTCGGGGGCGGCAACCGGCGTATTCAGAGCGACGGAGCCTTTATCGCCTGGATCTTTTTGATGCTTTTCGCTCTGACGCTGGCGGTGTTCAATCTTTTGCTGGCGGCGATGGGGGCCGGATTTGAACAGGCAATGGTGCTGAGCGTTGCCACCCTGACGACGACAGGTCCATTGATCGAGCTGGCGACGGATGTCCCGATCCGGCTGATTGATTTGTCCGCAGGGGCAAAACTTACGCTCTGTGCAGCGATGGTGATTGGTCGTCTGGAAACGCTTGCAATTATTGCATTGATCACACCGTCGCTGTGGCGGGATTGAACCACAACGCCCGGCCAACGTTACCGCCTTATTTTTCATCTGGAATATCTCTGCGCGGCACTCCATACTCGCCCGGAGGGAGCGCGTTGGTCCGCAGCGCGTAGCAAGAACAATGGCGAGATTATAAAAATATGGCTTCGGACAGACAGAATCTTCAGGATGCCTTCCTGAACAATGTACGGAAAGCTAAGGTTCCGGTAACGATCTTCCTGATCAATGGCGTGAAACTGCAAGGTGTGATCACCTGGTTCGACAATTTCTGCGTATTGTTGCGCCGCGACGGACAGTCGCAGTTGGTCTATAAACACGCGATTTCGACCATCATGCCATCACAGCCGATCAATCTGTATGAGGGCGAAGACGCCTCTTGATGGAACATGACCGGAGGCGCACCCGAGCCTGGGTGCTGCATCCCGAAATCAAATCAGATGAACAGCGCCGTGTTCCCGAACCGGCGCTGGCTGAGGCGGTTGCACTGGCCGCTGCACTACCCGATCTGGATGTGATTGGGTCCGAGATTGTACGCCTGCAACGTGCCCAACCGGGGCTTTTGTTCGGCAGTGGCAAGATCGAGGAACTGACCGAACGGCTGCATGACAGTGAAATCGAGTTGGTTTTGATCGACGGGCCGGTCACGCCCGTGCAGCAACGCAATCTGGAAAAGGCATGGAAGGTCAAGATACTCGACCGAACAGGGCTGATCCTTGAAATTTTCAGCGATCGCGCGCGCACCCGTGAAGGGGTGCTGCAGGTCGAGATGGCGGCTCTCAGCTATCAACGCACGCGATTGGTGCGGGCCTGGACCCACCTTGAACGGCAACGCGGCGGGTTGGGATTCGTTGGCGGACCCGGTGAAACCCAGATCGAAGCCGACCGCCGCGCCATTGACGAACAATTAGTCAGACTAAGGCGTCAGCTGCAGAAAGTGGTCAAGACCCGTACCCTGCACAGGGCTGCGCGCGCCAAGGTGCCGTATCCAATCGTTGCCCTTGTGGGGTATACAAACGCGGGCAAGTCAACGCTGTTCAACCGTCTGACCGGGGCCGAAGTGATGGCCAAGGACATGCTGTTTGCCACGCTGGACCCAACCATGCGTCGCGTCCAGCTTCCTGACGGCCCTGAGGTGATCCTGTCGGACACGGTGGGCTTTATCTCGAATTTGCCGACCGAGCTTGTGGCGGCCTTCCGCGCAACCCTCGAGGAAGTGCTGGGCGCGGACCTGATCGTTCATGTGCGTGACATCAGTCACGAAGAAACGGATGCGCAGGCCCAGGATGTTGAGACTATCCTGACCTCATTGGGCGTCGATGAAGAACGTCCACGGCTTGAAGTTTGGAACAAGATTGACCTGCTCAGCCCCGAGGACAAGGACGCCGCTTTGGCGCGGGCTGAACGGGACCCGGCGATATTCTCAATCTCTGCTGTAACGGGCGAAGGCGTCGGTCCGCTGTTGGCCGAGATCGCCACACTGCTTCAGGGTGCACGGCACGAGGTCGTCCTGAACCTGTCTTATGCCGAGGGGGACAAGCGGGCGTGGCTGTTCCGTCAGGACGTTGTCCAGGATGAGGATCAAACCGAAGAAGGGTTCCGCCTGACTGTTTTGTGGACAGACAAACAAGCCGCGCAGTTTGCGTCGCTTTGAACAAGGTGGAAAGGTCAGCTATGACGGAAAATTCAGATCAAAGAGTGTTCTTGAACGGCCTTATCGATGTACCGCAGGACCGGCTTGAATACGTGCGGGCAGCTTTGCCGCTCCATATTGCTCTTACACGCGCGGAAGAGGGCTGTATGTCTTTCGAAGTTGTGGAAGATCAGACAACGCCTGGGCGGTTCATGGTGTCGGAAGTGTTTGCAACGCAAGCGGCCTTTGACGCCCATCAGGTGCGAACCAAGGCGTCAGACTGGTTTCAGGTCACGCAGGGAATACCCAGGAACTACACGATAGAAACGGCTGCGGATCGGACACGTTAAGCTATTTGCCGTCAATCTGCCGTTGATAGTCTTCTGCGTCGAACCAGCCCAGCGAAGACTTTACAAGATAGTCTGACGTCAATTCCCACTCTTCCCAACCGCGTGCCACAACGTGATTGCCGGTTTCGGCGTGGTTCCCTTCTAGGGTCCAAACAAAAATAGCGTGAGATCCGGCCCATCGCATCATATCGCAGCGGACCTCTAGATCAGGAAAGTCGGCGTAAAAGCCACGAGCCATATCGGCAATCGCTGCGCGCCCTTCTATGGGGTCGCCCCGATTGATCGTGATTTGTCCATCAGGTGCAAAGAAACCGGCAACTGCATCGGGGTCACCGGAACTCCAGGCAATTGCGTAATCCCGCGCGAGATTGTTCAATGTATCCCGAATACTGGCCATATTCGCCCCCCTTTGGTCCCACATAATCGGTGGAATGATCATAGGCGAAAAAGGTTCAAGGTGCTACGATGCCCCAGAAACCGGGGCGAGGAGTTGCCGATTAGGCGGATTATCGCGGGATAAGATTGGTCACGCCAACCGCTGCAGCGCGGGCCAGATCAAGGTCCAATGACATCGGGATATACTCGCCACGCCGCCAAAGCTGTGCCTGATCGTCGTAGTAGCGCGACAGGAAGTGCCCCGATTGACCGGTCGCAGTGATAAAGACCGAGCTGTTGGGATCAGCAAAGTCGTACACCCCGCGATACCCCGCACCGTGTACGTTCTGGAACGGATCCGGGCCTTCGCCTGACGTGCGCCCGCGCAGCAGCGTATTGTCGCCACCGCTGGTCGATTGGCGGATGTTCACGAAATAGCGCAGGACAGGCACGTCGCCCAGGACCGGGTGATCATGCGTGGCTTGATGCGCATCGCCCCAGCGCAGGGATTCCAACGCGCTGCCATAGCGCTCAGAAATCCAGATCAGGGCGTCGTCCAGCGCCAGACGAGCCATTTCTGTGCAGGTCTCAACCGGGGCGCTTTGTCGTACATCGCACCAGACGCTTGCTCCGTCGATGTCACGATAAACGCGTTCAATGAACAGCGGCTCGACGTGTTTATATTCGCTGGCCAGTGGCCCAAGCTCATCCGCGATCAGGCGGATCTGAAGAGCGCGCAACCATGCCGCATAGATCAACGGCTCGGGCAGGTGTTCATTCATCTCACCATTCCAGTCTGCCAGCAGTGACAAGGCGATCTGGCGCTGACGTTCCGGTGTGCCCTCGGGGGCCGAGGCACCGGTGAACCACAGGTCTGCGCCGATGAGCGGTAGCAGGGACCGCGCCGTGAAGCTGACGGTATCAAGTTGCGCTTCGATAAAGCTGTCGCGGGTGTGGACCTCACGCGATTGCATCAGGCGATCCCAGCGATGCACACGCTGTGTGTCGCCCCATTCGTAAGAGATATGATTGGGAAAAGGACGGTCGATAATCTTGTTGTTCGTATTGCCCAAAATGCCACCGACCGGTGCGACAAATTCCGGATTGTCCGCATAGGGCAGGCGGCCCTGCCAGCGGTTTGCCTCGATCCAGCCGTGCGTTGGGATGCGCCCGCGGCTTTGGTTTTGCAGATCCCGGCTGGGCATGGCACCGATCAACTTCATCCCAATTGTAGTCCGGTCGACCAGTGACAGGTTCTGGGATGGGGCGATGAACTGCTCGCCCGCTTGTATGGCCTGACGCACGTTGTCCGCATTCATGAGCGCCATAGAAGCGGTCATCGAAGTGTCGCGCGGGCTGAGCGCCGTCCAGGACAGAGACGCCACATGGCCGGGAGGCGTGATGGTCTCCAGCTTGTAATCCGTGCCGGGCAGCACCGGGCCGTTGTCTGTCCAGCGCAGCGTTAGTGTGACTGGCGCCTCGTCTTTGATGGCGATGATCGATGGGCGGGTCAGAAATTCTTTGTAGCCATCGGGGGTCAGATATTCCTCTGGGTTGTCCGGGTTCAGCTGTTCTATGTGCAGGTCCTGATCATCCAGATAAGATGAGGTCAGCCCCCATCCCAATCGGTCACTGCGTCCGGTCATAATGGCAGGAACACCGGGTATCGAGGCTCCGATCACACCACCTTTTTTAAGATCAAGATGGGCCAGATACCACACACCGGGGGCTGTGAAACCCAGATGCGGGTCGTTTGCCAGCAAAGTGCCTCCACTTGCCGACCGCGATGGGGCGGCGGTCCAAGCATTGGACGCTCCGGCCAAGCCGCGTTTGGGAAGCGGTGAGAGGGGTGTTTCGGGTATTTCAGTACCGGCGGCGTAGCGCGGCAGATTGGGAAACAGGTACGCATATTCCGGAAGGGCCGCGATGCCAGGACCGGGGACGTCAGGCAGGATGTCGGCCAGACGCTCGGGGTTGTTCAATATCAAAGAGGTGCGGGCGCGCAGAACCTCATCACTCAGGTGGCCTGAAAGTTGCAAAGCCATCAGCTTGATGACCGCAATGCTGTCGCCCGGTTGCCAGGGCGAGACGGGGGCGTTGAACAGGAACATTTCCGGCGCACCGCGACCCAAAGCCTCCTCATTGATTTCGGTCAGCCTTGCATTGACCCCGGCGGCATAAGCCCGCAAGGCGGCTTTGGTATAGTCATCCTGCACCTCGACCGAGCGATGGGCGAGGCCATAGAGATCCAGCCGCCGCAGCAACTTGTCGATGCGCAGCGTGCGTGTCCCGAAGACTTCGGACAAACGGCCTTGCGCAGTCCTGCGCATCACAGTCATTTGCCACAGCCGGTCTTGTGCGTGGGCATATCCCAGTCCAAAGAACACATCCGGATCGGTTTGGCCCAGAATATGCGGCACGTTGGCGGTGTCGCGAACGATCTCGACAGGGGCGGTAAGACCATCAACTTCAAGGGTCTGGTCGTAATCCGGCAGGGACTGGCTTGCCAGGAAATAGACAAGGCCAACCGCGGCGAGGATCAGAATAATCAGACCCGACGCGATGCGCACCAGCCAGCGGAAAACAAGACCCATTACTGCCCCATATTATCTTTTGGAATAAGGTTGCGCAGAGATTAGAGGATGGTCGGTCTGACCGAAAGAGGAACGCGGCAAGAACCTGCTTGGAAACGCTTATAAATAATTGCCCCGCCGCAGTGTTGTGCTGCGACGGGTGCCATGTGTGGGGGAAGTGGTAATTTGGGTTATGGAATAATGCGCGTGTATTTCGTGCCTTCGATGGTCGCGCCGAATTTCAGACCGGCCTGACCAAAGACCGCCGCCAGCACTGGCGTACGCAGTGTAGTTGTGTCCGTGGACAAAGAATTCCCAGTTGAGTCAACCACATAGCCAATATCGGCGCCGGCTGTCCATCCGCTGGAACGGCGGAAATCGTTCAGTGCAGCTTCGGTCATAAAGAACAGGACATGCGCATATTGCTGCGCACCAAATTGCAGGCCGGCGGTTCCGGAAATTGCGGAATAGTAATCGACCGTCGCCCCGTTGATGCGCAGCGCGCCTTGCCCGTAGGCACCGCCAAAAATGATCAACCCGGCGTCAGTTATCAGGGGCATGACCAACATACCGTTGGCTTTGTTCGCAATCTCAACCGTGTTGGGATATTTCGCGTACATCTCGGTCAGCGTGGCGTCCACGCGGGCGTCGATTGTTGCCGCGTTCGAATTGCCGACGCCGTTGCCGCAGGCAGCCGTCAGGGTCAGACCTGCCATGCCAAAGGCAAAGCCGCGACGGCTCAGTCGGGGGGAAGGGGAACTGCTCATGGTTTTTATATCTCTGTAACTGTGCCTGATGTTGTCGGGTGAACCCGATCTTGTGGGCAAGGATACGCCGATTGGCCCCATGTGTCACGGGAAAGCTGCTCGCCAACGCCAGTTCGTCGGCGAAAAATTGCGAGTCCTTGGGGTTTTAGCCCTGAAGGATGCGCGCAACCTGCGGCGAGAAATAGGTCAGAATTCCATCGCATCCGGCCCGCTTGAAGGCCAGCAAGCTTTCCAGCATCACCTTCTCTCCATCAATCCAGCCATTCTGCGCGGCCGCCTGAATCATCGCGTATTCACCGGATACCTGGTAAGCATATGTCGGCGCGCCGAAGCCGTCTTTCACACGGCGGCAGATGTCCAGATAAGGCATGCCGGGCTTGATCATCACCATGTCCGCGCCCTCAGACAGGTCACGCTCGATCAAACGTAGAGCCTCGTCCGAATTGGCCGGGTCCATCTGATAGGTCTTCTTGTCACCCGTCAGTGCGCCCGAGGCCCCAACGGCATCTCGGAAAGGCCCGTAAAAGGCACTGGCGTATTTTGCTGCATAGCTAAGGATCATTACGTTGTGATGGCCTGCACCTTCCAGCGCGCGGCGCATTTCTCCGATCCGACCGTCCATCATGTCTGATGGGCCGATGATGTCAGCACCGGCTTCGGCCTGAGCGAGAGTCATTTTGACCAATGCCTCTACGGTCTGATCGTTGACAATCTCACCGTCGACAACGTACCCGTCATGGCCATTGATGTTGTAGGGGTCCAGCGCAACATCGGTCATCACGGCGATGTCGGGGGCAGCAGCTTTGATTGCGCGGATGGCGCGATTGGACAGGTTGTCCGGGTTCCAGGCTTCGGCACAGTCTTCAGTCTTCAGTGCGGAATCTGTGTAGGGAAAGATGCAAATCGCAGGTATCCCAAGCGCTTGGGCTTCGACCGCAGCCTTGGCAATCAAGTCAACCGACCGGCGCACCACACCCGGCATCGAGGGCACCGGTTCTTCAATTCCGTCGCCATCGCGCACAAAGACCGGCCAGATCAGGTCATCGGTGGTCAGCGTGTTCTCTCGCACCAGCCCGCGAATTGCCTCAGACTGACGCGCCCGCCGAAAGCGGGTCATAGGGTAGGGGGCAATAGTCGGTTTCATGGCGCGTTCTCCTTGAACATTCGTGCATTGGGTGGCATGAATTCACAAAGGTCTCAAGGGTATCAATGGACGCGCCACCGCGATGAACCCCCCTGAGTGGTTTGAATAAAGGGTTGGGTTTGGACTGGTACTCTTCGATCTTTGAACTCATTGACATGCGCAGCTTTTCGAATCTGTGGTATTGGATTGTGCTGGCGGTATTTTGGTCATCCGCCAGTCATTGGGTGATGGGCATTCCGTATGATTTGGTTGTTCGTGCGCGTCGGATTGGCGGGCAGGTTGAAATCGACCTTCTGGACATTGTGCGCATTCACACGAACCGGATTTTGCTGATCGTAGATATGTCGGGTGCCATCCTCCTGGCGCTTGCGTGCTTTATGCTCACGGGTTTGGCAATGCTGGGTTTCTACTATGACGTAGAGTTTGCACAGGCGGTGTTTTTGTTGGCGTTTCCAATGACTTTGGTGTTGCTGGTGAACATATCGCAAGCAAGACGTCTGCGCCGGCAGGAACTGACGCTGGAAACTGTTTCCAAGACCATTTCACGCTGCAGGCTGTACACGCAGATCATCGGCATGATCTCGATACTGGTCACTTCTTTCTGGGGCATGTATCAGAACATCTCGATCGGCGTTCTTGGGTAGAAAAATCTGAAAGGCGAGGCGATGAAGGCTCCGAACCACGTGACAGTTGGCGGTGCCCCCGAAGGGTTTGACGCGCAGCTCGTACTGAACGAAATCGCCCGCAGCAACGGGCCGGTGGCCCATGTCGCACGAGATGACAAACGGATGGAGGCGATGCGCGCCGCGTTGGCCTTCTTTGCCCCCGACATTCCGGTTTTTGTGTTTCCCGGCTGGGATTGTCTTCCTTACGACCGTGTGTCGCCGAACGCGGATATTTCAGCGGCACGAGTGGCCACTTTGGCGGCACTGGTCCATCAGATGCCGCAGAAATTCGTGCTGCTGACCACGCTGAATGCCGCGACCCAGCGCGTACCCGCGCGCGAGGTGCTGCGCGAGGCGGCGTTTACCGCGCGTGTTGATCAGCGCATCGACGAGACCGCGCTCAGGAATTTTCTGGTGCGTATGGGATTCACCCAAAGCCCAACGGTGATGGAGCCCGGCGACTATGCCATTCGCGGCGGCATCATCGACATCTTCCCGCCGGGCGAATCCGGTCCTGTCCGTCTGGATCTTTTCGGAGACGTTCTGGACGGTGCGCGTCGCTTTGATCCGGTGTCTCAGCGCACCACTGAAAAGCTGGATGTAGTGGAACTTGCGCCTGTATCCGAGGTCATTTTGGACGAGGCCGCTATCACCCGGTTCCGTCAGAATTATCGCATCGAATTTGGCGCGGCAGGTACAGATGATCCGCTTTACGAAGCGGTCAGTGCCGGTCGCAAACATCAGGGCATCGAGCATTGGCTGCCGTTTTTTCACGACAAGCTTGAGACGCTGTTTAACTATCTGCCGAACGCCACAATCACCTTGGATGATCAGGTCACACCAGCGCGTCTGGCGCGGTGGGATACGATTGCCGATCAATACGAAACCCGGCGTCTGGCGCTGGAAAACCGGTCCCGCATGGACACGGTTTATAAACCGACGCCTCCGGGGCTGCTGTACCTTGACGATGCCGCGTGGGAGGCCGCAGTTGCAGATCGCAGGGTGATGCAGTTCAGTCCTTTGCCGCAGGCATCTGGGCCCGGTGTCATTGACGCAGGCGGGCGAATTGGGCGCAACTTTGCCCCGGAACGTCAGCAGGAGAACATCAGCCTGTTTGGCGCTTTGGCCAGCCATATCACAGCCAAGCTCGACAAAGGCCCTGTGTTGATCGCCTCTTATTCAGAAGGTGCGCGCGAACGTCTGACCGGTTTGATCGAAGATGAAGGTCTGGCCGAGGCCATCCCGGTGACGAACGGCACCCGCATCGGTAAACGCGGTTTGCATCTTGCTGTTTGGGCACTGGAGCACGGGTTTGAAACCCCTGGCCTGACAGTCATCGCCGAACAGGACGTATTGGGTGACCGCCTGATCCGCCAGCCCAAGAAGCGGCGCAAGGCCGAGAACTTCCTGACCGAGACCCAATCTCTTAGCCCCGGTGATCTGGTGGTGCATGTGGACCACGGGATCGGTCGCTATATGGGGATGGAGGTCGTTACAGCCGCAGGCGCCGCGCACGAATGCCTGCTGCTGGAATACGCCGAGCAAGCCAAGCTGTACCTGCCGGTCGAAAACATCGAACTTCTGTCGAAATACGGCCATGACGAAGGTTTGCTGGACCGTCTTGGTGGTGGCGCTTGGCAGGCCAAGAAGGCCAAGCTGAAAGAACGCATTCGCGAGATGGCGGACAAACTGATCCGCATCGCCGCTGAACGTGCCCTGCGCAAGGCTCCGGTGATGGACCCGCCGCCGCACGCGTGGGAGGAGTTCAGCGCACGCTTCCCGTATCAGGAGACCGATGACCAGCTGCGGGCCATTTCGGATGTGATGGAAGACATGCATTCTGGTGCCCCAATGGATCGCCTGATCTGTGGCGACGTGGGCTTTGGCAAAACCGAGGTCGCCATGCGGGCCGCCTTTGTGGCGGCCATGTCCGGCGTACAGGTGGCCGTCGTGGCACCAACAACCCTGTTAGCCCGCCAACACGCGGCCAGTTTCAAGGAACGGTTCCGCGGTTTTCCGCTGGAAGTGCGGCAGCTGTCGCGGTTTGTGTCCGCGAAAGAAGCTCAGCAAACCCGTGATGGGCTGGCACGCGGAACGGTGGATATTGTGATCGGCACCCATGCTCTGCTGGCCAAGACCATTCGGTTTAACAATCTGGGCTTGCTGATCATCGATGAGGAACAGCATTTCGGCGTAGGTCACAAAGAACGTCTGAAGCAACTGCGCAGCGACATTCACGTGCTGACCTTAACCGCGACTCCGATACCTCGGACGCTGCAATTATCGCTGACCGGCGTGCGCGATCTGTCGATCATCGGAACGCCTCCCATCGACCGCTTAGCCATCCGAACATATGTCAGCGAGTTCGATGCCGTCACGATCCGAGAGGCGCTGTTGCGTGAACACTATCGCGGCGGTCAGAGTTTCTATGTGGTACCCCGTATTTCGGACCTGCCGGAGATTGAAGAGTTCCTGAAGGACCAACTGCCCGAACTGACTTATGTGGTGGCGCATGGTCAGATGGCAGCGGGCGAACTCGACGACCGAATGAATGCGTTTTACGACGGCAAATATGACGTGCTGCTGGCCACGACCATTGTCGAAAGCGGGCTCGATATTCCGACCGCAAACACAATGGTTGTTCACCGCGCGGATATGTTCGGTCTTGCGCAACTCTATCAGATACGGGGGCGGGTAGGGCGGTCGAAGACTCGTGCCTATGCTTACCTGACTACCAAGCCGCGTCAGAAGCTGACCGCCACGGCTGAAAAACGCCTGCGCGTTTTGGGCTCGTTGGATACGCTGGGGGCGGGGTTCACACTAGCGTCGCAAGACCTGGACATTCGCGGAGCAGGTAACCTTCTGGGTGAGGAACAGTCCGGCCAGATGCGCGACGTGGGGTACGAGCTCTACCAATCCATGCTGGAAGAGGCGATTGCCAAGATCAAGGCAGGTGAGATGGAGGGGCTGTCGGATGCCGACGATCAATGGGCCCCGCAGATCAATTTGGGCGTGCCGGTTCTGATCCCGGAGGATTACGTGCCCGATCTGGATGTGCGCTTGGGCTTGTATCGCCGCCTGTCCTCGCTGTCGACCAAGGTGGAGCTAGAAGGGTTCGCCGCCGAACTGATCGACCGGTTCGGAAAACTGCCAAAAGAGGTCAACACTCTGATGCTGGTCGTTCGCATCAAGGCGATGTGCAAGCGCGCCGGGATTGCCAAGCTGGATGGCGGCCCAAAGGGCGCAACCATTCAGTTTCACAACGACAAGTTTGCTTCGCCTCAGGGGCTGGTCGAATTCATCCAGAATCAGCGTGGTATGGCCAAGGTCAAGGACAACAAGATCGTTGTGCGGCGCGATTGGAAGAAAGACAGTGACAAGATCAAAGGTGCCTTTGCGATCGCCCGCGACCTTGCTGAAAAAGTGGTCGCGCAAAAGAAAAAGGCCAAAGCCGGTTGAGATGTGGGCAGGGGGCGCTGCCCCCGCTGCGCGTTCCGCGCATCTCCCCCGAGGTATTTGCGGCCAGATGAAGAGACGGATCCCCGCTTCATCTGGCTAAAAATACCTCCGCCGGAAGCATCGCGCGGCAGCGCGATCTATCCCACTAATAACGCATCGCGGCCTGCGCACAGAAGCAAGAGGCCGCCACCATCCGGTCGGCTCGTGCCAATGCCATGTCGAGCCGCTGTTTGATTTGGCGGATTTCCACCTGTTCGTTGCGCGCCATGAGGCAATCGTGCAACCCCTTCAGGCTCCACACATTGTCGGGGTGGATAGAGGCGCGGCTTAGCGCACCGCCCAAGCCCAGATCTTCGCGATATACATCTTCGGCTTCGGCCATATGGCCTTGTTCAAACAGCAATGCCCCAAGCGCGTGGCGGGTGGGCTGCATCCAACCCCAGGGTTCGTCATAGGGCAAGGTGTCGTCCAACTCGACCGAGCGACGTAGATGAGCAAAGGCGATTTCGAAGTTGCCTTTGCGATATTCGATCTCGCCCCGCAGCATTTCCTGTGCGATCTCGAGCAGATCGACCACACGATTGTTGTGCAGTCTGCGGGTTTCGGGGACGCATTCCTTGGCTGCGAGAAACAGGTTCTCTTCAGCTTCGGCGTGGACGACATCGCCGGTTGCGGCATGAGCGATGGCGCGGGCGTAGTGGGTCGTGGCTGTCAGGGTGCGGTAAAGGTCCGGATCGGAGGGAAGGTCCAGCGCCTTGGCCTCTTCCCAGCGGCCAAACCGGATCAGGATGTGCGGCCCCATGGACATGTAGCTTTCGAAGAAATCAGCCATGGGCGGGCTTTCGATACGCAGCATCTCTTCGGGCGTTGTATCCCAAAGGCCCTGATTGGCGCGCAGGGCGGGTTCGATCTGTCCCAGAAACAGGGCACCGTAAATCGCGAAGTGATAGTTGTGTTGACGATAGCCAGTGTAGATGTTGAACGCGCCTTCACGTTCGTAATACTTCAAGTCAGCTTCCGAGGCTTTTTCATTCCAGTGCACCACATTTTGGTAATGGCCGCACAGCACATCGATATGCGTCGGCATATGCACGAGATGGCCCGCATCCGGTACCAATGTGCGCAAAACATCCCCGGCTTTCAGTGCCTTTTCTGGCGTTGGCGACATCTCCATCAGGTGGACGTAAAGATGCAACAAGCCAGGATGGGACATTGCGTCGGGATCGTTGGCTATGGCCCATTCAAGCACCTCTTGTGCTTCAAGTGTGGCTGCGCCTTCTGCGGGTTGGCCGGTATTCAGATCCCACATCTGCCATGGTGTTAGGTTCAGCAACGCTTCGACATAGATTGTACGAAGGTCGAGGTGATCTTGGTGCGTTGCAAATGCCGCGCGCATTGCGTCAGCAAAGTCATGATCCCACTGGTGCATGTCCTCGATTGGATCGGATTGCGGGTAACGTGCGGGCAGAGCGTGGATCAGAGCCTGCTCAACAGGCGTGCAGTTATCGGCATTTTCCAAAGCCTTCTGCATTGCGTCATGGGCCAGCGTCAGTGCCTTTTTGCGTCCTCGGTCGTCCTGTAAGTCCCAGGGCAGGTTGTAATTCGGACCCGCCGCATAGGCCACACCCCAATGAGCCATGGCGCATTGGGGGTCATGCTCGACCGCGCGTTGAAAACAGGCGACGGCTTCTTCGTGATTATAACCGTAGGTCCAGTTCAGGCCCCGGTCGAACCACCGTTGTGCTTCGGGGTTCGAAGTGGAAACTGGGCAGGTGTATGTACCTAGATCGTAGTAGTCGCTCATTGAAAACCCTCCCCTCAGCTTGAGCGGAGGGTAGCGCGTTTCCAACGGCTTGCACAGGTCAGGCGGGCAGGCGCTCTTCCAAGCGGCCCATATGCAGCATGAGGCCGAAGGCAAGAACGCACATGCTCAGGATGCCGAAAGTCAAAGGTGCGATGGAACCGTCGAACAGCAATCCGATCGGGGCGGCGATGACGGCTGCCAGCACAGTCGAAATTGCCCCGATCACCGAAGCTGCCATGCCTGCAATATGGCCCATAGGCTCCATTGCGATGGCGTTCAGGTTGCCGATTGTCATGCCAGCCATGAAGAAAACCATGGTTTGCCAAAAGACGAACAGCGCAAATGAGGCGTTTGGCGGCAGGTTCGTCATGTTGAGAAGAATGACCAGCGATGTTATGGCGATCTGAGCGCCAAAGGCAAATGTCACCATACGTCGCATTCCGACACGCACGACCAATGCAGCGTTCAGCAAACTTGCCGACCCTGACATCAGGGCGACGAAGCCGAACCAGAAGGGAAAGCTTTCGGCCCGATCATAAATCACATCATAAACCGGCTGCACCATGGTAAGCATAGTAAACAGCATCCCCATGCACAGTGTCTGAACAAAGATCGACAGACGCACTGTGGGGTGGGCAAACATCTCTTGCACGGCGGCGATCATCAGGGGCAGGCGGAAGGGGCGACGGTTTTCTGCGGCGAGGGATTCGGGCAGGCGAACACCCATCCAACTGACAACGATCAGTGCAAACAGGATGAAAGAGACGAAGATGCCGCGCCAGCCGAACAGGGCGATCACACCCGCACCCAGCATTGGTGCGATGGCTGGAACTAGCGTGAAGATCATCATGGCTATTGATACGATTCGGGCCATTTCACGACCGGAATAAAGGTCTCGGATAATAGCCATAGCCACGACCCGCGGACCAGCTGCGCCTAAACCTTGCACAACACGTGCGATCAGAACCAGCTCGAGCGAGGAACTGGCCCACGCAACCGCAGATGCCGCAATGTAAAGAACTGCGCCGCCGAAAATTACGGGTTTGCGCCCCAACGCATCCGAGATCGGACCGGTAAAGAATGTGCCAATCCCCATGCCCAGCACAAAGGACGTCAGGATCAACTGTGCCTGATTGATGTCATCGGGGCTGAGCTGCGCGCCGATTTCTGGCAGGGCGGGCAGCATTGAATCGATCGAAAAGGCGATAGTGGCGAACATCATTGCGATTAGCGCAATGAATTCCGCCTTCGACATGCGGTTGGTCATGAAGAACTCCTAACCTGTTCGCGCTATCACGGCGGATCAGGTTAAGCCAGACTGGAAATTCGCACAGACCTCTGTGCTATTCTGCAGAGGAGGCCTCAAGTTGAGACATGATCTCGGCGATCACTTTTTCCCACATCTCAGGGGGTTGCGCCCCTGGAACCGCGTGTTGATTGGCCACAATGTAGGTGGGGACCGAACTGACGCCCATATCACGCGAATGGCTGTCCCGGTTGCGAATATCTTCGCGGTCGGCGTCAGATTTCAGCAATTTCATGACGACGGCGGCGTCCATACCGGCGCTGTCGGCGATGTCAGACAGCACTTCGGGGTCACCGATGTCACGGGCTTGCACGAAATATGCATCGAACAAGGCATCGACGACAGCGTTCTGTTTGCCTTCGATTCCGGCCCAATGGATCAGGCGATGGGCGTCCAACGTGTTGGGCGTGCGCTTCATGCCTTCGAAGTCGATCTTCAGGCCCGCATTCTCTGCATGCTCCACCACCGGAGCATAGGCCCGTACCGCACCGTCCTTGCCGCCGAACTTGCGTTCAAGATACTCACGCCGGTCCATGCCCGCATCCGGCATTTCGGGGTTCAGCTGAAACGGATGCCATTCGATGACAAAGGGGTGATCAGGGACATTGGCCAAAGCCTTGTCCAAATGGGTTTTGCCGATATAGCACCAAGGGCAGATCGGGTCGGACAGGATGTCGAGTTTGACGGTCTGGGTCATTTGCTTGGTGCCTCGAAATAGGCCGGCAACGCCCGGCGCAGAAGTTTGCCATTGCCGCCGGTTGGCAGGACAGGCAGGTGGATGAAGGCGCGCGGTTGCTTGTAGCGCGCCAGATTGGCCTCGACATAGGCGCGCAGGGCCGCATCGTCCAGCTTTTCCGGGCCGGTATAGAAGGCTGCTATCACAAATGTGTCCGGTTTGACCTCAATTGCCGCTGCGCCGACCTGCGTGATGCCGGGAAAGCGGGACAGGGCGGCTTCAACCTCGACTGGCGACACGCGATAGCCGCCGGCGTTCATCATGTCATCATCGCGGCCCAGATAGCTGATCTGGCCGTCCACTGCCATTGCGCCCTGATCTCCGGTCAGAAACCAGTCGCCTTGCATCCGCGCCTCAGCTTCGTCGGGTGCGTTAAGATAGGTCAGCATCAAACCGGGGTCCGAGCGGTGTATGGCGATGGTGCCTTCCTGTCCTTGTGGTACTGGGCCATCCGTCCCCAGGATCGCCACGCGACGCCCCGGTTGCGGCTGCCCCAGCGCGTCGCTACGCGCGGGGTGGGTCGGGCTTGAGGAAATAAAGGTCGAGCATTCGGACATGCCGTAGGCTTCGAATAGATCGGTGCCGGTGCTGGAAACCCATTTCTCATGCAGAGCGCGCGAGAGTTTCTCACCCGCGCATAAGCCATGGCGCAGGTCGGGCAATTCCATGTGTTCGGACATTTGCAGCATCTTCCGAAAGACTCCGGGGGCTGCAGCAAAGATCGTCGCACGGTGCTGGCGCAACAAGGTGGGCAGCGCGTCAATACTGGTGCCGCGTTCCGGGATCAGGGCCGTTGCGCCAATGGTCCACGGGTCCATTAACCCGGTGCCCAGCGTATAAGTCCAGTTGAACGCGCCCGCGTGGCACAATCGGTCGGTGTCGCGCAGACCGTACCAGCCATCGAGCATCATCTGCCGCGCCCAGATTGCCCGGTGGGCATGGGCCACCGCACGTGGCTTGCCTGATGTTCCAGAGGTGTAGACGACATAGGCCATTCGCTCGGGGTCGCCCATGGCAAAATGGGCTGCAGGCAGGCTTCGCATGGAATTCAACGCATCCAACCCAATCTGATTGGGGTGCGCGGCGCAGGCAACGTCGGGGTCGCGCAGAACGGCCGCTGGGGAAAGTTCCGCGATCATTTTGGCCGTTTCAGGCTCGGTCAGTTGCGACGATGTCGGCACAGGAACGATGCCCACTGCAATTGCGCCAAGATATGCGATCGGCAAATCCACTGTATTGCCCAGCCGCATCAACGCAATGTCGCCGGGCTTCAAGCCTGCTTGCAACAACCCTGCGCCAGTCCCCAATACGGCTGCTTTCAGATCGCGAAAGCTCCAATCCTGAGCGCCCGTCTCACGCAGCACGGATAGGGCAACCTTTTCGGGGATGCGATCCGCTTGGCCCAGGACATGCGCCGCCAGATTGAAAGGTGTGGGGCAGGGCTCAGGCGCCCCTTTATCAAAGATGGACAACATGGCCTTTGGCTATCGCGGAGCCTGCCGCGTTGCAAGCGCGGCGGACCGGGCCTATAGAGAGGGGCATGAGCACTCAAGATCCCAAATCCCTGATCCGAATTGCCCGTGACACAGGTGATCATACCGAAGTCGAACCACTGGACCTTGGCGCACGGGTGCGCGAGCTGCGCAAAGCGCGGAATTGGACTTTGGAACAAGCCGCCACGCAGGCGGGATTGGCACGTTCGACCCTCAGCAAGATAGAAAATGGGCAGATGTCGCCTACCTATGATGCGCTCAAGAAGTTGGCGATTGGCTTGGAAATATCAGTGCCGCAACTGTTTACGCCGCCACAACGCGATCAGGTGATTGGCCGTATGGCCGTGACACGATCCGGCGATGGGGCAGCCCATGCAACTGCCACCTATGAACATGAGTTGCTGGCCGAGACGCTGACCAAGAAACACATGCTGCCCTACCGTGCGCGTGTACGGGCGCGGTCAATGGAGGAATTTGAAGGCTGGGTACGTCACGACGGTGAAGAGTTCATGTATGTCCTCACCGGTGTCGTGCGGTTGTTTACCGAGTTTTATGAACCCGTCGAAATGCGCCGTGGTGACAGCGCATATTACGATGGCAGCATGGGTCACAATGTGATCTCCGTCAGTGACGAAGATGCGACGATCCTTTGGGTCACATCACTTGCTTGAAGACGCGTGAGCGAATTCGCGGTTCAGGCCTTCGGTAAACAGGAAATCTTCGACCTCTTCATGCGCTTCGTTAATTGTGAGTTGGTGGCGCTCGGCCAGATAGGCTTCGAACCCCTTTCGATCCTTAGAAACGCGCATCATGTCCTGATCCCGCAAGTTCGGAAAGCGCCGTTTTGCACGTGCGTAGGCCGCGCTCCAGTCTTGTGTAAGATCCGTCCAGTTCATCATCTATGAGCTTTCCTTTTGTAGCCATTAGGACTGCTCTCCCCCGACATCAGGGTACGGAAAGGCTGCCGCAAGGTAAGACATGACAAAATGTCGCACCTATCTTTCGCGATTGATCAGAGGTTTGTTGCCCGCTGCGAAACATCCGCAACGGGCGGACGGGCCTGCATTTGGTGTGAGTGGTGGCGGGCCCGGTTATGCTTTGTCCGGCATTGCCGGATTGTTCAGGTGCAGTGCCGAAATGCGTGAAGCCAGTTCTGCACCTGACCTAGTAAGTACAGGGTGTATACACGTTTTGCCCAGTAAATAAAGGATTTTGAACGGCGCCTCGATTTACTCACCAAGTATTGATAGACCTCAACGAGCTTTGTGAACGTCAAATGGCAGACTTGTGTGATTGTGACGATCTTCCGGTGTGCAGCGATCGGCAAATGGGCGCCGGGTGCCGCAAGGTGTGATCAGCAGAAATTTGCCAAACCCCGTGCATTTTCACCAGGCAAATCGAACCAACCCGGGTTCAGCTGACCCCGGTTGGTTAAAGAGTGTTTAATTCGCGTCGTACCACCAAACGTCGGGCATGTACTGCGGACCGTCACCATAGATCGGCACCGTGTCGGGAAACTTGAGCTCGCGGACATGCGCGATGCGCCCGACATCAAAGCTCCAGATCGGGATCACAAGGCGGCCGGCAGTCAAGACGCGGTCCAGTGCGCGGGTGGCTGTTGTGAAGTCTTCGCGCGTTTCAGATGCCAGCATGGCATCGATCATCGCGTCAACGGCAGGCGAGGATACACCCATCAGGTTGCGCGTGCCCGGTGTGTCGACGTATTCACTGCCCCAATAGAACCTTTGTTCGTTTCCTGGTGACAAGGACAGAGCGCGGCGGAAAGGCGTCATGTCGAAATCAAGCTCGTTCATGCGCGAGGTGTATTGCGCGTCATCGACTTTTTCGACCACCAGCTCGATGCCCAGACGTTCTAAGGCGCGGGCGTAAATCTCGGCAATTGTGCTGACGTCCTGCACGACATTCAGGCTGCCCTGGCTGATCACCATTTCAATCTTGAACGGCTGGCCTTCCACGTTTTTCAACACACCATCCTGAACGGTCCAGCCCGCGTCTTCCAGAAGCTTGACGGCCTTGCGAATGTTGCGCCTGTTCCGTTCTGATCCATCACCTTGCGGCAGTTCATAGCCTTCCAGCGTGCCGGGTGTAAGGTCTGCTTCGAAAGGTGCCAGCAAAGCCTGCACTGGTGCAGGGGCAGGTCTGGGTTGCATCGCCAGATCAGATCCAGAGAAATACGACGAAATACGCGGCTGCGCGCCACCTGTGACAGTGTCGTTGATAAATTCGAAATTGAATGCAAGGGTCAGCGCCTCGCGCACCCGCCAATCGTCCAGCGGTGGTTTGCGAGTGTTCATCACAAAGCCGGTCATCCCGGACGGTTTGCCATGGGGGATTTCGGTCTTGATCACATCTCCGCGCTGAACGGCCGGGAAGTTGTATTGCTTGGTCCATTTGTCGGCGTTGAATTCGCGTACAGCCGAAAGCTCTCCGGCTTTGAACGCCTCAAATGCGACAGAGCCGTCGCCGTAGAACTCGATCCGTAGATCGTCGAGGTTCATGGTGCCGCGGCGAAACGGGATGTCATTACCCCAATAGTTCGGGTTTCGACGCAGGTTCACATAGCGGCCTGCTTCGTAATCGTCGATCACATAAGGGCCGGTGCCGATTGGAATATCCTGCAACGTGGCGTTTGCAAAATCCTTTCCCTCCCATTGCGCCTTTTGCAGGATGGGGCGCATCCCAGCCAGCAAGGCCAGTTCCCGGTCTGGTTCGTTGAATGAAATCCGAACCGAGCGCGGTCCGGTCTGTTCAATGCTGTCGATCTTGCCCCACAGCCCGCGATAGCGCAGATGACCCTCGGTCCCTAGGGTCTCATAGGACCAGATCACATCTTCGACCGTAACAGGGCTGCCGTCGGAAAACTGCGCCTCTTCGCGCAGGGTGAATTCGACCCAGGACCGGTCTGGTGCTGCCTCAACTGATTCGGCTAACAGCCCGTAAAGCGTGAAAGGTTCATCCCAAGACCGCCCCATCAGGCTTTCATGGGTCCAAAACGGCAATTGCCAAGGAGAGGTGCCTTTTTGCAAAAACGGGTTCAAGCTGTTATAGCCGCCGGTGTTTCCGAACACCGCTTTGCCGCCTTTGGGCGCATCTGGATTGGCGTAGGGGAGAGACACAAAATCCGGTGGTAGGGCCGGTTCCCCATACATAGCTATGCCATGAGACGATTCTGCATGGGCGACAGACGTGAGAAAAATGCTGGCGATTCCCGCCGCAAATTGTCGAAACGGTCGGAGAAAATCCGGGCTCATTTTGGAAACAATCCTGCTCTGGCCTTATTTTGTTGGGGATCACCGTAGTGATGATTTTTCTTATTATCAAACTTTTAGCTTGGACGAAGGCATAGAATTGCTTATAAAGGTCTTACTGCTCGATAGGTTTCTTGCCTGTATGAAACCTGCCTCAATAACTTAACGCCCGCTTCGTGCGGGCGTTTTTTTTGAGCAGATCGGGATGTCCAGGACCTGGGTATCGTTTCCATAGTTTCCCCGTTTTCTTTGCAGGTGCAGCATGGCATGGTGCGCCAGGACATCGCATAAGGGAGATCGGTCATGAGCCTTTCCGGCAAAACGGCAATCATTACAGGATCAAATTCAGGCATCGGTCTGGGGGTCGCGCGCGAGTTGGCCAAGGCGGGGGCCAACGTGGTTTTGAATTCCTTTACCGATCGGGATGAAGATCATGCGCTGGCCGCAGAGATAGCGAAAGAGACCGGAACCAACGCGCGCTACATCAAAGCGGACATGTCCAAAGGCGATGAGTGCCGTGCACTGATCGAGCAGGCAGGGGCCTGCGATATTCTGGTGAACAACGCGGGCATTCAGCATGTCTCTCCGATCGACAAGTTCCCGACCGAAAAATGGGACGCCATTATTGCGATCAATATGAACTCGGCTTTCCACACCACAGCTGCTGCACTGCCGATGATGCGTAAGGCGGGTTGGGGCCGGATCGTCAATATTGCCTCGGCTCATGGTCTGACCGCCTCGCCTTACAAAGCGGCCTATGTTGCTGCAAAGCATGGTGTGGTTGGGATGACCAAGACCGTCGCGCTTGAGACCGCGCAAGAGCCGATCACCTGCAACGCCATCTGTCCGGGCTATGTTCTGACACCTCTGGTCGAGGCGCAGATCCCGGATACGATGAAGGAATACAACATGAGCCGTGAAGATGTTGTGAAGAACATCCTGCTGGAACGTCAGCCCTCGAAGGAATTCGCCACTGTCGAACAGTTGGGCGGCACCGTGCAGTTCCTGTGCTCGGACGCGGCGGCTCAGATTACCGGGACAACGATTTCGGTCGATGGTGGCTGGACCGCACTTTGAGGTTCCATGGGGGCGCAGCCCCCATACCCCCGGAGTATTTCTGAAAAGATGAAGGGGCCGAGGCATGAAACGGATCAATCTGGCATTGCAGGGCGGCGGGGCGCATGGGGCGTTCACCTGGGGTGTGCTCGACAGGTTTCTGGATGAAGAAGACGTCGAGGTTGCGGCCATTACCGGGACGTCAGCGGGGGCGTTGAACGGGGCAGCGTTCAAGTCGGGTATGGTGCACGCCGGGCGCGACGGCGCACGCGCAAGTCTGGATGCGGTGTGGGCGCGTATGGGTGCGATTGGCGATTTGCGTATGGCCCATTGGTTCCGAGGAGTGGAGCCTGCAGCGATTTCCAGAGCTATGGAGTATTCAGTCCCTTATTCCATAGGCGAGGCGTGGTCCCGAATGGTGTCGCCTTACGCCTATGGTCCGTTTTACAGCAATCCGTTGGAGGCGGTGGTTGATCGGTTCAATTTCGCCGAAGTATGCGCAGATGAAGGCCCGCGCCTGTTTGTCTGTGCCACTTGCGTGCGAAGCGGGAAAATCCGCGTCTTTACGGGTGATGAAATTTCAACCGACGCCATCCTGGCCTCGGCCTGTTTGCCGACCTTGTTCAAGGCCGTTGAGATATACGATCCTGAAACCGAGCGGACCGAGGCGTATTGGGACGGTGGGTATACAGGGAACCCAGCGCTTTACCCGTTGTTCAATGACGATCTGCCCGACGATGTGGTTATCGTTAATATCAATCCGCTGGAACGCGATGAGGTGCCTGTCACACCGCAGCAGATCCAGAACCGGATCAATGAGATCAGCTTCAACTCATCCCTGTTTCGCGAACTCAGGGCGATCAGTTTTGTGCAGCGGTTGCTGAAAGAGGGAAAACTGAAACCCGGGGAAATGAACCGTGTACTGGTTCACATGATTGCGGATAACGAATTGATGAACAGCTTGTCTGTAGCAACCAAAACCGTGCCCAACCCGGTCATCCTGCACAAGTTGAAAGAGGCTGGGCGAAGGGCAGCGGATGACTTTCTTGTCAAACACAAAGCGGATTTGGGGCAGAACAGTACAGTTGATCTGCCCGCAATGTTTGGCTGATCACTCGGGCGGCTGCGTCGGATCTTTTTCGTTGGGGTAAACGAGACCTGCCGAGATTACCAGTTTCGCGGCATCTTCAATGCTCATATCCAGCAATATTACGTCTTCGGCGGGAAAAAACAGCAGGAAGCCTGAGGTTGGGTTGGGCGTGGTTGGCACAAAGACGCTGAGCAGTTCGCCCCCGGTTTCAGCGCGTTTGCTGACCTCACCGCGCGCGCTTGTTGATACAAAACCAATGGCCCAAATACCGCGACGCGGGTACTGAATCAGGCAGGCTTTTTCAAATGACCGTTCAGTCTGGGCAAAGACCGTTTCCGAGATTTGCTTGATCCCGGAATAAACCGACCGCACGACGGGCATCCGATCGACCAGACCTTCGGCGAAATGGATCAGTGAACGGCCCAGTATTCCTTTGGCGATCCAGCCAACGAGTACCGTGAAAATCAGGAAGATCACCACACCCACGCCGCGCAAGTTGATGCCAACATATTGTTCCGGTTGGAACTGTTGCGGCACCAGCGGCAGTACGGCGCTGTCGATCCATCCGACCACCGACCAGATCAGCCAGACCGTCAACCAGACAGGTGCAATGACGACGATGCCCGTCAGAAAGGATGCGCGCAGCCGGGACAGCAGGCCGGGGCGGCGGTGGGGCTCTTCGTCGAAAGGTGTGTTCATTGCAGGTCCGAGTGAGCAGTTCCGAATGGTTTCCGTGGTTTAGGTAGTCAATCCCTCGCTTTGGTACAATAGGGCTGCGTCAGCCCTGATGCACCAGCGATTGCGCGATTTTGGCTGCGAGACGTGCATTGTTGCGGACCAGCGCGATGTTCGCGGTCAACGAGCGGCCTTCGGTTTTTTCGAAAATGCGCTGCAGAAGGTATGGGGTCACGGCCTTGCCGGTAATGCGGTGGGCATCTGCGTCGGCCTGAGCCTCGGCGATGATGGGGGCCAGTTCCTCGGCCGGAATCTGATCGGTGGCAGGGATTGGATTGGCAACCAGTTGTCCGCCGGGCAGACCTAGCGCGCGGCGCATGGCGTGGGCTTTGGCGATGGCGTCGGCACTATCCATGCGCAGGGGCGCAGCAAACAGCGATTTAGCGGACCAGAACGCTGGAAATTCATCCTGCCCAAATGCGATGACAGGCACGCCCAAAGTCTCTAGCACTTCAAGCGTTTTGGCGAGGTCAAGGATGGCTTTGGCCCCGGCAGCAACCACCGTGACCGGAGTATGGCCAAGTTCGTGCAGGTCGGCAGAAATGTCGAACGTCGTCTCAGCCCCCTGATGCACGCCACCGATGCCGCCGGTGGCAAAAACCTCGATCCCGGCGTAATGCGCGGCGATCATGGTGGCGGCGACGGTGGTGGCCCCGGTGCCCCCGGTCGAAATGCAAGCTGCCATGTCCGCACGTGAGATCTTGGCGACACCTTGCGCCTGGCCCAGCCATTGCAGTTGGTCGGGCTCGAGCCCCACGTGCAGTTTGCCTTCAATCACCGCCATGGTTGCCGGAACTGCGCCCGCATCACGAATGTCCTGTTCGACCTGAGCCGCAACTTCGACGTTTTGCGGATAAGGCATTCCATGGGTGATGATGGTGCTTTCCAGCGCGACGATGGGTTGGCCTGCGTCTTTGGCGGCGCGGACCTCGGCTGAGTATTGAATGTCGATCACAGTGGGGTTTCTCCGGAAACATAGGTTGCAGCGGCGTGCAGCGCGCGGGTCAGGGCCTCATCACTGGATGCGCCACCGGATTCTGAGGCGATATGGGCCGCCATGAAGGTATCCCCGGCACCGGTCACGCGGGTGACCAGTACGGACGGGGGCGTTTGGGTTAGGATTTCGTCGGAACTGCCCACGGTGGCTGAGTTTCCACTGTCAGTCACCAATACACGCAGAGCACCGCGATCCAACAAACCTTTGGCAGCGCTCTCAGAGTCGGTGAATTCGCGCTGGCACAGGATGCCGGCCTCTTCGAGGTTCACGTAAAGCGTGGCGCGAGCATGCTTAAGGAAAGGCAGCAGCCGTTCGGCTTTACCGGGCGAGGCTGGGGCCACGCGCAGGTCGGCGCGGGCAAAAGCGGGGCTCTGGGCGATTTCTTCCAAAAGGTCCAGCGTCAGGTTGCCATCCAGCGCGATGGGTCCTTCAAAGGGTGTGTTCTTATAGCCTAAAGGTCCGTGCATCAAAGGGCGTAGGATCTTTGCGCCTGCCGCTTCCAGTGAATGCGCATCAGCAATGGCTGCGATCAGCCCGTTCGCACCCTCGACCGCCATGTAGCGGTCGGTCGGCAAATCCTGTGAGCGGTAGATGTGATCCGTCACCATACCAAGACGCGAACAAGAGTGGACAAGTTCATCGCCTTCGGGATCGCGCCCGATGGCTGTCAGCAAAGTGGGGGTCATACCAAAGCGCACCAGCGTCATGGCGATGTTCATAGCAACGCCGCCAGGCAGGCGCGTGATCCGCCCCGGCACGTCGGAACCTTGCCGCATTGCGCTGGCCGACCGCCCGATCACGTCCCAAAGGACCGATCCGATACATAGGATATTGCTGGTCTGAGTCATGGGGATGTCATGCCGCAGCGGTGATGCCCGTGCAAGTCAGAACGTAACCACCGTCAGATATTCCCGAACCACCCGGCACTTACGCCTTTTGCGCTTGCGATCCGAGACCTGCATGGGAACAATTGACCACAATGATTGGTGATTTGTTTCTTTTTCCGGAGCGTTTCTTATGAACGGCCGTGTATTTCGGGCCATCCTTCGTGTCTTTGCCCTCTTTGTACTTAGCTGTTTCGTCTTTGCGTTCCTTTCTTCAAGCGCGGTGAGGGCGCAATCTGACCAACCTACGTTGATTGATTTCTGGATCGCTGATGAAAAGCTGTTCCTTGAGGTTGGATTGAATGCTGAAGCACTGTTGCTTGGGTTTGATCCAACACGGCATGAAGTTCTTTCCGGGGATCCGCAGTATCTGACACTGCGGCAGATGGCGGCATCGGAACTGGAGCCACAGATCAGAGCGTTTGTTGAAACGTGGGTGCAGGACGTCGAAGTCCAGGTTCCCGAGCGTTTGAAACTGACTTTGGAACGCGTGGTTGTCTCTGAAGGCGGTGGTCAGGAAGAAGCGCGTGTTACCAAACTGCTGCTAACAGCACCTTTTCCGGATCAAGCTTCGAACCTGAAACTGCGCTGGCCGGTTGATGGCGGGCCGATTGTGCTGCGGCAGCAGGGCGTTGCGGCCCCCTATACCAGTTACTTGGCGGCTGGTGAAACCAGCCCTCTCATACCATTGCGCGGAGGGGCATCCTTGACGCCGCAACAGACACTACAGACGTTTTTTGCGTTGGGGATCGATCACGTCATAAACACGCCGTTCGCACCGTGCTTGCTTGCCCTGGTTCTTGTGTTTCTGTCCTTGTCCTTGCGAGCAGTCGTGGCGCAGGTGGTGTTTCTGTCAGTTGGCGTGTTCGTTGGGCTTGGCTTGGCTGTCTACGACGTTTTGAACGTGCCGACCTATGTTGGTTTACACGCGCCGACGGCGTTCGTCATCGGGCTGGCGTTGTGGAACCTCGTGGCACGACGGTTGCAGGTCGCGCGCCTGTTGACGGTGTTTGCTGGCGGAACAGTGTTTGGATTGGCTTTGGCAAGGGCTCTTAGGGCTATCGGCGTGCCGCCGGACCATCAGCTTCCAGCGTTGTTGGGGTTTGGGGCTGGGGTTTTGGTGCCGCTGGTTTTGGCTGCCTCGGCTGCGTTTGGACTGGCGCTTTTGTTTGCTGGCGGTTCGCATAGGACCCGCAGCCGGATTGCAGTTCTGGCCTCAATCCTGATTGCAGGGCTCGGGGTGTATTGGCTGGCCGAGCCCTGGATGCTGCGTTGATGCAGGGTTAGGACATCCCTGCTGTCAGAGTGTTAAGCGCGCCAAGCGGATCGTCGCTGTTCCAGATTTCGTCCCCAATTCCGAAGAAATCGGTGCAGGGGGCAAGGTCGCGGATCAGGTCGGGCGTTAGCCCACCTTCGGCCACAACCGGAACTTCGATCATCTCGGACCACCATTGGAACAGGTCCTTTTCTGCGCGGGTACCATCGCCCAACGTGGCCGTGCCAACAGGTCCGAAGGCCACGTAATCGGCCCCGCTTTCACCTGCTGTCATGCCATCATGGCTGGAGGCACCGCAGAAACTACCAACAATTGCATCCGCGCCCAATTCCTTGCGCGCAGCCCTGACGGACCGAGCCGCGTCGTCCAGATGCGCCCCGTCCAGACCCAGACGCTGGGCCAGCAGCACGTGGTTCGAAATAACTATGGCCACATCACGCGCATGGGCGACTTCCCGGCAAGCGTCGGCCGCGCGGGCGATTGTGTCTTCGTCGCTTCCGGCCAGCGCCAGGCGGATGCAGGCGATGTCGGCCCCGTCCAGTACCGTTGCCAGCTTGTTTGTGAAGGTGCTCAACTCGATGGTCGGAGGCGTGATCAGGTAAATCTGCGGCTGCTCGGGGGTGTCCATGGGCGCGTCCTTCGGTTTTTGGTCTTTGGCGCGGTTTAGCGGATTGCGGCGGGGAAGCAAACTTTTATGCCTGCCGAGGCGGTATTTGGAAACAGAAGAAAAGGATCGGGTTGCCCTGTTGACGCCGTCGGATTAGAGCGGGCGGAACTTTTCGGAGACAGCCATGCCCAGCGATACATCTCAGCCATCCTTCGTGCTCGTGCGCCCGCAGATGGGCGAAAACATCGGCGCCGCCGCGCGCGCGATGTGGAATTTTGGTCTGGACCGTATGCGCATCGTGGCCCCACGCGACGGCTGGCCGAATCCCAAGGCCGTGGCCATGTCCAGCGGGGCAGGGCGGTTGCTGGATGAGGCGCAGCTTTTTGACGATCTGGCAGGATCGCTGGCTGACAGCACGTTTGTCTTCGCAACAACAGCCCGACAGCGCGGGTTAACCAAGCCGGTCTACAGCCCAGAACGTGCGATGCAGATCGCGGCTGAGAAAGTCGCAACAGGTGAAAAAGTCGCCGTGTTGTTCGGTCCTGAACGCGCAGGGCTTGAGAATGAGGACATCGCAAAGGCCAACGCGATCATCTCGGTTCCGGTGAACCCGGAATACGCCTCGCTGAACCTGGGGCAATGCGTGTTGCTGACCGCTTATGAGTGGATGCGCCAGACCGGAGACGTGGTGCATGAGGCCACCGATCTGGGCAAGGGCGACTGGGCCACAGGGATCGAAGTGGAAAAACTGGTCGAGCATTACGAGGATCGTCTGGAAGAGGCCGGGTTCTTTTATCCCCCTGAAAAAGCAGAGGGTATGAAAGTTAATCTACGTAATCTGTGGTCGCGGATGCGGATGACACGCGCCGATGTGCAGATGCTGCATGGGATCATGCGGCAGATGGTCCGCTGGAAAGACAATAGCTGAGGCTGGACCTATCTTCCACCAAGCCCTAGCTTGCGACAAAATCAGGACATGAGGACAGCATGAGCGGTAAGCGCAGCATCTTCGAAGAGGTCTCGGACACCGAAAAACAACAAGCCGTGCAACCGGGAATGATCGACCGGGGACGCGGCGGCGCGCGTCAGGCGATCCGCGTTTGGCTTATGATCCTGTTTGCCCTGGTCGTCGTGATGATTGCGGTTGGTGGCCTGACACGCCTGACCGACAGCGGCCTTTCGATCACGGAATGGCGTCCGATCACCGGGGCCATCCCGCCGATGAATGAGGCGGACTGGCAAGCGGAATTCGATAAATACAAGCAGATCGACCAATGGCGCATCCAAAACCAATGGATGGAGTTGAATGATTTCAAGTTCATCTACTGGTGGGAATGGGGCCATCGTCAACTGGGCCGCGTCATCGGACTTGTCTGGGCCATTGGCTTTTTTGGCTTTCTTGCAGCGCGCAAAATTCCAACCGGCTGGACTGGTAAGCTGTTGATTCCGGGCCTGTTAGGCGGTGTTCAGGGTGCGGTCGGCTGGTGGATGGTCGCCTCAGGCGTGACGCAGGGTGAGGGCATGACCGCCGTTGCCAGTTATCGTCTAGCCACACATTTGGGTCTGGCTTTTGTGATCCTGGGCTTTCTGGCGTGGTACATCTTTGAATTGGGCCGCGAAGAACGCGACCTGATGCAGGCGCGCCGCGCGAAAGAGGCGAAACTATTCTCGCTGTCCACCGGTCTGATGCATTTCGCCTTTTTACAGATACTCGTTGGGGCGCTGGTTGCTGGGATCGACGCTGGGCGGTCCTACACCGATTGGCCCTTGATTGGCGGGCAAGTGTTGCCGCCGGATGCCACTGCGTTGGAGCCGATGTGGCGGAACTTCTTTGAAAGTCCCGGATTGGTGCAGTTCATTCACCGCTGTGCGGGGTATCTGCTGTTCATCTTCGCCTTCATCGTCTGGCGTCGTGGTGGAACCAGCGCGCATCCGCAGACACGTTTTGCCTTCAATGCCGCCTTTGCCGCGCTGGCGTTGCAGGTTGTCGTCGGCATCGTGACCGTGGTCTATGGCGCACCTTGGCAGATCGCGATCTTCCACCAATTCATGGCCGTTGTCGTCTGGACCCTGATCCTGCGTGCTCGGTTCCTGACCGCTTATCCCATCGCAACATCCCTGCGCGGAGTTTGATCCAATGACCGCTTTCAATGAACTCATGGCCTTTCAGCGTGAAACCTCGGCTTTGGGCCAGATTGCCGGGCGGCTGGGTTGGGATCAGGAAACCGTCATGCCGCGTGGGGCTGCCCCGCAACGTGCCGAAGAAATGGCCGCAATCGAAGCGGTGCTGCATGCGCGCCGGTCCGATCCGCGTGTGGCGGAATGGCTTGAGCAAGCCGCGCCACAGGACGAAGTGGGTAAGGCCCAGTTGCGTGAAATCCGCCGGGCCTATGAGCGTGCGGTGAAAGTGCCTGCTGATCTGGCAACAGCGATCGCCCGTGTGACATCCGCTGCGCAGGGGTCTTGGGCGCAGGCGCGGGCGGATGAAGACGTCTCGGCCTTTCTGCCGGTGCTTGAAGAGGTCGTGTCACTCAAACGGCAGGAGGGCGAAGCCCTTGCGCAGGGCGGGGACGTCTATGACGCCATGGTCGAAGATTACGAGCCCTACACGACCGGCACGCAGATTGCGGCCATTTTTGATGAGATGCGCCCACGTTTGGTTGCCCTACGCGCCGCAGTATTGGATCGCCCGGAACCGGCAGCCCTGAATGGCAGTTTTGATGAACGGACCCAGATGCGCCTGACGCAAAAGCTGGCGACGACTTTTGGGTATGATCTGAACAATGGCCGTGTTGACAAGGCGGTGCATCCGTTCAGCTCGGGCAGTGGGCTGGATGTGCGCATCACCACGCGAACCAGTGAAACGGACCCGTTCAACTGCTTTTATTCCACGATACACGAGGTCGGCCACGCCGCTTATGAACAGGGTATCGACAAAGCTTATTTGCTGACCCCGCTTGGGAACGGCGTGTCAATGGGCGTGCATGAAAGTCAAAGCCGCATATACGAAAACCAATTGGGTCGTTCGCGTGCCTTTACTGGGTGGCTGTTCGGACAGATGACTGAGGCATTCGGCGATTTCGGTATCGCTGACGCGGAGTCGTTTTACGCTACGGTAAACCGTGTTCATAACGGCTATATTCGGACCGAGGCTGATGAAGTGCAGTACAACCTTCACATCATGTTGCGCTTTGATCTGGAACGCGCACTGATGGCCGGAGACCTGCAAGTGAGCGAGCTCGAGGCCGCCTGGAATGACAGGTTTAAAGCCGACTTCGGCTATGCGGTCGACAAACCTTCGAATGGCTGTTTGCAGGACGTGCATTGGTCGGTTGGATTGTTCGGGTATTTCCCGACCTATTCGCTGGGCAACGTTTATGCAGGATGCTTGTTTCAGGCGCTGCGTGCGGCAGTGCCAGGGCTGGATGACCGATTGGCCGAGGGTGACACCTCGGGTGCGACGGGCTGGTTGCGCGAACAAGTTCAACAACATGGCGGGCTTTATGCACCCCGCGATGTCATTGCACGCGCCAGCTGTGTAGAGCCGGGGCCAGAGCCTTTGCTTGCGTATCTGGAAAAGAAGTTTGGGGCTTTGTACGGGCTGTGACCTGAGAATTCGGTCTCCGGACTGCGTGCAGAAAGGCCGGATTTCTTTGGTAATGCGGCCGCGACAACGGTGATTTTTTTCGTATTTCACCTTAGACGGACCGTTCCAGAGATGATTGCCGTTGGCGACGTCAATACCGCGCGTGTGACACCATATCGCGATCCAGTACGTGAGGCATCATTGACTTGGTGTTCACGCTTGACAGGCCTTTATAAGATAGGCCCGGATCGATTTTTGGGGTGTAAGGAATTGTATTATAGAAAGCTGAAAATACTTCCAGTCAGCGTCACCGTTTCAACATAGGTAACAATGTTGAGGGGATTTACCCTAAATGAGGAAAAAGGGTGGCCAAATTATGTCCGGGATACTACGTGTTTTCAAGTCTATGTAGCACTCTAGTTGGAGTGCGAATTTGTAAAAAGTGTTTCAAGGGTAGGGGTTAAACACATGGCACTGAAACGTAATGTGGCCGCGGTTGCCTTAGTTGGGGTGTTGGCTGGTAGCGCCGCCTCGGCGTTGAGTGTGACAGCTATTTCTCCTTCATGGCAGAACGTGAATCCAACGACTGGTATTACGGAAAGCAGTTCTGGTTCTACGATCTCGCTGCGTTGGGGCGGTGGCAGTAACCCAAGTGGTTATGATTTTACGCCGACGGGAACACCAATATTGAATCTTTCGCCGGACACAGCTTTTGACCTGGGACAGTTCACGCACCTCAACTTTCCGATTCCGGGGGACGTACTGAGTTCGGTCGATCTTGTCGTCGATCTTCAGATCGGCGGCGGACCTCTGGTGTCATCAACCTTTTCACTGACACATAATGAGACCTTGAATCGATCGGCAAATTGTCCTCAGGATCCAACACCTTGCAACGATGTTGTGACAATTGCCAACACACTTGGTTCTCAGAACTTCACCTTTGGTGGACAGAACTATGTGTTCTCGGTGCTTGGCTTTTCACAGGACGGTGGTAACACGATTTCCACTGGATTCAGTACGGTGGAAGAGGCGCAGAACTACGCAACGCTTTATGGTCAGTATACGATCGCGCCTGTTCCGCTGCCAGCAGCCGGGTGGCTGCTGCTTGGAGGTATTGGTGGGCTGTTCGCATACGGACGTCGCCAAAAGCGCAAAGCGGCTTAGGCAAGGTTTCTCCACCACGCGTTCATTCGTGCGGTGTAGACTTTTCGAATACAAAAAACCCGAGGTCATCGAACCTCGGGTTTTTCTATTTCCAAAGGTTGGAACGATTACTCTTCTGTCTCGTCCTCGCCTTGATCGGCGATCCAAGCCACGCTGACAACCTCTTCGCCCTTACCGGTGTTGAAGACCCGCACTCCGCCCGCGCTGCGGGATCTGAAGGAAATCCCATCCACCGGCACCCGGATCGACTGACCTTTGGACGTGGCCAGCATGATCTGGTCATCGATCTCGACCGGGAAGGACGCCACAAGCTCACCGCCGCGCATCGCCTTGTCCATGGCGGCGACGCCCATACCGCCGCGTCCGCGAACAGGATAGTCATGGCTGGAGCTCAGCTTGCCTGCGCCGCCAGTGGTGATGGTCAGGATCAGGTTCTCGGCTGCCGACATCTGAGCATAGCGTTCCTGCGTAATCGAGCCCGGCGCGGCTTCGTCTTCGTCCACCTCACCGTCATCGGCAATGCCAGCCACGGCGCGGCGCATCTTGAGGTAAGCTGCGCGTTCATCCGGGTCGGCCTCAAAGTGCCGGATCACAGACATCGACACAACGCGGTCGCCATTGGTAAGTTTGATGCCGCGCACACCGGTGGACTCACGTGAGTTGAAGACACGTACATCGGTGGTGCGGAAGCGGATTGCACGGCCTGAATTGGTGACCAGCATAACGTCTTCATCTTCCGAACAGATGCGGGCATTCACCAGTTCAACGCCCTCGGGCAGCTTCATGGCGATCTTGCCGTTGCGGCGGACATTGGTGAAATCCGACAGTCGGTTACGACGTACGTCACCCGCGCTGGTGGCGAAGACGGTTTGGAGGTTTTCCCACTCTTCATCCGGCACATCCACAGGCATGATCGCGGCGATAGATACACCGGTAGGAATTGGCAGGATATTGACTATGGCTTTGCCTTTGCCGGTCCGGCTGGACTGCGGCAGACGCCAAGTCTTGAGTTTGTAGACCATGCCTTCGGTGGTGAAGAACAGCAGTTGGGTATGCGTGTTTGCCACGAAGAGGTTGGTGACGACATCCTCTTCCTTGGTCTGCATTCCCGACAGGCCTTTGCCGCCACGTTTCTGAGCACGGAAATCGGCCAGCGGTGTGCGCTTGATGTAACCGCCTGAGGTTACGGTCACGACCATATCCTCACGCTCAATCAAGTCCTCGTCTTCCATGTCGCCGGACCAGTCGACGATCTCGGTGCGGCGGTCGACAGCGAACTTTTCGCGGACGTCGCGCAGCTCATCACCGATGATCGACATGATGCGTTCGCGCGAGGAAAGAATATCCAGATATTCCTTGATCTTGGCTGCTAGTTCTTCCAGCTCGTCCGTGACCTCTTTGACACCCAACTGGGTCAAACGTTGCAGGCGCAGTTCCAGAATTGCGCGGGCTTGAACCTCGGTCAGGTTATAGGTGCCATCGTCGTTCATCTTGGACAGAGGATCGTCGATCAGACGAAGATAACCTTCGATCTCAGCAGCAGGCCAGCGGCGGGTCATCAGCTTTTCGCGCGCTTCGGCGGCGTCTGCCGAGGATCGGATCGTGGCGACTACCTCGTCCACGTTCGACACGGCCACGGCCAGACCACACAGAATGTGGCTACGCTCGCGCGCTTTGCGCAAGTCGTAGGCGGTCCGACGGGCAACAACATCCTCGCGGAAGTCGATGAAGGACGTCAGGAATCGGCGCAGGGTCAACTGCTCGGGTCGGCCGCCGTTCAGCGCCAGCATGTTGCAGCCAAAGGAAGTCTGCATCGGAGAGAACCGATAAAGCTGGTTCAGAACCACCTCGGGCGTGGCATCGCGCTTCAGTTCGACCACGACACGCACACCGTTGCGGTCGGATTCGTCCTGCACGTGGCTGACGCCTTCAATACGTTTCTCGCGCACCGCTTCGGCGATCTTTTCGATCATCGAGGCTTTGTTTACCTGATACGGGATCTCATCCACGACAATCGCATAGCGATCCTTGCGGATTTCTTCGACACGAGTCTTGGCGCGGATGATGACGCTGCCGCGACCTTCCAGATAGGCCTTGCGCGCACCAGATCGGCCCAGCATGACGCCACCCGTTGGGAAATCGGGGCCGGGGACGTATTCAATCAACTGCTCTGAGGTCAGGTCAGGATCGTCGATCAGGGCCAGCGTGGCGTTGACCACCTCCCCCAGATTGTGAGGCGGAATATTGGTCGCCATACCCACGGCGATACCACCGGCGCCGTTGACCAGCATGTTCGGGAAACGCGCGGGCAGAACGGTTGGCTCTTTGTCTTTGCCGTCGTAGTTGTCCTGAAAATCAACCGTCTCTTTTTCGATATCAGCCAGCAGTGCGGCAGCCGGTTTGTCCATCCGCACTTCGGTATAACGCATGGCCGCTGGGTTATCGCCGTCCATCGAACCAAAGTTGCCCTGACCGTCCAGCAAAGGCAGCGACATCGAGAAATCCTGCGCCATCCGCACCAGCGCGTCATAGATAGCTGAGTCCCCGTGCGGGTGGTACTTACCCATTACGTCGCCAACCGGGCGCGCAGACTTGCGGTAGGCTTTGTCATGGGTGTTCCCGGTTTCGTGCATCGCATACAGAATCCGGCGATGCACCGGCTTCAGGCCGTCACGCAAATCCGGGATCGCGCGGGATACGATGACCGACATGGCGTAGTCCAGATAGGATGTGCGCATTTCGGATTCGATGGAGACCGTCGGGCCGTCATACACTGGGCGCTCTGGCGGGGTTTCGTCCATGTTTTCAGGAATTTCTGGCGTATCGCTCACGTAAACTGCCCGATCTTTGGCTTGGGTCTATATCTTGTGGATGCACCTTATCAGACCCGGCACATAAGGTGCAAGCAAGCAGCGCATTGAGTGCGAAAAACCACGGTAACGTCCCGGTAACATATTGTTATCCAAGAATTAGAAGGTTTCTGTGCTAGCCTGAAGAGACCTTGCAACAAACCAGAGGTCCGCATGAACCCAAGCGAAACCGAATTGATGCTAAAGGGGTACGGTCTGACAACGGCGGAATTCTTCTACCATATGCCCGACTATATCCACGTACTAAACACGTTCATCTGGCAGGACTACGACCTGGCGCCGGATCATCCGAAACTGTTCGAATTCATCGATTTCTGGCAGCGAGAGATTGAAGGTCCGCTGCATTCGGTCAAATTCACCCACCGCAAGATGATTGCACCGGGTGAGTGGCGTAACATGGTTGGCGAGTTTCGCGTGAATTGAGTGGTCGGTAATGCCTGACTGACCATTGAATTATCCGTTTTCATTTAAGGCAAGTCGGGTAAGGTGACGGCCAATCTGTTGCTGCCACAGGAAAACAAACCATGACAAAAGCCTTTCTTTTTGCTGCGGCGCTTTGCCTAAGTGGTCCCGCTTGTGCCGAAGGCGTTCTGGACAAGATAAAGAAGGGTGCTGAAAACACCGCAGAAGCGATCGGTCGCGGCGCGGAAAGCGTCGGTGATACTGTCAACAAAGGCGCTGCGGTCGTCGATGAAACCATCGATTCCACGTCGGACTTGCTGTCCAACGAAGCAACGCCGGAAGAAACGCGTGCCAAGCTGGACGTGATGGCAGGAGAAATCCTTGATCAGTTGCTTGCCGAAAACCCCGAAGCGCAGTCACTCTATGACGTCAGCGCAGGTTATGCGGCCTTCGACTCGCGCAAGATTTCGGTGTTTCCGGTATCGGCAGGGTATGGGCGCGGTGTGGCCGTTTCAAAAGACACTGGTCAGCACACCTATATGAACATGGGCACGGGTGGTGTGGGCGCGGCCATTGGCATTGGCGGCTTTGAGACCAAGTTTGTGATCCTGTTCGAAAGCCCTTCAGATTTGGACAACTTCATTCTCCATGGCTATGACGCGACGGCTGAAACCGGCGCCATGTATGGAGAAGACAAAAAGGGCGAAACCGTGCGCTTTAGCGATGGGCGCTCTTTCTTTGTGCTCAGCAAAAAAGGATGGCGCGTGTCGGCAGGTGCGTCCGGCACCAAGTTCTGGAAGTCGCCCGAACTGAACTGATCAACCCGAGCAGCTTGCGCCGCCAAGAACGCAAAACTTGGCGCAGTGGGGATGGTTAAGGTGAACATCCGCCTCGGCTTCGGCCAGGCTGTGCCCCATCTCGAATTCGGGCTCATAAGGCAGCAACGTGCAGGCCAGAACGGCAGGGCGATCCGCACCTTTGCGTTTGACCACCATGCGCGAATTGGCACACATCACCGCATTTGGGGATTTGTCCAGAATTCCCCAGCACGCCGTCGTAATTTCAGGCACTTCCACGGATTCGTCCATCTCGGGGAATAGAACGGTCTGAGCTGGATTGTTCGGGTCGATGTCAAAGTCATGCCGGGCGAAGAACGCAGCATAACCAGCGCGGCTTTCTGCATCCGTGTCTCCCCACACCGACCTGCCTGCGATCGCCATGTTGAAACCGTGATCGCGCAACCACTCCATCCCGGTAACGGTTTTGTCGAAACTGCCCTTGCCGCGCTCTTCATCATGCAGGTCGGGGCGGTAGTGATCGACTGAGATGCGCAGCGTAAGCTTGTCGTTGTATTTGCTCTGCAACTCCAACAATCCTTCTCGCATCTTGCGGCGCATCATCGGGGCCATCGCATTGGTCAGAATCAAGACCTCATACCCACGTTCCAGCGCGGCACGAGTCATCTCGATCATCTCGGGGTTCATGAAGGGTTCGCCGCCGGTAAAGCCGATCTCGCGCACGGGCCAATTGCGCTCGTCGATCTGGTCCAGATAATCACGGATTTCATCCGCGGTCAGATAGACCAAAGCATCATTGGTCGGGCTGCTGGCGATATAGCAGTTCACGCATTCGATGTTGCACAGCGTACCTGTGTTAAACCAAAGCGTGTCTGGCTGGGTCAGTGAAACTGTTGCGCGGGTCTGCCCGTCTGCTGTCACCAGTTTGTCTTGGAACTTGCCGATATTGGCAAGCTGAGGGGCATTGTCTTTCATTCCCGCGTCCGGCTTTTGCTGAAATCTTTGGTTCGAACTAGCGTGTTGTCGGGGATTTGGTAAGGGTGACGCGGCGGTTCTAACAGAGTTTTGATGATCTTTGAGTTTTCATTTTTGGTTGCGCTAACATTGGACATGCAAGTTGGGTCGGGTTAAGGACAGCTTATGGTTTCACGCGTCATCCCTGTTGATCCTTTTGATCTGATTATTTTCGGCGGCACTGGTGATCTGGCGCAGCGGAAAATTCTGCCTGCCCTGTATCGTAGGTTCTGTGCCGGGCAATGGCATGATGACACGAAAATCCTTGCAGCAGCCCGGGCGAACCATACTGCGGAAGAGTTTCGCGAGATGGTTGCCGATTCTTTGCGCCAACATGCGCCGAAGCGGGCGCAGGACAGCCGGGCGCTGACCGGGTTTCTGCAGCGGGTTGACTATGTGCCTCTGGATGCAATGACAGCAGAAGGCTGGGATGTTCTGGGCCAAAAGCTGTCATCGGACCGCATAAGGGCGTTCTACTTCTCGGTTGGTCCAAGTTTGTTCGGCCCGCTGGCCGAGCGGGTCAGGGCGCATAATCTGGCGACGGACGACACCCGCATCGTGGTGGAAAAACCGTTTGGCCATGATCTGGACAGTGCGCGGGCCCTGAATGCCACGCTGGCTGCACATTTCGACGAGAGCCAGATTTACCGGATCGACCATTATCTGGGCAAGGAAACCGTGCAGAACCTGATGGCTGTGCGCTTTGGCAACATGCTGTTCGAACCCTTGTGGAACAGCCAATATGTCGACCACATTCAAATCACGGTTGCTGAAACCGTGGGGATTTCCGGGCGTGAGGAGTATTACGAGCGCGCAGGCGCAATGCGGGACATGGTGCAGAACCACCTGATGCAATTGCTCTGCCTGATCGCGATGGAACCTCCGGCCAAATTTGATCCCGACGCGGTGCGCGACGAGAAACTCAAGGTAATCCGGGCGCTTGACCAGGTAGAGCCGCATCACATTGTGCGCGGCCAGTTCGCTGCAGGGCCCGAGGGTCCGGGATACCGAGACTGCGTTGGCAATCCGCGTTCAACCACCGAAAGCTATGTGGCGTTGAAGGCCCACATCAGCAACTGGCGGTGGGCCGGGACGCCGTTCTATCTGCGCACGGGTAAGCGGTTGGTGGCGCGGTCTTCGGTGATCAATGTGATGTTCAAGGACGCGCCGCATTCGATCTTCGGGGAAGAAGCCGGACGGCACGCCAATGCATTGTCGATCCGTTTGCAACCCAATGAAGGGATCACCCTGAAGGTGACGATCAAGGAACCGGGGCCGGGTGGGATGCGTCTGGTCGATGTCCCACTGGACATGAGCTTTGCCGAAGCCTTGGGACCCGAAAATCAGGACCCGCCAGATGCTTACGAACGGTTGGTGATGGATGTGATCCGGGGCAACCAGACGCTGTTCATGCGCGGGGACGAGGTCGAGGCCGCCTGGGCCTGGACCGATCCAATCATCGCTGGCTGGCTGGCGCGCGGCGACGTGCCGAAACCTTATGACAGCGGCAGCACAGGGCCGGGCGACGCCGAGCTGCTGATGAAACGAGATGGTCGCCGTTGGCAAGGAATCAAGCCATGAATATTCAGGAATATGCAGACCGCGAAATGCTGGCCATCGACGTGGCAAATGCTTTGGCGGGCGATCTGGAGGCTGCATTGTTGCATCATGACACTGTTGCGCTGGCCGTTCCCGGTGGGACAACGCCGGGGCCAGTGTTTGACAGCCTTTGTGCAGCGGACGTGGCGTGGGACCGTGTGCGAGTTTTGCCAACAGATGAACGGTGTGTACCTGCCGATCACGAGCGTTCCAACGAGCGTCTGATTCGCGAAAGACTGCTGACGAACCGGGCGTCTGTTGCGCATTACATTCCGCTCTATGTACCCGGTGCGGAACCCGAGGCGGCGTTGCCCGAAATCGAATCTCTGATTGCGCCGGTGTTGCCGTTGTCGGTTCTGGTTCTTGGAATGGGTGATGACATGCATACGGCTTCGTTGTTTCCGGGTATGGAAGGGCTGGCTCAGGCATTGGGCAGTGATGCGCCTACATTAACCGTCGCGCGCACCGAGGTGCAGCCCGAGGCGCGCATTTCCCTGACCGCGCCGGTCCTGGATGGGGCATTGTCCAAGCACCTGATTATCTACGGTCAGACCAAGCGCGACGCGTTGGAAAAAGTCATGTCGCTGCCACCGGAAGACGCACCAATCGCCGCTGTGCTGAGCGGTATGACTGTCCATTGGTCGGAGTGAACACATGCAACTGGACGCTTTGAAGGCATTGGCAGACGCGGACCGCCGTATCTTGGACCTGTTTGAGGCGGACGCGAACAGGGCTGTGGAATTTTCAGCTTCGGCCGGGGATATGCATTTTGATTACTCCAAGACGCAGATCGACGAAAGCGTGCGCGCGGGGCTGATCCAACTGTGCGAAGACGCCGGTCTTTCGGCGCGGCGCGATGCGATGTTTGCGGGCGAAAAGATCAACGAAACTGAAGGGCGCGCAGTGCTGCACACAGCGTTGCGCAATCTGGACGGTGGCCCGGTCGAAGTGGATGGTCAGGACGTCATGCCCGAGGTTCTGGACACGTTGCAACGGATGCGGGTTTTCGCCGAGGAAGTGCGCGGTGGTGCGATTGCGGGGGCAGGGGGCAGCTTTACCGATGTGGTCAATATCGGCATTGGTGGGTCGGATCTTGGCCCGGTCATGGCCACACACGCGATGGCTCCGTATCATGACGGGCCGCGCCTGCATTACGTCTCGAACGTGGATGGTGCGCATATCGCTGACACGCTGCGTCAGTTGGATCCGGCACGGACTTTGGTGATTGTCGCCTCGAAAACCTTCACGACCATTGAGACAATGACCAATGCGCGCACGGCCCGCGCCTGGATGTCCGAAGGCGGAGGCGATCCGTCCCGACAGTTTGCCGCCGTATCCAGCGCATTGGACAAGACGCAGGCGTTTGGCATTCCCGAGGCGCATGTTTTTGGATTCGCCGATTGGGTCGGTGGGCGCTATTCGGTCTGGGGGCCAGTGGGCCTGCCGGTCATGATCGCTGTTGGCTCAAACGCGTTTGACGCGTTTCTGCGTGGTGGGCAGGCGATGGATCTGCATTTCCGCTCGGCGGATTGGGCTGAGAACGTGCCCGTCATGCTGGCGCTGGTCGGTATCTGGCATCGTCAGGTTCTGGGCCATGCCAGCCGCGCCGTGCTGCCCTATGATCAGCGGCTATTGCGGCTGCCAGCCTATTTCCAACAGTTGGAAATGGAATCGAACGGCAAATCGGTGGCGATGGATGGTTCTTCCCTGACTGTTCCGTCGGGCCCTGTGGTCTGGGGGGAACCGGGCACGAACGGTCAGCACGCCTTCTACCAACTGATTCACCAGGGTACGGACGTTATCCCATGCGAATTCATGGTTGCGGCCGAAGGGCACGAACCCGAGCTGACCCATCATCACCGCTTGCTTTTGGCCAATTGTCTGGCGCAGTCCGAAGCCCTTATGCGCGGCCGGTCACTGGACGAAGCCCGAGACCGCATGGCGGCAAACGGGCTGACAGGTGCGGAACTGGAGCGGCAGGCGCGACATCGGGTTTTCCCCGGCAATCGTCCGTCCACCACTCTGATTTATCAGAAACTCACACCATTCGTACTGGGTCAGATCGTTGCCCTGTATGAGCACCGGGTGTTTGTCGAAGGTGTGCTGTTGGGTATCAACTCTTTCGATCAATGGGGGGTGGAGCTGGGCAAGGAGCTGGCCACGTCGCTTGGCCCCATTGTGGACGGTGAAGAAAGCGCCCAAGGCAAGGACGCATCCACCGCTGCGCTGGTCGCCTATGCGTTGAAACACCGGGATTAACGCCCCAAAACGCAGCCTGCTGCACTAGTGGGTGGCATTCTTTTATTGTCAGACAATTAAATGCTTGGCAGGGTTCCTTCCTAGGAAACGACTGGATTGACGCAATGGGGCACGCCCCTAGCTGTTAATGTCAGATGGATAAGGCAGGGGTCATCTAAGACCCCGCCAACGACGGGAGGATGTCCATGCTGGGACAGATGATGACGCAGCCCCTGCTGATTTCGTCACTTATTGATCATGCAGAACGCTACCACGGCCAAACCGGGATAATCTCGGTCGAAACAGACGGTACGATTTCCGAGACCAACTGGTCTGAGATTGCGATGAACGCCCGACGCCTGGCATCAGCGCTAACAAAACTGGGATTAGAGCCACAGGACAGGATCGGAACTCTGGCCTGGAACAACCGGCGGCATCTTGAGATTTACTATGCAACCTCCGGCGCTGGCTATGTCTGCCACACGGTCAATCCGCGCCTGTTCCCCGAGCAACTGACCTATATCATCAACCACGCTCAGGATCGTGTGCTGTTCTTTGATGCAACATTCATCCCGTTGGTTGCAGCGCTGCACGATGCGCTTACCGAAGTCAGGCACTTTGTCCTCATGGGCCCACGCAATGAAGAGGCAGCGTCACAGATCCCCGGTTTAGTGTTCTATGATGAACTGATCGAAACAGGAGATGCTGGCTTCACATGGCCTGATCTGGATGAAAACACGGCATCAAGCCTGTGTTATACCTCGGGCACGACGGGCAATCCCAAGGGCGTGCTGTATTCCCACAGGTCGACCCTGCTGCACAGCTTTGCGTCGAACACAAAGGATGTGATCGGTTATTCTGCGATGGACGTCGTCATGCCCGTCGTGCCGATGTTCCACGTCAACGCCTGGGGATCGCCCTATGCCTGTGCCATGTCGGGGTCGCGGATGGTCTTGCCGGGACAGGATTTGCACGGCGAGGCGCTGGTCAACCTGATCGACACCTATGGTGTGACCCTGGCCATGGGTGTGCCGACCATTTGGCAAGGTTTGCTGGCCCATGCCGCCAAGTGCGGGACCGAGTTGAAAAGCCTGGATCGAACTGTGATCGGGGGCGCGGCCTGTCCGCCTTCGATGATCGAAACCTTCCGCGAAACCTATGGCGTCGATACGGTTCATGCGTGGGGCATGAGCGAGATGAGCCCGCTGGGCACAACAAACTACCCTCTGGCCAAGCATCTTGAGCTACCACTGCAAGAACAGCACGCAATCCGCCTGAGTCAGGGCAGGCCGCCCTTTGGGGTCGAGCTGAAAATCGTCGATGATGATGGCAATGATCTGCCGCATGACGGCGAAACTCAGGGCGATCTGATGGTACGGGGGCATTGGGTTCTGGACAGCTATTTTATGTTGCAAGATCAGCAGCTTCTTCGGGACGGCTGGTTTGCCACCGGCGACGTCGCAACGCTGGACCCGGATGGCTATATGACCATCCGCGACAGATCCAAAGACATTATCAAATCCGGCGGCGAATGGATCAGCTCCGTTGAGCTTGAGAATATCGCAGTCGCGCATCCCAAGCTTGCAACCGCCGCCGTGGTGGGCGTACCGCACCCGAAATGGGACGAAAGGCCGCTGCTGGTTGCTGTAAAGGCTGAAGGGGCAGACCCAAGCGAAGACGAATTGCTGAGCTTCTTCGATGGAAAGATCGCCAAGTGGCAAATCCCGGACAAGGTGGTCTTTGTCGATGCACTGCCGCTGAACGCAACCGGGAAAGTCCTGAAACGCAACCTGCGCGCGGATTTCGAAGACGCCCTGACGGGTTAACTTCAGTTAAGGGAGAAGATGGCTCCGGCGGTAGGGATCGAACCTACGACCAATTGATTAACAGTCAACTGCTC
>NZ_WQGJ01000007.1:0-181133 GCF_013034605.1 Ruegeria sp. HKCCA4633
CAATCGTGCCGATGTTGACGTGCGGTTTTGTACGCTCAAACTTTTCCTTTGCCATGATGGCCTCCTTTTTCGGTAATGAAGGGAGCCCCGCACCGGAGCTCCCTCAAATCTTCGCTTATGCGTATTTCGCCTGAATCTCGTCCGAGATGTTCTGCGGAACCGGATCGTAGTGGTCGAACTGCATGGTGAACTGGGCACGGCCCGACGACATCGAACGCAGAGTGTTGATGTAGCCGAACATGTTCGCCAGCGGAACGAACGCGTCGATCGCGATTGCGTTGCCGCGCGGTTCTTGACCAGACACCTGGCCACGACGCGAGGTCAGGTCGCCGATGATACCGCCGGTGTATTCTTCCGGGGTGATCACTTCGACCTTCATGATCGGTTCCAGCAGTTTCGCGCCTGCTTTGCGCATACCTTCACGCATACACATACGGGCCGCGATTTCGAACGCCAGAACGCTCGAGTCAACGTCGTGGAACTTACCGTCCAGCAAGGCAACCTTGAAGTCGATCACAGGGAAACCAGCCAGCGGGCCGCTGTCCATGACCGAGTTGATGCCTTTTTCAACACCTGGGATGTATTCCTTCGGAACAGCACCACCAACGATGCGGCTTTCGAACGAGTACCCTTCGCCCGGCTCAGTCGGCTGGATTTCCAGCTTAACTTCACCGAACTGACCCGAACCACCCGACTGTTTCTTGTGGGTGTAGGTGTGCTCGACCGGCATCGAGATGGTTTCACGATAGGCCACCTGCGGTGCACCGATGTTCGCTTCAACCTTGAACTCGCGCTTCAGACGGTCAACCAGAATGTCCAGGTGAAGTTCGCCCATGCCTTTCATGATGGTTTGACCCGATTCTAGGTCGGTTTCCACGCGGAAAGACGGGTCTTCAGCGGCCAGACGGGCCAGACCCTGGGACATCTTTTCCTGGTCGCCCTTGGTTTTGGGCTCAACCGCGATCTCGATCACTGGATCGGGGAAGGTCATGGTTTCCAGAACCACCGGATCCTTCGCATCACACAGTGTGTCACCGGTGGTGGTGTCTTTCAGACCCGCCAGCGCGATGATGTCGCCTGCAAACGCTTCTTCGATCTCTTCCCGGTTGTTCGAGTGCATCATCATCATACGACCGATGCGCTCTTTCTTACCTTTGGTCGAGTTCAGGATCGAGTCACCCTTGTTCATGGTGCCCGAGTAGATCCGGGTAAAGGTCAACGAGCCAACAAAGGGGTCGTTCATGATTTTGAACGCAAGACCCGAGAACGCCATTGCGTCATCGGCACGACGTGCGATGTCACGAACTTCTTCCTCGTCGCCGGGCTTAAAGCCCATGTAATCAACAACGTCCAGCGGGCTGGGCAGATAGTCGATCACAGCGTTGAGCAGCGGCTGAACACCTTTGTTCTTGAACGCAGAACCACCCAGAACCGGAACAAACGCGATGTCCAAGGTGCCTTTGCGCAGCAGGGCGCGCAGGGTCGGAACGTCGGGCTCATTGCCTTCCAGGTATTCCATCATCGCGTCGTCGTCCATTTCGACGGCCGCTTCGATCATCTTGCTGCGCCATTCGTCAGCCATGTCTTTCAGGCTGTCGCGGATCGGAGCTTTGATCCAGCTAGCGCCCAGATCTTCGCCCTGCCACAGCCATTCTTCCATGGTGACCAGGTCGATCAGACCTTCAAGCTCGGACTCGGCGCCGATCGGGATACCAACCGGAACAGCGCGTGCGCCGGTGCGGTCTTCGATCATGCGAACGCAGTTAAAGAAGTCTGCGCCGATCTTGTCCATTTTGTTGACGAAAACCATACGCGGAACCTTGTAGCGGTCAGCCTGACGCCACACGGTTTCGGTCTGGGGCTCAACACCGGCGTTTGCGTCCAGAACGCAGACGGCACCGTCGAGAACCGCCAGCGAGCGTTCAACTTCGATGGTGAAGTCAACGTGGCCGGGGGTGTCGATGATGTTCAGGCGGTGCTTGGGGGTATCGGCGGTCTGACCGTCTTCGGTGCGTTCCCAGAAGGTGGTGGTCGCAGCCGAGGTGATGGTGATGCCGCGTTCCTGCTCCTGCTCCATCCAGTCCATGGTGGCTGCACCATCGTGCACCTCACCGATGTTGTGGGATTTACCAGTGTAATACAGGATACGCTCCGAGCAGGTGGTCTTACCTGCGTCGATGTGCGCCATGATACCGAAGTTACGGTACAGTTCGAGCGGATATTCGCGTGCCATTTTTGATAAGCCTCTGAATTACCAACGGTAGTGGCTGAAGGCTTTGTTTGCCTCGGCCATCTTGTGGGTGTCTTCGCGCTTCTTCACGGCAGTACCGCGGGACTGTACAGCGTCCAGCAGTTCACCGGCGAGGCGTTCTTCCATGGTGTTTTCGTTGCGGCCGCGCGCAGCAGTGATCAGCCAGCGGATGGCCAGCGCTTCGCGGCGCTCGGGGCGCACTTCGACCGGAACCTGATAGGTTGCACCACCAACCCGGCGCGAGCGAACCTCGACCGATGGTTTGATGTTGTCGAGCGCTTCGTGGAACACTTCGACAGGAGCGCGCTTTACCTTGTTCTCAACGCGGTCAAACGCGTTGTAAACGATGCGCTCTGCGACCGACTTCTTGCCGTCGATCATCAGGTTGTTCATGAATTTGGTCAGTACCTTGTCGCCAAACTTGGCGTCAGGCAGGACTTCGCGTTTTTCGGCGGCGTGACGACGTGACATATCAGCCTCTCCTTCTTACTTGGGACGCTTCGCGCCGTATTTCGAACGACGTTGCTTACGGTCTTTGACGCCCTGAGTATCCAGAACACCGCGCAGGATGTGGTAACGCACACCGGGAAGGTCTTTCACACGGCCGCCACGGATCAGAACAACCGAGTGTTCCTGCAGGTTGTGGCTTTCACCGGGGATGTACGAGATGACCTCGAACCCGTTGGTCAGGCGCACTTTGGCAACCTTACGCATAGCCGAGTTCGGCTTTTTCGGTGTGGTGGTGTACACGCGGGTGCAGACGCCGCGCTTCTGCGGGCACTGCTCCAGGTGCATGGACTTCGAGCGTTTTACTTTAGGCTGCCGCGGTTTGCGGATCAGCTGTTGAATAGTTGGCATTCCGGTTTCTTCCCCGTTTTGCAACACACATGACATGCACGCGGGCTGCGTGCGGCTAAATTCGTTGCACTCATGCGTCCACAAGCGCAAAATCCGCGAGCGTTCCCATTCCGAGGTGAACGTCGCGGTTGGTTATCAGAGGACGCGAACTGCAAAATTGTCCGGGTCTTGACCAGTTCATTACTGAAATCGGTTTTGGGGCGGCCCCCGGTACCGAGATGACGCGCGTAATAGGCGGAGTCGACCCAAGTGTCAACAGCACTATACCGGCAGCCTCGGGCGGGCAGGGATTAGGGCGTCGGAGGCTTCAACATAAGACGCTACCACCCCGTTGCAGCCGTTTCACGGCGGGGGCATAGTCGTGCGGAATACCAGGTGATGGACAACAGATGCAAGTGATTGGCCTGTGCCGCTTTTCCTATCCTTCGATTGGCGGCTTTCGGCTCAGCCAAGACTCAATCGAAGATCAAAGACGGTTTCTGTATGACACCGACAGGATGGAGGAACGCTTTCGCCTATTTGAAACCATCACTCTGCCCGGCTTTCGCTCCCAAACCGATGAGGCGTTTGAGCTGCTGGTGCTTACGGGAACATGCCTGCCGCCACCCTATGCGCAACGGCTACGAGATCTGACCGCTGGGATCAAACAGATCCGCATCATCGAAAAGGAAGCCGCAGATCATAAGCGAGTGATGCGGGAGGTTCTGAACACCGCCCGAACAGACCCGCATAAACCCTGCCTTCAGTTTCGGCATGACGACGATGACGCGGTCTCGGTCGATTTCATAGAAAAGCTACGCTCTGCAATTCGCGAAAATGCAGGACTGGTACAGCAGAGCGAGTCGGTCGCGATAGACTACAACCTCGGTTACGTCGCCCGGCGTGACAAAAATGAGTTGCACGTCGCGCAGGTCTATCGATCACTGCTGGGGGTCGGCTTGGGTATGTATGTTCGGGGCGGAAGTAAACGGACAATCTTTGACCGACTGCACAACAGACTGGCGCGGTTCATGCCAGTCGTCAGCTACCCGGACGCACCAATGTGGGTGCGGATGCTGCACGGGTTCAACGACTCGGACCACGCCCGGAAGGATACGCGTGATTTGTTGCCCGTCACTGGGGAACAGGCAATGGATTTGCGTACACGTTTCTCTATCGACCCTGAAGAGGTCGAAACTACCCCTGTCGGGACTTGAGCAGATGCAGGTCCTCGGTCTTTGCCGCTTTTCCTATCCCGCCATTGGTGGGTTTCAGACCATGCATGCCTCTGTCGAAGAACGGCGGCAGTTCCTGTATCACCACGATCGGTTGGAAGAGCGGTTCCGTTTGTTTGAAACCATCGCCCTGCCCGGTCTGCGACAGCAAACCGACCAAGACTTTCATCTGCGGATCGTCATTGGTGAATGCCTGCCCAAACCCGCCTTCGATCGCCTGAACGACCTGACCGCTGACCTGAAACAGGTAGAAATTGTCGCCAGACCTCCGGGCCGGCACAGGAAGGTCATGCAAGAGGTTCTGAATGCGGCACGTCAAAATCTCGACGCGCCTTGCCTGCAGTTTCGTCACGACGATGATGATGCAGTGGCCGTGGACTTTGTCGAAAGACTGCGGGGAACGGCAGTTGATTGCGCAGCGCTCTTGCAGAGCCGCACTATGGTGGCGATTGATTTCAACTTCGGGTATCTGGCCCGCGCAAATGCCCAAGGGATTCAGGCCATTCGCGTGCATCGCCCGCTGATGACAGCCGGGCTTGGCATGTTTGTGCAGGGCGGCAACCGGAAATCAATCATGAATTTTGCCCACAACAGGATGAACCGGGCTATGCCTGTGGTCACCCGCCCCGATGGCCCGATGTGGGTGCGTGGCTTGAACCGATTCAATGACTCTCCCCGCACAAGAAGCACGAATGCCGACCTAAGTCCGCTTTCACCACCACAAAAAGCCGAATTCCTATCCCGCTTTGCCATTGACCAGACCTATGTCAGGCAGGTTCACGCTGCACCTTGACGAACCCGCTCGCGGAAGAGTGTGAACAACCCTGCGCCTACGATCAGCGCTGCACCTAGCATCGTCACCGCATCTGGCCATTCATCAAAAACGACCCACCCCAGCCCCAACGCCCAGAGCAGGCTGGAATACCGAAACGGGGCAACAAATCCAACATCCCCCTGACGCATGACCATGACGCTTAAAAGATATCCCATCAGCACAAAGACGGCAGCGACGGCGACCAGAGACCCTGCTGCAGCCGAGACCGGCGCCCATCCTTCAAAAACCGAAGCAATCGCCGCGACAACTGCGATTGAGCCCGAGGTTGCCAGGGTCACAACCATCGACGGCACATCGGCGGACATGCGTCGGGTAACAAGATCCCGAACCGTAATCAACGCCACTGCGATCAGGGCATAGACAGAATACACGCTGAACCCGTCCGGGCCCGGCCGTACGATCAACACCATACCAATGAACCCCACAACAATCGCCAAGGTACGCCGCCAGCCGACCTGCTCTGAGAAAACCAACGCCGCGCCCAGCGTGACAGTCAGTGGCAGCGCCTGCAAAATGGCCGTCACGTTGGCAAGCGGCATATTCTTCAACGCTGTCAAAAAAAAGAAAGTGGCAGCCAGTTCGGTCAAGCTACGCAGGGCGACCAGCCACTTGTCGTGCCGCGAAAAATTCAGGTGCAGCGCCCCCAGAGACCGCGCCAGCAGATAAACCAGCATAACGGCCAAAGCACCCCTTAGTGCAACCAACTGGAAAAGCGGCAATTCCTGTAACGCGACCTTCACCAGCGTATCGTTCAGGGTAAATGCCGCCATGCTGCCCATCATTAGCAAGGCACCTTTGGTGTTCGGGGTCATAAGGATTGGGCTCCGGGCTGGCAAACGCCTGTATTGGCCAGGGTATAACCTTGGATGTCAATATCGCTTGCCGCCACCATCCAGATGTCAGCCTAAAGGCAAAATAATTCCGAAGACGTTCAAGCTCGAAGGTTCCGTCGTGTCTTTGACAAAATCCACCCAGTCTTTTCCGTAGGTTTGCTCAAAAAATACCGGGTAGTTCCAAACCAGGTTGTGAAAGGTGAATGTCGTCAGCAACGCGCCAACCGTTAGCGCACCTGCAAATTCTCGAAGCTTACCTTTCAGAAAAAGCGTCACCATGATGCAGGCCCCACCCGCAAGACCGAGGCTGACGAAATCCTGCGTATCAACCTGTCGTTGAACTGGTATGCCGACGGATTGATACTGAATGTAGCGGGTCAGAAAAACGGCAAAGATCCCCAGCAAAAACGCCCCGACAAATGCACCTGGATAGGCCAGGCGTCGCCAGAAGCTCTCGGCTCTGGGCCGGGGTGCGTTTCTTGCATTCTCGTCTGAGCGCTGCCTGATCCGCGCAACGCGATCTTCGAAAGAGTTGTGTTCTGTGCCCATGAGCCAATTCAAAATCAAAATAATATCTCTGGTCGGAGCTAAGCTAGAGATTGTGGGTCCGCAAGAACGAAGCACCGTGCTTGAAGGCAGTGTTGGATCAAATTGTCGTGCTGTCTTGCCACAACGCAATCTGCTTTCGTGTTAACAAGCGCGAACCGAAAACAGGACTTGGTTATGCAGCGCATTGACAGGCTTGATTGAGAAAAAGCTCACGCAAAGCCGGTGACATCTGTAATTTCATAGTCACCCAACGACGTGATAGCGTGTGCGGGCCCCAGCGCAATTTGCCTTGTTCCAATGTAAAGCGCTCAATTTTCCCAATACTTCCACAATAACTCTGAGGCCATGAAAGATGATTTCAGCCGCTTATTGCCGACTTATGGCGCGCTACAATAGATGGCAAAATATCTCGCTCATCACTGCATCGGACGGCTTGACCGAAGCTCAGCGCTGGAAGGATCGAGGCGCGTTCTTCAAATCCATCGCTGCAACTATGAACCACCTCTATTGGGCCGATGCCCTTATGCTTGAGCGCATCAAAGGAAACGAACGCCCACAGGAAACAATCACCCATTCACTGACCAGCCCTTCAGATTGGTCTGAATTCAAAGACTTACGCACGCAGCGCGATACGGAAATCCAAGGATGGGCTTCTGGCACAACCTGTGAATATCTCAATGGTTTTGTCAGGTGGTACCCACCTGGCAGCTTATCCAAAATCTAAATGCCTAAGGCCGTCTGTGTTGTTCAGTTCTTTAATCACCAAGCCCATCACCGGGGGCAAATACATGCCATGCTCACCGCCGCAGGGGCCGCGCCAGAGCCTACAGATATACCGCTAATGCCTTAGCAATTGCTTTCAATTGCCGTGGGCCAACGTTGACACTTATCCAAGAAAAAAGGCCCCGCGTTTTGCAGGGCCTTTTTCAAATTTATACTGTGAGCTTACTCGCGGCTTTCCGGGGTTTCCACCAGAACGTCCAGCTCATCACCAACCATGTCGTCGTCGAAAGTCGGCGCGGCCAGAGCAGCGGCGGCTTCGGCCTCTTCCCGGCGGGCTTCGATGACCACGTTGTCACGCGACTGCGCGATGTGGCGGACGGCCTGAGTGGCCCCACCGGTACCGGCGGGGATCAGACGACCAACGATGACGTTCTCTTTCAGGCCAACCAGCTTGTCCTTCTTGCCCTGAACCGAAGCTTCGGTCAGCACACGGGTGGTTTCCTGGAACGACGCCGCCGAGATGAACGAACGCGTCTGCAGCGAGGCTTTGGTGATCCCCAACAGGATCGGTTCGCCCTGTGCCGGACGACCACCGCGCGAGAGGGTCTTCTCGTTGGCCGCGTCGAACTCCTGCTTGTCGACATGCTCGCCTTTTAGCAGGGTGGTGTCGCCTGAATCCAGGATCTCCCACTTCTGCAGCATCTGGCGCACGATGACCTCGATGTGCTTGTCGTTGATCTTCACGCCCTGCAGACGATACACGTCCTGCACCTCGTCGATCATGTAATCCGCCAGCGCTTCGACACCCATGATGGACAGGATGTCATGCGGAGCCGGGTTACCGTCCATCAGGTATTCACCCTTCTGGATGAAGTCCCCTTCGGCGACCGGGATGTGCTTGCCCTTGGGTACCATGTACTCGATGGTCTCCATGGACTCGTCCGCCGGTTCGATGCTGATACGGCGCTTGTTCTTGTAGTCGCGGCCAAAGCGCACGTAACCATCGGCTTCTGCGATGATCGCGTGATCTTTCGGACGACGGGCTTCGAACAGTTCGGCCACACGCGGCAAACCACCGGTGATGTCCTTGGTCTTGGCACCTTCACGCGGGATACGCGCGACAACGTCACCGGCTTCGATTTGCTGGCCATCTTCGACCGACAGGATCGCATCCACCGACATCGGATAGTGAACCGGGTTGCCCGCGTCGTTGCGGACCGGCTCGCCATCTTCACCGACCAGAATGATCTCGGGCTTGAGGTCGCTGCCTTTGGGGGCCGCCCGCCAGTCGATCACGATCTTCTGGGTCATGCCGGTTGCTTCGTCAGTCTCGTCGCGGACAGCAAGGCCCGAAACAAGGTCAACGTATTTCGCGGTACCGGCTTTCTCGGCGATGATCGGCAGGGTGTAGGGATCCCATTCGAACAGCTTGTCGCCACGGGCCACTTTGGTGCCGTCTTTGACGAACAGCTTGGAGCCGTAGCCCAACTTGAAGCTGGCACGCTCTTCGCCATGCTCGTCGTTGATCACCAGCTTCATGTTCCGGCCCATGACCAGGCTTTCGCCTGCGGCATTGACCAGGATCTGCGGGTTCTCGAACGCGACAACACCTTCTTGGTTGGCTTCCTGGAACGACTGCTGACCACCTTGCGCAACACCACCGATGTGGAAAGTCCGCATGGTCAGCTGCGTACCGGGTTCACCGATCGACTGAGCGGCGATGATGCCGACAGCTTCACCTGTGTTCACCATGGTACCGCGGGCCAAGTCACGACCGTAGCAGGTTGCACAGACGCCTTCCTCGGACTCACAAGTCAGAGGTGAGCGGATGCGCATTGAGGCAACACCGGCTTCGTCGATGGTGTCGGCCATACGTTCGTCGATCAGCTGACCTGCAGCCACGATCACCTCATCGGTGCCCGGACGCAGAACATCGTCAGCAGCGACACGGCCCAGCACACGTTCGGCCAGCGAGGCGACAACCTCACCGTCGTTCACAGCGGCTTCGGCTGTGATCGCACGCTCGGTGCCACAATCGATCTCACGAACGATACAGTCTTGCGCCACGTCCACCAGACGACGGGTCAGGTAACCCGAGTTCGCTGTCTTCAGAGCGGTATCCGACAGACCCTTACGGGCACCGTGGGTCGAGTTGAAGTACTCGAGAACGGTCAGGCCTTCTTTAAAGTTCGAGATGATCGGCGTCTCGATGATGTCACCGTTCGGCTTGGCCATCAGGCCGCGCATACCGCCCAGCTGTTTCATCTGAGTGACCGAGCCACGCGCACCCGAGTGGGCCATCATGTAGACCGAGTTCGGTTCCTGCTCGGACCCGTCCTCTGCCCGATCCGATGACGAGATCGTGCTCATCATCGCGTCGGTGACGCGATCGTTACACTTCGACCAGGCATCGACAACCTTGTTGTACTTTTCGCCCTGAGTGATCAGGCCATCCATGTACTGCTGTTCGAAATCCTTCACCTGACCGCGGGTGTCATCAACGATGCCCCACTTGTCGCCTGGGATGACCATGTCGTCCTTACCGAACGAGATGCCCGCCTTGAACGCTTCTTTGAAGCCCATCGACATGATCTGGTCACAGAAGATAACCGACTCTTTCTGACCGCAGTAACGGTAGACGGTGTCGATCACCTGCTGCACTTCTTTCTTCCGCAGCAGGCGGTTGACCAGTTCGAACGGCGCTTTGTTGTTCATCGGCAGCAGAGCACCCAGACGCAGACGGCCCGGAGTGGTTTCATAGCGCTTTTGAACTTCGTTGCCTTCGTCGTCGATCTGCGTGATCCGCGCGGTGATTTTTGAGTGCAGATGCACCTCACCCGCGTCCAGCGCATGCTGAACTTCTTCGATCGAACCAAAGACCTTGCCTTCGCCCGGCATGCCTTCGCGCTCCAGGGTCACATAGTAGAGACCCAGGATCATATCCTGCGATGGAACGATGATCGGTGCGCCGTTTGCAGGCGACAGAACGTTGTTCGTCGACATCATCAGAACACGGGCTTCCAGCTGCGCCTCAAGGCTCAGCGGCACGTGAACGGCCATCTGGTCACCGTCGAAGTCGGCGTTAAAGGCCGAACAGACCAGCGGGTGCAGCTGGATCGCTTTACCTTCGATCAGGACCGGCTCGAACGCCTGAATGCCAAGACGGTGCAGCGTCGGCGCACGGTTCAGCATGACAGGGTGTTCGCGGATCACCTCGTCGAGAATATCCCACACTTCGGGACGCTCTTTCTCGACCAGTTTCTTCGCCTGTTTCACGGTCGAAGACAGACCCTTGGCTTCAAGGCGCGAGTAGATGAACGGCTTGAACAGTTCCAGCGCCATCTTCTTGGGCAGACCACACTGGTGCAGCTTAAGCTCCGGACCGGTCACAATGACCGAACGGCCCGAGAAGTCGACGCGCTTACCCAGAAGGTTCTGACGGAAGCGGCCCTGCTTGCCTTTCAGCATGTCCGACAGCGATTTCAGCGGGCGCTTGTTGGCGCCAGTGATCACGCGGCCACGACGGCCGTTGTCGAACAGAGCATCCACGGATTCCTGCAGCATCCGCTTTTCGTTGCGGACGATGATGTCAGGCGCGCGCAGTTCGATCAGACGCTTCAGACGGTTGTTCCGGTTGATGACGCGGCGATACAGATCGTTCAGGTCCGAAGTCGCGAAACGGCCACCATCCAGCGGAACCAGCGGACGCAATTCCGGCGGAATGACCGGGATCACAGTCATAACCATCCATTCGGGCCGGTTGCCCGACTCGAGGAAGGATTCAACAACCTTCAGACGCTTGATGATCTTCTTGGGCTTCAGCTCGCCGGTGGCTTCGGCCAGATCGGCGCGTAGCTGCTCGGCTTCGGCTTCCAGATCGATCTGGGCCAGCATCTCGCGGATGGCTTCGGCACCGATATTCGCGGTGAACGCGTCCATGCCATAGGCATCCTGCGCATCCATGTACTCTTCTTCGGTCAGCATCTGGCCGTAGGTCAGGTCAGTCAGACCAGGCTCGATGACGACATAGTTCTCAAAGTACAGAACGCGTTCCAGATCGCGCAGCGTCATGTCCAGCATCAGACCGATGCGGGACGGCAGCGATTTCAGGAACCAGATATGTGCGACGGGCGCGGCCAGTTCGATGTGGCCCATACGCTCGCGGCGGACTTTCTGCAGGGTGACTTCCACACCGCATTTTTCGCAGACAACGCCGCGATACTTCATCCGCTTATATTTGCCGCACAGACATTCGTAGTCTTTGATCGGGCCAAAGATACGCGCGCAGAACAGGCCGTCACGTTCAGGCTTGAACGTCCGGTAGTTGATGGTTTCGGGTTTCTTGATCTCGCCATAGGACCAAGACAGGATCCGCTCGGGCGACGCCAGCGAGACCTTGATCTCGTCAAAGACCTTCGGGGGCGTCAGCGGGTTGAACGGGTTGTTGGTGATTTCCTGGTTCATTTGTTACCTCAAATCTTGCGGAAGGGGGGACGGGAGAAAGGGCAGCGCCCTTACTCCTCAACCTCCGCATCCAGGAGTTCCATATTCAGGCCGAGGCCACGGACTTCTTTCACCAGAACGTTGAACGATTCCGGTACGCCCGCTTCAAAGTTATCCTCGCCCTTGACGATCGACTCATAGACCTTGGTCCGGCCGGCGACGTCATCCGATTTCACGGTGAGCATCTCCTGCAGGGTGTAGGCGGCGCCGTAAGCTTCCAGAGCCCAGACTTCCATCTCACCAAAGCGCTGACCACCGAACTGCGCCTTACCACCCAGCGGCTGCTGGGTCACCAGGCTGTACGGCCCGGTCGAACGCGCGTGGATTTTGTCGTCCACAAGGTGGTGCAGTTTCAGCAGGTACTTGATGCCCACGGTGACCGGACGCGCGAATTGCTCACCGGTACGACCGTCGAACAGAACCGACTGACCGCTTTCCGAGAAGCCCGCACGCACCAGCGCATCGTTGACGTCAGCCTCTTTGGCGCCGTCGAAGACCGGGGTTGCGATCGGAACACCGCGGGTCACGTTGCCCGCTGCCTCGATCAGGCCATCCTCGTCCAGACCGGTGATGCCTTCTTCGTAGACATCTTCGCCATAGGCCAGCTTCATCGCTTCGCGCACCGGGGTCAGATCGCCGGAGCGGCGATATTCACCCAGAGCCTCATCAATGTTCAGACCCAGGCCGCGTGCAGCCCAACCCATGTGGGTTTCAAGGATCTGACCAACGTTCATACGCGAAGGTACGCCAAGTGGGTTAAGACAGAAGTCAACCGGGGTACCATCGGCCAGGAACGGCATGTCTTCCATCGGAACAACCTTGGAGATCACACCTTTGTTCCCGTGACGACCGGCCATCTTGTCGCCTGGCTGCAGCTTACGCTTCACGGCGATGAAGACTTTGACCATCTTCATCACACCCGGCGGCAGGTCGTCGCCACGACGGACTTTTTCGACCTTGTCTTCGAAACGGGCGTCCAAAGCACGCTTTTGCACTTCGTACTGCTCGTTCAGAGCTTCGACGATCTGCGCGTCCTGCTCGCCTTCCAGCGCCAGCTGCCACCACTGACCACGAGTCAGAGTTTCCAGCAGCTCCTCGGTGATCACCGACCCTGCCTTGACGCCTTTCGGCCCTTTGACAGCGGTTTTACCTAGGATCAAGCCCTGCAGACGCGCATAGATGTTGCGGTCCAGGATCGCCAACTCGTCGTCCCGGTCACGGGCCAGACGTTCGACTTCCTCACGCTCGATCTGCAGCGCACGCTCGTCTTTTTCGACGCCGTGACGGTTGAAGACACGGACTTCGACGACTGTACCGTAATCGCCCGGCTTCACGCGCAGCGAGGTGTCGCGCACGTCAGATGCTTTTTCACCGAAGATGGCGCGCAGCAGCTTTTCTTCCGGGGTCATCGGGCTTTCGCCCTTCGGAGTGATCTTGCCGACCAGAATATCGCCCGGCTCAACATCCGCGCCGATGTAAACGATGCCCGCCTCGTCGAGGTTGCGCAGCGCTTCTTCACCGACGTTCGGGATGTCGCGGGTGATCTCTTCCGGACCCAGCTTAGTGTCACGGGCGGCGACTTCGAATTCCTCGATATGGACCGAGGTAAAGACGTCATCACGCGCGATACGTTCGCTGATCAGGATCGAGTCTTCGTAGTTGTAACCGTTCCAAGGCATGAACGCGACGACCACGTTCTTACCAAGCGCCAGTTCACCCATGTCGGTCGACGGACCGTCGGCAATGACCTCGCCCTTCTGGACGGTGTCACCCACCTTGATCAGCGGACGCTGGTTGATGCAGGTGTTCTGGTTCGAACGCTGGAACTTGCGCAGACGGTAAATGTCAACGCCAGCGTCACCCAGTTCCAGATCTTCGGTGGCGCGGATAACGATACGCTGGGCATCGACCTGGTCGATGATACCGGCGCGTTTCGCCTGAATCGCAGCACCCGAGTCGATCGCAACCTTTTCCTCGATACCGGTACCGACCAGCGGTGCTTCGGCCCGCAGCAGCGGAACCGCCTGACGTTGCATGTTCGAGCCCATCAGAGCGCGGTTGGCGTCGTCATTTTCAAGGAACGGGATCAGCGATGCAGCGACCGAGACCAGCTGTTTCGGCGACACGTCGATCAGGTCTACATTCTCGCGCGGGGCAAGGGTGTAGTCACCGGCCTGGCGGGTCGACACCAGATCGTTGATGAACTTGCCATCGGCATCCAGCGTCGCGTTCGCCTGCGCCACGGTGTGACGCATCTCCTCGGTCGCGGACATGTAGTGAACCTCATCGGTCACCTCGGCGTCTTTGACAACGCGATACGGTGTTTCGATGAAGCCATATTTGTTCACGCGAGCAAAGGTGGCCAGCGAGTTGATCAGACCGATGTTCGGACCTTCCGGCGTTTCAATCGGGCACATCCGGCCATAGTGGGTCGGGTGCACGTCGCGCACCTCAAAGCCCGCACGCTCACGCGTCAGACCACCGGGCCCAAGCGCCGAGAGACGGCGTTTGTGCGTAACTTCCGACAGCGGGTTGGTCTGGTCCATGAACTGCGACAGCTGCGACGAGCCGAAGAATTCGCGGACAGCAGCCGCAGCAGGTTTCGCGTTGATCAGGTCCTGAGGCATGACAGTGTCGATTTCAACCGACGACATACGCTCTTTGATCGCGCGCTCCATACGCAGCAGGCCAACGCGGTACTGGTTTTCCATCAGTTCGCCAACCGAACGCACACGACGGTTGCCGAGGTGGTCAATATCGTCCACGTCGCCTTTGCCGTCACGCAGTTCAACCAGCGCCTTGATGCAGGCCACGATATCTTCACGGCGTAGGGTGCGCAGGGTGTCCGGCGCATCCAGTGCCAAACGCATGTTCATCTTCACGCGGCCAACGGCGGACAGGTCATAACGCTCGCTGTCGAAGAACAGGGTGTCGAACAGGGCCGACGCAGCTTCAACGGTGGGCGGTTCGCCCGGACGCATGACGCGGTAGATATCCATCAGCGCGGTTTCGCGGCTCATGTTCTTGTCCTGAGCCATGGTATTGCGCATGTACGGACCAACATTGACGTTGTCGATATCCAGAACCGGGATGTCGGTGATGCCCGCATCGATCAGTTCTTTGGCAGTACCGCCAATCAGGTCACCGTCTTTGTCGTATTCCAGGGTCAGTTCATCACCGGCTTCGACATAGATCGCGCCGTTTTCTTCGTTGATGATGTCCTTCGCGACAAATTTGCCAACGATGTGATCGAACGGAACCAGAAGGTCGGTTACGGTGCCTTCGTCGATCAGTTTTTTGACCGCGCGCGGAGTGACTTTCTTACCTGCTTCGGCAATCACTTCACCGGATTTGGCGTCAACCAGATCATAGGTCGGACGGGTCCCACGCACACGCTCGGGGAAGAACGGCGTGATCCACCCTTTCTTCTTGTCCAGCTTGTAGGACACGGTGTTGTAATACGCGTCCATGATCGCTTCCTGATCCAAACCCAGTGCATAAAGCAGGGTTGTCACAGGCAGTTTGCGGCGGCGGTCGATACGGGCGAACACGATGTCCTTGGCGTCGAATTCAAAGTCCAGCCAGCTGCCGCGATACGGGATGATGCGGCAGGCAAACAGCAACTTGCCCGAGGAATGGGTCTTGCCCTTGTCGTGGTCAAAGAACACACCGGGCGAGCGGTGCATCTGGGATACGATCACACGCTCGGTCCCGTTCACGACAAAGGTGCCGTTCGGCGTCATCAAAGGCATGTCGCCCATGAAGACATCCTGTTCCTTGATGTCTTTTACCGACTTCGCGCCGGTGTCTTCGTCGACATCAAACACGATCAGACGCAGAGTGACCTTCAGCGGCGCGCTGTAAGTCATGTCACGCTGCATACATTCTTCGACGTCGTATTTGGGTTTTTCCAGATCGTATTTCACGAACTCCAGAACGGAGGTTTCGTTGAAATCCTTGATCGGGAAAACCGACTGGAACACACCTTTGATGCCTTCGCCGTCTGTTGGCTGCTCTGCATCGCCGGAGCGTAGGAAAAGATCATAAGAAGATTTCTGTACCTCAATAAGGTTCGGCATCTCCAGCACTTCGCGGATTTTGCCGTAGTATTTACGAAGACGTTTCTGGCCAAGGAACGTTTGAGCCATGTCAGATGTCACCTTTCGATGTTCTCAGCGGGCAAAGACACCGTCGGGCCCCGGCATCTTGCACAATCGAGACAACACGTCCGGATCAATTCATGGCCACCGTCCCGAAGGCGGCCTCCCGATCCGAAAACCGTGTCTTAGAAAACACCCCATGCGTTGAGGCCCTTTCTAAGACAGGTTCGGCTGGACCCGGATTTCTCCGGACCCAGCCAAATTTTTCGGCGCATCAGCGACGCACCTGAGACTAAGCTTAGGCCAGCTCGACTTCGGCGCCAGCTGCTTCCAGCTTGGCTTTGACGTCTTCTGCTTCTGCTTTGTCCACGCCTTCTTTGATCTTGCCGCCGGCTTCGACCAGTTCCTTGGCTTCTTTCAGGCCCAGGCCGGTGATGCCGCGAACTTCTTTGATGACGTTGATTTTCGATGCGCCGGCGTTCTTCAGAACGACGTCGAATTCGGTTTTTTCTTCCTCAGCTGCGCCGCCGGCGTCGCCGCCTGCTGCCATGACAACTGCGCCGCCTGCTGCGGGCTCGATGCCATATTCGTCTTTGAGGATGGTTTTCAGTTCTTGTGCTTCCAGCAGGGTCAGACCCACGATGCTTTCTGCGAGTGCTTTCAGATCAGCCATTTTATCAGCTCTTTCCGTTTACAGTGTGTGTTCCAACGTCAGGGTATTCACCCTACGCAGATCATTCAGTGCCAACCGCTTACGCAGCTTCCGCCTTCTCTTCGATGGTGGAAAGGATGCTTGCGATGTTGCTTGCAGGTGCGCCAATCGCGCCGGCGATGTTCGAAGCAGGTGCGCCAATGCAGCCCACGATCGAAGCAATAAGCTCCTCGCGAGACGGCATTTTCGAAACTGTTTCGACGCCTTTGCGGTCCAGAGCGTTCTCACCCATTGCACCGCCGAGGATCTCAAAATTCTTGTTATCCTTGGCGAAGTCCTCGGCCACCTTGGCTGCTGCCACGGGGTCCTCGGAATAGGTCAGAACGGTCATCCCTGTCAGCAGGTCGGCCATGCTTTCACACGGCTTACCCTCAAGGGCGATTTTGGCGAGCCTGTTCTTGGCAACACGCACAGAGCCACCCGCGTCACGAGCACGTGCGCGAAGGTCCTGCATCTCGGCAACTGTCAGACCGGCGTAGTGAGCAACCACTACGACGCCAGAGCTTTCGAAGATTTGGCCGAGTTCCTCGACCACTTTCTCTTTCTGGGCTCTATCCACAGTTCTCTCCAAGTTAGGGGCGATACCTCACCCCGGCTCATATTTGCCGCAGCCTTCGCTCCGGCGTTCAGGTCCGTTGTTACGGGATTGGCCAAAATGCGCCCGAGGGTGGGACCCTCAGAATTCTTTGGTCTTACCCGTCTCAGGCAGGGAATTAAGGGACCAAATGGACCCACCCACCGTCTTGGACGAAACGAAAGAAAGCGCACGACGAATCGCACGCTTTATTCCGCAGGTCTACTTAGGGCAGAAGGGCGGGGTTTCCAAGGGGTAAATTGAGGGTTCGCCCCGATTTCAAGCGCCCTCGCATCTGACCCAACCGATGCAGGGATTATATGTAAGCACGCAACACTGACGCCGCGCCTGACCCGATGGTCATGGCCGCAGTGCGATCAAACCCTGCATCCGCGTTCTGCAGCGCCGGGAACAGAGACAGGATTTCACTGCGTTGCGAGGATGACAGCGTGCTGACCGAATTTTTGGTCAGGAAAAAGCTCTCGGTCAGAGCGCCGTTCGATTGCATGATGTGATGACGATCAAACATGAAATGCGTGTATCTCACTGTCCCGGATTCGCGGATCGATACACCGGGCATGCCGCACAGGTGCTTGGCCGCGACCAAAACCTCGGCCTGACCAAACAGCATTTCCGCCGCGGGCACATCAATCAAAACCCGGTGTTGCTGTGACACAACCAACGTGCCGGAGTTTCCAATCGCACCAGCCTGGATCACAACCGGGGCACACGCACCTTTGGCGGCCACCTCGGTATGGCCAACCCAAAGAACCTCTTGGAACCCGGCATCGCGGGTCCAGACCTTAGTGCCGACCCGCAGATCTTCGACTGGCAAATCGCCAGCCTCCGTTCGGATCAAAGTGCCTTCTCCAAAGCAGGTGATATAATCGGCGTAATCTGATGCCCCTAAGTTGGACCCGCCGACCTTTACGTAAGAGACACCATCCTGCAACGGGGCTGAAGATGCATATCCCCATACATCCTGCGTCACGCCACCTTGAGAGAATACGTATATGTCGATCTCAGGTCCGGTTGGGCTTCCCCCTGCATCCAGAGCCCGCACTGTAATCACGGATTCAGATTCAACGCCCTGCCCGTTTGCAACAATGCCGCCGCCATCAATGATCGTGTGGTTTGCCGTGTCATCATCGTTGAAGACATCAACGTCAAGCGTGTCATCCAGGGTGATGGTTGCGCCCATACCCGACGAGTACACAAAAACCGTGCCATTCGGTGTGTCAGAGTTGTTTATGATGCCGTCTCCGACAATCGACCCGTTACTGCTTGAGGTTACGACCAGACTTTCGTTGTCCTGCGCAAAGAATACTCGTTCGACCATATTAACTTCCAACCAAGTGTTTGACGCGCGCCAATTGACCCTGCCTCAAGACTGTCACGGCAAGCTTACCTGCGGGACGCTATCAAATCATTGAACCGATTTGAAAGAGACTGTTCTTCACAAATTTGAAAGCACGACCTGCAAAACAAAGAAACCCCGGCGGAATAATCCACCGGGGTCCACAATTCTTACGTTTCCAAGCGCTTATTCGCCCGAAGCTTCCGCAACATCCAGCGTCACGCCTGGGCCCATGGTCGAACTCAGCGCGATTTTCTTCATGTAGGTGCCTTTGGCGCCCGACGGCTTGGCCTTGGCAACAGCCGAGACAAAGGCGCGAACGTTTTCGACCAGCTTGGCTTCGTCAAACGACGCTTTGCCAACGCCAGCGTGCACAACACCGCCTTTTTCCGCCTTGAACTGAACTTCACCGCCCTTGGCTGCTTCCACGGCTGCTTTCACATCCATGGTCACGGTGCCAACTTTGGGGTTCGGCATCAGGTTACGGGGCCCCAGAACCTTACCCAGACGACCAACGATCGGCATCATGTCCGGGGTGGCAATGCAGCGATCAAATTCGATGGTGCCGCCCTGAATGGTTTCCATCAGGTCCTCTGCGCCAACGATATCTGCGCCAGCTTCTTTCGCTTCGTCAGCCTTCGGGCCGCGAGCAAAAACAGCAACGCGCATCGCTTTACCAGTGCCGTTCGGCAGGCCAACAACGCCGCGAACCATCTGGTCTGCGTGACGGGTGTCAACGCCCAGGTTCATCGCGATTTCGATGGTCTCGTCGAATTTCGAGGTTGCGTTGCCCTTGACCAGAGCAACAGCTTCTTCAACCGACAGGTTTTCCTTGCCGGCGACAGCTTCGCGCGCAGCGCGGGTACGTTTACCGAGTTTTGCCATCTTACTTCACCTCGATGCCCATAGAGCGGGCCGAGCCCAGGATGATCTGCATTGCGCCTTCGACGTCGTTGGCGTTCAGATCTTTCATTTTGGCTTCGGCGATTTCGCGAACCTGCTTGCTGGTCACGGTAGCCACGGTCTCACGACCTGGGTTTTCCGCGCCACGGGGGCGGTTACGCTTGCCGACCGGCTTCAGACCAGCTGCTTTTTTCAGGTAGTAAGACGCGGGCGGCGTCTTGATGTCCATGGTGAAGGACTTGTCCTGATAGTAGGTGATCACGGTCGGGCAAGGAGCGCCGGGCTCCATGTCTGCTGTCTTGGCGTTGAACGCCTTGCAGAATTCCATGATGTTGATGCCGCGCTGACCCAGCGCCGGACCAACTGGCGGCGACGGGTTCGCCTGACCTGCAGGAACCTGCAGCTTCATTGTACCAGCAAGCTTCTTGGCCATTTGGTTTTCCTTTCAACTTAGGCAGGACGCGTCCCACCCAGATTATGTTGCGTGGTCCGGTCGGGGATCGCGATCCCAGAAACCTCCCACGAGAGAATCTCGCCCGAAGACGATAGAGGCGGCGTGTACAGGGGAATGTGAAGCTTGGCAAGTGGTCTGGATTCCAATTGGAAATCATAGAATCAATACCCTCGCGTCCAAAGCAAGGCTTGGGCTTTGCCGAGCGTCCGATACAAGTCCGCTCCGATCGCCTCAATGAGATGCCAGGCGTTAAGCACCCAACAATGCAATAAAGTGTTAATGCCTTTAACTGCAGTGAAAAAAGCACTGCCGCACAACCTGCAAACCAGCGGGCAAACTACCCAAGCTTCAGACGGTCGTGGGCTTGGACACCCGTGCGGATCCCAGCTGTGTTATACTTAGTGAAAATAGTTATTTTTGGTGGAGGTTAATTATGATTTTCCGATTAGCAGCAACACTTGTCATCGCGGTCTCTTTCGCTGCGACCGCGCCTCAGACAGCACAAGCAGACGCTGGCGATTTCCTCGGCGGAGCCGTTGTCGGCGGGGTCGTGGGATATGCGATAGGCAAGGACCAGCAGAAAAAGAAAGCGCGGTCATCCACCCGGACATACCGACCGGGCATTCCGTCGACCACGCAAGGTGCGCAAACCCAAACAGCGCTCAACTATTTTGGCTACAATGCCGGGCGTGTCGATGGTCAGGTCGGCCGTGGCACCCGATCGGCGATCGAACGCTACCAGGCTTCAATGGGCTATCCTGTAAATGGCCATGACTTCCAGCCCTATCAATATGATTTCCTGATGCAAGCCTATTACTGGGCGACAAGCGGCGGACAAGCCACTATGCAACTTTCGGGCCAACCGCTGCTTATGGCTTATCGCCAAAAACTCCATAGCGGATCAGCCGTGGCTGCAGCCCCTCAGGCACCGGCACCGACCACGCCAGTCGCGACCCCTCAGGAGACCGAGACCGCGGAGACAAAATCTGCCAGCCTGCCAAGCCTGTTTTCCGGAGGAACCGGAGGTCCATCGCTAGCCAATCGCTGTAGCGGGGTGATGCTTCAAACATCGACCAATGGCGGTTATACAACTTTGTCGAACATGTCTGATCCTGATTTTGCACTCAGCGAGCAGTTCTGCCTCGCCCGAAGCTATGCCATGGCCCGCGGCGAGGAGCTTATGCAGGACATCCAAGGGCTGACGCCGGATCAGGTAACGGCCCAGTGCGACTCGTATGGCGATATGTTGGCACCGCAAGTGGTCGCCTTGTCTCTAAACTCAAAAACTGATGCAGAAACTCAGATGCGCAAGCTTGCGCTGGATTCCGGCCTTAGCCCCGAAGATCTTGCGGCAACAAGCAAGGTCTGCCTCGCGATCGGCTACCGTCAGGACAATATGGACACCGCAGTCGGGTCTGCGCTGATGCTGGTTGCAATGGGTGAGCCCGCCTACGGAGAGCTTATTGGCCACCACCTGCGCGAAGGCTTCGGTGTGCCAGAACGTCGTGATCTGGCGATGCAGTGGTACGATGCGAGCCTTTCGGCACTGGATGCCGGATCGCAAGCTGTTTTCCTACCGTCACAGACCGACCGCCCACAACTGCTGCGCGCAGCTATGGTTCAGGCGCAGTAGAGCGAGAAGAATGAAACGTAATTCGTCATCAAACAACGTCGCGGTGCCTGATGCTTCGCGGCGTTTTTTGCATGTTTGCGGACCTTGTTGATCTGACTAATGCGCAGTTTGATCTGATCCTCATCTGATCAGTATGCGTCGCCCCGAGACGTCGGAAACCAACTACAGAATTACCGCAACACAACCGTTTTGCGTCCTGACCATTCCCGAACACCAACAACCGCGTAAGAAGTAAAACAGATTTCTCAAAGACATAAGTTGCTTATGAACCCCCGACGGTTATCTTAGGGCAGGTTGGATATAGAAGGGGCGGTCTGAGTTGGCATCATCTCGACTAAACAAAGGGCTACTGATTTGTGTTCTTTTCGCAATTGTGCCCGGATGCGGCAGCAACGCCCAGGATCAGGGTGCAGTGTCCGAGACAACTGCCCAATCCGAAGCACCCCAAAACACTGCTTCACGCAACACGGCAGGAATTGACCCCGCCACCTATGCCGGTCGCTTTCAAGTCAAGCTGACCAAGGAAGTTCCTTTGCGCGATATTCCCGTTCCCTTCACCGTCTACGGCGGTCTAGAGGAATCCAGCCCAACCCGCCTGCGATTGCGAGCGTTCATGGATTTGCGTGGATTGCAGGAAAAGGCACCTCAGATACTGACTGGCCCCTTGGAAGAAAGCTGTAAACGCCAGATTTACCTCGAGATCCGAGATGTCACTGCAATAGGTGAAACCGTTAAAGTAGAAGGCTCAGCCCGCGCCCAGTTTACGCGGTGCAAACGAAATGAAGAACCCGGCTTTCGGTATTTCGGGGCCACGGTTGATGCAACTGCTGTCGCCAAGGCAGAGGTTAAAGGCCAATGCCTTACGTTCAGTATCGAAAGCGCTGACCTCAGACCGCGTGGGTTCATCGGAGCTGTTACCGACCTTTTTGGGCTGACCAACCGAATAAATGAAGCTGTCCTTGAAAAGGGCGGCGAGTTTTTGGCGGCCAATCCGGTTTGTCCGCCATTACCTGAAGAATTCTCTGTACTTGATCCGAATTACGAATCCGGCGGAACGCGCGAAATCGCGCCAGGAGGATTGGGCGCTGCTGTTGTCGGTTCGGCCGATGTAAGCGCCGAGACGATAGTGAAAGTCCTTGCAGGGCTGAAAGAACTTGGTGTGTTGGAGTTTGCTGAATGAGACTTTGGTTAATTCTTCCAGCCCTTATCGCAGCAGTTCTGGGCCCTCGCGCCCCTGACGCGCAGCAGGTAGACTTTGTCATCGACGCGACACTACCGGTTCGCGATACCGAACTGCCGTATACTCTTGATCTGAACCTCACCGCCGCTGCGCCCACTCGGATCGGGGTCGGTGCCCTTCTCGACCTGCGCGAAGTTCAAAAGGTTGTGCCCGAGCGGTTGGCTGACAATGCGATCGTCGACAATTGTGGTCTGCAAGTCAGACTTGATGATTTGAGCTTTAAGGCCGAAGACCAAGTAATAGATCTGGATGGGGACGTGACCATCACGATTTTTGAATGCAGCCGCACCGGTGAACGCAACTTTGAACGCGGTGAAGAAAAAAGAGCGATACTGGCAAGCCTATCCACCGAAGCAACTGTCGAAGTGCGGGACAACTGCGCCTATTTCAAGCTTATTGATCTTACCCTTACGGCCCCCGAAGAACAGCGAGAGCAACTGCTGGAAGACGACACATTAGACTCGGTGAAGGAGTTGATGTTGGCTGCAGTGGATCTTGCACTGAACGACACTCCGCTGTGCCCGGAACTGCCGGCAGAGCTTGCGTCACTTGACCCAACCTACGACAAAGGCGGCCCGCGCGAGATCGGAGAAGGTGGTCTTGGCGTTCTCCTTGAAGGCTCAGTGGACGTCAGCCCTTCGACAATCCTCGACATTCTGACAGTGCTTCAAGAACAAGAGCTTATTCCGGGCCGGCCGTAAAAACGGCTGGCCGTGTGGCTGGATCGCTGTTTGGTGTTGATTGATAAACGATCGTCAAAAAAAAACGCCGCGCTGCCCGTGGCAGCGCGGCGTCGAAAATAAGCGAAGAGCGATTAGCCCTGCTTCGTAACCTGCGTAAAGTCCAGCTCGACCGGGGTTTCGCGACCAAAGATCGAAACCGAGACCTTCAGTTTCTGGTTTTCGTCGTCCACACCTTCGACCATGCCGTCGAAATCCTCGAACGGTCCGTCGTTGACTTTGACCTTCTCGCCGACCTCGAAGGTGATCATCAGCTTGGGCGCTTCTTCACCTTCCTGAACGCGGTTGAGGATCTGGTTCACCTCGGCGTCACGCATCGGCATCGGGCGGCCTTGCGGGCCCAAGAAACCGGTCACGCGGTTGATCGAGTTGATCAGGTGATAGCCCTGATCTGACATTTCCATATGCACCAGAACGTAGCCGGGCATAAAGCGGCGTTCGGTCGTGACCTTCTTGCCGCGGCGCACTTCGATCACCTCTTCGGTGGGCACCAGTACTTCGTCGATGTCGTCTTCAAGGCCCTGTTCAGCCACCGACGTGCGGATCTGTTCTGCGATCTTCTTTTCGAAATTCGAAAGAACGCTGACCGAGTACCACCGTTTCGCCATGAACCTGTCGTCCTTGTCTGTCTTCGGGGTATCGGATTTGCCGGATACACCCGTCATTAAAATCTTGTCACGTTATCCGGAATAAAAAGCGGCGCGCAGCCCGAATCGCCACACGCCCATTCCGAATAGTCCTGCGTCAACTACTCTGACATTGCCCGCTGTGCAAGGGGGCAGCCGCGTTTCCACGCTTAGCTGAACGCGCCCAGAATCAGCTGAAGGCCACCCCGGATACCCAGATCGACCAAAGCAAAGAAGACCGCCGTAAGCGCCGCCATGATGAAAACCATAACCGTGGTCAACAGCACCTCGCGCCGGGTCGGCCAGACGACCTTGGACACTTCGGCACGGACTTGCTGAATGAACTGAATCGGGTTGGTGGTGGCCATTTGGCGTGTTCTCTCTGCTAGCGGATGGCCCGGACATAACCGGGCATTGCGGCAATTTCAAGGGCAGTTGGATCAACTCTGCCCTGAGCGGTCAGGGTTTGGGTTTATCGTCCCATTCATCGCTCAGGATCCGGCGCGCGTCACCCTCAGGATCTTCATACTGGTTCGACCGGACAGTGTAGACAAAAGCCACCAGGCCAACGCCGCCCAGCAACAGTGAAATCGGGATCAGGTAGGCAAGAACTTCCATCCGGTTCACCTCAACCGCAGGGCATTGAGCGACACGGTGATGGACGAGGTCGACATCGCAAGCGCCGCGATCAATGGAGTTGCAAGCCCAATCACTGCCAATGGAACGGCTATCACGTTGTAGACAGTCGCGATGCGGAAGTTTTCGCGAATGCGTTTTGTCGCTTTGACCGCCGTGTCGCAAGCATCCGCGATGGGGGAAAGGTCATTGCCCAACAACACAATGTCCGACGCCACCCGTGCGGCATCCAACGCTGACGCCGGTGAGATCGAAACATGCGCCGCCGCCAAGGCCGCCGTGTCATTTAGACCGTCGCCCACCATCAGGACATGGTGACCCTTATCGCTGAGGTCCTGAATGCGATGCGCCTTGTCCTGCGGCAAAGCTTCGGCAATCCAATCTGTGATCCCCAGTTTTTCAGCCAACGCGCGCACGGCCCCCTGCGAGTCGCCGGACATCAGGACCACATGCTTGCCAGCGGCACGCAACGCGTCGACCGCCTCGGCCGCACCCGGGCGCAACGCATCCGAGAACCGGAAGGCCAAAGGCGCATGATCGCCAATAGCCAGCCAGGCTGAGGTTTCACTGCCCTGCTCTGCGCCGACCCAAGCGGCCCGGCCCAAACGCACGCGTTGACCACGGTATTCACCTTCGGTGCCGTAACCCGGAACCTCAACGACGCCTCGCACGTTGGCAGGCTTGATCCCGGCCTCACGCGCGGCTTTCGCCAAAGCCACAGACAATGGGTGTGCCGACGCCTCGGCCAGCGCCAGGGCAACTTCGACCTTCGCGCGGGAATGATCCCCTAAGTTGACCAGTTCCGGCGAACCGGATGTCAGAGTGCCTGTTTTGTCGAACACCACCGTGTCAGCCTCGGACAAACGCTCCAACGCGGTTGCATGTTTGATCAACATACCTTTGCGGAACAACCGGCCAGACGCCGCCGTTGTCACCGCTGGAACGGCCAGACCCAGAGCACATGGGCAGGTGATAATCAGAACCGCCGCCGCGATATTCAACGCCGTGCGGATATCGCCGGAATAAATGTACCAGCCCAGAAAGCTGAGCGCTGATAGGATGTGAACGCCCGGCGCATAAAGCTTGGCCGCCTTGTCGGCCAAAGAAGTATAACGCGACCGACCGGATTCAGCGATGGCCACCAGATCCGCCATGCGGTGCAGCGACGTATCCTCGCCCACCGCAGTTGCGCGCAATGTCAAAGGACCAGTCAGGTTGACCTCACCTGCACTGACCAACTGGCCGATTTCGGCAAATACAGGCACCGTTTCTCCGGTCAGTAGCGAGCGGTCGAGTTCGGACTGGCCCGACACAATCTCACCGTCCACTGGCATCCGACCGCCGGGGCGCACAAGGATCAAATCGCCTACTTTCAGATCAGCAACTGCAATTTCATTTTCTACGCCATCCACCAAACGGATCGCGCGCGGCACCTCAAGCGCGGTCAGTTCTTCGGCCGCGGATCGGGCTGCGGCACGGGTGCGGTAATCCAGATAACGACCGGCCAGCAGGAAGAAGGTCAGGGTCAGGGCCGCATCGAAATAGGCATGTTCGCCACTCAACGCGGTTTCCCAAAGCGATGTGACCAGCGCCAACAAGATCGCCAACACAATTGGCACATCCATGTTCAGGCGGCGCACCCGCAAGGCGCTCCACGCATTGGCAAAGAAGGGCTGGGCTGAAAACGCGATGGCAGGCAGAGCAATCGCGGCAGAAATCCAGTGGAACATGTCCCGCGTGGCGTCAGTGGCCCCGGACCAGACCGAAACCGACAACAGCATGACGTTCATAGAAGCAAACCCGGCCACCGCCAGGCGCATCAGTAAGTCACGCCCTGCCTTGTCCGTCTGAGTGGCCGACAAGGCGCCCGGATCAAGCTCGTGCGCTTCAAAACCGGCTTTCTCAAGCACTGGGATCAGATCGACAGCACGTGTTTCAGGCGTTGCTTTGATCATCGCGCGTTTCAGGGTTAGGTTCACCCGTGCATTTTCAACACCGGGATGCGCGTTCAGTTCCCTTTCGACGGTCGCAATACAGGCCGAGCAGTGAATACCCGGCAAAGACAGGGCTATCTGCACATCCTCCGGAATCGACCGGGCGGGTTCCGCCGGGGCTGCAAGGCAGCCCGGGCAGGCTGCGGTGCCGGAAGAAAGCTGCGCCGTCATCGCTTACCCCTTCACATACAGCGGAACGCGCTGCGAAAATTCCGCGCCATCACTGTCCCGCGCCACCAGACGAATGTTCCAGTTGCCCTCGCCCAACGTGGCCGGCGTGGCGTAGGCCGTTCCGTCAAAGGTGAAATCCGGCACGAAATCCTCGCGGACATGAGTCGCGCGGCCCACAACAGCCTGCAACTCGCTGACCTGAACCGGCGCACCACTTTCATCGGTGATGTGCAGGATCAGCAACCCGCCCTTGGTTTCAGCCCGTACGGTCCACCCCAGCGCTTGTTGCTGTTTCAAACGTTCGTTGAACTCCTGACTGGCCACGTATGAATTCTTGACCTCAAGCCCCGGAAAGGTTTTGACCGCGCTGTAGGCCAGAACAAGGTTCACGGCGATGATCACGCCAAAGGCGCCCACAAACACCGCCAAAGCGTGTTTTCCGGTGAATTTCCGTTCCGCCATGATCAATTCCCCCGTCCGTTAAACGTGGTGTCCTTATAGGCCCGCTCACCGCTGCTCAGATCTTCAACCCAGATGCGGACCGGCGTTGAATCCGCTCCGGCTGGGCCCGTGTCGCGGGACGAGATAATATATACACGAGTCAATTGTGCTGTATCTGCCGGCACATTCACAGTGTGCAGGTTCGTGCCTTCGATTTCCAGCCGCATAGCCGGATCTCCGGTCAGAGACAGGGTGAACAGACGATCTTCGCCATGTTTGTTACGTAGCCGCACATCATAAGTGTTGCGGATCGTTCCATCAGACAGGGTTACAAATGTCGGGTTGCGGACCGGCGCAACAGTCAAATCGATATCCGAGCGAATGAACAGCGCAAAGAGCAGGGCAAAGCCAACCAGCGACCACAGGGACGTGTACATGATCGTGCGGGCCCGGAAGATATGCTTCCACACGCTTTTGGGCGGCTGGCCGGACCGCTCTCTCGTTTCATCGCTGAGGGCCATGTAATCGATCAGCCCACGCGGCTTACCGATCTTGGCCATCATGTCGTCACAGGCATCAATACACAGGGCGCAGGTGATGCATTCAAGCTGCTGTCCATCGCGAATGTCGATCCCAACAGGGCAGACATTCACGCAGGCCATACAGTCGATGCAATCCCCCAATTCGGAATCTGCAGTCCGTTTACCCTTGCCGCGTGGCTCGCCCCGCCATTCGCGGTAACCGACAACCAGTGTGTCTTCGTCCATCATTGCCGCTTGAATGCGGGGCCATGGGCAAGCGTAGATGCAGATCTGTTCGCGGGCGAAACCGCCAAAGAAAAAGGTAGTGCCCGTCAGGATCAGCATCGTTGTGTACGCGACCGGATGCGCGTTGCCAGTGACCAGATCCATCAAAAGCGTCGGGGCGTCTGCAAAATAGAATACCCAGGCCCCGCCCGTCGCCAAGCCAATCAAGAACCAAACGATCCATTTGGTGATCCGTAGGCGAGCCTTGCGGAAATCCAGCTTTTCTTGGCGGTGCAGGCGCAGACGAGCATTTCGATCCCCTTCGATCCAACGCTCGACCAGTATGAAAAGGTCGGTCCAGACTGTTTGCGGGCAGGCATAGCCACACCAGACGCGCCCAAGGGCCGAAGTGAACAGAAACAGGCCAAGGCCGGCCATGATCAGCAGACCGGCGACAAAGTAGAATTCATGTGGCCAGATTTCGATCCAGAAAAAATAAAACCGTCGGTTCGCCAGATCCAACAGTACCGCCTGATCCGGCAGGCTGGGGCCGCGATCCCACCTGATCCACGGGGTCACGTAGTAGATGCCCAGTGTCACTATAAGAATGATCCATTTCAGGTTCCGAAACGGCCCTGAGACACGTCTTGGAAAGATCGGCTCTCTGGCTGCGTAAAGGCTGGGGGCAGGATCGGAATCGCTCACTGGCTGGCTCCACTAATGGGTCTTCTGAAGGCGTCTTGTTCCAGATCACGGGCAAGCGAACTTTGACATGGGTCAAAACGCGCATCGAACACACATCTTTTGAAGATGAACCGACCTCTGAGATGTCGGAGTAGACGTTTTTTTAACCAATTATTCACGTATTCTAACAGAAAACCGGCTATTGTCGCGATACCGATCACGACGCTTATAAACCACGCGCTTCAGGCCGACCAATTGTCGCAGCCTGAGACTCGGGCCGTAAGAACGCCCCCAATAGCCCCACGAAAGCGGGCTGTAGGTCTGTAAGGTGGTTTGTTGGAAAATAAGGCACCGGCTGTTCAGGAAACGCGCGAACAGATGGAACAGCCGGTGCCACAACTTTCGGGCAGCGAACCGCCCGAAAGTGTTCCTTTAAACTTACTGACCACCACCCAACTGGTGGACATAGGCCGTGACAGCGCGGATCTGCGCGTCGGTCAGACGATTTTCCCACGGGGGCATCACGCCAAAGCGGCTGTATGTGACCGTTTCAGTCAGAGCTTCTTCACTGCCGCCGTAAAGCCAGATTGCGTCCGTCAGGTTCGGAGCACCCTGGAATACGTCGCCCTGGCCGTTTTCGCCGTGGCAGGCAGCACAGTTGTCATCGAAGACAACTTTGCCCGCTTGCGCCGCCGCGTCGTCGGTCTGCGCATTGGTCAGAGACATAACGTATTGGACAACCTGGGTGATCTCTTCGCTTTCGAGAATCTCACCAAAGGCCGGCATTTCAGAATAGCGCGCATCGTCGCTTTCTTCGTTCCGGATACCATAGGCAACGGTGTACTCGATATCTTCAAGCGAACCGCCCCACAGCCATGCATCGTCCAACAGGTTGGGGAAGCCGGGCGCGCCTTGAGCACCGGAACCGTGGCACTGTGCGCACCAGGTGCGGAATACGGCCCCGCCAGAGTTCACAGCGTATTGCTGCAACTCGGGGTCCTTCGAGATATCCTCGAGCGATGTCTCTACCAGCTTGGCATTCCAAGGGGCGTTTGCCTCTTCGAACGAAACCAGCTCCTGCTGAACCAGCTCACGCGAGGACCATCCCAGAACCCCTGCTGTTGCAGATTGAACCAGCGGCCATGCCGGATACATGATCGTATAGATCAGACCCCAGAAAATGGTCGCATAGAAGGTCCATAGCCACCAGCGCGGCATCGGGTTGTCGAATTCCTCGATCCCATCCCAGGAATGACCGGTTGTATTCGGATCACCCGGCTGTTTTTCAGGTGTCTTGCTCATTGCCGCGCCTCCTTGGATGTGGCGGGTTTGTCTTGATGCCGGAACGGGATGTTGGCGGTGTCGTTGTATTCTTTGCTGGCACCGGGGCGGAATACCCAGATGATGATGCCGATAAAGAAGACGAACAACACAAGCAGCATCCAGCTATCCGCGAACTGCCGTAGGAGTGTATATTCTTCCATCACACCCTCCTTAGCGGCTTGCGTCCGGGGTGAAGGTCGAGAAATCGACCAGCGTGCCCAGCATTTGCAGGTAAGCGATCAGCGCGTCGGCTTCGGTCAGATCGGACTGGCCGTCGAAGTTGCGCACGTTGACTTTATCGCCATAGCGTTCCAGCAACCCGTCATAGTCGCTGTCCGGATCGGCCTGCGCGCGGAAATCGGCCACGGCGTTCTCCAGCATGTCTTCGGTATAGGGCGTTCCCACCAAAGCGTTGGCAGCCATGATGTCACCGATATACTCGCCGTCGATCTTGCGGGTTTCGAGGAAGCCATACTTGGGCATCACCGATTCCGGCACCACCGATTGTGCATCGCGCAGATGGCGCACATGCCAGTCGTCCGAGTAACGGCCACCAACACGCGCCAGATCAGGTCCGGTACGCTTGGACCCCCACTGGAACGGGTGGTCATACATCGACTCAGCCGCCAGCGAGTAGTGGCCATAGCGCTCAACCTCATCCCGCATCGGGCGGATCATCTGGCTGTGGCAGACATAGCAGCCTTCACGCAGATAGATCTCACGACCCGCCATTTCGAGTGGGGTGTAAGGGCGCATGCCCTCCACCTTTTCGATGGTGTTCTCAAGGTAGAACAGCGGGGTGATCTGAACGATGCCACCGATGGTTACGACCAGGAAGCTGAAGATCAGCAGGAGGGTCGCGTTGGTCTCGAGGATCTTGTGTTTGTCGAGAATTGCCATTGCTCCGGCCCTCCTTATTCAGCCGGGACTGCGACGGTCAGGCTGGCCTCTTTGGCCGGCGCTTTACGTACAGTCATCCACAGGTTGTAGCACATGATGACCGAGCCAGCGACGAACAGGACACCGCCCAGCGCACGCACCACATACATCGGAAATTTGGCGGCCACGGTGTCGGCGAACGAGTTCACCAAGAAGCCGTTGGCATCCACTTCACGCCACATCAGGCCTTCCATGATACCGGTGACCCACATCGAAGCGGCGTAGAGCACGATGCCGATGGTGGCGAGCCAGAAGTGCCAGCTGACCATCTGCAGCGAGTACAGACGCTCGCGCTTCCACAGGACAGGTACCAGGAAGTACAGCGCACCAAAGGTGATCATGCCGTTCCAACCCAGCGCGCCCGAGTGCACGTGACCAATGGTCCAGTCGGTGTAGTGGCTCAGCGAGTTTACTGCGCGGATCGACATCATCGGGCCTTCAAAGGTGGACATGCCGTAGAAGCCGACCGAGATCACCATCATCCGGATCACCGGGTCGGTGCGCAGCTTGTCCCATGCACCCGACAGGGTCATCAGGCCATTGATCATACCACCCCAGGACGGCATCCACAGGATCACCGAGAACACCATGCCCAGCGTCGAGGCCCAGTCGGGCAGCGCGGTATAGTGCAGGTGGTGCGGACCAGCCCAGATGTACAGGAAGATCAGTGCCCAGAAGTGGATGATCGACAGCTTGTACGAGAAGACCGGACGCTCGGCCTGTTTCGGAATGAAGTAGTACATCATGCCCAGGAAGCCCGCGGTCAGGAAGAAGCCCACAGCGTTGTGGCCATACCACCACTGGATCATGGCGTCTTGAACACCCGACCAGACGATGACCGACTTCGAACCCCAGATGCTGACCGGAATGGTCATGTTGTTGACCAGGTGCAGCATCGCAACGGTCACGATGAACGCCAGATAGAACCAGTTTGCCACATAGATGTGGGGTTCTTTCCGCTTGATGATCGTGCCCAGATAGACAGCAAGGTAAGCGACCCAAACAACGGTCAGCCACAGGTCCACATACCATTCAGGTTCGGCATATTCTTTCGACTGAGTACCGCCCAGAATGTAACCGGTCGCGGCCAGCACGATGAACAGTTGATAGCCCCAGAACACGAACCATGCGAGGTTTCCACCCCACAGACGCGCGGCGCTGGTGCGCTGCACCACGTAGAACGACGTTGCGATCAGCGCGTTACCGCCAAATGCAAAAATCACCGCCGAGGTGTGCAGCGGACGCAAACGTCCAAAGTTCAGATACCCTTGGGCCCATTCGAAGTTGAGCACCGGAAACGCCAGTTGGAACGCAATAAAGGTTCCAGCCAGGAACCCTACCACACCCCAAAAGGCCGTTGCGATCACGCCGTAGCGGATCACGTCATCCATGTATTCGCCCGAGCGATCGACAAGAATATCTGGCTCTTCTGTGTTTCGAAGCGTCCAGATGAACAATCCACCGGCGATAAGCATCACCAGAATCGCATGCACCTGATACGCCAAATCGCGTGCATAATTTGATCCGATGGCGGCAAACACCACGACCAGACCAAGCACGATCAGCTTGATGTAATTCGACATATTGCGTCCCTTTGCCGTGCTTCGCGCGGTTTTGATTCTTTTGACACGCGAAACCTATTTGACTGGCTGCCGTTCTGAAGCACGACAGCCGCTATTGCTTTGATCTGTATCAAGACAGTTCCGCGTTTTCTGTGACACGCATAAAGGATGAAAGGGGCCAACCGGTCACATGAGACCATATGCCCGAACTAAGAGGTCGAAATGGCGTACAAATCTATTCTCACTGTCATGACCGAAACGCAAACGGCTGAGCCTGCATTGGCTCAGGTTATAGCGCTGGCAGAGTCGCAGGATGCCCATGCCGAGGCGCTGTGCCTTGGTGTCGATCGCAGCCAGACCGGCTATTACTATGCCGGAGCGAACGCCCTGATCGTTCAGGAGACGCTCAGCCGAGCCAACACCGAGGCGCAGGAGGTGCTGGCATTTGCCCAAGACTATTTGGGTAAATCCGGCGTTCGCTGGTCTGCTGAACATGGTGTGGCGCAGATCGCTGACATCGGACGCCATGTCGCGCATCGGGCCCGGTTTTCGGATCTTGTGGTTTTACCGCACCCCTATGGAAAAGATCGCGGGGCCGAAGCTGAACCCATCATCGAGTCCGCAATGTTTGAAGGCCATTGCCCGGTTCTGGTGGTTCCGGACGACACTCCGCCAATGAAAGTGCCACGCAATGTAATGATCGCCTGGAATGAAAGCGTTGAGGCGATGTGCGCCGTCCGGCGCGCTCTGCCCTTCCTGAAACAGGCGGAACTGGCCCGCATCGTTGTCATTGATCCTCCGCGCCACGGCCCTGACCGGTCGGATCCGGGCGGAATGCTGTCTCAGATGCTGGCCCGACACGGGGTCAAGTGTGAGATCGATGTGCTGAGCAAGACCATGACGCGCGTGTCAGATATTCTGAACCGTCATGCGTCGGACACGGAATCTGACTTGATCGTAATGGGTGCCTACGGTCACTCGCGCTTCCGCGAAGCAATACTTGGCGGTGCAACCCGCAACATGCTGGAACAATCTTCAGTTCCCGTTTTCCTGGCACACTGAACTCTGCCAAAAAGTTCGAAAGCCGCCCAAGTCGGCGGCTTTTGTCATGCCTTTCGGATAAGGCCGATCACAAACAACAGGATCACGGCCCCCACGGTCGCGAAAAAGACCGAGGAAAAGAACCCTCCGCCCACAGAAAAGCCTAGCGCGGGGAAAATCATGCCTGCCAGAAACGCGCCGACAATTCCGACGATGATGTTCCCCAGCAAACCGAATCCGCGGCCCTCCATGATCTTTCCCGAAAGCCATCCGGCGATTGCGCCGATAAAAATCATTGCCAAGACGCTGCTAAAAACCATGCGATGCTCCTGAGTTGTTAAACGCCGCGATCCAAGGTCACGGCGTTTATCCTATCCCATCGCGCACAAGGATCAGACCAAAAAGCCACCATCCGAGTCGTCGCCAGCTTCTTCCATGAGACGGCCCATATCCGGAATGGTCACATGGCGCTTGCCTTCCAGTGTGATCACGCCTTCCTTTTTCAAGGCCGAAATCTGGCGACTCACGGTTTCAAGGGTCAGGCCCAGATAGTCTGCCATGGCCTCTCGGGTCAGAGGCAGGTCAAACACAATCGGCCCTGCCAGACCCTTCTGGCTAATCGACGCATCCCGGCGCGCAATGATCGACAACAGGCTGGCGATTTTTTCGCGCGCGGTCTTGCGCCCAAGCACCAGCATCCATTCGCGGGCAGCATCAAGTTCGTCCAGCGTCATCTGCAACAGGCGATGGGCGATATGTGGTGTAGTTGCCATCAACTCTTCGAACGGTTTCTTGCGGAAACAGCACATGACGACATCTGTGGTCGCCTGCACATCGTAAGGCGCAACTTCGCGCCCGGGGCGGCCGACAAAATCACTTGGCAACAGCAAACCCACCATCTGGGTCCGACCATCTTCCATGGTCTGCGTCAACGAAGCGATCCCGGCCACGACCGAGCCCACAAAATTCATCTGATCGCCCGACCATATGATGGTCTGGCCCGCCTCGAAACTGCGGTAATATTTAATACTTTCAAGCTCTTCCAGCTCATCCGCATCGCAACGAGCACAAACTGCGCGATGCCGAATCGGGCAGTCTTCGCAATTGGAATGATCAAACTGTGCTTTTATTGTCATGCGGGTCCCCACTTGATCTCCATCAAAGTAACCAAGTCATCTGTCGCCTAAGGGTATCGCCATGATAGTGAAACCACAATTGGCAAAGCTTGGACTTTTTGACGCGAAAGTACCGCGTTACACAAGCTACCCCACCGCCCCCCACTTTAGCAATGATGTGGGAGCAGACTTGTTTGGTGACTGGATTTCGGGGATCAAACCCGGCAGTGCCATTTCCCTGTACATCCACGTTCCATTCTGTCGTAGACTGTGCTGGTTCTGTGCTTGCCGGACACAGGGAACCCAAACCGACAACCCTGTGATCGCCTATGTGGACGTTCTGAAGGCCGAGTTAGACCTGCTTGCAGCACGCCTGCCCAAAGGCGTGGTGCTATCGCGCCTGCACTGGGGTGGCGGTACGCCAACCTTGCTGAACGCGCAGCTGATGCGCGAATTGGCGCAATATATCCTGGGTATTGTGCCCATGGGGCCTGATGCCGAATTTTCGGTCGAGATTGATCCGAACGAAATTGATGAAGACCGTCTGGATGCGCTGGCAGAGGCAGGTATGAACCGTGCGTCGATCGGGGTGCAGGATTTCGACGACGAAATTCAGAAAACCATCGGTCGCATCCAAAGCTACGACACCACCCGCGACGCCATCGACATGATCCGCGAACGTGGCATTACCAGTTTGAACGCAGATATCCTTTTTGGCCTGCCGCATCAGACAAAGGCCCGGATGACCGAAAGCGTGCAGAAGCTGCTGTCGCTCAGCCCGGATCGCGTGGCTTTGTATGGCTACGCACATGTGCCTTGGATGGCGAAGCGCCAACAGATGATCCCGTCCGACGCGCTTCCCACGCCGGAACAACGGCTCGAGCTGTTCGATACCGCCCGCCGTCTGTTCCTGTGGGACAACTATGCCGAAATTGGCATCGACCATTTCGCCATACAAGATGACGGTCTGACCCGTGCCCTGCACGCGGGACGTCTAAAGCGTAACTTCCAAGGGTATACCGACGATCAGGCCGATGTTCTGATTGGCGTCGGGGCCAGTTCGATCTCGCGCTTTCCGCAAGGCTATGCGCAGAACGCCTCGGCCACCTCGGCCCATGCCAAAGCGGTTCGCGACGGGCAGTTTTCGACCGCCCGCGGGCACCTGTTCAAGGGTCAGGACATTTTGCGCGCGCGCCTGATCGAGGCGCTGATGTGCGATTTTAAGATCAACAGTGCCGAAATCCTGCGCGACCACGACATCTCGGCCGCCGCGTTGAATGACATGTATCATTCCGCCAATGCCGCATTCGACGGGCTGTTGCGGATCACCGAAGACGGGCTTTTCATCCCGCCCGAGGCACGCGCCCTGACCCGGATGATCGCCCGCAGCTTTGACGCCTATGACCTGAGCAAGGCAGGCCACAGCTCGGCGATCTGATCTCTTCTTCTGCGGGCCTCGCCGGGCCCGCAGGCCACTGGGCACAACGGGGGCTTGACGCGCGCCTGCGCTTTTCTCCACACTCAAGGGGCAGACTGGCCATCCATTCTGCGCCCTGAGGCGGGCAAATACAGACGGTCCTTGCCGACGAAAAAGCGGCGGACGCCCCTTTCGTGCAGCCATTCTGCAACCTGAAAGAGGGACAACACTAATGCGCGTTTTCACCGTCCTCGGGCCCAGCCAATCGGGCAAAACTACCCTGGTCGAGGCCATCAGCCGCCTCGACGGGCGCCCCACAACATTCGATGTTTCCGGAACCGTGCATTTGCACGGTTTTTCTTACCTGGACGAGCCTTGGTGTTCGATCGACGTAGATGGCGGCGGCGATGCGCTGGCCTATGTCGGGCCTGCAATGGCCATCTCGGACGCGGCGGTCGTGGTTGTGCCCCCCGATCCCAATGCTGCCGTTCTGTGCGCCCCTTACCTTCGACTGGTGGAAGAAGCGGGCATCCCCTGCTTTCTATTCATCAACCGCATGGATAATCCCAATGGGCGCATCCGCGACATCATCGCAGCACTGCAAACGTACTGCACCCATCATATCGCCCTGCGTCAGGTGCCAATCCGCGAAGGAGACACGATCATCGGCGCGGTTGATCTGATTTCTGAACGGGCCTGGAAGTATCAAGAGGGCCAACCCTCGGCCCTGATCGAGTTGCCTCAATCCGTGGAAGACCGAGAGCAGGAAGCGCGCACCGAGTTACTGGAAACTCTGTCTGATTTTGACGACCATCTGTTGGAGCAGCTGATCGAAGACAAGCAGCCCCCCAGCGACGAGGTTTATGACCTGGCCGCGCAAGTCTTGCAAAACCACCAGTTGATTCCAGCATGCCTAGGTGCCGCGAGCCATGGTAACGGGCTAACGCGGTTGATGAAGGCGCTGCGGCACGAAGCGCCTGAATTTGATATCGCCGCCGGGCGGGACGAAGCCGCCGACAGTGCCCGAGCCATTGCCGGTTTTGCAGATGTCAAAAAGCACATCGGAAAGATCGTTGTTTTGCGCGGGCTTGGGGATGGCGTCAAAGCGCATGAAGCTTTGGGCGGTGAGACCGTTGGCAATCTGACAACGCTTGATGCCAAGACCCAAATCGCAACGCTGGAAGCCGGGCAGATTGGTCTGGCGGTCAAATCCGACCACCTCAACCCCGGCTATATCTACGACAGCAATTCTGCGACTGAACTGCCGGAATGGGCGGCCTCGCACCCGGTCGCGCATCGTCAAATCGTCTCACCCGCGCATGAGCGGGACGATGTGCGCCTGTCCAACGCCCTAAGCCGTCTGGCCGAAATCGACCCCGGTCTGCACCTGCAACAGGATGAACTGAGCGGCCATTCGATCCTTGGATCGCAAGGCCCGCAACACATGCGCCGTGTGACCGCGAAGCTGGCCGAGGATTTTGGGATCGAGATTGAAGCGGATCAGGTCGAAACCGCCTATCGCGAAACCATCCGCGCGCCCATCGAACATCGGCACCGTCATCGCAAACAATCCGGCGGCGCCGGACAGTTTGCGGATGTGGTGATCTCGGTCGCACCCCTGCCTCGCGGGTCGGGGTTCCAGTTCGAAGAGGTGGTTAAAGGCGGTGCTGTGCCCAGGAACTATATCCCGTCCGTGGAACACGGTGCCAAGGACGCGCTGGAGCAAGGCCCCGAGGGTTTCCCCGTGGTCGACGTCAAAGTCACGCTGAGCGACGGTAAACACCATAACGTGGACAGTTCGGATTATGCGTTCCGAACCGCAGGAAAGAACGCGGTGCGTGAAGCGCTACCTCAGGCCAAGCCAGTGGTTTTGCAACCGATGCTGAACGCCGAGATTCACCTGCCATCGGACTTTGTGGGCGATCTCGTGCCAACGATCAGTTCGCTGCAAGGGCAGGTTCTGGGATTTGAAGGCAACCCAAACGCGTCGGGATGGGAGATCTTCAACGCCCAGATCCCCGCCGTGACCGAGGATGAACTGCATCGCACCCTTGCCAGTGCCACGCGCGGAACCGGGTGGGTCAAGCTAACCTTTGATCACTACGAAGAACTGCGCGGGCCAGTACCGAAAGCTGCGACCAAAGAAAAGGCAAGCGCGTAATGGCCAGAGGAAGGCGGGCTGATCTCAGCCCGCCGCTGCAATCAGCTCGCGGGTATAGTCGGTCTGGGCGTTTTCGAACAATGCCTCGGCCGCACCCATTTCCACCACATCCCCATTTCGCATGACGATCACGTTGTGCGACATCGCCCGTACGACTTTCAGGTCGTGGCTGATGAACAGATAGGCCAACCCGTATTTCTTCTGCAGATCGCGCAGCAGATCAACGATCTGAACCTGCACCGTCATGTCCAGCGCGCTGGTCGGTTCGTCCAACACCAGCAGTTTGGGCCGCAAAACCATCGCGCGCGCAATGGCGATACGCTGGCGCTGTCCGCCTGAGAACTCGTGCGGATACCGGTCCATCGCCGCAGGATCCAGCCCCACTTCGGTCATCACCTCGGCGACCAGCTCACGCGGGGCGCGGTGAGGGTCAATGTTGTGAATGGCAAGACCTTCCGCGATGATCTGCTGACAGGTCATGCGTGGGCTAAGGCTGCCGAACGGGTCTTGAAACACGATCTGCATATCTTTGCGCAATCTGCGTAATTCGCGGGTAGACCATCTTCGCACATCCTGATCGCGGAAGGTGATGCCGCCTTCGGACGCAATGAGGCGCATGATCGCCAGCGCCAGCGTAGTCTTGCCCGAACCGCTTTCGCCGACGATTCCCAAAGTCTCACCCGCGCGTACACTCAGCGTGGCGTCATTCACCGCCTTCACATAGCCAACAGTACGCTTCAGAAATCCGCGCTGGATTTGGAACCAGACCTTCAGGTGATCGGTGCGCGCGACCTCTTCCGCGTCTGAGGCAACCGGTTCGGGCTGACCCGAAGGTTCCGCGGCCAAAAGTTTCCGGGTATAGGGATGCTGTGGGTTGTCAAAGATGTCCTGCGTGACACCGGTTTCGACAATCTCACCATCCTTCATCACACAAACGCGGTCGGCAATCCGGCGTACGATACCCAGATCATGGGTGATGAACAGCATCCCCATATTCTCGGATTTCTGCAATTCGGCCAACAACTCGAGTATCTGCGCCTGAATGGTCACATCCAACGCCGTTGTCGGTTCATCGGCAATCAAAATGTCCGGCTTGTTGGCCAGCGCCATTGCGATCATCACCCGCTGTCTTTGTCCACCAGACAACTGGTGGGGGTAGCTGTCCAACCTGTCCTCGGGGTCGCGGATACCAACCTTGGTCAGTAGCTCCAAAATCCGCCCCCGCGCCGCGTCACCGGTTACCCCCTGATGCAGCGCCAGCGATTCCGCCATTTGCTTTTGAATCGTGTGCAGCGGGTTCAGCGAGGTCATTGGCTCCTGAAAGATGAAGCTTATGTCATTGCCGCGTACATCCATAAGATGCTGCTCGGACGCACCGATCATCTCTTGCCCATCATAGGTCACCGATCCTTCGACCAGTGCACTGTCACCCAGCAGTGACACTGTCGACAAAGCCGTTACGGATTTGCCTGAGCCGGATTCGCCCACCAATGCAACGGTTTCACCCTGATCTACTGTGAAGGAAACGCCTTTGACAGCAGCGCTGACCTGACCGTCCTGCCGGAACGAGACCTTGAGGTTGTTCACATCCAGCAAGCTCATGAGAAGGTCTTTCTAGGATCAAACGCATCCCGCACGCCTTCGAAAATGAAGACCAGCAGCGACAGCATGATGGCAAAGGTGAAAAAGGCTGTGAAAGCCAGCCACGGGGCTTGCAGGTTTTGTTTTGCCTGCAAGGTCAGCTCTCCCAAAGACGGGGCAGAAGATGGCAAGCCAAAGCCCAGATAATCCAGCGAGGCGAGACCGCCGATGGTTCCGGTGACAATGAAGGGCATGAAAGTCAAGGTGGCCACCATTGCATTGGGCAGCATATGGCGGAACATGATGGTCATATTGCCGACGCCCAGCGCCCGCGCCGCGCGCACATATTCAAGGTTCCGCGCGCGTAGAAACTCCGCGCGTACGACGCCGACCAAACCGGTCCAACTGAACAGGATCATCAACGCTACCAGCAGCCAGAAACTTCGGCCCAGAACAGCGAACATGATGATGATCACATATAACGAAGGCGTCGCTGACCAGATCTCGATGATCCGTTGAAAGATCAGATCCAACCAACCGCCGAAGAATCCTTGAATTGCACCAGCGAAAATACCGATCAGGCTGGCGGCACCGGTCACAAGCAGTGTGAACAGGATCGACAACCGGAACCCGTATATCACGCGTGCCAGCACATCGCGTTTGGTGTCATCCGTGCCCAACAGATTCTGACCGTTGGGCGGCAAAGGCGCAGCCCCAGGTCGGTCTACCGAAGTGTTGAAGGAGTATGGGATCAGCGGCCAAAGCGCCCAGCCACGCTCGAACCCTTCCGCCTGGAAAGTCCCGGCGTCGATTTGTTCTATGATGCCTTCGGGATCGTCGAAACACTCTTCCAGTCCGCCGCTATCGATCAGGCATTGAACTTCGGGATCGCGATAAATGGCTTCCGTCTGGAAATCGCCACCAAATTCCGTTTCCGCATAGAAGTTGAAGATCGGCGTATAGAACTCACCCCGGTACTTCACGACGATGGGTTTGTCATTTGCGATAAACTCGGCGCATAGGGAAAGGCCAAACAGAACCGAGAATATGATGAGCGACCAGAACGCGCGCCGGTTGCGACAGAAGTTGTTCCAGCGACGCTGGTTCAGAGGGGAGAGCGCCATTTACCCCTCCCGCTTTTCAAAGTCGATGCGCGGATCGACCAGCACATACATAAGATCGCTAATGATACCAACGACCAGCCCCATCAGGCCGAAGATGAAGAGGGTGCCGAAAATCACCGGGTAATCGCGCGCCACGGCTGCCTCGAATCCCAGACGGCCCAGACCGTCCAGCGAGAAAATCGTCTCGATGATGATCGACCCACCAAAGAACACGCCGATGAACACCGCAGGAAAGCCCGCGATCACGATCAGCATCGCGTTGCGGAAAACATGACCATACAGCACCTTTCGCTCGCTCAGTCCCTTTGCGCGGGCCGTCATGACATATTGTTTCTTGATTTCATCCAGAAACGAGTTCTTGGTCAGCAATGTCAGTGTCGCAAAAGCCGAGATCGTGAGCGCAATGGTCGGCAGCGCAATATGCCAGAAGTAGTCCGCAATCTTGCCGAACAGGCTGAGGCTCTCCCAATTGTCCGAGGTCAATCCGCGCAGCGGGAAGATCTGCCAGTACGACCCACCCGCGAACAGCACTAGAAGGAGGATCGCAAACAGAAAGCCCGGGATCGCATAAGCCACAATGATCGCCCCGCTGGTCCAGGTATCGAACTGTGATCCATCTTTGATCGCCTTGCGGATGCCCAGCGGAATAGAAACCAGATAAGCAATCAGGGTCGACCACAGACCCAATGAGATTGAAACCGGCATCTTTTCAAGCACCAGATCAATCACACTGATCGAACGGAAATAACTCTCGCCGAAGTCCAGCGTCAGATAGTTGCCCATCATAATCAGGAACCGCTCCAAAGGCGGTTTGTCGAAACCGAATTCTTTTTCCAACTCAGCAATGAACTCGGGCGGCAGGCCGCGTGCGCCGACATATTTATCATCGAAAACACCACCTGCGGGTTCAGAACCTGCGCCAGCATCGCCTCCACCCGCAAATCCGGCAAATACGTCCCCCTGACCTTCGATCTGCGCGATGATCTGCTCGACCGGTCCACCCGGCACGAATTGTACCAGCGTGAAGTTGACGATCATGATGCCCAAAAGGGTTGGAATGATCAGCAACAAGCGTCTTAGAATATAGGCGCCCATGTTATCGCAGTGCGCCTTTCGCTTTCAACGCAGCCTCTTTTTCCGGATTGATCCACCACAAATCCAGATGACCCAACGAATAGGGCGGCAGGTTTTCGGGGTATTCGTACATATCGTAATATGCCGTCCAGTAGTCAGCGATGAATCCCACAGGGACCACGAAGAACTCATAACGCAAGGCGCGATCAAGCGCAGTAAGTGCCGTGTCCTGATCTGCCTGATTGTCGGTTTCAAAAGACGCTTCAATGATTGCGTCAACTAGGGGGCTAGCCAATCCGGCGGGGTTAAAGAGGCTGAATGCAGCTTCTTCCGATCCATACATCTGGCTTAACCCGCCGCCTGTGGACAGGAATGAACCGTAACGTGTGGAATAGACCATATCGTAGTCCCTCTCGCGGCTGCGAAGGGTGTACTGCGCCGGGTCAACCTTTTCAGCCGAAGCGTCGACACCAATAGACTGCAAGTTCTGAACATAGGTTTCGATCATGGTTGCTGTTGAAGTCGGCAGGTTTGAAGGATAGGGGATATTCACCTTCAATGTCTGTCCTTCGGCATTGCGCCGCACATTGCCATCGCCAACAGGCCAACCGGCCTGGTCCAGTATTTTCGCTGCTTTACGAAGATTTCTCCGATCGTTCAGACGCGCAGGATTTGACTCGTGGGCCAAGACCGCAGGCTCTGTCAGAAAGTCTCCGGGCACAACGTCACCCAAAGCTTGCAAAAACGCCATCTCATCACCTTCAGGCAGACCTTTTGCCTCAAGCGGGGTGCCTTGAATGAAGGAATTGCGTGGCGCATTCAGCCCGAACAGCAAAGACTCGTTTGCCCATTCGAAGTTAAAGGCTAAGGCAAGGGCTTTGCGGACGTCCTTGTCAGCAAACTGCGGTTTTCCCAGATTGAAAACAAAACCCGATGGGGTCGGCGGACTACCATCCACGATCTCATCGCGAACCACCTCGCCTTCGCTCAGCTTCGGGAAATCATACCCCGTCGCCCAAAGCTTGGGGTCGCTTTCGATACGCAGCGTGTACTCACCGGCTTTGAAACCTTCGAACGCCGCGGTCTGATCAGCAAAGTATTCGACGCGGATTGTGTCGAAATTGTTCCGACCAACATTGAACGGCAGATCCTTGCCCCAATAATCATCACGGCGCTTGTAAACGATCCGACGATTGATGTCGTAGCTGTCAAGCTTATACGGACCTGATCCAACCGCTACTTCCAGGCGAGGCTCATCCAGGCGCCTGGACTCATCCGCTTCGAACCACGCTTTTGAAAATACGGGGGTCGAGCCTACTGTTTCGATCAGGCTACGGCGGGTAACTTCGGGGTTAAACGAGAACTTAACCGTATGTTCATCCAGCGCTTCGGCCCCCGTCACCATGCGACCCACGGCCTGCGCGTAAGAGGGCAGACCCTGTTCGATGAACAGGCGGTGGCTATAGACGACATCTTCCGCCGTTACCGGCGTTCCATCCCAAAAGGTTGCTTCGGGCCGCAGGTGAAAGATGACGTAGTTCCGCCCTTCGTCATACTCCAGACTTTCTGCCAATACTCCGTAATATTGCCCGACACTGTCATCCGCACTTTCAAACAAGCGATCATATTGCAGCGTCGTCAAAGCGCCAGCGCGCCCCTTGCGGGAATAGGGATTGAGAGAATCGAACGTGCCCGAGGCAGCCAAAGAAAGCTCACCACCTTTAGGAGCATCCGGGTTCACATAGTTCAGGTGAGCGTAATCAGCGGGATAATCCAGATTGCCAAAATATGAGTAGCCATGACTGCTGGTAACACCATCGTCCAAAGCCTGCACGATTTGCGGAGTGACCAAAGCCGTGCACAGCCCCAATATGCCAGCCCAAGGCCGTATCTTAAGATCACGTGCAGCGGGCATCAGGGATATCATGTGGCTCGTCCTTTGGGTCATTGTCATCATCAATGTCGTAACCGCTAGCTAAAGTGCCAACGCTGACAGATTCAAGTTTAGAATGCGTGAGCGCTTTGTGAAGTTTCCTTCAGACAAAAAAAGCCGCTGCATGGGGCAGCGGCTTTGGAAAGCTTTGATCTGACTGGCAATCAGTTGCCGATTGTCTGCAGATAGGCAATCACGTCTGCGCGATCCTGCGGCTTTTTCAGACCCGCAAAGCTCATCGATGTGCCCGAGATGTAGGCGCTTGGGCGTTCCAGGAAGGCATCCAGCGCCTCAGGCGTCCAGTTGCCGCCGTGGGCCTGCATGCTGGCCGAGTAACCTGTAAAGCCCTTGGCCGATGCAACAGGGCGGTCCACAACAGCGTACAGGTATGGGCCCGTTCCGTTTGCGCCGTCTTCCAGCTTGTGGCACGCGGTGCACTTGCGGAAAACCTTGGCACCTTTCTCAACGTCAGCGGCGGCCAGCAGGTCTTCGAAGACCACTTCTTCACCGTCGGCGCTTTCGCCCGAGCTTTCGGTTTCGATAATGTAGGCGGCCTCAGCGTGGCCATGGCCACCGGAAGAATAGAGGACATCCGCCCCCCATTTGGCCAGAAGCAGCACCAGGAAAGTGCCGAACAGGCCTGCAGCGGCCTTGGTAACTGTCATCGTGTCGAACATTGATCGCGAGTCCATTTCAGCTGTCTGGGCTGCTGTCTAAGGCTTCCCCTTACGAGAGGCAAGGTATAGACACCGCGACGAAACGACCAAATCGCGAACTTGTTGCATGGAATCGACCAAATGACCAATCGCATCGCATTTCAAGGTGAACCGGGCGCCTATAGTCACGAGGCGTGCCGCAACGCGCGGCCCGATATGGAGGCCCTGCCCTGCCGTACTTTCGAAGATGTGATCGAATCGGTTCGTTCTGGCGCGGCCGATCTGGCGATGCTTCCGGTCGAAAACACAACCTACGGACGGGTCGCCGATATTCACCGGCTGTTGCCTCATAGCGGCTTGCATATCATCGGCGAGGCATTTGTGCGGGTACATATCAACTTGTTGGGCGTCCCCGGCGCAAAACTGGAAGATATCACCGAGGCACATTCTCATCTGGTGCTGCTGCCGCAATGCGCGGGGTTCCTGAAAAAGCACGACATTCGCGGGCGTGTCAGCCCCGACAACGCCCGCGCGGCACGCGAAGTGGCTGAGGTGGGCGACCTCCACTCTGCAGCGCTGGCCAGCGAATTGGCTGGTGAGATCTACAACCTGAATGTGCTGGCCCGCCACATCGAGGACAGTGACGACAACACGACCCGTTTCCTTGTGATGTCCCGCCAGTTCGATCTGACACGTCGCGGCGAACATGGCATGATCACCAGCTTTGTGTTTCAGGTCCGCAATATCCCGGCGGCGCTTTACAAGGCGATGGGCGGCTTTGCTACCAACGGGATCAACATGACCAAGCTGGAAAGCTATATGGTCGACGGATCCTTCACCGCGACACAGTTCTATGCAGATATCGTCGGGCATCCCGACGACCGGAATGTGCAACTGGCCATGGACGAGTTAGAGCATTTCACGACCAACGTTGAAATACTGGGCGTTTACCCAGCCGCGCAACCGCGCGGATAGGTAACAATTCCTTCGATTGGGCAAATTTGGATTGGCGCAGGTTGCTGCGCCCAGCCTCCTTGCAAGCGATCATCACGCTAGCGCTTGTGGCCGTTCAACTCGACAACCTGCCTCTTTTGCTCAATCGCACAATGTAACAGCGCAACAGCGTTTTGTTATGCGCCATGCAGATGGCGCTGCTCCAACTCGCGTGCAAATTCACTCAGCCGGGATTGCAGCTGTTTGCGAAACCGGGATTGGCCCAACTTTACAGATTGCAACAACAGGCGTGCAGGCAAGGTTTTGGCCACCAGTGACATCTCGAGGCTCAGGCGCGTTCTGCGCGGTGACAGGGCCAGAAAATCCACACTTGTCAGGCCGGTCATGCCCTTGCTGTTGGCCTCGAAACGCATTTGCGAAGGCCGGTCGTAGCCCGCCATGATCACCGACATCTGGCGCAACTTGCCGCGCAGCTTGAACTCTGTCTGCCATTCAGTTCCCGCAGCAAAGATCGCCTCGGCATCTGAGCGCCTTACGTCGATCCCCCGGCGCATGGCCATGCGTTCGAACCGCTCGAAATCCGACACCATGTCGAATACCGCGTTGATTGGGGCTTCGATATCCTCACGGGCTGAAAACTGCATGATACCCTTCGATGTTTATGGCCGCGCCAATATTTCGTCAGTCCAGCGTATCCGCAAGCCAGTTCTCAAGAAGAAAATGTGCGATTGCACCTTTGCGAGCGGGCAACAGAGTTGGATGGTCCCCGGCAAAGGCCTGCATCATCTCGGATTTGCTCACCCACATCGCCTCTTCGATCTCGACGGGATCAATAGCGATGTCACACGATAGTGCCTCACCCGCGCAGCCGAACATCAACGAAGCCGGGAATGGCCAGGGCTGGCTGGACAGATAGGATACTTCCCCGACCGGCACGCCCGCCTCTTCCATTACCTCGCGGCGTACGGCAGCTTCCAAGGTTTCTCCGGGCTCGACAAAGCCGGCCAGCAACGAAAACATCCCCTCGGGCCAACCCGGAGACCGCCCCATCAGCACATTCTCCCCATATGTGATCAACATGATCACAACAGGGTCGGTACGTGGGAAGTGTTGCCCGCCACATGATGGACAACTGCGTTGCCAACCGCCTTGCGACATCTCACTGGCTGCACCGCAACGCGCACAAAACCGATGCGTTTCGTGCCAGCCGATCACTGCCTTAGCCGTCGCGGCCAGTTCCGCATCCCGCGCCGACAATCGCGTCATGATCCGGCGCAACTCGGCAAACACACACCCATACGGCAAATCCGGATGCTGCTGCTCAGATTTGTCTACGAACTCCCCTAGTCCGGTCAGGTCCAGACCTTCTGCCGTCCAGGCAGAGATATCCACGGCAAACAAAGGCGCATCTTCGGCGGTCAAACCCAAAAAGACCGGGGCCTCAACTATGCCTTCGGGGCCGTCACTGACCAACGGATGCGTCATCGGCAGCAAAACAAGCTGATCCAACCCATCACCTTCCACCAGAACTTTGCCGCGCCACACCATCATGCATTGCGTGGCCGGGTTGTTTGTCGCTTCTTCCAGAAGTTCAGCGCTCCCGCGAATATGGGCCGCCCGATCCAGGCCCGAGCCGCCAAACGTCACCTGCTCTGCGTGTTTCATTGGGTTTCCTTTTGGTTCGGGGCACAGGGCTGCCATGTCACAGCCTGCGTTGCAATGGCAATTCAATCCTTTGCGCTACACATCGCCGCCGTCGAAAAGCCGCATGACGGCCTCGGAAAAATCATTTAAGTTACGCTCTGTGCTATTTAATCAATAACCCTTTTCAAAAGCAGACTATCCGAAGTGAAGCAAAACCCATTGAAGCAGGTACGCCCCGCGAAAAACTACGGGCGTGTTCGCATTCTGGCAACGACTGACCTGCATATGCACCTGACAGGTTTTGACTATTACACAGACACCCAGGACCCGACGCTTGGGTTAACGCGCACCGCCAGCCTGATCCGAAACGCCCGTCAACAAGCCCATGACGCGTTGGTCCTTTTGGTGGACAACGGAGATTCTATTCAGGGTACACCTCTGGGCGAATGGGCTGTTCGTAACGACACACCGCATCCGATGATGCAGGCGTTCGCGGCGCTTGGTTACGACGCCATCGGCCTTGGAAACCATGATTTTGGCTTTGGGCTGCCAACCTTGGACGACATCCTCGCACAAGCGCCATGCCCGGTTTTGTGCAGCAACTTGCTTCGCTCGGGCGGCAATCAGATCTGGCATAGCCATGCAATCCTGGACCGAACCGTATCTGTGAACGGCACCGAGACACCCATTCGCATCGGCCTTATTTCTGGTCTTCCCCCCCAGACCGTCCGCTGGGAAGAACATCACCTGAACGGAGAGGTAACAGCCAGCGGTATCTTCTCAACCGCGCGCGACCTGACTGGGCTTCTGCGCAATCAAGGGTGTGATCTGATAGTGATGTTGGCCCATTCAGGCCTGGGTCCGGCGGATGCTTCTGAAGGCATGGAAAACGCCGTCATCCCCCTGGCAGCTATAGATGGAATCGACGCAATTGTCGCCGGGCACACTCACTTGACCTTTCCAGGCGGCGGCCACGGCGACGCCTCGTATCTCGATCAGGAAAAAGGGTTGATACATGAAACACCGGTTGTCATGGCCGGTTCCGCGGGGTCGTATCTTGGCGTAATCGATCTGGTTGTTACACCTCGGCCAGATGCCGGGTTCAGCGTTACGGATTGCCACGTTGAACTGCACCCTGTCTGTGAAAATGGCGCTGAGGTCGATGAAGACGATGACTTGGTGCGCCTTGTTGCCAATGCCCATCGTCAAACCCGTCGCGCAGTGGCCAAACCTGTGGCGCACGTGGCTGACACCATGCACAGCTATTTCAGCTTCTGCGCACCAGATCGCGGGCTGGCCCTGGTTGCCGCGGCACAGGCTGCAGCTCTGCGTCCTTTCCTGCATGGATCCGCCCCGGGCGAATTACCGCTTTTGTCAGTCGTGGCTCCCGGTAAAAGCGGCGGCCGCGCAGGCCCCAGGCACTTTACGGATGTTCCGGCAGGAGAAATATGCCTGCGCCATTTTGCGGATCTGTATCCGTTTCCCAACGAATTGCGTGCCATCCAGATCAGCGGCGCAGATGTGCTGGACTGGCTTGAAATGTCGGCAAGCATGTTCAACCAGCTTGCCTGTGATGTCGAAACGGATCTGATCAACCCCAAACGCGCCGGGTACAATTTCGACGTCATCTTTGGCCTGACCTATAAAATTGATCCGTCGCAACCAGCGCGCTTCAACGCCGAGGGGCGCATGATCGATCCTGCTAACAGACGGATTCGCGACCTGAAATACGCAGGCCAGCCGGTTCTTCCTGAACAGAGATTAGTGCTGGCCAGCAACAATTACCGCGTCAGCGGTGGTGGGCATTTCCCCGCCGCTTCCACGGCCCAACGCATCAATCTGCCGTCGCTGGACATCAAGGATTTGGTGCGGGATTACCTGTCCGATCGCCTTCCGCCTGATCCAATCGCGCAGCAACCTTATCCTTTTGTGCTGGCACCCCAAACAGGTACACAATCCGTGCTTCGAACCGGTCCGGGTGCGTTAAAACACATTAACGAATTGCGCCCGTTCAAAGCCAGACTGCTGGAATCAGATTCCAATGGGTTCGAACGTATTCGCCTGACATTCTGACGGGTTGTCTTTTGCCCACACCTTCCCTATATCCAGACTCGAGAGGTTGGCGCGGGCGAGCGCCTCGCCAACCTGGTCAGGTCCGGAAGGAAGCAGCCACAACGAGCCCCGCTTGGGTCGATGTCCAACCTCTCACTTCATGAACCTTAGCCACAGGAGGGCTTTATGATTGTAACAAAAACCCTTCGGGCAGCGCGGTTCTGATCTCACACTACTTGCTGACTGCCTGAACACATGACCCGGGGATGCGCGATCGCCATCCGTTGGGATTGCTGTTTCTGACAACAGGCAGACCAATGAATTCTTCACTTTCGGACCTTGGATGGTCCTCTCACTTTGCCGCGCAACACGCGGCTCATCCTTCGTGCACGCCTTTTCGCATCGCTTCCGTTCATAGGGACCGCCTGATCGGGCTGAATCCGCAGGGCGAATCTCCATTGCTGACCCTTGATCAATCGACCGGCAGCTATGCCGTCGGAGACTGGGTTCTCACGGACGACGACAATCGCGTGCAACATCTACTCGACCGGCGCAGCCTGTTGCACCGGCGCGCCGCCGGTACAGGCGCTGCGACGCAACTGATCGCTGCCAATGTCGATGTGCTGTTCATCGTCAGTTCGTGCAACGCTGATTTCAACCTGCCCCGGCTAGAGCGTTATCTGGCACTTGCACATCAGGCAGGATGTTACCCGGTTGTTGTCCTGACAAAGGCTGACCAATCGGATGACCCCAATCGTTTCTCGGAACAGGTGCAGGCTCTGGACCCGTTTCTGACAGTTCTGGCGATCAACGCGCTAGACCTAACGGAATTGGAAAAGGTCTTATCCTGGTGCCCCAAAGGCCAGACCGGAGCACTGGTTGGGTCGTCAGGCGTTGGCAAGACGACATTGTCCAACGGCTTGACCGATCAGGATTTGGCGACGTCAGGTATTCGCGAGAACGACGCTCGCGGTCGGCACACAACCACGGCGCGCGCGTTACACCGGATGCGCAACGGCGGCTGGCTGATTGATACGCCTGGAATGCGCGCATTGCGTCTGCTTGAAGCTCAGGACGGTATCGACGAGGTGTTCTCGGACCTCGCCGTACTTGGCCTGAACTGCCGTTTTTCAGATTGTCAGCACGAATCCGAACCAGGCTGTGCTGTACAGCGGGCGATCAAACAAGGCGTGCTTGACCCTGCCCGCTTGGATCGATGGCGAAAGCTTCGGCGCGAAGATCAGCGCAACTCGGAAACCGTCGCCCAATCCCGGGCACGGGACAAAGCGTTCGGTAAGATGGTGCGGGGTGTCATGAAGGATCGAAAACTGCATAAAGGGCGTTAAGCGAAAAATACTCGGTAATTCAAAAGTCGAGCCTGATCACGCGATCAGGCTCGGCCAAACTGCCGCATTACGCCGAGCAAAAGCTCCGATATGGCCAATCTCTGACAATCCGAAGTCATCAGACCTAAGCAGGTGCCGCTTAGCCTCGGCGCCATAAAGGTCGGCAAGCCGCCAGACAGCTTCGGGCGGGACCATCTGGTCGTCCTCGAAAGTGAACAAATCCACGGGTCTACCGGAGCCGTCCCAACGCGCCTCAGGAAGGTTTTGTCCGATTTCAGGTACATAATTCAAAGGAGCCGTGCACCATTCGCGCCATTGCCAGTAGACCGAGCCCGGCAAGTCCGCACCAAACCCGATCGCATTTCCCGGCAGATAGCCAAGTGCTTTGACCAGTACCGGTGCGTGTCCATACCAGAAAACACCGGCCAATCCACGGTAAGGCCATGGGTGATCACTGAGGGTTACGAGCCCCGAACACACGCAAATCATCCGATCGATTTGGTCGATGTCGGGCTGAACAGGCCCCAGCATCGCACCAACGGAATGACCAATGGTCCATTGCTGCGCATCAGGATAACGCCTGCGCATTTCCGCCCGCGCCGCTGGCATGTCGATCAAAGCCCAATCCGCCATTGTTGCACGCGCATCCTTCATACGGCCGGTCAGAGAATGCCCGAAATCCCGGTAGTCATAGGTCAGACACGCCATACCCCGCTCGGCCGCTAGCCACTGTGCGAAGTGGCGATAATAGTCGCGCGGCACACCCGTTGCACTATTCAGCACAACCACGGTTTCAGGCTCTGACAGCGGTCGGTACAACCGTGCTGCAAGGGTCGTGGACCCGGATGGGAAAAGGAAATCTTCAGCCAACACCGTCTGCTCTGCGTCCAACATGATCCCTGACCCTGCACTGAAAAACTGAATTGCTTGGCTTCAATATTTTAAACACTAAAGAGGAACGTTCCCCCCATCCAGCATGACCACACGTCGGGGTAAAAGATCAGCTTGACTCGGAACCGGATCAGACGCTAGCGATTGTGTGATGGTTCCTGTCCCCCACAAGGGGTCGGGATGAAAAGGGAACACGGTGCGGTTCAGTCTGGTCATCCGGGCGCAAACCAAATCCGCGACTGCCCCCGCAACTGTAAGCGGTGAGCGATGCCAAAACACCACTGGCCCCTAGGGCTGGGAAGGTCGGCAAAGCCATGACCCGCAAGTCAGGAGACCTGCCATCGGAACTGAAACCGAAACTCGGGCGGGGTGTCCGGGCAGGTCCTGACAGCACGTTGCCGTCCCACCTGACCCAACTCTCCTGCCCACCACGCGCGGAGGGCGCAGGATGATCTGGAAGACGAAGACGCATGAATACAGTGCAACGGTGTGTCAGCGGACGGGCAAAACCTGCCCTGCCCTGGCGCGGCTGGCACGCTCAATTTCCGAGGCGATGAAGCAGGCCACAGCCGCCACAAGCGACGGGTTCGAGTTTGAAGGTGGCAGTGAATTGTCACATTGCACGCAAGGATGCCACGCAACTTTCCGAGCGCAATCAGACAGAATTCGCATCTTTTGCGATACACAGCCTGAAGCAGAGCCGCAGGACCTGAACGCTTACGCCGATCTGATCTTTGGAAACACGTTCAGCGCCTTGCCATCCGGCATCATTACAGACCCACCCTGCGCGATGATCGAGGTTGCAAAGCTGCGGCCTCGCAAACCCGTGCACGCGCCTGAACAGATTTCGGCCTAAGACTATACGACTTGAGCCTGAAAATTCTGTGCTGCCCAGGCCAATTGGGCGTCTGTTTCCACGGCACAAGGACGCAGCGCCCGCAAACGCTCCAGGGCTTTGTCTGGCTGTTCGCCGCATTCGACCATCAGCCGCAGAACAACCATTCCCGACCTGCCGCAGCCGCCCCGACAATGCACCAGTACCCGCCCTCCACCCGTCAAAGCATGCCGGGCGGCCGCGCTGATCGAGGGCCACGCCTCTTCAACTGCAGGCGTAGGGGCGCCAAAGTCTTCGATCGGCAGATGCACCCACCGGCTGGCGCGGCTTTGGATATCGCTGCCGAATTCCTGCGCCCCGTTTTGGAGCATCTCGACGTCCGTTGTCATTGAAACAACCAGCCCCGGCTTCCATGCGGCAATCGTATCCAGATCCCTTTCATAATCCCCGCCCCGTCCGGGCATCGATGTCAGGGCAAGTGTACCCCCCGCGACTTGCAGGGCATAGATAACCAGTTGCGACATAAACCAGTGTCCTCCACCAAGAACTCTTAACGAAAATGCACCATAAATTTTGTTGGACCAGCTTAGTGCGAATCCGGTCAGAATCTAAATCAAAAATCATCGCGCCTCGCAGTGGACGCGGAAGGCAGCGACCACTACGCTGAGCCGAAGCACCGAATCCGACCGAGAAAACATGACCGACACGCCCAGCCCCGCCTATCAGGTTCTCGCCCGCAAATATCGCCCGGAAACCTTTGCCGATCTGGTGGGTCAGGATGCCATGGTGCGCACCCTGAAAAACGCGTTCGAAGCGGACCGGATTGCGCAGGCTTTCATCATGACCGGCATTCGCGGCACCGGAAAAACCACCACCGCACGGATCATCGCCAAGGGTATGAACTGTATCGGGCCCGACGGTAATGGCGGCCCGACGACCGAACCTTGCGGCCAATGCGAACACTGCGTGGCGATCATGGAAGGCCGCCACGTCGATGTGATGGAGATGGACGCCGCCAGCCGAACTGGCGTGAACGATATTCGCGAGATTATCGACAGTGTCCGCTATCGCGCCGCCAGCGCGCGTTACAAGATATACATCATCGATGAGGTCCACATGCTTTCGACCAGCGCTTTCAACGCGCTGCTCAAGACGCTTGAGGAACCGCCCGAGCATGTGAAGTTCATCTTTGCAACCACTGAAATCCGCAAGGTGCCGGTCACAGTTCTGTCCCGCTGCCAGCGCTTTGACCTGCGCCGGATCGAACCCGAGGATATGATCGGCCTTCTGCAAAAGATCGCGTCAGCGGAAGGCGCTGAGATCGCAGAAGATGCGCTGGCGCTGATCACGCGCTCCGCGGAAGGGTCTGCAAGGGATGCAACCTCGCTGCTGGACCAGGCGATATCGCACGGGGCGGGTGAAACCACTGCCGAACAGGTTCGCGCAATGCTGGGCCTTGCGGACCGTGGCCGCGTTCTGGACCTCATGGACATGATCCTGCGGGGCGACGCCGCAGGCGCACTGACAGAACTCAGCGGCCAATACGCAGAAGGTGCTGACCCATTGGCTGTCTTGCGCGATCTGGCTGAGATCACACATTGGGTGTCCGTCGTGAAGATCACGCCAGACGCCGCCGAAGACCCAACCGTTTCTCCGGACGAACGGAGCCGTGGCCAACACATGGCAGAGGCCCTGCCGATGCGCGTTCTGACCCGGATGTGGCAGATGTTGCTGAAAGCGCTCGAAGAAGTCTCGGCCGCGCCCAATGCCATGATGGCCGCTGAGATGGCCGTTATCCGCCTGACCCATGTTGCTGATCTGCCCAGCCCTGAAGAACTGGTCAAACGGCTGCAGGACGCCCCGCCGCCTCCGGCAGGTGGACCTAGCGGCGGCACCTTGATGTCTCGGCAGGGTGCAACACCCGCGCAGGCCAGCGCCACCCCCGCATCCACATACGCCTCGGCCCCACGTGGTTCAAGCGGCGCGCCGGTTGCCGCATTGGCACAGGATGCTCAGACGGCCCTGGCCCGGTACCCGACCTTTGAGCACGTGGTCGAACTGATCCGCGCCAACCGCGACGTGAAGCTTCTGGTTGAAGTGGAAAACGGCGTGCGACTTGTGTCTTATCAGCCCGGTCGGATCGAGTTCACCCCAGCCACGAATGCACCGACAGACCTTGCGCCCCGGCTGGGCTCTGCCCTGCAACGCTGGACCGGAAACCGGTGGGCTGTCTCGATCGTCTCGAACGGGGATACGCCGACAATTGCCGAAGTGCGAGATGAGGCCGAGCTGGCCTTGAAGGCCGAAGCTGAAAAGCATCCTCTGGTTCAGGCGGTGCTGGCGCAATTCCCCAAGGCAAAGATCACAAAGATCGAGACGCCGGAACAACGCGCCGCCCAGGTCGAGACCGAAGCGCTTCCTGAAGTTGAAGATGAGTGGGACCCGTTCGAAGAAGACTGACCCGAAAGCGCTCGATCCCGTGTCGCAAACGAAGCAGATCGACCCTTCAAACAGGTACACCCTTCCATGATGCCAGGGAGGGATTTCATGCGAACATCACCACTGCACCCACGTTTCGGATTGGTCGTTCACGACCTAGATTTGCGCGACGTTACCAAACAGCGTTACTTTCCGGAAATCCGGCGCGCATTCGAAACCCGCTCTGTGCTTTTGTTTCCGGCCCAATCGATATCTGATGCGGACCACATTCGCCTTGCCGAACTTTTTGGGCCATTGGAAAACCGTGAAGCCATGGCAGCGGGTCGCGATGTTGAGTTTCAGCTTCCCGAACTGACAAACAAAACCAAGGATGGGCTGCGTGCGAAAGACGATCTGCGTCTGTTGGATTTGCAGGCCAACATGTTGTGGCACACAGACAGCACGTTCCTGCCGACGCCGGCGCTGATCAATATTCTGACGGCAAAAGTCGTCCCGCCATCCGGCGGCGAAACCGAGATCGCATCGACCCGCGCCGCTTGGGCGCATATGCCAGATCGTCTGAAATCCGTTCTTAGGGACGCCATCATCTGGCACCGGTTGTCGCATTCCCGTTCAAAAATTTCAGCCGACCTCGCTGCGCTGCCAAAAATGACGCGATGGCCAGATCGCCCATGGCGCGCGATTTGGCCGAACCCGGTAACCGGAGAAGAAGCCCTGTTCATCGCCTCGCACGCCTTTGCCATCGAAGGCATGGGGCATGAACAAAGTCAGTCCCTACTGGACGAAGCCATCGCGTTTTGCACGCAGCCCGAATACGTCTATTCGCACCATTGGTCCGTCGGCGATGTATTGATCTGGGACGAGCGCGCAACAATGCATCGCGGTCGTCCCTGGGACTACGACCATCCAAGAACCCTGAAATCGATCTGCTGCTCGGTTACCGAGACAGACGGCTTGCACGACGTCCGCGTGGTTTGAAAGACCTCTCCGACCGGCGGGACAACCCTTGTGCCGCGCTTCGACGGGCCGTATCTAGAGACCAAACAGAGACACAGGAGAATACCTATGCTGAAAGGACTCGGCGGGCTTGGCGGTCTGGGCGACATGGCCAAGATGATGAAATCCGCGCAGGACTTGCAAACAAAGATGACCGAAATGCAGGAAGAGCTGAACAACATGATGGTTGTCGGTGAATCCGGGGCTGGTCTGGTCAAGGCGACGGCGACCGCCAAAGGCGAGCTCAAAGGTCTGGACATCGACCCGTCGATATTCAACGGTGACGACAAGGAAGTGGTCGAAGACCTGATTTTGGCTGCCATCAAGGACGCGCAGACCAAAGCTGCCGAGCGCTCTCAGGCTGAAATGGCCAAGCTGACCGAAAGCATGGGCCTGCCCGCAGACATCAAGCTGCCGTTCTGATTTTCATCATTTCACAATTGGATTCGCCGGAGCTTCCCTCCGGCGATACGCAGGACAGACCGTGAGTTCGAACAGCGACATCGACAATCTGATCGACCTGATGGCCAAACTGCCCGGCCTTGGCCCCCGCTCGGCCCGCCGCGCGGTGTTGCACCTGATTCGAAAACGCGCCCTGCTGCTGACGCCCCTTTCAGACGCGATGCAGCAGGTCGCAATCACCGCTCGGGAATGCCTGAATTGCGGCAATGTGGGCACCACCGATATCTGTGACATCTGCAACAGCGAGGACCGCGCAACCGGAGAGCTGTGCGTCGTCGAAGACGTGGCCGACCTCTGGGCGATGGAACGCGCTGGCGTGTTCAAGGGCCGCTATCACGTTCTGGGCGGCACGCTGTCGGCGCTGGACGGAGTTGGCCCGGACGAATTACGCATCCCGCGCCTGAAGGATCGGGTTCTGGCCGAAGGGATCACAGAGGTTATCCTTGCGCTCAACGCCACCGTCGATGGCCAAACCACAGCCCACTACATCGCCGATCAGTTGGAGGGGCAGGTCCGCCTGACCTCACTGGCTCAGGGCGTGCCGATTGGCGGAGAGCTGGATTATCTGGATGACGGGACAATCACCGCGGCACTCAGGGCGCGAAAGGAAATATAGCGGGTCGTGTTGGACCAGCGCGACAACTGCATTGTCGCCCTAACGCTTATCAAAGCATGCTCGCAGGCTTCAGGTGTAAGCACCAGACGAGTAGGTCAGCTCATACGAGTGGCTGTAGAGTTCGAATACGATACCAAATGGGTCTTCAACATAGACCATGCGGTATGGCTTTTCTCCGGGATAATAGTGCCGGATCGGCATCCGCTGTTTTCCACCGGCTTGCACAATCTTTTCGACCAGACCTTCGATGTCAGGGTCCTGAATGCAAAAGTGAAACGTTCCATTTCTGCGGAAATCGATGTTGTTTTCGGGCGCGTAATTCCCGTCAAACTCAAAAAGCTCAATCCCGATGCGATCCGCAGTCGCCAGATGTGCGATACGTAGTTTTTTCCAATCCGGACCAAAAACATCCGTGCACATGACGCCAATATCCGAGTCATCCTCGACCACATCCGTGGGCGTCATGATGACGTAAAACCCTAGGACCTCGGAGTAGAATTTTACAGCCTCATCCACATTTGGAACCGACAATCCGATATGTGAAAAGGTTCTTGGAAATTGAGACATGGAACGCTCCTGAATCTGTTTCGGCATAAAACTATGGGTCAGCGTCCGGGTTTCAAGTTGCTGGCCAAGCCTTCATAGCAGGGTTCACCCTTGCGCATGGATCAAGACCCGGAGTCAAAAAGGTCGCTAAAAAGCAAAAGGGCCTTTGCCTTCCGTGCACGCGTAGTAGAATGCCTCAGACTTGATCCCTTTGATTGGAATACGTTATGACCCGCCTTCTCGCCCTCACCTTCGCCACCTTAACTGCAACCACCGCCCTGTCGCAGGAACTTGTCGACAAGGGCTTCGTCGAAGGCTGGAACATCATGATGGACCCAGCACTTGGCAATGGCTGTCTGATCCAGACGGTGTATCAGGATCTCTCGGTGGTCAGGTTGGGCTACGACGCATTGGGCAATCGCGGGTATTTCGCAGTCTACAACAAGGCGTGGGGCGACATTAAACAGGGTGAGAGCTATCCGATCCGCTTTGATCTGGACGGCAAAAGCTATGATGCCACGGCCATCGGGTTCAACGAGCGCGACGTGCCGGGCGCAACCGTGTTTTTCACCGACAGAAGCTTCGTCAACGCAATCGCCCAAAACAAGACAATGACCGTCTACAATCCGGCTGGTGAGGTCGTCATGGCCATCGATCTCAAAGGCACCGCCAAAGCACTGGACTATGCCCGCGATTGTCAGAACAAAAAGCTTTAACGAATCGGATCGAACAGAGCGTCCTTTGCGGTGCAGTCGCGGATCACGTCACGGCCACAAGGCACGGGATCAAGGTCGCGCGACAGGCACAGGCGGACCTCTTCGATATAGCCTTGCTTGCACGTGACCGTGATCATGTCGCGCTCTAGTTCGGGATTGGCCTTCAGAAACGCTTCTTCGACCACTTCGGCGGGTAACTTCACGGATGCGTCCAGCTTGCGGAAGACCTCCGGGCGCTCAACCGCATCATAGGTACTCCGGGACAGCGCGAAATAATCGGCTGCCGACAGCCCGGAACAGGTGCCGTGTTTCTTCCACTGGTGCCAGGCTAGGCCCGCACTGCCCTGAATATCTTCCATTTCGCGTGTCATACGTCGGGTTGGCGGTGCTTCCGGCGTTCTGCAATACGACGGCCAGCCTTGGTGAAATTGCGGCCAAAGGCCATGCAGAATCCAGCCATGATCATGACGCGCATCGCACTGATCAGACCCACGCGCATCACCTTCGCGGGCGCACCAGTTGGGCGACCAGCTGAGCGACAGAACATAGTAATCGAACTCTCCGGCCTTTTCGCCTTCGGCCAGCGCGGCAACCGCGCTGAAGACCCACAATACGAACCAGCGCATTCGCCTCTTCCCTTCTTGCACATGCGGGACTATATAGGCCCCAAGTTCCCCGACAACGGAAACCTGCCCCAAATCCCCGGGGCCGCCGCATTCCGGCGACGGGACAGATGTATGTATAGGAGACGGGCTGATGGCAAAACCGCTTATGGCCAAGGCAACCGCCGTATGGCTGGTGGACAACACCACGATCAGCTTCAAGCAGATCGCGGATTTCGTAGGAATGCACGAGTTGGAAGTGCAGGGCATCGCCGATGGTGATGTCGCTGCTGGCGTTAAGGGCTTTGACCCGATCGCCAACAACCAGCTGACGCAGGACGAGATCGACGCGGCGCAGAACAACCCGCTTCACAAGCTGAAGCTCAAGTTCAATCCTTCGGCCGCTGGCGAAGAAAAGCGCCGTGGTCCGCGTTACACCCCGTTGTCCAAGCGTCAGGACCGTCCGAACTCGATCCTGTGGCTGGTCAAGTTCCACCCCGAACTCAGCGATGGCCAGATTGCCAAGTTGGTGGGCACCACCAAACCGACAATCCAGTCGATCCGCGAGCGTACCCACTGGAACATCACCAACATGCAGCCTATCGACCCGGTTGCTCTGGGCCTTTGCAAACAATCTGAGCTGGACACAGCCGTTCAGAAAGCAGCCGCCAAGAAAGCAGCCGAAGGCGGTGTGATGAGCGATGATGAGCGTCGCAAACTGGTCTCGACCGAACAGTCTCTGGAAATGGATGCCGCGCCGAAGATTCCGACAGCCATTGAAGGGCTCGAAACCTTCTCGCTGTCCGACGAGCCAGCAGAAGAAAAAGACGAAGAGCCGGTCATCGATGCCGACAGCTTCTTCAACCTTCCCAAAGGTGGGGCGGATGACGAAGACGAAGATGATCTTCGCCCATAATCCAAAATCAGCCCTGGCCGGTACGGCTGGGGCTTTTTTACGGACTAGCCATGCTTAACGTTTTTTCCGCTGTTTTTGGCCCGCATCGCGCCGTCTCGATTTATGCCTTCCTCAAAACCTGGGGTCTTGGTTTGGCTGGCGGCGTTGTCATGATCGCTATTGTCACGTTCCTGTTTCTGCTGGGTGACGAAGGTGAACACGAGCACGAAGCCTTCCTGACAGTACCGGTTTTGACTGCGACTGCGGTGAACGGAGATCTTAAAAACGGAGTCATCGCCTCGGTTCGGTTGCCGGATGGATCTGCTACTTCAATCACGTCGACCGAAGGGCAAATTTCCCAAACCGTGGGCACAACGGCTTGTATCGAGAAACGCGTATATGTCGAAAGTGGCGAGGCCCGGTATAGGTTCAAACTGCCACACCTGTGCGAAGACAACTGATGGGTTGAACCCGTGTAATAAAGCCGCCCGGCCCTCACGTCGGGCGGCTTTTGTATTTATACCATCTGAAAGATGATACCTGCGAAAATCGCACCACCCACACCAAGACTCAGGTAGGTCGCAAACACGCGGGGTTTGACCAGCGACCACACAGCGGCCATCGCCGGGATCGAGCTGACGGCACCAGCAACCATAAACGACATCGCTGCCCCTGCTGTCATTCCTTGCTCCATCAAACCGGCCAGCAGTGGCGGTGCGACGTACGAGTTCAGATAGGCCGGCATTCCCACCAAAGCGGCGACAACGATGGGCAGCACACCTTCCCCACCAACCGCGCCAGCGATGAGGTCGGCAGGTACGTAGTTGACCAACAGGGCTTCGAGCACGTAGGCCAGAGCCAGCCATTTTAACAGGAACAAGCCGTTGTGCACGAATTCCGAGCGGAACCGAACGCGTCGCTCAGGCTCCTGCCAGAATTTCCAGACTGGCTTGTCATCCAGTTTTGGACCGCATCCGCAGCATCCAACCGGTTTGTATTCGCGCAGAGGCTGGGCAAATGCACCCTGGCGCATCAGCAGCCGCACCGCGAACCCACCAAACAGGCCCAAAGCAACGGCCGCGACGGCTTTGCCAATGGCAAAGGGCCATCCCAATGCACCAGCGGCAATCAAAAGCGTCGGCGGGTCGATCAAGGGCGAGCTGAGCCAGAACGCCATAACCGCTGACAACGGCGCCCCAAGGGCCAGAAGACCCGCGATAAATGGAATGACCTCACAAGAACAGAAGGGCGCCAGCCCACCAAACAGTGCAGCCAGAAAGATCATCCGGGTCTCGCGCCCCTCAAAGGCGCGCGCCACCATCACTTCCGCACCGGTCGCCTTCAGGTATGACAAGAGCAACACGGCAAACAGGATGTATTGCCCTGTATGCGCCAAAGCCTTGGCGGCAAACGTTATGACTTCGCGCAGATTACCTGGATCCAGGACCGCCACAGCCGCAAGAATTGCAACGATCAATGCCCACGGCGTCTTGATCAGTTCAATCACGCCCTTGGCAGTCACTTTGGGGTTTTGTGTTAATTCAGCCATCGTTCGCAGCCTCTCCAACCGCGTCGGCGCAACATTCGCTTAGAATGAACTGCGCAAGGTTTCTCAATTCATCGTAACTGGCCCGGTTGATCGTGGTACGCCCGATCTTTTCCTGTTCAACCACACCACCGGCCGCAAGAAACCGCAGGTGATGGGCCAAGGTCGACGGGGCGATACCCGTCCTGCTCTGTATTTCACCAACCGTCAAACCGGCCTCGCCAGCCCGTACCAGGGTCTTGAGGACCTTCAGCCGGGCCTCCGAGCCCATGGCGGAAAATCCGGCAGCTGCTGCTTCCCACATGCGGCACCTCCATTAAACTAGATTTCTGGTTTTTTAGTTTAAATAAATCCTCTAGTCAACCCAGGCCCGGAAAATACGTCGCGCCCATGTAAGTCCAGATTGCACACCCCTTAAGTCCACCCTATAAGCAAGCATGGGGATTTCGGTTGATACATTCTTTCTTGAGCTCAACGGTCAGGGCACGCTGCAGGCTCAGATCCAGCAGATGATTGCCGAGGGCATCTTGTCAGGACGCTTTCACGTAGGAGAAAAGCTACCCTCCTCGCGTAAACTGGCCGCCCACCTTGGCGTCAGTCGAATCACGGTAACGCTGGCCTATACAGAGTTGCTGGCGAATGACTACCTGACTGCTAAGGGACGATCTGGATACTACGTTTCGCATAACGCTCCTGTCCCACCCAAATACTCTCCTGTCCAGCGCGGCACAGAATCCGTTGACTGGGACAAAGCACTGGCGCGTCGTTTTCTGGACCGCAACGTACTGCCAAAACCCAGCGACTGGCGCGAGTACCGCTATCCGTTCATTTACGGACAGGCTGACCGGACTTTGTTTGATCACGCCAACTGGCGCTTGTGCGCCGTGCGCGCGTTGGGACACAAGGACTTCGATTCACTAACCGGTGATTACGTGGATCAGGATGACCCTCTTCTGGTCGAGTTCATCGCCCGCCACACCCTTCCCAGGCGCGGCATTACCGCCCGCCCCGAAGAAATACTGATCACGTTGGGCGCGCAGAACGCGCTCTGGCTGGCGTCGCGAATCTTGCTGACTCACAATCGTTCCGCCGTGATTGAAGACCCCTGCTACTACGCGCTCCGGAGCCTACTGAACCATTGGGACTGCGCGGTTACGCCCTTGAGTGTCGATCAAAACGGGCTTCCGCCTGAGGCGATCCCTGACGACGCCGATGTCATCTTTACGACTCCCAGCCATCAAAGCCCGACCACCGCGACAATGCCAATCGAGCGCCGCAACCAACTGCTGGATCGAGCCCACGAACTGGATGCGATGGTTGTCGAAGATGACTACGAGTTTGAAATGGCTTTTCGAGGTGCGCCGTCCCCAGCACTCAAATCCATGGATCGGGATGGGCGCGTGATTTATGTCGGCAGTTTTTCCAAGTCGCTGTTCCCCGGTTTGCGACTTGGATATATGGTCGGCTCTGAACCTTTTATCCGTGAAGCACGTGCACTTCGGTCATTGGTCCTGCGTCACCCGCCTGGTCACATACAGCGTACAGCAGCATATTTTCTATCACTGGGTCACTACGACGCGCAGATCCGGCGCATGTCCAAAGCTTTGCAAGAGCGGCGTACGGCAATGAACTCAGCCATAGAAGAAAGCGGGCTGACCGTGGCCGGACGTGGCGTGATTGGCGGGTCCTCAATGTGGATGTCAGCACCCGAACAAGTAGACACGACCCAACTTGCATTAAAGCTGCAATCCCAAGGTGTTCATATTGAACCAGGCGCGCCATTTTTCTCCGGGCGGAACAGACCTCAGAACTTCTACCGCCTCGGTTACTCCTCGATCTCGACCGAGCGCATCGCGCCGGGCGTCAAACTGATCGCAGACGCCATTCGGACTGCCTAAGCGGCATCTGGACCTAATCTGGCTTTCGTTTTGGCCCTAACGCCAGTCGCGGCCATACGCCAAAACCTTATCAAACCCCGGGCAATCTGCCCGGTTTCACCCACTTGTTTGGAGAGCACTCACATGAAGATGACGACCGAAGAAGCCTTTGTTAAGGTTCTGCAGATGCACGGGATCGAACATGCGTTCGGTATTATTGGCTCGGCAATGATGCCGATTTCGGATCTGTTCCCGAAAGCTGGAATCAACTTCTGGGATTGCGCCCACGAAGGTTCAGGCGGCATGATGGCAGACGGCTACACCCGCGCCACTGGCAAAATGTCGATGATGATCGCGCAGAACGGCCCTGGCATCACCAACTTTGTCACCGCTGTTAAGACCGCCTACTGGAACCACACTCCGGTTCTGCTGGTCACTCCGCAGGCAGCCAACAAGACCATCGGTCAAGGCGGCTTCCAGGAGATGGAGCAGATGCGCATGTTCGCAGACTGTGTTGCTTACCAGGAAGAAGTGCGTGACCCCTCGCGCGTTGCCGAAGTTCTGAACCGCGTGATCATGAACGCCAAGCGCGCCAGCGCACCGGCGCAGCTGAACATCCCGCGCGACATGTGGACCCAGGTTGTAGACATCGAGCTGCCCAAGATCGTGGAATTCGAACGTCCCGCAGGCGGTGAAGATGCGGTTGCGGCAGCTGCAGAAATGCTTTCGAACGCCAAGAACCCGGTCATCCTGAACGGTGCCGGTGTTGTTCTGGCCGAAGGTGGCATCGAAGCTTCGAAAGCCCTGGCCGAGCGTCTGGACGCCCCGGTCTGCGTTGGCTACCAGCACAACGACGCCTTCCCCGGCAACCACCCGCTGTTTGCTGGCCCGCTGGGCTATAACGGCTCGAAAGCCGGTATGGAGCTGATCTCGGAAGCAGACGTTGTTCTGGCTCTGGGAACGCGTCTGAACCCGTTCTCGACCCTGCCCGGCTACGGCATCAACTATTGGCCGGCAGACGCGAAGATCATTCAGGTCGACATCAACCCTGACCGTATCGGCCTCACCAAAGACGTCAGCGTCGGCATCATCGGTGACGCAGCCAAAGTGGCCACCGGCATCCTGTCTCGCCTGAGCGAAACTGCAGGTGACGAAGGCCGTCAAGAGCGTAAGGACCGTATCGCCCAGAAGAAATCCGCATGGGCACAGGAACTGACCTCGATGACCCACGAAGACGACGATCCGGGCACCACCTGGAACGAGCGTGCACGTGCTGCCAAGCCTGACTGGATGAGCCCCCGCATGGCATGGCGCGCAATCCAGGCCGCGCTGCCGAAAGAGGCGATCATCTCGTCCGACATCGGCAACAACTGCGCCATCGGCAACGCCTACCCGTCCTTCGAAGAAGGCCGCAAGTACCTGGCCCCTGGCCTGTTCGGCCCCTGTGGCTACGGTCTGCCTGCCATCGTTGGCGCGAAAATCGGCCAGCCAGACGTTCCTGTTGTCGGCTTTGCTGGTGACGGTGCATTCGGTATCGCCGTGAACGAACTGACCGCCATTGGCCGTTCGGAATGGCCCGCAGTGACTCAGATCGTTTTCCGCAACTACCAGTGGGGTGCGGAAAAGCGGAACTCGACCCTGTGGTTCGATGACAACTTCGTCGGCACCGAGCTGGACACTCAGGTTTCCTATGCCGGTATCGCCAAGGCCTGTGGACTGAAAGGCGTTGTCGCTCGCACTCAGGAAGAGCTGACCGATGCGCTGAACCAGGCGATTGAAGACCAGAAAAACGGCATCACCACTCTGATCGAAGCTCTGATCAACCAAGAACTGGGTGAGCCCTTCCGCCGTGACGCGATGAAAAAGCCTGTAGCTGTTGCCGGTATCGACGCCGACGACATGCGCGAGCAAGCCGTCTAAGCAGAACAGGAGCCAGCGCGCATGACCCAAACACCAATCGAGCTGTTGCGTCAGCGCGCCCCGGCCACCCGTCCTGTGATTTCTTTATGCGAAGGCAGTGATCCCCGCGTTGTTGCGGGGGCGCTTGCCGCCCAAAAGGCCGATCTGGCCGATGTTATTCTGGTTGGCCCGCAAGCCGAAGTCGAAGCAGCCCTGAAAGACCAAGGTGCTGCTCCTTCACAGAACGTTGCGGTGCATGACCCTGCAACCTCGGATCTGACCGAGGAGTTTACCCAAACATTTTACGAATTGCGCAAACACAAGGGCGTCGACTTGGCCAAGGCTCGCGCTGCCGTTGAAACAGCGCCGGTCTATGCCGCCATGCTGGTGCGCAGCGGGCGCGCCACCGGAACGGTTGGCGGTGCAGTGCACACCACCGGCGATATTGTCCGTGCTGCAATTCAGGTCATCGGAATGGCCCCCGATGCAGGAATGGTTTCGTCATTTTTTCTGATGTACCCTCCGGAAAATGCCCAACCCGACGCACGGGCTATGCTTTATTCAGACTGCGGTCTGGTCATCAATCCGTCTGCTTCTGAATTGAGCAAAATCGCCATCGCCTCGGCCGCTTCGGCAAAGACTCTTCTTCAGATCGATCCCAAAATCGCAATGCTCAGTTTTTCGACGAAAGGCAGCGCCAAACACCCGGACGTGGACAAGGTGATCGAAGCCACGGACACTTTACGTCAGACCGCACCTGATCTGTCCGTCGACGGAGAATTGCAGTTTGACGCCGCTTTTGTTCCTTCGGTCGGCGAACGCAAATCCCCCGGATCATCCGTCGCCGGTCAGGCCAACGTGATGATTTTCCCCAATCTCGATGCGGGCAATATCGGCTACAAGATCACTCAAAGACTGGGAGGTTACACCGCGATTGGTCCTGTGCTTCAGGGGCTGGCCCAACCGGCCAACGATCTTTCGCGCGGATGCTCCGCCGAGGATGTGACTCAAATGATCGCTGTGACCTGCCTGCAAGCCAAAAAGACGTAACGCACTTATTCGCACCGTTTTTCGGAACAGTGTTCTCAAATTGGGAAGAAACTGACACATTCTTCCCAACCCAACCGACAGGACCCGCCAATGACCCATCAGCAGCCGATCCTTGATACATCTCCGAAAGTTTCGGACGAGGTGCGCAAGACCACGTGCTATATGTGTGCCTGCCGCTGCGGCATCAACGTGCACATGAAAGACGGCAAAGTCGCCTATATCGAGGGCAACCGGGATCACCCCGTCAACAAAGGCGTCCTGTGCGCCAAAGGCTCTGCGGGGATCATGCAGGTCAACGCGCCGTCGCGGCTGCGGGCGCCGCTGAAACGCGTTGGCCCGCGCGGCTCGGGTGAGTTCGAGGAAATCAGCTGGGATGAAGCGCTGGAACTTGCCGTCAGCTGGTTGAAGCCGATCCGCGAGGACAATCCTGAAAAGCTGGCCTTCTTCACCGGCCGCGACCAGAGCCAAAGTTTCACCAGTTTCTGGGCACAAAATTTTGGCACATGTAATTACGCAGCGCATGGCGGTTTCTGCTCCGTAAACATGGCTGCGGGTGGCATCTATACGATGGGCGGCGCGTTCTGGGAATTCGGACAACCCGACTGGGACCACACCAAGCTGTTCATGTTGTTTGGCGTGGCGGAAGACCACGATTCAAACCCGATCAAAATAGGTATCGGCAAAATCAAGGCTCGAGGTGCGCGGGTCATCGGTGTCAACCCGATCCGCTCGGGCTATAACGCCGTGGCGGATGACTGGGTCGGCATCACACCGGGCACCGATGGGCTGTTCATCCTGTCTATGATTCACGTGTTGATGAAAGCAGGCAAGATCGACCTCGACTACCTCAGCCGCTACACCAACGCACCGGTACTGATCGACGCGTCCGAAGGCGCGACCAAGGGTTTGTTCCTGCGGGATGAGGATGGCAAACCGCTTGTCATCGACCGCGTCACCGGTGAATTGACTGCCTTTGACAAGCCCGGTGTTCGCCCGGACTTGTCGGCCACTTACGAAAAAGACGGCGTCACCCACCGCCCGGTCTTCCACCTGATGGCCGAACGGTATCTCAGCGATGAATATGCCCCCGAGAATGTCGCCGATCAGTGCGGCATCCCGGCCCAGCGTATCCGTGCCATCGCAGGTGAACTGGCCCGCGTCGCCTTCGACGAAGCGTTCGAGTTGGATCACGAATGGACCGATTTCCGCGGTGAAAAACACACCAAGATGATCGGCCGGCCCGTCGCCATGCACTCGATGCGCGGCGTCTCGGCCCATGCCAACGGTTTCCAAACCTGCCGCGCGCTGCATGTGCTTCAGATCCTGCTGGGCACGGTCGAGGTTCCCGGCGGCTTTCGCTTCAAACCGCCCTACCCCAAACCGGTCGAGGCGCACCCGAAACCACATTGCAAGGTTACTCCGAACTCACCGCTGGACGGCCCGCATCTGGGCTTTGTTCAAGGACCTGATGATCTGGCACTCAAGGCTGATGGCAGCCCGGCGAGGATCGACAAGGCGTTTACATGGGAAAACCCGATGTCCAGCCACGGGCTGATGCATATGGTGATCTCGAACGCCCACGCAGGTGATCCCTACAAGATCGATACGCTTTTCATGTACATGGCCAACATGTCGTGGAACTCGACCATGAACACCAAGGGCGTCATGGAGATGTTGACCGACAAGGATGAGAACGGCGATTACGTGATCCCGCGCATCATCTACTCCGATGCCTACAGTTCGGAAATGGTGGCTTATGCCGACCTGATCCTGCCAGATACCACCTATCTGGAACGCCACGATTGTATCTCACTGCTTGACCGCCCCATCTGCGAGGCCGAAGCCGCCGCAGACGCGATCCGCTGGCCTGTAATCGAACCTGATCGCGACGTACGCGGGTTCCAGTCGGTGCTGATCGATCTGGCCAACCGCATGGGCCTGCCCGGCTTCACCAATGAAGACGGCAGTGCCAAGTGGACGGACTATGCCGATTACATCGTGAACCACGAACGCAAACCGGGCATCGGCCCGCTGGCTGGGTTCCGGGGCGAGAACGGCGACAAGGAAGGTCGGGGCGAGGTCAACCCGGACCAGTTGAACCGCTACATCGAAAACGGCGGCTTCTACGTGGCCCACATCCCTCAGGGTGCGGATTATTACAAGCCGTGGAACACTGCCTATCAGGACTGGGCCGTAGACATGGGCATCTATGACAGCCCGCAACCCTACCTGTTCCAGCTTTATTCCGAACCGATGCGCAAATTCCAGCTGGCCGCCGAAGGCCATGGCGAACGTCAACCGCCGGATCATCTGCGCGCGCGCATAAAAGAGACGCTGGACCCGATGCCCATCTGGTACGAAACCGATCAGACTGGCAACGAGGGCTTCACCGTCAATGCCCTGACCCAACGCCCGATGGCGATGTATCACAGCTGGGGCACCCAGAACGCCTGGCTGCGCCAATTGCACGGGCGCAACCCGCTCTACGTGCCGACCAAGCTGATGCGCGAGCACGGGCTGCAGGACGGCGATTGGGCCAAGGTGACGTCTCCGCACGGAGAGATCACGGTCCCGGTCATGGAAATGGCGGCACTGAACGACAACACCGTCTGGACCTGGAACGCCATCGGCAAACGCAAAGGCGCTTGGGCCCTGCAGGAGGACGCGCCCGAAGCCACCAAGGGTTTCCTGCTGAACCACCTGATCCACGAGCTTCTGCCAGCAAAGGGCGACGGTTTGCGCTGGGCCAATTCCGACCCGATCACCGGTCAGGCCGCTTGGTTTGACCTCAAAGTCAAACTCGAAAAGGCCGCACCGCCTTCAGATGCAGAAAGCCAGCCGGAATTTGCACCGATCAAATCACCAGTTGGCCAAGGTCCGAAAGACCTGGCGTGGAAGGTGGGAAAATGACCCGATCCGCTTTTCATCTGGCCCAAAATACCTCGGGGTCTGGGGCTGAGCCCCAGCCCGCCCTCACAACAATCGCGGAGGCAAGGCAGTCATGACCCAGCTCCCCACATCCACCGAGCGCAAGATGGGTCTGGTCATTGACCTGGACACCTGCGTGGGCTGCCACGCCTGCGTGATCTCGTGCAAAGGCTGGAACACCGAAAACTACGGCGCGCCTCTGTCCGACCAGGACGCCTATGGCGCCAACCCCTCGGGCACGTTCCTGAACCGGGTGCATTCGTACGAAGTGCAACCTGCGGAAGGTCACGCTCAGTTGATCCACTTCCCTAAGTCGTGCCTGCATTGCGAAGATGCGCCCTGCGTCACCGTCTGCCCGACTGGTGCCAGCTATAAGCGTGTTGAAGACGGCATCGTTTTGGTGAACGAAAGCGACTGCATCGGCTGCGGCCTCTGCGCTTGGTCGTGCCCTTACGGCGCGCGCGAGCTGGATCAGGCCGAAGGCGTCATGAAAAAATGTACGCTCTGCGTTGACCGAATCTATAACGAAAACCTGCCAGAGGTGGATCGTGTCCCTTCTTGTGTACGCACCTGCCCCGCTGGTGCTCGGCACTTTGGCGATCTGGGCGATCCTGACAGCGACGTCAGCAAGCTGGTTGCAGACCGGGGTGGCATGGATCTGATGCCCGAAATGGGCACCAAACCCGTTAACAAATACCTGCCGCCGCGCCCCAAGGATACGGTTGAAGACCAAATCGACATATTGGCACCCCTGTTGGCGCCGGTCGCTGAAGAACCCAAAGGTTTCCTCGGCTGGCTCGACAAGACGCTGGAGAAACTCTGATGCATCCTGCACCCTCCGTCATTATCTTCACCACTTTGTCCGGACTGGGTTTTGGCCTGTTGGTCTTCCTGGGCCTCGGGTTTCCAGCCGTCTCGGGCTGGATAGCTTTTGTCTTCTTTGCTATCGCCTATGCGTTGGCTGTCGGCGGGCTGATGGCATCAACGTTCCATCTGGGCCACCCGGAGCGCGCTTGGAAAGCCTTTACCCAATGGAAGACCAGTTGGCTCAGCCGCGAAGGCTGGTGCGCTGTTCTGGCCCTGATTTTCATGGGCCTCTACGCGCTTGGTCTGGTATTTCTGGATCAGAAGTGGAGCCTTTTGGGCTTGATCGGTGCGCTGTTCTCGCTGGCAACTGTTTTCACCACGTCGATGATCTACACACAGCTCAAAACCATCCCGCGCTGGAACATGAACCTGACCCCAGTGATGTTCCTTAGCTTTAGCTTGGCGGGTGGTGCATTGCTGGCTGGTCAAACAAGCGTTGCTATTCCACTGCTTCTGATCGCCGCGCTTGTACAGATCTTGTACTGGCGCAAAGGGGATCAGGCGTTTACATCCTCGGGAACCGATCTGGGCACCGCGACTGGTCTTGGCGCGCGCGGATCCGTCCGCGCCTTTGAACCACCGCATACCGGAACCAACTATCTGCTGCGGGAATTTGTGCACGTAGTCGGTCGCAAACATGCCGAGAAGCTGCGGATCATCTCGTTTGTTCTGGCCTTTTTGCTGCCGGTGTTGCTGCTGGTTTTACCATTCAATCACGTCTTCGCGTTGCTGGCCGTAGCGTCGCATCTGGCGGGTGTGGCGACGTCACGCTGGTTGTTCTTTGCGCAAGCAGAACATGTCGTAGGGCTATACTACGGGAAACGTTAAAGGGGGCTCTGCCCCCGACGCGGCAAGCCGCGCCTCCCCCGAGGTATTTATAGCCAGATGAAGTCTGGACCCGTAAAATGAAAAGGGCGGCTCTCGTGCTTCGAGGCCGCCCTTTTGTCATCTCGGGTCCATCTTAGATCAGGCTGGCATGTGCCATTGCGGCTTCAATTGCGGCCTTGGTGCTGTCCTCAAGCTCGGTCAAAGGTGAACGGACCTCGGTGCTGCAGAGACCAAGTTTGCTGAGTGCGTATTTGGCGCCAACAAGGCCCGGCTCGATAAAGATGGCTTCGTGCAGCGGCATCAACTTGTCCTGATAGGCCAGCGCTTTTGCATAGTCCCCGGTCAGTGTGGCCTGTTGGAACTCGGCACAGAGCCTGGGGGCTACGTTTGCGGTGACCGAGATGCAGCCAACACCGCCATGAGCATTGAAACCAAGCGCCGTCGCATCTTCACCGGAAAGCTGGCAGAAATCTGAGCCACAGGTCGCGCGCTGTTGGCTGACACGGGCCAGATCGCCCGTGGCGTCTTTGACTCCAACGATGCGTGGCAGCTTCGACAACTCACCCATTGTAGAGGGTGTCATATCGACAACGGACCGTCCGGGAATGTTGTAGATGATGATCGGAATATTCGCAGCTTCGTGCAGAGCCTGAAAATGTGCGATCAGGCCGTTTTGGGTCGGCTTGTTGTAATAGGGGGTGACGACCAGCGCTGCGTCCGCGCCGACCTTTTCGGCGAACTGCACGAACCGAATAGCCTCGACCGTATTGTTCGATCCGGCCCCGGCGATGACCGGAACGCGGCCCGCCGCTGTTTTCACAACCTCTTCGATCACCGTTTCATGCTCATCATGGCTGAGCGTGGGGCTCTCGCCCGTGGTTCCGACCGGCACCAGACCGGTCGAGCCTTCGGTGATCTGCCAATCCACAAGGTGTTTGAGCGTCTTCAGGTCCAACTCGCCGTTATTGAACGGGGTGACGAGGGCTGGCATTGAGCCTTTGAACATGACACGCTCCTTTAAGGTGCAATTTGCGGTTTTTGCGCCTCGGTCCCTCACGTTTCCAGCTTTGTGAGTTGATCCCGGCGACGCACGGTTTATCCTCACAGGCTCTATCCTCGGTTGGTTGGGAAATGCAAGGGATGACACGCTTTCTGGCATTGTTGATTGCTGTGATTGTGTATTCAGTGACGGCACCGCAGCTTGCGCGGGCGGATGCCGCAGGTGATTTGCGCGCAGGTCTTTATGAAATGCGCAAGGGCGACTGGAACGCCGCGCTGCGTGTGTCTGGCCAGCGCGGGTCCGTATCGCGCGATATCATCGTCTGGCACTGGCTGCGCGAAGGGTTCGGCAGCTCGGGCGATGTGCTGGTGTTTCTTGAACGCCGTCCGGACTGGCCCGGACTTGCATGGTTGCGCCGCAAAAGCGAACCGGTCTTTACCGGCGCCGATCCTGACAGGGTATTGAAGTTTTATTCTGACATGCCCCCTCAGACTGCTGAAGGTGCTTTGAACTATGCAATCGCTCTGAAAGCAAAGGGGCGCGTCGGAGACGCCGAAGCGGATATCGTCACCGCGTGGCGGACCATGCCGATGGGTTCGGGGTTGCAGAAGACGTATCTGGAAAACTTTGCGAAGCTGTTGAAACCGCATCACACCGCACGTTTGGACCGAATGTTGTGGGATGGTCATCTGGTCAGTTCCGGCCAAATGCTGTCGCTGGTCAATGCCGATCAGCGCAAGTTGGCAGAGGCGCGGATCGCCTTGCAAAAGCGCCAGCCTGGTGTGGACAGCAAAGTCGCGGCGGTTCCGAAATCGCTAAAGGATGCGCCTGGGCTTGCCTTTGATCGGTTTGTCTGGCGGGACAGGAAGGAACTGGATGACAGTGCCATTGACCTTATGCTGGCGCGTTCGACTGGCCCGGATGCCTTGGGCGAACCCGACAAATGGGCCGAAGGGCGCCGCCGTCTGGCACGGCTTGAGATGCGGTCTGGACGATTGGCACGAGCTTACGACGTCGCCGCCAATCACCACATGACACCTGAAATGGGCTATGGATATGCGGATCTGGAGTGGCTGGCAGGGTTTCTGGCGCTGCGTAAGCTGAATGACCCAGCCACGGCTGTACGGCATTTCCAAAACTTCTCGGACGCGGTCCGATCCCCAATCTCGAAGGGGCGCGGCGGCTATTGGCTTGGGCGGGCTTATGCTGCGTTGGGGGATGCGGACAAAGCATATGACGCGTATGCCGCAGGGGCCGACTACCAGACTTCGTTCTACGGCTTGCTTGCTGCGGAACAGATAGGAAGGCCGTTTGACACAGAGCTGGCCAACCCACGCCGCGCACCGCATTGGCGGCAGGCAGAATTTGCCGATTCCAGTGTTTTGGAAGCAGGCTTGCTGCTGCTGAAGGCCGGAGAGGCGAACCTGTCCGAGAGGTTCCTGACCCATCTGGTTGAAAGCCTTGATCCGGTACAGGCCAATCAACTTGGCGACTTGGTCATCGAGCTGAAACAGCCGCACCTGGCGGTTATGATCGCCAAGCGGGCAGCGACCACAGGCACTGTTTTGCCCGCAGCATATTACCCGATGCATCCGGTGGCCGATATGCGCCTGCCTATGGCCAAGGAAATGACGCTGGCGATTGCGCGACGCGAAAGCGAGTTTGATCCTGTCGTCATTAGTGGCGCGGGAGCGCGCGGCCTGATGCAGGTGATGCCTGCAACAGCCAAGCTGGTCGCAGGTGAGCTGGGCATTCTCAGTGGCCACAAAACCGGCCGATTGACCACGGATTGGCAGTACAACGCCAAGCTGGGGGCCAACTACCTTTCTGGACTGGCCGCTGATTTCAACGGCAACGTAGTGATGATGGCGGCCGGGTACAACGCGGGGCCAAGGCGACCGATCTCGTGGATGGAACGTTTTGGCGACCCCCGCGCGGGCCAGATCGATATCGTCGACTGGATCGAGACAATTCCGTTCAGTGAAACCCGCAACTACGTGATGCGCGTGACCGAAAGCCTGCCGGTTTACCGGGCCCGATTGGGGCAGCCCGCGCTTCCGGTCCCGTTCTCGCAGGAGCTGATCGGATCATCTCTGGCGGCGTTCGCGCCATAAGGTGAACAGCCCTGCGGCCACAACAATTGCTGCGCCTACGACAACTTCGGGGCGCAGCATCTCGCCAAAGACCGAGATCCCCAGAATCGCGCTCCAGACCAGATGGAAATAGGCGAAGGGCTGCACCGCGCTGGCCTCGGCCATCTCGTAGCACTTGATCAGCAACCAGTGCCCGGATGCACCACTTACACACAGCAACGCCATCCAGCCCCAGTCGGCGGGGACCATCGGCTCCCAAAACCACATACCGACCAGAGTCATTGCAACTGCGCCTGAGACGCCGGTCCAGAAAAAGCTGGTGGCTGTGCTGTCCTGACGCGCGGCATAACGTGTCAACAAGGCGTAGATCGCAAACATCAGGGCGGAAATCAGGGGAATGATCGCCCATGGGTCAAATACCCCAACGCCGGGCTGCAAAATGATCAGAACGCCGATACACCCCACTCCAATCGCGCTCCACCGCCGCCATCCGACTTGTTCGCCCAGAACCGGCCCGCTGAGTGCGGCGACAAGCAAAGGATAACATATGAAAATGGCCATGCTGTCGATCAGTCCAAGCACAGTGAAGCCGAAGACCGCGACGCAGATCTCTGCGGCCAACAACACGCCCCGGGTGATCTGCAGACCCAACTGATTTGTTTGCGTCGCGGCCCTCAAACCGCCTGCAGAGCGCGCGGCTATCGCTATGACAAACGCCGCGAAGAACCAATAGCGGATCATAACCACCATGTAGGTGTTGTAGGTCCCGGCCAAATGGCGCGAGATTCCGTCCTGTAGGGCAAAGACAATTGTCGCGCCCACCATTAAGGCGATGCCTGCGCCAACGTTGTTCTTTTGTGTCATGCTTTGAATGCCCGCGTCATATGTCGCTTGCGGCCATAGCCGGGCGCGCGGGTGATGTCGAACCCGGCATCCTCCAACCCTCGGCGCACAAAGCCTGCGGCGGTATATGTGGCGGCGGTCCCCTCTGTAACGGTGTGGTTTGCAACCTCCTGCATCAGGTCTGCACCCCATAGTTCCGGATTCTTGGCGGGCGAAAACCCGTCAAGAAACCAGGCATCTGCTATTCCGGCCCATTTCGGCAAAGTCTCACGAGCATCTCCGATGATCAGCTCAAACGCGAGGGTTTCAAGCGTGCAATCGCGGCCCGTCCAATGCGCAAGAAACCGGCTGCTCCACGCTTGCAATTCGGGAAAGGCTTCAAGCGCACGCTGCATATCTTTCGCGGCCATGGGAAAAGCTTCGAAACTGGTAAACCGCAAGGGTCCTGTTTGACCTGATTTCTCCCACTCAGACCAAACGGTCAGCAGATTCAGGCCCGTGCCAAAACCCAGCTCGGCAATGTGAAATCCAGGTGTGAAGCGCGCAGGCAAATCATTGCCAGCCAAAAACACGTGTCGCGTCTCTTCCAGCCCGTTCTGCAGCGAATAATAGGGATCATCGAAACGATCCGAGACCGGTATCTGATCCTCGGTCCAAGTCAATTTGGCACGCTGGTCTGCCATCGGGGAATCCTGTAGCTAAGCGGCGCGACACTGAACAAGGAAAAGGGAATTGGCAATGGTCGATGTTACAGTTCGCGGTGCAGGCATTTTCGGCCTGTCCATTGCCTGGACCTGCGCCCGGCGCGGCGCGAAAGTGCAGGTTGTCGATCCATTCGGCCCCGGAGCCGGCTCCAGCGGCGGTCTGGTCGGCGCATTGGCCCCGCATGTACCTGAAAACTGGAACGCCAAGAAAGCCTTTCAGTTCGAAAGCCTGATCATGGCTGAAGCTTTCTGGCGGCAAGTCGAAGAAACCGGCGGCGTTTCCTCCGGTTATGGTCGGTTGGGTCGCCTTCAACCCATCTCGGATACCCGCAGCCTTGACCTTGCGCGGCAGCGCGAAGGTACGGCAGATAGACTTTGGCAAGGTCAGGCCGAATGGCGCGTGATCACCACCGCGCAAGCTGGAGCGTGGTGCCCGCCCAGCCCCACCGGATTTGTCATCCGGGACACTCTGACCGCACGGATGCACCCCCGGCGAGCCTGCGCCGCGCTTGTTGCCGCCCTTGAGGTTATGGGCGTTCACGTTGTCAATGATGCGGAAAACAAAGGACAGGTTGTACACGCAACTGGCCTTGCCGGGTTAAAAGAGCTCAACGATGCCTACGGCAAGACCGTTGGCAACGGCGTCAAAGGGCAAGCTGCCCTGTTGCGCTTTGACGCGGGTGAGGTCCCGCAGCTCTTTGCCGATGCTATACATATTGTGCCCCACGCGGACGGAACACTGGCGATCGGATCAACCTCGGAGCGGGAGTATGACGATCCGACCAGCACAGACAGCGCTCTGGACGACGTGATTGACCGCGCCACGCGTGCCCTGCCGCTGCTGCACGGGGCCGAGGTAATAGAACGCTGGGCTGGTGTCCGCCCCCGCAGTAAAAGCCGCGCGCCAATGCTGGGCGCACATCTATTGCATCAGGGGCAGTTCATCGCAAATGGCGGGTTCAAGATCGGGTTTGGCATGGCCCCCAAGATCGCCGAGGTCATGGCTGATCTGATGCTGGAAAACCGGGATGAAATCCCCGAAGATTTCCGACCCGACGCCTCATTGTAATCGATGCACTCTACGAGATGGACGCATATACCCAACACCACCCTTTGAGGCTAGCCAGCCCGAACGTGCCATGCCCAATACGCGAGCCAGTTTCAAAAACCAGCCTCGGCACGGAGTTTCTGCATCAGTTTGTGCAGTGACTTTTCATAGCGGTCAGAGGCCAGTTTTCCGTGCTCGTCAAACTCGTTCGAACTGTTCGCCAGATGGATTTCAGGCCCCTGCAGAATGCGTGGCTGAAAGGGCACCATAAACGACCGCAGGATCATCTGTGCCCGCTCACCGCCTGCACGACCCGCTGCCGCCGACATGACCGCAACCGGTTTGTCGGCCCAAGGGTTACCCTGAGTGCGGCTGACCCAGTCCAGCGCGTTCTTCAGAACGCCAGATGGACCCTTATTGTACTCCGGCGTCGAGATAATTACCGCGTCAGCCTGTGCGATTTGATCTGCCAGAGACTGCACCGCTGCCGGTATGCCCTCACCCTCTTCCAGATCCCCGTCATAAAGGGGCAAGTTCAGGTCTGCTTCGACAAAGTGGGCCGGATCAAACAACCGGGCCGCTTCCCGCAAAAGCTTGCGGTTGGTCGCATCCTGACGCAGGGATCCAGACAGACCAAGGAGAGTGGGTTGAGACATCTAGGGGAACTCCATTTCTGTGATTTCTGGAAAACTAGCCCGAGTTGGACCTGTTCCAAACCCCATTTGACGCACAGTCAATGCGCAAACGGGGCCGCCAAAGGCGACCCCGTGCAAAATGTTTAATCCGCGTTACGCGTTTCCGCTGGGCACAACAACGATTTCAACCCGCCTGTTTTGCGCCTTGCCTTCCGGTGTCAGGTTCGATGCCACAGGATTGTTCTCGCCCTGACCGATTGTTGTGATGCGATTATAGCTGACACCATTAGCCTGCAGGACATCCGCAACCGCATTGGCGCGACGTTCAGACAGCCCTTGATTGTAACCCGCGTCACCGTCGCTGTCTGTGTGACCGATGATCTGCACGTTCGAATTGGGGTAATTGACCAGATTTTGACCCACTTTCACCAGATCAGATCGTAGCGCCGGGCGCACGGTCGAACTGTCGGTGTCAAAGGTAATATCGTTAGGAACAGTCACAATCAGCCGGTCACCCGCATTAACGATGGTGATCCCGTCATTTGCCAATTGCTGACGCAGCTCTGCCGCCTGTTTGTCCAGCTGGTTGCCGATCAGACCGCCACCAGCAGCGCCAATTGCGGCCCCTGCCAGCGCGCCCAGACCGGGGTTCGAGTTGTTGGCAATCGCCCCTATGCCCGCCCCGACAAGACCGCCCAGAACGGCGCCTTGCTTGGTATTTTGGTTTGGATCGCTTTGCACCGACAACGTACCTGGATCTGTGCAAGCCGACAGAACAAGAACCGAACTCAGCCCCGTGGCCAGAATAAACTTGGAAATCGTCATGATATCACCTTCTGCTCAAACACCCGTTTGTCAGGTGCGTTTGGTTTTCCCCAGTATATCACGGCCAGGGTGTTGGGTCTCAAGCAACAATCCAGTGAGATCGGCAATTAGCCGCCAACTGGGATGCGAATTCTTCAAAAATCGGCCCCGGCACGAAATTTCATTGAAACCCCGCCTTCTGGGTGTTTCAGGCGCAGTTCTTCCGAATGCAGCATCAGCCTTGGGAAATCCGCCGCCGCACCCGTTGCATAAAACGGGTCACCCAGAATCGGATGACCCAGCGCCTGCATATGAACCCGCAACTGATGAGACCGTCCGGTTTTGGGAAACAGGCGCACACGCGTTGTTTCGCCCTCATGTTTTACAACGCGCCAATCGGTGAGCGCAGGCTTTCCGGTGTCATGGCAGACCATTTGTCGGGGCCGGTTGGGCCAGTCCACAATCAAAGGCAGGTCCACTGTGCCGGTCTTTGGCTCCAAGCGCCCCCAGACACGAGCGACGTAGGTTTTGCGTGTCTGACGCTGTTCGAACTGCATACTCAGGTTGCGCTGTGCATGGGGCGTTTGGGCAAAAACCATGACACCGGATGTATCCCGGTCCAGCCGATGCACCAGCAATGCCTGGGGAAAAGCCGCCTGCACCCGCGTCAGAAGACAATCCGCCAGATGTTCACCACGCCCCGGCACCGAAAGCAGGCCAGACGGTTTGTTCACCACAATGAGTTGCGCGTCTTCGTGCAAGATATCCAGCGGGGTTTGAGGGGGGTCATAGGTCTCGCTCATGCGGGCCTGCCTATCGCAGCCCGTGACCTCCCGCAACGTCGTCCTTGCCTGTGACCAGAAGTTCAGTGACCTTCTGCGCAGGAGGAAACGACATGCACCCGACCATCGAACGAATGCAAGAGGTTGTCGCCAAAGGCGATGAATCCCTGATCCACGCGCTGTTGGCCGAGGACGTTCAGTTCCTGCCCCCGACCTATTACAGCACCTGGACCGGGCGTGCGCCTGTGACCGCCGTTCTGGGACATGTTGGTCAGGTGTTTTCAGACTTCCGCTATCGCCGCATCATGGGCGAAGGAAAAGACTGGGCGTTGGAATTCCAGTGCAAGGTCGGCGATCTTGACGGGATCGGGGTGGATCTGATCACGCTGAACGACGAAGGCTTGATTCAGACCTTCGAGGTCGTGATGCGCCCTTACAAAACAGTGGGTGCGTTACGAGAAGCGATGATGGCGCGCGTGATGACCGACGCACGCTTTCTTAAGTTCAAAGACGCCCTGAGCTGACTATGCGCGGTTTGATTGCAGCCGATCAGGTCCTGCGCATTCCCCTGCTGCCGGTTTTGGCGGCACAGGGTCTTTCTGTGCGCCGCAACGCTCAGATGTTGCCTGAACCGGCTGGTCCGCGAACGGGCAGATCAGGTCGCGGACCACGCCTGCGCCTGCTCATCTGCGGCGACAGCTCGGCTGCTGGCGTTGGGGCCGGAACCCAAGCGCAGGCTCTGTCAGGGCAGCTGGTTGACCGGCTGGCCAAACACTATTCGGTCGAGTGGCAATTGAAAGCGGCCACGGGGCACACAACACTGGACACACTCGACCGCCTGAAAAGCGTGCAGGGGGAGTTCGACGCAGTTGTCACGGCCTTAGGCGTCAATGATGTGACCCGCGCCGTTACATCCCGACAATTTGCGCACCGCCAAACGCAGCTTATCAATGCTTTGTCCAACGATCTGGGAGCGCGACGCATTGTCGTAACCGGAGTTCCACAAATGAACAGGTTCCCGGCCTTGTCCCATCCTTTGGCCTGGGTCCTTGGCCGTCAGGCGGCCCGGCTGGATCAGGCGCTGCAGCAGGTTGTGTCCGCTCACCCCCATGTCTGGCATCTGAAACTCGATCTGCCGGATGACCCGGCGCTTGCTGCCCCGGACGGCTATCATCCCAGTCCACACGCCTACGCCCTTTGGGCAGACGCCGCAGCGCAACTGTTGCGTCAGGCCTGAGCCCGCGCCTGCCGGATCATCGGGATCGAATAGACAATCAACGCCGCCCAGATTAGCGGGAAAGCGATCATCCGACCGGTGTCGATCTTTTCGCCAAACACAGTGATTGCCGTCACAAAGATCATGGTCGGCGCGATGTACTGCAGGATACCCATCGTGGACAGCCGCACCAGCTTGGCACCGTTTGCATAAACCAGCAGCGGCACGGCCGTCACGATTCCGGCGCAGGACAACAGCAAGGTATCGGAAAGAGCCACGCCAAATTTTCCCGTACCCAGCACACCCAGAAATGTGACGTAGACCAAAGCCGGGATCAAAAGGATCAGCACCTCAAGCAAGAATCCTTGATTGGGTCCAATTGGCAGAGATCGTTTGAAAAAAGCGTAAAATCCCCAGCTGACCATTAGACCAAGCGCAGCCCAAGGTAGTCGACCCGCTTCCAGGACCAAAACCAACACACCCAAAGCGGCCAGACCTACGGCCACCAATTGCGTCCGCGTCAATGGCTCGCGCAACAAAATCGCGCCAAGCGCGATGCTGAAAAGCGGGTTGATATAGTATCCCAGGGCTGCATCCAACGCGTGCCCAGTCGAAATCGCCCAAACATAAATCGCCCAGTTCACCGAGATCAGCGCTGCCGTCAATGCAGCCATCCCCAACATCTTCGGATTGGTCAGAGCCGCCTTAAGGTCCCTAGTGCGCCCGAGAATAACCAACAGCAACCCGGCCACCGGAACCGACCAAATAATGCGATGGGCCACAACCTCAACCGGCCCGATATGGTCCAGCGCTTTCAGGTAAAGCGGCAGAAACCCCCACAAAACATAGGCGGTAACCGCAAGCGCAAGGCCCTTCGGGGTATCTGCATTCTGAGAAGCAGGAGGCGTGTTTGCCACAGTAAGTCTCCGGTAAGTACCGGACACACTTACGGCAGTTCAGGTCAACTTGAAAACTCTGAAAACCGTGAAGTCGTACATAACGAATAGTGATGGGTCGATCTCAGACGTCGCTTGGAAACCCATGTTAGTGCAGCGAGGCGCTGCCTCGCGCTCCGAGGTATTTTTAGGCCAGATGAACAAGGGATCCTACATTCATCTGGCCCCAAATACCTCGGGGGAGTCGCCCGAGAAGGGCGGCGGGGGCAGTGCCCCCTCGCCATTGTCAGACTTTCACGCGCTCGGATTTTGGGTCGTACATCGGCTTAAGCGAAGCTTCTGCTCTAACCTTCACCCCACAGACATCGATCTCATAAGTGGATGCCAGAACGTCCGCAGCCTTTTCGCCTTCGCATGGGACATAACCCAGACCAATGGCACCGCCCAATGTGTGGCCATAGTTGCCCGAACTCAGATAGCCCACATATTCGCCATCGCGGACAATTGGTTCGTTGTGGAACAGCAGCGGTTCAGCGTCTGTTAACTTGAACTGCACCAACCGGTTCTTGGGGCCACTTTCCTTGCGGGCAATCACGGCTTCCCGACCGATGAAGTCGCTGCCCTTGTCCACCTTGACGGCAAAGCCAAGACCCGCATCCACCACATGATCCTCGCAGGTGATGTCGTGCCCGAAATGGCGGAAGCCTTTTTCGATACGGGCGCTGTCCATCATGTGCATCCCGCACAGCTTCAGCCCCATATCCTGTCCGGCCTCGTGGAGGGTTTCGAATACATGGCCTGCCATGTCCGCAGAAACATAGATCTCCCATCCAAGCTCGCCCACATAGGTGACGCGATGCGCACGCGCCAGGCCCATTCCGATCTCAATCTCCTGCGCAGTGCCGAAGGGGTTGGCCGCGTTGGTGAAATCGTTGGGCGACACTTTCTCGAGCAGAGCACGCGAGTTGGGCCCCATAACGGCCAAAACACCCTCACCTGCTGTGACATCGGTGATCACGACGTTGAAATCGCCCGCGTGGCGCATCATCCAGGTTTGATCTGCCAGACGTGTCGCGGCAGGAGTCACGACCAGATATGCGGTTTCGCTCAGGCGTGTGACAGTCACATCGGCTTCGATCCCGCCGGCACGGTTCAGAAACTGCGTGTAGACAATCTTGCCATTAGGTACCGAGTAGTCGCCACCACCGATATAGTTCATGAACTTTTCGGCGTCGGGACCTTCGACGCGGACCTTGCCGAAAGACGACATGTCATACATGCCGACATTTTCGCGCACGGCGCGGTGTTCAGCAGCCGAGTTCTTGAACCAGTTCTGACGCTTCCAGCTATACTGGTATGCGCGCTCTTGCCCTTCACCCGCGAACCAGTTGGCGCGCTCCCAACCAGCCAACTCGCCCATGACAGCACCCTGTTCCAAAAGGTGGTGGTGGAACGGCGTTCGACGCACACCGCGCGCAGTGGCTTTTTGACGATAGGGGAAGTGGTCGGCATACAGCAGCCCCAGCGTCTCTTTCGAGCGTTCGAAGAGGTACTTTTTATTGCCCTGGAACGGCTGCATCCGGCTGATGTCCACATCGCCCAGATCAAAGGGTTTCTCGCCTGTGTCCATCCATTCAGCCAGCGCCATACCCGCGCCACCGGCAGACTGAATACCGATCGAGTTGAAGCCCGCAGCGACCCATACATTATCCATCTCGGGCGCAAGGCCTAAATGATAGGCATCGTCAGGTGTGAACGATTCCGGGCCGTTGAAGAAAGTGTGGATACCGGCTTCGGCCAGCATCGGCATCCGCTCACACGCAGCTTCGAGGATCGGCTCAAAATGGTCGAAGTCTTCGGGGAGTTGATCGAATTCGAACGTGTCCGGGATGCCGTCCATTGCCCACGGTTTCGCGTTGGGTTCGAACGCGCCCAGCAGGATTTTACCTGCATCTTCTTTGTAATACGCGCATTCGTCAGGCACACGCAGCACTGGCAGTTGGGTCAGACCGTCGATATTTTCGGTCACGATATAGAAATGCTCGCACGCATGAAGCGGCACGTTGGTACCCGCCATGCGGCCTACCTCGTGGCCCCACATCCCGGCGCAGTTCACCACCATGTCGCATTCGATATGGCCCGAAGCGCTGCCGTCATCCGCGACCCAATCCACCCCGGTGACAGAACGGCCCTGCTTGACGATGTCAGTGACTTTAACCCGTTCCTTCACGACGGCGCCGCGTTGCCGTGCACCTTTGGCCAGCGCCAGTGCGATATTGGCGGGATCACCCTGGCCGTCCAGCGGCAGGTAAACGGCCCCTTTGACGCCATCGAGATTGATATGCGGATACAGCTCCTGAACGCGTTCGTTCGAGATTTCTTCGACCTCGACACCAAAGGCGCGCGCCATGGCCGCCTGACGGTAAATCTCTTCCTTGCGCTCGTCGGTCAAAGCCACGGTGATTGATCCACAGCGTTTGAAGCCCGTGGCAACGCCGGTTTCTTCTTCCAGAGATCCGTAAAGTTCCTGGCTGTATTTCGCCAGCTTGGTCATGTTCGCAGTGGCACGCAGTTGTGCGATCAAACCCGCCGCGTGCCATGTGGTACCGCTGGTTAGCTGTTTTCGTTCCAGAAGAACAACATCCTTCCAGCCCTTTTTGGTCAGGTGATAGGCAACAGAACATCCGATGACACCGCCGCCAATTATGACCACGCGGGCCTTGCTGGGAAGATCAACCATGATGACGACTCCGATAGTGTTTGGTCTGCGGAAGGATGCCATAGGAGGTCGACAGGAAATGCACCAAAAACGTCACCAAATTCGTGAAAATCATCTTTGGTTGGTCTGACGCCTGTCCCGCCTCATGACAAACGGAGTAACCCCGAAGAAGCTCTTGTAAACAGAAGAAAATCCGTTTGGAAACCCACAAGCCATACCGACTTCGCGCACGCTCATCGTGGTGTTCATAAGCAAGTTGTTGGCCTTTGCCAGACGCATTTCACGATAAAACCCATTGGGCGTGGTGCCCAAAAAGGATTTGAACTTACGCTCCAACGACCGATTCGACAGGTTCAGATCCTCGACAATCTGCTGGATGGGCAGCGGATCTTCGATGTTCTCTTGCATCAGTTTGATGCACTGATCCAGTTTTGCATCTCCGGTGGCCGAGGTTTTTGCCCCGGAAAACGGCTGCATGGAAGAAAAGTCGCGAATCTGCTCATGCAGCATGATATCCGCGACGGTCATTTTCGCCGGCCCCGAGATGTGCCGCCCGATGACAGCCAGTGCGATGTCCGCAGTCGCACCCATGCCCGCACATGTGACCACAGGTCCGTTCTCTGTGGCAATCAGAAGTTTCGCCTCAAACCGGGCGCCGCGCTCGCGCAGGAAAGAGGCATTTTCCCAATGGGTTGCCAGGTCTTCGGTGCCTTTTTCATCTATGTAACGGCTGGCGGCTTCAGACAGCAGAAAAACCTGTGCACCACGGTACGTATAATCCGAGACAGTGCGCCCAAGCGACAGGTCGGGTTGATCCGGGTCGGAATTGCCGATGACAAATAGATAGTCCGCCTTGGGCTGCTGCGGCACAATTGAGGTCGAAACAACCGCGTCACTGCTGCTGGCCACATCGCCACCGCGCAGCGACCGGTACGAATATGTGAAAGGTGGAGAAGCACAAACACGGTTCGCCACACGCAGAACATCCACCAGCGAGGCTAGCTCAAGCAGCACAAAACCGGGCGCGACCAGTATGTCGAAATGCTGGATCGTCTGCTTTGGGCTTCTCTGTGTCGCTTCTGCTGTCATCTGTGTGCTCAGACGATATTGTGCCCGGCCGCCCGCAAACGGTTGGCCAGTGTTTCGATATGATCCGGGCCGATTTCGCAGCATCCGCCAACAATAGTAGCACCCTGACCGATCCAACGCATCGCGTGATCTGCATAAGCGTCCGGGCCAAGATCGTGACGTTGTTCCAATGCGTCCACTGTCGGCGCATCTTCGAGGAACCCGTCCGAGATATGCGTGAACCCATTGGCATAGGCCCCAAATGGCAGAGACATGCCGGACAGGATCTCCAACGCGGCCGGGATCGCTTCGGGACGCGAACAGTTGATCAACAGCGCATCCGGGGAAAACTCTTTGATAAGCGGAGCAATATCCGCCAAGGGCTCTCCCGACCTGAGGAAACGACCGTCGTCATCATTTACTGAAAGAGAAAGCCATACCGGCTTGCCACATTCCGACGTACCCCGTAGCGCACCTTCGGCTTCAAGTACTGATGACACCGTCTCGATCAGAAACAGATCTACGTGATCCGCCATAAGGCCAACCAGTTCCGCAAATTTCTCACCAGCATCGATTGGGTCGGGCTTCAGGTCAGGTCTGTACGATGCCAGCAAAGGCCCCAATGATCCGGCAACGCGCCCTTGCCGACCCTCGCAAGCCGCTTGTGCTTGCGAGACGGCTGTATCAACAAGGGCCTCAAGCTGATCTTCGATGTTTTCAAACCGCAGTCGCGACCGGTGAACCGCATATGTGTTGGTGGTCGCAATGGTGGCCCCGCGCCGAAAATATTCGGCGTGAACTTCGCGCACCAATTCGGGGTGTTCAATCATGACACGGGTTGACCAAAGCGCCGTTGGAGCATTGCCACTGAGCTTAACCAGTTCCTGCCCGATCGAACCATCCAAAAGGGTGATATCTGTCATGCTATCGCTCCTTGAGGCAAAAGAACCAGCTTGCCCGGTAAGGTCTTGGATTGGAAGTCCGCTTGCGCCTGGGCGATATCCTTTAACGGATAGGTGCAAGAGATCAACGGTTTGATCCGTCCCGAATTCATCAATTCGACAAGACGTCCAAAGACTTCAGGGCTTTGATGGGTGCACCCGTGAATTGTGATGTCGCGCAAGTAGATATCCCGCAGATCGGCCTGAACAATTGGGCCTGCGATTGCACCCGACACGGCGTAGTGCCCTCCGGGTTTCAGGGCAAGGATCAGCGATGCCCAAGCAGGACCACCAACGACGTCAATGACCACATCAAAGATGTCTTGAGGCAGCGGTTCACTACGGTCAAACGTAGCTCTTGCCCCCTGGGACATGACGACCTTGGCTTTCGCAGCGCCCGTTACGCCCCATACAGTGGCCCCGCGCAGTGACGCGAGCTGTACAGCGGCCAGACCGACACCACCTGACGCACCAGTGATCAAGACCTTTTGCCCTGCAGTCACGCCTGCGCGGGTCAGCAGGTTTTCGGCGGTTCCAAAGGCGCAGGGTATGGCTGCAATTTCAACATCCGACAAGGGCGAGGTGCTGACGTCGTACAGATCATCCGCCTCTACTAGACAGTATTGGGCAAACGCGCCGTCGATCTCTGACCCCAGCGCAACGAACCCCCGAGGATGTCCGGGACGCGGGCGCGGAAGGTTGATCGGGCAGGTTACGCGTTGGCCCGGGCTGAAATGAACTCCTTCGCCCACCATCTCGACAATGCCGCACAGATCCCCACCCTGAATGCGGGGGAAGTGCAAGGCACCGCCCCACCCACCGGCTTCGACGTCTTGCTCCACGGTATCCGTAGCGCCGGTCACATCCGACGAGTACCAGCCGACACGCGTGTTGATATCCGTATTGTTCACACCGGCCGCGGCAACCCGAACAAGCACCTGGCCCGGACCGGGCTTTGGCACCGGAATATCTTCGCGCCACTCCAAGACTTCGGGTCCACCGTGACCGGTCAGATAAACGCCAGACATGGTGTTGGGGATAGCCATCTCAGACCTCATCATCCGGGTGCGCGGGAACAGGCCCCATGGGAACGATATCGTACCTTGCGTTGACCTTCGCCATTTTGGCCTCATCGGCAAAGTCTGCCTCGGTCATCTTCGCGAGTTCGGCAAGGAACCCATCAAACCCTGACGGCTGAAAGATCATGAGCATTTTGGCAGGTGTATCAACTGCAATGCGGCACGCGTGCGGTACTCCGGGCGGAACGTGCATCGTGGTGCCCTGCCCGCATCGATGCCAGTCGCCGTCGACATAGAAGTCAACTTCACCTTCCAAAAAATAGAAGGTTTCGGCGTGCGTATCGTGGCGATGAAGGCCAAGCGCGAAGCTGGCCTTCAGATTGTCTTCCATAAGCGTGTATGCGCCGTCTGTGTCCTGACCTGACACCTTCACGAAGGTATGGTCATTTTCCCAGTCATAGTTGGGGCCCTCGCCGGGCCCCAGTTTGGCGTATCGTTTGCTCATGGCGGTCTCCGCAAGGGGTTAAGCGCGCAACCGCTCGTTCTCGGGATCCCAAAGCGGTTGATCCTGCTCTACCACAGCGCGGCACTTTTGGCCGTAGATTTCGACCTCAAGCTCGGTACCCGGGTTTGCAAGCTCAGCCTTAATCATGCCCAGAGCGATGGATTTGCCGACACGGTACCCCCATGCGCCCGACGTCGTCTCACCGACGATCTCGTCCCCCTGCCAGATGCAGGACATGTATGGCGCGTCGCAATCGCCAGCCTCAACAGTCAGGGTGACGAACGACTTCTTCACGCCTTGCTGCTTCTCGCTCAGGATCGCGGCCTTGCCGGGGAAGTCCTGCGGTTTGTCCAGTTTGACGAACCGCTCCAGCCCCCCTTCGAGCAGCGAGTAATCGCTCGACAAGTCGCCTTTCCACGCGCGGTAACCCTTTTCGATGCGCAGCGAGTTCAGGGCGTACATACCGAACGGCTTGGCCCCCGCATCAAGGATCGCGTCGTAGATCGCAGGCATATCCGCGTTGAGCGCATGAACCTCCCACCCCAACTCACCAGCAAAAGAAACGCGGATCAGGTGGGCCGGTTGGCCAGCCACGGTTGCGGCCTGATGGGTCAGCCAGCCCGAGGACAGATCGGCGTCGGTCAAACCCGACAGGATCTCACGCGATTTCGGGCCGGTGACGATCAGCGTGTCGCGGGTTGTGGTGACGTCCTCAACCGATACGCTGGCGGGCATTGCATTCACCAGAATATCCCGGTCATGCCATTGTGCCGTTGCGGCGGTGATCATGACGAACTCATCTTCGCCTAGGCGCAGACAGGACATTTCGGTCAGGATGCGGCCCCGGTCATCCGAAATGTAGACCAGATTGATACGGCCAACTTTGGGCAATCCACCTGTGATCAGACCGCGCAACGCCTCGGCAGCGCCTTCGCCTTTGACCATGAAACGCGAGAACCCTGGCAGATCAAGCACGCCACAATGGTCGCGTACGGCCTCGCATTCTTCTTTGATCCGCTGCTCCCACGGGCCGGAACGGCCCCAGGTATGCGTCGCCTCCAAAGATGTATCATCGCCCGGCTGCGCGAACCAGTTGGCACGTTCCCAGCCGTTATACACACCCATCACGCCGCCCAGCGCTTTGACCTTGTCATGTACCGGCGACAGCTTTTTGTCACGCGCGGCAGGCCATTCGTGGTGCGGGAAATGCATGGCGTATTCGTTGCCGTAGACTTCCATGCCTTTCTGGTTGCAATAGTCCTGATCGGTATAATCGGTGTAACGGCGCGGATCGACGGCCCACATGTCCCACTCGGTCGCGCCATCAACGATCCACTCGGCCAGCACCTTGCCCGCGCCACCGCCCTGCGCGATGCCAAAGGTAAAGCTGTGCGCCTCGAACGCGTTTTTCACACCCGGCATCGGACCAATCAGCGGCAGGCCATCCGGCGCGTAGGGGATCGGGCCGTTGATCACCCGGCCTACGCCCGACGTTGCCATCAGCGGCACCCGCTCCATTGCGTCGGTGACGATGTCCTCGATTCGATCCAGATCGTCATTCCAAAGCTGGAAGCTGAAATCCTCGGGCATCGGATCGTCTTCGGTCATCCAGTGGCCTTTGCAGTTGGGCTCGTAGGGGCCGAGGTTGAAGCCGTTCTTCTCCTGCCGCAGATAGTAGGAGACATCGACGTCCCGCAGCAGAGGCAGCTTGCCGCCGTGTTCCTTCGACCACGCTTCAACTTCGGGGACTTCATCAGTCAGCAGGTATTGGTGGCTCATCACCATGGCAGGCACAGTTCGGCCGCCGAATGGCTTGAACATCTCACCCACGCGCTGTGCATAGTAACCCGCGGCGTTCACTACGTAGTCACAGGCGATGTCGCCTTTGTCCGTATGCACGGTCCAGGTGCCATCGTCATGCTGCGTCACACCGGTCGCAGGACAGAAGCGGATGATCTTCTGACCCAAATCGCGCGCGCCTTTGGCCAGTGCCTGCGTCAGCTGCGCCGGGTCGATATCGCCGTCGGTGGGATCATACAAAACGCCCTCAAGGTCATGCGTCTCGAGGAACGGATAGTGCTCCTTGGCCTGTTCCGGGGTCCACATCTCCATCGGGATGCCCTGATAGCGGCCCATGGACATGGCGCGCTCGAACTCTTGCATCCGCTCTTTGCTATGCGCCAGACGGATGGAACCCGAAACGTGATAGTTCATCGGGTAGTCGACCTCTTCAGCCAAGCGCGAATACAGCTCGGTCGAGTAGCGCTGCATGTTCATGATCGCCCATGAGGTCGAGAAGGTCGGCACATTGCCCGCCGCGTGCCAAGTCGAGCCAGCAGTCAGCTCGTTCTTTTCCAGCAGAACGCAGTCGGTCCAGCCCTTCTTGGCCAGATGATAAAGGGACGAGCAGCCCACGACGCCGCCACCGATGATGACAACACGGGCTTTGGTTGGAAAGTCACTCATGTGTTTTGATCCTCTGTTACTGTGCCCGCTGGGGCAGATCGTCTGAGATGTCGTAGTAGTCACCTTTGTCAGCGACAAAGATGTGCTTTGAGAGTTTCAGGCCCGTAGGTTCGCTGAGCGCACCCATGGAAATCGAAATCGTGTCTTCGGCATTGTGCTGCCAGAACAGGAAAGAGCCACATTCACTGCAAAAGCCACGCCGCGCGGTATCTGACGCACGGAACCAACACAGCGTGTCGCTGGCGGAAAAGCTCAGGTTGTCCTGATGGGTCGAGGTCGAGGACCAGATATGGCCCGACTGCTTGCGACACTGGCCGCAATGGCAGGCCGAGGGCGGCGACAGCTCTCCATCGATCGTAAACGCAACCGCGCCGCACAGGCAGGAACCAGTATGCATTAGACTACCCCCTTGCTGTGGGCGTGGAGCTGGCCCCCAGCAACACGCCATAGATGATGAAACAGGTTGCCATCACGCGGCGAACCCAGATGTTGAACACAGCCCCTAGTGCCGCCTTGCCCATCAGCGCACCCAACAAGGTGAAGCCGGTATAGCTGAGCGTGGTGATGATCAGCGCGGTGGGCATGATCACCCCCATTTGCTGCCAGATCGGCACGTCAGGTTGCACGAATTGCGAAAAGGCAGCGAGGTATCCGGCCACGCTTTTAGGATTGATCGTCGCCACTGCCAGCGCGTGAAAATAGACATGCCGAGCAGGTCGTTCAGAGGCCGGCGCTGGTTTCGTAGCGTTCATCCAGCCTCGGATGCCGACCCAAATCAGGAAAGCGGCCCCCACAAGTTTGGCCGCGAAGAACCCGGTCGGTGACGCGGCGATCAGTGCGGTGATGCCCAGCGCCGACATGATCAGAAACGCGCTTGCTTGCGTCAGGATTGCCAGAACACCCAACATCGCCTTTGGGAAGGGCAAACTCATCCCGTTCGAGATACAATTGACCGCATTCGGACCCGGCGTGGTCACGAACACCACCCAAAACAGCGCGAATATGGTCCAGGCTTCAAAGCTCATCAATACACCGGCGGGGCAATGACCCAGATTGCCACTGCGTGCTCATCATAGGGGTTGGACCATTGGTAAGTTTCGTGTTTGATCCGAAAGCTGTCACCCGGGCCAACGGTAAATACGCGCGACCCGATGGTCAGATCCAACCGGCCCGAAATCATGTAGCCCACTTCCTGCGTCGGGCGATTAGCGGGCGTCTGCATCTTCGAATTGGGCTCGAACGTGGAATGCACCATTTCGAAATCATCGGTCAGATCAGGCGAAAGCAGTTCTTCGATCAACCCTTCTTCCCCCGACCCCATGGGCCGGCGCGTTCCCGCACGAACAACATATCCCTTCTCATCAACCGGAACCGCCGCATGAGCAAACAGCATCGACATAGGTACACCAAGGCATTCTGCGATCTGTCGCAGATCCGAGATGGAAGGGTCGGACATGTCCCGTTCAACCTGGCTGAGCCAACCGACCGAGCGCTCCAGCCGTGTCGCGATCTCGGTCAGGGTTAACCCACGCGCCTTGCGCAAGGCACGCAAGTCAGCACCCAATGTCGCGCTTTGTGGGGCTTGGTTGTTCACACAGACACTCCGAATCTCGTGAAATTTTTTATCCTTTTTTCACGATGAGGCAATTTAGTGAAAAATCCAAGCCTTTTTTCATGCACCCCTCATTCCGGATCGATGCGCACTCGGGCTTGCATCGCAGGTAATCTGCCTTTGGAAACTAAACAGCCGACGGCTCTGTCGGTTTACCGGTTTGGCAGACATACATCTCGGTATCTGCCGGCGCATTTTCACAAAGCAACACAAAGCCTGATTTTTGAAGAACGCGGGTGGAAGCCGGGTTATCACGTCCTACCCCGGCAACAAGGCGTGTGACCGGGCCCGGTGTCAACGCAGCGATCAGCCCATCCAAAAGCTCTGAGGCATAGCCATTGCCCCAGGCGTTTTCTGCGATCAGATAGCCGAGATGAATATTTGGGACTGCATTGAGACTTAACTCAGTAGCCAGAATCGTAAGTCCGATCAGATGACCATCTTGTCTTTGCCGCACCACCAGAACATCACTTTCAACGCAACGGGCGTCGATCCAGTGCGAAATGTCCCGATCCTGCAACTGCATGGATGGCGGCAAGCACTTCAAGACATTGGGTGTCAGCAATGTGCTGAGCTCGCTTTCGAGTTTCTGCCGCAGCAACGGGACCTGAAGTTCTTCCGTCCAATGATTGACCAAAAGGCGCGGTGTGGAGAACTGGTTTGGTGTCATGCCCGCTCCAACTCAAATTCGGCAGCTACACTGTATCAGATGCCGAGAAGAACCAAAACACAGCCACCATTGAACGAGTCTGAACCCATCCAAAAACTGCTACGCTGAAGCGAAGGTCTGTGACAGAATCGTCGACAGATTTTCCGCGTCATCGACCGAAAACGCATCCGGTTGATTGCTGTCGATGTCAAAAACCGCGATCACCTCACCCGCTGCGTTGCGAACGGGTAAAACCAACTCGGACCGAGTTGAAGAGGCGCACGCAATATGGCCGGGGAAGGCGTCGACATCCGGCACAAGCTGCACCTCACCTGTCCTTGCGGCGGCACCACAGACGCCCCGGTCAAATGGGATGACAAGGCAACCGTGCCCGCCTTGATAAGGGCCGATTTTCAACAAGCCAGGGTCAACGACCCGATAAAACCCTGTCCAGTCAAAGCGGTCATCGGAATGATGCACCTCGCACGCGACCGTGGCCATCAAAGCGACCAGATCCGTTTCGCCTTCAGTCAAGGCCGCGATTGTCTTGGTCAGGGTATCGTATTCGACTTTCATTGTTTCTTATCCATAGGGGCCGCGCGGGGGCCATGCCCCCGCACCCTCGAAGTATTTGGAAAAAGATGAAGGGTCAAACGCGTTCGATTGCTATCGCTGTGCCTTCGCCGCCGCCAATACAGATTGCCGCCACGCCGCGTTTGAGGTCCCGCTTCTCCAAAGCGTTCAGCAATGTGACCATGATGCGCGCGCCCGAGGCACCAATAGGATGACCCAACGCACAGGCCCCGCCATTCACATTCACTTTGTCGCGCGGCAGACCCATCTCATGCATGAACGCCATCGGCACAACCGCGAAGGCTTCGTTAACCTCCCACAAGTCAACGTCATCCTTGCTCCAACCGATGCGGGACAAAAGTTTCTGTGCGGCCGGAACCGGCGCAGTGGTAAAAAGCCCGGGCGCTTGCGCGTGACTTGCATGACCCAGAATACGTGCGCGCACCGCCAATCCTTGCGCTTCGGCTGCTTCGGCCGAGGCCAGGACAAGCGCTGCGGCGCCATCCGAAATCGAAGAGGAGTTGGCAGCCGTCACCGTGCCGTCCTTTCGAAACGCGGGTTTCAAGGTCGGGATTTTGTCAGGGCGGGCAGATTTCGGTTGCTCATCACAGTCCTGGACAATCTCGCCCTTACGCGTGCGAACTGTGACAGGCGCAATTTCCTGATCAAAGGCCCCGTTTTCCTGTGCGGTCAGGGCATTCGACAAAGATTGCAGAGCGTACTCATCCTGCGCTTCGCGTGTGAACTGATACGCTTCGGCACAGTCTTCGGCAAAGGTGCCCATCAGACGACCTTTGTCATAGGCATCTTCCAGCCCGTCCAGGAACATATGGTCGACCACCTGACCGTGGCCAATTCGGGCGCCGCCGCGCATCTTGGGCAGCAGGTAAGGAGCATTTGTCATACTCTCCATGCCGCCAGCGACCATTGTATCCGCATGGCCCAGCGCGATCTGATCAAAGGCGACCATCGCCGCTTTCATGCCCGAGCCGCACATCTTGTTTAACGTGGTCGCAGGAACTTCTTCGCCCAAACCAGCTGAAAATCCGGCCTGCCGCGCGGGGGCTTGGCCTTGCCCCGCAGGCAAAACACATCCCATCAGAACTTCATCGACGGTCTGGGCCCCGGCCTGGCGCAACGCAGCCCGGATTGCGTCCCCCCCCAGGTCGGCGGCGGCAACGCCATCGAACATGCCCTGAAAGCCACCCATCGGCGTTCTGGCGGCTCCTGTAATCACAACATCTTTCATCCGGGTTTTCCTCCTGCTTTCGGGTTCTTGAATACCGAATGGTAAGAATTGGCGTCTAGCGTATTTCTACGACTCATTTTTCAGTTTGGAGGGCGCCCGAGCCATGGGGCTGACCAGCACATCACACGGCCCAATACAGGTCATAACCGTGCATTCCGACCGGATCGATGCCGCGATGGCCATTCAGTTCAAGGAAGACATGCGCGCGGAAACCGAAAACGGCGCAGATCGGGTTGTGCTGAATTTGTCGGGGGTTGAGTTTATCGATTCCAGCGGTCTGGGCGCGATTGTGGCGTCGATGAAGCAACTGGGCAAAGACCGCAGGCTGGATCTGGCCGGACCGCAACCCGTGGTCCAGAAAGTCTTTCGCCTGACCCGGATGGACACCGTTTTCCGGCTGTTTGAAACACTGGACGACGCACTGTCGGACCCGGATGCGTGACCAAGGCAGGAGTGAATGGGCGTGGAGCCAATTTGTAACGAGACCTGCCTGGAACTAAGCTTCCCCGCAACAGACGCCGAAGCCAGCGCAGGTATCGCGCGGCTTAGCAGCGGTCTGGCAAACCATGGTTTGCCGCCTGATAAATCTGACGATGTGAAGATTGCATTGGCCGAAGCAATCAACAATGTGGTGGAACATGCTTACAAGGGCATTGCTCCGGCTAAGGTGCAGGTGACTTGTCGACTTGATCGGAATCGGCTGGACATCTTGATCTCGGATACCGGGCACCCGCTGCCTGGCCTACAAATGCCGGACGGAACGCCCGCGCCGCTGGGGAAAACAACGCAAGATTTGCCGGAAGGGGGGTTTGGCTGGTTCCTGATTCACCAACTCACCAGTGACATCCAATATGAGCGCCGAGATGGGTGTAATCGGCTTTCGCTGCGGTTTAACTTCGGCAAAAGTGCGTAATCAGGCCCAATTGGTCACAATAACGCCATTTTCGAAACATTGTCGCGCCGCAAACAACCGCCATACAGTGACTCGTAGCTCAGATAGCTTCCCTCGGCGCCAATTATCACAGCCCCCACCCAGTGAACGGCGCCGAGGAACTTCTTCCCTGAAATTTCTGGACAATCCCCGATCAGTGAATAGCTTTCCCCTGTTCCAAGGAGAAAGAAACTATGCGGGATTTGCACAAACCAGGCCGGTCAGAAGTCTTTGCGACACAAGGGATGTGCGCAACCTCTCATCCGCTGGCGGCCAAAGTCGCAATCGACATTTTGGAACGGGGCGGCAACGCAATGGATGCTGCAATTGCCGGAGCGGTCCTTTTGGGAATTTGCGAACCGCAAATGACCGGACTGGGTGGCGATTGTTTTGTTCTGTTCAACCGCGCTGGAGAGAACCGGGTCCGCGCTCTGAACGGCTCGGGGCGGTCACCAGCCGGCTCGCAAGCACAGCCTTTGCGCGATCTTGGTCTGTCCTCTGTGCCACTGAACGGACCGGACTCCGTTACAATTCCGGGTGCCGTGGATGCGTTCTGCCATCTGGCAGAGGCCGAAGGCCGTTTGGGGTTGGAGGCAATCCTGTCCCCTGCAATTCACTACGCGGAAGCCGGCATTCCGGTTGCGCCCCGCGTTGCGTTTGACTGGAAGATTGGAGCTGCAACGCTGCAAGGTGCCGCGCGCGACCATTACCTGATCGATGGGCAAGCACCTGATGTCGGTCAAGTTTTTCGCGCACCTGGTCAGGCTGAAGTGTTGCGGCGCATCGCGCGCGAAGGACGCGATGCGTTTTATTCGGGCGCAATTGCCGAAGACATGATCGCTGCCGTGTCAGCGCAGGGCGGTGTGCATTCCGCCGACGACTTTCAAAACACGCAATTTACAGAAACGCAGCCCATGCGAGGGGCCTATAACGGGATCGAACTGGTTGAGCATCCGCCAAACGGCCAAGGCGCAACTGCAATTTTGTTGCTCAATATTCTGAAACATTTGGATCTGGCCAACATGGACCCCTTTGGCGCTGAACGGGTCCATATCGAGGCTGAGGCCACCAAGTTGGCCTATGACGCGCGCAACCGGTTCATCGCGGACCCGGACCATGTGTCCAAAGCCGAGCGTTTCCTTGACCCGGACTTAGCCGCAAAACTTGCCGCGCTTATTGATCCGAAACGCGCCATGCCTTCGGCGGCTCAACTGACCGAGGCTGTTCACAAGGACACCGTGTATATAACCGTCGTAGATCGCGACCAGATGGCGGTTTCGCTGATCTATTCGATTTTCCACAGCTTTGGGTCGGGGATCGCCTCGGAAAAATACGGCATATTGCTTCAGAACCGTGGCGCAGGCTTCACGCTGGAGCCGGGGCACCCGAACGAACTGAGCGGCGGCAAGCGTCCGATGCACACGATCATTCCAGGGATGCTGACCGAGAATGGCCGCATTATGATGCCATTTGGCGTGATGGGCGGAGCCTACCAGCCAACAGGCCACGCTAGATTTGTTTCAAACCTCAGGGATTTCGGACTTGAACTGCAAGAGAGCATCAACGCCCCCCGTGCGTTTTTCGACGGATCGGTTCTGAAACTGGAACGCGGCTACCCTGAAGGGGTTGCGAAACAATTATCGGAAATCGGACACACTATCGAAAGACCGGAAACGCCGCTTGGGGGTGCGCAGTCGATCCGAATCCGCGAAGATGGTATTTTGGAGGGGGCCAGCGACCCACGCAAGGACGGTTGCGCGCTTGGCTACTGATAAACGCGCAACCACGATCGCGTGGTTGGAGAACCTCAGTTCAGTTGGAAATGCAGGGGGTATGCTCCGTCTTCGAACGGACCGAACATATTGGGGATATCAGGGTGCTCGACCGGCTCTCCGGAATAGTCCGCAACCAGATTTTGTTCTGAAACATAAGCAACATAGAAGGATTGGTCGTTCTCAGCCAGCAGGTGGTAAAACGGCTGTTCTTTCCGCGGACGACTGTCTTCGGGAATGGCCTGATACCATTCCTCGGTGTTCGAAAATTCTGGATCCACGTCAAAAATCACCCCTCGAAAAGGGTGTTTTTTGTGACGAACCACCTGGCCTAAGCCGTATTTTGCACGTGTCTTTAGCATTGTTTCAGCCCCCAAAGCATTTACTACCCGTTTCTGGCCCTAAAAGCCAATCATTGATGTGAAACTCAGGGAAACAGTCTGTGAACCTAATATTGACAGTGTTCGAAATTGCGGCGCCGGTCTTTCTGTTGGCGGGGATCGGTTTTGTCTGGGTCAAACTTGGATTCGAGTATCGTCTTCAGTTTGTTACCCGCTTTGCAATGACCCTGGCTGTCCCCAGCCTGATCTTCGTTGCCTTGATGCAGACCGAGATTCCGGGAGGCGATCTGACGCGCTTCACCGCTGCCACGATCGTCGCAAACATTATTCTGGCATTTGTGTTTTGGGGCGTCGTTCGTGTTCTGAAACTCGAACAGCGTACGTATCTTTCTCCGCTGATATTCGGGAATACCGGTAATCTGGGACTGCCGCTGTGTATTTTCGCGTTTGGCCAGGCCGGTCTAGGCTATGCCGTAATTTTTCTGTCGGTGACCGCTTTGTTTTCGTTTACTTACGGCATCTACCTTGTGGCGGGCAAAGGCGCCTTTGGTCAGGTCATCCGTCAGCCCATGGTTTGGGCAACGCTTTTGGGGGCCCTGTTTTTGTGGCAGGGCTGGGAAACTCCGCTTTTTTTGACCAACACTTTGGATTTGCTAGGGCAAATGGCTGTTCCGATGATGCTCGTGACCGTTGGAGTGGCTATCGCACGCCTGACCAGTCGCAGTTTGGGTCAGGCTGTATGGCTGTCGTTTCTCAAGCTGCTGGTATGTTTCATCCTCGGCTGGGGGGTCGCCGTTGTATTTGAGTTGGATGCAATTGCCTTCGGTGTGCTGGTTCTGCAGATGTGCACCCCTGTCGCGGTAACCTCTTATCTTCTGGCGGAACGCTTCGAAGCTGACGCGGATGCCGTCGCCGGGATGGTGATGGTGTCAACCGTACTTTCCGTTGCGGCACTGCCCGCTATCCTTGCTATCGTTCTGTAACGATTGTGATTTCAAAATCGCTCAATCTGCGCTAGAATGCCCAAAAAAAGGCATGAGGCACATGAGCAGAATTCTTATCGTACTCTTCGGGGTGCTGCTTCTGGCATCCTGTGGGGGCGGCTCCAAACAGCCGCCCAGCAAATTAAATGACGCGTGCAGCATTGCGCGCGAAAAACCCGACTATATCAGGGCTTTCAAGAACACGGAACGTAAATGGGGTGTTCCCGTACACGTTCAGATGGCCACGATCTATCAGGAAAGCCGCTATCGCCACGATGCGCGCACCCCACACAGATATGTGTTGGGTGTGATCCCGATGGGGCGTCAAAGCAGTGCCTATGGCTATGGTCAGGCGTTGGATGGCACTTGGGAACAGTACCAGCGTGAAACCGGAAAACGCCGCGCCAAGCGGGATCGGATTCGCGACGCGTCAGACTTTATCGGCTGGTATATGAACAAAAGCTACGAACGTAACGGCATTCACCCGGCCGATACGCGCAATCAATACCTGGCTTATCACGAAGGCCATACCGGTTTCGCACGCGGCAGTTACAACAGCAAATCCTGGCTGTTGAACGTTGCGAATGATGTAGACGCGCGTGCGCAGCTATATCAGGCGCAGTTGTCAAACTGCCGGTACTGACAAAGTTTGGCTCGGGTCAGCGATTGCCTGACCCGACCCTTTTACTGTTCGAGAACAAACCCTGATCTAGGCGTCCGCCTTCAGTCAGAGCACCCAGAAGAACAGTTGTCTGTCCCCCCGCATTGTCGTGAATGACCCATTTGCGCAGTTCGACCGGGTCGTTTGTGAACATCAGCTCAATCCGTCCTGCTTCTGGGTTCTTTGGGTCTTGCGCCGTGACTACAGTGGCGGTGCCGTCAAAACTGTGCCCCACGACCATATTGGCCTGCCCCAAGTTCACATTCCGCGCCAGTACTATGGAAAGGGGTGTCCGCTTCAGCGGGTATTGCTCGGGCGGTTGGTTAGATTTCGGGTCAAAGATCTGTACGCTGCCGGAACGCGCAAGCACGACCGCACTGTTGGGTGGATCGTATTCGAACCGCATCTTGCCCGGGCGCTGCATCCACAGCTTACCGGTGCTCAGCGATCCATCGTCGTTCACTTGCGTGAAGGTCGTCTCAACCGTTTTCAATCCATTAAGGTAATTCGAAATCTGCGACAGCGGCAGCTTATCCGCCGCCCATGCGGCAGGTGCGGCGAGTGTCAAAGCAAGGGCAAAAGCAATCTGTTTCATGCCGTACAGATAGGCCTTCTGCCCTTGTTATTAAATATCTTACTGTTCAGGGACTAGGATTTCGCGTTTACCGACATGATTTGCCGCAGAAACAACGCCTTCGTCCTCCATCTGCTCAACGAGCCGGGCAGCCTTGTTGTAGCCAATGGCAAGTTTCCGCTGGATATACGAGGTCGAGCATTTGCGATCCTTGATCACAATCGCCACTGCCTGATCGTACAGAGCATCCTCACCGTTCGTGTTGCCACCGGTATTCAGACCCAGAACGGCATCGATGTTTTCTGCCTTTTCCTCGGCCGGGCCATCGACCACGCCGCTCATGTAATCGGGCGGGCCAAACTGCTTCAGGTGGTTGACGATTTCCTCGACCTCCTCGTCAGACACAAAAGGACCGTGGCAGCGGGTGATCTTGGCGCCACCCGCCATGTACAGCATATCGCCCTGCCCCAGCAGTTGTTCGGCACCCATCTCGCCCAAGATCGTGCGGCTATCGACTTTCGATGTCACCTGGAACGAAATTCGCGTTGGGAAGTTTGCCTTGATCGTGCCGGTAATCACGTCAACCGACGGACGCTGCGTGGCCATGATAAGGTGAATGCCCGAGGCCCGCGCCATCTGCGCCAGACGCTGGATGCAGGCTTCGATTTCCTTGCCTGCGACCATCATCAGGTCGGCCATTTCGTCGACGATCACAACGATATAAGGCATCGCCTCGGGGGCGAATTCTTCGGTTTCAAAGGTCGGCTCGCCGGTCTCATCATCAAACCCGGTCTGCACCGTGCGGCTGAACATTTCGCCTTTGTCCAACGCGTCCTTCACACGGCCATTGTAGCCCGCGATGTTGCGGACGCCCATTTTGGACATCTTACGATAGCGGTCTTCCATCTCACCCACGACCCATTTCAAGGCCACGACCGCCTTTTTCGGGTCGGTGACGACAGGGGACAGCAGATGCGGGATGCCATCATACACCGACAATTCCAGCATCTTCGGGTCGATCATGATCAGGCGGCATTCATCCGGCGACAGCTTGTACAGCAGCGACAGGATCATGGTGTTGATCGCCACCGACTTACCCGAGCCGGTCGTACCTGCGATCAGCAGGTGAGGCATCTTGGCCAGGTTGGCCACAACGGATTCACCACCGATGTCCTTGCCCAGCGCCAGCGGCAGTGCGTGGTTGCCGTCGCCAAAGTCACGGCTGGCGAGGATTTCGCGCAAAACCACCATCTCGCGGTTTTCGTTCGGCAGTTCAATGCCGATGACAGAACGGCCCGGCAAGGTCGAAACCCGTGCCGACAGCGCCGACATGGAACGCGCAATGTCATCGGCCAGACCAATCACACGGCTGGCCTTCAGGCCCGGTGCCGGTTCCAGTTCGTACATGGTGACAACGGGACCGGGGCGCACGCTGACGATCTCACCTTTGACGCCATAGTCATCCAGCACGTTCTCCAGCATCCGCGCGTTTTCTTCCAACGCCTCATCACTCAGATGATGGCGTTGAATGCTGGCTGGGTTTGACAACAATCCCAGCGGGGGCAGTTCAAAATCCGAGTGCTTTTCTTCAAAAGACAACGCAGGTTGTGCCTCGGCCTGTGCGCGGCGCGACGGCGGCGGTGCGCGGCGCACCGGTTGCGCGACCACGGGTTTGCGCGGCTCCGCCACTGGGATCTTCATCGCAGGGCGCGACTGCGGCACGGGTTCCGCCATATCCTCAACAAGCGGTTCATCGTCCAGTTCGGGGTCCGGTGCATAATGGCCTTGGATCGCTTCGGGCGCATACTCGACCGGGGCCGGATCATGCCACTCGGGTGCAGCACCTGCTGTCATCGGGGGTTCGGGCGGCAACCCGCTGGCGGTAACCGGTGGCTCGGCCGGCAATTCATCCGGCTGATGCGCATTCAGGATCAACGGGTCGGGCCGACGGCCTCGGCCTTTGGTCAAAGGCAGGTTCGGATCCGGCTCGGGCGTCATCTCACCTGTTGCTACTTTGCGATTGCGCACAGCAGCCGAGATTTTTGAGCGGATGCGATCTTCGCCGGGCATTTCGTCAAAGCCCGCAATCGGTTCGGGATCGACCAACTCGGGCTCAGGCATCGGTTCCGGGCGGCGGATCAACGACGGCATACGCGCCAGCAGGCCGGTTTTGGGCGCAGGTTCGGGCTCTTCTTCCAGTTCTTCAAAGACGGGATCGCCGAAGGCGATGTCATCATTCAAAACAGGTTCCACCCGCGCGGCGCGGTGCTCTTTCCATTGCGCCTGTCGATCCCGAGCCGCCTGTGCAGTAGCCGAGGCACCACGGCCCAGCAGATTCATCAGCAGGTCGTAGGCCATCACCAAACCCAAAAGGAACGCACGGAAGCCGCGTTTCACGTCGGCTTTGGTAAAGCCCAGAACAAAAATACCCAGCGCGATCATCCCGACCGCCATGGCCAGCGACATCAGCTTGACCAGAAAATGCGACGAGATCGGCAAAAGCGTCAGCAACGCGCCCATAACCGTGTCGCCGAACAGACCACCCAGACCATAGCTGTGCGTCGCGCGCCATTCGGCACCGGGAACAAGGGTCGCAGCGTAGACCGAAACAACGGCAATCCATATCGGGGCAAAAATCAACCGGGCGATGGCGCGGTCTTCACCGAAATGACCCGCAAAACGCATACCCCAGCCGATCAGAACAAGGGCAACACCCCAGCTTCCCCAGCCCACAATCATGAAAAGGGGCGCTGCGATCGATGCGCCTATACGCCCCATCCAGTTCTGCACCGGCGCGTCGGTCGAAACCATCCAGTTCGGATCATCGGGCGTGTAGGACCAAATCATCGCCGCCGCAGCCAAACCCAGCAGGATCAGGGCGATGCCGATCAGTTCCTTGCTGCGCCGCTCCAAGGCGGCTTGCGTGGTGCTGTCCAACAATGGATCGCGATTGCGCGCGTTATATGATGCCATTTTGCCCTCGTACCTCACGAATAGATGCAGTCGCGGAGTGTGATCAGACCACGCTGCAACTCTGTTTTTGGGGCTACCAATGCAACCCGGATAAAGCCTTTGCCCGGGTTATTCCCCGGATCACCTTGTGAAAGATATGCGCCCGGCAGGACCCGAACCCCGGTGTCCTTCCAGACCTTCAATGCGGTGTCTTCGCCATTGTCGACCGGCAGCCACAAGAAGAACCCGGCCTCAGGCGACATGTATCCCTGCACGCCCGCGAAGACTTCATCCGCGATGGCGTATTTTTCCTGATAGAGCGCGCGGTTCTCGCGGACGTGTTCTTCATCTGCCCACACCTTTGCCGCGGCAGCCTGCAAGGGCAGCGGCAAAGGCGACCCGGCGTAGGTGCGCAATTGCTTGACCTGTTTGATCGTCTCCGGCCCGCCCGCGATCAGCCCCGACCGTAACCCGGCCAGGTTCGAACGTTTGGAAAGCGAGTTGAACAGTGTGATCCGTTCAGGATCAGCGCCCAATTCTTGCGCGACGGTCAAAACGCCCGTCGGGGCCTTGTCCCGGTAAATCTCAGAATAGCATTCGTCGGCAAAAATGCGGAAATCGTATTGCTCGGCCAAACGGATCAGTTCGCCCCAGTAGTCACGCGAAGCAACAGCCCCCTGCGGATTGGCAGGCGAACAGATATAGGCCACAGCGGTGCGATTCAGCACCTCCGCGGGCAGGCCGGCATAATCTGGCAGATGACCCGTTGCGTCGGTGGCGGGTACAAAATAGGGCTGCGCCCCGACCGAAAGCGAAGCGACCATGTAGACCTGATAAAACGGATTCGGGCACAGGACGATCGGTTGCTGGCCGTTCTTCTGTTCCGGACACAGCGCCATAGCGGCGTTGTAAAGCCCCTCACGGGTGCCGTTCAGCGCCATCACATTGGCATCCGGGTCCATCTGAACGCCATAGCGGCGATGAATCCAATCCGTGATCGCACCACGCAGGTCTTCTGAACCTTCGTTTGGCGGATAGCCCTGAAACCCAGAGGCGTTTTCCATGATGACATCCGTCACCCAGGCCGGAAAATCATGTGTGGGTGCGCCAATCGTCATGTGAACGACGTCACCGCCCGGCTGGTGATGATCCAACAGGGCGCGCAGACGCGGGAATGCATAAGCCGGTAGGTTCGAAAACCGCTCGGGGAAATCCATAGTACTGCCTCAATATCGGGGTCATTTACGCCCCGTTTTTTTGGCAGGTTACAGCCCGGGCCCCTCTTCGTCCAGACAAAGAGGTTCCGAATCAGGGGATTGTGGCATTCAGGCCAGTACCGCTTCTGCTGCTGAGCCCAGCCGCAAAAGGGCCTCTTCCGAGCCGGGATAACCCAACATCATCAACCCGCAACTGGGGGTTCCGGTGGGTAGGCTCAGCGCTGCAAGACCCATCAGATTGCCAATCCGCGTGTTGCGTAGGGCCAGTAGATTCTCGGTCACGTAGTAGTCGTGGTCGCTCATCAACCGTTCCAGATTAGGCGGCAGAATCGGGGCCGTGGGGGCCAGAACCGCATCAAAACCGGCGGTTGCTGCGTCCCATGCGGTGCGGCAAGCCTTGAGCTTGGACCAGGCGGCCACATAGTCGGGGCCAGAGAATCCCATGCCAATACGGAACCGTTCAAGAATCTCAGGATACATCGCTTCGGGATTGGCTTCGATCACATCGCGCCACAGCCCATAGGCCTCGGTCGTGTAAACGATGCTGGTCAGGGTCATGGCCTCGTTCAGCGCAGGCACCTCTAAAGGCACGATTTCAGCCCCCGCATCCGCAAGTTTTGCAAGGGCATCCTCATATGCCTTACCCGGTGTGTCACGCAGATCGTCCTTGGCGATGTTCTGCAAATCGGCAAAGCGCCGGCCTTTCAGCGACGCACCGCGCAGATCGGCTGGCGTTCCACCCTCAAGCAGAGCCAGCATATGCGCTGCGTCCGCGACTGACCGCGCCAGAGGCCCGACCGTATCAAACCGCAAGCAGAGCGGCACCACACCTTCCAGGCTCAGCCGCCCGACAGTGGTTTTCAATCCCACAAGGTCATTCCACGCCGCCGGAATACGCACCGACCCGCCCGTGTCCGATCCAATTCCACAAGCCGCCAAACCCCACGCAACCGAAGCCGCAGCCCCTGAAGACGACCCACCGGGGACAGCGGCTTCATCATGAACGCAAGGCGGCGTTTCGGTAATCGGGTTAAGACCCAGACCAGAGAATGCCAGCTCACTCATATGCGTTTTGCCTAGACAGACGGTGCCCATCTGAGTCGCATTGCACAACACCAGCGCATCCGCATCCGGCACACGATCTTTTAGCAACGCCGAACCCGCCTCGGTCACAGTGCCCGCTGTGTCGAATAGGTCTTTCCAACTGATCGGAACGCCGTCCAGCAAAGACCGACGCAGGCCCAGTTTGGCGCGTTGCTGGGCTGCTTCAGCCTCGGACCGGGCGCGGTCGTGGGTGACGCGGGCATAGATGCGGTCCCGATGCGGATGAGAGTCGATGGCTGACAGGTAGGTTTCCGTCAGCTCAACCGGGTCAATCTGACCCATCCCAATGCCACGGCCCAAATCACACGCGGTCATGGTCAACCAATCCTGCATCTCACCCCTCCTGATTTTTCGGCTTTGGGTGACGGTAGCGACAGGACTGCACATGGACAATCCCGAAAGGGCGCGCATATTGCAGGGCATGACACAGGCATCTGACATTCTGATTGTGGGCGGCGGGCTGAACGGCCCAGCCTTGGCGCTGGCACTGGCACAAACCGGGCACTCGGTCACGGTGATTGATGCGCTGGCGGAAAAGGTTCGCAAGAATGCGGCATTTGACGGTCGTGCCTATGCGCTGGCCCTGGCGTCGCAACGGCTGCTGGATGCGATCGGCGTATGGGATCGCGTTGCTGAACACGCTCAGCCAACGCTGGAAATCAAGGTCACAGATGGCCATGCCGGAACAGGGCCATCGCCGTTTTTCATGCATTTTGATCATGCCGAGATCGAAGAAGGCCCGATGGGGTATATGGTCGAAGACCGCCATCTGCGCCGCGCTTTTCTGGACGCAATGGCAGAGGCGCCGCGCATCTCCCAGATAAGCGGTAAGACAGTTGTATCCCAACAAGCCGACGCCACCGAAGTGACCTTAACGTTGGACGACGGCACAAACGTGGGCGGCGGCCTGCTGGTTGGGTGCGACGGCCGCCGCAGTGACACCGCGTCACGGGCGGGTATTAAACGCACCGGTTGGGATTATGGTCAGACCGCGCTGGTCTGTGCCATCGAACATGATCTGCCGCACAATGGCATTGCCCATCAGTTCTTCATGCCCCCCGGTCCGCTTGCGATTCTGCCGCTGACCGGAAACCGCAGCTCTATCGTCTGGAGTGAGCGTACCGAGGCTGCAGCACGGATCAACGCCATGTCTGAAGAAGATTATCTGCAAGTGCTACGCCCAAGGTTCGGCGATTTCCTGGGTGATATCCGTCTGGCAGGCGACCGTTTCACATACCCGCTGAACCTGACCATCGCCAATTCCTTCATCAGTGACCGCATGGCACTGGTCGGCGATGCCGCGCACGGGATGCACCCAATTGCAGGCCAAGGGCTAAATGCCGGCCTGCGCGACGTCGGCGCATTGGCCGAGGTTCTGACACTGGCCGGGCGGCGCGGCGAGGATATCGGCTCGGTCATAGTGTTGGAGCGCTATCAGGAATGGCGCCGCTTTGACACCGCCTCGCTTGCGATGGCGACGGATGTCTTCAACAAGCTGTTTTCCAACGATAACCCCCTGCTGCGCCTCGGGCGGGATATTGGAATGGGAATTGTCGGGTCATTGCCCGGATTGCGCCGTGGCTTCGTTCGTGAGGCCGCAGGATTGACCGGAGATCTGCCCAAGCTGTTGCAAGGGCGAGCTATCTAGTCGAGCTGCCGCGCCTCATCGATCAACATGACCGGGATCCCGTTGCGGATGGGAAAGGCCAACCCGGCAGCTTTGGACACCAGCTCTTGTTTTTCTGCGTCATAACGCAACGTTGTGTGTGTCTGCGGGCAGATCAGCGCTTCGAGCATACGGCGGTCGAAAGCGTGGTCAGTGTCAGTCATTGCAGTTTTTCCTCGTTTGATCCGCCGCGCATGGCGAATTCAATCAGCGTCACCAGCGTCTCGCGCCGGGTACGCAGGCAGGGGGCCTCCAAAAGAGCTTGTTTTTCTTCGGGATCGAAATCCAAAAGCATAGACAATGAGTTCACAAGCAACTCATCTTCAGCGTCTTTCATTGACTCCCAATCGGTCGACAATTGCCGGGACAAAAAGAAACGTTCCAGAAGGGTCAGGAATTTCGGGCGATTGAACCCGTCGTCTTTCTCGGCCTTACCAAGATCGCGATCAAATCCATCCCACGAGACAGCACACCGGCGATAGGGTGTGAACGCGTCCAACTCTGACACAATTCGGAAGCGGGACACTCCGGTCAGCGTGATCAGATACCGGCCGTCTTCTGTTTCGGAAAACTGCGTCACCCGCCCCGCACAGCCAATACGGTGCAGCTTGTTCTCGTCGCTGACCGATGGGTTCGGCTGAACCATCGCGATCAGCCTTTCCTTGGTTTTCAGCGCATCGTCCAGCATCTGTAGATAGCGCGGCTCGAAGATGTGCAGAGGCAAAGGCGACCGGGGCAATAGCAGTGCCCCGGGCAATGGAAAAACGGATACCGTATCCGGCAAGTCGGCGGGATGAATCATGTACCCAATTCTAGCTCTGATCGGGGATTAGGCAAATATCATCGAGCTGAGTTTGCGGCGACCGTTCAGAACAATCGGATCATTGGGCTTGAGTGCATCAAAGATAGTAAAAAGCTGGGTTTTGGCCGCGCCGTCATTCCATTCGCGATCCCGGCGGAACAGCTCCAACAGTTGCGCCACAGCCTCTTCCACATCGCCGTTCGCATGCAGGGCCTGGGCCAGATCGAACCGGGCTTGGTGGTTGCCAGGATCAGCCTCAACAGCAGCCGTCAACTCGGCGACGGGGCCTGCATCCGCGGCCTGTTTGGCCAGCGCAAGTTGTGCATGTGCAGCCTCCAGCTCGGCGGATGTCGAAATCTCAGCTGGGGCGCCATTCAGAATCGCCTCGGCCTGTTCCAGATCGCCGGTTGCGATATGTGCCCGCACCAAACCGCCATAGGCTGCTGCGTGGTTCGGGTCTTCACCCAGAATGGCCGCAAAAGTTTGCGCCGCGTCCGCAGCCGCGCCTTCGGTCAGCATTTCCTCGGCGGCTTGCACTGCATCATCCAACTGGCCGCCCGGGCTTTCACCGCCAGCCGCTTCGATCACACGGTCGACAAACGCCTTGATCTCGGACCCTGGCAGCGCGCCCTGAAACCCATCGACCGGTTGGCCCTTGAAAAAGGCATAGACGGTTGGGATCGACTGAATCCGCATTTGCGAGGCGATCATCTGCGCCTCATCCACGTTGATCTTGACCATCTTCACCGCGCCTTTCGCGGCGGTAACAGCTTCTTCCAGCATCGGGCCCAACGTTTTGCACGGACCACACCAGGGTGCCCAGAAGTCAACAATTACTGGCGTTTCCTGCGAAGCTTCGACCACGTCGGCCATGAAAGTGGCCTCGCTCCCGTCTTTGATCAGATCGGTGGCGGGGGAATCTGCGCCGTTCAGAAGGTCCATGGCAATCACTCTTTCGTTCGAACTTGCGCCCTATATGCAATCGCTTGCCGCAGAAACCAAGGGCAGAGTTACATCTCAGACGTCAAAGGTCGCAAAGACCGGAGCATGATCGCTGGGCTTTTCCCACCCGCGCGCGTCCCGCAGGATGCGGCTGGAATGGCCCGCGTTGGAAATATCCGGCGTGGCCCAGACATGATCCAGCCGCCGCCCTTTATCGGCTGCGTCCCAATCGCGCGCCCGATAAGACCACCAGCTGTACAGCTGACCCTCAGGTATATCCTGCCGCGTAATGTCGACCCAACCACCTGCGTCCTGTGTTTCGGCCAGGTGCTCAACCTCGATCGGTGTGTGCGAGACAACCTTGAGCAGTTGTTTATGCGACCAGACATCGTCTTCACGCGGGGCGATGTTCAGATCGCCGACCAGTATGGATTTCTCGGGCTTCTCCGCATGGAACCAGTCGCGCATTTCGGTGAGGTAGTCGAGCTTCTGGCCGAATTTCTCATTCACCTCCCGATCCGGCACGTCACCACCTGCCGGGACATAGAAGTTGTGGATGGTGACACCATTCTCCAACCGCCCGGCAATATGGCGGGCGTGGCCAAGACCGGCGAAGTCCTTGTCGCCCACCTCTTCCATCGGCAGGCGCGACAGGATCGCGACGCCGTTATAGCCCTTCTGACCGCGTGCAACCATGTGGGTATAGCCCAGCTCGGCAAACCCTTCGGTCGGGATCTTTTCGACAGGTGATTTACACTCCTGCAGGCACAAAACATCCGGCGCTTCTTCCTGCAACAATTTCAATACGATAGGCTCGCGAAGGCGGACCGAGTTGATGTTCCAGGTGGCAAGGGTGAAGGGCATGGGGGATTCCTTTGTCGCGGTTGGACGGAGGTTAGCGTGGTGTGGGATGGGGTGCCATGGGAAAAGGCCCCAAAAAGCCAGGTCAATGAATGACCGCTATGCGGACGAAGCCGCCGTTCAATCAAAGGTCGGGTTTATGAAGTCCGGAAGCGATGCGCGCGCGCTCGTAAAGACGTGAAAGAAGTGCTCCTAAAAGGTTGACCCAGGTCATCGGAACTAGAACGACAAGGCCATGACCCTTCGTGAAACCTGGATTGCGTCGCTTAAAGAACTGCACGTCTGATGGATCAAGCTGTTCATTGAGACGTTTTTCTTGCGGTGTTTCGATAGTGACCCAGCCGACGTCCCGCACAAACGGGTCTTCTGGACGAACTGCCGGATCAGAGAAACTTTCTATGAGCTGGCGCGCGATTTCCTGAATATCAGCGGGCTGTTTAATGTCCGGGTGCGGGAAAATTCGCCGAAAATACTTGCAGAACAGGTGATAGCTCGATGTATGAACGAGCGTGCCGAGATAGTACACCGGGGTGAATGGATGGCTGAGCTTTTCAGTTAAAGCACGTACGATCCCGAAGCCGTAGGTTGCGCCGCGCCCGCGAAACCCAGGTTCCAACCCAGCCTCTGCCCGCAGTACTATGGCGCTGCGCCCATGCACTTGGCGTCGAAAACGGTGAACTGCACAATAACCAATAACACGTTGGTCTGCCGCGCAGTAAAGCTGGATGGATGTTGTTTCTGCCGGTGGTTCTATCACGTGCTGATGAAACTCTTCGGCGGAAACACCCGCAAAGATCTTTTGATGTACTGAATACAGTTTGTGCGACAGAGTTCGACGCTCACTGGCCGACAGTTGTGTCGGCACAACAATCCTGCTTCGGACAATCTTAGATACTTTTCCGGTATGGCGTTCCATTTCCATTGCGATCGATTGTAACGCGAGGGTTTGGAGATGTCTCTGCTGGGCTCAAAGCAGCCATCTTGCCAACCACCCCACAAAAAAGCCGGGCCATTCGGCCCGGCAGTCCAACAGGGAGGTGCATGTCATGACCCGGACATGCGCGGGTTGGGAGTAACCTAATTATGAGTTCAGAGTATCACTTTGATCCACATCAATCCACACCCAGTTAAGACACCAGCCGATATCCACCCGATTCTGTGACCAAAAGGCGCGCATTGGACGGATCGGGCTCGATTTTCTGACGCAGACGGTAGATATGGGTTTCCAACGTGTGGGTTGTCACACCGGCGTTATAACCCCAGACCTCGTGCAGCAGAACATCCCGCGCCACGACGCCGTCGGTCGAGCGGTACAGGAACTTGAGAATGTTCGTTTCCTTCTCGGTCAGGCGAATTTTACGGTCATCTTCGGTGATCAACATCTTCATCGCCGGTTTGAACGTATAGGGGCCAAGCACAAAGACCGCGTCTTCCGATTGTTCGTGCTGGCGCAGCTGGGCACGGATGCGGGCCAGAAGTACGGGGAATTTGAAAGGTTTGGAGACATAGTCGTTCGCGCCAGCATCAAGACCCAGAATGGTATCAGCGTCGCTGTCATGGCCGGTCAGCATCAGGATGGGGCTTTTGACGCCTTGCTTGCGCATCAGGCGGCACAGCTCGCGCCCGTCCGTGTCGGGCAGGCCAACATCCAGAATGACCAAGTCATAGATCGCCTCACGCGCACGTTCCATCGCCGAGGCTCCGTCAGAGGCTTCGAACACATCGAAATCCTCGGTCATTACAAGTTGCTCGCTGAGAGCCTCGCGCAGATCCTCGTCATCGTCCACCAACAGGATTTTTTTGAGTTGTGCCATTTCCCGGTCCTCCAAACGCTTTTCCATCACTTGCGCGCGAAAGATGCAATCAACAAGATTTGCTGCAACGGTCTCACGCCTTCGTGTCAGAGTTCGCAGAAATGTTTCACATTTCGTTCCGAAAGAGCTAGGAGAAGGGTTGAACGTAATAGGGTAACCTAGATGAGTCTCGCCCCCGATATCACTGAGTTGCTGGCCCGAGCCCGGGCTGACTTGCGCATGGGTGTTCCCGTGGCACTGACCGACGACAGCGGTTATAGCGTGCTTGCAGTGTCGGCAGAGACGCTGAGCCCGCAGCGCCTGGCTGACCTGAAGGCATTAGGGACACCGGTTGTGGCGATAACCGGGCGTAGGGCCGAAACGCTCAAAGCGCGGGCCTATGACGGGGATTTAGCACGTGTTGTGGTGCCCGCAGATGCGGATATCACCTGGGTTCAGGCAGTGGCTGACCCTTCGGACGACCTGAGTGCGCCGATGAAAGGCCCGCTGATGACCGAGCGGCAGGGCAATGCCAATCTGCATCGTATCGCAATCGCGCTGGCAAAGTCCGCGCGGATTCTTCCAGCGGCGGTCGTTGTTTCGATAGAAGACGGTCGTTCGTTTGCTGCCACGCATGGCCTGACCTGCATTGATCACACGCGCGCCGCACCGCATCTGGCAGATCGTAGCGCATTGCACGAAGTGGTTGCCGCCCGATTGCCGATGGAAGTGTCAGAGGCCGGTCGCCTGCACGTTTTCCGGCCAGAAGATGGTGGCGAAGAACACTATGCCGTCGAAATTGGCCGCCCGGATCGGGACAAGCCGGTATTGGCCCGTTTGCACTCGGCCTGCTTTACAGGCGACCTGATGGGCAGTCTGAAATGCGACTGCGGGCCGCAGTTGCGCGGAGCATTGGCACAGATGGGATCTGAAGGCGCTGGTGTCTTGCTTTATCTCAATCAGGAAGGTCGCGGAATCGGATTGGCCAACAAGATGCGGGCCTATTTCCTGCAGGATCAGGGGTTTGACACGGTCGAAGCAAACCACAGGCTGGGTTTTGAAGATGATGAACGCGATTTCCGGCTGGGCTCGGACATTTTGAAGTCACTGGGCTTCAACTCGGTCAGGTTGTTGACCAACAACCCGGCCAAGATCGCAATGATGGAGCGGACAGGGATTGCCGTGACCGAACGCGTGCCCCTGAAAGTGGGTGAAACAGCGCATAACCGGGGCTATCTGGCGACAAAGGCTGCGAAGTCGGGGCATCTGCTTTGACCCCCAGTGACCTTGTACTGACTCCGCGCGGTATTCGGTTTCTGGGCAGAACCTTCCCTTGTTCCATTGGAAAAGGCGGTTTGAGCAAATCAAAGCGAGAAGGTGATGGCGCGACACCCACTGGGGCGCATCGGATTATCGGAATGCTTTACCGCGCAGACCGGATTGCACGACCGAATTACTGGGCGCGACCAATTGGCCCGCAGGATTTATGGTCGGATGACGTATCTGACAGCAACTACAACCATATGGTTGCTGCGCCATACGCCTTTAGTCACGAAAAACTTCGTCGATCCGACCCGCTTTATGATCTGGTTCTTTTGACAGACTGGAACTGGCCCAACGCCGTCCCCGGCGATGGATCAGCAATCTTCTTACACCAATGGCGCAGGCCGGGCTATCCAACCGAAGGATGCGTGGCTTTTCGTCGGGATCATTTGCACTGGATCGCGGGGCGCATTGCCTTGGGAACCCGCCTGATTATTCCTGAGGTTTAACGCGTTCGCCAAAAATGGCCGAGCCAACGCGGACAAGGGTTGCACCCAAAGCGATAGCTTGCTCGAAATCGCCACTCATCCCCATCGACAATCCCTCCAGACCGTTGCGCGCGGCGATTTTGGCTAAAAGAGCGAAATGCAGCGTAGGCTCTTCGTCTACGGGAGGGATACACATTAATCCGCGAACCGGCAAATCCAAAGCCTTGCAGTCGGCGATAAACCCGTCAGCATCCGCGGGAAGTATACCGGCCTTTTGTTCCTCCTCACCCGTGTTGACCTGAATGAACAGATCCGGGCAAGACCCCATCTCTTGCGCCAATCGCGCCAGTGTCTTGGCCAGTTTAGGACGGTCCACCGAGTGGATCGCGTTGCACAGCTCCATCGCCTGCCGGGCTTTGTTGGTCTGCAAAGGGCCAATTAGGTGCAGATCGACCCCATCAAACTGTTCTTTGAAGGCCGGCCATTTCCCGACGGCTTCCTGTACCCGATTCTCGCCGAAAAACCTGTGCCCCTGCTCGAGGACCGCCTGTACACGTTCATTCGGCTGAACTTTCGACACGGCGATGAGTTTAACAGAGCCTGTCGGACGCCCCGACCTGGCCTCGGCTTTGGCGATACGAGCGGTGATATCTTGCAGCGACATGGGATCCTCAATCTGTATTTGGCGCAGAAAAACACCAAGTCGGCACAAAAGAAAAGGGCGAGTCCGAAGACCCGCCCTCAAACCTTACGGTTCAGATCAGCTTAGAAGTTGAACTGAGCACCGAAGTCAGCAACGATGGTCGAGTCTGCGCAGATGTCGCAGTCGTTTACACCGATACCACCGCGCAGCGATGCACCGCCACCCAGGTCGTAGATCGCACCGATTGCGACCTGCTGAGTGTCGAGGTCAGCTTGACCGTCACCATAGGTGAACAGCAGGGTGGTTGCAGCGCCCAGGTTGTAGGCTGCCGACAGACCCCATGCGGTGCCGTCAGTTGCTGCGATTCGGGTTTTGTCGTCTGCCACGAACAGAGTACCCGAGAAGTCACCCCATTCACCACCCAGAGTCAGAACGGTCAGGCTCGGTTTGCTAAGACCGGGAGCTACGTCGGTCTGACCGTAAGCCACAGCGGCGGTGATGTTGTTGAACGTGTAGGTCGCGCTGACATCCCAGCGGTCAGCATTGGAGGGAACACCGTTGAGAGCAACGGTCGCCTGGTCGTACGACGCGCCAAAGGCGAAGTCACCAACGGCGTACTGGAAGAACACGGCGTTCGCACCCGAACCGGTCGACGAGTAACCCAGGAAGCTGTAGTTAACACCCGAATACTGGCCTGCGAACAGTTCCAAACCAACTTCGTTGCCATAGTAGTTTGCCAAGTTGTCGAATGCACCTGCAACGTTGCCCGCGTCAACACGCAGACCGCCGTAGATGACCGAGAAGCGCGCGCCGTTCAGGCCGGCCGAGTTTGCTTCACCGTTGCCGCTGTCTTCGTCAGCTTGCAGACGAACACGACCTTCGAAACGAACGCCACCGTCGGTTTCAACGATGCCGTCGATGTTCAGACGGAAACGCGAAACCAGGATTGCGTCGTCAGTGTCAACAATTGCGGTGCCGACAGTGGTTTGACCGGTATTGACGTTAATTACACCGCCCGAAATTGTGGTTGTGGTCACATTTGTGTTCACGTTCGGAACGGAACCGATACGATCTTCAACGTACCCAATACCAAAACGGCCGTAACCGCTGAAGTTAACTTCAGCTGCTGCAACGCCTGCGGTCGCGATCAGCGCCGTCGATGCGAAGAGAACTTTTTTCATCTTGTTTCCCTCGGTTTCAAAAAGAGTTATCTACTCGACACATGCCTCGGCATATGTCTCAGCACGGACACCGTTTCGCTCTTTTTGCCCCCTTTGCGCAAGCTTGGCATAAGCGCTGCGGCGTCATTGGGATCAGATTGGTGCAAGGATGCCACAGTCCGCTTCCCCCCCCAATACCGGCCACCCGCCAGGAATTCAGAAGAATAGGGTTGTTGCAGAGGGGGTCCTTGGCTAGGAGTATCCCCTGAATATCGTAGAACAAGTGAAACAGGACCGGTTTACAATGCGCCTGCCGACGATTTTGGGATTGATCATGCTGACCGCCGCTGTTTCGGCATGTGGACAGAATCAAAGCGCCTCGACGACCTATACGCCCAACCTCGCCGGCGGCAATTCAGATGAGCGCGAGTTGAACGATCCTAACCGTTCGACAATTTGGGACATTTTCGACCGTAGCACAGCTGAGCAGGTGACCAATGTGAATCGTTATCTGTGGGCGGCTTCACTTGATGTGCTGAGTTTCCTGCCCGTGCAAGAAGTCGATCCGTTTACCGGTGTCATTGTAACGGGTTACGGCACACCGCCGGGTGGAGGGCGTTCATACCGGGCTACTGTCCATATCAGTGACCCTGCGCTGGCAGCCAGGTCGTTGTCCGTTGCTCTGCAAGCCAACGGCGGGGCACCTGTAAGCGCTGCAACGACCCGCGCTGTAGAGGACGCTATTCTGTCTCGTGCGCGTCAGCTACGCATTGCGGACAACAAGTTCTAGCAACCCGCCGAAAATCACACTAATACCACGCCGGGTTCCTACCCGGCGTTTTCATTCACGAAGGACCGCACAATGTCGCGCTATTCGGCCAACGAAATCGAAGCAAAATGGCAAGAGGCCTGGGACAAGGCTGGAATCTTCACCGCCAACCACAAGGCGGACAAGCCAAAGTATTATGTGCTTGAGATGTTCCCTTACCCGTCCGGCCGAATCCATATGGGGCATGTGCGCAACTATACGATGGGTGACGTGATTGCGCGTCACAAGCTGGCGACAGGGCATAACGTACTGCACCCGATGGGATGGGACGCCTTCGGGATGCCTGCCGAAAACGCCGCGATGGCTATTGGTGGCCATCCGAAAGATTGGACTTATGGCAACATCGCCGACATGCGCGGGCAGATGAAGCCTTTGGGTCTGTCGATTGACTGGTCTCGTGAATTCGCCACCTGTGACCCTGAATACTATGGCCAACAGCAGGCTCTGTTCCTGGACATGCTTGAAGCCGGGCTGGTTTACCGCAAGAACGCGGTGGTGAACTGGGACCCGGTCGACATGACCGTTCTGGCCAACGAACAAGTGGAAAACGGGCGCGGCTGGCGCTCGGGCGCTTTGGTGGAACGACGCGAACTGACGCAGTGGTTCTTCAAGATTTCCGACTATTCCGAAGAACTTCTGGACGCGTTGGACACGCTGGACAATTGGCCCGCCAAGGTCCGCCTGATGCAGGAAAACTGGATCGGCAAGTCGCGCGGCCTGCAATTCGGGTTCGAACGCACCGATGGTGGCGACCCAATCACGGTTTACACGACTCGCCCCGACACGCTGCTGGGCGCGTCCTTTGTTGGTATCTCGCCGGATCACCCGATTGCCAAGCAGCTCGAGGCCGAAAACCCCGAAGTTGCTAAATTCGTTGCCGAATGCCGCAAAGGCGGCACCACCGAAGAGGCCATCGAGACCGCCGAAAAGCTGGGCTATGACACCGGTATTCGCGTCAAGCACACGCTGGACCCGAACTGGGAACTGCCGGTTTGGATCGCGAACTTCATCCTGATGGATTACGGCACGGGCGCGATCTTTGCCTGCCCGGCGCATGACCAGCGCGACCTTGATTTCTGCCGCAAATACGACCTGCCGGTGATCGATACTTTCTTTGCCCTGGACGATGACACGCCGGTCGACAAGATCGCGTTCGTTCCGCCGAAAACCGAAAAAGTCCGCTGGGTGAACCATTTCGCGGGCCTGACCGAGGCAACCGGCGACGAGGCGATCAACGCAACTGTCGACTTTGCAGAGAGCGCTGGCTGGGGCGAAGGTGTCACCAAGTACCGCCTGCGTGACTGGGGCCTCAGCCGCCAGCGGTATTGGGGCTGTCCGATTCCTGTTGTGCACTGCGACAGCTGCGGTGTAGTGCCCGAGAAAAAAGAAAACCTGCCAGTCCGCCTGCCCGACGATGTCACATTCGACAAACCGGGCAACCCGTTGGACCGCCACCCGACGTGGCGGGATTGCGCCTGCCCGAAATGTGGGGCTCCGGCCAAGCGTGAAACCGACACGATGGACACGTTTGTCGATTCGTCGTGGTATTTCGCCCGCTTCACCGCGCCACGGGCCGAAACGCCCACCGATCCGGCCGAGGCCGAGTACTGGATGAATGTCGACCAGTATATTGGTGGCATCGAACACGCGATTCTGCACCTGCTGTATTCCCGGTTCTTTGCACGCGCGATGAACATAACCGGTCACCTACCGAAAAAGGCCATCGAGCCCTTCGATGCGCTGTTCACGCAAGGCATGGTGACGCATGAGATCTACCAGACCAGAGACGCGAATGGCCGCCCGGTCTATCACCTGCCCGAGGACGTTACCGACGGCAAACTGGCAGATGGCACTGAGGTCGAGATCACCCCCTCGGCCAAGATGTCGAAATCCAAGAAAAACGTGGTGGACCCAGTTAGCATTATCTCGGCCTTCGGAGCCGACACCGCGCGCTGGTTCGTACTGTCCGATTCGCCGCCCGAGCGGGACGTGGAATGGACTGCTTCGGGTGCAGAGGCTGCCTTTAAACACCTGAGCCGCGTACATCGCATCACCTATGAAATCGTCGAGTCGGACGTTCCGGCCAATGGTGAAGACGAAACCCTGCTGCGCGAGATGCACAAGGCGATCCACGATGTCTCGGGCGGCGTCGAATCCTTTGGCTTCAACGCCTCGATCGCCAAACTGTATGCTTTCACAAACACGCTAGCCAAATCCAAGGCAGGCTCTGGGGCCAAACGCGAAGCCGCCAAAACGCTGGCACAGCTGATGTCGCCGATGACACCGCACCTGTCTGAAGAGCTTTGGAACATGTTGGGTGGTGAAGGTCTGGTTGCCACCGCAGCCTGGCCCGTCGCTGATGAGGCGATGCTAGTTGATGACACCGTTACCCTTCCGATCCAGATCAACGGCAAGCGTCGCGCGGAAATCAGCGTCTCCAAGGATCTGGCCAAGGACGAGGTTGAAAAAATCGCGCTCAGCACCGAAGCTGTGCAAAGGGCGCTGGATGGCAACGCGCCCAAGAAAGTGATCGTAGTTCCAGGTCGGATCGTGAATGTCGTTGTTTAACCGCAGAACCCTTTTGCTGATGCCGCTGGCCGCCTGTTTCCTTGGCGCGGCCTGTGGCTTCCAACCGGTCTACGCACCTGGGGGAACGGGTTCGCAACTCTACGGCAAGGTTGCTGTGTCCGAGCCGAACAATGTCGACAGCTATCTTCTGGTCCAGAATCTGGAACAGCAACTGGGCCGCAGCGCTGATGCGGTCAGCAAGTACAAATTGGACGTGCGGGTCACAACCGTGACGCGTAGGGCAGCGATTACCACGACGAATGAAACGCAACGGTACACGATTGACGGGCGGGCCCAGTATACGCTGCGGTCCAATGCAACCGGACAGATCGTGGCTTCGGGTACTGCGACCGACTTTGTGGCCTATTCCGCCGCGGGTTCGACCGTTTCCACCCTGGCTGATGAGCGCGACGCCAAAGACCGCCTGATGGTGATTCTATCGAGCCAGATCGTGAACCGATTGAATTCAAAACCGGATCTGGCCACATGAAGCTGAGCCCGCGCGAGGCTGATGGATATTTCTCCAAGCCGGACGTGGACAAGACCGGGTTGCTGATCTATGGCGCGGATGCGATGCGGGTCGCGCTCAAGCGTCAGCAGGTTCTGACAGCTTTGCTTGGCCCCGGTGCCGAAGAGGAAATGCGCCTGACACGCCTGCCCGGCAGCGATCTGCGAGGTGATCCCGCGTTGTTGCTGGATGCCGTCAAGGCCGTTGGGTTCTTTCCCGGCCCCCGCGCGGTATTTGTCGAAGAGGCCACCGAAACCGCAGCACCTGCGATTTTGGCCGCACTTGAAGATTGGACCCCCGGAGACGCCCAGATCGTCGTTACGGCCGGGCAACTGAAACCCAGTTCGAAGATTCGCAAAGCGTTTGAAGGGCACCCCGCAGCCTATGCGGTTGGCATCTATGACGACCCTCCGTCCCGCGCCGAAGTAGAACGGATTCTGACCGAGTCAGGCCTGAAGAACATACCCCGCGATGTCATGTCCGCCATTAGCGAGCTGGCCGTCAGCCTCAGCCCCGGCGATTTCGCCCAAACCGTTGAGAAACTGTCGCTTTACAAGCGCGGCGACAGTTCCGAGCTGACCATCGAAGACATCGAAGCCTGCGCCCCACGCTCGACCGAAGCCGCATTGGACGATGTTCTTAACGTGGTAGCCGAAGGCCGCGCGGGCGAGATCGGACCGCTGATCCGGCGCTTGCAGGCGCAAGGGACAAATGGTGTGACATTGTGCATTGGGGCGACCCGGCATTTTCGCACGCTTTACGCCTGCGCCTCAGATCTGGGCGGCGCGGCACAGGGGATAGGAAAACTGCGCCCGCCGGTTTATGGCAAACGACGGGACCGTATTCTGCGACAAGCACAGGGCTGGGGTGCACCCAAGCTGGAAACTGCGCTGACGGTTCTGACTGACACGGATTTATCGCTTAGGTCTGCAGGTCAAACGGCACCCGCTATGGCCTTGGTGGAACGCGCCATGATCCGCCTTGCGATGCTGGCGCGATCACGTTGAACTACCGGGTCTTTTCCAGCCAATCTGCGGCTGCCAGACCAGCCCACCGTCCGGTAGCCAGACAGGCTGTCAGCAAATAACCCCCTGTCGGGGCCTCCCAATCCAACATCTCTCCGGCACAGAACACACCCGGCAACGCGGTCAGCATCAGGCCGCCATCCAACGACGCCCTTTTTACGCCCCCTGCCGTCGAGATTGCTTCGTCCATCGGGTGCAGACCGGCGTACAGGATGGGCAGTTTCTTTAACACTGCAAACTGATCTGGTTGAGCTGTGCCCCTGCGTTTCATCATCTCATGGAAAATTGCGGCTTTTTGAGGCGACAGGTTCAGCGACTTTCTCAGCCATTGGGACAGTGTAACCTTCGACCGTTTCGCGGCATAGCGCGCGTGCAGGGTTTTGTGATCCAGATCGGGCACCAAATCCACAAACAACGACTGCCCGGCACGCAAGGCTGGGGTGAGCGAATACAGCCCGCCGCCCTCCAGCCCCTTTGCAGAAATTACGGCTTCGCCTCGACTTTCAGAATCGCCTGCCATCCAGCGGACCGATTTCAACGCGGCCCCAAAGTGTGGTCGCATATGATCGCTCCAATCTACGGAAAGAGCAGAATTTGCTGGCTCGAATGGAGCCAGAGCCACACCTGTACTTGCAAGAGCTTCTGTCCACTGACCGTCCGAGCCAAGGCGCGCCCAACTTGCCCCGCCCAGCGCCAGTACGGTGACATCAGTCGAAACGCTGCGCACCCCGTCGGGGGTGTCGAACTTCAGCGCCTCACCCTCCCAGCCTGTCCAGCGCCAGCGGGTATTGACCTCTACTCTTGCGTTTCCTAACCGGGCCAGCCAGGCGCGCAATAGGGGGGAGGCTTTCATAACCTCGGGAAAAACCCGGCCTGTTGAGCCTGTAAACAACGGCTGACCCAGATCGCGCGCCCAGTGTTGAACCGCATCGGAATCGAAAGCGGAAACCATCGGAGTCAACCAATCCGCAGCCTCGCCGTATGCGCGGATCAAGGTATCGAACGGCTCTTCCTTGGTCAGGTTCAGTCCAGATTTTCCAGCCATCAGGAACTTACGCGCGACTGACGGTTTAGCCTCGGCCACCAGCACGGAATGCCCTGCAGCGGCCAGTTGTTCGGCGGCCATCAACCCGGCGGGGCCTGCTCCGATTACCACTGCCTGCGCCATTCACATCCTCTTGCCTTCGCCACTTTCAGGCGCAAGTTTCTAACCATCATGACGAACAGCGATCCGATCTGCCCGCTTTGCGACCGCCCGATCCCCGACGGAGGCGGCAGCCTGCATCATCTGATCCCAAAACTCAAAGGAGGCAAGGGCGGGCCAACCGTTCTTTTGCATCAGATCTGCCATAAGGAGGTCCATGCCACACTGACCGAGGCCGAACTGGCGCGCAATTACAACACGGTCGAAGCCCTGCGCGCGCATCCAAGGCTTGAAAAGTTCCTGAACTGGGTTCGCAAACGCCCACCCGGCTTTCGGTCAAAGGTTCCAGGCAAACGGCGCGGACGGTAATCAACCCGGCAGGATCGGATCACCAAAGGCGTCGTTCAAAGGTTTAGGCACGCCTTCGATTTCAATGCCCTGATAATCTGGTACAGGCGCGAACTGAGCCCCCGCAACGTGCTGAAATTCCAGCGTTGTATAGGGCCGTTTCCAAAGCCATTCGCGGTTTTCAACCGACCATAGATCGGGATATGGAGGCGTTTCCTGCGTGAAGGCATAGAAATGCAGGTCAAATCCATATGGCGCAAGGTCTTGCATGGATAACAATGACATACCCTGCGCGCGCCAAAACTCGTCTTCAGCCGCGATGTCCCCGGTCCGCAACGTGATCTGACCGATTCGCGCCTGCGCGAACGGCGCATCGGGATCAGCAGCGTGCAGAGGCCGGTTGCCTTCGAAATCATGTTGCAGCAGCTCGATGACAAAGCCTTCAGGGTCGGCCAGATGACACATGTAGCCGATATCCAGGAACTGGTTCGGATCACTCACCGGAACATCCCGCGCGCGCAGATGGATCGCAGTAAGATCAACATCCGGTACGGTTATGCCGATCTTCCAATAACGCTGGCCCCGGTCATGGGTGTATCCACCGCCGCCGGGCAGCAACAGAAGGTCTGCATCCTCGCCCGCATAACCTACACGAACGTTAGCGCCTTCTTCCCTGACGGACATGCCCAAAATGTCGCGATAAAAGGCCGCCAAATTGAGCGGATCAGCGACCCGCAGGCGCAGGGCCGACAGCCTCATGAACACAACCTTGCGATTCCGGCGGCAATCTTCGGGTCGGCGTTGACGCTATCGGCCACCAGATCGCGCGCGGTCTGCATCAGGTGATCAAGTTCGACAATCCGGTCCACCAAACCAAAATCATATGCCTCTTGTGCGCTGATTTTCTGGCCCGACATCAGAATAAGCTTGGTACGTGCCGGTCCCACCAAAGCCGCCAACCGCTTGGGGTCGGAAGGTTGCGGCAGAAACCCCAGCTTCATCACCGGATAGAAGAACTTGGCCGAGGGCACCGCGATACGCAAATCGCAGGCCAAGGCCATACCGTTGGCCCCGCCAGCCAGAGTTCCGTTCAGTGCAGCAACAGTCAGGCAGGGCAGAGCCGCAATAGCACCAGAAAGACGTTCCCAGATATCCGACGTGGCCAGACCGGCGCGCGCTTCGTCAAGATCGGCACCGGCACTGAACACCTTGCCCGCCCCCGTCAGGATCAACGCCTTCGCCTCGGTCGCGGCCTCGGCAATCTCGGCCAGTTCGGTAATCATGCCCCCGGTCAGAGCGTTGGCCTTGCCCGGGTTATTGATTGTGACTGTCCACAGGCCATCCTCTTTGATCAGATCGATCATATCAGCCCAACCCGTTTGCGAATATCCTCCAACCGCAGCGAGATTTCGGTTCCCAAAAACTCATTCGCATCATCGGAACACATCCAGAGCAGCGCCCGCGCGGGCCAGTCTGCGGGAATGTGCACATCCCAATCCAGTTGACTAACCGGATTGATGCCGCTGGCCTTGATCGACCGCTGCATATCCGTGGCCACCGTCCCCGGTGACAGGCCCATGGCGCGAATACCGTTATGGGCCTCTTCCAAATGCAGACATTCCGTTAGCATTTTGGCCCCGGCCTTGGACGCGCAATAATGGCTCCATGCCTCAACCGGGTTTGATGCGGCCCCGGACGAGATGGTCAGAATGCTTCCCCCGCCAGCGGCCCGCATGATCGGCAGCGCGGCGCGCATTCCATAAAAGACACCCTTGAGGTTGATGTCGATGGCCTTGCTCCAAGCCTCTGTATCGGCGTTCGAGAGATGAAAGATCGGATCGATCACACCGGCGTTTCCGATCAGAACATCCAAGCCACCGAAGCGGTCGACACAGGTGGCCAAGGCCTGCTCGACCTGCGCAAAGTCGCTGACATCACACGCCAAAGCGATGGCCTGATCGCCCAAAGCGGCTGCCAAAGCATCGATCTGGTCGTGGCTGCGCGCCACCAAAGCCACATTGGCCCCGGCTGCGGCAAAAACGCGCCCTGCTTCAGCCCCGATTCCCCGGCTGGCCCCTGTAATAAGAACCGTTTTACCCTGCATCTGCCCCTCCTCACGCGCTGCAATTGCCTTCGGCTACAGCCGTAGCCCGGAAACGGGGAAAGGGTCCAGCCCTTGCCCCCTTGACGATACCCGTCACAAACCCGACCATGCGCCACAAATTGATCAAGAAGGGTTACCTTATGTCCGTTTTTCTCCGCCGCAGCTGCGGTGCAGCTTTGGCTTATGCCGTTGCCACTCAGGGCGCGCTTGCCGACCTGACGGCTGATGATGTCTGGTCCAACTGGCAAGGCTATTTTACCTCGATGGGCTATACCATCACGGGCGACGAAAGCTCGGCGGACGGTGTGACCACGATTTCGAACATGACGCTTTCAATGGCACTGCCCGAAGAGGAAGGGCAATTCCAAATGGTCATGCCCGAAATGACGCTGACCGAAAACGGCGACGGGACTGTGTCGGTCGGCATACCCGAGAACTTTCCCATGAAAATCACGGGTCAGGCCGAAGAAGGCGACTTTGCAGCTACGGTGACCTATTCTCATAGCCAATTGAACATGGTCGTATCGGGCGCCCCCGAAGACATGACCTATGACTACAATGCCGATATGCTTAGTATTTCACTGGACGCGATCGCAGTTGACGGCGAAACGGTTCCGGATGACGTCTTTGACCTGGCGGTCGCGGCGAATGATCTGAACGGCAGCTCGCGGATGCAGATCGGCGAAAACCGCGATCTCACACAGACATTCAACGCAGCCAGCCTGACCTACAACATGAACTTTCAGGACCCTGAAAGCGGTGAAACCGGATTGATCAATGGGCAGTTGGACCAATTGGCATTTGAAGGCGAAAACGTGTTTCCGAAAGACATTGATCTTTCTGACCCTCAGTCCTTTTACGAAGCCGGTTTTGCGTTCGACGGAGTCTTTACCTACGCGTCGGGCAACACGGATCTGAGTGGAACCAGCGAAGGCCAGGCATTTTCGATGAACAGTACTTCGGAAGGTGGGCGCTTTGCAGCCACCATCGATGCCGAAAAGCTGGTCTATGACATCGACCAAAACAGCACGACGCTGGCAGTGACTACAGCAGACCTGCCCTTCCCGATTGAAATCTCAATGGCCAATGCCGGGCTTAACTTTGAGTTCCCGGTTCAGCAGTCGGACGAAGTTCAGCCGTTTGGTCTGGGGTTCAATCTGACCGATTTCACGATGTCGGACGTACTGTGGGGTATATTCGATCCTGCAGGCGCACTTCCGCGTGATCCCGCGACAATCGCGCTGGATGCCACCGGCACGGCAAAGGTTCTGATGAACATCTTCGACCCGGAAATTGACCTCGAGTCCGAGGAAGCTCCGGGTGAGCTGCATTCTCTGAAAATCAATGAACTGCTGGTGTCTCTGGTCGGTACGAAACTGACAGGTGACGGCGATTTTGCGTTCGACAACTCGAACACCGAAGAATTCGATGGCTTGCCCAGCCCAAGCGGCGTTGCGAACCTGGAACTTGTTGGTGCCAACCAGTTGATCGACACCCTGATCGGCATGGGTATCATTTCAGACAATGACGCCTTGGGTGCTCGGATGATGATGGGCCTGATGGCAGTTCCGGGCGAAGAACCGGACACACTGAATTCGACCATCGAATTCACCGAGGATGGTCAGATCCTAGCAAATGGCCAGCGCATCAAATAATGTTTGAAAAGGGCCGCGTATCCCGCGGCCCTCTTTCCACCGTTCCTCGCCCAAATCTCTGAACCGGGGAGGGTCTGTCGAAATCCCCATCACACAATCCGGTCACGGGTCTTGCGAGACGGGCAGTCCAAGGCTAGGTCCTTGGAAATAAACCCGGAGGCCTTATGACCCGCACACCAGAAGAAATCAGCCAGCAATTGCTTGATGTGGCCCGCAAAGCAGGCGCAGAGGCGGCGGATACCATCGTGCTTGACGGCTCCTCGGTTGCGGTCGAGGTGCGGGGCGGCGCGCTGGAACATGCAGAACGCTCGGAAGGCACGGATTTGGGGTTGCGGGTATTTCTGGGTAAACGGTCTGCCATCGTGTCCAGCTCCGACAGCCGCCCGGAAACCCTGCACGCTATGGCGGAACGCGCCGTTGCCATGGCCAAAGAAGCCCCCGAAGACCCGTATTCTGGACTGGCTGATCGCGAGCAGCTTCTGAGCAACTGGGATGCGCAGTCACTGGAACTCATTGACCCGACCCCGGCCCCATCTGCCGAAACCCTGATGCAGGATGCACTGGCAGCCGAAGCTGCGGCATTGGCTGTATCAGGTGTCACTCAGGTCTCAGATGCGGCTGCGAGCTATGGAACCCACCGCGTGCATCTGGCCGCCACAAACGGCTTTTCCGGCGGCTATGAGCGCAGCAGCCGGTCAGTGTCTTGCGTTGCGATCTCGGGCGAAGGCACCGGGATGGAACGGGAATATGACGGCGACAGTCGGACGTTTCAATCCGACCTGCGCAGCGCGGTTGAGATCGGGCGCACCGCAGGTAAGCGCGCCGTGCAGCAGGTGGGCGCGCGCAAACCTGAGACAGGTAGTTTCCCTGTGTTGTTCGATGAACGCATCTCGTCTTCACTGATCGGCCATCTGCTGGCCGCAAGCAATGGTGCGGCGATCGCACGGGGAGCGTCTTGGCTCAAGGATTGCTTGGGGCAAGAGGTTCTGCCCGCGCATTTGTCGCTGATCGAAGACCCGCACCGCCCGCGCATCTCTGGCTCTCGCCCTTTTGATGCCGAGGGTTTGCCGACACAACGCAGGGCAATTGTTGAAAACGGTGTCCTCACCGGGTGGACGCTGGATCTGTCCAGCGCGCGCAAGCTGGACATGGTGTCGACAGGCAACGCTGCCCGTGGCGTGTCCGGCCCGCCTTCTCCCAGCAACTGGAACCTCAGCCTGACGCAGGGCGACAAAAGCCGCGCTGATCTGGTGCGTGATATGGGTACCGGCTTGCTGGTCACATCCATGATCGGGTCGACGATCAACCCCAACACCGGTGACTATTCACGCGGGGCTTCTGGGTTCTGGGTGGAAAACGGCGAGATCAAACATCCGGTCAATGAATGCACTATCGCAGGTAATTTGCGCGACATGTTGCGACGGATTATTCCGGCGAATGACGCCCGCCCATATCTGTCACGCGTGGTCCCCTCGTTGCTGATCGAAGGAATGTCACTTGCCGGCAACTGACCTGTCCCTGCTCATTGACGCAGCACTCGAGGCCGGCAAGATCGCCACACGATATTCCGGGACGCAAGCGCAGCGCTGGGATAAACCCGATGGCGCCGGTCCAGTGACCGAGGCCGATTTGGCCGTGAACGCAATGCTTGAGGATCGGCTGCGTGCCGCACGACCGGGGTATGGCTGGTTGAGCGAGGAGTCCGAGGACACGTCCGAGCGGCTGGAACGCCGCAACGCCTTCATCATCGATCCGATTGACGGCACTCGCAGCTTTGCCGAGGGTGCGCGCACATGGGCGCATTCGATCGCCGTCGCCGATGAAGGCAAAGTGACGGCCGCTGTCATCTATTTGCCGATGCGGAATTTGCTTTATGCTGCCGCCCGGGGAATGGGGGCAACGCTGAATGGTGAGGAAATCAAAACCTCGGCCTATGTCGACTTGCAGCAATCGGAAGTTCTGGCAGCTAAGCCGAATCTCGATACACGGCACTGGCGCGACGGGCATGTACCCGACTTCGGGCGCGCATATCGCCCGTCTCTGGCCTATCGCATGGCTCTGGTTGGACAGGGGCGGTTTGACGCGATGCTGACTTTGCGCCCAAGCTGGGAATGGGACATTGCCGCCGGTGATCTGATTATCCAAGAGGCCGGTGGCGTGTGTACTGACCGGGCTGGGCAATCTTTGGTGTTCAACAACGCCACTCCTCGGCTGAACGGAGTAATCGCAGCGAACGCGGCGCTGCATGAAGAGCTTTCAAAACGGCTGGATCCGAGCGGACCCGGGATTGAGGCATGAGCAAGCCGGGATCCCTGAGCTTGGCGGCCTACAGGGTTCTGTCCTGGGGAATGCGCAACACCGTCGGTCAGCGCATCGACCTGCCTCGTCCTGAAGGTGAGTTGCTCTGGATTCAAGTCGCCACACCGGGTCACTTGCGCGCTGTGAGCGACTTTTGCCAACGCTTGCTTCAGGTTCGATCCGAACTGAGCTTTGTCCTGACCGGTCCACCGGACGCAGATCTGGACAGTTGGCCAGGTTGTGATTTCCATCTGACCAACCTGCCTCAGGACCAAAGCGGGGCTGTGCGTGGTTTCCTGGAGCATTGGCATCCGACAATGGGTCTTTGGGTCGGCGGTGATCTGAAGCCCAACATTTTGATCCGAGCAAGTGATCAGGACATCCCGCTGATTTTATTCGATGCCGAATTCAGCGTCTCCTTGCCGCGAAGTGCACGTTGGTTACCGGACATCACCCGGGCAACCTTTGACTGTTTTCAAGAAATCATGGCGGCATCGCCAGAGACTGCACGCCATATACGCAGACTTGGTGTTCAATCGTCCAAGGTCCACGAGGCTCCACCCCTGCGTATCAGCCCGAACCCGCGACCCTGGCCCGAAGACGAGTTGATTGAAACCAACCACACCCTTGCAGGGCGTCCGGTTTGGCTGGCGGCTTGGGTACAAGACAAAGAATTCATTTCGGTTCTAACGGCCCATCGGCAGGTGCTTCGGATGCTGCACCGTCTTGTTCTGGTTCTGCATGTCGCTGACGAAACGGAAGCAGGGCCGCTAAAGCGGCGGCTTGAGACCATGGATTTGCGTTGCGTCAATTGGGACGACGGCGACGAAATCGAAGACAGCACCCAAGTGATCCTGACCGCTGACCCAGAAAACCTGGGCCTTTGGTGCCGTGTATCCGCTGTGACCTTTATGGCCAGCTCTCTGGAACGTGGCGCCGGTGGGCGTGATCCGTCCGAGTCTATTGCATTGGGGTCAGCCATCATTCACGGACCCTTTGTGCACCGCCATGACGCGCTGTATTCTCAGCTGCAGCGGGCGGGCGCTGCGAAACAGGTCAAGACAGCGACTGAATTGGGGGATGCGCTTATCGAACTTTTGGCACCGGATCTTGCGGCCGGGATGGCGCTGGCGGGATGGCAGATGATAACCGAAGGCGCGCCGCAGGCGGACGCCCTGATCGACATGGTGCAGGATATTCTGGATCAACGGAGTGCAGAACGTGCGGGCACCTGATTTCTGGAACACTTCCCCCGAGCAACGGGATCTGAGAGCGCGCCTTCTGGCGCCGCTCGGTCACCTCTATGCGGCAGCAACAGCCCGCCGGATCGCTTCGCAAACTGGTGCGCAGCCCGGGGTACCAGTGATCTGTATCGGCAACCTAAATGCAGGTGGTACCGGCAAGACTCCCACGGTGATTTGGACGCTCGAACAACTAAGAAACGCATGGCATGAGCCGCATGTCGTCACGCGTGGGCACGGGGGGGCTTTGGAAGGCCCGGTGCAGGTCGACCCGGCCAAACACACAGCCGCCGAGGTCGGAGATGAGCCGCTGCTGCTGGCAATGTTCGGCGAGGTTTGGGTGGCCAAGGACCGGGCTGCAGGCGCACGTGCGGCTGCGGCTGCAGGCGCGACCGTGATTGTTCTGGATGACGGGTTCCAAAACCCTTCGGTCAGCAAGGATTTCTCGGTTATAGTCGTCGACGCGCAGCGCGGGTTTGGAAACGGCTTGTGTCTGCCCGCCGGTCCCTTGCGCGAACCCGTGGATGTGGGCCTGAAACGCGCCGATCTGGTTTTGTCGCTTGGCGACGAGACCGCACAAAAGACCTTTGTTGAACAATGGCAAGACCACCTGACGGTGCCTCATGTCACCGGGGCAATCGAACCACTGCAGACAGGTATGGACTGGACAGGAACCCGGGCGCTGGCCTTTGCCGGTATCGGACACCCGGAAAAGTTCTTTCAAACTCTGCGCCGTATGGGTGCCGATTTGATTCGGGCCGAAGCATTGGACGATCACCAGCCCCTAACCCAGGGCTTGATGACCCGGCTGGAAAACGACGCACGCGCTCTGGGTGCTCAGATGGTGACCACAGAAAAAGACGCCGTGCGCCTGCCACCTGCATTCCGAAGTAAGGTGATCACGCTGCCGGTCCGGCTTCAGATACCGGAAGGCGAAAAGTTCAAAGAGATGCTGTTGAACGCGGCCCCGTCACCTAAGTAGATCCGGCCGACCCCATCGGGAGCCGACCGGCAAAAGATCAGCTGCCAAGCTCGGCTTCGATAAGCTTTTTGAAATCCGCGTAGGATTGATTGTCGACCTTCTTGCCATTCACGATGAAGGACGGGGTGGCTTGAATGCCGTCACGCTCAGCGTTTTCCTGGTACCACGCAGCCAGTGTACGCGCCTTGGTGCCGTCTTGCAGACATGCTTCCAGCTGATCGCCGTCGATCCCGGCCAAACGGCCGATCTTGCGCAGCTCGTCAACGATCTCAGCCGGACCGCCCGCGCGTGTCCAATCGGACTGCTTCTCGTAGATCACGTCGGTGAGGCCAAAGAACTTTTCGGGTCCGGCGCAGCGTGCGACCATCGACGCCCACAGACCGTAGCGGTCAAAATAAACCTCACGATAGGTAAACTTGACCTTTCCGGTATCGATAAAGTCTTTCTTGAGCTGCTTGTACGCGCCCTGATGAAAACTCGCACAATGCGGGCAGGTGAAAGAAGCATATTCGATGATCTCGACCGGTGCGTCTTCGGCACCCTGCACCATTTCGATAACGGTCGAGGTATCAATCTCAGCCTCCTGCGCCTCAGCAGTGCTCACCAACAGGTTGGACGAATTGGAATTTGACAGCGACAGCCAATAGCCTCCAGCGGCTACGGCGACGGCCGCACAGATTACGGTTGCAATACGGCTCATTCTCGGCCCTTTCTCAGCGTTTCTGTTTGGATAAAACGTTGCAAGCGAGACGTTCAAGGGCTGCGCGCAAATCTTCATCATTCACGTCGCGTGACACTTTGTCGGCTTCGGCGGCAACGTCTGGAGCAATCTGGTGTTTTGCCTGCTTCGGCTTGTGGTCGAAACTGGCCTGCCCCTCGGCAAATCCGGTCGGAGCGGTCTGGGTGATGCGGATGCGGCTGATGGCGTTGTATCCGTAAACCGCGTTGACCTTACCGCGCAGTTGTTCCTTCTGCATTTCCAGCATCGGTGCCTGCGGGCCGGTGGTCAGCACGGTCAGGGTCGCACCAAAGCCGCCCTTGCCATAGCCCACATTGACCGGACGCGCGATGGCAGCGGTGTCCTGACCTACAATCTCGGCCCAATGGGTCAACAACCGCGACACGGCAAAGCCACGGCTTTCACCGGCGCGCCGGATCTGATCATTCAGCAAGGACGCGGTGCGTTTGAACCCGCGGGTCGAGGAACGTCTGCGTTGCATCTGGTTTCTCACTCCTACACCGCTATTGTAATAGGCAGACCATCGGGTGCCAGCGAAACCCGACAAGGAGATGAATAAAACTTGCGTGACTCCCCTGATTTCACCGTCGGCACCCCGCTTTTGGAGTGGTATAACCGCCATGCTCGCGACATGCCATGGCGCGTCAGCCCTGCGGATCGGGCGGTCGGGGTGCGCCCTGACCCCTATCGGGTCTGGCTATCCGAAGTGATGTTGCAGCAAACCACCGTGGCGGCAGTGCGGGACTACTTCCTGCGTTTCACAACCCGCTGGCCAACAGTTCACGCGCTGGCCGCAGCGCCGGATGAACAGGTGATGGGGGAATGGGCTGGGCTTGGATATTATGCCCGCGCCCGCAACCTGTTGAAATGCGCCCGTGCTGTGGCGCAAGACCACGATGGCCAGTTTCCTGATTCCCATGATGCGCTGCTGAAACTTCCCGGCATTGGCCCTTATACCGCCGCTGCGATCTCGGCCATTGCATTTGATCAGCCCGAAACAGTGCTGGATGGCAATGTCGAACGGGTCATGGCCCGGTTTTATGACATCCACGATCCTTTGCCAGGGTCTAAACCTTTGCTGAAAGAAAAAGCCGAGGCCCTGACGCCGACCACGCGACCCGGTGACTATGCTCAGGCGGTTATGGATCTGGGGGCCACGATCTGCACGCCGAAATCTCCGGCCTGCGGCATATGTCCGTTGCGTGACCCCTGTCAGGGCCGCATCGCGGGTACCATGATCGACTTGCCCCGAAAGACACCGAAAAAACCCAAACCCACCCGCTATGGCCACGTCTATATTGCGCGTAAGGCAGACGGGGCCATGGTGCTGGAACGCAGACCGGACAAGGGGCTGCTGGGCGGAATGCTAGGCTGGCCCGGATCAGAGTGGAACGATGCCCCAACCGAACGCGCCCCGTTCCCGGCAGAGTGGACGATCCTGCCCGCAGAAGTGCGCCATACCTTTACGCATTTCCATTTGATTCTCAGAGTTTGGACTGTCGATCTAGAAGATCAATTCGTGCCCGAACACCTAACCGTGCTAGACAAGCACAGTTTCAAACCCAGCGACCTGCCGACAGTGATGCGCAAAGCCTACGATCTGTGGAGAGAACGTTAAGACCGCTGTGCAATCCGCCGGGTCGCGGATAGGCTAGGCCCATAACGTCGGAGCAGAAAAAATGATCGCAACAGGCACATTGTCCCGCTGGCAATCCGCCTCCCCTTTCTGGGTGTCCCTGCTGTTGATCCCGTTGATCTGGTTCACCGCAATTGCCGGAGGCTGGTGGGTCCTGTTGATCCCACTTTCAACGTGGTGGGCTTTTGCGGTTCTGGACCGGATCACCGGCCTGAACGAGCAAAACGCCGATCCGGAGACATCTGAAGATGTGTTGCGCTGGTACATCCTGCTGACCAAGCTTTGGGTGCCGCTCCAATTCCTGACGCTCTTTGGCCTGATCTGGTATGCAACCCACACCAACCACCTGTCGACGCCCGCAAAGATTGGCCTGTTTTTCGGTATGGGCGTCCTGTCCGGTACAATCGGGATCAACTACAGTCACGAGCTTATGCACCAGAAAAGTCGGGGCGAGCGATGGCTGGGGGATATCCTTCTTGCCATGGTGCTGTATTCGCATTTCCGGTCCGAACATCTACTGGTCCATCACCGTTACGTGGGCACACCACGCGATCCGGTGACAGCCCGTTACAACGAAGGGTTCCACCGCTTTTATCCCCGCGTTCTATGGCAATGCCTGATGTCAGCCTTCAACGCCGAACGCGACAAGCTGGCTCGCAAAGACCGGCCATGGACGGATCGTTCCAACCCGTTTTGGCGATACTGGGCCCTGCAAGGCGCGATGCTGGCGCTGGCTGCGCTGATCGGAGGGTGGGCTGGTTTGGCCCTGTTTCTGCTGCAAGCCGGTGTCGCGATCTGGCAGCTTGAGCTGGTCAACTACGTCGAACACTACGGCCTGACCCGAAAACATCTGGGCGACGGGCGGTACGAACATGTCTTGCCGCGCCATTCCTGGAATGCGGCGCATAAGGCGTCAAACTGGTTGCTGATCAATCTGCAGCGCCATTCCGACCATCACTATAAACCCAACCGCCGGTTTCCGCTGTTGCAACATCACAGACCGGAATCAGCCCCGCAATTGCCATATGGCTATCCGGTGATGACAGTCGCAGCGATGATCCCTCCGCTTTGGCGGCGGGTGATGAACCCGCGTGTTCGGGAATGGCGACGCCATTATTACCCCGAGATTAAGGACTGGCACCCCTACAACAAGGCTTTGAACCCGATGCCCAAAGCGTGACCGCAGCGCGCGTCTGCGCGCTGTCTGGCCCAACTGTCAGCACGGCATCTTCGATGCTGTTCTGATGGGCGGGAGGGTTTCAGTTCTTCATCACCCAGATATTCATCGGCGTCTCTACCCCGCGGACAGATTGATCGCGATGTGCAGTGAAACCTTCCATCGCGCCTGGCACAGTGGGGTTTTCTTCGGCCACCCGTTCCCGCACAGCATCGCTGACAACTATGTTTGCCTGAAACTCGCGCGTCAGAGCTTCCAGCTTGGCAGCCACATTGACCGCATCACCGATCACTGCAAATTCCAGCCGGTTGGCGCCAATATCCCCCAAAACGACCGAGCCATAGTGCACCCCAATCCCAACTTGGATTTCAGGTTCTCCGGCACGCCGACGATCCAGATTCCAGCGGTCGATCACCTTCACCATCGCGCGCGCGCAGCCCAAGGCATTGCTCGCATCCAATGGCGTCGGCACTGGCGTACCAAAAGTCGCCATCAAGCCATCGCCTAGGTATTTGTCCAGGGTTCCGTGGTGCCGGAACACCTCAGTCTCCATTCGGGCGTGGAAACCTCGCAGCACCTCGATGACCTCATAAGGATCACGCCCGGCGGCGTATTTGGTGAAACCCACGATGTCGATGAACAAGACCGCCACGTTCTCTTTGCGGACCTGCTTCAGCGGTTCGTCATTCTGGCTGAGCTCATCCACCACGTTAGGTGAGAAATATCGCGACAGGTTGGCCCGTTCCCGTTCCAAACCGGCATTGCTCATCAGCAGCTGATTGAGGCGCCGCATCGAGATGCCCAGCGTCACCGCAACCATGATGAAAACGATCACCTGCTGAACACGTTGAGGTGCCATGAAACTGTTGGGATCCAGCAATTCCGCCGCATCCGGATACCCTTGCAAGGCCGTCGCAACCTTTTCGCTGATCCCCGGAATTGGGGTGGCCACCCACCATGCAATGATCCAGCCCGCCGTCCACATCATCGCGGTCCAGGAGCCGATGGCAATCACCGTGCGCCAGGAATAGGCCAGAGTCCCAGCAGCAAGAATGATGAAGAAATATTGGAAGTTATCGAACCGATATTGCATCGCCAACGGTCGAACATCTTCGCTGAACGGGTTAGGCACAATCATTCCAAGCGTCATGATCAGCAGGTCGACAAAGATCAGCAACAACTCGACCCGCGACTGCCCGACGCGACCCGCTCGGCGGATCAGCCACCCGTTGGCGCAGATCAGCAACAGGATAAAGTGATACCAAAGCACTTCCCACTGCGGGTTCAGGAAAATCAGAAGAACCCCAGTCAGCGCCATCGCCACCCAACGGGCACGCACGGCCAGTTCCAACCCTTCGCGCTTGTGCCGTTCTAACGCCGCCTCGGTATACTTGTTGTCCAGATCGTATGTATCAGGCTGTGTAAAAAACAGGCTGCGGCGGGGCTGCGCGGTCGTCTCGGTCATGGCCGTGATCTTTCTTGCAGTGTCAGGGTCACTGTCATGCAACCACTGTTGATGCCAAAACAAAAGACCCCGCCGTAGGATCGGCGGGGCAAGGCTTAGTGCCTTGTGTCAGGCCACAGGCACCGGCGGTGTTCGTGAAATCAGTTCATCTCGGCCCGGATCTGCTGACGCAGAACGTCGATCGGAACCGTTTTTCCATCACGCTTGAAGCACCAGTATGTCCAGCCGTTGCAAGATGGAGCGTTTTCCAGATGTGCGCCAACCTGATGGATCGAGCCTTTGACGTTTTGACCGACCAGCGTGCCATCGGCGCGCACTTTGGCCTTGTGGCGCTGGTTCATGGAATAGAGTTCTTCGCCCGGTCTCAGCATTCCACGCTCGACCAGTTGGCCAAAGGGTACGCGCGGTTCGGCGCGTTTGCTGGCGCTGACTTCCAGCGCTTCGCGGTCGAACTTGCGCACCTTGGCGATGCGTTTCGCGGCCACTTTGCGATAGCTTTCCTCACGCTCGATTCCGATGAACTCGCGACCCAGCATTTTGGCGACTGCACCGGTTGTACCTGTGCCAAAGAACGGATCCAAAATCACATCGCCCGGATTGGTCGAGCCAATCAACACGCGGTGCAGCAGCGACTCCGGCTTTTGCGTCGGATGCGCTTTGTCGCCGTTTTCGTCCTTCAGACGCTCATGCCCGGTGCAGATCGGCAGCACCCAGTCGCTGCGCATTTGCACGCCTTCGTTCAGCGCTTTCAAAGCTTCATAGTTGAACGTGTATTTCGCACCTTCGAGCTTGCTGGCCCAGATCATAGTCTCATGCGCGTTGGTAAAGCGCTTGCCCCGGAAATTCGGCATGGGATTCGACTTGCGCCATACAACGTCGTTCAAAATCCAGTACCCCGCGTCCTGCAGGGCCGAGCCCACGCGGAAGATGTTGTGATAAGATCCAATAACCCAGATCGCACCGTTTGGCTTCAGCAGACGGTGTGCCGCCTTAAGCCATTCGCGCGTGAACTGGTCATAGGCCCCAAAGCTGGAAAACTGATCCCAGTGATCATCAACCGCATCCACCTGAGAGTTATCCGGGCGGTGCAACTGGCCTTTCAACTGCAGATTATAGGGCGGATCCGCGAAAATCAGGTCAACCGACGCCTCGGGCAGACTGTTCATCACTTCGATGCAGTCCCCGGAAAGAATCGTGTTTAAAGGGAGCGCTTTTGCGCCCTTTTTGGTGGTCGTTGTCATATCACTGCCTCAAGTATCCACGGCGCTTTTGCGCTCATTTGGTTGAGACAAGGATGAGTCAAAGACGATTCGCCGTCAATTTCTTTTTTGAATCAGCAACTTACGATTTACTCTTGATACAAGATATTGTGCACCGGTTTGAACGAACGTCTATGGTGTGGGGTCACGCCAAGATTTTGCAGCGCTTCTTTGTGTTGTTTTGACGGATAACCGGCGTTGGTTTCCCATCCATAACCCGGATGCTGTTGCGCCAAATCCACCATCACCTGATCCCGCCAGTTTTTCGCAAGGATCGAAGCAGCTGCAATCGACACCGAACGGGCATCCCCCTTCACGACGGCCTGCGACGGGTTTTTCATGCCACGCGGAATCATGTTGCCGTCGATCAGCAGGAAATCAGGGGCAGGTGTCAGTGCCTCAACCGCGCGAACCATCGCCAAATGCGAAGCCCTCAGGATGTTAATCTCGTCAATCTCGGCAACGGTCGCTTCGGCAATGGCAAATGCAGCGCTGGAGCGAATCTCTGCGTCCAGTGCGGCCCGGCGTTTTGCGGTCAGCTTCTTTGAATCATTCAGCCCGTCGGGAATATCCTGCGGATTCAGAATCACGGCTGCAGCCACAACAGGCCCGGCCAAAGGGCCACGCCCGACCTCATCCACTCCGGCGATACGAATATGGCCCCGCTCCAGCAGCGCCTGCTCAAGTTCGAAATTCGGCTTTGTCATTTCACTGGAAAAACGTGTTTCACGCGACACCGCAAGAAAAAAGAGAGGGTGGCCCAAACCACCCTCTCTAACACGACGCTTCATGGGCGCCGCTCCTGCTCGACCGATGTTACTGATAAACGACGCGGTATCCTTTCTGGCGCAGGCATGCAGGCTCATATGCCCGCTTAACCTTTTTGCCGTTCCAGAAACCAACCTTGCACTCTTTCGGCAGGCTATGGGCATGTTTGTAGTGCTTCTTCAGGCACTTCGGACCAAGCAACAAATGGTCCTGTGAATACCCGTTATACTTGCGCAGGCAGCGCTGCGGCAGATCGTACCGCGCCACGCGCGGCGGCAACGGGCGCACGGGCTGTGGCTTGTAGGGTTTCGGGTTATATGCCTGATAACGAGCCGCCCGGTCTTTGTGCTTTTCTTTGTTATAATAATGAACTCCCGCGCCGATGATCGCGATGGCCGCCAGGCCACCCAGAATGTCCTTGGCATCCGCCGCCTTCGCCTGAGAAGCCGAGACACCAGTAATGGCAACAGCGGTCGCAATGATCAGAGCGATGAATTTCTTATGCATGATGCGCATCCTTTTCGTTGATTGGGCGACCGTATGACGGACCGCGTCCAGACTGCCCTGACACTGGGGGCGGTGGGTCCAGACAGGCAATAACAGCCCTGTGTTATCCGATATCAGAGCCCGCAAACCCCTTGGGTTATTGAATATCGCGGCAACTCATGCGCAGGATGCGACCTATGAAACAGATCCTCTCTTCTCTGACCTTTGCGGCCCTGATATCGCTTGGTTCTGCCGTGTCTGCGGCGGATTGCTATGCGGATTACAAGGCCAAGAAAGACAACCCGCTGCGCCTGCATTACGGGGTCATTCAGGTCTCGGCCTGCGACAAGGGTCGGGCCCGGGCTGAAATCGCACAGCGCCTGAACGCATCGGGGTGGACACTGCTGGAGGTGCAATCCGTTTTTGGGCCAGAAGGGCTGGATCAGAGGAAGGACAATGCCGGACAATTCTATCTCCGTTTCTGATGCGCGCCGGTCGGGCGTCCGGCTGGTTGTGCTGGGCATCGCTGCCATCGTTGCTATCCTGATCACCGCTGCCGTTTTCCTGTTCTGGACGCTGCCAGACGCAAACGCCTTCAACGCGCGGGTCGAACGGCTGTTTGTCGAGGCCGATCTGACCTCGCAAACAGAAATCCGGTTGCTTGAAATACTGGCCCAGTCCGGCACCGCCTTTGCCGACACCTTGTCCAGTTACCGAATGGTCATCTACGTACTACTGGTTTTTGCCAGCGCGATGATGATCTCGGCGCTGGTCTTTCTGGTGATGCTGGTTCTGCTGAACCGACGCATGGCTCAGATCGAACGCACTGGCATTCAGGTGACATCCCTGCTGATCAGTCGCGAAGAAAACACCGTTTACCTCAACAATATGGATTTCAAACTGACGCCCGCCGCCATGGAAACCCTATCCGTTCTGGCGGAATCCCGGCTGGATGACGAGGTTCTGTCCGGTGCCCAGATCGAAGGAATGATTTCCGGTCGCGACGCTGCCGACTGCGAAGAAGCCGCAGGCGCAACGCGGATCAAACGGCTGCGCGACGCGCTTGGAAATCAAATGGTCAGCGAGCTTTTGGTCAAGAATATCGCCAAGAAAGGCTATATGCTGTCGATAGAAAAAGACGTCATTCAGATGGTCTGATCACTTGGAAGCCCTCGCTCGCGTCCGGTAAAATCCAGTTTCAGCCTCTTGGAAAGTGGAATGGGAACGCCCATTCTGAATATACCAAAGGCAAGGGAGGTCGCTTATGAACGTCCACGCCGCACCAAAGTTGAATGGATATGGAATCTCTGTCGAACCTCTGAGCGGCAGGATTGCGATTTACCGCGATGACGTCCTTTTGGCTGAAAGCACAAATGCCAAGGTTATGTATGAAACACGCCTGCCGCCCACGGTTTATGTGCCGCGCGCTGACGTTTGCGTAGATCTGAGCGCTGAAACCGAATTGCAAACTTTTTGCCCGTTCAAAGGCACGGCCACTTATCACGACATTAGCCTGCCCGGTGAAACACTGACCAATTCCGTTTGGGCCTACGAAGACACTTTGCCAGAAAGCAAAGCGATACAAGGCTGCATCGGGTTTACGCCCAGCGCCTATACACGGATAGATTTGGGCGACAACCGCCTGCGCGAAGTTGACGATGGCAACATCAGCGGGCCTCTGATTGATTGGCTGATGCGCGGTGCGTCGACAGCTACGACACCAGAGAGCTTTACAGAAGCTTTGGCTGAAAAAATGCTGGAGCACGGTATCGCGATCCAGCGTCTGAGTATTTTGGCATGGTCCCTACACCCCTTGATCGTGGGCAAGCATTATATCTGGGAAAAAGGCGAAGAAGAGATTCTGACCCGGGCGCCAACATACGAAATCCATGATCACCCGGCCTTCATAAACAGCCCGCTGCGCCACGTCTCGAACGGTTTGGGGGGCGTGCGGCAACGGCTGAACGATGACAACCCGCACAATAGCTTCCCGATCATGGAGGATTTACGGGCCAAAGGGGCGACTGATTACGTTGCAATGCCGCTGCCGTTTTCCGATGGGCGGACAAATGTACTGACACTGACCTGCGATCACCCAGACGGGTTTACGACAGAAAACCTGGGCCTTGTTTTCGAGTGCTCTTCGGTTATCGCGCGCTTCTATGAAGTGTTCATGCAACGAGAAAACGCTCAGGTTTTGTTGGAAACATATGTCGGCAAACGCACGGGTGCCCGTGTTTTAGGAGGAGAGATCCGGCGCGGGGACGGGGATGAGATCGACGCGGCGATCATGTTCTGCGATCTGCGCAACTCGACAAGCCTGGAAGAAAAGCTGGGGCGCAGCGACTACATCAATGTGTTGAATGCGTTCTTTGAAACGGTTTCGGGTATCGTTCATGAAAACGGTGGGGAAGTACTGAAATTTATTGGCGACGCCGTATTGGCCGTCTTTCCAGCTGCGGACGAGAACGCCGCAACCGCACGTATGAACGCACAACTATCGGCGGTCAAAATCGTTGAAACGTTGGGGAAGCTGCGTAAGGACGGCTCTGACACGCATTGTGACTGTTCGATCGGCGTGTCCTACGGGCGCGTGACCTATGGAAATGTGGGTTCACGCGAACGCCTTGATTTCACAGTCATCGGTCAAGCCGCTAATATCGCCGCACGTTTAGGAGAGTTCGGGAAAACCAAAGGGCATCGCATTGTCGTGTCCGAAGATATCGAACCCGCCTGCTCGAACGCTTTGCCTTTGGGTGCGGTAGAGCTGCACAACGTGTCTCAACCTGTTGTGTCATATGCTTTGCGTACGGAGGCGGATGCCATTCTGGACAACTAAAACCCAAGCGAAAATGTTGTCTACAGACAGATGATCCCGATCCGAAATGGGGCGGTCCAACTTTGGGTCAAACACTTTTTCTAACCAGCCCCGAGCAGGATCAGAGCCGTCTGCCCCGGTGAAATCGTATTCTGAAGCTGCGCAACCTGACTTCGGGCCAAGTAAGTGTCGGTCAGTTGCTCGAGTGCTTTCTGATCCGAAAACTGAGCCAAATCCTCCGACCCCGTCAGCTGCAACAGCCGGTCCTTGAATTCGACCAGTTGTTTGTCGATGTCCAACTGAGCAAAGGACCGAGGCAGGCCAAGCGCTGTTTCCATCATGCTGCGCAAGGGGGGGCAGGCCCATCAGTTCAAACCACTTGGTATCTGCGCTTGACGCCGTATTGGCCAAATCGGCCAGCTCGCGCTGCGCGTAAAGCGAGATACGCATTGTCTCGTCCGAATCGCCTACGGCGACTTCAAACCGTGTCGTCACATTGGCCTTAGCAATCTTTTCCATGTTGGTTTTCAACGCTGTTTTACGAACGTCCCCGGGCCCAAACCCGAAAGCGTCTGAGAACTCTCGATACCGTTTGTCCGCCAGACGGTTGGACAAAGCGTCATTGGCCTGCGTTCCGTCCTCAAGGATTTTGCGGACAAAAAACCGATTGTCCAAATCGCCTTCTAATCCAAACGCGCCCAAGGCGACCTGCAACAACCTGCGATCCGACACCAGCTGTTCTGCAGATTCCACCTTGCCGATATTCTCAAGAAAATACCGCGTCTCCCGCTCATTCACCAAGGAAGACGAGAAACTTTGGAACTGATTGTCGTACGTACGCTGAAGAAACCGCCAGCCCACAATTCCACCAGTGGGGATAACTGGCTGAAAGGTCATTGCTGATAGGCCATAAGCCGCTCTTCACGTGGTAGAAGCGAACGGAGGGACTTAAGACATTTGTAGTAATGCTCGGCCACCAAGGCATCTGTGGCCTCAGACAGCACCTTGCGACTGTCCGCATCCGTGAACACCTGGCTCAACTCTTCCACGCTACGCAGCAATTGCTGACGTGCCTGATCCGGCTCCATGTCACCTGACAAAACCAGCTGCGCGGCATAACAGACACGGCGCACAGGCGTATTAACTTCGTCAGGATGGATCGCATCCCGCAGCCGCAGAACGTTTGCCTGTGGCGTCATGATTGAAAACCTGCTCCGACGATCCCCGTTCTCAATAACCACGCCGTTGATAAGTACTCTTTCTTTCGGGGCAAGTTTCAGGACCAAACCGCTCATCAGGTCGCCCCCATTTGACGCAGCCCGCGCAATACGGCCGTGTTGATTTCCAACAGTGGCTCGACCGTTGCGCCGTCTCCCAACACACGACTGCTGTGTTGTTCGGTAAACTCGGCAAGGTAGAATATCCGCGCCCGCAGATCGTTTGGCAAAGCGTTCGCTTTGTCCGCGACGCCTGTTGCCAGCACCCCCCAAAGCCGTCGATTCTCATGAACGGCCTGAACAAACGCCGAGAAATCTGTCGCCTTGCGGGCTGTTGCGGCCTTAAGACGCCGCGTGATCCTGGAAATTGCCTCATATTCGGTATCCCGGGGCGTTCGTGTCGGCGCGGCGGTTTGAGCGAAAGTGCGGTGGGCGAGCGTTTGCGGTATCACTTGAAATCCTTCCAAAGGGCCGTCGTCAGGCGATCAGGGTCGGGGCACGAAAATCACGCCCCGACCCGCTTTGTGGTTTAGCGGAACAACGACAGGATCGACTGTGGTGCCTGGTTGGCGATCGACAACGACTGAGTAGCCAGCTGCTGTTGTACCTGCAGCGCCTGCAGCCGCGCAGAAGTCTCCTCCATGTCCGCATCGACAAGCGAGCCGATACCGGACTTGAACGAGTCAGCCAGGTTCGAGATGAACTCTTTCTGGGTCTCGATCCGACCCTGCGAGGACCCGAAAGCAGCCGATGCGTCAATCGAGGTATCGATCAGCGTTTCGATCGTCGCCAAAGCGGCAGTCGCGCCAGCGCCGGTCGAGACGTCAATGCCCGTCAACGCACCCAGACCACCCGAACCAGCGTTCACGTATTGAGCCGAGAACGAGATGTCGTCGCCGGTCGAATTGGTGATGGACAGAGTGCCTTGAGTGCCAGAATCGTAGTCAACAGTCAGGCCGGAAATCCCCAACTCCTCGATCTTTGCTTTCAGACCCACGGCAACCAGGTCGCCCGTTGTGGTCGCGGCTGCATCGGCTGCGGAAACTGTGTACGACACAACCTGATCGTCAATTGCGACAACAACCTTGTCACCCGCCGCGAAGGCCCCGCTGGATTCATCCGTAACCAGAGCCGTTGCTGAAGTCGCACCGTTGTCGATGGTCGCACCAACTCGGTCATTGCGAGTAGACGCCCCGGTTGAACCGTCAAATACTTGGGCTGCGGTGTAACCACCAGTGGACAAGTCCTGACCTGTTACAGTGATCGACGATGCCGTGACATTGCCAAGGCTGTCCCGATCCAAGGACGCGAGGATCGACGCAGAGCCTGCAGAGCCGTCCACCAGGTTCAGACCGTTGAACTGCGCGGCGCTGACAACCGAGTTGATCTGGTCTTTCAGGGCAGTCACGTCATCGTTGATTTTGCCGCGGTCAACGTTGTCTTCCTGCGCTGCAACGATCTTTTCCTTCATCTGTGTCAGCAGATCGGTCACGGTTTCCGACTCGTTCCGGGCCACAGCAACGGTCGATTCCCCCAACGCCAGGCTGTCCTTGATGGCGTTGAAGCCTTTGACATCCGATTCCATCACTTTGGATATCGCCCAAACTGCCGAATTGTCCTTGGCCGTCGCGACATCCTTACCGGTCGAAGTCGCGTCCTGCGTCATCGCCAGATTTTTGTTCACTGACTTCAGTGTCTGCAGCGCAACCATCGCGCCATTGTTTGTCAGAATGCTAGACATTGCTGTCATCCTTGTCCGTTTGAGCCATTTTGCCCGTGTTCACCCCGCAAAACCTGCGGGCATTGGTGTCGTTCTGACCTATGCGATGCGCCGCTTGGCCAATCGCGCCACCTGCCATTTTCAGGTGCAGCCTCACTCTTGAACCAGATCCCCTAACGGAGTGCTAAAACCTCAAGGCGGGAAATTTCGGATTTGAATCAAACTCCTGCCTATGCCCTTTTTTCCAATTTCACTGTTCCACGCATCGCGAATTCGCTGCGCTGACCATCAGCGCCGTAGGTACTGAATTCCTGCCGAACCCGGCGCAGTTCAGCCATGCGGCTGGCCACGGCGCGGATTCCGTCGGCCGCACTGTTCAGCAAGGCCTGATTACGCGCGACCTTCTGCTGCACCCGAATCAATGCGTCGCTGTCCTGCACTTGAAGATCATTTATTGCGCCGATCAGCTTCTCTTTTTCCGGAACAATATGTGTCAATCGATCAAGATCCCCTTGCACAAGCGCCGCGCGCTCAAGATCCAGAACCTCTTCCAAAGACTTGATCAGCGTCATGTTGACCTCAGATGTCATCAGCTTTCTCCATCAACGACTTGAGCAGTATTTCAGAAAGACCGACGCCGCCGGACCGGGCGAGTTGCTGCGCCTGATGCTGAACAAGAAACGAGCCAAACTGGTCTTCCCCTGTCCCACCGCCAAAACTCTGGCGCGTTTCTCCCAGCCCAGCGGATTTTAGCATTTCGCTTAAAAAGGCCGCCTCCAGTTGAACGACTGCTTCTTTGAGTTGGGTCTGGGCCAAAGGAATTTGGCCCGCCTGCGCGTGGGTGGAAACTTGCATAGCTTTCTCCGAAATTTGCTTCGAACTTTCTCGATCAAAAGCGAAAGCAGTTAAAATAAACGTAACTTCCTGAGTGCAGAGTTCTGGCCAATCGCACGGAGCCGGAGCAAAATGCCCAACTCAATTATGCTGGCCACTACGGCGTCAATAGCCCCTGCAAAACCGACCTCGTCACAAAATGAAATGGGGCAGGCCAGCGGGGTGACACGCTTTGAGGACATCCTGGGCCAAGATGGAAAAGCCGACGATCTGCCCGATACCGACCTGTCCGTTGCCGCCCCTGAAATCGAAACGCCGGACGTAGAAGCACAAAGCATAGATATGGCGGAACCCGATGCTGCCCCGCTTTTAGAACCTCTTCGTGTCGTGGAACTGATGAGCTCTTCAACACATGTCGCGTATAGTCAGCCTGTGGCTGAAGGAGGGCTTTCAAGTAACACACCCGCATCGGCAGGTGATCCAAGAGCATCCGCTGAAAATGACCCGGAACGGCCAAAGTTTTCATCGACGACAAGCCAGCCCGACCCAGTTGATGCTTCTGCACACGTTTTAGCGCAACCCGAGACAGGTCAGGTATTGCCCGCTTCGCGCCAGCACGTGACGCCTGTTACGGTCGCGGAAGAGAGCCAGCCGATTGACCAACTGACTAAGGGGAAAAACAAGTTCAACGCACCGGAAACCGCCCCAATATCTCAAATCATTGATCCCGTTCAACGGCCTGAGGTCACACCCGTGATAATCAAACCAGCTAGGCCGGCCCACGCGCCGCCTGTTGCACAGCTTCAAATGATGGCAGACATTATCGAGAAGGAACACGCAGTCCTTGATCAGGGCGCTGAAACCAAAGTTGTTGCCAAGGACGAACCACTCCAAACCGCTCCGCGTGAAACGACGCAACACCTTTCTGGACAGTCAACTTTTGCCCGCGCCGAAATCGCACGAGCAATCGCTGGTCAACTTGCGGCGTCGATTCAGGCTCGTCCAGGTTCCGGAGCAATGGAGATTGCGCTGAACCCTGAAGAATTAGGGCGAGTTTCTATTATTCTGAACGGGCGAGACGACGGCATGCATATGACAATTGCCACCGAACGCCCCGAGACCCTGGAGCTGATGCGACGCCATTTATCCGTACTTGCGGAAGAGTTTCAGAAATTGGGATACGGTGAATTGAACTTTGATCTGGGCACATCTTCCGATGCGGATGGCCAGGCGGTTGGCACCGATACACCCGAGTCCGGATCTGCGTTCGGTGACCCGCAAAGCGATTCGGATGCTCAAATCGTATCTCGGCAACAAATTCAGGTCCTAGGCCGGGGCATCGACATGAGGTTTTGACCGATGATCACTCCCGTCACCACCACACAAGCATCGACCTTTCAGCAATCCGCAGAGAATACACAGACCTCTGCGATCACATCTGACTTTGAGACCTTCTTGCTAATGCTCACTGCCCAAGCACAGAATCAGGATCCGTTAGAACCCATGGACTCGACTCAGTATGCATCGCAGCTGGCCCAGTTCTCGATGGTCGAGCAACAAGTTCAAACCAATGATCACTTGTCGTCTTTGGCCGGCACTTTGGGCAGCGTCAATCTGAATGAGCTTGCAAGCTGGGTCGGTATGGACGTCCGATCAACATCTGCTTTCCATTTTGACGGTCAGCCCAAGACACTGTTTGCTCAGGCTGATCCAAAGGCCGACACTGCCAAACTGGTAATACGTGACGAAAACGGAACCGTTCTCGATAGAATGACAGTGTCCCCAGCACAATCCGAGTTTGTGTGGGCTGGCGTGACCGCATCAGGCGATCCGATAGGCACCGGCAACTACACTGCTACGCTGGAAAGCCACAAGAATGGAGAACTGCTGACCCAAACGCCAGCTGCTGCCTATAACCGCGTTGTAGAAGCACAGGTTGGGGGCAACTCAGTGCTATTGACCCTCAGCAGCTGGCAGGTGATTTCCGCACGCGAGGTGAACGCCGTTCGAACTGGTGCTTGATCTGCGGCACAGGAGCGTCCAAAGCTTGGCAAATCGACTCGCCAAAAAAAGTGACAGAAGCTCTGCCCGAAACGCCTGCACCTCCTCGCGATCTGGTTGACCACCTCTGCGCTCAGGGGCTGGTCAGCACATACCCGCGTTTTGAATCGCTGTATGGCGGACGCACCAATCAAGTTTGGAAAGTTCTAGAGGACGGAGGCGACAAGGTGCTGAAGCTTTACAGCACCACGCTTCGCAATCCGCTGTTTCGTAATGACGCTGAACTCGAGGCGCGGTGCCTGGAGACCCTTGGCCCGGAAGGCTTCGTGCCGCGTTTGCGTGCAGCAGGGCGGCACAAGGACGCGCATTGGGTTTTTTATGACCACGCACCCGGAACACCCTGGAAGAAGGGCACCGATACGGTTGGCAGGTTGTTGCGACGATTGCATGACCTTGTGCTTTCTGTCCCGGCCCCGGCCGGATGTAACGGCAGTGCCGATCTAAAGGCCCACGGGTGTCTCATTCTAAAAGGCTGCACCTCGGAGGCACGGCACAGGTTGTTTGAACAGCAACCAACGATGGAGGTCGCGCCCACGGAACGGACATGTTTGATCCATGGTGATCCTGTTGCAGGCAACATTTTGGTTGCAACTGACGGCCTGACATTGATCGACTGGCAATGCCCGGCCCGTGGCGACCCAACCGAAGACCTTGCCTTGTTCCTGTCGCCTGCCATGCAACGGCTGTACCGGGGGGCACCTCTGTCAAAAGCAGAGGAAGACCAGTTTTTGTTCGCCTATGATAATGCGGAAATCGTAGCCCGATATCAGCACCTCAAACCCTGGTACGCCTGGCGTATGGCAAGCTATTGTCTGTGGCGCGCGGAGAATGGCGCGCCCGATTATGCAGAAGGTCTGAGGCTGGAAACGGCTGCTTTGTGATCGTCGGCTTTATCTAAGATCCGCAAGAGCCATAAGGGCATAGGCTGGCGGCATGATTGCCCGCCGCCAACGTCCCATTGGAAACCGCTGAGGTGTTTGACTCATGAGCGTGGGCAAGCCGGCATTCTGCCCCAAGGCCAGCCTTGCCAAGGCTCGGCCACAATAGGTTCCCATAGCGACGCCGTTGCCATGATATGCAAAGCCAGCGTACATGCCCGGCTGCTCAGGTATGGGACCGACATAAGGCGTCAGCGCACGGGACATGCACACCAATCCGGACCAAAGATGCGTGGCTTCAACCTGTGACCAGGCCGGAAACATCTTTTTGAAATCCTGCTGAACCTTTGCCCGTATGGATGCTTCTGTCTGCACTGAGGACCGCAGACCGCCCCGCATGCCAAACAGAAATCGCCCGTCCGGCATCAGGCGGAAGTAATGCAGAAGGTTACGCGTGTCGTAACACATCTGGTCCGACGTCCAGCCCTGTTCCATTTGCTCGGCCTGGCTGAGCGGTCGCGTAACCATAACCGTAGACTGGGCAGGCATGTACCGACCCGACATCCAATCTGGAATGTCTTCGCTGGAATACCCGTTGGTGCAGATCAGCACGATTTCTGCGTTGACCTGCCCAGTATGTGTTTTCAAAGCAAATCCTGATGCAGTTTTATCGATACGCTGCACCGGGCTGTTTTGAAACACGCGCGCACCCAAAGCTTCCGCTGCTTTCGCAAGCCCAAACAAATATTTGCGAGGGTTCAGGCCAAAGCCAACCGGGTGCGTGTACCCACCCAAAAAGGGACCGCCCAGTCCCAACCCGGGTAAGTCTGCTGCATCATGCAGCACGCCTATCTCACCTTGATTTCTGCGCAACACGTCCATCGCGTGGTTCGAATGCGCCAATTGGGTTTCTCCGCTGGAATGCCTATCCGCTTTGATCCCATGGCGATCAAGCAGATCAGCCACCAAGTTCACCGCATCCTCTTCCGCAGTTGCATAGGCCCGCGTTGCATCACGCCCATAGCGCCGCTCCATTGCCGCTGGGCTCAGTTTGGACCCACCGAGACAGCAGAAACCGCCATTTCGCCCCGATGCACCCCACCCCGGCGGACCAGCTTCGAAGACCGCAACTGAAGCGGCTTCAGCCAAATGCAGGGCAGCGGAAACGCCAGTAAACCCGCCACCAACAACCGCGACATCCACCTTCGTGTTGCCCTGAAACTCTGGCCAATCCAAGGCAGGCACTGTTTCGTCCCACCAACAGCCGTCGCGTGGTGCGTCGCTATAAGCGTAGTCGGGAAAAACTCGCTTCATTCGGTGCGTGCCGCGGCCATCTCATCCTGCCGCTGCCTGACCATCGCCCGTTTGGTCACAAGCGAGGCCGTAATCACCCCAACTGTCACCACGGCAATCATGATCGTGGACAACGCGTTGATTTCCGGACTGACGCCAAGGCGCACGGCCGAGAAGATCTTGATCGGCAATGTCGTGGCCGACGGCCCCGAGGTGAAAGAGGCAATCACCAGATCGTCCAGCGACAAGGTGAAGGCCAGCAACCAACCTGAGATCACCGCCGGTGCGATGATCGGCAGGGTGACAAGGCGGAACGCCTGCGCCGGTGAACATCCCAAATCCAGCGCAGCTTCCTCTAACGAGCGATCAAAAGTGATGAGGCGCGAGGACACAACAACCGAAACGAAACACATCGAAAAGGTCGTATGGGCCAGAACGATAGTCAGGATTCCTCGATCCAGACCGATCCCGATAAACAGCAGCAACAGTGACAGACCGGTGATCACTTCGGGCATCACCAACGGTGCATAGATCATGCCGGAAAACAGCGTCCGGCCAAAGAACCGCCCGCTTCGGACAAGCACATAAGCGGCAGCCGTTCCCAGAATCGTTGCCAGTGTCGACGAAAACACCGCGACCCGGATCGTGACCCAGGCAGCATCCAAAAACGCCTCGTTCTGAAGAAGCTCTCCGTACCATTTGGTAGAAAACCCTGCCCAGACCGTGACCAGCTTGCTTTCATTAAAGCTGAAAACGATCAGGATGATCATTGGGATGTAAAGGAACGCAAATCCCAACGTCAGCGAAACCGTATTGAACCAACTTAATCTGTTCATCCGTCGGCCTCCGCCTGTTTCTGCTGGTTCCGCTGGAACAGCACAATGGGAATCACTAGGATCAACAGCAACACGATAGCCACAGCACTGGCCACCGGCCAGTCTCGGTTCGAGAAGAACTCCTCCCACAGAACCTTACCAATCATCAGCGTACCTGAACCGCCCAGAAGCGAGGGGATCACAAACTCACCGATCACTGGGATCATCACAAGGAAGCAACCCGCGATGATTCCGGGTTTGGACAGCGGAATCGTCACCAGCCAGAACGCTTGCAAACGGGAACATCCCAGATCTTCGGCTGCCTCGATCAGTGATCCATCTAAGCGCTCCAAAGCCGAGTAGATAGGCAGGATCATGAAGGGCAGATAGGTGTAAACGATGCCGATATAGACAGCGGTCGAGGTGTTCAGGATCGTCAGCGGGGTCGAGATGAGACCCGTCCAAAGCAAAATCTGATTCAGGTACCCTTCGTTCGAAAGAATACCCATCCACGCGTAAACCCGGATCAAGAATGAGGTCCAGAAGGGCAGGATCACCAGCATCATCAGCGTTGGCCGCCATTCCTGAGGCGCGCGGGCCATGCCATAGGCGATGGGATAGCCGACCAGCAAGGTAAAGAAGGTCGAGATCAAAGCGATCTTTACGCTGGACAGGTAGGCTTTCCAATACAGGTCATCCTCGGTCAGCCAGACATAGTTCTCAAAATCCAGTTCGCTGAAAAACTCTTTGATCCCCGCCCAGCCGGCGGACATATCTAGGGTCGGAGTATAAGGCGGGATGGCAAGTGCGGTGTCTGACAGCGATATCTTCAGAACGATGAAGAATGGCACCAGAAACAGTGCCAGCAACCAGACATAAGGGATGGCGATTAGAACGGCGCGGCGCATCAGTTCGCCAGCAAAACCGCAGCCGTCGCTGTCCACGACAGCCAGACCGGGTCTTCCCAAGTGAACGAACGGCGCGAGATGCGGCGGGTGTTGGCCGTCTGCGCCTTGATGATTGTGCCGTTTGCCAATTCGACGTGATAGGTGGACAGATTGCCCAAATAGGCAATGTCATGAACCTTGCCCTGAACAGCGTTGACCGCATCGGCTGGCCTCTCGGCTGAGATGGTCACCTTCTCGGGGCGGATCGCCAGATGGCAGGACTGACCGTTTGAGAAGCCCGTTGATGATGATGCCGTTATAGGAGCCTGACCTTCGGCCCAATCAATCTGATAAGTATCCTCACCCGAAGGGGCTGCGCGTCCTTCGATAATGTTCACATCTCCAATGAAATCAGCGACATAAACCGAGGCCGGGTTCTCGTAGATCCGGTCGGGCGTGGCAACCTGCATCAATTGTCCCTGATCCATCACCGCCACTCGACTGGCGACTGTCATGGCCTCTTCCTGATCGTGGGTGACGATCACAAATGTGGTGCCGGTTTTCTCTTGAATATCCATCAATTCGAACTGCGTATCTTGGCGCAGTTTCTTGTCGAGCGCGCCCAGCGGTTCATCCAACAGCAGAAGTTTTGGAGCCTTCGCCAAAGAGCGCGCCAAAGCAACGCGCTGTCGTTGTCCACCTGAAATCTGATGCGGCTTACGGCGGGCAAACTGCTCCAATCGGGTCAGGCGCAGCATTTCTTCAACCCGTTCTTCAAGGTCGTGTTTCGGCATATTGTCCCGACGCAGACCAAACGCGATGTTTTCCCAGACGCTGAGATGCGGGAAAAGAGCATATGACTGGAACATCATGTTCACAGCGCGCTTGTTGGGGGGAATAGGGTCAATATCCTGACCGCCCAACAGGATATGACCTTCGGTTGGGGTTTCGAACCCGGCAAGCATCCGCATCATCGTTGTCTTGCCGCATCCCGACGGACCAAGCAGGGCAAAGAATTCACGCTCGAAAATATCCAGTGACAGATTGTCGATCGCCGTGAACTCACCGAAGCGCTTGGTCACGTTCTGAAACTGGATCAAGGGTTTCGCCTGTGGGTCATCCCACGGCGCAAAGACGTCAGAATTCAAGGCAGCCCCCGCTTGTCTTAAAGGACAATATTGCAGCGGGGCGGTTTCCTGACCGCCCCGCGCTTGTTCACTCCGATCAGGTACCTGACTTGATCTTGGTCCAAAGACGAGTCACGACGCGCTGCGTTTTCGCGGGATATGGCGTCGTGATGTACAGGTTTTGCATCGTGGCCTCATCCGGATAAATCGCCGGATCGCCGATCACGTCTTCCTCGAGGAACTCCTGCGAAGCTTCGTTGCCGTTGGCGTAGTAGACGTAATTGGACGCGGCAGCCATGTTGTTGGCATCCAGGATGAAATTCAGGAACTTATGCGCGCCTTCCGGATTCGGTGCATCCGCCGGGATCGCCATTTGGTCAAACCACATCAGCGATCCTTCCGCGAACGGATGATATTCGATGTTCACACCGTTCTCGGCTTCGGCTGCGCGGTCTCGTGCCTGCAGGATGTCACCTGACCAACCCACGGCAACGCAAATATCGCCATTCGCCAGCGCGTTGATATATTCCGAACTGTGGAATTTCTGGATATGAGGGCGAACGCTTGTCAGAACGTCTTCAACTTTTTTGATCACATCCGGATCGTGGCTGTCGGGGTCCTCACCGATGTACTGCAAGGTCATTGGTATCATTTCGGCTGGCGCATCAAGGAAATGAACACCACACGCCGCCAGTTTTTCCATGTTCTCTGGCTTCAAAACCAGATCCATGCTGTTCAGTGCCACATCGTCGCCCAAGGCTTCTTTGACCTTGTCGACATTCACACCAATGCCCGTGGTGCCCCACATATAGTTAATCGAATAGGCGTTGTTTGGGTCATATCCAGCAGTTCGCTCTTGAATAACGTCCCAAAGGTTGCCCGCATTCGACAATTTGGCCGCATCCAGTTCCTGAAACGCCCCTGCCTGAATTTGACGTTGAAGGAACGTGCCAGAAGGCACCACCACGTCATAGCCCGAACCACCAGCCAGCATCTTGGTTTCCAGAACCTCGTTGCTGTCAAACACGTCGTAGATGAGGGTCAGACCAGTTTCTTCCTCGAATTTGCTCAGAAGCTCTTCGTCGATGTAGTCGGACCAGTTGTAGACACGCACCTCTTCAGCGAAAGCCGCTGAAGTCCCCAATGCGATGACCGCTGTCATGGTCAGCGTTTTGATTGTCATATTCTTCTCCCTGCAAGTGTACGGCTATTTTCCCGTTTTTTTGGATTTGATCAAGTTTTGCGTTTTTCCCTGATCCAGCGTATGGTTTCACGAGGTCTGTCACCTGACAAGTCAGGGTATGTCGAAATAGGATGAACCAATTGGATTTGATCAAAAATAAGGCATCTTCGCCGCAAGCCGAAAGCGGGAAACAGCCCGCGCACGAGCAGGTTTATCAAACCCTCAGGTCGCAGATCCTGTTTGGGGAATTGGTCCCTGGGCAACCCGTCACAATCCAGGGTCTGACTGATTCGCTGGGTGTTGGAATGACCCCGGTCCGCGAGGCAATCCGTAGGCTGATTTCGGACGGGGCCTTGGTATTTCAAGGTAACCGCCGCGTTAGCGTTCCGCTTTTGACCTCCGACGACATTGAGCAGATGATTTTCGCCAGAATCTCAATAGAATCAGAGCTTTCCAGACTCGCCACTGCGAATTTACAGGCAGACGACATAGATCATCTTGAGCGTATCGACAAACAGCTGGATCATATGATCGCAGATGGCGACGTTGGGGGCTATCTGCGTTTGAACCAGGCCTTTCATGAATCGCTATATTCCCACGCCAATGCAGCGATTCTCAGTGATCTTGCCGAAAGACTGTGGCTGCGTTTTGGCCCGTCTCTGCGTGTGGTGTGCGGTCGCTTTGGCACGCAAAGCCTGCCTGATCGGCATAAGGATATAATCAGCGCATTACGAAACGGAGACGCTCAAAAGGCGGCAAAAGCTACCGCTCAGGACATTGAACAGGGTATGGAATTGATCTCGGAGTCGCTCACATCAGGCTGATTTCGTCCGATTCGATTGACAGTCCAAAATTTGATCATATTGTGATCACCACTGCTTTTGTGGGAGAGCCTCAGATGTCCACCATCACCAACCATATGCCAACCGCCGAACTACAGGCACTGGACGCCGCGCATCACCTTCATCCATTTTCTGCCAACGGCGCGCTGGGTCAGGAAGGCGCACGCGTGATCACTCGCGCCAAGGGGGTCTATCTGACCGACAGCGAGGGCGAAGAGATTCTTGACGCCATGGCTGGCTTGTGGTGCGTCAATATCGGTTACGGTCGCGACGAACTGGCCGAAGTAGCCGCACGTCAGATGCGTGAACTGCCCTATTACAACACATTTTTCAAAACGACCCACGTTCCGGCCATAGCGCTGGCCGCAAAGATTGCCGAGTTGGCGCCTGGCGATCTGAACCACGTCTTCTTTGCGGCGGGCGGGTCCGAGGCCAACGACACCAATATCCGTCTGGTCCGAACTTACTGGGCCGAAAAAGGCCAGCCGAATAAGAACATCATCATTAGCCGCCATAATGCCTACCACGGGTCTTCCGTGGGCTCGGCCTCATTGGGAGGTATGGCAGGAATGCACGCGCAAGGCGGCATCCCGATTCCAAACATTCACCACATCAACCAACCCAATTGGTGGGCCGAAGGTGGTGACATGTCGCCCGAAGAATTCGGACTGGCCCGCGCACGCGAACTGGAAGAAGCCATTCTGGAACTGGGCGAAGACCGCGTTGCAGCCTTTATCGCCGAACCCGTGCAAGGCGCAGGCGGCGTGATCGTCGCGCCGGATACTTATTGGCCGGAAATCCAGCGTATCTGTGACAAGTACGACATCCTTTTGATCGCCGACGAGGTCATCTGCGGATTTGGCCGTACCGGCAATTGGTTCGGTTCGCAAACCGTCGGGATCAAGCCGCACATCATGACCATCGCCAAGGGCCTGAGCTCCGGTTATGCGCCCATCGGTGGATCAATCGTGAACGACGAGATTGCCCAAGTGATCGGCGGCACCGAGTTCAACCACGGCTACACCTATTCCGGCCATCCGGTCGCCGCTGCCGTAGCTTTGGAAAATCTGCGCATTCTTGAAGAAGAGAAAATCGTCGAGCATGTACGCGATGTAGCTGCCCCTTACCTGAAGGAAAAATGGGAGGCTCTGGCCGAACACCCGTTGGTCGGTGAGGCAAAGATTGTCGGCATGATGGCCTCAATCGCGTTGACACCAGACAAGGCCAGCCGCGCCAAATTCGCGTCCGAGCCAGGCACTGTCGGCTATATCTGTCGCGACCGGTGCTTTGCCAACAACCTGATCATGCGCCATGTCGGCGACCGGATGATCATATCACCCCCGCTGATCCTGACCCCCGCAGATATCGACGAGATGTTCGTGCGAATCCACAAATCGCTGGATGAGGCGCAGGCCGAGATCATCGCACAAGGATTGATGAAAGCGGCCTCGTAAGCCATTTCGCAGTTATAGAGTCAGGGGACGCTTTGAACAGCGTCCCTTTTCTTATTTGGCTTCAAACTTACGTTTCTTACTGCAAACCCAGACGTAGAACTCTGCACGTTGCCACCTTTGAGAAGACAGTCGTCAATAGTTACGAGACCTCTTGCCAACAGCTACCATAAGTTTACGCGCGACAAAAAACTTGATTTCACCCACGTCAGCTTCAAATATTCGAATGCGATTCGGAAGAATATTACCTCGGCCTGTATCGCAACCTGCCATCCCGCAGGGTCTACCTCCTGTCTGCCGTGTGAGTGGTGGCAGACGGGAGGCTTCACAATGCCAAATCGTGAAAGACGCAGTCAGCGCCCGCGTTTGAAACTGAGCCGGCCCTGGGTTTTACGACTGCCTTATCGCAGCCGCTCCAATAATTCCTCAGTTGGATACCCATCTGGCCGCAAACCTTGCGCCAGTTGGTATGCGCGCACCGCGCTGATCGTGTTTGGCCCAGCGCGCCCATCTATACCCTTTGTATCAAACCCGGCATTGGTCAGGCGGGTTTGCAGTTCCTTTTTCTCGGTGAAACTCAACACGCGGTCAGCGCGCGGCCAGTCGGATCGAAACGGTACACCTCCGGCCAGCCGGTCGGACAGATGCCCGATGCCGATCACATACGCGTCGGCCCCGTTATACGCCTCGATCACTTTGAAATTGTCGAAGATCATCAAGGCAACACCCCGCCCGCCTGCGGGAAGCAGAATCGCGGCCTGACCGTGATCCGGAACTGCTTTGCCATCGGTTCCCACAACACCCTGCGCGGCCCATTCGGACGGCATCTGGGTGAAGTCGCGCCGCGCCGACGCGTAATCGAAATCCGCAGGCAATCGCACTTCGACACCCCAAGGTTGCCCCTTAGTCCAGCCGTGTTGCGCCAGATACGACGCCGCCGAAGCCAGCGCATCCGTTGGGTCATCTGACCAAATGTCGCGACGGCCATCTCCGTCAAAGTCGACCGCATGATCCAGATACGAGGTCGGCATGAACTGCGTGTGGCCCATCGCGCCCGCCCAACTGCCCAACATATTTGCAGCGCTTACGTCGCCTGCCTGCACGATCCTTAGGGCAGCGATTAACTGAGTTTCGAAGAACTGAGCACGCCGTGCATCAAAAGCCAGTGTCGCCAAAGACCTGAGCGTGCGGCTACTGCCACGGTAGGACCCAAACGAGGTTTCCAGCCCCCAGATTGCCGTGACCACCTCTTTCTCGACTCCGTATTCAGCCTCGATCTGCTTCAGCACCTGCCGGTGCCGTTGCATTGCGGCCCGACCATTGGACAGGCGCGTATCCGAGACGGCGGAATCGAGATATTCCCAGATCGGTTTCGAGAATTCCGCCTGATTTCGATCCCGCGCGATAATGTCTTCGTCAAACGTTATGTCCGAAAACACCTTAGACAGCGTTCCTTGCGATATGCCCTGCTGTCGCGCCCTATCCTGAAACGCGCTCAGCCAAACCTGAAACCGCGCTGCCGCAGCCGCAGACACCTGCAGCGCCTCGATTGATGGTCGCGGAACGGGTCGAAGCGAAACAGCCAAGTCTGCCGAGGCCAGCTGTATCGTTTCGCCAAGCATATTGCCGCCCGACCATTTTCCAGTTTTTGTTGTGTCCGCCTGCACCATGGATGCCCATAATGCGACGGTCATGACGCCGCCTACGCATTTATGCATACCGATTTTTCCTGATTACTGCTCACCCTTAGGGTAGCGCAAAATCGGTAAATCACAAAGCGCTCAGGTACCTGCCTCGCAGTCTTGTGCTTCCCGGTCTGCGCGTATGCGGGCCAGCACATCGCGCAGCATCGGCACCCGGTTTGGCCTAAAGCTTTGATCCGTCACACACATATCCTGCATCCGGTCGAGGCGAAAAACGCGGAAATCCTGCCTCAGATGACACCAGCTGAGTAACACGTTCGAACGGTCCATATAGACGATGCTAAGCGGATCTACGCGCCGCCGCGTGGCCTCTCCCTTTGCGTCGGCATACGAAAACTCTACTGCACGCTCATCCCAAGCCGCCTGTCTTAGTGTTGCCGCGTCAATCGTCGGTGCCGGGGGTCGGTCAAACCGGGTGGCCGCCAAAATTGCGTGACTCAATCGGTGCGACTGACGCGCGGGCAAGCGGCCCTGCAACTTTCGAAGGGCAACATTGGCAGCTTCTGCCAAAGCCGGATCACCAATAACCTGAACTTCACGCAGGCCCAGAACCAGCGCCTCAAGCTCATCATCGGTGAAGCCCAGCGGGGGCAATGTTGTATCCTCGATCAGAGTAAACCCAAACCCCGCTTCGCCGTCGATCACGGCCCCCAGACCACGCAGCGCATCGATATCGCGATGGATGGTCCGGGCAGACACATCCAGATCCTGCGCTAGTTGCGCTGAGGTTTTGGGCGACGGGCCAGAACGCAGGGCCTGCATCAATTGGAAGAGTCGGGCGGTGCGAGACATGATGCACCCTAGCTTAAACCTAATGTCAGAAACTGTCATCAGTGCCGACTACGTATCAAGCATCCCCACAAACGGAGCCCAGTGATGCTGACCCTTCTCACCTATCCTTCTGCCTTCGGCCTGTTCAGTGCCAGCCCGTTCTGCGTCAAGACGGCTTTGATGCTGCAACATTCCGGCCGGAAATGGCAGCGCTCTGACATGCTTGATCCCCGAAAGATGCCGCATCAGAAACTACCCGTTCTGCGCACACCCGAGCGTCTGATCCCCGACAGCGACCTGATCCGCGACTGGCTGGAAACCAACGGCGCAAATTTCGATCAGGGGCTGACCGATGTGGAAAAGGCGCATTCCCGCGCTTTGGTACGCATGGCCGAAGAACACCTGTATTTTCACATCGTTCTGGACCGTTGGGGCAATGACGACGTGTGGCCGATCCTACGCGAAACCTTCTTTACCGGGATACCGGCCCTGATCCGCAAGCCTGCGTCCAACGCAATCCGAAAATCTGTTCTGAAGGGGATTACGTCTCAAGGGATTGGGCGGTTCTCGCTGTCCGAACGGTTGGACAGGGTTGAACGCGATCTTGAAGCGATCTCGGCCTATCTTTGGCAATCCTCGTTCTTGCTGGGGGACAGGCCGACGTCTGCGGATATGAGCGTCGGTCCGATGCTGGCTGCAATGCGCGTAACGCCTGCGGATACCCCGCTGACCCAGCGCATCAAACAGGATAAGGTGTTGAACAGTTACGTGGACCGGATGGAACAGGCGATACCCGTTTGAAACCTTTTGATAACCCCAAAGTCGCCGCAGCATTCGAGGCCCTGGCACCGCCCGCGCGCGCAGGGGCCTTTGCGCTGCGTGACCTGATCATTGATACGGCAACAACTCTGCCCGCGGCCACCCCGCTGCGAGAGGAGCTGCGCTGGGGCCAACCTGCGTATCTTGCGCCCAAAGGATCAACGATCCGGCTGGGGGCACACAAGTCGGCCAGTTTTGCACTGTTCGTGCATTGTCAAAGCCGATTGATGGGTGATTTCACCTCTGCCTTCCCGAATGAAGATCGCATTGACGGGACCCGTGCCCTTCTGTTCGACGACCCGCATCAGATAGATCCGAACCGCCACGGGTGGCTGATCGCCCGGGCGCTGACCTATCACCTCTGACGGCGCTTGCGTTCCACCTTGCGCTTGATCTTGTCCTTCTTGCGCTTGGTGCTGACAGCCTTTCGGCGGGTCGCCAGCTTGGAATGACCCCGTCCGCGCGGCAGCGCCTGATCGTCGATCGACAAAAGTTCCAGTTCCAGACCGCCAGTAACAGGTATTGCTTCGGTCAAGCGAACGGTGACACGCTGACCGATGGCGATGATCAGGCCGGTGTCCGACCCCATCAGTGTCCCGGCCTCGCGGTCGAAATGAAAGAACTCGCGCCCCAAAGACCGCACCGGCACCAGCCCGTCCGCGCCGGTTTCGTCCATCTTCACGAAGGCCCCGAAACGGGCGATGCCGCTGATCCGGCCAGAGAACTCATTGCCCACCCGCTCGCTTAGATAGGCGGCCAGATAACGATCGGTTGTGTCCCGTTCCGCCATCATCGAACGGCGCTCTGTGTCCGAGATGTGCGTGGCGATTTCGTCCAAGCGCATAATTTCATCTTCAGTCAGCCCGTCCTTGGCCCAGCCATGGGCCGAGATCAGAGCGCGATGTACGATCAGGTCGGCATAGCGGCGGATGGGTGATGTGAAATGCGCATAGTTCCGCAGCGCCAATCCGAAATGCCCGAAGTTCTCGGGGTTATAATAAGCCTGCGCCATTGACCGCAGAGTGGTCAGATTGATGAGTTCGGCGTCCTCTGTCCCCGCAGCCGCGTTCAACAATGCGTTCAGATGCCGGGTCTGCAATACCTGCCCCTTGGCCAGGTTCAAACCCGCCGCCTGTGCTGTTTCCCGCAAGCTTTCAAGCTTCTCAGGCGCGGGTTCCTCGTGCACACGGAACAATAGCGGGCGGCGCTTGGCAATCAGGGTTTCAGCAGCGGCGACATTGGCGAGGATCATGAACTCCTCGATCAGCTTATGGGCATCCAAACGGTCGCGGAACGCCACGCTCGTCACTTCGCCGGTTTCTGACAGAACGATCTTACGTTCGGGCAAATCAAGCTCTAGCGGCTGCCGCACCGCGCGGGCCTTTTTCAAGGCAGCGTACGCGGCATAGAGCGGTTTTAACACTGGCTCCAGCAACGGCCCGGTGCGATCATTCGGAGTGCCGTCAATGGCCTCTTGTACTTCTGAGTAATTCAGCGAGGCAGCCGACCGCATCAGTCCGCGGACAAAGCGATGTCCAATCTTGTTCCCATCTCCGTCGATCTGCATCCGCACAGCGATACAGGCACGCGGCACACCCTCGTGCAGGGAACACAAATCGCCCGACAAACGATCCGGCAGCATCGGAACCACCCGATCAGGAAAATAGCTTGAGTTGCCCCGCTTTCGCGCCTCACGATCCAGGGCAGTTCCGGGCTGCACATAAGCGGCGACATCTGCAATGGCGACCCAGATCACGTGCCCGCCCGGGTTCTTCGGGTCGTCATCGGCGTGCGCATAGCATGCATCGTCATGATCCCGCGCGTCCGAAGGGTCGATGGTGAGCAAAGGCATTTCCCTAAGGTCTTCGCGGCCCTTCAAACCAACTGGCTTGGCCTTGTCCGCCTCGGCAATCACCTTGTCAGGGAAGTCATCCGGAATGCCGTGCTGATGAATCGCGATCAGTGACACAGCCTTGGGCGCGGTCGGATCACCCAAACGTTCAACAATGCGCGCACGCGGCAGACCCATGCGATTTTTGGGTCCCGCCTGCTCAGCTTCGACCAATTCGCCGTCTTTAGCGCCCAGCAGTGCCCCGTCGGCAACCAGCCATTCGGTGGATCCGGCCTTGTCGATGGGCACGATCCGCCCCCCTTCGGCGCCCTTGCGGAAGATGCCGACGATTTTGCGCGGGTTGGTTCCGATGCGGCGGATCAGGCGAGCTTCATAGTTATGATCTTCTTCATGCACCACGGTCAGACGCGCCAGAATGCGGTCGCCCTCGCCCAGCGCCGGATCACTGGCGCGGGCAATGATCAGCACGATGGGCTCGACCCCCTCACCATGCCACTCCAGCGGACGGGCAAACAGGTCTCCATCTTGGTTCGGTGCCTTGACCTGCAAAACGCTGACCGGCGGCAGGCGATCCGGGTCGCGATAGCTGCGCTTGCGCTTTTCAAGATGCCCTTCGGCCTCAAGTTCTTTGAGGATGCGCTTGAGATCAATCCGATCTGCGCCCTTGATGCCAAAGGCCTTGGCAATATCGCGTTTCGACGTCAGAGTGGGGTTCGCCGAGATCCAGTCCAGGACCTCCTGCTTGGTGGGGATGCGAGTCATATCTTCGGCCTATCACGCGTTTGCGACCGCGTCATGATCAAAAAAACTTCAGGCTTTCAGATCGGCCACCGTATCCACATCGCGCAGGTGATCCAGCAACGAGACCCGCGCGCCGGGAACCGTGGCCAACGTGTCCGCCAAAGCGTGTTCCGTCGACCAGCGCACATTGCGAAACAGACCTGCTGGCAAAGCCGCATAGCGTTGCGCGCCAACCAACCAGTAACCGCCATCCGGTGCAGGGCCAAAGACCATTTGAGACCGCCCCAGTGCACCAAAAGCGCTGGCAATGTGAGCCCGCGAAATTCCCGGAATATCGGCACCGATCAGGCAAACCGGACCTTTGGGCATGCCCCGCAGCATTCGCCCCATCCGATCCCCCAGATCGCCACGCCCCTGTGCGGCGCGCGGCAAATCAGCCGGCCAGACCCGACTGTTCAGACCCTCTGCATCCGGGGACACCGCCAATACGATCTGCCAGCGTGGATCCCGCAGACGCCGGATCAACGACCGGGTCTGATGCCGGAACCACCATGCTGCACCCACCATGCCGATGTCGCGACCCAACCGTGTTTTCACCCGACCCGGATGGGGTTCCTTGACCATGATCACCAATGTGCGCGGCATGGGTCAGGCAAAGTATTCCGTCAGGATGCGCGTGTAGATCGACTTGAGCTGTTCGACCTGTGCCACCTCGACGCATTCATCCACCTGATGCATGGTGCGCCCGACCAGCCCAAACTCAACCACCGGGCAGTGATTTTTGACGAAACGCGCATCCGATGTGCCTCCTGTTGTGGACAACTCGGGCGTGACACCGGTTTCCGCTTCGACCGCCTTGGCCACCAGATCAGACAGTGGCCCCGGCGGGGTCAGAAAGCTTTCCCCAGAAATCTTGATTCTTACGTCCACCTCAACGCCGTACTCGGCAGCCACCTGATCCGCCTCTGATTGCAACCAATCGCTTAGGCTCGCACCGGAATGCAGATCGTTGAAACGAATATTGACCGCGCCGCTGCTCCGGGCTGGGATCACGTTGGTGGCAGCGTTCCCCGTGTCGATCGTGACCACTGCCAAAGTTGAGGCGTCGAAGTGACCCGTGCCCTGATCCAGTTCGTGACTTGCCAACCGATCCATCAGCCGCGCCATCGCAGGCAGTGGGTTCTTAGCCCGATGCGGATAGGCCGAATGCCCCTGAACGCCAGTGATCGTGAACCATGCCGTCATCGAACCGCGACGGCCGATCTTCATCATCTCGCCCATCGTGTTCGGGCATGTGGGCTCACCTACCAGGCAGACCGACATGCGCTCATCTGCGCTGCTCATATAGTCGAGCAAGGCGGTGGTGCCATCCAGCGCATCACCTTCTTCATCGCCGGTAATCGCCAGGATGACGGCCCCGTCCGGCGGTGTGTCGCGCACGAAGTCTATCGCAGCCGCAGCAAACGCCGCGACCCCGGATTTCATATCGGTGGTACCGCGCCCGTACATCACACCGTCCCGCACCTCGGCCCCGAAAGGCGGCATCGTCCAAGCCTCTTCGTCGCCTACCGGAACAACATCTATGTGGCCGTTGAACCCGAAGCTGCGCGCGTGGCCTTTCTGGCCCCACCGCGCGAACAGGTTACTGATGCCGCCACGGTCGACACGTGTGCACTCAAAGCCCGCGCCAGTCAGAACCGAGTCGAGCAATTCAAGCGCGCCGCCCTCTTCCGGTGTGACCGATGGGCAACGAATCAGGTCGGCTGTCAATTGAACGGGGTCGGTCATGCGGAGGCCTCTGGAGCTTTGTCTTTCGCGGGTTCGCGCACAGATTCAACGAATTGCCCGGTTTTCCAACCCCAATCCACAAAAAAATCAATCTTCCGACGCCGGACGTGTCAAAGCGAGACCCCAACAAAACATGGCAATTTACCCAGCGACCACCTTGCCGTGTGTCACACAATCGCGTTACAGGGCCGCGAAACAGGTGAAAAGAAAATGAAACGCGCGTTTTACGCTCTGATCTGCCTGACTTTCGCCGTCATCGCACAGCAGAGCCTGGCACAGACCCTTTCCGTCACGACCGTGACACGCCCCCCGTTTTCCTATGTCGAGGACGGGGATGAAACGGGTTTCTCGATGGACTTGCTTGCGGCACTGGCCGAGTCGCTGGGCTGGGACTATTCCGTCAACCGTGTGGACGCCTTTTCCGAAATGCTGGGTGCCGTACAAGACGGGTCTGCCGACCTAGCCATCGCCAATATCTCGATCACGGCGATGCGTGAAACACAGATGGATTTCAGTCAGCCGATCTTTGAGGCCGGGCTGCAGATCATGGTGCCGTCAGACGCGGTTCGTCGGCCCTCGCTGTTGCAGGCGTTGCTGTCCAAAGAACTCTTCATTGCTATCGGTCTGGCCTTTGCCATTCTACTGGGCGGCGGCATGTTGATGTGGAGCTTTGAGCGCCGCGCCCAACCTTATTTCGACCGCAAACTGAACGAAGCCTGGTTCCCGTCATTCTGGTGGGCGCTCAACTTGGTTGTGAATGGCGGCTTCGAAGAGCGGATGCCCCGCACCCCATTTGGGCGAATGTTGGGGGTCGTGCTGGTTGTGTCGTCGCTGTTCATTGTGTCGGTTTTCACCGCACGCATAACCTCGGTCATGACGGTAGACGCGATTACCGGCAGCGTGAACTCGGTCAACGATCTTTACGGCAAAAATGTCGGCACCATTTCCAACTCGACCGCGGCAAGTTTTCTAAACCGGCGTGAGATCGAATTCACCGGCTATCCCGGACTGGAGCAGATGCTGGACGCCTTCAAGGCCGAGGAACTTGACGCAGTCGTATTTGACGCGCCAGTCCTGTCCTATTTCGCCTCGCATGAGGGGCGGCGTATTGCGTCCATGACAGGCGGCATCTTCCTGCGCGAAAACTATGGCATCGCATTCCCGACAGGATCGCCGCTGGTCGAGGACGTCAATCAGGCTTTACTGTCACTGCGCGAAGATGGAACTTACGACGAAATTTACCGCAAGTGGTTCGGTACACGAAACTAGGCTTCAGCCTCGTCGCCATAAAACGGTGTCATCTGCGCGACGATCACGGCGTTTTCGTCCAATGCGCGTTGCATTAGGGCACGCTCGTCCGGCTCTATGTCATGCCCTTGCGCTTCGCGTTCCGCCAAAGTGCCATACCCAGTGACATCCAGCGGCGCTGTATCGGCTTGCTTCAGAATGGCCACCGTTTCGCGCACGGCCTCGGCCTCGTCGACTCCGCTGGCATAGCAGATCAACGCCGCGCCGGTCGCCCCTTCGGGCAGCCCGTCACCATCCTTGCGACCGATCTGGACCAGAAGAGTATAAACTTGCTGACGCGAAGGTTTCTTTTGCTTTTCCATGCGCAGGGCCATAGCTGCGTGCCCGCCGACGGTCAAGAAGCCCAGAATTGCAGACGGGCAATCTGGCGTCCATAGTACCGGTAAACAGCCGAACCATGACAACACAGGACCATTTCATGACATATCCCGATTTCATCACAGCATTTCCCAGCCTCGACGTCCCTTTCCCCGAAGATGTAGTTCAGACCGCTGTGATCCGGTCGGATGCTGGGCTGGTGGCGTTTTTTACTTTTCTCAAGGATTTTGAACTGCCCGCACATTCTCACAAAGCCCAATGGGGCACTGTCGTCGAGGGTGAGGTCGAACTGACCATCGGCACCGAGACCAGAATATACCGCCCGGGCGACAGCTATTCGATCCCTTCGGGTGTCGAACACGGTGGCAAGATCAAAGCGGGTTCTCGTGTGATTGACGTTTTTGAAGAACCAGACCGCTATCCGGTGAAGGCATAAGGCTCAAAAAAGGGCTGCAGCGCAAGCTACAGCCCTTCTTGGAGGATATACGGCAATTTAGTCGCGCAGCAATTCGTTGATGCCGGTTTTCGAGCGTGTCTTTTCATCCACCCGTTTCACGATCACGGCACAGTACAGGCTGATGTTGTTCTTGGAAGGCATCGAACCGGCAACAACCACCGAATAGGGCGGCACTTCGCCATAGGTGACTTCGCCGGTTTCACGGTCCACGATTTTGGTGGATTTGCCGATGAACACGCCCATGCCCAGAACCGAACCTTCGCGTACGATACAACCCTCGACCACTTCGGAACGGGCACCGATAAAGCAATTGTCTTCGATGATGGTCGGTCCGGCCTGCATGGGCTCAAGGACACCACCGATGCCGACGCCCCCCGACAGGTGAACGTTCTTGCCGATCTGCGCACAGGATCCAACGGTGGCCCATGTATCAACCATGGTGCCTTCATCGACATAAGCGCCCAGGTTCACAAAAGACGGCATCAGAACAGCGCCGGGTGCGATATAGGCAGACTTGCGGACAACGCAGTTCGGCACAGCACGGAACCCGGCGGCTTGCCATTGGCTTGCGTCCCAACCGGCGAACTTGCTGTCCACCTTGTCCCACCAGCCGCCAGCCTGCGGACCACCGGACTGGATTTCCATATCCTTGACGCGAAAGCCCAGCAGAACCGCTTTCTTGGCCCACTGGTTCACGTGCCAGTCGCCATTTTCAAGCTTTTCCGCAACACGCAGCGATCCGCTGTCCAGCGCGTTCAGCGTATCCTCGATCGCTTCACGCTGTTCGCCGGTGGTGGCGGGCGTGATTGTGTCGCGCGCCTCCCAGGCGGCTTCGATGGCGGCTTCCAGTTGCGCGTTGGACATGGGGCGTCTCCCTACAGAATCTGTTCGTGTCGGTTTGGCCTATACGCAAGTGGAAACAATGGTGCAATGCGACGAACATGGATCATTTTGCGTCTGAAACGGCCTTTCGTCAGCTTGCGCGGCGTATATGGCGGGTCAGGATGCCCTTGGCGGTGCTCAGATCCCTGCGCCTGAGGGCCTGAACCAGCGCGGCGTGATCCTTGTCTACCTGCTGCACCCATTTTGACCGCCAATGTGCGAACAGGTGGCGCGCGCTTGCGATATGCAGATCGTCAATGGCGTGCAAAAGCCGGGGTAGGCCACAAGGTGTCAGAATGGCACGATGGAACGCTCGGTTCAAAGCTTCCCATTGCGGCATCGTCTGCGCCTCATCACAGGCGATGCGTGCGCGATCGATCTTGTCCAACGCGACCGGAGACATGTTCTGCACGGATTGCTGCAACGCAAGGGTCTCTAACGCCACTCGCATTTCTATCACCTCACGCACTTCTGCCGGGTCCAGCGCGGTGACGCGCATCCCGCGGCGAGGCTCATGCCGGGCCAATCCATGCGCCTCAAGCCGCAACAGGGCTTCACGTACAGGGACGTGACTGGTGTCAAATTGGCGGGCAATATGGTCTTGCCGCAGCTTTTCCCCGGCCTCAAGCTCTCCGGTGATGATTTGCTGGCTCAGGTTTTGGTAGATCGTGTCGGAAATCGTAGCGGACATGGATTATAGATAAAATCCGCCCTACCCGTTCACAAGCCGATAATTCACCCTGCAAACGGGTCCGGTGCAATATTTGCGCCGCACAGCAGAACGGCAACACGCTCATCCGGTTCAGGCTGGTAGACACCCGACGCCAATGCAGCCAAGGCTGCTGCGCCTGCGGGCTCCACCAAAATGCGGTGGCTCTGCCAAAGCGCCTTTTGCGCATCCGCAATCGCGTCATCCGATACCAGAACCGAGCTCATGCCTTGCGCCAGATCGAAACAGATCTGTCCGATCCGCCGCGCGCCCAGCGCATTTGCAGCGATACCCGAGACAGATACATCCACCGGCTTACCCGCCTGTAACGCAGCGTTCAGCGCGCACGAGGTTTCAGGTTCGACTGCAACGACCTTGCGCGCGCCGTCAAACCACGCCAGCGCACCGGCAATAAGACCGCCGCCACCCACAGCAACCAGAACCGTATCGGCCTGCAACCCCTGAGCATCCCATTCGGCAAAACAGGTCCCTTGCCCCGCCACTGTCGCCGGGGCGTCATAGGCGTGAATTTGCATGGCACCAGTAGCTGCCTCATGTTCTTGCGCCGCGGTCAGCGCGTTGGCGTATTCGCCGGACACGACGCTTAGATCCGCGCCAGTTTGCCGGATCAGCGCGATTTTCGACGGACCTGCCAGTTCCGGTACGAATATCTTGGCGGGATAGCCCAGCGTCTGCGCAGCATAAGCAGCCGCCGCACCATGGTTGCCCCCGGACGCGGCCACAACGCCTGCCTGTGGCACGTCCATGCTGAGCAATGTGTTGAACGCGCCCCGTGCCTTGAAACTGCCAGTGTGCTGCATGTGCTCGAGTTTTAGCTCGATCGGATAGCCCGGAATGCGGCTTTCCATCACTGGGGTCACTTGTGCATATCCGGCGATACGGTCGCGGGCTTTTGAAATTTCACTTTTCCAATTCATTCTTGTCTTTCCGTGACTGGCGCTCTGATCGCGAACCCTATAGCTGTTTCATGAACACGCAAGCAGGGATCGATCACCTATGAGAGAAGACCGCCACAATCCGTTCCGCGACGCGCAGACCGACCGCTCGACCGCGAGTGAGGTTCCGGACACGCCGCAGACGCGTTCACCTGCCTATCGCCTTGCCTTTGCCGATGACGAATTCTTGTGCCGGGACGAATTGCGCCCGGTGCGTCTGCAACTGGAATTGCTGAAGCCCGAGATGATCATGATCGAGCGCGAGATCACCTCGACCATTGTGATGTTCGGCGGCGCGCGCATTCCGGAACCGTCGCAGAAACACACGGCGCGAACAGAGACTTTGGCCGGGTTGTCACAATATTACGATGAGGCGCGTGAGTTCGCGCGGCTAATGACCGAAAAGTCAAACGAAACCGGATGCCGTGAGAACGTCATCGTCACCGGCGGTGGTCCCGGTGTGATGGAGGCCGGAAACCGTGGCGCGCAGGACGCGGGTGGGTGTTCGATCGGCTTGAATATCGTGCTGCCGCATGAACAGGCGCCGAACCTCTATGTGACGCCGGACCTCAGCTTCAACTTCCATTACTTTGCCATTCGCAAGATGCATTTCCTGATGCGCGCCCGCGCCATCACCATCTTCCCCGGCGGTTTTGGCACCATGGATGAACTGTTCGAATCCCTGACCCTGATCCAGACCGGGCGGATGGACCGCGTGCCCTTCCTGCTGTTTGGCCGCGAATTCTGGGAAAAGGTCATCAATTGGGAAGCGCTGGCCGATGCCGGCACCATCTCGGAAGAAGACCTCGACCTGTTCCGGTTCGTCGACACCGCGCAAGAGGCGGTCGAGATCATCGAGAACTGGGAACCCGCCCCGCCCCGCGACGAAATTCCGGGGCGCTGAGCTATGGCTTCTAAAACCGGAGAGATGCTGCACCTGCGCGGCAACGCGTTGAACGCCGGTGAGCCGGTAACCCTGCCACTGACCCAAAGCAGCATGTACCACCTGCCCGGCGTGACGGAAGGTTTGCGCACCTATGGCCGCGTCGACAACCCAACCTGGGAGCATCTGGAACATGTTCTGGCCCATCTGGAGGACGCACCCTGCCTGACATTCCCTTCGGGGATGGCAGCGATCTCGGCAGCGTTGTTCGCGACCCTGAAGGCCGGATCACGCCTGCTGATCCCGTCGGACGGGTACTACGTGACACGCCTGCTGGCGGATCGTTTCCTTTCAGGTCTGGGCGTGACCGTTGAGGAACGACCCACTGCCGCCTTTACCAACGGCGGTTTTGACGGGTTCGATGTTGTCTTTGTAGAAAGCCCCTCGAACCCCGGTTTGGATATGATCGATCTGGCAGCGGTTGCTGAACAGGCGCGCGCAGCCGGGGGAGTGACCATTGCCGACAACACGACGATGACCCCGCTGGGTCAACGCCCACTGGAACTGGGCATCGATGTGGTTGTATCGTCAGATACCAAGGCGATGGGCGGGCATTCCGACATGCTGATGGGCCATGTGGCCAGCCGCAACAACGATATCATGGAACGGGTCGAGGAATGGCGAAAAGTGTCCGGATCAATCCCCGGACCGCATGAGGCGTGGCTGCTGCATCGCGGGCTGGAAACGCTGGATGTACGCTTTGACCGTATGTGCAGCTCGGCGCAGGTGTTGGCCGAACGTTTGGCGTCACATCCCACAGTGAAACAGGTCCGCTATCCAGGTCTGCCGGGCGATCCATCCCACAAACTGGCACAGTCACAGACGGCACGCTTCGGGTTTCTGCTGTCCCTGACACTGGAAAGTGAAGAGAAAGCCGAAGCCTTCATCAACGCTTGCCCCCTTCTGCGCCCCGCCACTTCTTTCGGAGGGGTCCACAGTTCAGCCGAACGTCGCGCGCGATGGGGCGACGATGTCGATCCCGCCTTCATCCGCCTGTCCGTCGGATGCGAACCTGTAGAAGAACTGTGGCAAGCCATCGAGGCCAGCCTGAACGCGCTGTGATTACTTCTTGGCTTCGCGCAGTTCTTTGAACACGTAGATCGGCAGCACAACGCTGGCGATCAGCGCCCCCAGCCAGACCAACAGCGTTGCTCCCAACAGGTTCGCAACTCCACCTACGGTCAGCCCAGCGGTTATCAGATCAGTCACCAACAGGCCTACAAAGGTCACGATCAAAGCAATCCCGCCCTTCAGCGCAGGCGCTTTCTTTTCACCCAGCTTCAGGATCAGGGGTTCGGCAATCAGCTGCACCACGGTGAAGACGATTACAACGACGATGAAAGAGATCGGCTTGATCGCAAATCCTGACAACAACAGCGAGGCAAGCAATAACCCAATGGCATTCCCGGCCAGCAAGGCCAGAGCCGACTTAATTCTACGAGACATGAGACGATCTCCGTCAATCAACAATTAGAAACATGCGGATGTTAACAGACCTGCAGGATTTTACGAGGCAATTCAATCGTCTCTTCCTTTTGACCCGTTGAAATCGCATGGTAGAAGACATTCATCAAGATCAGACATGCCCTGACCCGTGAGAGTGAGATGAGCGACGATCCCTATTCCGTTCTTGGCGTGGCAAAAGACGCCAGCGCCGCCGAGATCAAGAAAGCCTATCGGCGCATTGCCAAGGAATGCCATCCGGACCTGAAGCCCGGCGATGCCGAGGCTGAGGCCAAGTTCAAAGCCGCCGCCGCAGCCTACGATTTGCTGAAAGACCCGGAAACCCGTGCCCGGTATGACAATGGCGAGATTGACGCCTCGGGTCAGGAACGCCCGCAACAGCAGTTTTACCGTGAATATGCCGAAGCCGCTGGCAACCCCTATCGCGGACGTCAGGCAGACCCGGACGACATGTCCGACATCTTCGCCGAATTCATGCGCGGGCGTGGCGGGTTTGGCGGCCAGCGCGGCCATGAGTTTCACGCGCCGGGGCACAACCTGAACTATTCGCTGCAGATCAGTTTTCTGGATGCCGTGTTCGGGGCGAGTCAGAAACTTACCCTGCCCGACGGCGACCGAATCGAGGTGAAGATCCCGGCTGGAATTACAGACGGCCAGACCATCCGCCTGCGCGGCAAAGGGGCGCCGGGATTTGGTGAAGGCCCTCCGGGCGACGCTCTGGTAACTGTTTCGGTCGCCAGTCATCCGGTATTTGATCGTCAGGGCGACGACATCCACATCACGCTGCCCATCACCATTGACGAGGCGATTCTGGGCGGCAAAGTCCCCGCCCCTACGATTGATGGCGGCGTGAATGTCAGCGTACCGGCGGGCACCAGCAGTGGTAAAACCCTGCGATTGCGGGGCAAGGGTGTCAAAAAACGCGGCTCGTCCGAGCGTGGGGATCAGTTGATCGAACTGACCGTATCGATGCCCGACAAGATTGATGACGACCTGAAACAGTTCATGGAGACCTGGCGTGAAACACACAGCTACGATCCCCGGAAAGGAATGCCGTCATGACCCTGACCGAGAAGGAACTGATCGAAACCGTCGCCCGACTGACCTCGGACCGACTGACCGAGTATCTGGCGGCCGAGATTGTGATCCCCGAACAATCAGATAAGGGGTTAGTTTATCACAGCATCGACGTCGCCCGTCTGGAACTGGCCTGCGAGTTGCACGAACAGTACGACATGGAGGCAGATGCACTGTCGATGATGATCTCACTGATTGATCAGATGCACGGGCTGCGGGCCGAGTTGCGCGAGGTTCTGAACGCGGTCGAGGCTCAACCCGAACCGGTGCGTCAGCAACTGGTTGAAGTGATCGGCACAGCGCGATTCCGTCGCAGATAACGGGGTTTTGGACTCGACCCATTTGGCGTAGAAGGCCGCCTTGATCCTTTGCCAGGTGGCTCTATGACCCAGTCCCGATCCGAATTGCTGATGCCCGCGGGCAATCTGCGCAAGTTGAAACTCGCCATCCTGTACGGCGCAGACGCAGTGTATCTGGGCACGCCCGACATGTCGTTGCGCACGAAATCCGAGTTCTCGCTGGAAGAGGTGATCGAAGGGGTTGAGTTCTGCCACAGCCATGGCCGACGCGCCTATCTGACGCTGAACCTGTTTTCGCATAATAAAGACATCCCGAAACTGGATGAGTACATCGACACGGTGCGCAAGGTGCAGCCCGACGGGCTGATCATTGCTGATCCGGGTGTGTTCCAATATGTCCGCGAACGCGCACCCGAACTGCCGCTGCATATCTCGACCCAGGCCAATATCTGTTCGTGGCTGTCGGTGAAGTTCTGGCAGGATCAGGGCGCTGAACTGGTGGTTCTGGCACGCGAAGTCTCGTACCCCGAGCTTGTGGAAATCCGCGAGAAGTGCCCTGACATCAAGCTTGAGGCTTTCGTCCACGGTGCGATGTGCATGACCTATTCAGGTCGTTGCCTGCTTTCGAACTTTATGGCCGAACGCGGGGCGAACCAGGGCAATTGCGCCAATTCCTGCCGCTGGAACTATGGCCTGAAACTGCGCCTGAAGGACGGCACGCATCAGGAACTGCGCATCACCGACGAAAACGCGGACCTGTTTGAATTCCTGCTGGAAGAAGGCTGCCGCCCCGGTGATTTGATGCCAATCGAAGAAGATGATCGCGGGTCATACATCCTGAACTCCCGCGATCTGTGCATCATGCCCAAGCTGGATGAATACCTGAAGATCGGTGTCGACAGCCTCAAGGTCGAAGGGCGCGGTAAGTCGGAGTATTACGCCGCCATCGTTGCGCGGGCGTATCGGATGGCGATCGACGACTACAATGCCGATCCTGAGAACTGGGATCCCAGACCATATATGCGCGAACTGGAAACCGTAGGAAACCGCGGCTACACGCTCGCCTTCCACGAAGGGCGCCTGACCAACTATGCGCATGACTACGAACACACCGCTTCGATCGCGCAGTGGGAGTATGCGGGGATTGTCACCGAAGTGACTGAAGACGCCTTTCTGGTCGAGGTGAAGAACAAGCTGGAACCGGGCGACGTGTTGGATTTTGTCTCGCCTATCTCACGCGATACGGTTCTGCTGCGTGTCTACGATTTCGAACGCGCGTCTGACGGCAAGCGGCTGGATGTGGTGCATGGCAGCACGAAGACAGCCATCCGACTGCCTTTCACCCTGTTCGATCACGAAGACATTGACGACCTGCGCGCGCGCTTCCCGGTTTACTCGGTCCTGCGCAAGGAACGTGCCCTGACCGACGAACACTGGAGCCGCATTCGTTTCGACAAACTGGTGCAAGGGCTGGAAACCACTGGCCGCGACAACCCGACGGCTTATGCCCGTCGTCGCGACGAACTGGTCGAAAAGATCGGCGAGGATGGCAATGAACGCCGGTTCAAGACCAACCGTATCGGAACCGAAGGCTGCTGTGGCAAGGGGTGTAACGGGTGTCTGATCTTCTGGCAGGATGAGAAATACGCGCTGGCTCGAGAAATTCTGTCAAAACGCAAACAAGGCGAACAACTCAGCCGCCGCGAGGCGACGGAACTGAAGCTGCCAGGCGAACCGGCCTGATCCGGTTCATTCGCTCTTGCGATACTCTTCCGGCACATAAAACGTGTAGTCTCGATCCGCCACCTGTTCGTGGCAGACATGGCAATACGCGACTTCACCGGCGCGATCACCCAAGGTATCGCCAAACACAGAACCGTCTGGCAGGACCATGATATAACGCCAATCCGCTGTATCCGGGTTCGCCCCGTTTGCTAGTTTCTCCATTATGAACATGGCACCTGGATGTATGCGCCCTTCATCCGTCACGGTCATGCTGTCCTTGGCCAGGACAGAACCCATAGGCAGCTCTTCGCCTTTTTGCAAAGTCGCATAGTTATGGGCCATGCGGTTGGCATAACTGTTCACAAACCGCCGGCCATGGGTTGCCGAAATATAGGGTGCATCGTTGAATAACGGCCAGCTTTGGTAGTTGAGGATCAGGTCCAGTTGCGCCGCTGCATACCCGCGCGCCATGCGACGGTTCAGCGAACGGTAGTGCTTCAAAGCCTCGTCCTTGCTCAGCTCAGCAGGGTTTTCGATCGCGATATGAGCATTTTCGCTGTCGGCAAAAACCAAACTTGAACTTGCCGCAAACGCAAAGGCAAACAAGATTGCTCCGAAAAGGTTAGTGTTAGTAAAGCTTGTGTTCATAATATTGGCCCACCTGAAAATCAGTTCGCCTGAGCACCGCCTGACAGCACCGGTTTAGTCTAGCGACCTCGCAATAACTTGCCAGCTCTGGCCCGGTCCGCTCACCACCTTGTGCATGGATTTGAAAAGGGCCATGCTAGCGATGAACACGGGAAACATAGCAAATTATGCATATTGTTTCAGCACCTGAAACATTAAGTTTACAAGTACACTTATGGCGTGCAGGTGGCGACCGAAAACACTTGATGCGCGATACAACCGACCCGGTCGGACGCCGGCGGAAACTCTATCGGCTCAACCCTGTTTCGGCCTCGATCTGTTTGCGAGACTTGCGAGCGCGTTCGGTTGCCGATTTCAACTGACCACAGGCCGCCATGATATCCTCACCGCGCGTCTTGCGAATGGGCGATGCATAGCCCGCGTGGTAGATGATATTCGCAAAAGCCCGGATACGGTTGTTCGAGCTGCGCTTATACGGCGCGCCGGGCCATTCATTGAACGGAATCAGGTTGATCTTGGCCGGGATGTTGTAACGCTTGATGTGGTCGATCAGGCGGTGTGCATCCTCATCACTGTCGTTCACGCCATCCAGCATCACATATTCAAAGGTGATCCGTTCGGAGTTCGACGCATTGGGATAGCTGGCCAGCGCCTGTAGCAATTCTTCGATGTTCCAACGCTTGTTAATCGGCACCAGCACGTCGCGGGTCTCATCCGTGGTGGCATGGAATGAGATCGCCAGCAAACAGCCGATTTCCTCAGCCGTGCGCGCGATTTCGGGCACGACGCCAGAGGTCGACAGCGTGATACGGCGGCGCGACAGGGAAATCCCTTCGGGATCCATGGCGATTTTCATCGCATCACGGACGTTTTCGAAATTGTAAAGCGGTTCGCCCATGCCCATCAGAACGATGTTCGACAGCAGGCGCGTTTCATCCTTGGGCGCACCGGGGGTGGGCCATTCGTCAAGATCATCGCGGGCCATCATGATCTGACCAACGATCTCGGCCGCAGTCAGGTTGCGCACCAGTTTCTGGGTGCCGGTATGACAGAATGAACAAGTCAGCGTGCACCCGACCTGAGACGAGATGCAAAGCGTGCCGCGATCCTCTTCGGGGATATAGACGACCTCAACCTCATGCCCGCCTGCGATACGGCACAGATACTTGCGGGTGCCATCCTCAGAAACCTGGCGGGTCACAACCTCGGGGATTTCGATCACGAAATTCTCGGCCAATTGTGCGCGGTAGGCTTTGGCCAGGTTGGTCATCTCGGCAAAGTCTCGCACACCCCATTGATAGATCCACTGCCAGATCTGACCGGTGCGCATCTTGGCCTGCTTTTCCGGCGTGCCGTGTTCGATCAGAACAGCGCGCAGCTGGTCGCGGGTTAGCCCGACAAGGTTGATCTTTCCCTCGGGCAGTTTGCGAGGGAGGGTCAGGACATCTTGAGTGATCGGCGCTTTGGGCGACATTTTGGGCTCTCTGAGGCGTATCTCGAAAGATTCTGGCTTGGGATGCGCCTCTATATAGGAACCTGCGCAAAGATCAAAAGGATTCGTCACAATTGGCGGGTATGCATGGAAAAGCCACAGTAACACAGTCACTGCGGCCATTGTCTTGTTTTAATCCGTACGGATCAAAGCCCGCTTAGACACCTGCCGGCGGAATGTAGCAATCTTCGGCGTCCAGAGTCTTAACCGGGTCTTCCGGGCCGCACTGTTCGCCAGTCACCGGATATGTCTCACCTGTGTTTTCACAAGCGCTTAGCACCATGGCCGAGATCATCATCAGCGCAGCAAGAAATTTGTTCAGCATCGGGGCAACTCCTTCGTTTCCTCTGAACTATTTAGTTCAGAAAGTGCGAGGGCTTACTTTGATACGGATCAAGTGCGGGCGCGGACGTCGCGTAATGCTGGCGCGCCGGACAGCATCAAAAACAAAAGCCCCGCCATACCGACGGGGCCTGCACCGAAATACGCTGACTTAATTAGTGCAGCGTTGCTTCGCGTCGTCAATTGCTGCGGTAAAGCCCAGTAACGAGAAGGTGTCTTTCGTCTGCGTCCCGCGTTCCGAGCGGGCCGTCAGAACAGCCTCGTTCCCGCGCTTCATCGCTTCGATCACTTTGGGTTCCTGCCCTTGAGTCGAAGGCCAGGCCCATTCGCCATCAGTAATGAATTCGAATTCGGCGTCGTCGATCTTGACGTTGACGGTCGAACCCGCCGCAAAGGGATAGCCGCCGGTGAACGACACTGTTCCGTTCACGTCATCGCCTGGTCGAAACACCACAAACAGCAAAATGTCGCTACGCCGCACAGAAACCACGCGACCACCGCGGGTGTTAACCGTTTCGTCCGGGGTTGCGACGCTCCAGCATTCAGTGGGGTCTTCTTCAACAAAGACGCTCCAATCTGTCTTGACCGCAACACGGTTGGTGCTGCTGGCCTGCTGAGCGATTGCAGATGTCGCGACGGTACCTGCCACAGACAGGCCCGCGATCACACGAACGAGCATTGATCCCATTTGTCCAGCCTCCTAGCTCGACCCATACCTCAAACCCATCGGACATGGCTGCGAACCCTTCCGGCCCGTCTATTCCGTTGCGCATTCCGATGATTGCCGACATACACACACTAACGCAGGTTTCGCCACAGGCGAAAGGGCGATTGGCAGAATTTTGCGCATAATTTCGGAGGTCCAGATGACGCAGCCCATACCCATGACAGAACTGTGGCGTGGTGCTTTGCTTGAGAGTTTGCATCTGGGCCACGCGGTGATCTGCGATGACAGCGGCCAAATCGTCCGCAGCTGGGGCGATCCGCAAGCGGTGATCTACCCAAGGTCCTCAGCCAAAATGATTCAGGCACTTCCACTGGTCACGTCGGGTGCCGCGGCGAAATACGGCTTGAACAGCGAACATCTTGCGCTGGCCTGCGCCTCACATAACGGTGCCGCGATCCACACCGATCGGGTAACAGCATGGCTGGATCACCTGGGGCTGACCGAGCATGATCTGCGCTGCGGCCCACAGGAACCAGCAGATACAGCAGCTCGCGATCGGCTGATTTTAGCTGACGACACGCCTTGCCAGATCCACAACAATTGCTCGGGCAAACACTGTGGATTTCTGACATTGGCTCAGCACATGGGCGCAGGCCCGGAATACCTTGAAATCGACCACCCGGTGCAACAAGCCTGTCTGTCAGCCATTGAAGAAACCACCGGAGAGACCAGCCCGGGATATGGCATCGACGGCTGTTCCGCTCCAAATTTCGCGATCTCGCTGGCGGGATTGGCACGTTCGATGGCGTGGTTTGCCAGTGCCGCAGACCGCTCGGATCGCTCCTCTGATGCTGCGGCACAACTGGTTGCGGCAATGGTCAAGCACCCCGAGCTGGTGGCCGGTGAGACCCGTGCCTGCACCGAGCTGATGCGCGCCATGAATGGCCGCGTCGCCATCAAAACCGGGGCCGAGGCCGTGTTTGTGGCCATCATACCCGAAAAACGCATGGGCGTTGCGTTGAAGATCACCGACGGCACCACCCGCGCCAGCGAATGTGCGATTGCCGCGATACTGGTCAGCCTTGGCGTGCTGGAGGCCGATCACCCGGCCACCCGCAAATTCATGAACGCCACGCAATACAGCCGGCGCGGGCTGGAATGCGGCGTGATCAAACCTGCGCCGGGCTTCCCCGGCTAAGGTCCTCACATCTCGATCTCATGCACCTCGGCCACTTCGACCGAGCCTGAACCGTTGACGACCATCGGACAACCCTTGGCCATGGCGGTCGCTGCGTCGATGCTGTCGGCCTTGATCACCGTAAAGCCCGAGGCCGGGTTCGCACCGCCGTTGTCAACGACCCCGCTGTTGGTGACGGTATAGGACTGGCCCACCGGGTTGCCGGGGATTTCCAGCGCCTCACCCATGTCCTGAAACCAGGCACCCCAGGCGGCCATGGTCGCCTCAATCTCGGCGGGGTCGGTTGGGGTGTGGCCCCCATGATAGACAAACAAAAATTGGGGCATGTCGCTCCTCCCTGATGAAAACCTATTTGCAAAGTGCTTCGAGTTTACGCAGCGAAGATGTCCAACCCTGATTGTGGTTCGCTGCCGCTTCGGCATCAGCCAGTTCTTTGTGATCCAGTGTCAGTCGCGATCCGGTGCTCGTCGCCGCAACCGACAAAGTCACGTGGCTTTCGTTGCCGCGCTGGTCCTGATCATCATGCCAGCCCCATGTGAAACCCACTGATTTAGGTGGATCGACATGGGTCACATGGCCTGAAACCTTGTATCGTTGGCCCTCGCCATTCTCCATCACCGAATACCATGGGCCTGTTCGCGAAAAATCCAGATTGTGTTCGGGCACGTGCATCCTTTCGGGCCCCCACCATTGCAGCAACCTGCTGCCGTCACTGATCCATGCGAACAAGTCTTCAGGGCTAACGGGAAAGTCCCGTTCCAGTTTCAGGTCGGCCATGAATTCTCCCTTTCGATAATTTCGCTCAAACGATCGAGGCTGCTTTCCCAGAATTGGCGCTTGGAAATGGTCCAATCGGCAATCTGCCGCAGCCCCTCGGGTCGGACAGAATACATCCGCTGCGTGCCTTGGACGCGCTGTTGCACCAGCCCTGCCTCTCGCAAGACCTTTAGGTGGCGCGAAATCGCAGCACCCGATACGCCGCGACCTTCGATCAGGTCACCGGCGGGCAGTTCACCCTGTTCCATCAATTGTTCAACAATCGAGAATCGGGTGGCGTCAGACAGTGCTGAAAAGGCGGTCAGAAGCGTGCTCATGACCACTATTTAACACAAATGTTAAATAAAAGATAGCCTCGGTTATTCCTCGGCAAAGTCAGCGCGGCTGTACCCTTGCAGGTAAAGCAGCGCCGTCAGGTCACCGTGATTCACACGCACGTCGCATTGGGCGGCAACTGAAGGCTTGGCATGAAGGGCAACTCCGGTTCCGGCCCGGCCCAGCATTCCAAGGTCATTTGCTCCGTCGCCAACAGCCATTACGTCATTTTCAGACAGCTCAAGCCGGGCAGAGATCTGTTCCAGTGCTTCGATCTTGGCCTGCCGTCCCAAAATGGGGCGCGCAACATCGCCCGTCAGTTTCCCGTTTTTAGCCAACAGCGTATTGGCCCGGTTTTCATCAAACCCCAGCAACTCTGCCACCCGTGCCGTAAAGGCTGTGAACCCGCCGGATACCAACGCCGCATGGGCACCGTTCGCCCGCATCGTGGCCAGCAATGCCCTGCCACCCGGCATGAGGGTGATCCGTTCGTTCAGAACTTTGCCAATGACGCTTTCATCCAAATCCTTGAGCAATCCGACCCGTTCGATCAACGCCCCCTCAAAGTCCAGCTCTCCGTTCATGGCACGGGCAGTGATGTCCTTGACCCTGTCTCCAACACCGGCTTCATCCGCCAGTTCATCGATGCATTCTTGCTGAATCATCGTGCTGTCCATATCAGCCAGCAGCATCTTTTTGCGCCGCCCATCCGCAGGTTGCACGATCAGGTCGACACCCATGCCCTGCAAGTCCGCCCAGACGTCCCAGCGATTGTCGGGCATGTCGCTCAATTCAAACTCTAGCGCCTCATCAGGGCTGAGCCAGATGACATCCCCGCCGCCCCACGCGTTGCGCAGCGTCTCAGGCAGGGCGCGGTCCAGCGAAGGCGCTGCAGGATTGGTCAGCAAAGTTGCGACATACATATTCAATCTCCAATGTCGTGCCTGCGTCAGGTGGTTTAAGGCGTCAATGGGATACGGCCCCGTGCCGTCAATTCCCAACAAGTCTGCCCTTCGAATACGGCCACACCCACCTGACGCCCATAGCCCGCACCTGTATCCAGGTTGACGCGATTTCCATAATGCGTGGCCTTATCCACTGGCGTGTGACCATGCACGATCAGCTTGGGATGCGGACCTCGATGGTTGTGAAAAACCTGCCTGATCCAGACCAGATCACTTGCGCGTTGTTCATTGAGCGGCACGTTCGGGCGGATACCGGCGTGAACAAAGGCAAGCTCGGGCGTCTGGTGCATCAACGCCAAATCGCGCAGGAAGGTCAGGTGAGACTTTGGCACCGCCCCCTTCGCCATCCGGTGCAAGTCTTCCAGCCGGATTTGACCTTCAAACTCCACCCCGTAACTGCGCAAAGTCTCAATCCCGCCTAACCGATCATGCAGCCAGTGGTACCCCACGAGCAGATGCGGATCGTGGCGTGGGGTGTCTTCCATGAACCAGGCAAACATCCGGTCGTGATTGCCCAGCAGGGTGATCCAGTTCCGACCTGCATAACGCCCGGCGATCAGGTGATCGATCAAGTCCCGGCTATCGGGACCGCGATCCACGTAATCACCCAGAAACACAACCTGAGCATCAGGTCCGCCGTCACTTTGGATCAAAGACAGTGCGCGCTCCAGTTCAGCCACCTGTCCGTGCAGATCACCGATTACATAGACAGGCTGTGTCATAGACATCCTCCGCCGGTAGCGCTCAGCACGCTTGTGCCCCAGATTGCGGTTCCAGAGAACAAAGGACCCGGGTCTTTTCAAAACCGGGCCCTGAACTGTTTCTCAAACTCAACAGGCCGCGTCAGGCGACATCAAACACCAATGGCTTGATTTGCGTGAACAGACCCGTTTCCGCCAGCTTGGCGCGGGCCTCGGCTGGAACCGGTTCGTCTACGTAAAGCAGCGCAATGGCTTCACCGCCTGCCTCGGAGCGACCAAGGGTAAAGTTGGCGATGTTGACGTTGTTCTCACCCATGGTCTGACCCAATGCACCGATGATGCCCGGCACATCTTCGTTGGTCGTGTAAAGCATATGGGCGCCGATCTCGGCATCGATATTGATGCCCTTGATCTGAATAAAACGCGGCTTGCCGTCGCTGAACACAGTGCCCCCGATCGAACGCTCGCGCTTGTCGGTCACGACGGTGACTTTGATATAGCCCTCAAACGCGCCCGATTTGTCCTGATTGGTGGTCGAGATTTTGATCCCACGCTCTTTCGCGACAACCGGGGCTGAAACCATGTTCACCTCGGGGTTGAACTTTTTCATGATCCCCGCGACCACTGCGCAGTTTAGCGCGGCAAGGTTCATTTCAGCGGCCACACCATCGTAAAGGATGTTGATCGCCTTAACAGGCTCATCCGTCATCTGACCAATAAAGCCGCCAAGATGCCCGGCCAGCTTGATCCAAGGCCCCATGACCTTGGCCTCTTCCGCCGTCACGCTGGGCATGTTCAGCGCATTCTCGACCGCGCCTGTCAGCAAATAGTTCGAGATCTGTTCGGCCACCTGCAACGCCACGTTTTCCTGCGCCTCGGTCGTTGCCGCACCAAGGTGCGGTGTACAGACCACGTTGGGCAGGTTGAACAGCGCGTTTTCCTTCGCCGGCTCTTCGCTGAACACGTCAAAGGCTGCTCCGGCGACGTGTCCGGATTGCAGAGCTTCGGCCAGAGCGTCTTCGTCTACCAGTCCACCACGTGCACAGTTGATGATACGAACCCCTTTCTTGGTTTTGGCAAGGTTCTCGCGGCTCAGGATGTTGCGGGTCTGGTCAGTCAGCGGTACGTGCAGCGTGATAAAGTCGGCGCGCGACAGCAACTCGTCCAGTTCAACTTTTTCCACGCCCATTTGCGCGGCTTTCTCTTCGCCCAAATAGGGATCATAGGCGACGACCTTCATCTTCAGTCCAAGGGCGCGTTCACAAACTATGCCACCAATGTTCCCTGCACCAATAACACCGAGGGTCTTGTTGGTCAGCTCGATCCCCATAAACTTGGACTTCTCCCACTTGCCTGCATGGGTCGAGGTAGAGGCCTCGGGGATTTGCCGCGCCACGGCAAACATCATCGCAATCGCGTGTTCAGCGGTCGTAATCATGTTGCCGAACGGCGTGTTCATTACGATCACACCTTTCTTCGAAGCCGCATCCTTGTCGATATTATCCGTGCCGATACCAGCGCGGCCAATGACCTTCAGCTTGTCGGCTTTCTCCAGGATGGTCGGTGTGACCTTGGTGGCCGAGCGGATGGCAAGACCGTCATACTGACCGATCACTTCGGCCAGCTTGTCTTTGTCCTTGCCCAGATCAGGCATGAAATCCACGTCGATGCCACGATCACGGAAAATCTGCACGGCGGTTTCGCTGAGCTTGTCAGATACGAGTACTTTGGGGGCCATTTTCTCTGGTCCTTTGAAGAATTCTGGGGGTTGGCGGGCTGAAGCCCGCCCTACGATTTCAAATGTGAGTAGGCCGGGCTTCAGCCCGGCACCGGGTCATCAGGCAGCTTCGGTTTGCGCTGCGATCTCGGCCTCGAAGGCCCAGGCCAACCAAGGCAACATCGCCTCGATATCCGAGGTCTCAACCGTACCGCCGCACCAGATACGCAGACCCGCAGGCGCGTCGCGATAGGCACCGATATCCAATGCAATATTCTCGACCTCCAACCGTTTGGCCACAGCCTTGGCAAAAGTCGCACCGTCCTGAATGCGTGCATCGGTAAACTTCAAGCACACAGATGTGTTCGATTGCGTCGCCGCATCCTCGGCCAGATTGGCGATCCAATCATTCTTCGCACAGAACGTATGAACCGCATTGGCATTCGCATCAGCACGGGCGATCAGCCCTTGCAACCCACCGACCGAGCGCGCCCAGTCCAGCGCGAACAGATAATCCTCAACCGCCAGCATCGAGGGCGTGTTGATCGTGGCTCCGGTAAAGATACCTTCGATCAGCTTGCCGCCTTTGGTCAGACGGAAAATCTTGGGCAGCGGCCATGCGGGGGTGTAGCTCTCCAGCCGTTCAACCGCACGTGGGCTCAGGATCAACATGCCGTGGGCCGCTTCGCCACCCAACACTTTCTGCCAGCTAAAGGTGGTGACATCCAGTTTGTCCCACGGCAGGTCCATCGCAAAAGCGGCGCTGGTCGCATCACAAATTGTCAGGCCCTGACGGTCATCAGCGATCCAGTCGCCAGTGGGAACCCGCACGCCCGAGGTTGTTCCATTCCAGGTGAACACCACGTCATTGGCGAAATCGACCGAAGCCAGATCCACGATCTGCCCGTAATCCGCCGTTTTCACCTCGGCATCGATCTTCAGCTGTTTGACCACATCCGTCACCCAGCCCGCGCCAAAGCTTTCCCAAGCCAGCATCTCGACCTTGCGCTCACCTAGCAGCGACCACAACGCCATCTCAACCGCACCGGTGTCCGAGGCGGGAACGATCCCGATTTTGTAATCTGCCGGAATACCCAGCACCTCACGCGTGCCTTCAATGGCCGCTTTCAGCTTATCCTTGCCAACAGCGGCCCGGTGGGAACGACCCAACGCGGCATCGGCCAATTTAGTCAGATCAAATGTAGGGGGTTTGGCACAGGGGCCCGAGGAAAAACGCGGATTTGCCGGCCGCGCTGCCGGTCGTTCAATCGTCATCTGTATTACCCTTTCAGATACACGCCCCTCGTTGGGGAGGGGTGTCCCACGCACAGAGCTATGGGGCCTTTGCACCTGCAGCAAGCGGAAAAGACACTTCGTCAGGCGAAAACGACATCTGAAAAGGCTACAAATCGGAACGCGAGTTTCCGATTGGCGAAAACCCCGCCTATGTTTTGGCGGGGTTTTGTTATGGGAT
>NZ_WQGJ01000008.1:0-163788 GCF_013034605.1 Ruegeria sp. HKCCA4633
AGGGCTTCTCTATGTCCTAACAGACGATGCCAAGAAATCGCGGCTTTATGTTTTTGAGCAACCGGAATTGTGAGGACTGTCCTACTAGTTCTCTACTCTAACTTGTTGAAAAGCCGGTTTGTGTAATTCAGCGCCGTCGTATGTGCGGCGTAATAAGTAAATCTGCGTTCTGTTCACTGTGTTTCTTAAAAACATCACCCATCAATACATTCGAGTAGCGTCAGGTTCACACATGCGAACCACATAATAACATTGGACTTCAACATGCTCAGTCACTTTAAGGTTGTCAAAAATGCGCGTATTCAGATCAGTTGTTTTTGCGATCATTTGCACTCTTGTGGCCACTGCATCAGTTCCAAGAAGTAGCATTGCCCAAACCTGGGACATCGCATCCCAGCACTCGGTCAGCGGCGTAACGGTGTATGATGCGGATGAGCTGTTAACTTTTGCCGGTCAGTTGGCCTTTGATCGATCAGGGCGCATTACAGCGGTGGAGGTCGCATCAACGATCACTCAGATCTACCGAGAAGACGGCTACTTCTTAGCTGAGGCGTGGCCTGGTCCCGATGGGCAGAGCATAGTTGTTGATGAAGGGCGCATTCAAACCATCGAAATTGAAGGCGTAGATACTCGCACGTTCAAAACACTAGAGAAGATTTTTCAGCCCCTCACCACCGCATATCCAATAACTCTCAAACGATTTGAGCGGGCGGTTATGCTAGCCGAGGACATACCCGATTTGGACGTGTCGACCGAACTTGATTACCCGGATCAGGCTGGTGCTCGGCTGAGGGTATTGGGAGAACCTCTGCGCAAACAAGCCGGTAGTGCGACACTCGACAACCCTCCGCGTGAGCTTGGAGAAGCGCTCAGCTTCTATGTCGTACAAGAGTTTTATTCAACGCTGACCGTCGGGGATTTGCTGCGATTTGAGGGATCAGGCAATTACAATTGGGACAAAGACGATGAACACTCTTTATGGGGCGCTCTTACCTATCGCACGCCGCTGAACAGCAATGGTCTGTACGGTGAGATCTTCTACGGGAACATAAACGCAAAACGTGACCTCTCGGGGGACTTTGCGAGAACAGATATTGACGGCGAGAACTTCACAGTCGCGATGGGTTACCCCGTGATCCGCGATGTGGCCCGTTATGGGTATCTTCTGTTGGACTATCGCCTTTCAAAAGCGGACTCAGTCAGTGGTGGCGTTCCACTATCCAGTGACGCGAGTGTCGTTGGCCTTACATATCTTTACGGGCAAAACTATCCAAAGGGACAAGCTCTGGAAGCGGGGCTAACCTTATCTTTTGGTGACAATGACAACGACACGACAGACGCGAATTTTGACGACGGGGACTCTTCGTTCTGGCATCTACGAGGCGGCGTCGGATACGAAAGCCCGCTAACGGGCTTGTCTCCCAACACAGCTTGGCGAACCGAGATCTGGGGGCAGTACACAACAGACCGGCTGCCCTCGGTCGAAGAGTACTTCCTTGGTGATCGTTATGCTTTGCGCGGATATCGTTTTGACGAAGTGGATGGCGATTCCGGGATTTCCGCGATTTTCGAAGTGTCTCATTCCTACTTCCCCAGTTCCCAGAGCGTACATCGCTTAACGCCCTTTGCCTTTTTCGACGTGGGTTACATCTCGAACAATGACCCTGCGAGTTTCGAAGTTGATAATGCTACACTGGCGTCGACAGGTCTGGGTTTGGACATTGAGTTTAAGAAAAATCTATTTCTGTCCGGATATGTCGGTGTCCCTTTGAGAGACGGCCCTTTGACCGACTCTGGCGATCCTGGCGCGTATCTTGCTCTGACAACAAGTTGGTGAGAATGTTATGAAACTGAACCGAATTGCTGTACTTACCGCAACTTGTCTAATTACAGAACTGGCCGTTACTCAGGTCTTTGCCCGCGGAAATCACTACGGGTGGTGCCGAGGTGTAGGGAACCCACACCAGTCGAGCCAAGGGTGCGGGCAGGCTGGTGGGCAAGGGGCAGGTAATCAAGTTACTGGCCCAACTCAGCCGGTGGCAAATCAGTTGCCGCCTAAGGGAACGCAGCAAACGCCCACGTCCGTTACTGTTCCAGTCCTTGCGCCGGGCGCGGTCCCGAACGCAATTCCCGGTCAGGTTCCTATTGCGACACCGATAGCGGTTCCTGGTCAGGTTCCCACGCCGGTAGTAGCGCCAACTCTAGCTCCGCCTTTGGCACCAAACGCGACACCAAAACGGGTTCCGACAGCCGTTCCCAATCAGGTTCCACCATTGGTCGCCGGTCCTACCGCGGTGCCGTCGCAAGTTCCGACTGCAACTCCCAATCAAGTTCCGGTCGCTACCCCTGGCCAGGTTCCGCCTCAACCCACCGGCCCAACAGCGGTGCCGCCACTTGTGCCCACCGCAACACCAAACCAAATACCAGTCGCAGTTCCTGGTCAGGTCCCACCTCAGCCCACTGGACAAACTGCTGTGCCACCGCTCGTCCCAACTGCAACACCAAACCAGATTCCGGTCGCAGTGCCCGGCCGTGTTCCGCAACCCAGCGGTACTACGGCGACACCACCGCTTGTCCCAACCGCAACCCCCAATCAGGTTCCCACGGCGGTTCCTGGCCAGGTTCCACAGTTGACACCAAAACCGACGGCAACTCACGTGGCAGTCCCAGGGCATCCGAAGCCACAAGGCGTCGTGACAATCATGCGCCCTAAGCCGAGGCCGACAACCGGTACTGTCCAGCAACCTGGCACAACACAAGTGACCCACCATCTAACGCACCAAAGCAATGCGAAGAAACACGATCACGTCGCAGCAACACCTGGACGACATGACCCGCACGACCTACCGAGATTCCGCAACGCGGCGGCCAAGGAAGACTGGGAATGCGTTGCCAGCGGATTTGGACAGCGCCGTTATGATGCTGGGCGAGGCGTGTTGCTGAACAACGGAGCGTTACGGCACCTGGGAAACGTGGACGCAATGGCACGGGATGTGCCTGCAAGGCATCCAAAACATTCTGGATGCATTATTTCGGTCAAACGAAAGCAGCGCTGAAGCTCGCATGGTAGGTTTTGCTCGGACAATGAGATTAGTCGACCAATAGTTCGTCAATTGTCATCTGGATAATTGGATTTCGTATTGCCCATATTCCCTGGCGTTTACGTTGGCTGACGTAGCCCAAAAATGCTCTGTACCTAAATTTGCCTCAATTAGGACAACAATCTAAAGTGCCGCACTTCCAAGAAGAGCCTCCGACCATCTGGGACGGTCAGGTCGGGCAAGCGAAACGTTGAACGGCAACTTTGCAAAGTCAGCTTTCTGCGCATCGCTGACATTGGTGCTTTCAGCAACATCGGTTGGTTTGGGCTCGAAGCGGCCATTCTCCGCAGCTTGCATGTTTGGCAGGTCCAGCCCGAAGCAGGCATTCACAGTCAAGCTTTTCAGTTTTGCACCAAACCGTTCACTAGGACATGCGCGACGTTCAGGAAATCATGTTGTCTTTTCCAAGCAGCGTAATTTGCGTTACCAATAGACATGAATGGAGACCGCAGACTTTCCGCAGTACTCTCGGCAGATGTAGTAAACTACTCAGGCCAGATTAAGGCAGATGAAAATAGGACTCTCAGCGAACTTCGTGTTCTACGTCGAGAGTTATTTGATCCTTTGGTTAGCGATCATCGAGGTAATGTCGTTAAGAGGATGGGTGATGGATGGATAGTCGAGTTTAACTCGGTATCTGATGCAGTACGATGCGCCCTTGATCTTCAAAGCCAGGTGTCGACTCAGTCCTCATTGAAACTACGAGTGGGTGTGCATCTTGGAGATGTCGTATTCGACGAAGATGACATTTTCGGCGATGGCATCAATCTATCTGCACGTCTACAAGAGGCTTCCAACGAAGGGGCTGTGTTAATTTCAGATGTCGTCCATCGCAGCCTTGACGAGCGCCTCGCTGAGCAATTTTATCGCGCTGGAGAGCGACAGTTTAAGAACGCGCCGTCACCAATAGAAGTTTTCCAATGGTCGCCGCCAGGTTCTGCCCCACCGCGAGTAACTCCGGCTAGCCATACAAAGTCTCTGCTAATCGGCGTCTTACCTTTCGATAATCTTTCTTCTGACCCGGATCAGGAGTTTTTTGCAGATGGAATTACCGAAGAGATCATCACCACTTTATCAAAACTCCCGAATTTACTAGTCGTCGCGCGTAACTCTACATTCGTCTACAAAGGTCGCTCCGTTGACGTGAAACAGGTCGGTCTGGAGCAGGGTGTCGATCTTGTTCTTGAGGGAAGTGTCCGTCAAAGCGGTAACCGGGTGAGGATCACAGCACAGCTAATCGATGCAAAGTCCGGCATGCATATTTGGGCAGACCGCTATGATCGCCTCATTGAAGATGTATTCGAAGTTCAGGATGAAATCGCACTTAGGATTGCAACCGAGCTTCAAGTCGAACTGTTGGCGGGAGAAATGGCTCGTTTCAGAGGATCCGGCACAAATAACCTAGGCGCGTGGACCGCTCAACTAAAGGCCGTTGAGGCTTCGCGCAGAATTACCAGGGAAGCTCAGGCCGACGCTCGCCGATTTGCACAACAGGCAATTGCACTCGACCCGGGTTACTCGGCTCCGTATTGTACTTTGGGATTCATTTGCACTGTCGAAGCACGACATGGATTTGTTGCTGACCGGCGTGCCGCGCTAGCGGAGGCTCGTGACTGCGCTCAGCGGGCTCTGGAAATAGACAGCTACAACCCAGAGGCTCACGCTATTGCGGGTTTTGCGGATGCAATCGATGGCAAGCTGGTTTCGGCTATCGAGAAGTTCAACGAGGCACTAGCGCTGAATCCAAACCACGCTGACGTGGCTGCCAGACTGTCAATCACCCTAGCTTTCAATGGCCAGGCAAATGAAGCGATCCAAGTCGCACAACAAGCCATTACCCTGAACCCTCACTATCCAGGTTGGTATGCAGGCGTTCTGGGTTTAGCCCTTCGACTCGACGGTCAATACGAGGAAGCCAAGAAAGCATTCACCGAATATGGTCAAAGGGTTGAAGGCTTTGGTCACCTCGACCTCGTAATCGTCCATGTAGAGACGGAGAACCTTGAGGCCGCTCGCGATGAAGCACGGAATGTGATGAAATACCGCCCTCAGTTTTCCATATCGGACTGGGCGAATACTCAACTTTTCTCTGACAGAAAAAGGCTGGAGAAAGACTGTGCGTCATTGCGACTAGCCGGTTTGCCTGAATAGGAGCAAGGTTTCGCTGTAGCAGGATGGTTTGTGATGCAAACCAATCTCACACGTTTCCGATTTGGGTTCGTGATGGCCGTGCGCTTCTAGGCGCCTTGGCGGTAGGCCGCAGTCCAAACCCGGATACTCACAAATGGGCCCAGCAATTTCCCAGTAGCAGACGAAAGCTGCCCTTCGCGGTTAAGCAACCAAGTTGATAATTTTGGCCGATTATCCGTAGGAACTTGAAGCTTAATTTATTTGATCAAGCGGGCTTTATTAGTGTTTCCAGATATGCCCGAGTGTCGGCATCCCACGAGCTGGGGTCCTCTCCATGAGCGACCACCGCGTGGAGCTCCATGAGTTTCCATACTTCATCTTTGGTCGCTGCGATCACTTTCCCTGGGCAGGCCTCCATGCCCTCGCAATCCTTGCAGGCATATGAATAAGCAGCGTTCATCGCTTTCTCCTCTGTTCGCTCGGAAAGTTATCTAGAATTCAGGAAACGTCGGCAGCCCGTCGTCGAGTTTTATCCATGGCTGCTGATGTGACACGAAGATGTGGGCCATGGGTTGTGCAATCGATGGGTCGTCCAACGTTACAGCAGAAAACCACGCATCAGCGCTCCAGTCTTGGCCCTCAACTTCATTTAGGGCGGCATAGGTCAACGTCGTTCCACAGTCCCGACAAAACCCGCGGCGAATACCCGAAGTTTTCTCAATGTGTTGGATTTCGCCTTTGATAACTACGAAGTCTTCCGCTGCCACTTTAGCCCAAGTTACAAAGGCACCGCCAAGGGCCATTTGGCATGAACGACAATGGCAATGTCCCGACCAGACAGGTGGTGTCGCGATCTGGTATCGAACAGCACCACAGTAACATCCACCTTGAAGTTTTTCCATCGTATCAAGATCTCCTGGCATGCGGCTAGGTTGACATCAGCACTAAAGCATCCGCTCCAATATTTTATAATAGCAGCGCAGATTTCACTGTGAATAATGTCAAGAATGTCGATATCATGCGACTCAAATAGTCTAACAAAACTTTAGAAAAACTACAGTATGGATTGGTTGCACCTTCCCCCAATGAACGCTTTGCGCGCCTTCTCAGCGGTTGCGAAGGCTGGGAGTTACACTGTAGCGGCTGAACGCTTGAACGTGACCCAAGCGGCTGTCAGCCAGCAGGTGAAATCGTTGGAAAGGCACTTGGGTGTAGCTCTTGTTGCTAAACGTGGGCGCAGCATTGAATTGACAGAGCCAGGCATCATTCTTGCGCGTGAACTGGGTATCGGCTTTGAAATCATTGGAAGGGGTGTCGAACGACTGGCAGAACACACAGCGCAGCGTCCCGTTCAAGTGACAATGTCACCAGCATTCGCGGTGGAGTGGCTGTTGCCGAGAATGGCAGAGTTTCAACGCGAACATCCAGAGATCACTTTGATGCTGAACCCAACTTCGGAACTGGTTCAGATAAGACCAGGTGGTATCGATGTCGCCATTCGGTATCACGACAGACGCATGCCGAGAAAAGAAGAGGATACTGTCCTTGTTTCCGACATGGTCGTGATCGGGACACCTTCACTGGTGGAAGGCCAAGATCTGCGTGACCCGGCCTCTCTGACAAAACTGCCTTGGTTGCAGGAACTGGGCACCAACGAAGCGGCCGACTGGTTCACCTATCATGGGGTCGTACCTCTCGAGCCATTGACGATAAATCACATGCCGGGGAACCTGATCATGACTGCGGTTCGCCGGGGTGACGGTATCACGTATTCTGCCAGAGCTTTTTTCGAGGACGATCTGTCATCTGGTCGGATGATTGAATTGTTCTCTGAGCCTCTCTTCGGCGTCTATTACATCCAGACGCAGGCAGAATTTCAGCGCCCCGAGGCTAAGGTTTTCGTCAATTGGCTAAAATCTCAGTCGCAAGTCGTATCGAGACACAACTCTGCAAGCTGAGAAGCTTCTATTGACCCCTGCGTGTTTGCTCATCACCGTTGGTTTCGCCTTTTTTAAGGCTGCTTTGTAGAGGAGCCCGCTGCGATCAGAGCCGCCATCCCTCCATCGATGAACTGCACGTTTTGAAAACCCATCGCAGTCAATACATTTGCCGCTGCCGCGCCTCGATAGCTCGGAGCTCCGCCACAAGTGGTGAAAATTCGCCTTGCACGATCCTGTAACTCTTGAGATCTGTATTCACTTTCAAGGTCTGCCATCCAAGCGACGGCGCGACCAGGAGCCGGAATTGCTCTTGGGCTGATACCTGTGGCCGCAATTTCAGCGCTATCCCTTACGTCCACCACAAGTGCGTTGGGGTCTTCGATCAGTACTGCCAGCGCGTCAGTTGCTGAAATTGGATTTGCTTTGGATATTTCCTGAGTTTCCATTTGTGCGAATGTTAAGACCATGTTGCCCCCCGACTGCAAATCCTACGCGATGCTACCATGCGGCTGATTTACCGCAAAACGGCATCCAAGCGATGATTGCCGGTCTTGTGGTCGCCCAGACGGTTGCCATCAACGAAGTTAAACAAGTCCCGATCAACGGCAGAAGCGGGCCTCGCAATTGCCCCAGCCATTGCTGTTGATCCGAGATTACTCGGCGGCCAACGCCTTCTGCCTGCAATAACACGACGCCTTTATCGGCACCTCGGCGCGGGCAGCGGCCTTGTCCAGTTGTAGCTTAATGTGGGCGGCTTCGACCGTTTCACCGCGCCGGGCGAGACATTCGTGCAAGCCATGCAGGCTCCAGACGTTGCCCGGATGCTGACAGGCCCGGCTAAGCGTTGCATCCAGGCCAAGGTCTGCACGGTAAACAGCTTCGGCTTCCTCCATCTGGCCCTGTTCAAGAAGAAGAGCACCCAGCGCATGACGGGTGGGTTGCATCCAGCCCCAGGGCTCGTCGTATGGCAAGTTGTCGTCGATCTCGACTGACTTTCGCAGGTGGTCAAAGGCCGTTTCGTGCTCTCCTGTGTGATAGGCCAACTCACCCAGCATCATTTGCTCAGCGACCTTCAGAATGTCCCGGCATGTGTTGTTGAACAGCATTCGGGTCTCAGGAACTCTGGCTAGAGCATCATAGAACTTGGCTTTTTCACTCTCGGCTTCAGCGACCCTGTGTAGGTTGGCCAAGGCGACCGTCCTTGCATACCGCATCATGGCGATAGTGACGCTGTAGAGCTCCGCATCTTCAGGTAAATCCTGATCAAGGATAGCCTGCCAGCGTCCAAACCTGATCAATACATGTTGTTTCATAGGAATGAACGCCTCGAACCAATCAGCCATTGGCCGAAGTGTCTCTGAAGGTAAAGTTTCGACAAGCTCATCAGCAGCTTCCAGTGCCGCCGTTGGCTGCCCCAAAAACATCGCTCCGTAGATTTTGAAGTGGTAGTTATGACACCTGTAAACGGAATAGAAGTTGTCAGGGCCTTCGCGTTCCAGGAACTTTCGATCTGACAAGATGGCTTTGTGATTACGCAACACAACGTTCATGTAATCTCCACACAAGACGTCAATATGGGTGGGCATGTGAAGCAAATGCCCGGCCTCGGGCACCAGCGTGCTGAGCACATCGCCGTGACGCAGTGCCCGTTCGGGGTGGGGCGACATTTCCATCAGGTGAATGTACATGTGCAGGAGCCCTGCGTGTTCCCATGCTCCGAGGAGTGTATCAAATGCAGTTTCGAGGACTGCTATGGCTTCAAGTGTATCGGCTCCATCCGCTGGTTTCCCAGTCGGCAAATCCCAAAGCTGCCAAGGTGTCCGGTTCATGAGCGACTCGGCCAGAATCGCAGACACGTCCAGATCCTGATCGAATTCAGAGTGAACCTTTCGCATCGCATCAGCGAATGCATCATTCCATGGGCTAAAATCCTCGATATCCGATGAGGATGGATAACGAGCCGGAATGGCTTCGATGAGCGCGCGCTCAACAGGCGTCAGTTTGTCCTTTAACGACGCAGCAGCCTCGATTGACGCTTTTGCCAAGGCGATACAGTCAGGCTTCTCGTCTTCTTCGAATGTTTCCCAGGGCTTGTTGTAGTTCGGCCCAATGCAATACGCGATGCCCCAATGCGCCATTGCGCAATTTGGATCCGCAGCCACGGCATTCTGAAAGCATACAATCGCTTCTTCGTGGTTGTACGCGTAAGTCCAAGCCAAACCACGATCAAACCAAAGCTGGGCTTCGTCCGACGAGGTTGTGATCTTTCGGCTGTAGCTACCGAGATCATAGTATTCCATCACAATAACCCCCTAATTAAAGGTAGGAGGTTACCACAATGGGCTGTTTCTCGATACTGGCGACATCAAAGCCGACCCAAGGCATAGACCCGACTTATATGAGCCCCATTTGATCGAAGCACTCTCCTTGGCGACTGATCAACTTATCGGCTACGTGCGTGAGGCACCGTCCAATCCCTCCACACTAGCCCACCGACAAGACCACAAACACCGCTCGCACACCTAAGACGGTCTTTTGAGAAAGCTGATGTCGGCAGTCAGGTTGGTCTTTTCCGCCAACCAACACTTTCGGGGCCTGGTAACGTCGTGCGACAGCTTCTGTTCTAACTGGCGTTGAAAACGTGTAATTTGGGCTCATTGCGGGCGTCAAAAATACGGGCACCCTACCCTTCTAGCGTGGCAACTGCATGGTCGTGAGAGGTATGCGGTCGATGCATGTTGAGGATACGTCGAGCTTCATTCGATTGTCCCGATATTGCCAGCGCATGCGCCAATGAAAACTCAACAATGTCGCGTTGCGCCCGGCTACCACCAAGGCGTTCGTGCTCAGACATGACACTTACGAATTTCTCAATCGCTTCGTCCGCATTTCCATCCGCCAACGCACGGAATGCGCCTGCTACCGAAGCAACGGTGGGGCCTGCGGGTCCCTTTGCGCCGTCAATGGTTGCTTCCAGACGCTCTCTGTTTCCAGCCATCGCATGCGCAAGAGCAGCGTGAACATCCGCAAAAGCCAAACCAGGTGAAGGAAAGAACTGAACAGCATAGTCGCTGAGTTGTTGCCAACGCTCCTGAGGAATTTGCTCGCCAGCCAAAAAGGCGCGGTGAACAATTGCCACACTATCAGTCAGAACGTTCAGTGGTGGCGCAGGTGGTCGGTCGGGGGAAACATAATCATCGAACAGCTTCCACATACCTGCCACATCGCCGCTCTCAAGCGCCCAAAGAGCGACGTGCCAGCTGAGATGGCAGTGCAGATACGCTGTGAAGGGATAGTCTTGCCAGAACTCGCGAAGATAAGCGTAGCCAGCGTCCGTCTCCCCGTTCTCATAGTAGAGATGGGCCCTGACATGTGCACTGTGTGCGCTGTCAGGCTTCAATTCAAGCGCGCGCTCGATGTTTTCCGCGGCCGGGCCAATCTGTCCGGCCTCCATCTGGGCAAATGCATGCTGGCAGAGAAACCACCAGTCGTCGCCATAGTGTGGCTTTAACATGGTTGTGTACGCAAGCTGCTCTGCCTCGCGTCCAGCCTGACCTGAAAACCCTATTAAGCCAAATACGCTGGTACATGTCTGAGCAAGCAAAATATCTCGCGGATGGTCTGCGACGTGATCTCGGATGCGCCTGTAGGCCTGCGGTGCACGCCCCTCAATGAGATCGCTGATAATGTCGATCTGGGCGGCTTCGCGCGGGCTGACGCCATGCGAAAGTTCTTTTGCGACGGCTATTTCACGCTTTGCATCTTGTCCACGCCCGACAGTAACAAGGTAGCGCGCAAGCCCAACATGCGGCATAGCAAAACCATCATCTGCCCGCATTGCTGATCGGTAGGCTTCTTCAACATCATCAAAAGCACCCAGAAAACGGTCGATGCCTTCAACGTACGCGTCTCGCGCAGTTTGTGATGTGGTCGTTAGCGGGCTTCCGTATCGATCTTCAAGCATCCAAACCTTCCACTATCTGTACCAAACCTGTCCGTCAGTTAGCTATATGAGCATGCCTAGCCATAAACGAGTCAAAGGAAATCGACGGTACGAGGCGCCATGATTTCAGCATCCGTTTCTTTCAGAAGTCTCATGAAATCATCTAAAAGCCGTTCAAACCATAGTTGCTTCATCAAATATCGATTTTCCAAAATTGGACTCCGAAACCAAATTTGGGGATTATTGCATACGGCTCGACCCGCGTCCGGTTAGAGGAGAACGTAGGTATGACTACCCAAACTCGCCCGCTCATTGATACGGCTTGGTTGGCAGATAACCTGACTGACCCGAAACTACGCATCATTGATGTTCGCTGGAAGTTTAGGGAGGAAAACGGCAAGGGCGTGGCCTATGATGATAGGAGCGAATTCCAAGCCGAGCACATTCCTGGCGCAGTGTATGTTGGCATGTCGACAGAGCTTGCAGACAGCACTCAGAACACTCCCGATATGATGCTCGGGCCAGAGGATTTTGGGGAAAAGATGCGAGAGTTGGGTGTTTCCAACGACAGTCATGTCGTGGTCTACGATGACTCTGGGCTTCCGTTGGCGTCTGCGCGTCTTTGGTGGGCACTTTCGCACTATGGCCATAACAACGTGCGGGTCTTGGACGGCGGCTTGCAGCAATGGAAACTCGAAGGTCGGACCACTGAAACTGGCGATCTAGCCGTTGAGCATGGTGACTTTGAACCAACAGTGCAGAGCAATTGGATTGCCCGCAAAGCTGATGTCTTGGATGCGATAGGTAAACCCAGAGTCAGAATTGTGGACTTTCTACCAAACGACCTCTTCCGAGGCGACGGAGTTCACACATGGGGAGGTCGCTCGGGACATATCCCCAGTGCGGTCAACATACCGGCGATATCGAACATCGATCCGGACTTGGCACACACACCCATATCCGAACGTGCAGCTAAACTAAAGGAACGTGGGTCATTCAAGTTGGCGGATCATTCCAAGCTCCTCAAGCACTATCAGGACAAGGGAATTCAAACTGACGATGAGGTCATCGCTTATTGCGGCCGTGGCATAGCTGCTTCTTGTGGGCTCCTTGCGCTGCGCCAAATGGGGTTCGAAAAGTCCCGCCTGTATGATGGTTCATGGGCTGAGTGGAGCGCCGATGAGAGCCTTCCAGTTGAAGCCTCGTGAGACTACGATTTTGGGTCACTTTGGGTGGTCCAATTATTAACGCTTTGCTAGGAGGATATTTTTGATGACGGACAAATTCCGGCTGACCAAAGAAGCTGCGCAGAAGTACAACAACCATAGTGTGCCTGCGATGTTCGGTCCATTGGCTGAAGCAACAATGCAGAAGGTTCAGCTTCGAAGCGGCACTTGTGTTATCGACATTGCATGCGGCACCGGGGCTTTGACGCGAGAGATTGCAAGGAAACTGACGGGCGAAGGCCGGGTTGTTGGCGTAGATCTGAACGAAACCATGATTGAGGTCGCGCAATCCAATCAGCCGGATTGTCGTCATGTGCTCGAGTGGTATGCAGAGGATGTAACCGAGTTACCTTTCGAAAATGCTACGTTTGACTATGCCTTCATACAACAGGGGCTTCAGTTCTTCCCCGACAAATCCGCGGCTTTGCAGGAAGTTCATCGGATCTTGCGCAATAACGGTCAGCTATTTTTGACATGTTGGCGTGCAGTGTCGCCCTTCAATGGAGCGCTTGCAAAAGCTCTCGAGCGCCATGTTGGAACAGATGCCGCAATCAAGGCCAGAGCGCCTTTTTCGTTTCGAGATGGGGACCTCATTTCTAAGTTGTTGGTCGATGCAGGCTTCAAGATAGCTCGTCACGAGCCATTGGTACTTGAGCGAAGATTTATTGATCTTCGCGCGCAAATCATGGCGCTGCCAATCGAAACCGATCTTAAGGATGCAGGTGCTGACGTCACCAACAAGGTCGTGGAAGAGGTTGCAGACGCTTTGTCTAGATATGACAAAGAAGGCGTATTGCACGTACCGCAAGAAGCGCACCTATTTGTCGCCGCGGCATAGGTCAACGACCACTGACTTAGTTCTCCATTACGATCTTTGCCATGGTCGAAAGACAATGCAGCATTAGTGGCGGCCGAGCCTGGCTCCGCGTTGACGGTTGAGTCTGCATCAAACTATACTTTTGCCATGGCTAGCGGAAAATACATCGACGATTTGTCGGTTGGCGAAACCTTCGAAACCGGTGGCGTCACGCTGACCGAGGGAGCGATTATTGACTTCGCACTGGTTCATGACCCGCAGCCCTTCCACGTTAACAAAGTGGCTGCCGCAGAGTCGATGTTCGGCGGTCTCATTGCCAGTGGATTTCAGACAATAGCGCTTACTTTCAGGTTGTTTCGCGACACTGGTGTACTTACCGGAACCAATCTGGGTGGACATGGAATGGACGAGGTACGGTGGCTGGCTCCGGTGTATTCCGGTGACACGATCAGCGTGCGCGTCACGGTTGAGGCGATTACACCGTCACGTTCGAAGCCAGACCGGGGAACGGTCAAATTCCGATACCAGACATTTAACCAGAACGATGTTGAAGTTCTTAACCTGGTTATGCACCACGTGATGGCATATCGGAGTTAAGGCAGTTTGCAGCGACTTGGGCGCGGCGATCAATTTGAACTCCCATTGTCATCTTCAAGAGTATCCTTGGGCTTGCTACATAAGGCTTCTATTCGCAATTGCGGTCGTGGCGTACATGCAAACTAGCTTGTTCGCGTGTTATCAATCCTTTTTGCCTAAATAACTACTTGTAGATTGCCGCATAGCGAGGTGCGAAGAACTTAACGAAGGCTCTAACCTCTGGCCGGCGATAAGCTTCCGGCGAAATGAGCATTAGGTGCGGCACCGCAAGTTCGGGGATTTCGTCGAAACATCGGATAAAAGACATGTCTGTTTCCACCAGCTTGACATTGCTGATCCCAAGGCCTTGCCCTGACCTGATCGCCGCATGCATTAGCTCCAGTTCAGTGAAAGACATGACGATCTGGTCCGGCTCCACGTGATTGGTCAACCATTCGTGGAATACATTGGGCACATCGTCCCGCTGAAAGGTAACAAACTGATGCCCGGCCAGATCATTCGTTGACCCCGGTAAGCCAAATTTGTCCGCGTAATTTTTGCTGCCGAACAAAGACCAGCGGGCCGTGCTGATCTTACGACAGATCAGGTCAGGATCGGGATCGGTTCTTGCAAGGCGCAAAGCAATGTCGGCCTCGCCCGCCATCAGGTCCAGCGCCCGAACGCTGGACAAAAACTCGAATGCGACATCCTGATTGTCGGCGGAAAACTCGTTTACGATTTCAATCATGCGTGCGGAGAAGTTTGCCGAATAAGCGGTGATACGGATGGGTTGTGTCGACGTCAATTCCTTCGCGCAATCGGTAAATTCGAGGACTGAAGCCTCGATTGCTTCGGCGAGGGGAACGAGGCGAAGGGCTTCTGGGGTCGGTTTGAACCCGTGCGTACCACGCTCAAACAGCGTCAAGCCTGTTTCTCTTTCGAGAACATCAATGCGTCGGGCGACCGTTGGTTGGGAGACCTTTAGCTTTCTGGAGGCCGCAAGCGTCGATCCTTCTCTCAAGACAGAGAGGAACACACGAATATCCGACCAATTTCGGAACCCGTTCTTCATTTTTTTAGAACAGCACAATTTTGTGCCGGATACCAGAAAAACAGGTGAACAGTTACTGTTGTTGCGACAGCGCAAGCAACTCGGAAAGGACCATGAGATGGCTTCCCATACAATGTCACCCAGCATCTGGACCGTATTTGGTGGACTGTTCGGTAGGACCAAGAGAGGCTTCCCCGAAGCCCGGAAGCCGCGGCCTACAGCTGACGATTTTCACGCTGAACGCGACTATATTAATGACGTGATCTGGAGTAATCCCGATGCGTTTTCGAGTGAGCTTGACGTGCAGAACATGGTGAGTCTGTATCCAGGAAGGTTCTGACGACACTTGGTGACAATCGGCCGAATAAGGCGATTAGATCACGCCAAATGCAGCTGCAAGCTGGAAGTGGCAGCCACGCACCTGTGTTGTAGCCATTGAGTAAGTACCAATACGAGACTTTCATGAAGCCCGCGAAAGAACCCAGGCCGATTTACTTAGCTCAATCACCCCTTTTTGCGCACCACGACAACAAATTGGGTCATCGAAAAGAAGAAGCGTCCAGTCCTTGCAAGGCTGAGCTGCTCATCAAACCACGATTGCGCAACTGCGGGATCAACATGGTCATTTGCGACAGTGTATTGCTTCATGAGGTGCATCATCATGATTGCGAGGCCATCAGGCTTCAACTGGTGATCCGTCATTGTGAACGACAAGACATCTTCCACACGGTCGCCGCGAGCCTTTATCAGCGCGGGCAGTCTTTCCGGGACGGAACCACTCACAAAGTGCTGGTTCCAGGATGTCAGCATCTTTTGCATTCTGTCGGGCTCATCGCTGAACCAGATCAAGCTGCCAAAGTGTAGATCGCTGATGACGAGGCGCCCGCCGGGTTTGACGCACCGCAGCGTGTCAGCCAACGCACCGTCTACGTCTTCGATGTACTCAAAGACCTGTACCGAGACGGCCTTGTCAGCACTCTCATCCTCAATGGGCAAGCTATTTGCGGCACCAGCACGAAACTCCACGTTTGCGTAGTCGCTGCACCGTTCTCTAGCAGCTGCCGTCATGTCAGCGCTTGGGTCGATCCCGATGACATAGCCATCCGAGCCAACTGCCCGGGCCAACTCAACTGTCAACATCCCGTTGCCACAACCGATGTCCAAAATAGTTTCACCAGGAGCCGGGCACAGCGCATCGAATGAAGCCTGTCTTCGCCGCGTCAGTTCTGCGCCTTGATAGGCGATTTCAAGTAATTTCGTTGTTTCAGCGTCAAATTTAAGCAACTCTCCACCCTTACAAAGCCCACATGCCCCCAAAACCTTATCAGAAATTGAGTTATCTACGAAAAGCAGGACGGATCGTTGAGGCTTGAACATGGATCCACCAACAATAAATGAATGCGCCGACTTGATCCGACGAATGATTTAACCCCGAGAGCGAAGGACGCATCTGCCGCTCTATCGGACCAGCTTTTCGTGGCGTTTCGAACGTTAGAACAACATCAATTCAAGGGATGTCGAGGCCGTTCTCTCGTCCGAAATCGGTATAGAAGCTGTCACTGCGGCATCGGTTTAAAGTGGCTTCGTCCGCTTCTCTTGGGTCGGTGCCAGGGCTTTGGACACCTGTTCCTTCTATGAAGCGGTTCACGAGATTAAAGACACCGCAAACTTGGATAGCATCGAACAGCGCACTCTCCGACCAGCCTGCCGCGTAGACTGCTCTAGCGTCGGCTTCTGTCATTCGGGATGGTGAGACAGTGAGCTTTTCAATGTATGCCAGCAACGGTTTGAGGTGATCCTCGACGGGCGCCGTATCGCGGTCTTCCATCAGTGCCTCGATTGTCTCGACTTCAATACCGTAGGCTTTGGCGAAAACGATGTGCGCCCCATGGCAATACGCACAAGCATTCAATCCCGAGACATAGGCCGCAATGAGTTCACGTTCAGCAACCGAGAGGTCGCTCTCGCCCCTCATCACAAGGCTTTCGTACGCACAAAGCGGAGAAAGTTTATCTGGAAAGGCTTGATAGACACTTCCAAGTGTCGCGTTCTCCGGCAGAGATGGAAACAGGCGTTTCATTTAATTCTCTTTCAATCTTGCTATGGATTACGTTTTCTCAAAGTGAGGAACCAACGTTGTTTACGCAACCTTGAAGCAATTTCGGGTTCCGCTCAGAGATTCTGTTGGGATACTGCGAACGGTAAGTTTGCCAGACGACACCCCCAACTTGTTGCTGCTTGGTTAAAGGCAATTTCATTTGAGCCGTTCTCGTAAATTTGCAAAGTCAGCATTCTGCGCAGTGCAGACGTTCCAGCAAGTTGCAACGAACGACCGCTAAGCGGACAAAGCTGCCTTTCGTGTCGATGTTGTCAATCACAGTAAACAGACCCAATCCGGAAGTTGACCGCCACCCGGGGTGCTGGAACGAAGCGAGAAAGGGCATCAAAATGCGCTTGAATTGCGACTTTTTACTCCCTCGGCGTTGGACGTTTGCTAGCAACCAACTGACAATTCTCTCTTACGCTGCGCGTCTCTGATCAAAGCTGCAAGTCGATAGAAGCCATGAACCATCTTGGTGTATGGCATGAGCAGGAAGAACGTCAGAACCGATCCAAGGTGGATGGCAAGCAGCGCGGGCATCAGATCAGTTGAACCGAGGACGTAAAGGACCAGCCCGCTCAGCCCGACAAATCCGAGCAACAGGACAAACCCGATTTCGCCGCCCCATGCGGACGGGTCACCAAGCTCGCGATCAGACTTTTGCTTGAGAAAAACCATAGCTCCGCAACCCACTGTCAGCAGAATACCGCCTGAAACCCCAAAGAGTTTTGGCAGGGACCAGAACCCGTAGGGCGCGTGTAACGCGAACCCATAGTGCATAATCGTCGCCACCGAGGTCGAGGCAAAGCACAGCAGGAAGCCGTACATGATGGCGTGGTGAATGTGGCGTCGGCCCTGACTGAACCGGTCTTCGTCCTCGAAGTTGCAACCCTCGCCGTGGCCTGCGGCCAAGTCCTGCATCTTGCCAGCGCGTTTGAACGCAGCAGTCAGATCAGACAATTGGATGGGTTTGCCACCTACCTCCGCCCAATAGCGCCTCAGGCTGATAGCCAAGCTAAAGAGTGGCAACAAGAATGCCGGCGCGAAAATTGCGACCATCGCATTATGGGACAGGACGGCATAGAACCCTTCACCTCCGCTGGAACCAACAGCGCGAATTGCCCAGAACATCACGGCAAAACCGATGACGAGGGCCAGCGCGATCGCGCCACCGTGAGTATGGAACCGCCGCGCCAGAGGTTGGGGCCAGGCGAAGCTCTCCCAAGTGTCCCGCCGCACTTCGGCCAGAGCTTTCGGCAGGTTCAGATCGAACTCGTGCGGTGCCGTGTACTGACACGCATAGTAGCAACCTCGACAGTTGTGGCACAAATTAGCCAGTTGCGTGATGTCTCCATCCGAGAACGCGCGTTCCGCGTGCAGCGACGGGAAGACTGAGCAGTAGCCCTCGCAGTACCGGCAGGCGTTGCATATCTCAGCCTGTCGGCGAGCTTCTTGAAAAAGATCAGTTTGCATAGGCTGCAGCCTCACGTCCTGCGATGCGTCCAAAAACGGTCCCGATGGTCATGCCGAAACCGGCCAGATACCCCTGCCCAAGGATCGAACCCGCCATCGTCTCGCCCGCGGCCCACAGGTTTTTGATCTTGCTGTCTGGTGTCGAACACTGGGCCGTATCGTCGACCTTTAGCCCCAGATAGGTGAAGGTCACGCCAGTACGCAGCGAGTAGCCATAGAAGGGCGGATCGGTGATCGGACGAGCCCAGTTGGTTTTGGGTGGCGTCAGACCCGAGGTTGTGACCCCGTCCAACTCGGTTGGATGAAATCCGCTGGTGTCGCCGCAAGCTTCGTTGAATTCACTAACGGTTGCCTTCAACTTGTCGGCGGGTAGGTCCATCATGCCAGCCAGTTCCTCCAAGGTGTCCGCCTTTAGCGGAGGGAACACCGAGGGCATGAACAGGTTCAGCGACTTCGCATCGATGATCACATAGCCCACCTGATCCGGCTGCGCGGCGACCAGACGCCCCCAAATCGCATAGCGTTTGGGCCAGACGTCTTCGCCCTCGTCATAAAACCGCTCGGCATTTTTGTTCACGACGATCGAAAACGGCACGCAATCCAAACGAGTGACGATACCGCCGTCAAACTTCGGCGCGCGCCCGTCGATGGCAACGGCGTGACACTGGGTCGGGTCCCCAACACTTTCGACGCTTTGATCCAGCAGATCAGCCAGCACCACGCCCCGGTTATAGGGCGTTCCCCGGATCAGGAAGTTCTTCGCAGGCGCGCCCCATGCGCGAGTGAGCCAATCGGTATCTGCCTGAAACCCGCCCGCAGCAACGATGACGGCCTTGGGCGTGATGCGATGAGACTGGCCTTCATAGGTATAGTCTACCCACTCAATCTGATCGCCGTTCAGTTCAAGATGCGTCACGGCAGCTTCGTATAGCACGTCAACGCCCAAAGCTGCCGCGGTGCGGTAGTAGGCGTTCACCAGAGACTTCCCGCCCCCCATGAAGAAGGCGTTGGTCCGCGCCAGTGACAGTGTCCCGGACAGGGATGGTTGAAACCTCACGCCGTGTTCTTCCATCCACGTAAGGCATTCCTCGGAGGTTCGGATCGCGAGGCGAGCAAGACGTTCGTCGGTTTTGCCGCCAGTGACCTTGAGCAGATCTTCAAGATACTCATCTTCGCTGTATTTTTCGATCAGCGGACCCAGAGGTGCACCATGCATACAACGAAAATTGCGCGTATGACGGGAGTTTCCACCACGATAGGGTTTTGGCGCTGTCTCGAGAATCAGAACACGGGCGCCTGCCTCGGCAGCAGTCATTGCAGCGCATAGAGCAGCATTCCCGCCGCCGATCACAGCGATGTCATAAGCTTCCTTTTGGGTGGTCATATCCTGTCTACCTAATGGTTTTCGTCGGTTGTCCGGTCGCGTTCTTGCAACGCTCGAATACGCATCCGTTGTGCGGCCTGAATATGCGCGCGCATTTCTTTTTCAGCCGCAGCGCCATCGCGGGCCTTTAAGGCAGCCATGACGCGCTTATGCTCGGCCACTGCTGTCTCGGCCCGGTCACCCTCCAGCAATTGTGATGGCCCAAGGATCAACAGCGCTTTTTGCAAAGACAACATAGACTTGGAAAGAAACCGATTCTTTGCTGCGTCCAAAAGTGTGGCGTGAAAAATCCGGTTGATCCGAGCCGCTTCCGAGCCTGTGCCAGCCTCGGCCAAGCGATCATTCAAAACGCACAGCTCGTCCAATTCGACATCCGACGCTGCACGTGCCGCTAGTCGTGCCGCGGTTCCCTCGAGCACCGCGCGCATCTCATAAAGCTCCATTACTTCGGCATAATCGAGGCTGCGTACGGTTGCGCCCTGCCGTGGCACATGAGTTACCAGCCCGTCGGACTCCAACTGCCGGATAGCTTCGCGCACAGGGGTGCGACTGACGCCTAATCGTTCTGACAACTCAATCTCGCGTAGGCGTTCGCCAGGCTGAAGTGTGCCATCCCGAATCTCATCCAGCAGGTGTTGATACGCTGAATTGCCTTGTGGGCCAGTCTGATAGGGGTCGTCTTGAATGGTCATCGAGCGCTCACTTGTATTCTTGCGTCCACTTGTATACATTTGGATACGATATGAGTCAATATTATCGAAAGCCGTGCCTTGTCCACCCAAAACAAAACACCCTCTTTCCTGACAAAGCGGGCCGTAACACTGGTCCTTGCGCTGCTGGGCACCGGAGTATTTTGGGCGTTGAACCTGCCACTGCCCTTTCTATTCGGCCCAATGAGTGCGTGTCTGATCGCCGCCCTAGCGCATGCCCCTATGGAAGGTTTTGGTCAGATATCGGTTGCAGCGCGCACCATACTCGGCGTTGCAGTTGGGGCTTCGATTACCCCTGCACTTTTTGTCGGATTGCCGAAGATGGCCGCGTCTATAGCACTGGTCCCGTTCTTCATCCTGCTGATCGCGCTGGTAGGCGTACCATTCTTTCGTAAGATTTGGGGTTTTGACTCCACGACCGCGTTTTATGCTGCCATGCCAGGCGGATTGCAGGACATGATCATCTTTGGCGCCGAAGCAGGCGCCAACCCGCGTACGCTATCCCTGATCCACGGTACGCGCGTGCTGATCATCGTGGCACTGGCCCCACTGTTTCTGACAGTGTTCTACGATGCCCAGCTCACCAACCCAATCGGAGAGCCTGCGCGCGACCTGCCAATACATGAGTTGGCGCTGATGGTACTGGCCGCCCTTGTAGGCTGGAAAGGCGGTGAGAGGATCGGCCTGTTCGGAGCATCTATCCTCGGTCCAATGATCCTGACAGCGGCTCTGTCACTGGGTGATTTTATTCATACTCGACCGCCTCGCGAGGCCATACTTGCAGCGCAATTCTTTATTGGTTGCGGGATCGGCGTGAAATTCGTGGGCGTCACTTGGGTCGAACTCCGCCGGGTGGTTGCAGCGGGCTTCGCCTATGTCATCGTCCTTGCGATCCTCGCAGCCGCTTTCACCGCCGTTGTCACTACGTTGGGCTTCGGTCAGCCGGTTGAGGCTTTCTTGGCCTTTGCCCCCGGCGGACAGGCAGAGATGACGGTCTTGGCCATCGTTTCTGGCGCGGATCTGGGCTTTGTGATCACGCACCACCTGACAAGGATCGTGCTGGTAATCATCGGCGCGCCCATAGCAGCCAACCTTATTCTGCGCTGGTCCAAACCTCGGAGTTGATCATGTGAATAGGGGCACCTTCAGCAAAGGCATTAACCTGATCGAAAATGTCTGCAAATTGCAGGTCGAATTCGTCCTCAGTCACAAAACCTATATGTGGTGTCGCAATCAGGTTTGGGTGCGATAGCAAGGGGTCATTCGGGTCGGTGAGCGGCTCGGTATCGAAGACATCAATTGCGGCCTTCCCAGGGCGACCAGCGTTCAGCGCGTCCAACAAAGCACCCGGAGCGATCAGCCCGGCCCGGGAGGTGTTCACAAACATCGCGCCCGGTTGCATCTGCGAAAAATCTGACGCTGTGATGATACCGTTCGTGTTGGGCTTCAGGCGAACATGGACCGAGACAACATCACTGTTGGCAAAGAACGCTTCGCGGCTTGTAGCAATCTGCACGCCGTCGGCCTGCGCGCGTGCCCGACCTTCATCCGAAGACCACCAAACCACATTCATCTTGAATGCCTCGGCATAGCCAGCAACAGCGCGGGCGATACGCCCATATCCATACAGTCCCAACTGTCGCCCTCTCAGAGTCTTGCCAACTCCGGCCTGCCAACGCCCCGTTTTGACCGAAGCCATCTGCGCAGGCAAATCGCGCATCCCGACCATGATCAGTGCCCATGTCAGTTCGGCTGCGGCATATGAAGGCGTCCCACCATGCATGTTCGAACACAGCAGCACGCCATTATCCGAGCATGCCTGCAAATCGACATGCGGATACACGCTGCGCTGACTGATCAATTTCAGGTTTGGAAGTTTTTCAATCAAATCCCGGGTGATCTTGGTGCGCTCGCGAAACAAAACCAGCGCCTCAGCCTCCTGCAAGCGTGCGGCCAATTCGCCGGTATCCTCGACATGATCTGTCCAGACCTTCACGTGATGGTCGGACAGTTTTCCGAAGCAGGGAAGGTCCTGCAGTGTATCGAACCAATCATCCAGAATGTGAACTTTCATCGACTTTCTATACCCTGACTTTTGTTCAGTTTTCTTGGCGTCGGCACAAAATCAAGTTTATCGAGTGCTTCAAGCGCATTGCGAACCCGTTCGCGTTGATCCAACAGATGGTTGAATTGCTCATCGCAACCGGCAATCGGTGTTGGGTATTCCGCGATATCCTTCCGCAGAGCCGACTGCGCCAGCCTGAGTTCCTGACGCGCGATATCAAGGCATTCGGAATAGTCGTCCATCGTGGTATCCTCATTAGGTATACCATAGTATACTTAATGAGGATTGCTACTTCAACTGCCGTTCCACTCAGATTCCGGTACATAAACATGTCCATCTGCCAATTTACGCGCAGTCCTCACCAGACCGGCAGAAATAACGTTGAACTCCCCGACGTTCGAGAAGTCCACCAGAACGTCGATCTTGCCTGAAGCGTGCTCCAACACAACTTCAGCCGGGCTTGAATTCGGGCGATCAAGCAAACCGTCGGCGACGGTACCGGGCGTCAAAGCGCAAGACGCCATGCATTGCGCACCTGTAACGGCCAGTGTCGGGTGAGTTTTCCATGGCATGAAATACCGAACCGCAAGAGTTCCACCCTCTCTGGCGGGTGCGATCAACCCGAATTTCGGAGTTACCGATTTCGAGACGTCCCCCATACCCATCAGTTCTCCGGCTTCGATCCGCACGGCCTCCATCCGATCAAAAAAAGCACGGTTGGCATCCAGCTCTTCGACGCTTTCATATCCTGTCAGTCCGAAATCCTCAGCTCGGGCTATCGCCATCGGCACAGCGACATCCATGCAAGTCAGCTCGACCCCCTGCACTGTATCGCGCAAATTTCCAGTGGGTAGAAATGCACCAGTTGCCGAACCCACAACGCCCATGAAACTCAGCTGCACCGGTGCAGAATGGCCGGGGACTCCGGCGATTTCCACATCGCCGTCGTACACCAACTCACCGCCCGGGGTCTGCACTTTGGTAACGACACGGGCGCCTGTATTGACAGCGCGAATACGGATTTCGGTTTCATCGCCGTTGGGCTGGAACAATCCCATTTCGATCGCAGCTGGACCAACTCCTGAGAGGATGTTCCCGCAGGTGGGTTTGAAATCGACCCGCTTTTCATCAACAGAAACCTGCGCGAAGAAATAGTCGATATCGGCCCATTCGTCCTCGCTGACTGAAAGCATCGCCACTTTGGTCGTCACTGCGTTACCACCACCGATCCCGTCGATGTTGAGCGCTTGTCCAGCCCCGATGGCAGCGACCAGAACATCGGCCAAAGTGTCCAAATCTTCGGGCAGATCAGAGCGTCGAAAATAAGGTCCTCGGGAAGTGCCGCCGCGCATGAAAACATATGGGATTGCTGTCTGGGTCATCGCGAACCCTCCTTTACAAACCGTTGATATTTCGAATTTCAGCGCTGCCCAGCCCGCCAGATTGGCCGGCCGGGCAACCGTGGAGCGCTTAATTGAGCGGCCATGGCAGGTTCACCATGTCTTGCAGCAGACCCGGCGGGAAATCCCTGTTCAAAGCGCCGGCCATGAAGCACATGAAACCGATGCCACAAGCCGTCAGGAGCAGCGTCATCTGCCAGCTGGACCCGGCGCGAATGCGGAAAAATGCGATCAGGAACCCGATCAGGGCTAGGATAAAACCCACTACCCAAGTGGCCGCGATCAAACCTGCAAACCAGGCGAGCGTTGACCAAAGTCCATGTGGCGCGCTCGCATCTTCGCCGGCGAGTTCCTTGTCAGCAAAGATCGCATCCCCCTCGGGTCGCCGCATCATCTGGATCAACAGAATGACGCAGCAGAACAGCGACACGCTGCCGATCACAAGCGGGATGATCTTGTCGGTCATGTTGTAGTCAGGGATCATGTTGGCATTGACCAACGCCACGATCAGATAGGCCATGATCACTAGCAAAAAGATCAGCGGCGCGCGCTTGCTTCCGGATTTGACCTCACCTTCGGCCATGATCATCTTGGCCTGCCGAATGCCCAGAATGACCGAAACCACAGTGACCACGATCAGGACGATCACGATCGGGCTAAAGACATATTCCATGCCTTCTGCAAAGCTTTTGCGGAAGCGGAACGAAGCGATCTGGAACGCCTGGTTGGTGAATTTCTCAACCGGGTTCGACAGAACGAAGCCGATCAGAAAGGCCGGGCGCGACCAGTCAAAGCGGCGCAGGAAGATACCGATCAAGCCGATGACAAACAGGGCCAGAAGGTCTTCGAAGTTTTGTCCGGACTGGAACGCTGCGAAGCTGATCAGCATGAATAGGAATGGCGCCAGATAAGTGAAGCGGATCGTCGTGAGCTTGGCGATACCGCCGGAGGCCGCGATGCATAGGATGGTGCCGACCACGTTGGCCAATGCCAGCAGCCAGACGATCGAATACGTAATATCGAGGTTGTCCTTGAGCATGCTTGGGCCGACCTCGATATCGCCGGACCCCAACAGGGCGACCGCACCGATGAAGATTGCCATAGAGCCGGAACCGGGAATGCCGAACAGCAGGGTTGGAACCAGCCCTCCACCTTCTTTGGCGTTGTTCGAACTTTCCGGTCCAATGACACCCCGCACTTCACCCTTGCCGAAGTTGCTTTTATCTTTAGTCGATTGAACCGAATGGCCATAAGCGATCCAGTCAACAACCGAGCCACCAAGGCCGGGAATGACACCGACAACCACGCCAATGATTGAACAGCGGACTGACAACCAGATGTTTGCAGCCCAGTCTTTGACGCCATCAAGCCAGCCCGCGCCCAGTGAGGCACCCTTAGCAATGGATCGGTCTTGACGCAGCAGCGAGACGATTTCCGGCACCGCAAAAATACCCAAGCCAACGATGACCAACTTCAAACCATCGGTCAGGTAGGGAATGTCATAAGTCGCCATACGCAGCGACCCGCCTGCGTCCGCCTCGCCAATCGTACCGACCATCAAACCCAGCCCTGCGGCCGCGACACCCTTCAGTGGGATACGTCCGGCTAAGATAGCGACCATCGACAAGCCAAGAATGGTGATCATCAGCATCTCGGGCAGACCAAATGCCAGAACGATGGGCCGCGCGACCAGGATGAACATGGTCAAAAAAGTTGCACCGACCAAACCGCCGAAAAGCGATGAAGCAAAGGCCGCTGACAATGCCCGCGCGGCTTCGCCTTTCTTCGCCATCGGGAAACCATCCAACACCGTAGCCTGCGAGGCAGAGCTACCTGGGATGCCCATAAGAACTGACGCGAAGGTGTCAGAGGTCGGCACAACGGCGACCATCCCGATCATCAACGCCAATCCAAGGATCGGGTCCATACCGAACATGAAAGGCAGCAATAGGGACAGACCAGCAATACCGCCAAGCCCAGGGAAAACACCTACGGCCAGTCCCATAACGACACCGAGAACAAGATATCCCAGAACGATAGGTTGCAGGATCAGACCCCACGCGTCACTAAGCGCAGGAACAGCTGTGGCGAAAACCTCCATAGCGGCCGCCTTTCATAAATTGTCTTGTGTTTGGAAAAGCGCGCGCCCGACATTGGGGCACGCGCGGTGGTGTTTGGGCTTAGTTCAGCTCGACACCATAGGCTTCTTTGAGCCAGTTCAGAACGTAGGCTTTGGCGTTGTCGTCGACGTTTGTCGCGGTTTGCAATGCCGCTTTAGAGCCGTCACCTACGAACACTGGGTATTTGCCCACGCGCTTTGAGGAGATGTCGGCAAAGTCGCCGCGCTCCGTCACAGCCTGGAACGCTGCTGTGTATGCGTCGACCACTTCCTGAGGTGTATCACCCGGCAGGAACGCCAGCTTCTGAACCGGGAACCCGGCTACAAAGAACGCTTTCCACGCATCCCATGCCTCACCGCTGGTTTCACAACCATCGGTGGCTTCACATACTTCCTTAAATGTCGGGATATCTGGGAAGGTCGGGTCACGGACGATATTACCATCCGCATCCAGCGCCCCCCAGGTCATCATCGGCACGGCCTGACCGGATTCAACCAGCGGGGCCGATCCACCCAGATAGCCGGACGAGGTCTGATAATCGATGTTGGCTTCACCTCGCTCGAACATCAGACGACCATCGCCACGGCCTTTGATGCCAAAAACAGGCTCAACACTCATGCCCAGCATTTGCCATGCCAGCAGCGGCACAAGGTCAAGGCGTGTCGCGCCCTGCGATCCGTAAATGAAGTTTGTGTCTTTCAGTGCGTTCGCGGAACCATCAAACTTTGCTCCGTCTTCGGCATTCAGATAGGCAACACCACCGGTTCCCGACGCCATAACCGGGATCCAGTCGTTGTATTCATAGCGCACGCGAGGATCGCTCAGCAGATATGGGAATTGAGTTGAACCGGAGGTGCCAAACAGCAGCGTGCCGTCATTATGGCTCTGCTCCTGGAACCAGTTTGCGCCTTTGGTTGAACCAGCGCCCGGCATAAATTTCACAACAACAGTGGGTTGGCCCGGCAGGGCTTCGGACAGAAGTGGCGCAAAGAAGTTGGCCCATTTGGCGGAGCCACCCGTTTCCGAGAACGGGATGACCCATTCAATGGTCTTGCCCGAGAAATCGACCTCGGCAGCGGCAGGTGCGGCGATACCGGCCGCGGCGATCAGCCCCACGACGGCGCGACGGGTGAAGTTGGAAATGGTCATTGGTTCCTCCCTGTTGACCAGACAACCACGCTAGCGCCCTCTGCGCCACCGTGATCGCAAATAGAACTGTGGGGTTGATTCCCCCTCCCATCTGGCAATCATGGAGCGCCAACCTTGCGCGAAACTTGCAGGAGCCCGAATGCGGATCGTCATAATCGAGGATAACGAGACCCTCGCCAACGCTATTGCGTATCGTCTGCGTGACCGCGGTCATGCGGCAGAAGTGCTTGCGGACGGCGACGAGGCTGACTTGTATCTTGCGCAAGAAGGCGCAGACTTGGTTGTTCTGGATATAAATTTGCCCGGACAATCTGGGCTGGAGATCCTGAAATCTCTTCGCAATCGTGGCGATGGCGTACCGGTGATCTTGCTTACAGCACGTGCCGAAACAAGCGACCGGGTTTCAGGTTTGGATATGGGTGCAGATGATTATCTGGTTAAGCCGTTCGAAATGGACGAGCTGGAAGCACGCATCCGGGCGCTTTCTCGACGCAAAGATCTCGACTACGGAGCTAAGGAGAGCATCGGAGGCCTAGAGTTCGACCGCGCCGCACGTCAGGTCAGTGTCCGAGGCGAAGTTATGGATATACCGCGGCGGGAAATCGCGGTGCTTGAATGCCTGTTGGAGCGCAGGGGCAGAATTGTTCCCAAAAGCCAGCTTACAGATTACGTCTATGGCGTGGGTGCCGATGTCGAGGCCTCGGCAGTTGAGCCTCATGTATCTCGGCTGAGAAAACGTCTTCAAGATCTCGGTATTGGAATTAAAACAGCCCGTGGTCTCGGGTATCTGCTTGAGGTGCAGAAGTGATCAATCACGGCTCGCTCAGGTTAAGACTGTTCATTCTTATCCTAACCCCCTTGATACTAATTGCCGCTCTGCTTGGTCTTTGGCGCTTTATGATTGCGCAGAAAACGGCTCAGGAATTGTTCGACGACAGCCTGTTATCTGCTGGTCTCGCAATATCGCGAGATGTTGCGATTTCAGGCGGTGACGCACTGTCACCAACGACACGCAGCATGATCCGTGACGCGTCAGGCGGAGAGATTTTTTACCACGTGACGGGACCCGGCGGCATCTATGTGACAGGCTATGCCTACCCTCCGGCAGCCACCAACCCGACTGCTGAAGAGGTGTACAAGCCGCAGTTTTTCGAAGCACTTTACCGCCAAGAACCGGTCCGCGTTCTTAAGATGACGGAACGAGTGACCATAGAAAATCTAATCGGAGATGCGACAGTTACAGTCTGGCATCGTATGGCGGATCGCAATGCGTTTGCGAATGAACTGTCAATCCGCGCTGGAATTCTCATGGGAATTCTGCTGGCCACGCTCGCCATTGTAGTTTGGTTCGGCGTCGCTCGTGGCCTGAGGCCTTTGCTGGATTTGCAGGACGCAATTGACCTGCGTTCACCAGATGACCTCAGTGAGATTAAGCGCCCTGTCCCGATCGAAGTTCAGGGTGTTGTTAGAACCCTGAACCGGCTTTTTGGTCAGGTGGAAAAAAGTATCAACGCCCATCAAGTGTTTATATCCGAAGCTGCACATCAGCTGCGGAACCCAGCGGCCGCGGTGCAATCGATGGCCGAAGCGCTGCAGGACGCGAAAACGGATGGCGACCGAGAAAAACGCATCTCCGAGCTTGTTGCGGCTGCAAAAAACTCAGCGACAGTGGCGGAACAGCTGTTATCACTTGAAAGGCTCAGGCAGCCGACGCACCAAGACCAAATGGATAAAATTGACTTCCGCTCGGTCGTTGAGGAGGCCTGCGCGGAGATGGGAGTTCACATCCTAGCAAAGGGTATCGAGTTCGACGTCACGATACCTGAGACGGCGGTCCCGGTAACCGGTGACCGGGTCTTTCTGATTGAGGCTCTAAAGAACCTGTTGGACAACGCAATCAAACACGGTGGCACAATGTTGAGCCAAATTTCAGTGGTGCTGCGGTGTGACGGCAAATACGTCAATCTAACCGTGGCCGATGACGGTGCTGGCCTGTCGCCAGACCAAAGCGAAGCGGCATTTAATCGGTTTTCTCAGTTGGAATATTCGGAGGGCAGCGGATTGGGGTTGTCAATCGTATCCGCAGTGGCGGAGCGCCACGGAGGAATGATCGAAATCAACCAAGTCGAAAGAGGAGCGAGCATTACGCTTGAGATTCCCATGGTCCTGTAAGCTGTTTCTAATTTCACTCGGAACCCAAAACCAGTCAAAGTCAACGCGAGTTTCTTCGATTGCTGCTAAATTCAGGTATTCGCCCTGAGCGAAGAACGCAGCTCTCAAAATCTATATCTATGTCGTCTTTGGGCTCGCTGCAGACGTTCGGCAGAATTCATTCAACCTTTGCTGCGCGCACAAAGCGGACATTCCCATCTAGTAGACTCGGATGGAAGTCGATTGGTTCTTCGGGTCACAAAAAACCTCTTCAAAGACGTTCGCGGTTCGTTGTACCGGAGCGTGCACCTATAGGTTGCGCGCGCTTCGGTTTTTTTGCAGATACGCTCGATGCCTCCCAAGATTTCTGCCTTATGCCAACAACCAGATTTTACGTTAAGCTGACCCAAGCTGCATTCCTTGAAGAGCTTTGCACGCACGCGGCAACAAATTTTACGCCATTAAGCCCGTCATGAACCGTTGGATAAACAACGGACGCGTCGGTTGAAATCCCATTTCGGAAAGCTTGGATCGCCTCAGCAGCCTCTCCATAGATATTGGCGAAACCTTCAAGATACCCCTCGGGATGGCCCGGAGGGACCCTGCTCAACCGATTTGCAGCGTCACCAGCTCCAGCTCCATTTCGTGTGATCAGACGCTTGGGTTCGTTGTAGGGCGTGAACCACAGGTAATTGGGATCTTCCTGAGACCACTCCAACCCACCTTTTTCGCCATAGACGCGCAAACGAAGTGCGTTTTCATTGCCGGGGGCCACCTGAGAAGACCACAGCATACCACGCGCTCCGCCTTCGAAGCGAAGCAAGACGTGCGCATTGTCATCGACTTTGCGCCCCGGCACAAAGGCCTGCAAGTCTGCCGCCAGGCTTTCCGCATTAAGCCCGGTTACAAAGCATGCGAGGTTGTAAGCATGGGTTCCGATGTCACCGGTTGATCCACCCGCGCCCGAGCGTTCTGGATCGGTTCGCCACTCCGCCTGTTTGAAATCCTGCTGCTCGGTCAGCCAATCCTGCGGGTACTCAACCTGAACTACGCGGATCTTGCCAATATCGCCGTTGGCAACCATTTCACGCGCCTGCCGAACCATTGAATAACCTGTGTAATTGTGGGTCAAAATGAATAGAGCATTCGCGCTTTCTGCTGCTTTGACCAGCTTTTTTGCATCGGCAAGTGTCGAGGTGAGTGGCTTGTCACAAATGACGTGAATACCGCGTTTCAGGAACTCACGCGCAGCTGCATAGTGAACGTTATTTGGCGTGACAATTGAGACGGCCTCGATCCCAGATTTCAGCCGAGCTTCCCTGATTGCCATTTGTTTGAAGTCTTCATAGACCCGTTCAAGCCCCAATGCTTGCCCACTTTCAAGAGATTTCTCTGGCGTTGAAGACAAAGCACCGGCTACCAGCTCGAACTTGTCGTCCAGTCGCGCGGCTATGCGATGAACGCCGCCTATGAAGGCGTCGTTTCCGCCACCAACCATGCCAAGGCGAATACGACCCGAGGTTTCTTCACTGCGTCCTGTGACCATCACTCAATCCCCAGCATTTTACGATTGGCGGCTTCGTCTGCGCCACCATCAGCGAAATCATCAAAGGCTTTCTCGGTCACACGGATGATGTGATCTGACACAAACTGAGCGCCCTCGCGCGCTCCATCTTCGGGGTGCTTGAGACAGCACTCCCATTCGACCACAGCCCAGCCATCAAAGTCATTCGCGGCCATTTTTGAGAACACAGCCCCGAAATCCACCTGACCATCGCCCAGTGAGCGGAACCGCCCGGCCCGATCTACCCAGCTTTGATACCCGGAATAAACACCCTGCCGGCCGGTTGGATTGAACTCGGCATCTTTGACATGGAACATCCGGATCCGATCTTTGTAGATGTCGATATTGTCCAGATAGTCGAGGCATTGCAGCACGTAATGCGACGGGTCGTATAGCATGCAGGCCCGTGGGTGATTGCCTGTCCGCTCGAGAAACATCTCGTACGTAACACCATCGTGGAGGTCCTCTCCGGGGTGGATTTCATAGCAGACATCGACACCGCATTCATCAGCGTGATTCAGGATGGGCACCCAGCGACGCGCAAGCTCATCAAATGCCGTTTCAATCAAGCCGGCAGGGCGCTGCGGCCAAGGATAGACATATGGCCATGCCAGCGCGCCTGAGAATGTCGCATGTGCCGAAATGCCCAAATTTTTCGAAGCGGACAGCGCTTTTTTGACCTGGTCCACGGCCCATTCTTGTCGGGCTTTCGGGTTCCCCCGGACGCTTTCGGCCGCAAAGCCATCAAACGCACTGTCATAGGCTGGGTGAACAGCCACAAGCTGGCCCTGAAGGTGTGTTGAAAGTTCCGTGACTTCGACACCATTTTCCCTGGCTTTGCCTTTGAAGTCATCGCAATAACCTCTGCTAGAAGCGGCCTGTTCTAAGTCGAACAACCGTCCATCCCAACTGGGAACCTGAACGCCTTTGTATCCACAATCAGCCGCCCATTTTGTGATCGCGTCCCACGAATTGAACGGCGCTTCGTCCCCCGCAAACTGTGCAAGAAACAAAGCTGGACCTTTGATCGTTTTCATAAAATTTCCTCCCCAAAACCTAAGCCTCTATGGCGGTAAATTTTCCTTTAGATAGATATCGATACGGATACGTTCCTGAGCTTTGTTGAACGGGACTTTGTCCGAAGTCGCACGCAACAGGCGAACGGCCGAACGAACAATGTGCCCAGTGTCTTGCGAGATTAAGGCGTCAAATGTGCCAAGCCTAAGCGCCTCACGACTGAGTGGAGTAAGCTCATGAGCTATAATCACCAGATCTTTGCTGAGCTTGTTCTCTGAAAGAAATTGAATCAGGCCTGCGTTGCCCGCTGCTGACGAGTATATTCCGACCAGATCCGGATAGGTTTCAAAGATTTCGGGCATCATCTTGTAAATCAGATCCGGGTCATCCCGGCCCTCGACAGACGCTACGACTTGGAGGTGCGGAAATTCCTCAGCCACAACAAGGTCAAAGCCTTGGCGACGCTCGAGATGGTCACGCGCCAATCGGGATCCTGTGAGAACCAAGACCTTGCCTTCGCGATGGACAAATCTACCCATCAGCTGAGCGGCGGTTCGTCCTGCCGAAACGTTATCAATTCCCACAAAGTGGTCTCGCTCAGAACTGGGCAAGTCAGACACCAAGGCGACCACCGGAACGCCTTTGTCCCTGAGCCTTTTTACGGCATCCCGGACAGAAGGCGTTTCGGGTCCGAAAACTGCGACTCCGTCTACATCCAAACTGTCGACAGCATCCAGAATGTTGACGATATCTTGCGGCTCGAACGGCGCGACCTTCTTTATCGCAATGCGGGTCCGCTCGATAAATTGGTCAGGGGATTGATCTGCGATCTGGCTGCTGATTGCCTCTACAAACTCGTTGTCCGTGTCCGGCAGAACAAAGAGGAAGTTGTAAACTCGGTTTCGTGCAAGGTTGGCCGCAGCGGTATCGCGAACATATCCCAGCTCATCAATTGCCTTTTGCACTTTCTGTACGGTTACGGCCCGAACGCCGGGACGTCTGTTCAAGACCCGGTCAACAGTCGCTAGGCTAACACCCGCAACGCGCGCGATGTCATTAACGGTTGGCTTTTTCACCAATTCTAATCTTTGTTTTTGGTCTTCCACGTGTTCTTCAGCCCTCAATCTCCCGCGCTAAGCCTTCAAACAACAAAGCAACAGCCTCAGCGCCGGGATCGTTATGTCCAACAAGGTTTTCTTCGGGAACATAGGCCGCGCGGCCTGCCTTCGCACGACGAATATTCGCGGTGTTGTTCGCGCCTTCGCGGGCAGCCTCGGCCGCATGCGTCAGACCAGATGGCAGTGCCGCAAGCGCCGGTGCCAGAGCGTCAATCATTGTCCTGTCACCGACCTTGGCGCCCCCAACCTGGCTGACGCGATTCAGACCTTCAACCAGAGACTTCGATACCGAAGCCCCGCTCGCACAGGCATCTCCAGCTGCGTTGAAGAAAATTGCAAGTATCACGCCGGAAGAACCACCCATTGTCTGGCTTAACTCATTGCCCAACGCCGGAAACAGTTGTGTCAAATCGGCAAGCGGCATGCGGTCAAGACTTCCTTGCAATGCTCTTGCGGCAGTCGCCAATGTGCTTCCTGTATCGCCATCCCCAGATTTCGCGTCTAGCTCGTTTAGATTCTTCTCTGCGTTGATGAGCAATTCAGACAGCCGGGTGATCGTTTCCCTTGTGGTGGGATTGTGCGAGGGGATTGGATCGATCGGAGTCAGGCCATCAGGCAATGGTGCAACTTTGATCGGGTCGATGGAATTCACCCCGGGCCACGCGGCCAGATCAACGGGTGCTTCAAGGGCTGACAAATCGTCCTGATCTACAGGCAGAATGGAAACCGAAAACCCGTGCATATCCAGCGATGTCATCATTGGTGCCGGGCCAATTATATGATGGGCAATACCAGTCTCGAACAAGGCATGTGTGAGGACAGCCATTTCCAGCGGAGTTGTAGAGCCTAGGTTGTTGACCAACGCCACACAGTCCCCGGTGCCCACCCTTTGCTTCAGCTTCTCCACTACTGTGGACATAGCCGATACGGCATTTGAGAACTCGACTTGCTGTACACCAGGTTCGCCATGGATGCCCAATCCAAGCTCTGCTTTGCCAGGGGCAATCCGGTCTTCTTTTGGAGAACCCGGAACGGTACAGGTGTCCAAGCTCATTCCGATGCTGACAACCTTTGCTATGGTGTTTCTTGCTGCGGTGGTAACGGTATCTAGGTCAGCACCGCTTTCAGCAAGCGCTCCGGCTATTTTGTGAACGAACAACGTACCCGCCACGCCACGTGGTTGCGGAAGGTCGGGTAGGGCGATGTCATCATCGACAACGACCATTTCAACCTTGCGGCCCAATGCGCGGGCGCGTTCCGCTGCCAGTCCAAAATTCAATCGATCTCCAGTGTAATTCTTGACAATAAGCAGGCACCCTGCCTCACCTGTGACCGCAAGAATACCTGCCAGAACCGCTTCGACTGACGGGGACGCAAACACTTCCCCACATACTGCAGCTGTCAGCATACCGGCGCCAACAAAGCCCGCATGGGCGGGTTCGTGACCAGACCCTCCGCCGGACACCAAAGCGACTTTCGACTTGTCCCAATCTGACCTCAAGACAACCTTGATGTGCGGGTAGCCGTCCAACCGGATAAGTTGTCCTCCGGAGGAGGTCAGAAGGCCGTCTATCGCCTCGGTTACCAGGGTTTCTTTTGTGTTGAGGAACTGGGCCATGCTTTTGCTCCTTAATTCACACGCGCGCCGGACGCGTCAAAATACAACGGGTTGTGGGGGCGGATTTTTATAATCTTTCCAGATGGGTAGTCCTGATGGACATCGATCAGGGTCACCACCGGGTGACCATTCAGATCCAAATGCAGCCGTGTTTGGTCTCCCAGATGCTCGGCGCGTATCACGCGCGCCTCGCTGCCTTCGCCTTCGATGATGTTTTCCGGGCGCAGGCCGATCTGCGGGCCTTTGTGATCGCCTCCGAACAACTCGGACGGCAGGATGTTGATCCGTGGCAGTCCCAACCGGCTGGCGACGTAAACACTGCCCGGGTTTTCATAGATGTCCCGGGGTGTTCCGTATTGAACCAGCCTGCCGTTTTCCAAAACGCCGATATGTGTCGCCATTGTCATGGCTTCGACCTGATCATGCGTCACGTACAGTAAGGTCGACCCCAGATCGGCCTGAATCCTTTTAAGCTCGACCCGCAAATCCGCCCGAAGCTTGGCGTCCAAAGAGCTGAGCGGTTCATCCATCAGGAAAATCTGTGGGTCACGCACAAGCGCACGTCCGATTGAAACGCGCTGCATTTCACCGCCGGACAGTTCAGTGGCTTTGTTGTCCAGCTTGTGCGGAATTTGCAGGATCTCAGCGACTTCGTTAACCTTCCTCGTGATCTCATCCTCTGGTGTCTTCAGGATCGGCGACCGCAAAGGGAAAGACAGGTTCTCGCGCACCGTCATATGCGGGTACAGCGAGTATTGCTGGAAGACCATCGCCACATCGCGCTGGGCAGGTGTATCTATACCGACGTCACGCCCGGCAATGCGTACTGATCCAGAGTCCAGTTTCTCAAGCCCGGATATCAATCTCAGCGTCGTTGTTTTTCCAGCGCCAGTCGGACCCAACAACACCACAAAGGCACCGTTGGGGATCGTCATCGAAATACCGTCCACCGCTTTGACGTTGCCAAATGACTTCGAGATATTCTCCAAAACGACTTCAGCCATTGCTCAGTACCTCGTCGTTCAGAGCGGACCTCAACGCGCGTCCGGTGGATCTTTCAAAAAGGGTTACAGCAGGTGAGCGGAACTCCAATCCAACGGTCTCACCGGGACTGACGACCTCGCGTGCATCAATTCGCGCTTTCAGTTCACCGTTCGGGCTTTGCAGTGTAACGATTTGGGTGGTCCCCAGGTATTCTGCTGCCAGGACTCTGGCCCGGTATTCGCTCCCATCCGACAGAAAAACATGCTCGGGGCGAACGCCAAAAACCAAGTCACCTTCCGCCCCTTCCATCAACCTCGGCACGGCTTCGTCATGGCCATTCAGCCGAACCATTTCCGAACCAGGCTCGACCTTTCCCTCAAACGGCAGGAAATTCATCGAAGGAGACCCGATAAAATCCGCAACGAACATCGTCGCTGGTTTGTCGTAGATTTCCTGGGGTGTACCGAATTGCTCGATCACAGCGTTGTTCATCACAACGATCTTGTCGCCCATTTGCATGGCTTCTAACTGATCGTGTGTGACGTAAACAGTGGTTGCGCCCATGCGATCATGAAGCGCGCGCAATTCTTCGGCCATATGCTCCCGAAACTCGGCATCCAAGGCGCCCAGCGGTTCGTCCATCATGAACGCTTTGGGTTCGCGAACGATCGCGCGGCCCAGCGCCACGCGCTGCCTGTCGCCACCTGACAGTCCACCTACGGGGCTATCGAGAATGTCGTTGATCCCCAGAATTCCCGCGACTTCCTCTACTTTGGCTTTGACCGCAGCACGCGGCATGCCCTGCGATATCAGGGGGTAGCTGATATTTTTGCGCACGTTCATGTGAGGATACAGCGCAAACATCTGGAACACGAATGCAATGTCTCGCTCTGATGGGGGCCGCTGGCTGATCTCCTCACCGTCCAGGTAGATTTCACCTGACGTTGGAAGTTCCAAGCCTGCGATCATCCGCAGTGTCGTCGTTTTTCCGCAGCCAGAGGGCCCTAGCAACATGAAAAACTCACCGTCCTCAATCGTGAACGAGCTTTCGCGAACAGCCGTGAAATCGCCGAACATCTTCTTTACGTTTTTGACTACGATCTGGGCCATTTCTACTCCGGGAAATGGCTGACGATGATGAACATGACGGTTCCGATCAGCGTGACGATGAAAGAGTAGGTGAAGGCCCAAAGGACAAAGGGCTGCATCAGCATAAAGACACCCAGCGCAATAAGGATGGTTGCGACCATCTCCCATGGGCCGCGGCGAAATCGCAACAATCCGTTAAGAAACCCGCTCATTTGCGTACGGCTCCGAATGTGATCCCACGCAGCAAGTGTTTGCGCATCAGGATGGTGAATATCATGACAGGGATCAGGAAGATCGTGGCACCTGCCGCCACAGCAGGCCAATCCAGGCCGCCAATACCGATAATGGTTGGGATGAACGGTGGTGCAGTCTGCGCGTTCGCGGATGTCAGCAGCACGGCAAACGCGTACTCATTCCAGGCGAAGATCAAGCAAAAGATAGCTGTTGAGGCTATGCCGGTCGCGGCTTGCGGCAGCACCACTTTGTAAAACGCCTGAAACCGTGTGTAGCCATCTATGAGCGCGGCTTCTTCGTACTCTCTTGGGATTTCGTCAATGAAGCCTTTTAGCAACCAGACCGCCAAGGAAATATTTACACCCGTATATAGCAGGATCATTCCAAGATGCGTGTCGCTTAATCCAAGGTTTCTGAACATCAGGAAGATTGGGATTGCGACAGCAACTGGTGGCATCATCCTTGTACTCAGGATGAAGAACAGAAGGTCGTCCTTGAGTGGGACCTTGAACCTGCTGAATGCATAGGCGGCCAGAGTGCCTAGGAAGATACTCAAGAACGTCGAGCCAAATCCGATGATAACCGAATTCATAAAGCGCTCGCCGAACTTCGATGGTCCTACAATCACCATGTCGTACTGGCGGACGATTTCATCGGTCCAGTTCTGCGGCGGGTTCGCTTCCAAAAACTCCTGCGTCTGCCGCGTGCGCGTGGTGAATAGATTTACATACCCTTCAAGCGTTGGGTCAAAGACCACTTTGGGCGGGTAGCTGATCGCATCGGCCGGAGATTTGAAACCCGTCAGCAAGATCCATACCAGTGGGATCATCGTAATCATCGCATAGCCGATGACCAGAAAGCCTGCGATCCACTTGGACCGGTTTGAAGGTTCAGTGACGGAAAAACTGCTCATCTCTGTTTCACCTTGTTCAGGGCTTTGACGTAGATCGACGCAAGGCCGAACACGGTGACGAAAAGGATAATCGCATAGGCTGACGCATAGCCCGTACGCCACTTCTCAAAGGCTTCGCGTTTCAGGTTGATCGAGGTGAGTTCCGTAACAGACCCCGGCCCCCCGCCGGTTAGCTGAACCACCAGATCGAACATCTTGAAGTTCTCGATTCCTCGAAACAGCACCGCGAGCATCAGGAACGGTAGCACCATCGGAATGGTGATTGTGAAGAACTGCCGCAGCTTGCTGGCCCTGTCGATCTCAGCCGCCTCGTAGATGTAATCGGGAATGCTGCGCAGCCCGGCCAGACAGATTAGCATCACGAAGGGGGTCCACATCCAGGTGTCGACAATCACGATCGCCCAAGGGGCCAGATTGACGGATCCGAGCATTTCAAAGCTCGATGGGTCTTTGCCTGTAAACCAGGACACGATGTAGTTAAACAGCCCGATTTGAGGTTGATACAGGAACTTCCAGAAGTTCCCGACGACTGCAGGAGACAGCATCATCGGCAGCACGATGATCGTTGTCCAAAGATCGTTGCCCTTGAATTTCTTGTTGAGCAACCAGGCCAGAGTAAACCCGATCAAGACCTGGAAAAAAATCGTCCAGAACAGGAAGTGCGCCGTCGCCTGCATATTTAGCCAGGTGTCCGAGTCTGTCAGAATACGCTCGTAATTCCTGAGCCCGACATCTTTGACTTCGCGCCCGATCCGGTTGGCCTTGTAGTTGGTAAAGCTCAGTTGGATGGTCCAGATCAACGGAAAGATGTTGATCGCCAGCAATAGGAATATCGTTGGGGAGATGAATATCCAGGCGATCGCGCGATCGGATAAACCTCGTATTTTTCGCGCAACTCGCTCGGGCGTTGCCTGCGCAACGCGATCTACGGTCCTGTCAGACATCTCTTTGCCAGTTCTTGTTGGTTTAGGACTCACGGGTGAAGGTGGAGCGGGATAGCACCCGCTCCTGCCTTTGTCCGGACTACAGCTTGCCTTCGTCTTCGAAGACTTCCGTCCAATCTTCAATCAGAAGATCAAGCGCTTCTTGAGCTGTACCTTGATCAGCAACCACGTAGTCGTGGATGCGTTTCTGCATGGCCAGCAGGAGTTCCGCGTAGGCAGGCTCTTGCCAGAAATCCTGAACTCCAGCCATTGCTTCAAGGAAGTCACCGGCAAACGGTTGGCTGTCCACGAAACCAGGATCTTGCAGCACGGAGTTATGTGCCGAATAGCCGCCTAGCTCCCACCATTTGGCCTGCACTTCTGGCTGTGCGAACCACTTGATGTATTCAAGGGCGGCGTCCTGTTTGTCAGAGTAGCTGACAACAGAAATGCCTTGTCCGCCAAGCGTTGAACCTGCCTGATTTTGTGGCGGGTTTACAAAGAAGTCGATCTTGTCACCGCCGGTATTGGGGTCGGCATAGAGACCTGGGAAGAACGCAAACCAGTTCATCGCCATGGCGACCTGACCGGACTTAAAGGCATCCAGGCTCTCACCCATGTAAGAGTTGGTATATCCCGGAGGTGTCGCCGTTTTGTAGAATTCCTTGTAAAATTCTAGAGCTTCAACAGCTTCCGGTGAGTTTACAGCACCTTCCATGTCATATGAGCCCGGGGTGTTTTCGTATTTGAAACCCCATGGATACAGCGCTCCGGTCACACCCATGGTGATCCCTTCCGAGCCGCGTTCGGTAAAGATTGCTGCACCGTAGACAGTCTTGCCGTCGATTTCACGACCCTGAAAGAACTGGGCGATCTGCAACAACTCTTTCTGAGACTGAGGTTCACGTAGGTCCTGACCAGTCGCCTCCTTGTATGCAGCTTGGATTTCGGGATTTTCGAACCAGTCCTTGCGATAGAACCAGCCGTTTGCATCGCCCATCGCAGGCAGCGCGTAGTAGTTTGGTGTACCTTTGGGCCAGGTCGAGTAAGCGTAAACAGTGGCCGGTGCGAAATCGTCCATGCTGATGCCTTCAGCATCGAAGAAGTCGTTCAGCTGGACGTAATGACCATTCTCAGCGCCGCCGCCGATCCATTGGCTGTCACCGATCAGTAGGTCGCAGAGCTTACCCCCAGAGTTCAGCTCGTTCAGCATACGGTCCGCAAAATTTGGCCACGGAACAAATTCGAAGTTCATCGTGTGGCCGGATTCTGCTTCGAATTCCTTGGATAGTTCGACAAGCGCGTTGGCCGGATCCCATGCAGCCCAACATAGCGTCAGATCTTCAGCATTTGCCTTGGTAGAAAGAGTAGTAGCGGCAAGGACTATTGCGCTGGCCGAAGCCAGTTTTGTGTAAGTCATCCATTCCTCCCTTTTTGCGCCGTCAATCGAGGATGTGCGAATCGCGGCATACTTCCAAGGCTATTTGAGGTACGCACCTCATGTCCAGAAATATTTGAGGTTCGTACCTCAGATGAGCAGGGAAGTTCGTTGAACTTGTTGTCTTAACCTATGATTTTAATAGAAATTGTTTGTTTTCTTTGATGTGCATCTATTTTCGGCAGTAAGGTTTTAAATTGCCATATCGACAAAAACTGGCGCGGCCCACTTTGGCGGCCATCATGGTTCCAACACGTTTAGCGAACCCGCTGCTGAAGCACTCACAGATTATTTAGTCGATACCTAGGAGAATTGGAGATAGCTTCAAAAAGCACGCACCACTCGGGATCGTGCATAACTCGTTTGGTCAGGTGCAAACGTATGAAAACTCTCTCTATCGTAAGATTGAACCGCTACCCAATAAAAGGCTTGAGCGCCGAGCCCATGCAAACTGTAACGCTGCGTTCAGGAGATGGCATTCCAGGTGACCGTCTGTTCGGATTTGCTCGATACAACTCCGGTTTCGACGTACATAACCCGCAGCCGCTCCCGAAAGATCGCTTTGTTGTTTTGTTGAATGAAGCTGCGCTTGCAGGCGTTAAGACAAATTTTAATGTTGAGACCCAATATCTTGAGATCAAAGCGAGCGGCAAAACACGCAGCTTTAATATGCAAGCACCAGAAGATCGGATGAATGCGGTGAGTTTCCTGTCTTCGGAGATCGACCTAAAAGACCCCGAACCACCAAATTTCGTTTCGTCCGCTCCGCATCGGTTTACAGATGTATCTGTCGTGTCACCTAAAATGATGAACGCGATATCCGTTCTAAATCTGGCGTCTGTGGAAAAGTTAGGTGAAAAACTGAACGCGGAAGTCCACCCAGCGCGCTTCCGGGCGAATATCGAGATGGACGGTTTACCCCCGTTTTCTGAGTTGGATGAAGCTGGATCAGTTTTTAGATTTGGCGATGTTGAGTTAAAGATACTCTCACGTACGAAAAGGTGTGCAGCCACTGAAGTGAACCCGGAAACGGCTAAGCGGGACCTGAAGATACCCTATCTAATTCGGAAGTTGATGGGTCATACGGACATGGGTGTCTATGTTGAGGTTGCTGTAGGCGGAACGTTGAGAGTCGGCCAAATTGGGGAGATGTTGAATTGAGTGTTACTCACCCCGCCAGAGTGGCAGTCGCAGGCGATTTGTCCCGCGTTCTCTCAAGTAATTTGTGTCTACGCTTTCGCCAGTCGTTTTCTTGCTCGCCCAGCCTAGCGAATGTGACTCCGTCAAAAAAATGCTCCAGATGAAGCATGTAATTGACCGAACCTGGAAAGTTCACAAAGGTCGTTTTTTGCGGATTTCTCTGACCTCTTCCCAGGCTTGGGAAGAAAGATGGGCTTCGACCGGCTGCCGATTGCGCTCGTTGCAGCCATCGAATTCGTCAGTACCATCGTTATTGCTCTTTTGGGCGTACGTACTGGGCGCAACTATCTTGCCTTTGCCTTCGCAATCATCGGCGTAGCCCTCCTGATTGACGTGCCGTCGCTACTGGCAGCAGATGGACCTGATCTCATTTCTGATCTTCTTGGCCTGTTCTGGGCGGTGCTGAACAGCTCGCTTTTCGTTCTCTACATCATCTTCGGCCACAAGATTTCCGAAGGTGGCGCGTCGGGCGGTGTGGAGCGCCTTGGCGCTGTCTCGACAGCGGCCTTTATATTTGTGATGCCCATAGGTTTCCCGCAAGCCCTCGACGATTTTGGTGCGCCCTCGCTGGTACTGACCGGGATCGGCGTCGGCATCTTTTCCTCGTTAATCTCCTATGTCTGCGATCAGCTCGCGATGGCCCGCTTGCCACGTGCCAGCTTCGCGTTCCTTATGGCTCATCTGCCAGCGACCGCTACGATCATCGTCGCGACGGTCTTGCGTCAGGTTCCGAGCGCTGTGGATGTCCTCGGCGTGCTCCTCGTCATGATTGGCGTAGCCGTTCACAAATCCTGTCGATGCGGTCTGCGGGTGTCGACGGCGACTAGAATCGGCCATTCGCTGCAACCTGACGAACGAGCAGGTTGGGCTCAATGCGGTGCTGTCAGACGAATTCGAACCAGTCTCAGTTTGCCGCGGAAACCGCGAACCTATCCGGAACAAAGTTGACGCCACTCGCTAAGAGCGGCGGCGCGAGTCAGCTTGAAGGTGTCTCGGCTGGCTAGCGATCTTTCCTGGTTGAAGTGGTTGTAGATGGAGGAATGGACGGCGGCGAACTTCTGCAAACTTCGCATGCGCCTGAAACGCTGCATCGCGCGTTCGCGTCGTCGAAACGGCAGGTGCGAGTTCTCGACGCGGTTGTTGAGCCACCTGCCCGTTTGCTGTTTTTCGAATGCACCCAGTTCTCTGAGCGCGGCTCTGTATGAGGCGAAGCGATCCGCGACGACATTTTCCGCTTTTCCGTGTCGCTTCATCAATTTCTTGAGGAATTTCAATGCTGCCTGCTTGTTTCGGCGTTTGGTAACAACGGCTTCCAGCACCTCGCCTTCGTGATCAACAGCCCGCCAAAGATAATTCCGCTTGCCATTTACCCTCACGAAAACCTCGTCCACGTGCCACTTCCATTTCGAGAATGCGTGCTGCTGCTGAACACGCTTTCGTCTGATCTCAGCAGTAAACATCGGGCCAAACCTGTTCCACCAATATCGGACAGTTTCGTGGCTCACGTCGATGCCTCGTGCGTGCAGCAGGTCTTCAACATTCCGAAGCGAGAGAGGGAAACGGATGTACAGCATCACCGCACGGCGGATGATCTCTGGTCTGGTTTTGAAGTACTTGAAAGAGGCCGGATTGGTCATGGGCAAAAACTACGCAACACCCCTGCCCCGCTCAACCAAAGTTCGTCTGACAAGACCCATTTTCTGAATACTAACTGCTAAGAATTTACCTTTGGTTCAAAGGCCGAATGGGCTTCAGGAGAAAAAGATTACGGCGATTTTGAGCGGTAGCTTTGGGCTCGATGCAAACGTTCGCACAGTTTCTGCGAAAGACCGCTTTGCGGGACAGAGCCGCCATTGGCCCACTTTCACCGTAGGACCGGACACAGCCCGAAGCGGACATTCACAACTGAGCTTTGCAAATTCCGAGATGCGGGACTAAGCAGCTGTTCGCACTCAAGCACCTAATTACGACATTTAGCCTCTTTGCAGCCATTGAATCGATGCCCAGCATCCGGAGCAATGGCGTCAACCGGACATTCTTTGCAGACGCAAATTGGAGAGCCTTCCAATTGCTAAGCGATCATTCGGCTCCAACGCGGTGCTGTTTGTCGGTTTTACCCCAAAACCCATTTGGCCTAAGCGTTGTCGCCAAAAACCTGAAAACCGCAAAAATTGAACTTTCCTCACAGCTCATAAGGCGATGTAGTGCTCACCACACCAGATCATGTTTGGCTGGTTGAAAGACTGAAGACGCGTTGCCACCTGCTACGACAAAAACCTTAAGGGCTTCCTTTCTGCCATAGCAGTCCAGCAACCGATTTTTGTTTGCTACGAGGCCTAAGACCACCCTAAAATTTCTACCCCAAACCCATCGCAACCAAGGGCAATAACACACCCGACATGGCTATCGATACACCCATCGGATAGCTGGCTTTTGGTCGCATTGCGAGCCAGCGGCATTCCGGAAATCCAATTATCGAGCGGGTTGTGATCACAAACAGCATGCCCACGACCATGGACAGGGTGAAAGTGTAGAAGAACAGCAAAAGAAAGTAGCTGGGCACAAACATTGTCAGCGCGGCGATTGCCTTTACGTCCCCTCCACCCCACAGGCGCAGCATGAAACCAAGAAAACCAACGACAAATACGCCGACGCCGAAGATCGCGCGGTATAACGTCTCGTGGAAGGATAGAAACACGGGCGTGGAGAGGACAAAAGCGGCGAGCATAATCAGCACCAGCCTATTGGATATCCTGAGGTTCTTCAGGTCATTCCATGCCATTGCAGCCAAAAGCGGAGTAATGACGATCAAGGGGACGAACTGCGCGACTTCAGGCGACATTTTCGCTACTCGCAGTCAGCGATTGGCGCTTGACCATCGGGGTCAACAAATCATGGATCAATTCGGGTTGAGAGGACGTTTCTGTTTTGACGTAGATATTGCGAAGATGCGTACGCAGTGTCGAAATTGAAATCGACAACTCGGACAACAAGGCGTTGTTGTTCAATCCCCGCGCCAATAAAACGCAAACCCGATATTCCGAGCGGCTCAGCCGACAAGGGTTGTCCATAGACAAAATGCTTTTTGGTTCTTTCTTGATAAGCTTTCGGCGCGTGTTTTTCTGCTTCGCTTCGGAAAACCGACCAAGAGATCTTTTCTTCCAGCAATCCGACAGAACAGGGCCCAGAACGCTCAGTATATCAACCACAGCCGAAGAGATGGGGTGGCTAAAATGCAATTCCAGAAAGTCGGCGACACCATTTTGCCTTTCCAGCAAAATGGATACGGACTCGTAAAATCTGCGGAACTCATAGAACTCTGATAGATGTTCGTATTCAGAAAGGTCATCGAGCTTGCCGAACCAAGCCGACCCCAGTTTGGCCCGGCTCATGTTGTTGCCGTAGATGGCAGGCGCGATGCAGAAGTCGAAACCGCTGAAACTGTCCGGCGTCTTGTGATTGGCGTCGTAGCTCAGCACTTTTGCCGAATTCTGATTGCCTTGCAGGTCCACCCGGCTGATTGAAACGACTTCCGCATCAATTGCGCGAGCTGTTTCGCGCAGTGCATTTAGCAGTGGGACTTTCCCCTGAGTCGCCTGGCAAAGGACAGCTACGACTTTAAGAAGTTCTGACGTTGGTGCCATTGCACCGGGCGCGAAACGATGCGCCGAAAACAAACTATTCATACCGTTTAACATTGACCGAAACCCGATCACTCCTTTCGACAAACACCCCCACCCGTCGATTGCGTCGCGATTTTTTGTGTGGCCGGACTCCACTTAACTACCTAAAAGCTTACTCTTTTCTCTCTAAACTGGGCAAAATCTGCCGAAACTAGACGCCCGTTTTGTCCTCGTTTTGGAAACATGAACTGCCCGAACACGCGATTACGGCGGATACGGCCGGCAATTCTACGCCCCAAAGCCCCGGAAGTATCGAATCATCGAAGGTGCGGCGGTAATGATGATCAGCGTCGGCAGCATCAGCGCGGCCAGAACAGCGGACATCTTTACTGGTAGCTGGTTTGCCAGTTCCTGTGCCCGTGTTTCGCGTGAGTCCCGCATTTCAGACGCATAGGTGGTCAGAGCTTCGGACATACTGGTCCCGTAGCGTATGGATTGCTGGACAACAGTGGCAAAAGACTGGATTTCATCAACCCCTGTACGCCGCGCCATGTCAGACAGCGCAGTTGCGCGGGGACGCCCGGCCTGAATCTCGTGCTGGGTGTTCAGAAACTCAAACGCCAGATCAGGGGAGGCCAGCGCCAGCTCGTTCCCGACCCGGGTCATGGCGGCATCAAAGCCCAGACCGGCATGAAGTGATATCTGCAACAGGTCGAGGGCGTTCGGAAATGCGTCACGGATACGTTGCTGACGCTCTTTGCGGCGATGCTTCAACCAGGCTGCGGGAACAAAATATCCGACCGCCGTCAGCAAACCAATAAGCTGAATAGCGTTGGCTTTGCTGATGGATTCAAAAATGCCAGTAATCGCGCTGGGAACGGGGATGCCAGGCGTTCTTGAGGCAACGATGAGCAGACCCAAAATCATAGGCACGAAAATTCCAAGCCAAACCCGCGTTAGTGTGTAGATACGCAAGGCATTCCGACCAGTCAGCCCGGCCTGAATCAGCTGATCCTCGATCTTGCGCCGCTCAGCCTCCCTACTGGGCAGTGCGGCCTTAAAAAGACCTTTAGGGGTGACGAGAGTCTCCCGCAACAGTCCACGGTCATTGCGGGCTTCATACCTTTGGGCGCGCAGATTGGCGATGCGGACGGCCGCTGGATGGCGGCGGCTCAACGCCGAGGTTACGGCAACAAACACCAGCAAAACGCCAAGGCCAAAGACGGTCAGCAGAATTGTTTCGGCTGGCCAACCGAAACGAAGCGAAATGATTTCCAGAATATTTTCCATGAAACTGTCCTCAGATACGGAAATTAACGAGTTTGTGCAGGATGATGACGTTCGAGACCATCAGAACGACAACCAGCACTGCAAGTTTAATGAATGCGGGATCGTCGCTGACATCGGTGTAATATCCCGGCGCGTTGATCGACATTAACCCCATGATCACCAGCGGAATGATCGACAGAAGAAACCCGGACAGCCGTCCTTCTGCGGAAATGGCCTTGATCCGCGCGCGCAACGCGATGCGCCGTCTGACAACAGTGGCCAGAACGGACACGATCCGCTCCAGATCGCCACCGGTACCGTGTTGGATCGCCATGCTCGCCGCCAGGTATTGTGCATCTTCCGAGCCGACCCGGTCTGCAAAGTCCTGAACCGCGTCGGGAAGCTCATCACCAAAGCTGATCTGGTCGAAGATGATACCAAACTCGGACCCTATCGGATCTTGCATCTCGTCCGCGACGGCTTTGATCGAGGTGTTGACCGGATGGCCAATTCTCAGGCCGCGCGCCATCAGCTCTAGTGCATCGGGCAACTGACTAGTCAAAGCTTTTTGGCGTTCAGCCTGCCGAGATTTCACGATCAAAGCAGGCAAAACTACACCCAGGATGAGCGCAATCGGAGCCGCTTGCCAAGGCGGTAGGAAAATCATACCGGCGGTAGCGATCGCCAGAGTACCAAACAGGCAAAGCAGCACGAAATTCTTTGCTGAAACATGCAGTCCCGCCTGAATCAATGTATCCGGCAAATTCCCAAAAAACGGAATTTTCGCAAAAAAGCCTGTCTGGGTCTCAGGAAGCAGCAAGGCCAGCCGTTCTTCATCGGACACGCCTTGCCGGACCATGCGCATCCGGCGATTGCGGGCCTCTGCATGGTTTTCACCGCGACGGGCAAAGTGGAACACCCCGGTAATCAGCATGAAAATTCCGACGAAGACGCAAGCCAGCGTCAGATAGTTAAGAAGTTCTGCGGTGTTGATACTGGTCATGCCTCAGCCTCCTGATACTCGGAAAATCTCGGGTTCGAGATCGACACCAGCAGCTGTCAGCAAATCATAGCATTTCGGGCGAATCCCGGTGGGAACAAACTGACCAAGCACTTCGCCGTTTTCCGCGCGCCCCTTTTTCTGGAATACGAAGATGTCCTGCATGGTGATGATCTCACCTTCCATCCCGGTAATTTCCGAGATGCTGGTGACGCGGCGCGAACCATCCGCCAACCGCGACAGATGCACAATGAAGTGCAGCCCCGACGCAATCTGGGATCGAATGGCTGCGGCGGGAAATTCGATACCCGTCATCGTGACCATCTGTTCTAGGCGACCCAATGAATCGCGCGCCGAGTTCGCATGTACAGTTGTCATCGAGCCATCATGGCCCGTATTCATGGCCTGAAGCATGTCGAATGTTTCCGCTCCGCGAACCTCGCCGACAATGATCCTGTCAGGACGCATACGCAGCGCGTTGCGCACCAGATCACGCTGAATAACCTGGCCGTCGCCGGACGGGGACGGCGGGCGTGTTTCCAGGCGGACGACATGCTCCTGCTGGAGTTGCAGTTCTGCGGCGTCTTCGATGGTGACGACACGTTCGCCATGGTCGATATACGAAGACAGGGCGTTCAACATCGTTGTCTTACCCGACCCCGTCCCGCCGGCGATCAGAACGTTCAGGCGCGCATAGACCAGCGATTGCAGGAACCGCGCGGCGGCATCATTCAGAGCGCCATTTGCGACCAGCTTTTCCATCGTCAGCTTCGACTGCGCGAATTTACGGATTGAAACGCTGGGGCCATCAATAGAACAGGGGCGGATGATTGCGTTGACACGGCTGCCATCTTCCAGCCGGGCATCCACCCAAGGTTGGCGTTCATCGACGCGCCGCCCGATCTTGCTGACGATCTTGTCGATAACCCGCAGCAGGTGCTTTTCATCGCGGAACCGCACCGGCACGCGCTCCAGCAGACCAGAGCGTTCGACATAGACCGTCTGATAACCATTAACCAGAATGTCGTTGATCGTTGGATCGGCCAGCAATGGCTCCAATGGGCCAAAACCCAGAATTTCGTCCAAGAGTTCTTCGACGATGCGGTTGAAGTCTTCGGTATTCAGCGGCCTGCCGGTTTGGGACAGAGCGCCACCAACAACCCCGGCGACTTCGCGCCGCAGCACGTCCTTTTCAACCTTTTCGATCACCGAAAGGTTCAGCCGTTCCAGCAAAGCCTCGTGCAAAGTGCTTTTTAGCTCAAGCCAGTCCGCGAGTTCGGTATCTTCTTCTGTGGTGTCTGGCTGAATGTCCTCGGCCAGTCGATCAGCATGCTGGTTCAGATGGATAACTTCGGCCTCATTGGTTCGCCCGGCGCGTGTAAACTTTTCAAACATCCCTTTGACTCCAATTAGGCTGCGTTGTTTCTCAGGTCGGTTTTGCCGACCATGGTTTCATTCATGATTTTCCGGCCCATTGTGCGGATTGCCTTGGACAAGGCACAGTTGCCTGAGGCCTGCGACAAGAGCTGACCCCGATCCAGCGCCTGCTTTGCGTGGCGCGCGTCGCTAGGCAGCCAAAAGCGCAATTCGCGTTCCAGCGCCTTTTGGGCTTCGACATGTTGGCTTGACCGGAATGTCGGTTTCGTTTCCTGGCTGATGACGATCTCAACCGGAGGTTCGAGCCGCTCTTTTGTGAAGAATTCGATCAAACGGCAGGCTTGACGCACCGAAGAGACCGAGCTGTCGCCCACCATCAGCATCCGGTCGGACGCGGTCACAACTGCGCCCAGCCAATCGACCAGTACACGTGGCAGATCAATGACGACAAAGTCGAATTCCAGTCGCAGAGTCTCGATCAACGCGCTGACCTGTTCGCGTGTCAGAACATCCAGAGGAATGAATTCCTCGGGCGCGCTCAGGACTTCTAAACCGGACGCATGTTGCACCAGAGATTGCTGAAGGAACGTCCGGTCCGGCATGACCCCATCCTGGGCCATTCTCAAAAGCCCGGAAGAAGGCTGCAAGTCCAAGGACGTCGCGACCGTGCCGAATTGCAAATCTAGATCTACGACGGCGACCTTGTTTTGCGTCTTTTTCCGGAAGATGCCGGAATAACCCTGCAACTGGTCGGCCAGGTTGATGGACAGCGTCGACGCGCCTATGCCACCACGGGCCGGGCATACGCTAATGATCTGTCCCAGCCGCTGCGGTTGCGGCGAGTAAATTGTCGGCAGCAAGGACTTGTCAACCGTCAGACGTTGAATCTGGTCGGCCAGTTCGTCCTGCCCGATGGGATAGGGCAGAATCTCATCCACACCCGATTTGCTCAGCGCACGCGCTTCGGTCAATGAGATGTCACGGTCGCTAAGTGCCAGCAAGGTGCCGCGCGAACCGGCGCCACGACGAAGATCGCTGACAGTTTCCAGTTCCAATTCGCCTGAAAAGCTGAACACCAGCAGGTCATTTTTACCCATCAGATCACAGGCGCGACCATTTACCGAAGACAAGGTCCCGGAATGTGTCTCTAGCGAAAGATCATCGAACCGGTCGACGGCCTGGGCGACTGAATTCTTAATCGCCTCATTGTCAGAGATTAGGGCTAATGATTTTTGCGTCATTCTTCAGCTCCCATGATTAGAAATTTAACCGTTGACTCCGCTGGCGAGGTCTTCGCCAGGAAGGGTTGCGCTAAAGTCGGAAAATATTTTGAAACCCGTTGTCGCGGTGGTCAGCGCATCGGTTTCTGGCGTTGAGCCGCCCAAAACCAGCGCTGCGATCGAACCCAACGGAGAGACGAACCGGAACGGAAGTTCTTCGATCGTCACTGTGACCATCGGCACATAAGGGCCACCCAGAAAATTCATTTCCGGGTCGAAATCGTAGGTGAACGTGATGTTGCTTTCGTCGAAAGTTGCGGTGGGATCGTTGGGAACGGCAAACTGAAGCATGTTCCAGATGTCGGTCACGGTGGTCTGGGCAGCTGCATTCGCGGGGGCCGCACCGGTGCATACGGTGGCTGCCGGTTCGACGCAGACGCCAGCGGCGAAACTGCAATTGGTTCCGAACCGCGGGCCGGTGATATCGGTATAGGTTCCCCGGGCGTTGGTTGTCGGCACACCGCCACATGCGGGTGGCATCACGGCCGCCATCCGAGCGGCGACCTGTGCTGTTTTTTCAGCCGCCACATAGTGGAAGGCCAATCTGCCGAAATCAATCAGACCCAGGAAAATCAAAAGGAACAACGGCAGGACAAAGGCAAGCTCGGTGACCGTCGACCCATCTTCCTGACGGACAAATCGCGACATTCCGCGGGTTATTTTGCGAATGCAGTGGGTCATGGTCCAAACACCCGGCTGCGATCTGTGATCGTGGTTTGGATCTGCGCCGTTGCCGAGCCTCCTACCAGTTGGAACAGGGGCGTGAACGGCAGATTAGAAATTGTCAGTGACGCGGTCAGGACGGCGACTGGCGTGGGCGAAACACGGTATTCACCTGTAAGCCCGACGCATTCGAGGGACAGAGAATCCAGGCCGACGGCAATGTCAGTGGTCGAAAGCGATGTCAGAGTGTTTGAGACAGCGGCCTGGAAATCGCCGATTGCAGCGCTTGGCGAGGCAGTGCACATATCGGACGGGGCGATCCGGCCAACATAACGGGCAGTGTCCCGAACCCCCGTGATTGCATTTTGATAAGACCAGAATATCCGGCCCCCCTCGACGATCAGGGCAAATGTCACCAACAGGATTGGCAAAAGGATCGCAAACTCGACCAACGCCGCGCCGGACTGGTCATTGCGGAACCGGCCAAGGGTTTTGCTGATATGACGGGATGCACCAAACATGATCATTACTCGTAAAGCTGAACCAGATCGTGAACGATGCCGCCAACTCCGGCGCCGCCGATGCCATCCGATACGGTCTGAATGACCTCACCATAGATGACCGCGTTGGCACCGGTGCTGCCGGATTCCGAAGGGCGGATCAGGAACATCTCGATGAAACTGGTGACCGGAATGGTGCCCGACCCACCGTTAAGCTCGTCCTCAAACGTCGCACAATCGATACCGGCAACGGTGATGACACGGCGCGTAGGATCGGCGCGACCAGCTGACGGGGGTTGGCACGAAGGCATGCTGCTTTCAGCTTTGCCACCGGCGGTCAGGATAGCCTCCAAAGCGGCCTGGTTGGTGACCTCTGCATTGTAGATGTCATAGCGGGTGCCACCAGTCGGGAACCAAGGCGGAATACCGGTCGGGAGAGGGCCGCTGAAATCAGCGCCATAGTTGATAGTCAGATACTCGGTTAGGCCAGTGGTAAAGACGCCATTGCCGATACGAGGCGATGGGCAAGTGCCGCTGGCAAAACAGTCGTCAAGCGGCAGACCCACGGTCGCGGCCGGATCAAGGACCCCGTTCGCTTCATAGGTGGGCGACAGCTGGCTGGTGCAGCTGTTTCCGTTACCTGCAGTGATCCAGCCGTCCAGGACATGCGGAGAAGAGGCGAAATTGTCGACGTCGTAGCGCGAGCCGTTGCTGAACTGCTTGGCGCTAGATTCAAACCGGTCGAAACGCGTGTTGAAGCCAGCCACCATGTTGCCCACGCTCAGACCCGGTCTGGTTTCAACGCCTCTTTGGCTGAAGCACATGGAAACAGCGCGCGATGCCGCCAGAGCACATGAATCTTCCTGACCGTTTGGTGCAGGATCGCAGGCACCGGAGGCATCGATGGCCAGATTCTGATTAGAAGACAGAAAACCGAAGTTGCCGGGCCCCCATTGTCCATTGCCGCCTTGGCTAACCATTCTAATCAACTGGCCTTCGGTCAGATCGAGGCTGGGCTGCGGCAGGCAGATAAACATCGGGGTGATGTCGCAGGCCATCAGGGTGAACCCTGCTACGGCTTCGGCGTTGACGCTGGAGAAAGGCTGCGCATTGCCCAAAAGAGCCGCCGCTGCCGCCGCCAGCGGAGTGGCAACCTCGTGCGTGTCGACGGTCACCCGAACAAATGCAGCAATCGGTCCGCTGGCTGGATCGGTCGAATCCAGCAGTTGCGCGGGTTGAGCGGGATCGGTCGCAGTTGTCGGCGGGTTTTCGTAAAACCGTAGCTGGTAATCCGTTGCACCGGACAACAGCTGATCCTTGTTGCGCACGCCAAAGCTTTGACGGTCGCGGATCATGTTTGCAGCCGCATTGGTGGCACGCGTGATTGAATCCGGGCGCCCATCCAGTTCCCCCGCAGCCGCAAGGGCGACATTGTCCGCAAAGCTCTGCAATTCCGACTGGGTGGTGGTCACGCGGCCAATGTCGAATGCAAGGGCGGCCATACCGACCATGACCGACAGGGCCACCGCAACAAAGACCAGGATCGCGCCGTCTTCGGAGCTGCGGAATTGACGTATGAATTGAGCGAGGGACACGGTCGAAACCTTCCTTGGTCGATTCAGTTAATGATGGATTCAGTCACTTCGGTGCCGCGGCGGACCCGGATTATCGTTTTGCGCACCGGTTCTTTGATGTCCTGCGCAATAACCGGTTCATCAATCAGCAGATCGTTCAACCGCGTCATAGTCAGCGTCTTGTCCTCGGTGTCATCAATGGACCGCAAGGTCAGGCTCAGCCGACCGGCACGCTGCGCCAGGGCAAGGCGCTGGACCTGATCAGGCGTAACGGCAACAGTAACCGTGCGCGCAACAACGGGTTGGTCGGTCTGTTCGTCAGATTCCTGATCGACACCGATGACCCTGATGTTTTGCAAAATGGTGACGGCGTGCATGTCTCTTTTTTCACCAGTGGTCATCACCACATCGACCCGATCGCCCGGGGTTACAAAGCCCCCCACGGCGGTTTCGGCGTCAACCTCGATGGCCATGGCGCGATGATCTGCGCCCAACGTCTGAACGATGGTGACCTTCTCACCAAAGTCGGAAACCTTGCTGTTCAGTATCAGTTCACCCTGAGTAATTGCGCGACGGGCGCGCCGGGACGGCATGTTGGCCGCCGCAATCAGGTCGTCGTAATCTGTAAAGACGCCCACGGGTACGGCACCACGGGGCCAGTCAATGGTTGTCAGCGCGCCGGGCTCGATTTCTTCGCCGAACGAAATATCGCGCGATGCAACGACCACGCTCACCATCTCGCTCTCGGCCCCGACATTTGCGGACTGAGTATCGAATTGAATGTAATCCCGAGCGACGTAAACCGACCCTCCGGCTACGACTAGGCCCGTCAATGCAGTGAAAATGGCAGAGAGTCTCATCTGGTGCTCCTTCAGCTATTTCCTGGCGTTTATTGAATGAACCGATCGGAACGGTTGCACTTTGCCAATGGATCAAGAAAATTTTCCGGGGCGATAAGCACGCGGGGCTGAGCGCACCGCGTGCTTTGTATTCCTTAAGGAATCAGGGTTTCCGCGCTGGTGAACTGACCGTTAACGTCAGCGCCCAAAGCTGTCAGAGTGGCAACTGCAATCGCCGTGACGATTGTCAGAGCAACACCATATTCCACGATGGTCGCGCCGCTTTCGTCGCGTGCCATGGTTTTCATCGTTACGTAAAGCTTCAACATTTTACTCTCCTAGTTAACTCACTAGTTACTGATGGATGCCGCCCAAATTCGCGGCGTTCTAACCCCCTCCATATCGACGGAGCCTTCCACAAGGTTAGGTCCCGCCGTCAGGGCGCCGCATCCTCCAAACCACGGAGAAATACACGCCAAGATTGTAAGATTTGGCATTTTGGTCGATTCTGTGTCGGAAAATTGCCTGATCCCTTACCGGAATCCGAATGGCTAGATTCGTGATTCTTTCCCAACTGACGGGTCGCCAATTCTGGAGCCAAGCTGCTTTGCTGCCAAATGGGTTGAAGGATTCACCTCATAAATCCAGCATGATAGCTGAGAGATACGACCAGTTGGGCCCGAACGAAGTACAAGACCGGGAACTGGCCTTCGTACAATCACGCATTGAAAGAACGAGGATCGCTTTCGATCTGGTTTGATCCTGAGATAGATTGGACACCGCTACCTTAAGGCAAGCGCGGTCGTCACCACAGTTTCAGCGAATCCGCATTCCAAGCGTCTCTGACCCTGAAGGTTTTGTCGGGCTGCAGCTGAGGCAAGCCACGGGCTTCGTGGGTAGTTGCCTGCGGCTGACTGGCGGACTGTGCAGTGCCTGATTTCAGTACCCTGTGCCGCCGTCAAAGAACGCTGAAGGTGAGTCTTCCGTATCGCGGCGGGAAGCGGCCCGCTGCATCTTCTGATCGACTCGACGCTTCACTATTCTTCTCGTGCGGCTCGCAGATGTGCGTATGAACGACAATCCTTTTGATCGGCAGCCCGAAGTTGATGCGACACGGTCCGATCTCGCTCACCTCGGGAATCTTGCGCGGTCTACGGTCGCATAGCATCTGGGTCAACTCCAAGAAGCAGGTTTCATCTCTCGAGCCTACGGGAGTTTCAAGCTTCTAAAGCCACGCGAGATGCGAATGTCATTAATCGCTGGAGCTGACGCGGATTCATGACTCTTTCTATACGGACGCATTGGGTCTGCAGTCGGTTTTTCCAAAGACTGCTTGCTCCTGCGTTGCGGTCATTGGGGCATCGCGCAGCATTGGCCAAAATGGGCTCAAAGCAGTCTTTCGCCGCGTAATGCATCAATGACCGCTGTGCGGACAAAGCTGTCACTAGGTGTCCTAGGATAAGGAGCTAGATCATCCAAGCTCAACTGTAAAACTAATCTGTGTTTCCCCGCTTTTGCCTATTAGGGCAAGGTCGATCTCCTGGGTTATTCCAAATGCTCAAGCATTGGCTTCAAGTTATGAAGATAGAAAAAGTACGGCTTGCTGACAGCGAACATTGGCGTTTTCCGCCATAAAATCAGTGATTTAGTTAGCTTGCCTTGAACGGGGCTAGGCTCTCTTGAAACTGTTCGATGAACTCTAGCGTCACCAGTGACGGTTGCTTCAAAATCGGACGCACAAGGGAAAGCGTATGTGACAAGAGCGGTTTGAACGGTCGGTAGCTCAATCCGTTGTCTGCATATTGGACGGCATCCAACTCGCTGACCACGGAAATCCCAACACCTTTTACAGCCAATTCACAAGCTGCCGTAAACTGCCTGACTTCGATGTGGGAGTTGAGTTTGACGTTGGCGCTTTGAAACGCTTTTGAAAGTTTTCCAAAAAAGTCGCTGTCGCGCCTTGTGTGAATAATCTTGGCATTCGCAAGATCCGTAGGTGACACCTCGGAGAGTTCTTCCAATTCATGTCCGGTAGGAAACACGCAAACTGTACGGACATCGATGTCTCTGCTTTCGACGGCCGGATGCCCGTTAAAGCTGTCTGTGATTCCGAAATCATATTGCTCACCGATCATCCACTCGAGAATGCGTTCTGGTCTGTCAGGCTCGATCGTCATGGTCACACCTGGCCGATTTTGTAAAAAGGTGGCGATGACGTTGGGAAGGTGACTGGTGGCGAACCCGGGCAAACATGCGATTCGGATGTGTCCCGCTTTGCGTTGGGTTATGTCCTGACTAACGTCCGAGATCTGCTTCATCAATTCCAAAACGCGCTCTACGCTGGGTTGCAGATAACGCACCTCCTGCGAAGGAACTAAGCGACCTTCGCGGCGATCAAAAAGTTGAAAGCCAAGCGATTTTTCCAGATCAGAAAGCAGTCGGCTGACCGCAGGCTGGCTTATCCCAAGATCCTTAGCTGCAGCAGTGACCGACCCGTTTGAGGAAACTGCCATGAGCGCTTCCAATTGGCGGATTCTAAAAGTTTGACTCATGCTTTGAACCTGGTTCGTTGTTTGCTTAGTAATTTCATAACGTAGTGTTATGTTTTTTTCAAAAATTTAATGCTTGAATTATAAATTTGTAACGTTAACGTCGTGAAATCGTCATGTGTGCTGATTACGCGTTGCGGTCGGTATTCAACGAAGCATCAACACTGATGCATGGGAGGAATCATGAATAAGCAATTTCTCGGCGCTCTCGCCGTAACTACTGCGTTGTCCCCCGTGGCGGCGATGGCGCAAACTGAAGTTCAGTTCTGGCACGCTTTCACCGGTCGATTGGGTGAGCTTGTTAAAGCGCAAGTTGATGAGTTCAACGCCAGCCAGGATGAGTTCGTCGTGGTCGAAAGCCACAAAGGCAATTACTCGGAAACTCTGAACGCAGGTATTGCGGCTTTCCGCGCCGGCGAGCAACCCCACATTCTGATGGTTTTCGAAGTGGGTACGGCAACGATGATGTCGGCCGAAGGTGCGATCAAACCCGTCTATGAAGTGATGGCTGAAAGCGGTGCGTCGTTTGATCCTGACGCGTACATTGGCGCTGTCAAAGGTTACTACACTACAACGGACGGTGAAATGCTCTCTCTGCCTTTCAACTCGTCCACACCGGTTCTGTGGGTCAATCGCGATGCCTTCGAAGCGGCGGGTGTTGATCCGGACACAGATCTATCGACTTGGGAAAAGGTTGGCGACGTACTTGAGCAGCTTAAGGCTGGCGGCGAGGACTGCCCGCTGGTGACCGCATGGCAAAGCTGGATTCACCTCGAGAACCTGTCGGCCTATCACGACGTTCCGTTCGCATCGCAGGACAACGGTTTTGCCGGTCTGGATACCGAACTGATGCTGAACGGTCCAGCGCAGGTTGCACACCTGACAGCAATGGGTGACTGGGCCAAGGATGGCAAGTTCATCTACACCGGGCGCAGAAACGAAGGTGGTGCAAATTTCCGGGCCGGTGAATGCGCGTTGTTCACGGAAAGCTCGGCCGGTTACGCCGGTATCAGCTCTGAAGCTGAGTTTGAGTTCGACGTAAGGCCGCTGCCCTATTGGGAAGCAGTCACCAGTGAGCCGCAGAATACCATTATCGGCGGTGCATCCCTTTGGGTTATGGAAGGCCATGATCCCGAGGAATACAAGGGCGTTGGAGAGTTCCTAAGCTTCCTTTCCTCGTCGGACGTTCAGGCTGCTTGGCACCAAAATACCGGTTATCTTCCAATCACGGCCGAAGCGGGTGAAGCTACTCGTGCTGCAGGTTTTTATGATGAAAACCCGGGCACCGACATCGCGGTAATCCAGATGACTGCGAAGGAACCAACCGCAAACTCGAAAGGTCTGCGTCTGGGCTCGTTCGACCAAATTCGCGGCATCATCGACGAAGAGCTTGAGGCCGTCTGGTCCGGTGAAAAGACCGCTCAGGAAGCGATGGATAGCGCAAAAGAGCGCGGTGACGCACTGCTGCGCCGGTTCGAATCCGCCAATCAATAAGTCGTAAACTGATGCGGGCCTATTAAGGGCCCGCATTTTCTTTCTTCGGTGGATTATCAAGATGGAAAAACGCGTCACCTTCCGCGGCTGGCTTTTGCCATTGGCGCTGATCGCCCCTCAGGTCATCATTTCCGCCGTTTTCTTCTTTTACCCCGCAGGCCAGGCCGTTTGGCAGTCTCTGTTCATACCTGATCCCTTTGGGTTGTCGTCCCAATTCGTCGGGCTCGGCAACTTTGAGTTCCTTCTGAGCGACAAGTTCTACCGCGCCTCTTTTGTGACAACAGCGGTGTTTTCAACGCTCGTAACGCTGTGTTCAATGATCCCGGCCTTGTTTCTGGCGGTCATCGCAGATCGTCTAATCAAGGGATCGGGCGTCTACCGGACATTGCTGATTTGGCCCTACGCCGTCGCCCCCGCCGTGGCTGGTGTACTGTGGCTGTTCATGTTCAACACGCGCGTTGGTGTCGTGTCTTGGTACCTCGGCCAGCTTGGCTATGACTGGAACCACGTTCTGAACGGCACCGAGGCCATGGGGTTGGTGGTTGTAGCATCGGCTTGGGGGCGCATCAGTTATAACTTCCTGTTTTTTTTCGCAGCTCTGCAATCGGTTCCGCGGTCGGTGATCGAGGCTGCCGCGATCGACGGAGCGCGCTTCTGGCGCCGGTTCTTCACAATTGTACTGCCGCTGCTATCTCCGACGGCGTTTTTCCTGCTGGTGGTGAATGTCGTTTACGCTTTCTTTGAAACCTTTGGCGTTATCCACACCATCACAGGCGGAGGCCCACAACAGGCGACGACCATTCTGGTCTACAAGGTCTTCTCAGACGGCTTCGTCGGGCAGGATCTAGGTTCATCCTCGGCGCAGTCAGTCATTCTACTAATCGTGGTCGGCCTATTGACCGTCATCCAGTTCAAATATGTGGAAAAAAGGGTGCACTACTGATGGCCGCCCAACAACACGGTATGGTCGAAAAACGCGGGATGGGGATCTGGTTGACCCATGCGCTAATGATACTTGGCGTTCTGATCATCTTCTTTCCGATCTGGCTGGCATTTGTGGCCTCGACCGTTACCCAGCCGGAAATCGTGTCACCGCCGATGCCGTTGGTTCCGGGTGATCAGTTCTGGGAAAACTACAAGGCTGCATTGTTTTCTGGCGTGAATGTGCCTGTCGCCACGATGTTGTTCAACAGCCTCGTGATGGCCATTGGTATTGCGGTGGGTAAGATCATCATTTCATTGCTGTCAGCCTTTGCGATTGTCTATTTTCGATTTCCCGGTCGAACGACGTTCTTTTGGCTAATTTTCCTGACGCTGATGCTACCGGTCGAGGTTCGCATTGTTCCAACTTTTGAAGTTGTCGCCGGGTTCGGCATGCTCAACAGCTACTATGGGTTGATCTTCCCACTTATCGCCTCGGCCACGGCAACGTTCCTGTTCCGGCAATTCTTTCTGACAATTCCAGATGAACTGGCCGAAGCAGCTCGAGTCGACGGTGCCCGCCCGATGCGGTTTTTCATTGATATCGTTGTGCCCATGAGCAGGACCAATATCGCGGCGCTGTTCGTGATCTTGTTCATCTATGGCTGGAACCAATACCTTTGGCCGCTGCTCATCACCACCGACCCTGAAATGAACACCATTGTGATGGGCATCAAACAGATGTTCCCGTCCGGCGATGATGTGGCCGAGTGGCCGGTCATCATGGCTACATCAATTCTAGCAATGATCCCACCGGTCATAGTGGTGGTATCGATGCAAAAGCTCTTTGTCCGCGGCCTTGTCGATAGCGAGAAGTAAGAAATGGCAACAGTAACCCTAGAGAACGTCAAAAAGAGCTTTGGCCCAACGGACGTCATCCACGGCATCGATATCGATATTGCTGATGGTGAGTTCATCGTGATCGTCGGACCCTCGGGCTGCGGCAAGTCCACGCTGTTGCGGATGGTTGCGGGTCTAGAAACCGTGACCGATGGCGAAATCCGAATTGGAGAAGAACGAGCCAACGACAAAGAGCCGATGGATCGCGACATCGCGATGGTGTTCCAGAACTATGCACTCTATCCACACATGTCTGTGCGCCAGAATATGGGGTACGGCCTAAAGATCGCCGGTCTGCCCAAGAGCCAGATCGACGAGAAGGTGACTGAGGCTGCCAAGCTGTTGCAACTGGAACCCTTACTGGATCGCAAACCAAGACAACTTTCCGGCGGCCAGCGTCAGAGGGTGGCAATGGGTCGGGCTATTGTCCGCGAACCAGCAGTATTCCTGTTTGATGAACCGCTGTCGAACCTAGACGCTAAACTGCGTGTTCAGATGCGTCTGGAAATTCGTGAGCTTCAGGAGAAGCTGGGCATCACCTCGCTTTACGTAACCCACGATCAGGTCGAGGCGATGACGATGGCAGACAGGATGATCGTCATGAACGGCGGTATCGCCGAACAGATTGGAACTCCGCTGGAGGTGTACGAAACACCGAGAACATTGTTCGCGGCACAGTTCATTGGCAGCCCGGCGATGAATGTGTTTGATGCCCGGCGTGAGAACGGGACAGTCAAGATCGGTGAAGTAGAAGTTGGCCCATCTGCGGGTCCCGATAACGCGTTGAAGCTGGGGATCCGCCCAGAGCACCTGTTGTTGGATGATAGTGGTCCGCTAGAAGCGGCGATCCAGATGGCGGAACCGTTAGGGGCCAACACTCTGTTACACGGTCAACTCGCGAGAGGCGGCGGAGCGATCACCATAAGCCTTCCGGGAGTTCATCCGATCGAGGACCGACATCCGAATATGCGGTTTTCGGTCGCCTCTGAGCACATGCATCTGTTTGACCAATCAACCGGGGAAAGGCTGGAAAGCTAATGGGGTTTCCGCAGGTCGAAGCATTTCGTGGTGGAAACAACCTGATCCGTGTTGTGGGACATCGAGGAGCAAGAGGCGTTTTGCCTGAAAACAGCATGATTGGTTTTGATTTCTCGCTGTCCATCGGCGTACCGCTTCTTGAATTTGATGTCGTTCTAACAGCTGATGACGTTCCGGTCATAACCCACAATCATCGTCTGCACGCATCTGGCTTTCGCGACACCAATGGCCTGTTTCTGACCGGTGAAGAGCCGAAAGTCTCATCTCTGACTTTCGAGCAAATCCAACAATTCGATATTGGACGGTTAGACGGGCATTCTGACTATGGCCAACGTTTCCCGGATCAGGCGCAACTGGACGGCGTTCGTGTTCCAAGGCTGATAGACTTGCTCGATTTGGTAGCCGAAGCAAAATACGGCGATGCCTATCTGATGCTCGAACTGAAATCGGATCCTGACCTGGCTCACGATGCGATTTTTCGAGAGAACTTTGTTGGGCGAGTTCTTCAGGAGGTTCGCGCCAAAGGTCTATCTACGCGCGCGGTTTTACACAGTTTTGACTGGAACCTTTTGGAAGAATGCCAGCGGCAGGCTCCGGACATGCCGTCTTCTTACCTTACGCAGCTTCCGGAAAACGAGGACGAAGTGGGCGAAGATTCCTCGAAAGCGGTTTGCCCAGACTTTCGCGGTCGCTGCGACGAAATCCCATTTTTGGTCAAGCAAGCCGGTGGTTCGCTTTGGTGCCCATATTATGCGGATGTGACAGCAGAAAATGTGGCCCTTGCAAAAGAGCTGGGCTTATGTGTCGCCGTTTGGACTGTCAATGAGCACGAAGAAATAAGCAGGATGATCGACCTGCGCGTGGATGCAATTGTATCTGACTACCCTGGGCGGGTTCAAAGGCATCTGTCGGATTTGGGCATGGGGTGGCATATCGACAACCAGTGAATTCTGCGTCGCTAATTGGTGACGTTTTTTTGTGTTTCTACCAGTCACAATCGGAAAGGATCGGTCACATCATCACTTCAACCTGCTGTGGAGGGCGATAAGCATAGTGGCTCAGCGTACTAAACAAGTTGCAGCATTGCCTCTGCAGTTGTTCGTCGACCGCCTCAAGGTACTCCTTATCACGTCGCGTGACACAGGGCGCTGAATCATGCCCAAGGGCTGGCCGATGGTCGGCGAGCAAGACTGGCGCGCGGCAGAAATTGAAGCGTTGGAGGAGGCTGGGGTGGAAGGTACAATTTCCCGCAAGCCGATCGGTGAGTTTGAGTACGCTAAGATTTTTAACGACGGTACCAGTGTCCTAGTGAAGGCCACCGTCTACCCGCTCTACGTCGATAAGGTGAAGCGCCGTTGGAAGGAAAGGCACGAAAGAAAAAGGCACTGGTTTTCACCGAAAGGAGCTGCGAAAGCACTCAAACAGCCAGAGCTGGAAGACTTGCTCTTAGACCTAAAAGACGACCCTAAAAAGAACAAATCAATTCGCGAATTGCTACCTTGAACCGATGCGTTGCAGTTTTTCCAGACTTAGGTCGATAGCTACTTTGCTCTGAAAAAACGGCTTAACCCTTTCATTCAGAAGTTGTTTTCTAGGCTTATAGCCAGCGGAAATCCTATATCATGGGATTAAGTGCCAAACTTCGACACCTCAGTGCTGCACGAAGGTTGATTGTCCGCATCGCAACTCGATGAAACCATCTTGAGGTTCATTCAATTCAAAAACTTCTTCTGGGGACAAGTTCAAGTAGATCCCTCGAAACACGCGCAGGGTTAAGCCGTGGCCAACAACTATGACAGCCCCCTCAAACGACTTGCCGGAATACCAAGCAAAAACCCGGTTATGTACGTCAGCATAGGATTCTCCGCCCGGCACAGGATAGTTCCAACGGTCAGAACTGCGCGCGTCCCATTCCAGGGGAAACCGCCTTATGATCTCGTTTTCCGTCAAGCCCTCCCATTGTCCAAAACTGCATTCCACCAAACGATTCTCATATTCGATGGTTTCTGGTGGTAGGCCAAGCTCTTCAAGGACGATGGAAGCCGTTTGTGCCGCTCGACCAAGTGGGCTTGAAATTACCGTCAGAGGGTGACGGCTGGATAGGCGGTGCCCCAGTCTTTTTGCACTCGCCAATGCCTGAGCGACCCCTCGCTTAGTCAAGAGCGAGTTCTGCCGACCTTGACGTCGTTTCTGCAAATTCCATTCGGTTTCACCATGGCGAAGCAAGAAAATAGTGGGGCTGAGTTTTTGGTTCAAAACGTATCTAAGCCATCCTGCACTGAAGCAAACCGAATTACCTGATTTCTCTTCCACGTAGTGCGCAGTTTAAACGGATGCCCCAGAATTCGATAGAGGCTTCGGATTTGTGCGGTTAAGTCTAGGGCGATAGAAAAAGTGGTCATACAACCTTCGCGCCAAGTGCTTTGTCGCTTCACTTGGACTGCTTTGGGCTCAGAGCAGCCGTTTTCTGGGCTCTGTTCGAGTTACCCCTACGCGGACTTTCTCTACATTCGTTTTTCGTGCCTTGCTGACGCAGCATTTGTTCGCGGCTGCCGCACACGTGCTGATGCAACGCAGCGCTTGTCGTCAATCCGGTCATTCACGAGTGTTGTTCTAGTTGGAACTGAGACTGAGCTTTCTCCGAACCGTGTTTAGAATCGAAAGACGACGACAATACGGACTTTTTTCGCCAATGGGAATTGCGTGGCCATGGGAAGCGTTCAGATCAAAATCATGTTCGTTATTGACCGCTACAGCAACACTAAGATCGCGATTTGGCACCGAGGCAAATTGGCTGAGTGCGCTGTACGGAATCAGCCCGAACAAAATGAACTACAAGGGGAAGCGTTTGAAAATCACCCAAAGTTTGGGGCTACCGGCCAGCTTCGGTGGGAGGATGAAGATTCTGAGAGAAATACGGGGTGTCAAGAATTTTTGTCGGTTGCAACGAAAACCGCAATCGCCGTCGATTGGGCTTGGAATTGGTTGCGAAAGCGCGCAAAATTGTTGGGCTTCTTCGTAGTCAAGTAAGACTACGTATTATCTCGCTGGGCGTTGAATTTAAGGACATTGCAATTGCCAACCGAGCTCTATGTTTACCTGCTTATGGGGGCGGCAGCTGGTGGGCTCATCAACGGATTGGCGGGATTCGGCACAGCTCTTTTTGCACTTGGCTTCTGGCTAAATGTCATGCCGCCGGTTCAGGCGGTTTCAGTGGTTGTTGTGATGTCCGTCGCTAGCGGTTTGCAAGGCGTTTGGTTGGTACGAAGGTCCATTGCAAATCAGCCAAGGCGCCTCGCGCGCTTCCTGCTGCCCGCTCTTCCAGGGATACCGATGGGCGTAGCCGCTCTTTCGTACATTCCGGTGGAGACACTTAAGATGATCATCGCAGGTTTCATGCTGCTCTATGGCGGATTTTTCACTTTCCGCACCACGTTGCCAAAACTCGAACACCCCGCACCAATAATCGAATGCATCGTCGGATTCTTTGGTGGCTTACTTGGAGGTGCCGCATCGTTGTCGGGCGCATTGCCGACGATGTGGTGCGCCATGTGTCCTTGGCCTAAGGCTGAAACCCGTGCTGTGCTTCAGCCTTTTAACGTGGCTGTCTTGGCGCTCGCGTGTATCATGTTTGCGGTCAACGGAGCCTATTCGTGGGATACGCTGATACTCATCGGCTTAGCGCTTCCTGTTACTATTGTCTTTGCCCAGATCGGGATCTCGCTGTTCAAGCGGCTGGACGATGATCAATTTCGTCGCTTGATCATCGCAATGATGTTTCTGTCGGGCATTATACTGATGCTGCGCGCGCTGATTACTTAATTCGAGGTGCCTTAAGGAAAAGTGTTCGCGCGAATGTGAGAAATTGCGGGTACTCTGGACATCGCGGAATACTCTGACTGTACTTCACTTGCCAGTTGCCTGAAGGCCAGCGCCCTAAGTGAGATCACCGGTTCCTAACGCCGCACAAAGCATCACCAATCTACGACCAAAAATAGAGAAGCTCGGCGATCCAGAACTCTGGATGAACTCTTGCTCTTCCAATGCCTCGAAATGCGGTTGCAGCACCGCTGTCTCTATTTCCAAGGATTAACCCGTGTCAGCCACGGACATCGGTCGATCTGACTTCACCAATGTCTCCAGGATAAACAATGGTATGAGGCACTCCGATTCCCGTGCGACTTCATCTTTATGCGCATCGATAGGCATACCTTCAAATGACCTCATCCGTGCGGTCGTCACTTTCGCCATAGCGTTTAAGGGTTGCAGGCCTGGTGCCCTCGTAGACCCGTGCTACGTTCTTAGCGATTTTGGCGTTTTCCCGTTCAAAAAGACAGTCACCGTACATGTCGGAGGCGACGATGAAGGGGCCCATGCGGTTGCATTTGAGAACCCACATCGCCTGCGCGAGGCCGAGTTCCTCGTTCCAGTGCACAGCCTCGACATTCTCAACGCCGCGCCCAAGAAGCGCACCCGTGCCGTATCCGACGGTCGACAGGTAGACTGCGCCATTAGGCACGAAGTATTCCTTGTAGTCCTTCGATGTCATGCCGCCCTTGCCGACGATTAACTTTGCCCCGGTCTTGGCCATCCATTCAGGCAACCATTTGGCAAAGCGGAAAGATGCCGTCGCCGTCACAGCGCCCATGTCAAAAGACCCATCCGGGTTGATTCGAGCGGCGGGTGAGCAGTGGAAGTTGGCGGCGGATTGGGAGGGCAACTCCATCGGGATATTCGCCTTTTCCTCTAGAGCGCGCATATAGACGCCTTCTCGAGCTGTGTACATCAGGCCATCAAGGTAGACGACATCGCCCAGGCGCAGATCTGCGATCTCTTCGTCGGCGGGGGTGGTGGACAGGATGATTTCACGCGGTGCGCTCATTCTGCTGCCTCCCGCATAGGTTCCCAGTCAATGGTTTCACGACGCTGATAGTCGGTGAACCAGTCTGGGTCCGTGCGATGTTCGACTTGCCCGTCCGCGTGGATGCGGGCGACGGCGCGGCGCGAGCTTAGACAGAACGCATGCACCGACATGGGCATTCCGCCCGTGTGGCAATACCCAACTTCGATATTACAATCGATTACCATGTTCTTGCCGACAAACCCCATGGCACCCATGCCGATAGAGTTGCCAAGTTCTTTGAATTCATCCTCCATCTTGGCGATTTCTGGATCGCTGTTACGCGATCCGACGATCCGCAACGTCGAGGCGCGTTTGCCCAGTGTCATGCAGATATCCTTGGATCCCCCCAACCCGATGCCGATGATGGCAGGCTGGCAGGCAAGGCCGCGTTTGCCGAAAGCCATAAGGCTGTCGAGGTAGAAACGCTTGATCCCCTGAATACCATCAGACGGGAACAGCATCCGGTAATCCGAACCAAAAAGCCCGCCCTTGTGGACGGTGATCAGATCTACCCATGCGCCCTCGGGCTCATAGCCATATTCGATCTCCGGCGCGCCGATGCCCACGTTGTTGTTGTGATCCGTCCGCCACAATGGATGCACTCGGTTCGGTCGTAGCGGAACACCGTTGGTGGCATTCGCCGTTGCGCGGCGCAGAGCGGCTTCAAGTGCGACCATACCGCCTTCAACCTGCGCTTCGTTGCCCATCTTGACGAACCAGCGCGGCACGCCAGTATCACCGCACATCGCGCGTCGGTCTTCCTTGGCGGCCTCGTAATTTTCCAGCATCGCCTTGAGAACAAACGACGACAGATCGCCGTCTTCTGTCCTAGCGGCCTCTTGCAAGCCATCGAGGTAGTCTTGCGGGATTTCAATAGCGGCCTTGTCCATCAGGGTTTCGGCGGTGGATTGGATCAGGTTTATGGGTATCATTGTGCTGCAACCAATGTTTCAGGCGCACCTTCGGGCAAGACAGTCTCGCCCGGACGCACGATGGTGAATTGAACGGGTTCATTGTTCACGGCCACCCTGCCGTTTTGCAGTGTTGCGACAGTAAATGCGCTGTCTTCCATCGCACCAGGCTCTGGATAGTCTTCACGGAAATGCGCCCCGCGGGAGTTTTCACGAGCAATCCCGGCTTTGGCAATGACCTCGGATACATCGCACAGTGAACGTAGATTTAGCCAGTCATGCCAAGTCAGGTTAAACGCTAGATTACTGTCCTCAACACCTACATCCATCAAGGCCTCAGAGACGCTTGCTATCCCTTTCAACCCGCGCTTCATGCCAGCCTCGGTGCGCATGACACCCACGTCGTCCCACATGATATTCTGCAACTGCTTTCGCAGCGGTAGGACAAGATCCGGCTTGCGGCTCAGCGGATAGATGGCGCGCTCGAACTCTGCCGCCAGCACATCTTCGTCTGGGTCACGCAGGCTCATGCCTGCCACATCGCGCCCCATCGTGTCGCCTGCGATACCGCCATAGACGGTGGAATTGGCCACACCATTCCCGCCTAAGCGGTTGGACCCATGGGCGCCGCCGGCGTCCTCGCCGGCGACATAAAGACCCTCCATCTCCGTGCGCGTGTCGACATCGACGACGACGCCGCCCATGAAGTAATGCGCCGTTGGCACAACTTCGACCTTACCGGCGGCCAGATCGAAGCCGCTGTCAGCGCAGCGGTTGACCATGCCTTTAAACTTCTTACGCACGTTATCCGGCCCAAGATGTGCCATTGAGATGAAGACGCCCTCTTGTTCGGGATTGTTGTTCTTGCGCATCTCGGCATAGATACCCCTACTGACCACATCACGGGTGGCACGTTCGCCTCTGTCGTCATAATCGAACATGAACCGCTGACCAGTGTGGCTGATGAGCTGTCCACCAGCGCCGCGCAGGCCTTCTTCCAGAACGGTGCCGGTCATGCGGGTATGATCCCCGGCAAGCAGCCCTGTTGGGTGAAACTGCACCATTTCCATGTCCCGCAAAGTTAGCCCCGCACGCAAAGCCATGGCCAGACCATCCATGGTCTTGTCACCGGATGGAGTGTGGTATTTGTACATGGTCGGCCCGCCGCCCGTGCCCATCATCACCGTTTTGGCACGCACCAGACGGAACTTGCCAGTCCGCATGTCGATCATCAGAACGCCCGCCAGCGCACGGCTGTCTTTGGTCGGGATTAGACCCACCGCGCGGTGTTCTTGCAGTTTCTCAACACCGGAGGCGAGGACCTTTTCCATCAACCGATTGATGATCTCGATCCCCGTCAGATCACCCTTGTGAACCGTCCGGTCCGCCGTTTGCCCGGCAAATGCCTTTTGGTGTAGCGACCCGTCCGCGTTGCGGTCAAAGAAACACCCGACCTCGTTTTCCAGCTCGCGAATGCGGATCACGGCCTGCTCACACAAGCGCCACGCCATGTCCTGATTGGGCAGCCATTTGCCGCCATTGATCGTGTCCATGAAGTGCCGTTCAACCGTATCGCCGCCCCCAAGGGCCACGTTGTACCCGCCCTGAACCATTCGAGTGCAGCCGCATTTTCCGATCAAGCCTTTCACCGCGATGGTGATTTTCGCCCCCTCTGGTGCTGTCTGCTGGGCGTGAAGTGCAGCGAACAAGCCAGCGCCTCCGGTGCCGAGGATAAGAATGTCGGTGTCGTGGCGTTCAATGTCAGAAACTTTCATGTCAAATCGCTTTCATGAAAAAGAGAATCGCAATGCAAAAAGATCCCGCCGTTGCACCTGCCGCTAGTGTCTTTTGGGGTGCGCTCCACGGCAGCCATTCCATCGCTATCAGACGCAAACCGCCAAACATGTGAATAGCCAGAAGGAAAACGAGACCAAACTCTGCGATCTTCACCGCGGCCGCTTCGGTGAGATGAAGGAAGCCGTCCAGCCTAACGGGGTCTGTCATCGCCATGGCCAGCACCCAGAAGTGTAGGGGCAGGAACAAGGCCAGCGCGAGCCCGGACAGGCGGTGCAGGATATAGGCAAGCCACAGGGGATGCGCGCGGGATGTGATGCATTTTGCCGCCTTCATACGCCCACTCCTTGCGAAAAGGTCACCGCCCAAACGGCGCGCGCGCCAAGCGCTAACAAACCCAGTCCAACAAGCCACATGAACCCTTCCAACGCAGCGCCTTTCAATCCGCCCCATTCCAACGCGATAGCACGCAAGCCAATGGCGCCATGGATGGAAACCGCGACTACGAAGATGCCATAGAACAGAAACCAGAGCACAGACCCTTGGGTACGCTCCAAGATCTCAGCAGCACTCAACCCACCCTGAATGGCATAGATCATCAACGCCAGATGCCCGACCACAAAGGGGGCCATCAGCAGCGCGCTTAGCCGTTGAAACATGTAAAGCCGCAAACTCAGCATCAGCGCCCCCTCTTGAAGAAGTTTTTTGCGGTTTCTCGTTTCAGCCCCGCGATAGCTGACATCGGGTTCAGCTCATTCGGACAATACATCGTGCATGACCCCATCGAGTGACAGTTGTGACATCCACCACTGCCGGAAACAGCATCCAAAATCGCGACGCGCCCTTCGTCCTTCGCATCGTTCAGGAGGGTCCAGGCCCGCTGTAAAGCAGCCGGACCGAGGTAGTCGGGGTTGCTCGCCACTGTGTCACAAGCGGCGTAACACACAGAACAATTGATGCATTCAATTCCGGCATTCGCTTCGACCCTCGTGGCGCTTGTCTCATGCACCGGGGCAATCTCGTCATCTCGTGTGAGAGCGCCGTGATGCACACCTTCGGCGGCAACCCATTTGTCAAAAAACGGATCCATATCAACGGCCAGATCCTTGATGACGGGCAAGTTGCGCAACGGTCCGATCATCACCGCATTGCCATCAACAACCTTGGAGATGTGTGTGCGACAAGTCCAGCGCGGGACACCGTTGACCATCATCGCACAGCTGCCGCACATGCCGACACGACAGGCAAACCGATAACTCAAGGTCGGGTCCGCGTTTTGCTGCACCCAGGACACTACATCCAATACAGTCTGGTTCTCATAGGCGGGCACATCGAAAGTTTCGACGCGGTCTGCATCGCGCTGAATGGTGACTTTCAGAACCTCTGCCGTCATTTGGAGAAATCCGTAATCACTGCTGTTCCGGGACGCGTCGGGCCCTTCATCGAGCGCAATTCAGCACTTGCCCCAGATAGGGTGACTTCGCGATCCAACATGGGGGTAGGATCCACGTCGCCCCGTTCGATCATCTCCAACAAAGACGGGTATTTCCATGCAGGCATGCCGCGGGTCCCGAAAAAGGCCAATTGTTTGGAATAGATGGCACGCATGTTAACCTCCATTATGCCATCACCGGCGGGCATGCCCACATGCACGTGCCGACCAAGGGTGGCGAGACATTCAACAGATGCGTTCGTCGTCTGCGCGATGCCAAGCGCCTCAAGTGAGACCTGCGCACCGCCCTTGGTGATCTCGCGGATGGCGTCGGGAACATCCTCGGTCGCTGCGTTCACGGTTGCATCTGCGCCCAGCGTCAGCGCATGATCCAGCTTTTCCTGAACGACATCGACGACAACAACCCGCGCCCCCAGCATTTTGGCCAGAAGCAAAGCCGACAGGCCAATGCCGCCCGTGCCATGTACGGCGACCCATTCACCTGCCCGCACATTAGCGCGATCAGTCAATGCGTGCCACGCGGTTGTGACCCGACAGCCAAGACCAGCGGCCAGCGCGTCTGGCATTGTTTCAGGCAAGTGAACTAGGTTGTGGTCAAACGGAACGGCAACAAATTCTGCGTAGGCGCCCGGCGCGCCAAAACCGGGGACAATAGCACTTTCACAGGTGTTCGAGTGACCCGTCTGACACGCCAGGCAATCACCACAGCCCAAAATGAACGGGGCGATCAGTTTGTCGCCGATCTTGTGTTTGGCCTGCGCGCCTGCCTCGACCACTGTTCCGCAGTATTCATGCCCTAGGATTGAACCACTGGTGACTTTGGGATGACTGCCCACCCATCCATGAAAATCAGAACGACACACCCCGCAGGCAGCCACTTCGAGAACAACGCCGTTCTCGGGGCAGCTTGGGTCCTCTACCGTTTCAATGGAAAGATCTTCATTGAAGTCTCTGACAACAGCGGCGCGCATCGTTCATTCCCTTATTTGTTGAGCCAAGCTCTGTGCAGCTCCGTCCCCTCGGGACGCGGTGATTTCTTGTCAGGCGTCCAAACCGGCAACGCACATTTATTTGACAGACAGGTAATCCTCCGAACCCTGACTACCGCCTTCCTTGCCCATACCGCTTTCCTTGAGTCCTCCGAACGGAGCTTCGACGGTCGTGATCAGGCCGGAGTTGATCCCGATCAACCCATACTGAAGCCCATCATTTAGCCGAAAAGTGCGCCCGAGCGATTTGGTGTAGGCGTAAGCTGCAAGGCCGAACTCGGTGGCGTTAGCGGCTTCAAAAGCTTCTTGTTCGGTCTCGAACTTGAAGACAACGGAAAGCGGGCCAAAGATCTCTTCGGTTGCGCATTTCATGTCGGCGTTTGCAGCGGTGATCACTGTTGGTTCAAAAAAGGTGCCGCCTATCTCGTGCCTTTTGCCACCAGAGACGATTTTGCCACCCTTGGAAGTCGCATCCGCGATCATATCTTCCACTTTCTCGACGCCTGCCATGTCGATCATCGGCCCTTGTGCGACACCATCATGCGCGCCATCCCCGACAACCAATTCCTCGGACGCCTGCTTTAGCCGCGCGACAAAGGCGTCGTGAATACAAGCCTGTACGTAGAAGCGGTTCGTGCACACGCAGGTCTGGCCCATGTTGCGATACTTCGCGATCATTGCCCCTTCGATAGCCGCATCAATATCTGCATCGTTAAACACGATGAACGGTGCATTGCCCCCTAGCTCCATCGACACTTTCTTGAACGTGTCTGCAGATTGGCGGATCAACACTTTGCCAACGTCTGTTGACCCGGTAAAGGTGACCTTGCGCACATCAGGGCTGGCCATCATGGCTCCGGCGATTTCTCGGGCGGAGCCGGTCAGGATGCTGACGACACCGTCAGGAAAACCGACATCCTGGCACAGCTTGACCCAGGCAAGACCAGAATAGGGCGTAGCCGTCGCTGGTTTTGCAACTATCGTGCATCCTGCGGCAAGCGCGGGTGAGGGCTTTCGCGCCAACATGGAGGACGGAAAATTCCACGGTGTGATTGCCCCCACAACTCCCACAGGATGGCGTGTCACCATGAGTTTGCGATCGGCGGTCGGAGACGGCACAATCTCGCCTTTGGCGCGCCGCACCTCTTCAGCAAACCAGCGCACATAGGCCGCGCCGATGGCAATTTCGCCACGCGCCTCGGCAAGCGGCTTGCCTTGCTCTGCTGTCAGCAGCTGCGCCAGGATTTCCTGGTTGTCCATCAATGCGTCGTGCAACTTATGCAGCAGACCAACACGGAAAGACAGATTGCTGGTTGACCAGCCGTCGAACGCTTCCGTCGCTGCCGCAATCGCGCGATTGGTCTCGCTTATACCGCAACTAGGCACATGTTCGATGACTGTACCAGTTGCCGGGTTCGTCACCGAAATGGTCTCACCGCTTTCCGATCCGCTCCAAGCGCCGCCGATCAAGTTGGCCTGTTGCAACATGTCACCATAGTCACTCACGGAATTTCCCTCTAAACAAGCGATGAGAAGCGCACCGGACACAGCCGAAAAGCCACGATAGTGACTCTGATTAACAGTAAGACAATCTGTAAATAAGCGAAAAAATATTTATATTAAATTTAGTAAAGCTTTCAAAATACCATTTGGTCGTTATAGAGACAGTCATTAGCTCGTGCGGCCCCAAGGCCCCAAGCGGCCCGACATTGGCTGAAAAATCGACCCAATGGGTGAAAGGATTGGACATGACGATCCGGCAACTCCGAACCCTAGTTGCTATTGCAGACACCAAAACATTTGGTGAAGCCGCGAATGTCATTCACGTGACCCATGCCGCGATCAGTCAGCAAATGCAGGCACTTGAGGCCCAGCTGGACATTGAACTGTTTGATCGGAGCACGCGCACGCCAAAGCTTACCCCAGCGGCGCATCTGATCGTTGCAAAGGCCCGAACGCTAGTCGATGCTTATGACAATCTGGTACCGTCCGCCTTAGAAGACGGCGGCCTCAAAGGCATTATCACTCTTGGAACTCTGCGTACGACACTGACAGGGCTAACGCCAAAGGCGATGGCAGCCTTGAAATCCAAGTGGCCCGAAATTGGGCTTCACATTCGCCCTGGGCTGACAGGCGCCTTGCTAACAGAGATTGAACGTGGAGGCCTGGACGCTGCAATTGTTGTCAAACCAAACTTGATGCCTGCCGGTCTCACCTTTCGAGAACTGGCGCAAGAGCCAATGCAACTGATCGCATCCATCGACGAAACAGAAGTGGACCCGGTGGTTCTTTTGAAATCCAAGCCATTTATTCGATTCGATAGGAACGCTGTTGCAGGGACTCTAATAGACAATTGGCTTCTCTCGAAACGTATTCAGGTGGCTGAGACAATGGAATTGGATAGCCCAGAAGCGATTGTATCGATGGTACACGCCCGCCTTGGTGTATCCATCGTCCCTGATCTTGCGGTCAAGCCGTTTGATGCCGTCCCAGTAATGCGCATTGGCCTCGGCCCGGATGCGCCAATAAGAACGCTCGGCCTAGTTTACAGAGACAACCAAGTCAAAAAACGGGTTCTCGACGAGTTATTCGAGGCGCTCATGCATGCCATTGAGATATCGCAAAAGTGACAATCGCGAAATAAGGAAAGTATCTTGTTTCAAGAGCCGTCTCACTTTGACCTGATGAAAGAATATCACGGTAGTGAATCCGAGAAGGTATTTGCTTCAGTCCATTAGCGACGTGACAAATTTTCTGATTTCTGCCTTCGCATACCTGTTGCGAAGGAAAATAGGAGCTGCAACATAAATGATTGCGGCGACCATTATGGCACCCAAGCACCACTCCGGCAGAATGAAGACCAGAACGCAGCAGAGCAGGATCAGTCCTACGTCAACCCACCAAGATCCTTTATTGGGCAACGGAGAAAAAATGGTTTCGGCCGACAGTACTTCAGTTTCGTGTTCTGACCTTGCAAGTGTTGTGATAGCTCGGTACCCGTAAGCGTCAAAGCAAACCTTGTTGCGACTCCTGGGAATCAATTGCCAACCGTGCTGCACCGCAGTCCGCGAAATGTATTCCTCCAAAGCCCACTGTGAAGAAATTTGTTCGCCCATTCTGAATTGTTGGCAAAGGACGTTCTCTGGCTCGTGTGTTACGACTTCTGACATCAACCCTCCGCGTCCTGAAGTGCTTAGCATCCTAGCGTACAAATCAATTAAGCTCGAAGCCGCATGACCGAACGTAGTTACCAAAGTCAGCACGTTCGGGCTCGCTATACTGCCGAACTTTGTCTTCAGACCAGGAATACCTTTCGCTGTCCGCAAATTTCTTTGGAAATCTCTGTTTTTCATAGGGCTGCGACGTCGCGCGCTCTTCATCGTATTGCACAATTGTCTCCTTCAAATTGACCTCCCTATAATGGTCGACGTGACATGTGACCTGTAGTGGCAGCCGCTTAGAGATCTTCGGCGTTTGCGCGGGAAAACCAAATGCGAGGCCCGCAAATGGAAAAACATGGTCCGGCAGATCAAGCAGGTCAGAGACCGCCGCAGCCTTGTTTCGCACAGCGCTGATCGGGCAGCAGCCGAGTCCAAGCACTTCCGCCGCTGTCACGAAAGCGCCCAGCGTAATCGCTGCATCCCCCGTTGCATTGAAAAACGCGTCAAGATGGTCGTTTGCGAAGGGGACACCATGCCATTCGTGCAACAACCTTTGGCGACGGTTGTTGCCGCAAATGACGGCAATCATCGGCGCATCCGCGACCCAAGACTGACCCGACACAAGTGTTGCAAGACGTCTTTGGATATCTTCGGATTCCAGCAAGATGATATCACACTGCTGCAGATCGCTCTTTGTGGGCGCGGATAGGGCGATCGCGGAGATGGTGCGGACCCAATCGGATGGGATTGGCTTGTCCGTGAATGCACGACAAGAACCACGGGCCGCCATGGAATACAAAAGGTCCGATTGTGCGGTGCTTTCAACTTGTGAAGGTGCATCGCTGAAACGCGCCGCGAGGGCGCGTTGCAAGTCCGATTGGGGTGCCTTCGACATGCTGGTCCTTCTCTTTAGCTGCTTGTTTCTTAAAGTACACATAGAAGCTGAACGGTTTTTTGCTTGCTTAGCAACTGCAAGATGTTCCACCGGCACACGCGCCGCGTAGTTTCTTTTCCGTCATGAACGGCAATTGCCTGTTCGCACATAAACCCGCAAGCATTGCCGAAAATGTATCACCGCGCTAAGATACGCCGAAACCTGCGGCTCTCAAGCTTTGCCGCGAAAGCCGCGACAGGCAGATAAAGTAAATCGAAGCAGCAATGCATGACATTTCCCTGATCGCGTTTGCCAGCGCCGTCCTGCTGCTGGCAGGCGCAGTGAAAGGTTTCATTGGGCTGGGAATGCCGACCGTCGCGCTGGTTCTGTTAACGTTTAAGCTCGACGCAAGATCCGCCGTCACATTGATCCTGATCCCAATGTTGCTGAGCAACGTCTGGCAATTCTGGCGTGGACCTGACATGGTTGGATGCGCGAAACGGCATTGGCGCTACGCGGCCATTTTGATCCTATGCGTCGCTGGAACCGTCTGGTTCAGTCAATCCACTCCAGATCGGTTTTTGCGCGCTGTGCTAGGTGCGTTTGTACTGGCGTTTTGCTTTTTCAGCTGGCGTGACATGGTGCCTCCGATCCCGTCAAGCACAGTGCGCTTGTTCGAAATAATCAGCGCTTTGGTTGCCGGGCTGGTTGGTGGGTTGACTGCCGCATGGGCGCCACCATTGGCTATGTACCTGACCGGTCTCCGACTGGAGCGTGACGCATTTGTTCAGGCACTCGGGTTCTTAATCACGGCTGGTAGTGTGTCCGTTTTGGCGATGTTCATAGCTGTCGGGCACAGTTCGCAAGCGGATCTGGCAGTCTCGGTCTTCTTGCTGGTTCCGACCCTGATTGGGTTTTCCGCAGGTGAGCGGTTGCGGCATAGGGCAAATTCCGAAGCCTTCAAAGGCTTTTTCTTAGGCGCATTTTCGCTGCTGGGGGCGAATTTGTTGTTGGGCACTCTCTGGGGGTAGTGCGCAGCGGAATCATCGCACGCAGCACTGCGTCTGGATCTGTTGCAAACTTTTGACTGTTGACGCTCATAAGTTCTTCGAGTGATTGGATATCGAAATATTGAAGTTGAAAGTTTGTTATTATGATCTCTTTCAAAGGCGGGCAGTATCCGAAAGATGTGATCCTCTTCGCAGTGTTTTTCTATGTCCGATACGGTTTGTCATATCGCGATCTGGAAGAGATCATGCATGAGCGAGGCGCTGCAGTAGATCACACGACGCTGAACCGCTGAGTGACGCGGTATGCAGGCGCAATTGCTGAAGCGGCGCGTCGTCGAAGGGGGCCGTGCGACCGCTCCTGGAGAATGGACGAAACTTACATCAAGGTGAAAGGAAACTGGGTCTATCTCTATCGAGCTGTCGACAAGCACGGCAAGACGCTTGATTTCATGCTTTCGCAACGTCGAAACAAACCCGCGGCCACCAAGTTCTTTGCCCGAATGCTGGAGGTCAACGGCCTTCCGAGAAAGATTGTCATCAACAAAAGTGGAGCTAACACCGCTGGCCTCAAGGCCACCAACAAGATGCTGAAAGGTTTTGGTTGCCAGGTCCCAATTGAAATGGTCAGGCGAAAATACTTGAACAACATCGTGGAACAGGACCATCGTTTCATCAAAAGACGAACCCGCCTGATGTTCGGCTTCAAGTCTTTTGCTTCGGCATCAGCGACTCTGGCTGGCATCGAGGTCGCGCACATGATCCGTAAAGGCCATTTCACACCGGGACTCTGCCCGTTTCGTCAATTCTCCGAGTTGGCAATCTGACCCGGAAGCGATCGCAGATCTATTTGGCCGACCTAAAACTTTGCAACGAAACCGTGTCAACTCTTCGGTCAGTAAGAAACTTTGCAACAGATCCCCCTAGATAACACAATTTCTTGCTTAAGCTTATTTTAATGATCATTTTTTAAACTTATTGCACGTTACACGACACCTCACGTAAGCGCACCTTTTCTCACTCTTGGAGCATTAAGAGCCAAGTCGTAGCTGAGCGCTGGCAGAGAACGAGGCAAGGACGGTGTTGAGTACCCTGCCCTAGACCAAGGTTCAACTTGACCAAAACGTAACTCAAACAAAAAACTCCGCTCTGCGGCTGCCAATATTTGCCAAAACCTTTTGTCTAGCACATGACAAACCTTGCTGCGTGGCTGGACCCCCCAAAAGAGTTGCACAAGTTGGATGGTCTCTAACTGAAATCAATATCGTAAACCGCCAGACTCCACGCCCCGAGCTAAAGGCAAGAAGCATAGGAAAATCAGTGGAGCATCACATGAGTGTTTCAAAAAAATTGCTGCGAGCGGTGGTAACGTTATCCTTAGAAGGGCTGCATTCCAGAGGATTGGTTTAATCGCCAGCTTCAAACTTTGGCTTAGTTCCACGTTTGTGCGCTGCTTTGCGAAAAATAGCTTCTGCCTCAGCATAGGCCCTCAATGCCCGCTCTATCATACTCAAAACGAACTAGCTTGGCCCGATCCTGGATGCCGATACTGGCCCCGGCTTAATACGTCTCCAACAAAAAAGGCGCGAACTGCAGTCCGCGCCTTTGATAGATTACTGCCCTAATTCTTACCCGTGGGTAAGGTCATCTTCTTCAGGCAAAGCTTCAATAAAAGCGGCGATCGCCTCTTCCAGTTTGTTGCGATCCACCCGCGTGAAGTCCAAGTTGTATTTCAACTCAATACGCCCGCTGGAAGCAGAGCATTTCGCAACCCCTGCCCGGCCGGTTACTTGAAACGTAGTTTTCGCACGCCGAGGCTTACTGGAGCTTTCACCCTTAGGCTTCTTGTCTTCGCTGGCCTCTGACGCCCCTAAAAAAGACCTGAGAATCGCGACCTCGCGAACGCCGTCACGATCCGGTTCGCTCATCAACGTCTCGCTCACCTGCCGCACAAGATTTGGCGTTGCATCGAACTTGCGTTTAAGTTCCACGCCGACATTTCGCGGAATGTCATTTGGATGCATCAGCACTTTGTCCAACATCCTCAACAAACTGGCAAACGACCTGATATAGCTGCGCTTGGTGTAGCTTGCCGACTTGAACAACGTGGAAACGGCCTTGTCCACGTCCGGGCAATCATTTGACGGGTTTTCTGCATACGCTCGTGCGAGTGCGCCCATTTCCGCAAATGAGATATCCTTACGGATCAAGTTTTCATCCACCATGCGACGGTAGCTGTTGTCGAGGTCACTAGCCTCTGAAATGCCCGCCGGAATTCGGGCGTACACGTCCTTACCCGTTTCATCGAGCAATGCTCGATAAGCAGATAGGCGACGCATCCCTTGGATGAGTTCGAACCGCCCATCCGAACGACGTTCAAGTCGGATTGGATTGGACAGCCCAATGTCCCGAATAGAATCCTTGAGCTCGTCCAACTCTGGATCCGGTCCAGGCTTGCGATCTCGTGTCAGCTTTTCGGTCAAGACATTGGCCAGAGGTACATGTTCAGTGACCAAACCTTCGTTCCGAAGGCGGACCAACTCATGTGCCAGGCGATCGTTTTCTGCTCGAATGGTTTCTTCTGTCGATTGCTGATCCCGCAATGCATCGGCATTTTCAGAAATCGCCGCTGCCATCGGACCTCGGCGCTTCTCAAGAACTTTGTCCGGCACTTTCCCGACAGGAATGTCGTCCATTGCCGGTATGTCGATATCGAACATTCTGCGCTTGCGGCTCATGCCTCATCCTCCAGCTTGTCCCAGGCCGACAACATGACGCCCCGGAATTCTTCATATACGTTGTCAAATGTCGAACGCGCTCGACGCCAGGTTTCCCGTGTCATCTCGCGATAATCCATTTCATAAACCGAGCTAAGAAAGCGGCCCGACTGCTCAACTGCGCGAGTCATTTCCACCGGGTGCTCGGCGACGTGCTCACCAAAGACCTTTTTGAAAGCCTCGAACATCGCATGGTGAAGAGCGTTACCCGGCTCATATCGTGTGAGTAGGAACCGCAACTCACAAAATGTTTTCGGCAAGCCGATCTTACCCGTGGGTAAGGTTTTGTCGAAGCCGTAAGCCAGATCCTCCAGCGCCTCGGCAAGCTGACCTATGAAAGACGTGGTGGAATCGTACTCCCAGTATCCCGGGCCCGATGGAATATAAAGCATGTCAGCAGCAAAGACGGCATTCATGGATTGATAACCAATGGCCGGAGGACAATCGAAGATGATCAGGTCATAGGCATCATCGGGGATTTGATCCAGATATCGCGACACAGCCGCAAAGAATGACCACTCAGGGTTAAGATGCCGATACTGCGCCGAAGCAAATTCAACGAAGGCAGCATTGGCACAGGACGGGATCGCGTCGATCGTGGACCAGGAAGTCTTTCTGATGAAGTCCGAGATTCTGAGGTCACCAAGACCCATATCTGTAATTGACGGCGGCAGTTCACGGCGGGGTAGGGCAGTCCCTGATTGCGCGGCAACGGGGCGATTGTTCATACGTTCCGTTTCACGGATTAGATCCCGGGCCATGATGCCCCAGACAGTATAATCCTCGGCCACATCCGTAAGACCCATCGAATGGCTCAGCGTCGCCTGTGGGTCAAAGTCCACCACAAGCACACGATACCCATCCAGTGCAGAGGCGTGCGCAAGATGTAACGCCACGGTCGATTTTCCAGCTCCGCCCTTGAAGTTGGCAACAGCAGCGCGAATGGCGCGCTTGCCTTCGGGGCGCGGGGGCATCAGGGACTTCCGGTTCACCTTGAGACGTCGTCGCAACTCGTTCACCTCTTCCAGGCTGAACCACCTCTGGCGCCCATCCGGCTCGACCTCGCCACTGGGCAGGGACGGATCCGCCGCCAATTTGCCGCGAAAGGTCGACTGGTTGACTCGGAAGATCAGCTCGGAAACCTCCCAGCTTGAAAACCGGCGGAGTGTCTTCTCCATTTCGGGGCTAAAAGTCTGCTGGCGAATCCAGCCCTGCAGCTTGAGGGATTGGTTGCGCAATGCGCTCAGGTCTTCGTGCGTGTACATGCCTCTGATCTCTATATTTGGAACGTAAATTTCTGTTCGTTTCCTATTTACGACCGATTTGCACTTTACGCAAAAGAAAATATCATGAAACTGCAACCTTACCCACGGGTAAGAAAACAAGGCGTCTAAGCGCAAAAGCGATTCGGGAGATTCGGCCGCGCCGCTCAGCGAGTCATGTACCAGGAACCTCGTTATTTAGGGGGACAGGGAACTGTCAAATCCTATATATAGGGGGACATTAGAACTCTTTAAGGGGACGTACTGCATGTCCCCCTTCACCAGTGATTCACCAAATTCTTTTCTTTTTTGAAGGATGACCGACCTAAAGGTTGCCTCGACTTCAGACTCTTCTTGACAGAATCGAAGGTTTGGACGCTAATTAGGCCAAGATGGCGAAAAGCGTTGGGAAACAGCGCGGACATGGCGGGATAAACCCGTCTGAGGCAGAAGAAGCGGTGAGAACGGGTATGCAACTGGCTAAACCGGTCGGGCGTAATGCGGCGGCCTTAAAATACGATATACTCTCTGCGCTGACCATTCACGCCTTGTCAGGAGACAAACATCGACAGCGTAGTGTTCTGCGTATCATCGCCTTGATTACGACCAGATATAACTGGCGCAGCAATGAATTGTCGATTGGACGCGAAGAAATTTCGCGCCTTTGGGCAGTGAACGAAAGGACAGTAAAGCGCGAAATGTCCAAATTTCGCGCATTAGGGTGGGTATCCGTCAAAAGGCCTGCGGCGCGTGGCAGAGTCGCCGTATACGAGATTGACCTCAAACAGATCATGATCGACACGCAAGAGGTGTGGCCGATCATAGGTTCGGACTTCCATGCGCGTATGATGCATGAACCGGAGCCGGAAACAAATATTGTGCCGTTCACGATGAAACCCGCGCCCACCGAAGATGGCGAGAGCGATGTCTGGTCACAGGTCCAGTCGAATCTTCATGAACGAGATCCAGAACTGTGGGCAAGCTGGTTTCAACATTTATCCGAAGCTGAGCGGGCAGGGGGGACTGTGACCCTCGTTGCTCCTTCGCGGTTTATGGCTGATTACATTTCTCAAAAGTGGAACCAACGTTTGCTCGCAGCCTATAGCCGGGTCGATCCCAGCATTAGAGTTGTGCGGGTGGAGTCGGCGGAGTGAGGGGCATCCGCCCATACTGGCGCAAGCCATCTGACCAACAGGAGAGCTCGTCCATGTTTCTGAAAAACTGCTGGTATGTCGCCGCTTGGAGCAAGGATATCGGGCGCGAACTGAAGGCCGAGACCTTTCTAGGCGAAAACATTGTGTTCTACCGCCAGCAGGACGGCACCCCCGTCGCGCTTGAGGATGCCTGCCCGCATCGCAAGCTGCCGCTGTCTAATGGCAACCTGATTGGCGATGTTGTGGAATGCGGCTATCACGGTCTGAAATTCGACTGCTCGGGTAAATGCACCGATAGCCCGACCCAGCGCGGTATGACCCCGCGTAGAGCGGTTGTAAAATCCTACCCGGTGGTGGATCGCTATCGCTTTCTGTGGATCTGGATGGGCGACCCGGATCTGGCCGATCCTGACAAGATTTTCCCGATTGATAACTTCGATGACCCAAGCTGGGGCAAAACCGATGGCGGGGTGATGGATATTGACTGTCACTACCTGTGGGTCTGCGACAACCTGTTGGACCCAAGCCATGTAGCCTGGGTTCATGTGTCGTCCTTTGCAGGTGCAGGCACGGATGAAGAGCCGTTGGATGTGAATAGAACAGATCGAGGCGTAATCGTTTCGCGCTGGATCGAGAACAAGCCGCCGTCGCCTTATTACGCGAAACTGGTGGCCTTTGACGGTGATTGTGACCGACTGCAGCACTATGAGATGTGTATGCCTGCGATCGGGCTGAACAAATCCATCTACACGCCCGTCGGGACCGGAGGCTATGATAAGCAACCGGTTGCTGAGACATTCATCAACATCTCTTACAACTTCATGACCCCGATTGATGAGGATCGAACCCGGTATTTTTGGTTCCAGCACCGCAATTCCGATCCCGACAATGCCGAGGTGTCCAAATTCATGAATGATGGCGCGCGGATGGCGTTTCTTGAGGACAAAGAAGTGTTGGAAAAGGTTCATCTGGGCATGAAATACGCCAAGACGCCCCATATTGATCTGGGACTGGACGCGGGGGCCAAACTGTTCCGGAAAGCTTTGAACCGCGCGATTGAGGCTGAGGCTGGACCGATCGACATGGTTGAGCGGTTGTAAGGCTTGCTGGTCGGTTCTGAAACCCACTAGGCATCGAGAGGAAAGTGAAACCGGGGATGCACCGCATCCCGCCGCTCGAATCCGCAAGCCAGGTAGGCGGCTTGGGCTTTTGAATTGTCGGGGTGGGTGCCGACCATCATGTAGGAGCAGGACAGCGCGCGCGCCTTGTATATTGCGCCTTCGATCAGCCGCCGCCCGACGCCCATGCCGCGATGGGGCCGTTCGACAAAGGGGTGGTGCATGTCGATACCACGACGACCCAGCTGCAATTGGCTGAGCGGGCTCAGGACGGTGTAAGCTTCGCGACAGTAGCACAGCCATTACTTTCTCGAAGTAGGAAGAGTTGGAAGCTTGTCTTCTAACAAACTTCGATCATACGAAAGTGGCTGACTGCACACTTAGCAGACAGGTTCTGAAGTCAATATCAGCGTCGGCAGGTAGATCGAGTTCCAAAACTGTCAGCGCCCAAAGCCGCCCATCGCGGCAAGCCCCAACCGCAGTTTATCGCTCAGAAAAGGTGAAATCCAACCCAATTAGCGGAAGCAGAGACAGTTCAATCTTTGGCGTAGATGATTGTTCAGTCTGACAGCAATTGAACAACTTGGCCCGTTTCAGGTCTGCGTCTCGATTGTTCTGGCATTTCGATCACAAGAGAACGACCTGTATGGCAGGATTGACTATGCACGGGCGTCAAAGCACCAGAAGCTAAAGCTTCTTCGATCAGACACATATGTCCGATCAACATGCCTGCGCCGGCCTTGGCCTCTTCGACGGCAAGGCTGTAGAGCGAAAACTGAGGTCCACTTTGATCATCGCGCAGTTTATACCCAGTATTTTGGGCCCAAGTGGACCAATCGTCTTTCCAAGCCTGATCATGCAGTAGTGGAATGTCTTCAAATCCGTTTCCGCCTCGGGCGCGATCCAGAAGCGTAGGCGCGCAAACCGGAGCGATAATGTCCTTGCAAACAGCGATCTGCCTTGGCGATCCATCCGGCACGGCGAAGAAGATCGACAAATCGAACAGCTCACGCCCAAGAGTGGGCGGAGTTTCCATGGCTGTTACAGAAAAAGTGATGTCTGGCAATTGAGCTCTGATCTGACGCAGACGCTTGGGCAGCCAAAGTTGGGCAACACTGGGCAGGGATGCGATGTGAAAATCGGCCTTGGGCGTTAAGTTGCGCAACGCTCGGGCCGCATCGGCCACTTGGTCAAAGGCCGAGGTGAAATCCGCGACAAGTGACTGCCCTTCAGGGGTGAGCTCAACGCCCTGGGCATTGCGGCGAAACAGCGGGGACCCTGCCCAACCTTCCAGTGTTTTTATGTGTTGAGATATCGCGCCCGGTGAGACGCTCAACTCTTCGGCTGCCGCGGCAAAGCTTACGTGGCGCGCAGCAGCCTCAAAGGCGCGCATGGCGTTCAGAGGTGGTCCATTCGGGCGATTAGGAACAACGCTCATTTCAGAAGCCTTAGTTTTTCTACGCCAAGAAATATCAATTCTGCTTTGCGATGTCACGCGGCAGTCGTCACATTGAGAAAAACAGGAGATCGTCAGATGACACTTGCGCAAAGAGATTGGGTGCCCGCCGTAAGCGAAACCTTGGTTCAGGACATCGCAACAAAGGCCGCTGCGACACCGTCGGGTGATCTATTGGCCCGGATTGAGCATTTGGCAGAGGAAAACCGTCGCATCCACGAGAAAGAGTGCTTCAACCTAAACCCGGCAACCAATGTGATGAACCCCAAAGCCGAACTGCTTTTGTCTTCAGGCATTGGGTCGCGACCTTCCTTGGGTTACCCCGGCGACAAATATGAAATGGGGCTGGAAGCAATCGAAGAGATCGAAGTTATCGCCGCAGAACTGTGCGCCGAGGTTTTTGATGCCCAGTTTGCCGAAGTTCGCGTGCCTTCAGGCGCCATTGCCAACCTCTATGGGTTTATGGCGACTTGCAAACCAGGCGACACAATAATCGCTCCTCCCGCCTCAATTGGCGGGCACGTTACCCATCATGTAGCTGGTTGCGCCGGACTTTTTGGTCTGCGAACAATCGAAGCACCTGTGAACGCTAATGGCTACACCGTCGATCTGGATGGGTTGCGCGAACTGGCGAAGTCTGAGAGGCCCAAGCTGATCACGATTGGCGGCAGCCTTAATCTGTTTGAACATCCTGTGGCCGAGGTCCGCGCCATTGCGGACGAAGTAGGAGCATGGGTTATGTTCGACGCCGCCCATCAGTGTGGCATCATTGCCGGACGCGCGTGGTCCAACCCGTTGAAAGAAGGTGCGCATTTCATGACTATGAGCACCTATAAGAGCCTTGGTGGTCCGGCTGGGGGTCTGATCGTTTCAAATGAAGCCGAAATTGCGAAAGCGCTGGACGCGATAGCCTTTCCCGGCATGACTGCCAATTTCGATGCAGCCAAGACTGCTGCTCTCGCCGTCACGATGTTGGATTGGAAGGAATTTGGTTCGGCCTATGCGCGCGAGATGATCGCCATGTCACAAGCGTTGTCCCAAGCGTTGCACGAGCAGGGTGTTCCGATCTTCACTTGCCGGGATGGTTTTACAAATTCCCACCAATTCGCGGTTCTTGCGAAGGCTTTCGGCGGAGGTCAAACAGCATCCAAAAAGCTGCGGGCAAGCGGGTTCCTCGCATGTGGCATCGGCTTGCCGGTCGAACCCGTAGAGGCGGACATGAACGGCCTGAGGATCGGCACCCCAGAGTTGGTGCGGTGGGGTATGAGGTCCGACGACGCTGAGCGTTTGGCCGATCTGATCATGCGCGGCCTGAGTGGTGAAACTGTTCTAGCAGAGGTTTCCGACTGGCGCAGAGAGTTCGACCAGCTGCATTTCGTGAATTGAGATCAAAGCGGCCGTTTGAGTTGACCTCTCGAATTCCGGTCGCTTTGACAACATCCTTGGAGACGGCAAAGGGACGATTTGCCGCCGATCGTACTTGTTGGGTCGAGCGGGCTGTACAATCTCTGTCATCACCGTTAAGGGCGTGATCTTTCTTCTGCAAGGTGATCTATGCACAACCCCTTCGACCTGCCCAAGACGCTTTCGCAGGCGTTGACCCAAAAGGGTTACAGCGAACTAACACCCGTTCAAGTCGCGGTGACACAGCCTGAACTGGGCCAGCTTGATTTGTTGGTGTCAGCGCAAACCGGATCGGGAAAAACGGTGGGTTTTGGCTTGGCGATTGCGCCAGATTTGTTGGACGGCGATGGCCGATTTGATCGCCCCGCGTCCCCTTTGGCTTTGGTCATTGCGCCCACACGTGAATTGGCCATGCAGGTGCAACGGGAATTTGACTGGCTGTTTTCTGAGGCCGGGATCGTTACCGCATCCGCCGTTGGTGGCATGGATGCGCGTGCTGAACGCAGAGCGATCGAGCGCGGCGCGCATGTCATTGTCGCCACGCCCGGTCGACTTAGGGACCATGTCTCTCGGGGTGTGATCGATCTGAGCGATCTCAGGGCTGTCGTCCTGGATGAAGCGGACGAAATGCTGGACATGGGGTTCTCGGAAGATCTGGAGTTCATTCTGGACCACACGCCTGAAAACCGTCGCACATTGCTATTCTCGGCAACGGTGCCGCGCGGTATCGCCAAGCTTGCCCAGACCTATCAAAAAGATAACGCTCGCCGCATTGAGGTCGGCAACAAAGACGCCCAGCACGCGGACATTTCCTATCTTGCGCTGTCTGTGGCCCCGTCTGATATCGAAAAGGCAATCATCAACCTTTTGCGTTTTCATGATGCGCAAACGGCGATCATCTTTGCCAATACCCGGTCTATGGTGGCCCGCCTTACAGCGAAGTTTTCCAACAGAGGGTTTTCCGTGGTTTCACTTTCGGGTGAACTGAGCCAAACGGAACGCACCCATGCCTTGCAGGCGCTTCGTGATGGCCGCGCGCGTGTTTGTATCGCAACAGATGTGGCTGCGCGTGGCATTGACCTTCCCCGGCTTGAGCTTGTGATCCACGCAGATCTACCATCCAATGCGGAATCTTTGTTGCACCGGTCCGGGCGGACGGGCCGTGCCGGACGAAAGGGTACATCCGTACTGATTGTGCCGGGGCGTCAAAGGTCAAAGGCACAGCGCCTATTGAAATCCGCCAAACTGGAGGCCGAATGGGGTACGCCACCCTCCGCCGAGGAGGTGCTTGCGCGCGATGAAGAAAGGCTGATGTCCGATCCGGGATGGGGTCAATCTCCAAGCGCCGAAGAACAGGCCTTTGCCCAACGCCTTTTGCAAGAACACTCTGCCGAGAAAATTGCTGCGGCGTTTCTGCGTCTCTACCGCGAGCGCAATTCCGCGCCCGAGATTTTGGGTGATGTGCCCGAACCGGGTGCCCGCAAAAAACGGGACGCTTCGGATTTCGGGCCCAGCACTTGGTTTTCGCTGTCTTTGGGCCGCAAACAACGCGCCGAGCCGCGATGGCTGCTGCCCATGCTGTGTCGTAATGCGGGGATTTCCAAAGATGCAATTGGGGCCATTCGTGTTCAATATCAGGAGACATTCGTTGAAATCCTGACCGATGCCGTGCCTGCGATGAAGAACGAGCTTGGCCCAGAGCTTGACCTTGAGCAGGGCGCGCGTTTGACCGAATTGCCCGGCGTCCCGGATTTCGACGCCTCACCAAAAGGCCCCCCTGCGGCACCAAAGACGCCGCGTGCAGATCGCAAAAAGGACGTATCGCGTCGCGACTCTAAGCCCGCTGTGGATCCAAACGCCGCTGAATCCGAACAGAGCGCGAAAAAGCCCTCAAAGCGCCAGGATAACGTTGACAAACCACAGTCTGGCAAGCCGAAGCGGAACCATGGCAAGAGCCAGGGCAATCCTGAGAAGAAAACAACCGTCAAAAGCAACGGTATCGAGACCAAGCGGCGCAAGAACGCGGCTGATCCGTCAAAACCCATGGGTTCTCGGAAAGAACGCGCCAAGGGCCGGCAGGATGGCGACAAACCCAAACGCTTTAAGGTGCGCGCAGGAAAAGGCCCGGATGCGCGGCCGATGCGCAAAGGGTCACGGAAAAAGTGAACCCCATTGTTGCTTTCTGGTGGCATTGCAAAAGGTGCATCAGCCGAGCCATATGATGGATGCGATAAGCCGGGTTGGGATCCAACTGATCTTAAAACCCAACCCGGCGCGTCTTTGTGATCTATTCGCCTATTCGTACGGTTTCGCCGCTTTCTATCGCTTTTTGTGCCGCGTGTCCCATCCGTACGGCCCAAAGACCGTCCTTCAGGCTGACGTCCGGTTTGGCCTTTTCACCGCGCAGCACGGCCAGAAACCCTTCGTGCTGATAAAAGGTTGACCCATTGTGGTCTCCGGCCGCCAATATTCTGGCGTCTACGGGTACATCTATTGTCGTGGGCCCCTTGGGGCTGCGGGGGCTTACAATAACTTTGGGCACTGGTGGTTCCCCCAGATGATCCGGCCAGAAGCGCCCTGGGCCGGGAACCAGCGCCTCGACCTTGGCCTTGGCTCCAACAGCCGAAATTTCTTCCTGATACCGGGAGCCTTCTGCAAACATGCACAGCTCTAACATGGCCCGTGCGCCCGAGGCGAAATCGACAATGACGTACCCGTGGTCCAGAATATCGGGTGTTTCGCCTTCGTAGCTTTCGTCCAGATGGTTGACGGCTTGTCCGCCGCTTGCGGTCACACGCACCGGGTCGGATTGCAGGATCAAGCGCATGAGGTCGAAGAAATGGCAGCATTTTTCGACAAATGTGCCCCCGGTATTGCGATTGAACCGGTTCCAGTGGCCGACCTTTTCCAGAAATGGGAAACGATGCTCGCGGATAGACAGCATCTTCACGCCACCTGTTGCTTCCGCCTTGTCGATCAATGCAGCAATAGGGGGCATGTATCGGTATTCCATCGCAACCCAGATGGGGCAGGGATAGCTACGCTCAACCTCTTCTAACCGGGCCGCATCCTGTGGGTCGGTGAACAACGGCTTTTCCACCAACAACGGCAGGGGTCGCGTTTCGGCCACTTCGCAGATATGGTCTACATGCAAGTGATTGGGGCTTGCGATGACAAGGCAATCCAACTCCGCGACTGCCAGAAGCTCTTTGACCGAGCTCACCATCGCGGCATCCGGTGCGATGGCTTTGGCAGCCTTTGCCATCACCGGATCCGGCTCAAAAATCGCCGCCACGCGCGTCCGTTCCAACAGGCCGATATTGTGCAAGTGCTCTTGCCCCATCATGCCGCATCCAATCAGCCCGTAGTTGATGGTTCGGGTCATGCGTGTTTCCTTTTACTTCAAACGTTGGACGTAGTTGGCCCGATCTGGGTCGAACCATGTTTTTGAGAATTCAACGGGTTCAGCGGTCTCTGACCAGCTGAAACGCTCGATATACCCCACTGTTTGGCCTGCTGGTTTGGTGAAGCTTTCGGGCGTCCAATCGGGAAGCGATTGGACCGAGACCCTGTCTTCGGCCCGAATGATCCAAAATCCCAATTGGCGTTGATAGTAGCGGTAAAGAGAGTCGGACAAGAGGGTCCGGTCGATCAAACCTGCTGATTCGTCCAGCCAGATTTCTTCGACGGCTATGATTGTGTCATTCAAGTAGCGCATCCGACGCACGCGTGATCCGCGGGTTGACTGTCCGAACGGGGGCAGATCGGAAGGTTTTTCCAAGTGATCCACCGACAGGATATCCGCGCGCGGCAAGCCGCCACCTTTAGGCAATTCAAGCCGGAACATCGCATAGACGCTGTTCTGTGTTCCTGTTTCCCGAATGTAATTGCCCGAGCCTTGGATGCGCTCGAGCATCCCCTTTTTTTCTAGCTCGGCGAGCGATTTTCGCAGCGTCCCGACCGAGACATTTAGTTCTGCGGCCAGCTCGCGCTCGGGTGGCAGGCGCTCGCCGTCTATCAGCCGACCCGCCGCGATGTCGCGGATCAGAAGCTCCGCAATCTGGATGTAAACCGGAAGGGCATTTGGGTTTCGATTAGCAGAGGGCACAGTCAGTCGCTTCACTTAGTCGCGGAAAAAATTGATACACTATTGATCTACATCAAAGCGATTGCTACGCAAGAGAAAAAGCAAACGCTGCGCGGAGACCGACTCAGATGACTATCGTCCCCATCACTTCCCCTGATCTGGATGCGGCAGAGGTCTCGTGGTTTGCTGCGCTCTGCTCGGACGACTACCAGTTCCTTGGAGTGCCCGATGGCGATCTGCGGTCCAGTTGGGCGCATTGTTCCGGCATCGTAAAAGAGGCCGAAGCGCAAGGGTTCCGCAATATCCTGTGCCCATCCTCTTATCAGGTTGGCCAGGACACGCTGAGCTTTGTCGCGGGCTGCGCCCCGATCACTGAAAAGATTAATATGTTGGCTGCCGTGCGGTGTGGTGAGATGCAGCCCATCATGCTGGCCCGCACCATCGCTACGCTGGATCACATGCTGAAGGGGCGGTTGACGGTCAACATCATCTCATCGGACTTCCCCGGTGAGAAAGCCGATAGTGCGTTCCGTTATCAGCGATCGCGCGAAGTGGTTGAGATTTTGAAACAGGCCTGGACACAGGATGAGATCAATCACGCCGGCGAAGTGTATAACTTCTCGGGTCTGACAACGGATCCTGCGAAACCCTATCAGACTGGCGGGCCACTGTTGTATTTTGGTGGATATTCACCTTCGGCTTTGGATTTGTGTGGTGAACATTGCGACGTCTACCTGATGTGGCCCGAAACCAAGGATCAACTTGCCGAACGGATGAAGGCCGTTCACGCTGTGGCCGAGAACTACAACCGCACGCTGGACTACGGCCTGCGTGTCCACATGATCGTCCGCGATACCGAGGCTGAGGCACAGGAATATGCGGATTACATCGTCTCGAAGCTGGATGACGAATACGGTCGCGCCATTCGTGAACGGGCGTTGGACGCGACGTCGCTGGGTGTGGCGCATCAGGCCAAGAACCGCGATCTGGCAGATGAGTATGGCTATGTCGAACCCGGTCTCTGGACTGGTGTTGGCCGGGCGCGGTCTGGCTGCGGTGCTGCTCTGGTCGGATCGACCGATCAGGTTATGTCGAAGATCGAGGAATATCAGAAGATGGGCATCCGCGCTTTCATATTCTCGGGCTACCCGCACATGGATGAGGCCAAGCACTTTGGTGCTCGGGTGTTGCCCAACTTGAAGACCTGCTCGCTGCCCGAAGCTTACGGGCGCGTGCCAGCAACGACCCCAGCGACCCCACTGGGCAACGGAGAACGCCGCTGATGCAACGTGTGAAATTATCTGACTCGCTTGAGATGAGCCGTCTTGTCTATGGCATGTGGCGGCTGGGCGATGACAGCGACACGTCCACAGGGCATGTGGTAGCCAAGATTCAGGCTTGCTTGGATCAGGGCATCACCACCTTTGATCAGGCCGACATTTATGGTGGTTACGCAGCCGAAGCTGTTCTGGGCAATGCCTTGCGCGCCAACCCGAGCTTGCGCCAGAAGATGGAGATCGTCACCAAATGTGACATCATCGCCCCGGTGGGCCGTTACGCGGATGCGAAGGTGAAATACTACGACACGTCGCGCGCCCATATTCTGAAGTCGGTCGATACCTCGCTGACAGAAATGGCCATTGACCATATCGACCTGCTGTTGATTCACCGCCCTGACCCGCTGATGGACCACAATGAAACTGGTGCCGCTCTGGACGAGGTTGTCGCCAGCGGTAAGGTGGGCGCTGTGGGTGTATCGAACTTCCGCCCGTGGGACTGGTCGCTGCTGCAATCGGCGATGAAGACCAAACTGGTCACCAACCAGATCGAGATCTCGCTGGGCGAGATCAGCCCTTTCACCAATGGCGATCTGGCGTTTCACCAGCAACACGGCCATCCGCTGATGGCGTGGTCGCCGCTTGGTGGCGGCCTGTTGATGGCCGGAAACCCTCCGGTCGGCGTTGTGGCCGATGAAATCGCAGCCGAGTTCGGTGTGGATCGCGCCGCCGTCGCTGTGGCTTTCCTGCTGGCACATCCGGCCAACATCCTGCCGGTTCTGGGAACCAACAATCTGGATCGGATCAAACGCGCCTCGGACGCGTTGAAAGTCAAACTGGATCGCGAAACCTGGTATCGCCTCTATGAGGCGGCACTGGGGCATGAGGTACCATGATGAACGCAATCTCAAAGGACATGAACCACACCTTCGTTCCACATAAGGACGACACCCGTACCCTGCGCGACGCCTTTGGTCGCTTTGCCACTGGGGTGACCATCGTCACCTGCGACAGCGCGGATGGTCCGGTCTGTATTACGGCCAATAGTTTCTCATCCCTGTCATTAGACCCGCCGCTGATCATGTGGGCGGGTGACCGCAATTCGCGGCGCTTCCCCTATTTCCAAGAGGCCCGTCATTTCAGCGTTCACGTACTGTCATCCGAACAGGCCGAGCTGTGCTTTGGCTGCTCCAAGGATGCCTTCGCCCTGCGCGACATCGCGCATGAGCGCTGCGAGAACGGAACGCCGTTGTTGTCGGATTGCCTGGCGCGGTTTGAATGCGAACAACATGCATATCACGATGCGGGCGATCACGTTATTGTTGTGGGAAAAGTTCTTAGGGCCAGCATGGCGGACGGAGACGCGCTGACCTTTTATGCCGGGAAACTCGGCCAATTCGCGCAGCACTAAGCGCGATCTGACGGCCGTGGGACATACCCGCGGCTGAACAAGGGAGGATCCGCATGGGCGGACTGGCATCGGTGCTTGTGCCGATTGCATTCGTGAACGAAACCGTGCTGCGTCTGGGCCGCGCGGTTGGTGTCGTTGCGATTGCACTCATGGTCATTGCAATCCTGATTCAGGTGTTCTTCCGATATGTTCTGGGCAATGCGCTGCCCTGGCCGGATGAGGCCGCGCGGTTCTGCATGTTGTGGATGACCGGTCTGATGGCCCCCACGGCGTTTCGGCGCGGGGGTTTTGTGGCCATTGATATGCTAGAGCGCTTTTTACCGCGTTTTATTGGCCAAACGCTGAACCTCTTCCTGTTGGTAATCTCGCTCGCCGTGCTTTTGGTCGCCGTCAATATCGGCTGGTCCGAAGTGACTGGCTTTGGCGGTAGGTTCGCCACCGCAGCGCTATACCTGCCCACATCTTTCGGGTTCGACGAATGGTACCGCATCCCGCGTAGCTGGATGATGGCCTCGCTGTTGGTGGGGATCATCTTGCTGATCTCGGTGAATATCGAGTTGATCCTGCGATCTTTCATCACTCTGCTGGGCGGAGGTCACCTGTTGCCCGAAATTCCTGATGCGGCAGTGGGGGCCGAATAAATGCTGATCTGGTTCCTGCCCACCTTTCTGATTTTTCTGCTGATCGGTCTGCCGGTCTTTTTCGCCCTTCTGGCCGCGCCCGGTATCCTGCTGTGGCTGAATGGCCAAACCAACGACATCACGCTGCTCTACCGCAACGTCTATAACGGCATGGACAGTTTCCCGCTGATGGCGATCCCCTTCTTCATGCTGGCCGGAGAGCTGATGAACCGAGGCGGCATCACCATCCGTCTTGTCGAGTTTTCACAGGCGCTTATGGGCCATCTGCGTGGCGGTCTGGCACATGTGAACGTGCTGAGTTCGATCCTGTTTGCGGGCTTGTCCGGCTCGGCAGTCGCAGACACCTCCGCCCTAGGGTCCATGCTGATCCCGGCGATGGAGAAACAGGGTTATACCCGTAAATTCGCTGCGGCGATCACAGCGGCAAGTTCGGTGATCGGACCGATTATTCCGCCCTCGGGCATCATGATCATCTATGCCTACGTCATGGGCGAAAGCGTGGCTGCCCTGTTCCTCGCGGGTATCGTCCCCGGTGTGATGGTTGGTGTCGGCCTTATGCTGATGATCAAACTGATGGCTGACAAATATGACTTCCCGGTCGCCAGCCGGAAATACACCTGGCCCGAGCGTCGTCAGGCCAGCCTTAAAGCCTTCTTCCCGCTGATGACCCCGGTCATCATTCTGGGCGGTATTCTCGGCGGTATTTTCACCCCGACCGAGGCTGCAGCCGTCGCCGTAGGCTATGCTTTCATCATCGGCTTCTTCGTTCTGCGCACTTTGACATGGAAAGAGGTGCCCGAGGTTCTCAGCAACGCAGGCATGACCTCGGCCGTCGTGCTGCTGCTGGTTGGTGCGGCGATGGCGTTCAAAACTGTGGTCAGCCTCAGCCATGCGCCCGAGCAATTGGCTTCACTGATACTCAGCCTTTCGGAAAACCCGCTGATCCTACTATTTCTGATCAATCTGCTGCTTTTCATCGTCGGTATGTTCTTGGACGCCGGTCCCGCGATCATCATTCTCGGGCCCATCCTTGGCCCGATCTTCACCAGCCTCGGTGTTGACCCAATTCACTTCGCCATCATCATGAGCGTCAACCTGACCGTTGGTCTGGCCACCCCACCGATGGGCTTGGTCCTGTTCGTGGCCGCCGCCGTGTCACGCGAACGGGTTGAGACCATCGCCAAAGCGATCCTGCCATTCCTGGCGGTCGAAATCATAGTGATCTTCCTGATCACCTACATCCCCGCACTATCCATGACCATCCCGCGCATAACGGGGTTTGCCAACTAACTGAGTTCCACAGGGAGGAAACGCATGCTCAGAAACTTTATCAAAACCGCAGCGGTGGCCACATCGTTGGTGGCCGCGTCTGCCGTGGCCGCCACAGCCGCAGACTACACGCTGCGCGCCACTGCCAATTCGAACGAAAATGACGAGGACTACGACGGCCTGATCGTCTTCAAGAACTATGTCGAGGCCGCCTCGAACGGTGCGATCGAGGTCGAGCTGTTTATCGGCACGCAGCTATGTTCGAACGGGGCCGAGTGCTTGCAAGGTGTGGCAGACGGAACCATAGACATCTACATCTCCACCTCCGGCGGTGCGTCGGGCATTTTCCCATACGTGCAGGTTCTGGATTTGCCATATCTGATGGCCGATGACCGCATTGCAGAACATGTTCTGTCCGGTGACTTCACCCGTACCATGCGCAACATGGCGCTTGAGGACTCGGGCGGCGCGATCCGTTTGATGACCATTGGCAACACCGGTGGCTGGCGCAACTTCGCCAACACGCAGCGCCGCATTGCCGAGCCTGCGGATATGGAAGGGTTGAAAATCCGCACCGTGGTTGCTGACCTGCCGCAGGAATTGGTCAAAGCGCTGGGCGCCTCGCCCACCCCAATCCCGTGGCCCGAACTGTTCACCAGCTTCCAGACCGGCGTTGTTGAAGGGTCCAAGAACGGCATCACCGACATCATGGGCATGAAATTCCCGGATGCGGGTCTGCAGTACGTCACGCTGGACGGGCATGCATACATGGGTGCGCTGTGGTGGATGAACAACGCCAAGTTTCAGGAGATGCCCGAGGACATGCGCCGCGTCGTCGTTGACGGCTTCTATGCGCTTCAACAGGCTACCTTTGCCTCACCCAAGCGCAAGTCGATCCAAGCCTATGAGGATTTTGTCGCCGGTGGCGGCGATCTCTATGTGCTGACACCTGACCAGAAGGCTGCGTTCAAAGAGGCCGCAACGCCGGTCTATGACTGGTTCCAGTCCAATGTTGCCCGTGGGGATGAGATCTTTGTTGCGTTGACAGATGCGGTGGCGGCGGCTGAGGCCGATGTGAACGCGTCGCGCGATGCGGATCTGAACTAAGCTTCCGGGTCGGGCCCCTTAAGGCCCGGCCCTTACCGAAACGGGTACATCCACCCTTTGTAGTCGTTCACCAGAACATGCGCCCTTTCGATCTGCTCCGGCGACATTTTCTTGATTACTTCCTCAAGGCTGATCGCTGCGTCGGGATCGCCGCCAATCGCGCTGAGCGTGTACCACATGTAAGCCCTGACCAGATCAGGCGCGGGCATCCCAAGACCCAGCTCATAATACCAGCCAACCCCCGACTGGGCCCCCGGATGCCCCTTCATCGAGGCGCGCAGATACCATTCGAACGCGCGCTCATAGTCCCGTTCGACGCCCAGGCCCAGCCCGTACATCACGCCGATCAATTCCTCGGCCTCGGCATTGCCCGAGCGGGCGGCGGGCAGCAGTTCTTTGCGCGCGGCCTCAAACTCGCCGGCCTCCATCAAATCGCGCGCCTGTTCCAGTTCGGCGAGCGCCGGGCTGGCAAGCAGACAAAGGGCAAGTACAAACTGGCGCATGGGGTTGCTTTCCTCTTGGCCGGGAGCGCGGCGGCACAGGATGTGCCGCGCCCTCTGACAGATGATGATTTCCTGCCTTTTGATATGGAACAGGCCGCCATCGGTCATCAACTGTTTTACGACCCGATCCTGTCGGGCAATCAGAATATATCCTGCGCGCATTGCCATCATCCGGACTTCGGGACTTCAGATGGGCTGTCGCTTGGCATCGGGGAAGGCGGTGAAGGTCTGGGACCGGACCGTACTCCGGGCACCGGCGCAGACAGAATCCGAAAGCGTATCCCGCGTAACTCACCGGGGCTATGGAATCTCGGGGCGAAAGGTATCCACACGGTGTTTCACGATGGCCGCCTGAGCATCTCGGATGTTTATGAAAACGGGTTCAACTCACCCGCGCAGGAATGGTTGCCTGAAGGGTTGAACTCTTTGCTAGCCGCACAAGCGCTTTTTCCATTGACCGCACAGTTCGAAATGGCGGGAAATGTAGCCGAAAACCAAGTGACCGGGGCCGTCCACGATCGGATCGACAAAGGTTGGCCGATCCTTGCCAAACGCGTAAGAACCGATCCGTTTTACGGACCGGCGATGGTCGCGGCGTTCGGAGAAATCGAAACAACCGAGGACATTACAATCACGCAGGTCGCCAATGCCTTGGCAGCGTTCATGGCCATCGAATGGCGCAGCACGGACAGCCCATTCGACCAGTATCTGGCAGGGGACATGAATGCGTTATCAACCGTTCAAAAAGACGGGATGGATCTGTTCTATGGTAAGGCAAACTGTTCCGTGTGCCACGCGGGCCCGTTGATGTCCGATCAGGAATTCCACGCTTTGGCCATTCCGCCTTTTGGTCCGGGCCGAACCCGTCAATGGGATCCGTATGCGCGCGACGTTGGTCTTATGGGTGAAAGCAACCGGTTGGAAGATGCCTACAGGTTTCGCACCCCCATGTTGCGCAACGTTGCTTTGACGGCCCCTTACGGTCACAACGGGGCTTTCCCCGACCTTGAAAGCGTCATCCGCCATCATCTGAACCCTCAGGCAAGCTTTGATGCCTGGACGCCCGATATGGCCGGGTTGCCTCAGGTTCCGTGGTTGCACGACGCTGACTTTCTGGTTTGGGATGATCGACTGGAAATGGAACGCCAACGCAGCAAAACTGACATTGATCCGATTGAACTCTCGGAAGTGGAAATCCAGAATCTGATCGCTTTTATGGACGCTTTGACAGGTTCCAGTGTGGATGCACCGATTTTTGGCGTGCCCAGTGGATTTGTTCCTTAGCTGTCCTTGTTTTCAGCAGGGGTCGACAAAGCCACGCCTTCAACCGTGACCCGGTGCATCAGGCGTCGAAAACCGTGATAGTCGTTGATTGCCTTGTGCCATGTGGCTCTGTTGTCCCACATCGTTATGTCGCCCGCGCGCCAGCGCACGCGGCATTGGAACTCGGGTTGTTTGCAGTGTTCGTACAGCATCGCAAGAATTGCATCAGACTCGTCTTTGCTGAGCCCTTCGATATGCGTTGTGAAGACAGGGTTCACAAAAAGACCACGACGCCCGCTGAGTGGATGTGTGATGACAATGGGATGGTGCGCATCTTGTGTTGCGGCGTCTGCGTTGCCTAATCGACCGCTCTTGGCGGCTTCGCTGTCTTGTATGGCGGCACCAAAGACGTGACGTGAAGAATGCACAGCAGTCAGCCCGTCTAGAAACTGAAGCATTGGGGCCGAGAGTGCCTCATACGCGGCTGCCATAGACACAAACAGCGTGTCTCCTCCATAGGGCGGCATCTCAATCGCATGCAGGATTGATCCCATGGCTGGCGCTTCGTCATAGGAATGATCGGTGTGCCACCCTTCACCCACCGCTTCTTTCTGGCCCTTTTCTTTTAAGACCGTCGCAATCTCGGGATAGCCATTAACCGGTTTGAAGAAACGGTTGACGTTGATCGCGCCAAAGCTGCGAGCAAAGTTCAGATGGTCTTCAGGGGTGGCTGTTTGACCCCTTAGGACGATAACGGAATACTTGGCAAAGGCTTGGTGAATATCAGGAAATTGCCCGCTGTCTCGAATATCGGCGCCGTAGATTTCAGCGCCTAAGCCGCCGGTGAGTGGTGTGATGTCCATCGGGGTGCTCCTGCTTTTTCAAGATCAGGATAAAGGACGATTGGGCTTTGGAGAAACGGAATTAGCTAGTACTACGCCGTCGCGCATTCTGGACGGCAGCCCCCTGACCATAGCCCTAATCCAATGCGGATCTGGACGAATAGTAAAACGCAATGGCCTGAGTTCTGTTTTTCACGGCCAGCTTGTCATAGATATTGGACAGGTGAAATTTGACCGTGTTTGTCGAAATCTGCAGTTCTTTTGAAAGGTCCCGATTGGACATGCCTTGGGCCAAGGCTTCAAGAATGGCGCGTTCTTTGCGGGACAAGCTTTGGATAGGGTCCTGTTGCATTTTTCGAACGTCGATGAATGGAAAGACCATTTTGCCAGCCGCCACATCGGCGCAGGTTTCAAGCAAGCCTTCAACCTCGCCGGATCGCGCCGCAAAACCAGCGGCCCCGGCTTGCATGGCCAGCCGCGGCGTTTCGCTGGTCACATCCCCATACACCACAAACCGGGGTGCATTGGCCTGTTCTCGAAGAACCTCGATCAGCTTTGCCGCTCCGAGCACCGGGAGGTTCCAGTCGACCACCCCGACCTGAACCGGAACTCGCATGACGGTTCCCAGGAACCCTTCGGCGGTGGCTGACGTCGCCACCAACGAGAATCGCGGGTCGCGTTCAAAGATTTCAGACATGGCAGACAGAACCAGCGGATTGCCGTCTGCCAGCATGACATCAATAGGGGTACCTGGCGCGCCAATCATCTGTTTTTACCCAACTTTCGCAATTTACTACCCAAACGGGTAGGTGAAAACTCAGTATACCTTGGTATTTTTACCAATTCGGGTGGGAAATTCCCCATCCTTTTGGCCATCCTAAAGCAGTAGTAAGTTACGTTGCGTCATTGCGCAAGGCGGCGTTTTCTGTCCGGCAACGAAACACGACGGGTCCAAGAGCCCGACCAACGCCGAGGATGACAGACAATGACGTTTCAGATTTTCCCTCCTCTTGAGATCCCCGAGACTTTGGCCGCTGGCCCGGGACCGGGCAACACCGACGCCCGTGTCCTGCGCGCCTTCAGCAGCGCAGGCGTAGCGGATCACATGCAAGGTGACGTTCTGCGGGGCATGATCGAGTGCAAACACATGCTGCGGAAAATCTGGGGCACGTCCAACACGTATACTTTTGCGGTCGCAGGCACCGGTTGGAGCGCTCTGGACGCTATGTTCTCTGCCGTCATGCCTGGCGACAAGGTCGTGGCGTTTGCCAACGGGACATTCTCGGGTATCGACGCTCTGACCCTTCGGATCAAGGCAGCTACACCTCAAGAACACGCATCCAACCCGCTTGACCCACAAGCCGCCAGTGTCACCGTGATCGAGGTTCCGCACGGTCAGCCGGTGACAGGTGAACTGGTTGACGCTGCTTTGTCTGAGCACCAGCCCAAATGGGCTTTCATGGCGCATTGGGAAACCGGATCCGGGCGTGTCAATGATCTGCGCGGCTTTTCGGACGCCTGTGAACGCAATGGTGTCATGGGTCTGATCGACGCGGTGTCGTCGTTGGGTGCCGATGACTTTTCGATTGATGATTACCCCGGTGTCGCCGGGTGGGCGTCTTGCCCGCAAAAAGGTTTGTGCTGCCTGCCGCTGACTTATGCGCCAGTCAGCTTTACGGATGCTTATGTCGAAAGTTTGAAGGCGTCTGGCGCTTATTCTTATGTTCACAATCCGATCTTTGAAGCGCGCCATTGGGGCATTGTCGATGGGCAAGACGTAGAAAAAGGCACATACCACCGGACGCATTCGGGATACGCCGTTGCGGCGTTCCACGAAGCCCTGCGACTGACCCTGCAAGAAAGCCTGGCAAAGCGGGCCATGGCCTACCGCACCCATGAGAAGGTTCTGCGCGATGCGGTGACCGAAATGGGCTGCGAAGTGACATCGGACATGCCCAGCCTTGTTGTTCTGAACCTGCCACCGGAACTGGCGGGGCGAGAGATGGAGCTGGTCCAGAACTGCCGTGCACGGGGATTTGGCATCTGGCCGACTCTCAGCGCTCCGGTACAGGTGCGGATCGGAATCCTCAATCAGCTGAACCGGGACGCGGTCAGCCGGATCATACGCCTGTTTGCCGAAGCCCTTCGCGAGCTGGGCGGGGAGGTCGATCAGGATGCGATCGAGGCTTTACTTGAAAGCCGTTACGGCACTTCAATCGCGGCTTAACCACACTGCATGAACGGGAGGATTGCAGATGGATATTCATGAATACCAAGCGAAAGAACTTCTTTCCAATTTCGGGGTGGACGTCCCTGCTGGCGCGCTTGCCTACAGCCCGGAACAGGCGGCCTATCGGGCGCGCGAGCTGGGCGGTGACAAATGGATCGTCAAAGCGCAGGTCCACGCCGGTGGGCGCGGCAAGGCCGGAGGGGTCAAGCTGTGCAATACAGAGAACGAGATTTATCAGGCCTGCGATGACCTGTTTGGTCGTAAGCTGGTCACACATCAGACTGGTCCCGAAGGCAAAGGCATCTATCGTGTCTATGTCGAAGCGGCCGTGCCTATTGACCGCGAGATTTATCTGGGATTTGTTCTGGACCGATCCAGCCAGCGGGTGATGATTGTCGCCTCGTCAGAGGGTGGGATGGAAATCGAGGATATCTCGGCCGACCGTCCGGACAGCATCGTGCGATCCATTGTGGAGCCAGCGGTCGGGCTTCAGGAATTCCAAGCGCGTGAAATTGCGTTCAAGCTTGGTCTTGAACCCAAGCTGATCCAGCAGATGGTGCGCACACTGCAGGGGTGCTACGCCGCGTTCAGCGACTTGGACGCCACCATGGTTGAGATCAATCCGTTGGTCATCACCGGTGACGACCGGGTGCTGGCGCTGGATGCAAAGATGAGCTTTGACGACAACGCTCTGTTCCGCCACCCGCAGATTGCCGAGCTGCGCGACAAAAGCCAGGAAGACCCGCGCGAAAGTCGCGCGGCGGACCGGGGGCTGTCTTACGTGGGTTTGGAGGGAAACATCGGTTGCATCGTCAACGGTGCCGGTCTGGCAATGGCAACTATGGACACGATCAAGCTGGCCGGTGGTGAGCCCGCAAACTTCCTTGATATCGGTGGCGGTGCTTCGCCAGAACGGGTCGCCAAGGCGTTTCGGCTGGTTCTGTCGGACACCAATGTCCAGGCCATCCTCGTCAACATTTTCGCAGGCATCAACCGCTGCGATTGGGTGGCCGAGGGCGTCGTTCAGGCGCTGAAAGAATTGGATATCGACCTTCCGGTCGTTGTCCGGCTCGCTGGTACCAATGTCGAAGAGGGCCAGAAGATCCTTGCCAAGTCCGGGCTGCCGATCATCCGCGCCACAACACTGATGGAAGCAGCAGAACGCGCTGTAGGCGCATGGAAAAACGACCTTACCCAAGGCACCAAGATGAGGGCTGTGTAATGAGCATTCTTCTCGATCGCGACTCGCGTGTCATAGTACAGGGCATCACCGGCCGGATGGCGCGGTTTCACACCAAAGACATGCTGAAATATGGCACGAATGTCGTAGGCGGCGTCGTTCCCGGCAAGGGCGGCGAAACCGTCGAAGGCGTTCCGGTTTTTGACACCGTCAAACAAGCCGTTGAGGCGACCGGCGCGGATGCCAGCCTTGTATTTGTTCCTCCTCCGTTTGCCGCAGATTCGATCATGGAAGCAGCGGATGCCGGTATCCGGTACTGCGTTTGCATCACCGACGGTATCCCAGCGCAAGACATGATCCGGGTGAAACGCTACATGTACCGCTACCCCAAAGACAAACGTATGGTTCTGACCGGTCCGAACTGCGCGGGCACGATTTCGCCCGGTAAAGCTTTGCTGGGGATCATGCCGGGTCACATCTACCTTCCGGGGCATGTGGGGATTATCGGACGCTCGGGCACGCTGGGCTATGAGGCCGCAGCGCAGCTGAAAGAACGCGGAATTGGTGTATCGACCAGCGTCGGGATCGGGGGCGATCCCATCAACGGGTCTTCGTTCAAGGACATCCTTCAACGGTTCGAAGAAGACGAAGACACCCATGTCATCGCCATGATTGGTGAGATTGGCGGCCCGCAGGAAGCCGAGGCGGCAGAGTACATCCGTGACCACATCACCAAACCTGTGATCGCCTACGTTGCAGGTCTGACCGCTCCGAAAGGGCGGACCATGGGCCACGCGGGTGCGATCATCTCGGCCTTTGGCGAAAGCGCTAGCGAGAAGGTTGAAATCCTGTCTGCCGCTGGTGTGACCGTGGCGGAAAACCCTGCCGTAATTGGTGAAACAATTGCGCGTGTGATGGAGGCTGCGTGATGGTCAAACCTTCGGTTCTTGTGACCCGTCGCTGGCCTGCTGCCGTTGAGGCGCAGTTGGCCGAGAACTATAACACCGTGCTGAACACCGGGGACAAACCTTTGTCCCCGTCCGAAATCCGGCAGGCGTTGAAATCCTATGACGCGGTCTTGCCAACGGTAACCGACACGCTCAGCGCCGAGGCGCTGGACGTATCTGGTGCGCAGACAAAAATCCTTGCCAATTATGGAGTGGGCTACAGCCACATCTGTGAGCCGTCCGCCCGCGAGCTGGGTATGACCGTGACGAACACGCCTGATATTCTGTCAGAATGCACCGCAGATATCGCCATGACCCTGCTGCTGATGGTGGCGCGTCGGGCGGGCGAGGGTGAACGCGAGCTGCGTTCCGGCAACTGGACCGGTTGGCGGCCCACGCATCTGGTGGGGACCAAGGTCAGCGGTAAGACGCTTGGCATCATCGGCTACGGGCGCATCGGTCAGGAAATGGCCCGCCGTGCGCATCACGGCTTTGGCATGGACGTGCTGGTCTATAATCGTAGCCCGGTGGACCCGGCTGTATTGGCGCGGTGCAAAGCTACTCAGGTTGGGTCGATTGATGAGTTGTTGCCGCAATGCGATTTCGTCTCACTTCATTGCCCCGGCGGGGCTGCGAACCGCCACCTGATAAATGCGCGCAGGCTGGACCTTATGAAACCCGACGCGTTCCTGATCAATACGGCGCGTGGTGAAGTCATCGACGAACGGGCGCTGGTTCAATCGCTGGCTTTCGACATGATCGGCGGTGCAGCACTGGATGTGTTCGATGGTGAACCCCGTATCTGTGCGGATCTTCTGCAATGCGACAACCTTGTGATGCTGCCGCATCTGGGCAGCGCCACGCGCGAGGCACGCGAGGCGATGGGGTTCCGTGTACTCGATAACCTGCGCGATTTCTTCGAAGGCCGAGAGCCACGCGATCGGGTGATCTGACCTGCCAGCGCGCCTGAGGCTAATTGCCGATGCGGCCCACGGTGGCCGCGTCGCCGCCATCCACCGGAGGATTTACTTTTGAATGCACCGCAACGTGCCGATGGATTTTTCACCCAATCCCTGTCTGACCGCAACCCTGAGCTTTTTGGCTCGATCACATCTGAACTGGGCCGTCAGCGCGACGAGATCGAGCTGATTGCCTCTGAGAACATCGTCTCTGCCGCCGTGATGGAGGCGCAGGGCTCGGTCATGACCAACAAATACGCCGAAGGCTATTCCGGTCGGCGCTATTATGGCGGTAGCCAGTTCGTCTTCATCGCCGATTGGTTCATCGAAGTGGTCGACGGTCTGGCCGCGAATGGTGAAGACGGCAACGGCGCTGTCGAAGCCAAGGTCAAAGCCGAAGTCGCAGAGCTTTGCGCACGATTCCCGATCCATGCGAACTAGTAAGAAGAAGGACCAAAACATGAGCTTTCACCCCATTGAACAAGCCCCAGCGCGTCTGAACCGCAGCGAGCTTGCCGTTCCCGGTAGCCAGCCCGAAATGTTTGAAAAGGCGGCAAAATCGGATGTGGATGTCATCTTCCTTGATCTGGAAGATGCTGTCGCGCCTGACGAAAAGGAACAGGCGCGCAAGAATATCATTCAGGCGCTGAATGACATCGATTGGGGCAACAAGACCATGTCGGTGCGCATCAACGGGCTGGACACCCATTACATGTATCGCGACGTGGTGGATGTTGTTGAACAGGCTGGCACGCGGCTGGATCTGATCATGATCCCCAAGGTCGGAACAGCTGCTGACGTCTATGCCGTGGATATGCTGGTCACGCAAATCGAGGACGCCAAGGGCTATGGCAAGCGCATCGGGTTCGAGCACATCATCGAAACTGCGCTGGGCATGCAAAATGTCAGCGAGATCGCCGCTGCCTCGAAGCGCAACGAAAGTCTTCACTTTGGTGTCGCCGATTATGCGGCGTCGACACGTGCGCGGACAACCATCATCGGTGGTGTGAACCCCGATTATTCAGTTCTGACGGATGCGGATCCCGATGGAGGCCGTATGACACATTGGGGCGACATGTGGCACTACGCGCTTGCGCGCATGGTCGTGGCCGCACGCGCCAACGGGCTGCGGCCCATCGACGGTCCATTCGGGGATTTCCAGGACCCTGACGGCTATAAAGCTGCCGCCAAGCGCGCCGCTGTTTTGGGCTGCGAAGGGAAATGGGCAATCCACCCCAGCCAGATTGCTTTGGCAAACGAAGTTATGTCGCCGTCCGACGCCGAAGTGACCAAGGCGCAGCGCATTCTTGTCGCCATGGCCGAGGCGGAAGCGGATGGGAAAGGTGCTGTTTCTCTGGATGGTCGGTTGATCGACTATGCCTCGATCCGCCAAGCGGAAGTGCTGGTTGAGAAAGCAAGCCAGATTGCCGCAGCTTAAGAGCGATTAGGCAAAGGCCAGAACAGTTGCCCAAACGAAAAATCTGGTCTTTGCCACTTCGATGAAGCGAGAATGGGGCGCTTCATCAGTCCATGCCATTGTCTTTGACAGGAATGCCCAAGCCAACTTTCTTGCGTCCCATCACAACTGACGTTCGAAACCGGCGAACGTTTGAATTGTCGAAAAACAACTTTTTGGTCAACTCTTCAAAATCATCCATATCACGCGCCGCACAGATCAGGCAGAAGTCCGCATCACCTGTGATGTAATAGCACTGTTGCACCCTTGGCTCTGCCTGCGCCTGCCGCGAAAAAGCGTCGATCTGATCCTGGCGTTCGCGTTCTAATTCGACCATGACAACGAAGCTCATTGCAACGCCCAGTTTTTTCGGGTCGACAATTGCCACTTCCGAGTGAATAGCACCAGAAGCTCTGAGCGCCTTCAGACGCCTTTGAACGGATGCGACCGATAAGCCTGTTTCGGATGCAAGCGCCTCCAGCCCCATTTTGGCATCACGTTGCATCAGGTGCAGCAGGCTGCGGTCAAATTGGTCGAGTTTCACAAAGATTTCCTTGATGTGAAAAAGTTTCCCGGAAAATCGGCAAATGTGACCATAATAGATCGCAGCTTGTGCGTAAAACTCTGATCATGGAACACAGTAAGAAACTTGATGTGGCAAAGCCGCTGGCGTTGCTGGCGGAATGTCCAGCTTATAAACCAAGCCCGTTAGAAACCCGCAGTTTCCAATGGCGAACGATCCTGATCAAAGATGAAACCAACAGGATGGGCCTGGGCGCGTTCAAAGCTCTGGGCGGTGTTTACGCTGTTGCCAAGCTGATCGAAGCGCGTGTTGGTCGTTCTTTGACACCCAGCGCCTTTCTGAGCGATCCCGTAAAGGATGTGGCGCGATCGATGACTTTTGTGTGCGCCAGCGCAGGCAATCACGGCATGGCCGTGGCCGCTGGCGCGCAGCTCTTTGGTGCAACGGCGCGCATTTATCTTGCCGAAACAGTCCCCGAAGAGTTTGCTGTTCGTCTTCGGGCGAAAGGCGCAGATGTTGTTCGATCCGGCAGTGACTATGAGGCAAGCGTGGCCGCAGCCGTCGCTGACGCCGAAGCAACCGGTGCCATTCACCTCGCCGATGGGTCGTGGCCGGGATATACCGAGCCTCCGCGATTGGTGATGGAGGGTTATACTGTCATTGCTGAAGAAATGCGCAACGATTTAGAAGTGTCCGCAAATTGGCCGAGCCACGTGTACCTGCAGGCGGGCGTTGGTGGGCTGGCCGCGGGCATTGCCTATATGATCCGGTCGAACTGGCCGGTGCAGCCAAAGATCACAGTGGTTGAACCAGATGCTGCACCCTGTCTGAAGGAAAGCGCCCGAGCCGGAGAAATCCTTACGGTTGAAGGGCCCGTTTCAAATATGGGGCGTTTGGATTGCAAAACGCCATCCATGTTGGCTTTGGATATCTTAAAGCGCTGTGCAGACGATTGGGTTACAATCAGTGACCAACAGGCTCAGAACGCAGTAAACAGCGCCTTTGATTTGGGTTTCTCGACCACGCCATCCGGAGCGGCTGGGCTTGCCGCCTGCCTTGAGGGCGACGATGATTTGCCATTGGTCATCTTGTCCGAAGGGGGCGTTTCTGATGCTTGATCTTGTTGCGTTTCGTCGTGATCTTCATGCCCATCCAGAAACCGGGTTCGACCTTGACCGGACCCCCAATTTGATCGCGGCCGAGTTGGAGCGCGCTGGGCTTGAGGTCACCCGAGGCGTGGGTCGGACCGGGGTTGTTGCCACTTTGCGCCGTGGTCCTGATGAGACCGCAATCGGGTTTCGCGCCGATATGGACGCGCTGCCGATTCACGAGATGACCAATTTGCCCTACCGGTCAAAAACAGAGGGCAAGTTTCACGGCTGCGGTCATGACGGGCATAGCACGATGCTGCTTGGTGCTGCCTTGGCCCTTGCTGCGGACACATCGTTGGACAGGACCGTTCACTTTGTTTTCCAGCCGGATGAAGAGAACGGAAATGGGGCCGCTGCGATGATTGCTGACGGTTTGTTCGAACGCTTTCCTATGACCGCAGTTTTTGGGCTTCACAATATGCCGGGAATGGAGCTGGGCCACTTCGCCACTCAGGCAGGACCTTTCTGTGCATTCGAGGATAATTTTGAAATCCGCCTTAAGGGGCAGGGGGGTCACGCGTCCATGCCAGAGAAGGGCGTTGATCCGATCGTGACGGGATCTGCGATTGTATTGCACTTGCAGTCGATTGTATCGCGCTCGCTTCCTCCCGGCGAACATGGTGTGGTTTCAGTTACTGAGTTCCTGACAGACGGCGCGCGCAATATCCTGCCGAGTAATGTGACCTTGCGTGGGGATTGCCGGGGGTTTTCCAAAGACGTCTCAGACAACATTCAGCGCAGAATGCGCGCCATCGTTGATGGTGTGTGTGCTGCGCAAGAGGTGGCGGCGGAGGTCGATTATTCAACGTCGTTCCAGCCTTTGGTAAATGATACCCGGGCCACCGAGGTAATCTTGGGCGCAGCTCGCGATGTTGGTTCTGTTGACGCTGAATACGGTCGGGTGGGTTTCTCGGAGGATTTTGCCGAGTTTCTGGCGCACCGACCGGGCGCGTTCATTCTGATGGGAAACGGGTTGGACGGGAACAACGCCATGCCGCTTCACAACCCGTCATATGATTTCAACGATGACGCGATCCGACATGGAATTGCGTTCTGGACCAACCTTGCGCAACGCGGTTTTTGAGCCTGACGCAGTGGCCCTTCTGGTGATCCTTTGTCGGTTTTGTTTTGAAGTTCAGAGAATGACATATCAGGTCAGACACGTTTGGAAACTCGCTCATTGACCTTTGGACAGCAGAAGGCATCAATACGTCGACTGTTCGCCAGGTCTCGGATGCGCACATTGGTGCTTACTTTGTAACGCATGGCACGAATGATCGTGAGTTCACCTATTTCCGTGCAGTTTCCTCCAGCAGCCGTATGGGTCCAGACGATCTGCCGGTGACGGCGCTGCGGTCGGTGAAGGTTTTACATGTGTCTGGAATCAGCCAAGCTATTTCAAACACCGCTGCTGATGCCGTTTCCGGTAGTGTGTCGGTCAGAGGATGTTCAGACAAAGCACCTGGCGCACCAATAGCCAAAACCCGTGTTTCAGGTTGGCGATCTCCCCACGTACCGTGCCGTGCGATAGAATTGGTGGCATGAGCACTTGCGTCTTATCGCGAACTGTCGCTTTCACAAAGTTCCTTTACTTCCGGTTTTGAAGTCCGAAAAGCCCGATCCACGGTTGTGATGCCGGCGAAAACTAATGCGTATGCCCGGGTTAAGAGAGGCCAGATTGCTGCATAGTTGCGCGTTGGATCATTGATCGCGATGCCATGTCGCCGCCACGCAAGGTGTCGGCGGTTTGAAACGCATGGATTGCCTCGGTGAAACGTTTGGCCCTGAAATGGGACAAGCCGTCTTCGTACGCTTCGATCCAGTCGTGTGATCCTTCGAAATTGTCGGCCATCGCGATCAACTCAAACACAACAAGAGCTTCAGACCGGCCTTGTATCTCAACCGTCTCCAGCTCACGCACGACGATGGCATCGCCCGCCTCGCGCCGTGTTTCCGGGCCGATAATGATTGCAGTGCCGTAAGTTTTGTTGACCCCTTCCAGACGGCTGGCGACATTCACAACATCACCGATTGCGGTATAGTTCAACCGTTGCTCGGACCCGATATTTCCGACCAGAGCCTCGCCGCTGTTTAGCCCGATGCGAACATGAAGCGCGCTGTCGGTCTGGCTCTGCAGGCTGGAATTCTCGACCACGTCCACCAGCTCCAGCGCGGCACGGCAGGCGTGTTCGGCGTGTTTTGGGTTCTGCTTTGGTGCGCCCCAGAAGGCCATCACCGCGTCGCCAATAAATTTGTCGATCGTCCCGTCGTGGCGTTCTATTGTCGATGAGGCGGCGCTGAAAAAGGGCGCCATCAGTTCAACGATTTTGGGGCCGTGTTTTTCGGTCAGTCCCGTGAACCCGGACACATCGCAAAATAAAACGGAGATCTGTTTTGGCTCACCGCCCGGCTGGGTCTTGATGCCTTCCGCCACAAGCATCCTGACCAGATCGGTCGGTACGTATTTGCGGAAGGCCGACAAACCCACAGCCATGCTGGCGGTCGCGGCGGACAGGTTTTCAAGCTCTTTCAGGCGCGAGGGCCTGCGCGAGACCTGTTCAACGTCAAATTGTTCGATTCGGCTGAGGTCTTCGGCTACACGTGAAAGTGGGTTCGCGACGACGTGGCGCACAAACCAGATCGCCAGACCAATCGCGACAACAACGACGCCAAGCAAGATGTAAACCAGATTGATCAGAGTTTTGTCGATCCCCGACAGGAACGCGGATTCCGGAATCACTGTGGCTACCCGCCAGCCGTAGAATCCAAGAGGTGTCAGCGCCACCGCATAGGGCACATCCTCATAGATGATCCGTTTCGTCACAGGGCCTGGTGTTTTGTTGTCCGCGTCGGCCATCAGCCTTTCACCCGAGATTTTGGCAACCTCGTATAGTTCCCCCTCTCCCATTCGGGCTGGCGTGATTTCGTCGGCTTCGGGATCCGGTACCGCAATGACTTTGCCGTCGGCGTTGATGATAAAGGCCGCACCAAACTCACCAGGACGTAGTGAGCCCAGAAAGCGTGACAGGCGATCCGTATCAATCGCAACAGTCAACACGCCCTGTCGTTGTCGGCGTACGTCGATGGGCCCGGAAAAGGCATATAATGTTTTGTCGCTGCCGGGCAGATCCCGAACCTCGATCCAATCCGGTTTGCTGCGGCTTATGAAGTTGCTGTACCAAGCGTGTTCACGTGGGTCGTATTCGGTTTCTGTAAAGCTCCGTTCTTCGAACTGAATGTCACCGGGAATGAAAATATACCGATCCTTCCGCAGCATTCGGTTACGGATATTCTTGTCGATTTCCATCATCTCCAGCCCGCTGTCACCCAGCCGGTGGGCAGCAAAAAAGTTGCCATCGGGCCAGCCAAAGGTAAGCCACGAGATATTGGGCTGCGCTTGCAGCTGCGAAAGGAACACGAACTCGCGTTTGTCGGCCTGACGTGTCTGGATGACATCCTGGATGAAAATCGTGCGGACAGCGGCCCATGCGGCCTCGGCAGATCTGAGAGTTAGCCCAAGCTCGATGCGCACGGTGTTGGCAATCTGGCTGTTGATTTCAGCCGACAGCATGCGGCTGTTTTCGCGGGCTGTTGTCCACCACAGGGAATGCACCACAAAAGTTGACACGCCAATCGACAGGGCAACAAGTATAGATACGGCGATCCCTACGCTGACACGCATTCTAGCTCCACAACAGCCCATGGCGGCAGACGGTTCAATTGCTATGCCAAAGGGTCAAATTCAGCTTAGTGTCTGCCCCCTTCGGTTTCCAGACGGTTGAGCAGGATATGCCAACTTGTTTACTTGCCGTTGAATAGTTTGAGTGGTTTTCGACCTCTTTGGTTTTTAAGGGGGGGCAGGCAGGCACTTGCCGCAGGCTTTCCACGGTTTCAGGGGTTTGCTGGGCTTGCACCTCAGCCGGAACAGGACCTGCTATGGCAAGAAAGAAGACGCGAAGAAGGCTTTAAACATCCTCAACTGCGCATGAGCGAGAAATCCGGATCATAGGGTGAAAAAGGTATAACTTCTGCCGCGACCATATCTCCGCACATGTCCAAGTTCATTGTGGTGCCTGGACTGGTCAACTCGGGGGTTACGAAGGCGTAAGCCAGGTTCATCCCGACGCGATGACCCCAATCTCCGGATGTGATGGTGCCAACAACTGTGTCGCCCTCCATCAGCGATGCGCCGCCGTGGGCCGGGGCGTGTATGGCGTCGATCTTCAGCGTCACCAACGATCTTTTTGGGCCGCTGGCCTTGCGTTTCAGCAGCGCGTCTTTGCCAACAAACTGGCCTTTGTCCAAATTGACAAAGCGATCCAGCGCTGTCTCAAACGGGTCGAACTCGGTCAGCAGATCGGCTTTCCAGTGCAAAAAACCTTTCTCCATACGCATAGATTCAACCGCACGCGCGCCGAACAGTTTCAAACCATGCCTCTCACCGGCTGAACGTAGTGTAAGATAAGCGGCATAAAGCGAGGCATTTGGGACGTGGATTTCATAAGCGTGCTCGCCCGAAAAGCTGATGCCCATGACGGTGGCCGGGGCAAAGCCAATGAAGGTTTCGCGAACCGAGAGCCACGGGAAGGCCTCTTTCGACCAATCTCCACGCGCGCAGGCGGACAGGACGTTACGCGCGTTGGGGCCTGCCAGAACAAGGATCGTCTGGTCATTGGTCATCGACCGGATTTGCACATCCTCGTCCGCGCGCAGATGCTGGGACAGCCAATCCATATCGTGGTATTCACTTGCAGCTGCCGATCCATACCAGACGCGGTCTGGCCCACGATCGCTGGCTGGAATGTTGGCGATTGTGGCCTCGCCCTTGATCATGCCCTGATGGTTCAAAAGATAGCCCAGACCGACACGGCCTGAACGCCTGGTGACGTTGCCACAGAACAACCGGTCAAGAAATGAATGGCGATCAGGCCCGGTGATTTCCAGCCGGTTAAATCCATTCACTTCGCACAGGCCGACATTCTCCTGCACGTTCTTAACTTCGCTTGCAACGACGTTGAAGGCTTCGTCAAAATTGAAGGTGAGGCTGGGATGAAAATCGGGCGACGGTTTGATGTAATCCACCCGTTCCCATCCGTTCACCACAGTAAACTCGGCGCCTTCCGCTGCCAGAATTGGCGTCAGCGGCGTCGTTTTGGCGGGGCGACCTGCGGGTCGGTGTTCGTGTGGGAAATGGAAACGGAATTCATTCTGATAGTCCTCGATGGCCTTAAGCGAGGTCAGTTCTACATTGGCATGTCCGGTGAAGCGGCGCGGATCGAGACACCAGGTGTCGTAACACGCCTCGCCATGCACGATTTGTTGCGCCAGCAGCCAACCGTGCCCGCCGCCTTCGCCAAGACCGGCACGCAAGCCGATAATGCAGAAAGCATTGCGCTTGCTCGGTATCGGCCCAACCAACGGTGCACCGTCGATTGTATAGGTGATCGGGCCGTTCACGACCGATCGAATGCCTGTTTCACGCAAGGCGGGCATCCGCTCGAACGCGCCTTCCAGCACATCCATGACCCGATCCAGATCATCCGGGCAGAGCGCATTAACAAAGTTTGGATCGATACCGTCCATGCCCCAGGGCTTGCAGTCCTGTTCATAAAATCCCACCAGCAGTCCGCCTTTTTCCTGACGGCTGTAGTAGTCGCTGATTGGGCATCGTAGCAGCGGCATCCGGTGTCCGGCCTCTGCAATGCCGGGGATGTCTTCGGTCAGGAAGTACTGATGCTCCATCGAGGCGACGGGGTGATGGACACCCATCATCGCACCCACTTCGTTGACACGGTAACCACAAGCATTGACGACGATGTCGCAGTCGATGTCGCCTTGTTCAGTGTGAACGGTCCAAGTGTCGTCTTTGTGCTGAGACAGGGCGGTTACAGGTGTATTGCGATAGACTTCAGCCCCCGCTTTGCGCGCGTGATAGGCCAGAGCCTGACATAGTTGCGCAGGGTCAATATCGCCGTCCAGCGGATCCCATAGTCCACCAAGCAGGTTGGTGGTTGAGATCAGAGGATGACGGCGGGCGCATTCTTCGGCGTCGATAACCTCGAATTCCACCCCCATGCCCCGCGCCATTGACGCAAAATGGCGATAGCCCTGCATTTGCGCTTCGGTATTAGCCAACCGGATACCGCCATCGGCGTGGTGATAGTTGATTGGGTATTCCGGGTTTTCAGACAGATTCTTGTACAGATTAATCGAATGCGTTTTCAGGCCGACCATGGTTTGGTTCATACCAAAGTTGGTCACCTGCGCCGCTGAATGCCAGGTTGTGCCACTAGTCAGCTCGTTGCGCTCGACCAGAACGACGTCGCTCCAGCCTTCCTGGGTCAGATGGTAAAGCGTGGAACAGCCCGCAATGCCACCCCCAATGACAACAACCTTGGTACGGGATTTCATGTGACGCGTGCCTCCGACAAATCGTTTGCGGAGATAGGCCCGTATATTGGTGCAAGTCGCAATATGGCGCAGTTTTTTTCATAACATATCGAACTTTAACTTCGATTGTTTCGCATTAAGTGCAAGGTTGTTGAATTGTCGAAGTTTAAGCCTCTTCTTTCCCGCTTAAAACACGGTCGAAGGAGCAAGCATGGCAGGGCATCGCGTAAAGCGAGGGGGTCGACGCGAGCGGATGGCTCAACGTGCGTCAAAGCCCGCGATTGATCCTTGTCCGCCGGGACAAATCGGCGGCGTCTACAAGCCGCTGAGTGACACAGACCTTCACCGGATTTTCGACACAGCTTTGGATCTTCTGGAAAAGCTCGGTTTGGGCGAGGTGCCTGAGCGCCTGCACGCTGATCTTCTGGCGGTGGGTGCGATCGACAATGGCGAAGGGCGCGTGTTGTTTCCACCGGCTTTGGTGAATGAAGCCATCGACCAAGCGGCCAAGACTTTTACGCTTCATGGCAGGGATCCTGCGCGGTCAATTGAGGTCGGCGGTAACAAGGTCTATTTCGGTACAGGTGGAGCCGCTGTGCAGACACTGGACTTGGACAGCGGTACTTATCGGCCTTCAACTCTGAACGACTTGCACAACTTTACCCGGCTTCAGGACACGCTTGCCAATGTCAGTTGGTACACGCGATGTTGTGTTGCCACTGATGTGCCCGAAAATTTCGATCTGGACGTCAACACCGCATTTGCGTTGATCAAGAACACAACCAAACCAACGGCAACATCGTTCACGCTGGCCGAGTATGTGGCCCCAATTGTCGAGATGCTGGACATTGCAGCTGGCGGCCCGGGCGAGTTTTCCAAGCGACCATTTATGAAGGCACATATCAGCCCGATGATCTCACCCATGCGCTACGGTGAGGATGCGGTGGATGTGGTTTATGAATGCATTCGACACAATATCCCGATTTCTTGTATTACCGCGGCACAGGCGGGGGCGACTGCACCGGCCACGCTGGCCGGGTTCCTGGCGCAATCGCTTGCAGAGACGCTGGCCAGCCTGCTTATGGTGCATGCAATCCGGCCAGGATTTCCAATGGTATTCTCCAACTGGCCGCTGGTCATCGACCTGCGCACTGGCGCATTCTCAGGCGGCAGTGGCGAAACGGCGGTGCTGAATGCCGCATCAGCTCAGTTGTCGAATTGGCTGGGCCTGCCCTCGGGCATTGCGTGTTCGATGACCGATGCTAAGGCCATTGATGCCCAGTATGGTATGGAGAAAGGCCTGACCTCGATGGCGGCTGCCTTGGCCGGAGGCAATCTGATTTATGAAAGCTCAGGCATGACCGCCTCATTATTGGGGGCCAGTTTCGAAGCGTTTGTTCTGGATGACGAAATGCACTCGAACACGTACCGCGCATTGCGGGGGATCGAGGTGAGTGATGAAAACCTTGGGTTCGATGCGATCTGCGATGCGGTTCTGGGCGATGGCCATTTTCTAGGCGGTCAACACACCTATGCTGCGATGGAGCGGGACTATTTCTATCCGTCACTTGCCGACCGTGATGAGCCGCGCACATGGGCAGAAAACGGGGCTCAGGATGCATGGGCACGTGCCCGGATCCGAGCGCGGGAAATCCTGACGGTACACAACCCACACTATCTGACACCCGAGCAAGAGCGTGAAATTCGCGATCGGTTCAATATTTTGCACCCGTAGCACTTGGGCATTATCTGACAATGAGCAATTCAGTCAGCTGAGAAGTCGGAAGCTTTCGGCCAGCCAGGGCTTGCTCTGGGTTTGATGAGAGATAGCGTGCTCGGTGATCAGATTGCGCATCTTCTGGTCGACCAGTTCAAGCAGCGATCTGGAACAATCCGGTGTTGCGACGATGGCCAATGTGCGCGCGAAACTCTTACCGGGAAAACGATGCATGCTTAGGCTATTTTGAAACCGTTTGGCGCGGGAAAACAACAAAGGCGTCGTAATGGTCCATCCGGCACCCGCCGCGACCATTGCCATCAGTGTTTGATTGTTGCTGCATTCGAAGTTCGAAACAGAAGACAGACCGAGGCGGCGCATCTGCGACTCAATTTGCCGGGCAATGATCAGGTTGCTTGAGAATTTCAGAAAAGGCAGGGTACTGCGGCCGTCCACGATGTCTTCCACTGGGTCCTCGCACGTTCGTGGTAAGACCACAACAAACGGATCGCGCAGCAGAGGCCGCTCCTGCAGGTCACGCGCACGTTCAGTCGGAGATGTCGTGATCCCCAGATCAAGGTGCCTGTTGCGCAGCATTTCTATGATCGTGTGACTCGAGTCCGTTTGATACATGAAATTGCAACTTGGCATGTACTGCGACAGGAAAACGGCCAGTTCGGGCATGATGTCGCTGTCGAAATCTTCAATTGACCCAACCCGCAGCAAACTTGCCTCGGCTATGCTTCCGGCAGACGCCTCGGCCTTGGCCTTGCGAATGGCGAACAGGGCTTCGTCAATATTGCGCAGAAACACCTCTCCTTTAGGTGTCAGAACCATGGGCCTGCGAGAGTGGTTGAAGAGCTCGACCCCCAGATGATCTTCGAGATTGCGCAGGTGATGCGAGACCGTGCTGATGGTCAATCCCGTTTGTTTTGCGGTTGCCTGAAGCGATCCCTGGTGTGCGCAAATCTGGAAAAGTTCCAACCATTTGAGACTGAGATCTTTGGCGGCTGATTGGCGGGGCATATCGGTCTTTCCGGCATGTTTGAAAAAAGTGGCCTATTGTTTCGAAAGTATACAAGTTTTGTTACCATTTTTCGCAGCAATTCGATGATCTTTGGCCAACGGAAAACTCAGCAACCCATTTCACGACAGCCGACTTGGTTTTTCTCATGGCCGTGTGCAAAAACAAGAAGTTGGATCGCCTTGCGGTTTCGCCTCTGGTGCCCCTGACTTGGTCTATTGCTGATTGCGGTTCGCAGATCCGGCGGTAACCGCCCTCTGGCGGGCCTGGTGGGGCCAAAGCATCAACATTCGTTGAAATTTGATCTACTAACGGAGTCCTCGACCAACCAGTTGAAAACCAAGGCGGCGCGATCCGATGAGGTGTTGTGTAGCACCACGTAGAAATCAAGCGGGGCTGACAGTGTCTGCGGTAAAAGCTTGGTCAACTTGCCGGATGTGATCAAGCCTGCGGTCAGGCCTTCCCACCCCAGCACGGCACCCATGTCATCCTGTGCAGCTTGCAGGGCAATGGTGTAGTTGTTCACCCTGTGCCCCGATTTAAGCGACCCTGAATACCCAAGGCCGGCAGCCCATTCCTGCCAACCTGTCCAATCGGTGCCAGGTGCGTCCAGATGTATAAGCGGGACTTTGGACAGGTCCTGCAACTGGTCGATTTTGTGCTGCCGGACGAACTGAGGGCTCGCCAAAGCCATGATCCGGTCCCGAAACAGCACCTGACTTGTACCGCGTTCCCGAGAGGCATCGCCGTAACGGATACTGATGTCGCACTTTTGTGTGTCATACCCCAGATCGGTGACAACCTGAGTAACCGAGATATGCCCGTAGCTTTTCCAGAATTGCGCCAGTCGCGGTGTCAGCCATAGCGAACTGACGGCCGTGCTGGATCGGATCGTGACACCGGAGCGATCGTATTGTGAGCGCAGCTGCTTGAGCGCCTCGCTGATGCCTTCGAAACCGCGTTGCAGCGCTACCAGCAGATAGGCTCCGCTTTCGGTCAACTCGACCCCTCGATGGTGGCGGTGAAACAAAGCGCAATTGAGTTCGACCTCCAGCGCTTTGACCTGATGGCTGATGGCGGCGGGCGTTACGTTCAACTCAGTCGCGGCCTGTTTAAAGCTGACATGGCGTGCCGCGGCCTCAAAACTGATCAGTGAGCTGAGCGGCGGCAGTTCGTATGGGCCAATGGGCAAGGTGATCTGACCTGTATCTTGCAGTTTTAAGTTATTTTCCTCGTCATAGGATTATTCGCATTAGCTGAATTTGCCCAGAGTGAAAATTTTTACAATTGCCATCCTCGCCCATGAACGCGATGATTTGGCCAAAGAAGCACGTGTTGCACAGTGTCCCGGTCAAACCGAGTACCCGCCCGGCGGGACAACGTTGGCCGGGATTTGGCGCGTAACGGAAGAGGAGAATTCAAATGCAGTCACATGCAGAAGTGGTTGTTGTCGGGGGCGGGTGTGTCGGAGCCTCGATCCTGTACGGCCTGACCGAACATGGGTGCACCGATGCCGTAATGCTGGAACGGACGACATTGACCTCGGGCTCGACCTGGCACGCGGCCGGTCTGCTAGTGACTTTCGTGCGCTCGCACAATGTGTCGAAGATGACGATGGAAACCATCCGCATCTATACCGAGGTCGAGGAAAAGATGGGCAGCTCGGTCGGGTTGCGGAAAGTCGGTCAGCTGCGCGTTGCAAACACCGAAAAGCGCTGGGACGAGTTCCAGTCTTATATCTCGATCGCCGAGGCCGCTGGTGTGCCGTGTAAGCTGTTGACTCCGGAAGAGGTGGCCGAGGTTCATCCGTTGCTGAATCAGTCTGAACACATCCGGGGCGGTATCCTGCATACCGAAGACGGCTATGTGAACCCCGCTGACATCACCATGGCGATGGCAAAACTGGCGCGTGATGCAGGGGCGAAAGTTTATCAGAACACCGAAGCGCAGTCTTACGAAAAGTTGGAGAACGGGCTTTGGAAAGTGACCACCGACAAGGGTGAGATCACCTGTAAGCATCTGATCTTTGCCACTGGCAACTACGCGCGCGAAAACGCGCGGCGGGTGGGGCTGGATCTGCCATGTATTCCAATCGTACACCAATACTGGACCACCGAGACCGTGCCGCTGCTGAAGGAGCGTCGTGCACAGGGGCTGCCGGAATTCCCGATCCTGCGCGACGAGGATTATGGTGCATATCTGCGCGAGGATGTGGGGGGCATTCAGTTTGGACCCTACGAATTCACCAAAGACCTCAAGCTGTTTGCCGAAGACCGTGTGCCGCCCGACTTCGGCGCCGATCTGCTGCCTGAGGATTTCGACGCGGTGGAAACCCAATGGGAGCGTGCCATCGAGCGTGTGCCGACTTTGGGCGAGGTTGGTATCAAGGCCAACACACGCGGCCCGTTCCAGATGACACCGGACGAATTGCCTTTGGCGGGCCCTGCCCCCGGGCATGAAAACCTGTGGCTGGCCGAAGGGATGCCGGGAGGTATTTTGTGGGGCGGGACAGTCGGCAGTCGCCTGGCGCAATGGATTGTAAATGGCGATCCGGGTATGGACATGTCCGAACTCGACCCACGCCGTTTTTCCGACTACGCTTCGAAACGCTGGACCATGGACAAGGTGCGCGAGACCTGGGGCACCCATATGGACGCGCATGTTCCAGGAGAGGACTTCCCGGACGCGCGCCCGATGAAAACCATGGGGTCTTATGATCTGCTAACCGCGCACGGCGCGGTGTGGACCAGCTTCAACGGATACGAGTTCCCCCGGTGGTTTGCCAAATCCCCCGAGGAGGCGATCCCCGAGCACTCTTTCCGGCGCACCAACCATATGGAACTGGTACAGGCCGAGGTGCGTACGACCCGCGAAGAGGCCGGGTTCATCGAAATGTCGCCGATGACCAAGTTCACCGTGCGCGGCCCCGGTGCCGCAAAATGGCTGGACAGTCTGATGGCCAACAAATTGCCGAAGATTGGCCGCATGACCCTGTCGCTGATGTTGAACGACAAGGGCGGTATGGATGCGGAATACACCATCGTTCGATATGCCGAGGATGATTTCTATCTGATCTCGACCCCTAACTGGCGAGCGTACAACTGGGATCAGTTGCAGCGCCTGCTGCCCAAGGATGGCTCGGTCATGATGGAGGATATCTCGGAACAGCTGGGCGTTATTGCTTTGGCCGGTCCGAAAGCTCGTGAGATCCTGCAACCGCTGACGGACAACGACCTGTCGAACGAAGCTTTCCCGTGGCTGTCTGCGCAGATGGGTGAGGTGGGCTATGCCAAAGGTGTTAATCTGCTGCGCGTCTCGTATACCGGCGAGCTGGGATGGGAGCTGCACCACCCGGTCGGATATAACCGCCATTTGGTCGATCTGCTTCTCAAGGCTGGGGTGAAGCCCTTTGGCCTGGAAGCCTTGGAGTCGATGCGGCTTGAGAAATCCTATCGGGCGATCAACCGCGAGATTTGCAAGGATATGACACCCTACGAAGCTGATCTGGGCCGCTTTGTCGCCATGACCGAGAAAGTCAATGGCGAGGTGGTCGAGCGGGAATTCATCGGCAAGGCTGCGTTGCAAAAGCAAAAGGCAGAGGGTGGTTACAACACGCTGGTGACTCTGAAACTGCCGTTCTGCGATACCTCAGTCATGTTTGACGAAGGCGTCTATGCCGATGGCAAGCTGATCGGGCGCGTCAAGTCGGGTGGATTTTCCTACTACTGCAACCACGACATCGCGATGGCCCTGGTGCCACAGGGCATGACCGCACCGGGTACGACAATGCAGGTGCTGATCCACAATGAAATGCGTGATGCCGAGGTGATCGACATCTGCGCTGTTGACCCGACCAGCGCACGCGCCCGGGCCTGAGAAGGAGAGCTGAAATGGCACAAGCAAGAGGACGGTCCAGCCGTGGCGGTGGGCGCGCGGCACGCGTTCAGGCCCGCACCAACCCACCCCCGGTCTATTTACCGACCCTGAACCGCAAGATTGGGCCGATCGATCTGCTTGGCCCCGAGGGGGTCGAGCGTATTCACAATGCCGCAATGACCATTCTGGAAACCACCGGCATTGAATTTCGCGATCCGGTGGCTTTGGCGGACTGGAAAAAATACGGCGCAGATGTGCAGGGCGAGCGCGTCCGGATCGGGCGCGACATGCTGATGGACCTGATCTCGTCAGTACCTTCAGAATGGGCTTATGCGGCACGCAACCCAGAGCGGTCTTTGCGTGTGGGTAACGAACACTCGGTCTTCGCGAACGCCTATGGCGCACCTTTTGTCTATGATCTTGACGGCGTGCGCCGCCCCTCGCAGTTGGAGGATGCGCAAAACTTCTTCAAGTTGAGCCAGATGAGCCAGTCGATGATGGTTCCGGGTATTCTGCCGGTGGAACCGCAGGATGTTCCGGTTCCGCAGCGCCATCTTGAGCTTGTGCATGCGGCGTTGACGCTGACGGACAAGCCGATCAAAGGTTCGGTATTGTCAGAGCAGGCAGCACGTGACTCGGTGGACATGACCCGGATCGTGTTTGGCGCAGAGTTTGTAGACAATAACGTAGTGATGGCTGCGCTGCTGAACTGCAACACGCCGCTGGTCTGGGATGAGACCATGCTGGAAAGCTTGCGCGTTTATGCTGCGGCCAACCAGCCTTGCCTGCTGTCGCCTTTCGTTTTGGCGGGGGCTTCAACGCCGGCCAGCCCGCAGGGTGGTGTGGCATTGCTGATTGCGGAATCCTTGGCGGGCATGGCCTATAGCCAGATCATCCGACGCGGCGCGCCGATGGTTCTGGGCGTGGCAATCATGGGTGTGTCGATGAAAACCGGCGCGCCGATGATGGGGTCGCCGGAGCCGGGTCTGATGAACCTGTTGGTGGGTCAGATGGCGCGGTTCTATCAGGTGCCCTGGCGGACTTGCACCATGTGGACCGGGTCAAAGTCACCCGACATGCAGGCCGGCTTTGACACGGCCAACACGATGTGGCCCGTGCTGCTTGGCGGGGCGAATTACATTGTGCACTCTGCCGGTTTTCTGGAAGGGGCGTTGGGGGTCAGCTACTCGAAATGGGTGCAGGACACCATGCAGCTTGAGAATTTCCATCGCTTTTTCAGTGGGCTTCAAGAGGAAAACCTGGATCTGTTGCTAGACGACATCGCCCGGATCGGCCCCGGAGGGCATTTCCTGGGTACGGACCACACGCGTGAAAACCCGATGCATATGAATCACTTGCAAAACAACGACAGTTTTGAACAGTGGGAAGCCGAAGGTTCGAAGACGGCAGAGGTTGTTGGCAATGAAGCCGCGCGGCGTATGCTGGACAACTATGTGCAGCCTCCGATGCCTGACGATCAACGCGGTGCGCTGGACGAGTTTGTTGCCAAAAAGCGCCGGGAATACAGCAGTTAACCCTGACGTGGGCGCTGACGCGCCCCGTTGAACCACACAAGGACAGGATCACCCCAATGACGGAAATCTCGACGAAGACGCTCTCACTCGAAGAGGTCAGGGAATTGGCAAGATCGATCCTTGTGGCAGCGGGTATGGATGCGCAAGGCAGCACCGTTCTGGCGGATATCGTCACCCGATCCGAACGGGACGGTCCCCGCAGTCATGGGTTGCGCATGCTACCGGTTTATGTTCAAAGTTTTACTTCTGGCTATGCCAATCCGGCGGCGTCGCCCAAGGTTGAGCGTATTGCGCCCGGTGTTTTGCGCGGGGATGGCGACAACGGGTACTATCAACTCGCAGCGGGGATGGCGCGGGACGAGTTGATTGCCATGGCCCGAGAAAACGGCATTGCCGCTTTCACTTGTGCCAATTGCCATCACCTGGCTGCGCTGCGTTTTGACACCGAACCTCTGGCCGAAGCGGGTCTGGTGGCGCTGGGCGTTGTGAACTCATTGTCAACGGTGGTGCCACAAGGCGGAGTGCGCCCGGTTTTCGGGACCAATCCGATGTCATTTGCGTGCCCGCGTGAAGGGGCTGAGCCGATTGTTTGGGATCAGGCGTCTTCGATGGTTGCGCTTATGGATATTCGCATGGCGGCGGCCGAAGGGCACGATCTGCCCCGCCCGGCGGGTTTGGCGCCGGATGGCCAACCTACGGCCGATCCGAATGCCATTCTCGAGACCCGCAGCCTGTTGCCCTTTGGCGAGCATAAAGGGGCCGCGATTGCCTTTCTGATCGAAGTTTTAGGCGCGGCGCTGGCCGGTGGCACCCTGTCAGTAGACAATGCCAAACGTGTGGAGCACGGCGCTTTGAACATCAAAGGCGGCTCCACTCTGATCGCGATTGATCCCACGCGCTTTGGGAACCCGGGTTTTGACGACTACGTCAAACGCATATGTGCCGAAATCGACGGCAACGGCACGGCTCGCGTTCCAGGTGACGGACGGTTGAAAAATCGCGCCGCTGCGCAGGAAAAAGGCGTGGTTGTCAGCGTAGAGTTGCTGTCACAGCTGCATGAAATTCAGCAGGAAAGCCTTTAAATGTCAGAAGTTGCGGTTGTCGGCGGCGGTATCGTCGGCATTTCCTGTGCTCTGGCGCTTCAGTCAGAGGGGCACCAGGTCACGGTTATGGAACCCAACACCGTTGGTGAGGGGGCCAGTTGGGCGTCGTGCGGCTGTATTGCGGTGGGGGAAATTGTTCCTCTATCGCAACCCGGAATGATGCTGAAAGTACCTGGGTGGTTGCTGGACAGCGAAGCGCCCTTGTCGTTGCGTCCAAGTTCAGCGTTGAAGTTATTGCCGTGGTTCTCACGGTTCACCGCCAACGCCCGCCCATCAAAAATGCGTGCCATTGCCTCTGATCTCGCGCGGCTGACATTCTCGGCCACCGCGGATTTCAAGGCGCAATTGCAGGACATCGGCGAACCTGAAATGCTGATAGAGCGACCCGTCATCAAGCTGTTCGACGATGATGCCGACAAGGCGACCATGGGGGCGGCTTTTGATCTGGCGCGCGAACTTGGCTGCACCATTGATGAAATCTCGGGCCATGATGCACACGAGCTTGACCCAGCGATAGCGCCCGATTTCAAATATGCGGCGGTGTTGCGGGACTGGAGTTATGTGACGGACCCTAAACGCCTGGTCGAAGCCTTGCACCAGACATTTTTGAAACGAGGCGGAACTGTAAAACGGGTAGGGGCCGTAGGGTTCGACCGCGAAGGCCGAAAGGTGCAATCGGTTAAACTGACCGACGGAACTGAGTTTTTTGCAGATCAATTTGTCTTGGCTGCGGGTGCACGATCCAAAGGCTTGGCGAAAGATCTTGGCGTACCAATTCGACTGGAGGGTGTGGCAGGGTATTCAACGGCATTGTCAGATCCGGGTGTGGAGCTGAAACACACGATTTTCTACCCTAAAGGCGGGTTCGGCGTTACGCCGTATGACGGAGCTCTGGCTGTCGCGGGTACAATCGAGTTCGCCAGTTTGGACGCAGCACCAAACTGGAACCGGGCGGATGTGCTTGTGCGACGGGCGCATCGGGTCTTGCCCGGCCTGAAGACGGACGTTGCCGAGCGTCGCGTCGGCTATCGCCCCTTCACTCCGGACACGCGACCGATCATCGGGCGCAGTCATCGTCTGGACAACGTCCAATTCGCCACCGGGCATGGTCAGCTTGGGCTGACTTTGGCTGCCACCACCGCCCGGTTGGTGGCAGATAACACGGCTGGGCGGAGACTTCATGTCGATGTAAAGGCTTTTTCACCTGATCGTTTTTCCTGAACCAGGCGCGAAGCTTGATAAGCTGTTGCGGTGAGCGGAATTCAGTAGCGGCTCAGGCCAGCCGCGCGCCATGTGTGTCGAAGCGATAGCTGCGATCTGGCGTATAGCCAATCTGTATCTCTTGGCCCGTGTCCACGTGATGCTGGCCAAAAAGGCGGGCTGTGACCTGATGGCCTTGCATCATCGCGATCACATTCGTGTCTCCGCCCAGATGCTCGACATGGGTCACTTTTGCGGCAAGCGGACCGTCATCGGCCAGAAAGAGATCCTCGGGGCGGACGCCCATTGTGATGTCCGCGCTGTCGCCAACCACGCTGGCGGGGAAGAAATTCATTGACGGTGCGCCAAGGAAACCGGCGACAAACTGATTGGCAGGATTGTTGTACAGCTCCATCGGGCTGCCGACCTGCTCAACGCGCCCATCGCGTAGCACGACGATCTTGTCTGCCAAAGTCATCGCTTCGGTCTGGTCATGGGTTACATAAATCATCGAAGCGTCCAGCTGCTGGTGCAAATTCGCGATCTCAAGCCGCGTGTTCATACGCAAAGCCGCGTCCAGATTTGATAGAGGTTCGTCAAACAGGAACAGTTTGGGTTCGCGAACAATCGCGCGACCGATGGCAACACGCTGACGCTGACCGCCGGACAGCTCGGACGGGTAGCGGTCGATGTAAGGTTCAAGGTTCAACATCTTGCTCGCCTTGGCGACACGTTCATCAATGACCTGCTTAGTTTGGCCTTCCTGTTTCAGCGCCAGTGACATGTTCTTTCGCACATTCAGATGCGGGTAGAGCGCATAGCTCTGGAACACCATCGCGATACCGCGCTTGGAGGGCGGTGTGAGGTTCATCAGCTCGCCGCCAATGCGCACTTCGCCCGATGTAACATCTTCCAGACCTGCGATCACGCGCAATAGGGTGGACTTGCCGCAGCCCGAGGGGCCGACGAAGACGACGAACTCGCCGTCTTCCACTTCGATATTGATGTCCTTGAGAACCTCGACATTGCCAAAGGACTTGTTCACGTTCGTAAGCGTCAGGGCGGTCATTGGTGTGCCTCTTTCAGCGAAATGGGTTGGCCAGTACGGATGCTTTCGTCTGCTGCCAGACAGATGGCCAGCGATTGCACGGCGTCGTTCATGTGGCGGGTCAGATCGATATCCTCGACAATGGCGCGCAGCATATAGGCCTGCTCTGCGTCGCAAAGCTCCTGATGGCCGGGTTCATCGGGCATGTCGATCTGACTGTCCCCCTCGGGGCGGTGGACCAGAATGCCGCCGACCTTGGTGTGGCCGTCGATATCTGAGGATGCGCCCTCGTTGCCATCGGTGATCGAAACCGACCCGTTGGGCGAGACGATGTCTTTCACGAAAAACGCGGTCTCAGACATCATCGGGCCCCAACCGGCCTCGTACCAACCGACCGAGCCGTCCTCAAAGACCACCTGAAACTGTCCGTAATTGTACATGTCTTTAGCGATCTCATCGCTCAGGCGCAGCCCCATGCCATGTACGCGCACCGGGTCTGAGTCCGTGATCTGGCACATCACGTCGACGTAGTGCACGCCGCAATCGACGATAGGAGAGGTGGTCTGCATCAGCGCCTTATGCGTTTCCCACTCGGCCCCGCTGCTTTGCTGGTTGAGGTTCAGGCGAAACACATATGGCCCGCCAAGGTCACGCGCCTCGGAAATCAGGCGCATCCACGACGGGTGATGGCGCAGAATGTAGCCGATCACCAGTTTGCGGTTGGTTTGGGTGGCCTTTTCGACAACGCGTTTGGCATCGGCCACTGTGGTGGCCAGTGGTTTTTCAACGAAGACATGCGCGCCGGCTTCCATTGCGGCGCAGGCATAATAGGCATGGCTGTCGGAATAGGTGGCGACAACCACCAAATCCGGATTTGTTTCGGTCAACGCAGAGTGGAAATCCGAATAGGCGGGATAATGACCCAACTCGGGATGCTCCACATGACCGGACCTGTTCACCAGCCCCACGATTTGCGCGTCCGGATGCTGGTGATGGGCCAGCGCGTGGCTTAGGCCCATATTGCCAAGGCCTGCAATCAGAACTCGGGTCATTTGACAGCTCCTGAAGTGATGCCGCGGATCAGTTGGCGTGAGAAGATGACGTAGAGCACCAGCACCGGCAGGATCGCCATCGACAGGGCAGAAAGAACCGCATTCCAATCGGTGACGAATTGACCGATGAAGACCTGACTGCCCAGCGTCAGGGTCTTGGTCTCTTCAGCGGGGGCGAGGATCAGCGGGAACCACAGATCATTCCAGATCGGTATCATGTTGAACACAGCCACTGTCGCCATTGCCGGGCGCACTAGCGGAAGGACAAGACGGAAAAAGATTGTGTATTCAGACAATCCGTCGACACGGCCCGCATCTTTCAGGTCGTCCGAGACCTGTCGCATGAACTCGGACAGGATAAACACCGCCAACGGCAATCCTTGTGCCGTGTAGACAAGGATCAAGGCCCAAAGCGTGTTGACAAGCCCGGTGGCCACCATCATCTCGAGGATCGCGACGGTACCGATACGGATCGGAATCATGATCCCAAGCGCCAGATAGAGACCCATTAGCAGGTTGCCCTTGAACCGGTATTCACTGAGGGCAAAGGCCGCCATGGCACCAAAAAGCAGGATGAATGTCAGCGATACCACCGTAACGATCATCGAATTCTGGAAATAGAGGAAGAAATCCCCTTGTTTCATCACCGTCTGGTACCCGATCAGCGAAAAGCTTTCGGAATCGGGTAGGGCAAGCGGTTCACGGAAGATGGCGCGGCGGGTTTTAAAGCTGTTGATGATGATGACGAAGACCGGGAACAGGGCGATCAGCGTGTAAAGGATCAGCGCCCCATGCATGGCGGCTGTGTTCAGCGGGTTTTGGCGTGCTTTGTTCATGGCCATGCCCTCACAACTGGTACCTGCGCATCCGGGTCTGGATGCCGAATAGGTAGATGCAGACCCCCACGAGGATGATCGCGAACATGGCCCCTGCGATAGCGGATCCCATATGCGGATCACCCAGTTGCAATTGGAAGCCAAAGAAAGTGCGGTACATGAATGTACCAAGGATGTCGGTTGAGAAATCCGGCCCTGCCAGTGCCCCCTGAGAGACATAAATCAGGTCGAACGCGTTGAAGTTACCTACAAATGTCAGGATTGAAATGATTCCGATAGACGGCAGGATCAGCGGCAGTTTGATTTTCCAGAACGCGGAAGCTCCGGTAATCCCGTCAATCTCTCCGGCCTCTAGGATTTCTTCCGGGATCGACAGCAAGGCGGCATAGATCAACATCATCGGGATGCCGACGAACTGCCAGACCGACACCAGCGCCAGCGTTGTCAGTGCGTATTCTTCTTTACCCAGCCACGGTGCAAACAGTGATTTCAAACCAATGGCGTCCAGCATCGACGGAGCAATGCCCCAGAGTGGTGACAAGATCAGTTTCCAGGCAAACCCAACGATCACAAAGCTTAGGATCGTGGGGATGAAAATGGCCGAACGGTAAAGCGCGGCGAACCTCAGACGCGGATGTGACAAGATTGCTGCCAAGGCGATGCCGATGGGGTTCTGCACGAGCATGTGGATCAGGAAAAACCAGAAGTTATTTCCCAACGCGTTCCAAAACTGTTCGGACCAGATAGGGTCGAAAAACAGCGTGCGGAAATTCTGTATGCCCACATAAACGCGCGTCTGATCGACCTCGGTGAACAGTGCGAGGCGGAGCGTGTTGAACAAAGGGAAGATCATCACCCCCGTGTAGACCAGAACCGCAGGGGCAAGGAAAACGACGATATGCCAGCGTATGCGGCGGGTCTGCATGTTGGTCTCCGGGAAAAGGACCGGACGCGAAATCCCGCGTCCGGTGATGGTTAGCTGTCAGGTTTTACTGATGCGGCGCGTACCAACTGGCCAGACCGTCCTGCAGTTGCTGGCCCAGAGCCTCGGGGGTTTCGGTGCCTTTTATAGCAGCAACAGATGCGCCCCAGGTTTCATTTTCTAGATTCGGTGTGCCGCGCGACAGGATCTGGTAGGTCGAACGGATCGTGCTTTCGCACTCATCTCGCCAGCCCACGATTTCTTTTGCCAACGGGTCTTCCAGTTCGACCGCAGTGTTGGATAAGGGGAAGAACCCAGGAACCGCGTTGCCAAAGATGCTGGCGAATTCCGGGCTGGCGACCCAGGACAGGAATGTCCGCGCGGCCTCTTGGTTTTCACTGGCGGCATTCAGGCCGATGCCAATATCGGTGTGGTCCGAGATATAGCAGGTGTCACCTGCATTCTGGACCGGAGGCTTGAAGGCACCCATTTCGAAATCGGCCTGCGTGTTAAAGCCAGCGATTTCCCAACTGCCTGCCGGATAAATCGCGGCGCGACCGAGGGTGAACAGGTTCTGACTGTCAGGATAGGTCTGTGCCTCATAACCGTCCCCCAGATAGTCCGCCCATTTAGCAAGTGTTGCATAGGGTGCAACCCATTGCGGGTCGGTCAGTTTCTGCTCGCCTTTGATCAGCGCCTGACGGCCTTCCTCACCTTTCCAATAGTTCGGGCCGATGTTGTTGTAGCCCATCGTCGCGGCTTCCCACTGGTCGTTGGTGCCCATCGCCATCGGGATATAGGTGCCGTCTTCCTTGATCTTGTCCAAAGCAGCAAAGAACTCGGCCTCTGTGGTGGGGACTTCAAGGCCCAACTCGTTGAAGGCGTCTTTGTTGTAAATGAAGCCGTGGATCACCGACGCCATCGGCACGCAGAAGCTGGCGGATGCGTCATCGGTCTGCCATGCGGATTTCGCAACATCTGAGAAATTGCCCATGGCCTCGAGGTCGGACAGGTCGGTGAGATGCCCGCTTTCGTACAGCGCCAGCGAAGCATCAAACGGGCGGCAGGTGATCAGGTCGCCGGCCGATCCGGCCTCAAGTTTCGAGTTCAGAACCGCGTTGTACTCGGCAGGCGCGGAGGGTGAGAAGATAACCTTGATCCCCGGGTGCTCTGCTTCGAACGCTGGAATGATCTTTTCCTGCCAAAGGGCCAGGTCGTCGTTGCGCCAGCTTTCGATTGTCAGCGTAGCCTCTTGCGCATAGGCGCTTGTGACCAGCGCTGTGGTCATTAGTGCCAAGCTTAAAACTTTGCGTTTCATTTGGTTTCTCCCAGGTTGATGTTATCGTTTTTGTGTTTCAGTCGATTCATTGCGCGACGCAGATGGCCGTTTTCTTCATTCAGCAACGCGTGTGCAGCCTCGGCAGACCTGGCTCCAGCTGCAACAAGCGCGCCGATTTTGAGGTTGCCGTCAGCGGCGGTCAGCGCCGATGCGGCTTGTTCCGAGGTAACACCTGTCAGCTGACGCACGATTCCATTGGCGCGGGCGCGCAGTTTGTCATTGTCGGCACGCAGGTTGATCATCATGCCGTCCTGAATATGCCCCAACTCCATGGCCATCAGAGTCGATAACATGTTCAACGCTATTTTTTGCGCCGTTCCCGCGCCCATTCGGGTTGAGCCGGAAACCAGTTCGGGTGGTGTAGGCAGAAGGATCGCGTGATGTGCCAATTGCAACAGCTCGGTGCCTGCGTTGTTGGCGATACCTATAACTTTGGCGCCCTTATCGCGTGCGATACGCGCTGCCGCGACCGTGTATGGTGTTGTTCCGCTTGCCGATACAGCGATCAGAGTATCCCGGACGGTCAGGTCGGCAAGTTCATCTGTGAGAGTGGTCGAGATATCTTCGACGTCGCCAGGCATTTCCGCGTTGGAAGGTAAGCCACCCGCCATGTGGATGCGAACCTGATGTGCCGGGATTGAAAAAGTGCCCCCAAGTTCAAGCGCGTCTGCCGCAGCCATCAACCCGGAAGAGCCAGCAGCTAGATAACGCAGAACGCCTTCTGCCCGGATCGTTGCGGCCATGGTCACAGCCCCTTCGCAGATCGGGTCAACTGTGTCCAGCGGCGCCGATGCAGCCTTTGCTTGCGACTGTGCAAGAAGGGCGGCGACATCCGACAGCGGTCGCGCGTCCAGCCCGATCGCGTTTGGGTGCAACTGCTCTGTCACAGGCGTGTTCAAGTGATTCTCCCCCGGTCTATCGGCATCATACCTTTTAGATACCATTAGTCTACCACTTTGTTTACGGCATTAGAAAATACCAATTTTTCGATATCAGGTCACGTTTTGGCCTTCTAAATTTAAAAAAGGTATTATAAAGGTCTCTTCATGACTAGCGGCTCTGACAATCTGATTCTGGCAATAGATGGTGGTGGCACGCGGTGCCGCCTGGCCCTGTTCGATGGCGTTCAAACTTGGCGGGTTGAGGTTGGATCGGCAAACGTATCGACCGATTTCGAAACGTCCTGTGCGGAGCTTGTGAGTGGACTGGCTGTCCTTTGCAAACAGGCTGGTATTGAACTTGCAGAGATTGCACGAGCGCCAGCATACGTGGGCTTGGCGGGCGTCACCGGACAAGCCATTGCTGACCGTTTGGCCGCAGCCCTGCCATTTGCGCGCGTGCGCATAGAAGATGATCGCCCATCTGCTCTGCGTGGCGCGCTGGGGCCGCGTGACGGGTTTGTCGCGCATTGTGGCACCGGATCTTTTATAGCTGCGCAGCGAAGTGGAGCGACCGCCTTTGTCGGAGGATGGGGGCCGGTCTTGGGTGACCAAGCCTCGGCCCAGTGGGTCGGCAAGCGCGTTTTGTCGGAGGTGTTGGAGTGCGCTGATGGCATGCGTGCGGCGTCTGAAATGTCCGAACACTTGCTGCGCCAATTCAATGGGACCTCTGGTGTCGTAAAAGCCGCATCTATGATGACACCCACTGAGTTTGGCGCTTTGGCACCTGTCGTCACGCAGTTTGCAGGGCAGGGGGATACAGGTGCACAATCGATTATGCAGGCGGGCGCCGACTATCTGGCGGATAGGCTTGTGAAGATGGGTTGGAGCCCTGGTGCTGCAATTTGCCTGACGGGCGGAATTGGCCCGTACTATTCCACGTTTCTGCCTGAGGACATGCAGCAAGCCTTGGTGCAGCCATCAGGTGATCCACTGTCAGGCGCGATCGCTTTGGCGCAGGCTTTCAAAGAGGAGATCGAACATGAGCGTTGTTGATTTCCTAAGGCCCGAGGGATGGCTGGGGCAGACCGCCGGGCCACGTTATGTGCAGCTGCGCCAGCGGCTTGAGCAAGGCATCGAAGAAGGTATCCTGCCGCCCAACAGCTCTCTGCCGCCCGAACGTGAGATTGCAGAGTTGACCGACCTGTCGCGTGTCACTGTGCGCAAGGCCATTCAGGAACTGGTGCGCAAAGGGACGATAGAACAGCGGCAGGGTTCAGGCTCATTCGTGCGTGAACCAGTCGCCCGGGTCGAGCAGTCTTTGTCACACCTGACTTCATTTACCGAGGACATGGAGCGGCGTGGTTTTGAGACGACCTCAACCTGGCTGGAACGCGGAATTTTCCTGCCAGCACCGGACGAGATGCTGGCACTGGGTCTATCGGCCAATGATCAAGTTGCGCGAATTCACCGTCTTCGAGCCGCCGGAGGACGCCCGATGGCTCTGGAGCGCGCGGCGCTTCCTTTGGATATCCTGCCCAATCCGACCGAGGTGACCGGGTCGCTTTATGCCGTTCTGGAACGATCGGGCCATCGCCCGGTGCGTGCGATCCAAAAGATCTCGGCCATCAATCTTGAAGCAGCCGAAGCGCGTTTGCTGGACGTTGCCGAAGGAACCGCCGGGCTACGCATCCAGCGCACGTCATATCTGGAAAGCGGGCGTGTCGCAGAACTTACCCGATCCATTTATCGCGGCGATGCCTACGACTTCGTGGCCGAACTGCGCTTGTCAAACTGAAAGGCCGGACCTGATGTCCAACCAACTCACACTCATGCGACAGGAAATCAACGAAATTCCCACCGCCGTTGACCGTCTGCTGACTGACGGTTCCGAGGCGATCAAAGCAGCCGCACTTGAAGTGCGGTCGCGCGATCCGCGCTTTTTGATTTCCGTCGCGCGCGGTTCGTCCGATCATGCCTGCAGTTTTCTGAAATACACTTCTGAACTGCTGCTGGGCCTACCTATGGCCTCGGTGGGTCCAAGCGTCAAATCGATCTACGGTGTGGATATGCGCTGTCCCGATGCGCTGTGTGTCTCGGTTTCCCAATCCGGTCAGAGCCCCGACATCGTACGCCTTACACAATCACTGACCCAGGGCGGTGCCTATTCGGTTGCAATCACCAACGACACCGGCTCGGCCTTGGCGAATGTTGCTTCAGCCGCGTTGCACATTCATGCAGGGCCGGAACTGAGCGTTGCCGCGACCAAAACATTTGTGACTTCAATGGTTGCCGGGCTTTGGTTGCTGGCTGAGATTAAGGACGACGCCGCATTGTTGTCCGCGATCCGAAATCTGCCAAAAGACCTGGAACGAGCCATAACCTGTGATTGGGGAACGGTGATCGACGCGATCAATGGTCAATCGCTGTTCACTTTGGGGCGCGGAACGACTTGGGCGATCTCGAACGAAGCTGCGTTGAAATTCAAGGAAACCTGCCAGATCCATGCCGAAAGCTACTCCTCTGCAGAGGTGCTTCACGGCCCGGTTTCCATTGTGGATCAAGGCTTTCCGGTGCTTGCCTTTTCATCCGGCGACGCAGCTGAGGACAATTTAGCCGAAGTTGCCGATGCTTTGGCAGCCAAGGGCGCAAAGGTATTTGCAACAACGGATCGCGTGAAGGATGCGGTGTCGCTGCCACATGTTCGGACCGCGCATTGGATGACCGATCCTGTCGCCTCTATCGCATCTTTTTATAGTATGGTTGAAATCGTTGCCACCCGCCGTGGTATCAATCCCGACACACCTCGCCATCTTCGGAAAGTGACTGAAACGGTATGAGTGGCTCGATCATCACCTTTGTGGGCGGACCGATCTTTGACGGAAGGACGCTGTTTTCAAACCACGCCGCCCGGTTTGTAGATGGAACGCTTGACGCGATCGTACCTACAGATGATCTGCCATCGGAAACCCGGACCGAGGATCTGGCCGGTGACATTCTTAGCCCCGGTTATGTGGATCTACAGGTGAATGGCGGCGGCGGCGTGATGTTCAACGACGACCCATCGGTCGAGACGTTGCGGCGGATCGCTCGGGCGCATCGCGGGTTGGGTACGGTTTCTATTCTGCCGACCCTGATCACAGGCACGCCGGAAAAAACCACAGCTGCCATTCGAGCCGCGATACAAGCTGTACGCAGCCGGGTTCCGGGCATCGCTGGGCTGCACTTGGAAGGCCCGCATTTGTCAATACGCCGCAAGGGTGCCCATGATGGCGCACTAATCCGCCCGATGGAGAGTGCCGATCTGGACCAATTGTTGACAGCTGCCCGCGACTTACCTGCGCTGATGGTCACATTGGCTCCTGAAAATGTCGCGATTGATCAGGTCGAAGCTTTGACCAAGGCAGGGGTTATCGTCTCGCTGGGTCACACCGACGCCCCGTACGACACATGTGTGGCTTACGCGAAAGCCGGCGCAAGTTGCGCAACGCATCTGTTCAACGCAATGAGCCAGTTTGGCAGCCGCGAACCCGGTTTGGTGGGCGCAGTGCTTTCGACTGGGAACCTGTCTGCCGGGTTGATTGCGGATGCTGTACATGTGCATCCGGAAACGATGCGAGCCGCTTTTAAGGCCAAACGCGGGCCAGGAGAGATTTTTCTGGTGAGCGATGCGATGGCAGTGGCCGGAACGGATCTGAAAGAGTTTTACCTGGAAGGGCGGCTTATCCGGCGCGAAAAGGGCAAGCTGACATTGCAAGACGGCACTTTGGCTGGAGCCGATCTGGACCTGACCACGGCCATTCGAAACCTTACAACAAAGCTGGGTATGCCTTTGTCACAAGCGTTGACGGCAGCAACCCGTGTGCCGTCCAAATTGATTCATAAGGGATCATATGGGCAAAAGCCCTCGCTTTCCGAATTGATACGGATCGCGCCGGACCTCTCGAAAGCTATGCCGGTTCAGCCCCACTCTGCTGTTGCTCCAGCGGGTTCTTAGTTGTTGGCCGAGGCTTTAAGCCGAAGCATCGACGGACAACTGCTTCGTGGACAACAGCCTTGGTCATAAAGGCCGTGCTGAAACTAAGCCTCAACCGAAGTCTAAAGCGTTTCTTGCTGTTTTATATGTTCGATGAACAGTTTCAAAGGCATCATTGATCTGTACTCCCGAGGAAAATACAAGAAAATCCCGGGTGTTAGGCCAAGATGGTCTTCCAGAACAGGTTTCAAGAGGCCAGCATCGATTTCGGCCGCCACATAGGCCCTGAATGTGTACACCAGCCCCAACCCTAGCTTTGCCATATCGACCGAGGCAGGTAAGGTGTTTGTAATCAGATTTCCTTGTACTTGGACGGAATACGAGCCGTCTTTCGAGTTAAAACTCCAAGGCGCAATCTGGCCGGAGGAGTGAAACCTGTATCGGACACAGTTGTGTTCAAGAAGATCGCGCGGTTCTTTGGGCGTGCCGTGGGCGGTGAGGTACGCAGGGCTGGCTGTAACGGCAACGGGCAATGGTCGAGTAAGCCGAACCGCAACCATGTCTGGTGCAACACGGTCCCCTAGACGGAAACCGGCATGCAGTTCTTCGCCCAGAATGTCCGAAAGCGCATCCGTCAAAGACAGTTCCAACTCGATCTCGGGGAACTTGGCGCAAAAGCTGTTCAAGATCGGGCTCACGTACAGATGGTAGGCAAATTCTGGCATTGCCAGCTTAAGGGTGCCACGCGCGGCATGACCCGTGCTGCGCGCGCTTTCAACGGCCTCGGACAATTGGTCAAAGGCCGGGCCTGCGCCGCGTATAAGCGCACGTCCGGCTTCGGTCAGGCTGATCGAGCGTGTCGTTCGGATGAATAGTGCGGTGCCGAGCTGATCCTCCAGTGACTTCAACTGATGGCTCACTGTCGACGGTTTGACGCCAAGCGCTTCGGCTGCAGCTCGCAGCGACCCCTGTTGGGCTATGGCAGTGAAGACTTCGAGCGTCGCGAGCGGTAAGCGCATGGGATCTCCGTTCCAGAATATTATTCGAAATAATACATGAAAGAAGTGAAAGTTGAGGGAATTATCTTTCAAGAACGGAATAGTTAAATTCTCGTCATCACGGCATGGACCCGTAGAAAGCAGTGCTGTCGCCAAACGCCCGAGCGCCAGAGAGGACGAAAATGAAAACCCTGACCAAAACAGTAGCACTCACCATCGCAATCATAGCTGGAGGTAACGCCATGGCCGCCTCGCCGGAAGAGAACATCAAAGTGGTGCAAGATTTCTTTGCCGCCTATGGGGCAAATGATCTGGATGGCATCGCCGCCGTAATGGATGAAGAGGTCAAATGGCACATTCCCGGCCGTCATCCGTTGTCCGGCACTAAATCTGGGCGTGATGAGGTGCTTGCTTTCTTCGCGCAGTTGGGCGCAGCCGGGTTTCAGGCCGAGCCCATTTATTTCGGAGCGGATGAAACACATGTGGTCGATATTCACCGGGGTTGGTCAAATGCAGACGGCAAGCCAAATGTCGATACGACCTGGGCGCTGGTCTACCGTATCGAGGATGGCAAGATCGTCGAAGCGACCAACCTTTCCGCCGATCAGGATTCAGCCAACACGTTCTTCTGGTCGCAGTATAATCTAGCACCGTTGCCGGATCGGTTGGCTAAGTAACCCATGAAATGGCGACGCTCATGAACGACTATCCTGAAATTCGATCGTTTATAACAGATTGGTTCGCGGGGTTTGACCGGCTTGATCCGATTGATGCGTTTTTGCAAGACCTGCATCCTGACGTGGATTGGGACATGCCGGATATTGACGCTGCCCTTATAGGCCATGAACGGGTTCGCGCTTGGTACGCAAAAGTGCTTGCAACCCTGCAAAGCCCGACCGAACACCACGTGAGCAATATTGAGATCACGCCAGACGCGGCACAGTTCGAAGTTTTGTTTCGTGCCCAAACCATTGCAGGTGAGGCCATCGAAGCACGCGTTCAGGAAAACTGGCGGTTTGATGTGCGGCCAAACGGTCGCCCGTTTATCACATCTTATTCAGCGAAACTTCTGCAAGAGACAATCACATGAAAATCCTTGTCCTCACAGCACATCCGGACCTGAACACATCCCGCATAAACCGCGCCTGGTTCGACGCACTTTCGGACGCGAGCGACGTAACCGCACGTGATTTGACAGCCATCGGTGGTGCAGAGATGCGTTTTGACATTGAAACGGAACAAGCTTTGCTACTTTCGCATGACCGGATCGTGTTTCAGTTCCCGTTCTACTGGTATTCTGCACCTCCTGTCTTGAAAGCATGGATGGATCAGGTTCTGAGCTATGGCTTCGCCTACGGACCCGGCGGTAATCGATTGAAAGGGCGTGAGATTCTGATCCTGGTTTCTACGGGTGGCCCCGAGCACAGCTATCACGCAGGCGGTTACAACAACTATTCGATGGCCGAGTTTCTTAAACCTTACCAGCAGACTGCGAACCTTGCGGGTATGACGTATCTGCGCCCGTTTGTTGCCCATGGAATGGCTTTGGCCACCCAGGACCAGATTGAAGCGACCGTACCGGATATGTTGGCCCATCTGACTGACTCGGACCTGGACCCAAAAGTCAAACAGGCACACCTGTTGGAACAGCTTGAGGATGATCCGATCAAAGCTGCGGCCGTCAGTTGATCATGTACCCAGCAATCCCATTCGGGTCCTGCAACCCGCGTTGAATTTGCTGATCGTCTTTATGAGCGTCAGTGCGGGTTCTTTCCCGACGAAAGACATGTAAACTGCCTGCACGTCCATACTTGCCAGAGGGGACCGTGTCCGAGATTGACCCACTGAATCATTGGCTGATTTCCGAAGGGCGGCTGTTGGGGGATGAAACCGCAATCGTCAAAGGATATTGCGAAGGGCTTGTCCGGCTTGGTGTGCCGCTGGCAAGGGCGCGTATTGCGCAGAACTACTCGAACCCATTGCTCAGCGCTTGGGGTATAATCTGGACACCGGACAAAACCCGCCGTTACACGGTACCCACCACCGTGCTGTCGACAAGCGCATGGCATGGCAGCCCTTTTGAATACATCGTCACCCATCGTTGTCCGTTGCGTAAACGGTTATCGGATCTCAACCTTGCGACTGAGCACCCGATCTACTCCGAGCTTGCCGAGGCGGGTGCCACCGATTTTTTGGCCATTCCACTGGAACACGGAAATGGTTCGGTTCAAGGCACTAGTTTTACCTCGAATGCAGAAACAGGGTTTTCTGATGCGCATATCCGATACATTGAAGACTCTCGGTATGCCTTGGCGGCGGCCTTGGAACCCATCGCAATGCGTCAGTCACAAAAAAGCCTGCTGCAAACCTATCTGGGCCATGGTCCCGCTGAAGAGATCGGACAAGGGCACATAAAGCGCGGGGAACACAGAACCGTTTTTGCAGCGATCCTGTTTGCGGATCTCAGAGGGTTTACAGAAAAAGCCCAAGCCTGGCCCGAAGATCAATTGCTGGACATGATGGGCAACTATTTTGAAATGGTGGTTGCACCAATTCAGGATGAAGGGGGCGATGTGCTTAAGTTCATGGGCGACGGTATTCTTGCAGTTTTTGAGGCTGATAACGGCGACGAGGCGGCATGCCAATCCGTCGTCGCAGCCGCAAGTCAGGCATTGGTCAATCTTGATGCCTTTAACAAAACCGCAGGTGGCAGCGGCCGTAAGGAAATTGAATTTGTCATAGGTATCGATTTCGGGCAGGTCACATTTGGCAATATCGGCAGCCCTGACCGGTTGGATTTCACGGTCGTGGGGCAGACCGTCAACGTGGCCAGTCGCGTTCAGGACTTATGCAAGCAACTGGGCGAAAGGACGTTGCTGACCACACGTGTCACAAAGCACCTGAAAAACAGGGGTCAATCCGTCGGTTACCACGCTATCCGGGGATTGAGCGAAGACATTGAAGTTTTCAGAGTTCCCGCTCAGGTGTCCTGATGTCAAAGGCTTTAGACGTGAGTAGGCTATTCTATTAACGCTCGGAAAAGGCGTTGCGCATCGTCTGATGAATGGGTTTCAACATGTATGCGAGCAGAGTGTTTTCACCAGTATTCATTTCCGCCACCACCGTCATTCCAGCCAAAATTGGGCGCTTGTAAGCACCGGTTCCAACAAATTGATCGTTGAGTTGGATTGAAGCGCGAAAATAGGTGTCGCCGGTTTGATCATCTATCAGCGGAACCGGAGACACGGCGGTCACGCGACCCTTAGCTTTCCCGAAACGCCGCGCATCATAGGTATCCACCGTTACGCTCACCGGTTGGTCCAAGGTAACATGTCCAATCTCTCTGTTTGGGATACGTGCTTCAACCATCAGGTCCAGTTGGGACGGCAGCAGTTCGAAAACAGTTTCCCCAGGCGCTATGACTTCGCCTGCATTGGGGAAAGCGACCGATTGCACAATCCCCGCTTTGGGGGCGACAATGCGCAAGCCGTCGAGCTTTTGGTTCACAATCCGCAGTGAAACGTCCAATTCACTGCGCAAGTCGCGGAACTCTTCGACTTTGTTGAGGGTTTCCTCACGCAAGGTCAGGGTCTGTTCTGCAAGATCAGCCTTAGCTATCGTGAGAGCATTGCGCGCCTGTGCCAGGCGGACTTCGCCCTCAGAGGCCGCAGTCCGCAGCGCGTCCAACTGATCAGCGTCCCGAGCCAGGTCGCGGGCCGTCGTCAGCCCTTGATTGTGCAAACGGTGTGCACGGTCCAGTTCGGCTTTTTTTCGCGCGACTCGTTCCAAGGTAAACCTGTGCGACGCTTTGAGGATTTCTAGAGTCTCCTGCTGCTGCAAAATCGATACGCGTTTCATGCGCTGGCTTTCAGCGTAGATTTCCAAGGTCGCAGCCGCGCGGTGATGGTTCTGACGTCGCAGCGCGGCCAATTCTGCTACAGTGAGCGCATCATCATTCCCGAGCGTTTCTAGAATTGTGCGCCCATACGTCAGTTTGCGGTCCAGGGTCGCGATCTGTTCCTTTAGTCTTTGTTGCTCTTTGCTTAGATCCGGGTGCCTCAATTCAACCAGCACATGGCCGGCATGGACTTGGTCCCCGTCCTGTACGTGAACACGATCAACGATGCCGCCGTCCATAACTTCGATCTGGGTGTAGTCGCCCGTTGGGACGATGGCACCGGGTGCGCGCGTGACCTGGGGAACAGTTGCCCACCCAGCCAGTCCAATCAACGCGGCGACCATACCAGAGAAAACCACTGCAGTCAGCGCAGCAAACCGCGCAGGCCGCTGCTGAGACTTCTGCTTTGATTTGGCGAGCGGTCCTTCTGCCCGGTTCTTGTTCAACGTTATACGCATTGTTCAGCTTTCCATTGCTTTCATGACCGCCTGTACCTTTTTACGAGCCGCTTGACCGGTGTCGTTCACAACAACGCGGTCCCCATTTAGATAAATCAGCCGGTCAGCCATCTGCATCAAAGAGCGATCGGCGGTGGCGACCCAAACGGTTTTGTCAGCTTTTTGATCCTTGAGCCAAGTTTTGAACCTGTCACGACACGGTTGCGACAGTCCGTTGGTAGGTTCAGAGAATAGATAAACAGAGGATGACCGCGCCATGCTGCGGGCTAAAGCCAGAGATTTGAGCAACTCGCCGGACATGCCAGACATTTGCTGAACATTCAGTCGCGTGCGGTACCCGTCCGGCAAAGCCTTGATCTCATCACGAATACCCAAGGTGTCGAGCGCTTGCGCAATGTCACTTTCGCTGAGGGTCGGGGCAGCAAGGCAAAAATTTTGTGTTACGGTGCCGTGAAACAGGCATGTGTCATAGGTCGCATAGGTTACGGACTTGCGGAGCTCGTCGCGCGCGATTTGACGGATATCGATGCCATCATGCTCGATTACGCCTGCCACAGGCGTTGCCAAACCGCAGATTAGGTCAAGTACAGCGGTCCGGTTTGCTACACCCCGGCTCATGACGACAACAAGTTCACCTGGTTCGCAGTGGAAGCCAGCCGCCGTCAACAGCGCCGGGTTCAAAGGGTCGGGGCGATGGCTTACGCCCTGAAAACTGATTGCTCCGGTCATTGTTTTCTGATGAGACCGGCCCAGACCAAGTTCGAGTTCTTCTGGTAAGGCCAAAACCTGGTCCGCCTGTTTTTGGCTTTTCAAATGTCCGCTCAATTGTCCAAGCGAGGATTGAAACGCTTGCACTGGAGCCAGCACTTTCGACACCAGCGCAATCGAAGCGATCAAGGCGCCGAAACTCATGCTGCCCTCAACAGCGCCGTGGGCGCTGAGGATCGCACCGGCAGAACCAAGCGTGACAGTTGATTGTGAAAGGGCCTGTATAAAATTGCGCAATTGACGCGCACGAGCTGTCGCGTCTTCGGCTTTTTCGGCCAGCGGCATGCACCTCTCCAACCATTGGTCCTGCATCCCAAGATTGACCAGTGCACTTTGATGTGCGACGGCGTCCTCAATGCAGGACGTGCTGGCCCGAACTGCGTCGGCGGCTGTTTTGTCCAACTTCTGCTGAACAGGAAGTGACACAAAGCCAATCATCAGAAGAGCAACAGCAAGCCCCAATGTAAGTACCCCTACGGGTGGGGCAAGATATGCAAGCACGGCAAAGAAAAGCAGCGCAAACGGCAAGTCGATCAGAACGATCATGAGTTGACCGGTGAAAAGTTCGCGCAGGGATTCGAGCTGGCGAAAGCGGGCGATCTGTTGGTTTACGCCGGACTTTCGCAGCTGTGACAGTGGAAGGCGCATCAGTTTGGTAAATAGCCCAACAGCGAGTGCGCGTTCTCCGTTTTGGCCGACATGAGCCAGAGCTCTTGTTCGAATGTGCCGGAACATGAAATCCGAGATTGCAAGGATACCAACGCCAACGGCCAACGCGAACAAAAGATCCACCGAGCCTGAGGGGATCACCCGATCGTAAACTGCCATGATCAGAAGCGGTGCAAACAAGCCCAGCAGGTTGGTTAGAAATGCTGCGAGCAACAGACCAGGCAGCATTTCGCGCAATGCGCCGAATGCGGCCGCAACAGTTCTGAAAGCGGGTTGCGTGTCCTGGTACTTGTACTTCTCGATATGGATCAGCGTACAGGGTACGCGTCGTCGGAGGTGCTGGCGCATAGAGCCGGTGTTCAGGTCGGCAGTTTGCAGCTTGTCGCCGTTAAGGCCGAGAGCCACATAACAATCTCCGTGCGCGGGGATCACGAGTGCGGGGCATTCTGCCTTTGTAATATCGCTCTCACGGCAGGTTGCCTGAACATACGGAACGTTCAGGTTTTCAAGTGTCTGGACTAAATCCGCTGGGTCCAGTTCCTCGGACAGATGCGGGAAAGCCTCGGCGATTGCATCTGAATTGTTCTGCCAGCCGCCAACCAACAACAGTTGCTCCAGTAAAGCTGACGCGTCGCGCGTGTGGACCATGTTCATGCCACATCCTTTCTGTGCTGGGTGGCGATTTGGTCGGCCTGTGCGTCTGAAACCCAATCTGCAACGTTATCTCCTGCCTGAGGGGCAAGCTGAATCCTCAAATCTGCCAGTCGCTGCATGCGCGGATCTGGGCTGTCCATAAGGATGGTTGGCCTGTCAGGCAGTTTGGCAAGGCAGGCGGCAAAAGCATCACGTTCTGTAGTGTCGAGAACAGATGTCGGTTCGCTCATGATCAGGATTTTCGGGCGGAGTGCCAAAACGCGCACCAATGCTATGAGTTGGCGGTTTATGGGGTCATCCTCGAAGCTACTGCCTGACCCCAAGACGGTGTTGTAGCCCGTTGGCAGGCGATTGATCCGAAGGTCCAGACCCAACTGACAGACGAGGTCCTTGGCGCGCGCGATTTGTTTTTCGTCGCCAAAGGCGCTTAGGTTTTGCAACAATGTACCCGAAAGAATGGCTGGGTTCTCTTCCAGAACGACAATGGCATCATGCCCACGCCAGGAGATCAGGGATCTGCTGTGGATCTCGTCAACATAGGCTTCTTCGGAATGTAGTGTGGTTCGACCAGTCACTGAGTCATAGAACGCGCTGATCTGTCGGCGCGTTGGGCCGGTCACCAATGCAACTTGACCAGGCAATATCGTCAGAGTGTCCAACGCCATAGTTTTAGCCCCCTCTTGATCCGGTTTAAGGCCTTTAATCGTGATCCTGCCTTCGGTCGGGGTCGGCGTTTTGGTCACTGCCGGAACTGTCTCAAGTGCATCAATTTCGCGCAATTTCCGCCAGGAAAAGGCAACGTTTTCTGACTGGACCCACAGTGTCAAAAGTTTGGTCAGCGGCTGTACGATCCGTCCGTTAAGCAACATGCAAGCAGCCATCTCGGCTATCCCGATCTGTTGTTTGATCACCAGATAGGCACCCAGCAACCCCATGGCAGCCACTGAAACTTGACCAAAAACTGCCCCAAAGCTCTGCGCGAGCCCAGAGAAACGGATCAATTGGTGACTTACGTCCACTGTTTGGTCTTCGAGCATTTCGAACCGGCGGGTCATCTGCCGTTCCATCCGGTTGGCCTTGACCGTCTGGCCTCCGGAAAGCACTTCGGACAAAAATGCATACCTGCGATTGTCCAGCGTTTTGCGTCTGTCAAACAGCGCCCACTGCGCACGTTTGATCATCAAGGAGAACACGGTGACAGCTATCAGCCCAATGATCGGAACCAAAACCAGCCAGCCACCGATCAATGCGACCATCACTGCGAAAACTAAGGTAAATGGTAGATCGATCAGCAGCGCGTAGTTTTGCCCTGCGTTGTGATCTCGCAATTGTGCGATCGCGGAAAAGCGGTCGAGATAGTTCGAATTTGCCTGACGTGAAAACACAACCGGATTGGTCATGGCGGAACCGGTGCTGGTTCAAGAGAGTTCCGACGTTCTGCAAATCAGTACAGACACGTATGAACGCGTGGAGTGGTAGGAACAGAGCCGCCGAACAAGATCGAACCTTTAACCGCTTAGCAAAACAGGTTGTCTCTTTGAGTCGGTCGCTGACCCATTTGAGTTTGACAGTTATCCCTCAAACGGATGTGCAGGCGTTTGTTGCCTGTCTTGCGAGCAATGTCAAAAACGTACCTGCCTCTTCAAATAAGGGTCGGTCAAATTGCGTTCAATCGACAGCTACAAATGGATCGGCAATGGCAACATTCGATGGTTTGATCCCGCAGATTGAAACGGCTCTCGCACTCAAAACAGACGCAACTACGTTCAACTGCTGTGCCGGGTCTGGTCAGCAGGGCCAAATCGATTTATCTCGCGCTATAAGCATCGCAAGTTCGATGCGGGTGGATGCAACTCATCCAGCGATTTTCTTTAGTTGGTTACGATCAGCATGCCGAGCTTTAACGTCAATGCGGATGCCCCCGTATTCGAGTAGCGAGAGCGACCATGACCATTCCGATTTCAGCGCTTTCAATCGGTTCTACAGGTGGGCGAGTGCTGCGCTAACGTTCTATTGCTTCTTCCTCTTTAACTCTGGCCGAATTGCTTCCGTATTGTTTGCGGGGTCCTGACTGGTCGTTTCAGTGTCAGCCAGTTGGCTTGTTCCAGCTACATCTGTGGCTTGAGCCCTGATCCGCTTGAGCTTACCAATCAAACTGTGAGCGGTAGGAAAATGCGCAAATCCCAGGTTGGATGATCTGAAATACAAGGAATGAAGGAGGCGTACATGAGCTTTAACGTCAAACTGTCTGGCGTTATGCCAGCGTTGGTCACCCCCTTTGGGGCAGATGGCGGGATCGATTTTGTTGCTTTCGAAAACCTGCTGTCTCATTTTCGCGATGCGGGTGTCGCGGGTTGGGTTCCGAACGGCTCGACCGGCGAGTATTTCAGCCAATCGACACAAGAACGTCGTCAGGTGCTGCAATTTGTGAAGGATTTCGCGAACGCAGATGAGATTTTGATCGCGGGCACCAACGCCCCGGCCACCCGCGAAGTGATTGAGCAGACGGCGATTGCCAAGGATATTGGCTATGACATCGTTTTGCTGGCGCCACCGTTCTACACAAGACCTACTCAGGACGAACTGATCGATCATTATGAAACAGTCTTGGCCGAGGTAGATGTCAACATTGTGCTTTATAGCTATCCGTTGAAGGATGGGGCGGATATTTCTTTCGATCTGATGGACCATTTCGCTGACAACCCGCGTGTCATCGGCATCAAGGAAAGCTCTGGTGTTTTGCAGCGGGCTATTGACATCGTGTCGCGGTATGAAGGCAAGATCCAATTGATCTCGGGCTCAGACGACATTGCGCTGGATTTCATGTTCTGGGGTGCCGACAGTTGGATTTGCGGCCCATCTAATTGCATGGCCAAGGCTTGCTGCGAGTTAGACCGTCTGTACAAAGCAGGCGAGCTTGTGGCGGCCAGAGACCTGATGAAAAAGCTATACCGGGCCATGAACATTCTTGAAAGCGGCAAGTTCGTACAGAAAATCAAGTTTGGGGCCGAATTGCAGGGGTTGGATGTGGGGCAATGCCGTGCGCCGCTGGGGCCGCTGACCGAAGCGGAAAAGGCCGAGTTCACCGAGGCCATGCAGCCCATTCTGGCGATGTGAATCTTGTACGGGTCGAAGGACCAAAAACCTGAGATGACCGAATTTACAGAAATACCGGTGCTTGATCTGGCAACGCTGATCCGTGGCAAAGACACAACCCAACTGGCGCAGGCATTCCTTGAGGCCTATGGTCAGACCGGGTTTGGCTATGTGATTAATCACGGCGTGGATCCCAGTTTGCGCGCCGCCATCTTTGATGCGTCAAAGCGTTTTCATGCTTTACCTGTGGATGCGAAACAGTCGATCGCACTGGACAAAAACCATCGCGGTTATATTGCGATCAACACGTCAACAGATGTGAATTCCGATCTGGCCGAGGTCACAAAGCCTAACCAGTCGGCATCATTCATGATGATGCGCGAGGATGCAGAGGTTGACCCCGATGTCTACCTATCGGGGCCAAACCAGTGGCCCGATCTGGAAGGGTTTCGCGAAACCTGTGAAGCCTACGCGCGGGCTATGACTGAGTTGGGTCACAAGCTGCTGGGATTGGCGCTGGCTTCAATTGGGTCCGCAGATCGTTCGATCATGGCCGCGTTTGAAGAGCCAACGATTTGGTTGCGGCTTTTGCACTATCCGCCGCAGTCTGCGCACGCTCCGGAGGATCTTTTCGGATCGGCGCCTCATAAGGACTTTGGGGTGCTGACGTTGCTGGCGCAGGATGATGTTGGTGGCTTGCAGGTTCAGACTCCGGCGGGCCATTGGGTCGACGCGCCGCCGATGGAAGACGCGTTTGTGGTCAATGTCGGAGACATGTTGCACCGGTTATCCAATGGCAAGCTCTTGTCTACGCCGCACCGAGTAATCAATTCCAGCGGGCAAGAGCGCTATTCGATTCCATTCTTTTTTGACCCGCATGTCTCCGCTAATATCGCACCACTCGCCGGGACCGGTGCGCCCAACTTCTCGGCTTTGAACTTTGGCGATTTTCTGAAGAACGAACTGGAAGCCAGTTATGAGGCGCATCAAGAGGGCGCCCCTGGCACATCGGGTTGACCATGGCTTAAGAACACTTTACGCCCGGCGTCCTTTGCTCAGACAATTCGGAGATAAGCGCCATGGCACCTTTCCGCCCGTGGATTGGCATTGACTTTGGTACGTCAAATTCAGCCGTTGCTTACGTTGTCTCAGATGTGCCCCGTCTGGTGCATTTCGATGCCAAGGCGCAAACACTTCCAACCACTTTCTTTTTTGATTTCGAAACGCGCGAAAGCCTGATTGGCGAACCCGCCAACAGGGCGCTTCTGGATGGTCTCGAGGGGCGTTTCATGCGGGCGCTCAAACGGGTATTGGGCACCACGCTGATGCATGAAAAGCGACAAATTCTGAATGAGCGCCTGACATTTGTTGAAATTATTGGGTCATTTCTGCGCAAGCTTAAGGAACGGGCCGAGGCCGAGCTTGGCGTGCCATGTACCCGCGTCGTCTCTGGGCGTCCCGTGGTCTTTCACGGGCAGAACGATCCGCGCGAGGAGCAAGCCGAAGCCGACCTGCGAGCCTGCTACGATGCCGCTGGGTTCACAGAGGTTCGTTTCTGCCCGGAACCCGCTGCGGCGGCCATCGCAACTGGTGTGGCAGGGCATGGGGCTTTCACTGGCTTGGTTGTTGATATTGGTGGCGGAACATCCGACTTTTCGGTGTTTCACAGCAGCACTGCGGGGATTGAGATTCTCGCCAATCATGGCGTGCGAATTGGAGGCACCGATTTTGACCGTGCGATCAGCATAGACCACGTGATGCCCCTATTGGGCAAAGGCTCGATGATCCGGGATGTTTTTGGAAGTGGGAGTTCACAAGCCCCCAATGCTATTTTCAACGACCGTGCAACTTGGGAGGTGATGCCGTTTCTGTACACGGCGCAAAACCGACGCATGGTCGAAGATATGCTAAAACTGGCCGAGTCCCCTGAACGGTTGGCCCGGCTCGCCACAGTGCTTCAGCACGAGCTGGGGCATGAACTGGCTTTTGCGGTCGAGCGTGGCAAAATCGCGGTGAACGCAGGGGCGCAGGATCCTGCAATCAAACTTGATTTACCCCGGCCAAGCGAAAGTTTGCGACGACCTCATTAGGGCTTCAAGTGCGGGCGAGTGTTTTCGACCTGGAACTGTGAAAGCTGCAATCGTTCTTGAAACTTCCGGCTCTACAAGCGGGCGCTGTAACAAGCCCGGTAAACTAACCGAGTACTCAGGCATAAAGGCAAAACCAATGCCTGCAGCGACCATCGCTTGCACCCAATCTTCTCGCTCAGAGCGGAAGCGAGCGTACAGTTCCACGCCCTTCGACTGGCAGACCGACATCACCATCTCACGCAGCTCACAGGCCAGGCGATCCACGTAGTTTTCTTGCGATAAGTCTTGCAGCGAAACCGAATTGAGTTGTCCAAGACGGTGCTCGGGAGGGAATACAACCACATATCTTTCGACGTATAGTGGTCTCGCCCTGAACTCTTCTTCCAACTCTTCAGTCAGCGTCATCAAAGCGACATCGATATCGCCATCTGAGAGTTTTTTCTTTAAGTCAGGCGCGCTTGCTTCATTGACTGACAACTCCAAGCCGCTGTGGTTTTTCTCGAATTGAGCCAGAAACCGAGCCAGGCGAACATGCCCAATTGTGGATAGGACACCCAAGCGCAATGGCACCTTTTCGAGTAAGCGAAAATTCTGAGCCAGTGCTTGTGTAGCTGCTGCTTCGTCAACGATGTGCTGTAGATGCGGCAGCATTGACTTCCCAAAGTCGCTGACCAAAATTTTTCGACCTTCCCGATGAAAAACCTGTGCACCTAGTTCTGCTTCCAGAGACTTGACGCCCTTGGTCAACGCTGGTTGGCTCACGTTGCACTCTGCGGCAGCTTTGGTGAAATTCAGGTGTTTTGCCGCGGATAAAACGTATCTAATCTGAGACATCTCCATTTTGAGGCACCTCGTCACTTATGGCGATAGTCAACTATACCGCAGAATACACCGATTTATCCAAACCTGGAGTTATTAAGTCATAAGGTATCGATAGTTCCCTGCGTTACAGACCCGTGATGCAATAGACGCACTGGTTTTGACAGTTTGGAAAGGGAGCGAGATGTCTGTTTTTATGGTCGAAAGAAACCTCAAGGGTATAAGCATGGATGACTTGGGTGCTGCCCAGAAGGCAGCGATAGCGACAGCACAAAAAATGACCGCAGAAGGGGATAAGATAAGCTATGTCCGCTCAACTTTTGCCCCGGAAGACGGTCGTTGCATGTGCTTGTTTGATGGCGAAAGTGCTGAACAAGTTCGTCGACTGAACGATACCGCAGGTCTGCCATACGAGAGTGTTGTTGCAGCCATGGACTTGTCTGCATAACGACCATCTGGGTGTAAAATTCTTTTTTGATTGGGCCCAGAGCAAATGCTCTGAGGCCCTTAGAAAAGTTTAAACGGCTCGACATAGTACGGCAGGTTCGTCCGCTGAGCTGCTCGCCCCTGAACTGTCCAATGAAGCCGTCGTGTCATCCATTCTCATAAGGGTTGCCAGTTTCGACGTAAGTCGTCTTGGCGCTGACGGCGGCAATCCAGTCGCGGACAGCCTGGATAACAAATTCCGACCGGTGACACTTTGGGAATGAAGTTGTGTCAGAGACCATGGCTGCCTGCGAATGCATTGGAACCTTACGGGGCGGGGAACTGTTCTGAGAAAATATTCAGTTCCTTTATTTACCTGCTTGTTGCGCCGCAATCTGGGCAAGCGCACTGATAATGTCTTCGGCGTGGCGCTGATCTGCAAACAGCGCACGAAGCAAAGACGGCAAAGGGTAGTCAGGCCAAGCCTCCTCCAACAGAAGGACTGTTGCCCTTGCGCGGTCGTGTTCTCCCATCTTTTGATAGGCGGCGGCGAGGTACCCGATTGATATGGCGCTGACAGGATCACCCAGCCTGATGGACGTGTTGAACTGGTCAACGCAGCCCTGATAGTCCCCTAGATGAAAACTCGCTGACGCCAAAACGCTTCGGTAAGGGAACCTCCGATTGGTCGTATCGTCGTTTTGCGCGCGTCTGGCTGACGCGATGGCGCGTTCGAAGTCGCCGCCAAACAAGGCAAACAACGCGTCAAAATTTGTGACATGGATGTCTTCAGGTGCAAGGCTGACCGCGCGGTTTGATTGGGCGAGGGTCGTGTCGAAATCCCGCTGGGCAAAGGAGATAAGTGCAAGGGCAGAGTGGCTCCACCCTTCATCCGGTGCCAGTTCGACGGCTTTGTCGGCATGCGTTTTGGCCAGATCCAGCAAAGTGCGCCTTTCTTCGCTGGGCGGAGTGGTAATCGCAAGAATACCCAATGCTTGTGCTGACCCCGCGTAGCCACCAAAATACGACCCGTCCAGCGCAATGGCGCGCTTGAACATACCGCTGACGGCCTGCAACCGTGCGCGATCCAGAACCGGAAACATCAAGGGGCGCGCTTCTTCAGCAAGGTTAACCGCCTGTAGTTTGATGGGATTGGTGGAAAACAGCGCTTCTCGGACTGCTTGCTGTTTCCTTTCGGTTTCAGATTGGGAAGTGGTCACCGTTGATGCCTGAGGTTTGAGCTGAAGGTAAAGGCCGGTTGCGCACAAAGCGAATACGGTTGCTACAGCGGCACCGTGCCACCAATAGCGTCGTAAAGGACGTGGCGATCCGTTTTCCTGATCAGGTGAAAGTACCTCAAATCGGGGTACATACCCTCCGGGATCAACATGAATGCGCAAACACTCATCCTTGCCGGAGTTCGAATAATAGTTGGCTAATCGTCTGCGCATACGACCGGCATCGACACGTACAACGGCCATTGGATCGCCGCGCCCACCCAATGTTCTGCCGTATACGTCCTCGGCCACAGACTTGGCCCGGATGTCGTCGGCGTGGCCAGCTAACATAGTTTCAACAACATAGCGCAGAAAGGACTGAAGACGTTCAGCGCCGTCAAACTCCGGGCTGTTCAAAATCGAATCCAACGCCTGTTGGATCTGGATTTCAGTCAGGTTTTTCGGGATGGGATTGGGCCCCGATTCTGAACGCAAGCCTCTTGAAGTCATCGCATCTGTCGCTGTTGATTGTTTCGTAAGCACCTGAAAATAAACATGTTACGTCGTAACATACGTTAAGATACCTGAATATGTAAATGAATTTTGTGTATACTCGTTTTTAAAGGAGGGGGACTTGCCTTTTCGCTGAGGCCTGACCGAGATCAGACAGCTTGGGGATGGATATGAACTCATTGACATTAGTATTTCCAAACCAAGCGAATGAAATCGGTCGATTGCGCAGTTCGGACACGGTGTTTGCTCAAATCTGTGCAGATTATGAGAGTTTGATAGCACTGCTGCCCTGTGATGCTAGCGATCCAACTTATGCAGACTTAACCGATAGCCTTCGGGGGCTTGAGGACGAAATTCGGCTTTACCTCGCGTCCAAGTCCAAATCTCCCGAGGGCTAACCACACGTAAGAAAGGCGATCTGAATGCTGGCCAACATTTTGTTTTATTTGGGTCTTGTCGTTTCGCTGACCATTGGGTTCATGTATTTTCGCGACCTTGGAGACATCAGCCAGATGGTTTTGAAGGTAAAGCGGAACAACATGATCCGTTTCATTCGAAACGAAAACGCCTATATCGCTGCGGGCGTAAGTGGGTTGGCTTTGATGCTGGTTGGCCATTTTATGGGCGGCGGACCAGGCTGGTTGTTCTTTCTGGGTGTGCCTGCAGTAACTTTATTAATTTTATTCCTGTTCGTCTTCCCATGGGTCTGGGTTCACGTCGGTTTGCGTAACCAGCAAGACAGCGCCCGGTATTATCCGATCTCGGAAGCTAAGGACTTCATTAATCCGTCGGCCAGCGTTTTGGTGATCGAAAACAACGGCCATGCCCGCGCGCATTCCGACGGGCAGTTGATGCGCCCCCACCTGGCTGGCAATGCCGATGGACTTGGAGGCGATGACATCGTCATGACGTATTGCGCCATGGCGAACCTGGGTCTGGCCTACAAACCGCAGATCAATGGTAAGCGGCTTGATCTGGAAGTCATGGCCCAGCACGGCAACAACCTGATCCTGCGCGACAACCTCACTGGCGAACCCATTCAGCAGATCTATGGTCACTTTGATAGCGATACGTCCAAACAATCCGCCATGCAGCCCTGGCCCACTTTCCGGATGAGCTTTCGGGGATTTCAAAAGGCTTATCCGGACGGCGAGGTGTTTTTGAACAAGCCTTCTTCGAACCCTTTTCTAAAACTCTTCGATCTATTCACAGAAACTGTGTTCGCCTCGGGCATCGCGAAACAGCATCAAGAGGCAGCACCGGTCATGGATAACATGAGCCACAGCGACGACCGGTTGCCCAATAAGACCTATGTCTGGGGCGTAACAGTGGGTGACGATGCTGTGTGCTGGACCGATGAGTTCATTGCCGAGCATAAGGGTTTGATCAACGCCACTGTGGGCGGTCGTGATCTCGTCGTTGCCTATGATCCAGCCTATGAAAGCGTAGGGGTCTGGTACAATGACAGCGGTGAAGCGGTGACCGAAATCGACTTCTTCGGCAATTCGGATCGAGGAAAGCTCAGTCGCGTCGAGACCTTAAGGTCCGGAATGTTTTGGCATGTCTGGGTCGAGTTCTTCCCGGACACCGACATCAATTGCATCGGACCTCAGACCTTGGATGCAGAGGAGATGCAGAAACCCCCAAAACCCGAAACGCACACAGAATCGGAATAGAGCCAATGAGCAGGAGCGACATGAGACAAGTTGTTTACCTTTCGGCAAGCCTTTGTATTGCAGCCCAAATGGTGACGGCGCAGGAAGCGCCCATCATTCACGACGCTGAGTTTTACATACTGCAAGCCCAGCACGCCGAAAAATGGGCCGAGGATGATGCTGCGGTTGACGCGCTACTTTCCGAGTTTCGGGAGCGCAATAATGGCAATCCGCCAAATATCGTTTCCATCCTGATTGATGATCTCGGTTTCGGAGATATGGGCATACCGGAACTCAACGCAGTACGCGGCATCGAAACTCCGAACATCAACCAATTCTCGGACGAAGGTATGCGGATGGTGCGAATGTACACCGAACCATCCTGTACTCCGACACGGGTTGCTCAAATGACTGGGCGTCTTCCAGTACGCATGGGAATGGGGAACACGACTGTGGATATAGCTGGCTTCGGTCTTCCAGGAAAGGAAGTCACTCTTGCTGAGGTTCTTAAAGAAGCTGGCTATGCTACCAGCCATGTAGGTAAATGGCACATGGGTGACATCGCTGAGAGCTGGGCGATGAACCAGGGTTTCGATTACGCACAACATGCGATCCACCAACAAGGTCAGCTTACGATTTTCAACGACGATGCCATTCGCGAGCAAGTCTCAGTTGGTATCGGAGATTTTGTCCCTGAGTACGTACTCGACGAATGGTTCCGCCCAGACGCTTCAGCAATGATGACCGTCATCGAAGGCGAGGCAGGTGGACCAATCCGGGAGATTAGAATGCAACCTGGTGAACGTTGGGGCGCATTGAAATACGATGAGATGAACCAAGCGTATCAAGACAAGACGATAGAAGAGCTAAGACGTCTTGCGACCGGTGAGCAACCGTTCTTCCTTCAATACTGGCCGATGATCCCACTACATAACACGCGCACCGGAAGAACTGGGCCAGAGTCACCCAATGGTGGCCTCTACGCCGATAAGCTCCAGTTGCTCGATGAATACCTCGGGGAAATCTTCGCCGAAATGGAAAATCTGGACGTCGCGAAAAACACTGTCGTTGTTGTCATGGGTGACAACGGACATTTCACCAAATACTCACCTCAATCCGGCTTTACACCAATGATCTACAAAGGTGGCAAAGGCGACACCACCGAAGGCGGGGTTCGAGTTGACGCCTTTATTCGCTGGCCTGGTGTTATCGGCCCAGATTCAATGGTTAATAACATTTTACACGTCTCCGATCTCTATACGACACTGTCACGTATCGCTGGCGCAGATGGGTTCATCCCGCGCGATCGGCTGGTAGATGGCGTCGATCAGTCAGCTTCGATTCTGTTCGCTGATGAATCCAAAGGTCGCCGAGACTCGTTGATTGTGTATAACATTGATAAACCCGGAGCCATCATTAAGGATAAATTCCGAATGAACCTGCCGAAGGACCTCACAAACGGTATTTTGGCAGACTTCATAGACATTTATCGCGACACTCATGAAAAGTACCCTGTCTCGACTGAAGTCGGTGCTTGGGGAGGTCAGGAATTCGTTCGAATTCTCGCTCGTCACCAAGCCCGGAAGGAAAAATTCCCTGACGAGAAACCCGCATTCGGCATACCTTACGAGGGGATTGAAAACATTCGCCCTGAAACCGCCGCGGCAGTTGAGGCATTCAAAATCAAGCAATCCTCGGTCAGCAAATGAGGTGCGATTTGTCGAAGCATCACCAGCGTGGCCTGTTCCTGTGGAAGTGAAAAGCTAGGAGATTGGCACATGAACTTCAAAAAATCTGCTTGCGGCGCAAGCACAATTACTCTGACCTGTCTGCTGGCTTCTGCAGCGTCCGCTCAATCCTTGCCCCCGCCAGGGCAGGATGACGAGGGTTGGCGGCACACGCTTGGCTTTTACCTATTCACACCACTCAGGACCACCGGAACGTCCACCGTTGCGGGTGTCTCGGCTGATCTTGATCTTGATCTGGGTGATGTTTTGGAGGTTCTCGATTTCGCCGCCGCCGGGCGTTACGAGTCATGGAATGGCGATTTTGGTATCATTGTTGACGCCAATTATGTGGGCATAGAAGAAGACGCGACACTGCCCGGACCGATTGGGGCCTCGGTGAACGTAGATGTACGTCAAAAATGGTTCGGAATCTTGGGGGCTTATCGTATTGCGGATGGCACCTATGGCGCGGCCAATCAACGCTATACCATCGATCTTCAGGGGGGCATTCGGTACAACTCGATCCGGCAGGAGATTGACATCACAACACCGGGCCCAACAACACCACCGGTATTGGGCGGTGATCCGGGATGGGTCGAGCCCGTTATCGGTGCCCGCGGCATGTGGAGACTGAACGACCGTTGGACGGCTATCACGTCCCTTGATCTTGGTGGCTTCGGTGCGGGTGGTAACGATCTGCAGATCGGGGCGAATATCGGTTTTGACTACCAGCCGTGGGAAAGAACAGCGATCACATTTGGCTATCGGTACTTCAGTGTTGACTTCAGCGACACGCTGAGCACCGGTGCTTTCGCCTATGATGTTACCCAACATGGACCGTATTTTGGATTGAAAGTCTTCTTCAATTAAACGCCAAATGGCGAGGCCGACACGGCATCTTGCCTATTCATTTCACAAACCGCGCGGGGCAGGTGTATGGACTGGCGCCGCGTGCAGTTACGTTTTGCTCTCTTGAAGCAAAAATTGCGAACGATCCAGGCTCTGGCCAAGCTGAGCCGGTCTGGGTGTTGTTGCGCCAATCTGGGCAAGGGTCAGGCTCGTCTCCTGCGACAGCACATCCCAAAGGGTTCGCAACCCAGTCTCTCCTCCAGCAGCGATTGCATATAACAGAATGCGCCCCAGAAAGGCAAAATCAGCACCTGACGCCAGCACCTTCACAACGTCTTCACCGCTGCGCAGCCCACTGTCGTAGAACAATGGAAAATCCGAGCCAACCGCCTGACGAATGGCGGGCAGCGCGAGAGCGGGAGGGATTGCAGCATCTAGCTGCCGACCACCGTGGCTGGACACCTGTATGGCATCCACTCCCGCTTGTTTGAGGCGCTGTGCATCTTCGGCATCCAGAACGCCTTTGACGACCAGCTTGCCTGGCCATCGGTCACGCAACCGACTGAGATAGTTCCAATCGGCACGCGCGCGGGATTCGGTGCGATCAAAGGTGCCGTCTGGAAAATTTGCCATCTGTGGCTTGCCGCGGAACAAAGTGTTCAGCGACCAGCGTGGATGCAGCGCGAAATCGAAAAACTGCCTGGGCCCGATCCGAAACGGCATCTTGAAACCGTGGCGCAGTTCGCGCGGACGTCTGCCAACTTCTGGTACATCCAGTGTCAGAACTAGTGTGCGATAGCCTGCCGCTTCGGCCCGGTCCACAAGACCCATAGCGCTGCTGCCGTCGCCGCTGAAGTACAGTTGGAACCAGGCGTGCCCTTCAGCCACTTCGATGATCTTTTCCAACGGCGTCGAGGCTACGGTCGAAACCCCGTGCGGGATTTCGTAGTCAGCTGCCAGGCGCGCCAGCATAAGGTCCGCGTCGGGCGCAGCCAGATTGCACATCCCCATTGGAGAGATACCAAAAGGCCGTTTGGCAGCATGGTCAAAGACAGCCAAATCCAGGCTGCGCTGGCTGACATCCACCAGAACCCGCGTGCGCAGGCGAATGTCCTGCAAGGCGCGCCGGTTTAACTCCGCGCCGTGTTCTTCACCCGCGTTGCCATCCATGTAATCAAACACCATCCAAGGCAGACGCCTGCGGGCTATCCGCCGGGCATCTGCGCTAGAATGGATCTGGCCGGACGGCAACATGTTCGGGACCTCAGGCCTGAACAGCTTTCATGAACCGATCACGGATTACCACCGGGTCCATGGTGATGACGGGCATCTTGGCATTGCCGCTTTCGCATTTGGCCACGATGATGGTCATCTTGTTCCCGGCCAGAGCGTCTTCGATCGCCTGTTTTGTATCCTCGGCCCGGCATTCGACAACGTTTTCGCAGCCACAGGCCGAAGCGACTGCCGCTAACGAGGTTTTCTGCCCCGCATAGGTCGGCTGATCACCGGTCGAACCATATGATCCGTTATCAACGATCAGCAGGATGAAATTGTCGGCCACGTTGTTCGCGATCGTGGGTAGAGTGCCGAAATTAGTCAGAACCGAGCCGTCACCGTCGATGGCAATCACCTTTTTGTCCTGAGCCAGCGCCAAACCCAATCCGATGCTTGAGGCTAGTCCCATTGTGCCCAGCATGTAGAAATTGGTGGGCTGGTCGTCGATGGCGTGCAGTTCCTGACTGGGGATGCCGATATTGCAGACCACCAACTGGTCGCGGATAACAGGGGCGATTTCTTTCAGAATCTCAGAGCGGATCATTGGTCTCCGTAGCCTCCCCAGAAGGACGCGTCGGTCAGGATGGCGACCGGCTTGTTGCACATGAAGGTGTATTTCAGGATTGTATCCAGCTCATCCGCGTCACTTTCCTTGTGGAAGTGATAGGTCGGGATGTTGAGTTGGGCCAGCAGAGCCTTGGTGTGCACCGCCATTTCAACCTGGCAGGCTACCGGTTCGCGCAGTTCACCCCGGTATGAGATCAGCATCGGCAGCGGCATCCGGTAGTACTGGATCAACGTGGCCAGCGTATTGATTGTCACGCCGATCGCGGTGTTCTGCATGATGATGGCGGGTCGCTTGCCCCCCATCCAGGCCCCGGCGCACAGACCCATGCCTTCGTCTTCTTTGTTTGAGGGGATGTGAAAGATCTCGGGGCGCGCTTCGACCTCGTCGATGACACCGGCCAACTGCTTGCAGGGCACGGTCGTCACGAAACTGATGTCATTGGCCACCAGATCATCAACGATTTTGCTGTGGATGGACATTCTCGATTCCTCTGTTCACTGACACTCATATCGCCCAAAACCTATGCTTTACTCAATGTAATAATACTTTATTATGAATAAAGTTTTGGTTTAGTTTAGTCATGCGCCGCGAAGAAATGGTTTCATGAGCATCACGCTGTACAAAACCCTGATTGCAATTGCTGACACAGGCAGTTTTGCTGCCGCCGCCGACAAGGTCTATGTCTCTCAGGCGGCGGTTGGTCAGCAGATGAAGCGGCTTGAAGATCACTTGCAAATTGCCTTGTTCGACCGAGGCGAGCGCACTCCCAAGCTCAATCAAACCGGCTGGGCGCTGGTACCCAAGGCCAGAGATCTGGTGCGCGCCTATGACACAATCCTGGAAGGTGTGGTTGGTGACACGGCTTTCGGCGGTGAGTTTAATCTGGGCGCTGTGTCATCGACCATTCGCAGCTTGATCCCGGTCACCGTCCGGCGATTGCTGGAGGCCTATCCGGAGCTACGAGTCCATGTGACGTCGGCTCTATCCGGAGATCTTCAGACGCAGGTAGAGCGTGGCGTGATCGATGCGGCGGTGCTGAGCGCGCCAGAAACTATGACCCCGGATCTGGAATGGCATCCTTTTGCGACCGAAGAACTGGTTCTGGTGACATCGCCCGAGGTGACCGAAACTGATCCGATCCAAATCCTTGCAACACAACCTTTCGTCCGACACGCCCGGGATGGGATGGTCGGTGTTCTGGCCGACACGTGGCTTGCCCAGAGCGGAATCCGGGTGAGCTATGCCATGGAAATGAAATCGCTCGAAGACCTCACGAGTATGGTGGCGCATAACTTGGGTGTCTCAATCGTGCCCAACCTGTGTATGCCCGATCCGGAATTCGGCCGATTGCGAAAAATCCCGCTAGGTGGCAAACCCGTTTCCCGCGCGCTGGGCGTTTTGCTGCGCGCCGACAGTCCCAGAAAGCGGTTGATTGATCTGTTCGTTGACGAAATCCGGACCTCTGTCGCGTACCATCCGGCTGTGTCCAAGGATTAGCCAAACTTTCTAATTGTATTAAGCACGGCCCTCTATGCCAGCTTCCTCATTAAAACTTGCTTCCTCTTCCTGTACCAAGGTTTCCGCTTGCAAGACGCCGGGTTGTGTCGCGCCGATGATGCCCACAACCTGCACTTCTCCGGTCTCGGCAGGCGCGGCAACCTTGACGCGCCGGATCAATGCGATCACGGCAACAGAAAGCCCGATGCCGGCTAAAAGAAACTGTAATCCCCTGCCTCCGAACAGGGAAATGGCGTTTGGACCCAATATGGTTCCGATGAGAAGTCCGATGTTCAGCAGCAAAACCATGGTGCCACTGGCGGGTACGATCTGAGACAGGCGGAGCTGATCATTCGCATGAGCGGTCAGGATTGAGTAGGTCGGGTACAAACCGATTGCAATCACGACAAAGCCGAAGACAATGTATTCGGGTGATGTGTTGGCTGCCATCCAAAGACCCGACACCAAGACGATAACGCCCAGACCAATAACAACATAACGCCTGTCGGTGTGGTCTGAAATCCAACCCACCGGATATTGCACGACGGCACCGGCAATCAGGGCAGCCACCAAAGCGCCTGATGCCTGCGCAGCCGAGAACCCCTGTTGCAGGGCATACAAGGGCAGGGTGATATAGTGTGCGGAAACACCGATACTGACCAACACAATCCCAATAACCGCGATGGGAGAGACCTTGTACAACCGTGTGACTGGCATGCGCTCAGGGACGGTATAGTCCGGTGCTTTGTTGCCTGACAAAAGCAATGGCACGATCGACAGCGAAATCAGGATCGAGACGGTTCCGAACAAGAGATTGCCAGTAGGATCAGGAAAGCCAACAAGAGCCGTACCCAACGCTGGTCCCGCAAGTTGGATGATGAAATAGAGCGACAGCACCTGCGCCCGCGTATTGTTTTCGGATTTGGCGTTCAGCCAGCTTTCGGTGATGACGTAAAGACCCGGGTAACAAAACCCTCCCAAAAAGCGCATCACGCTCCAACTGATGGCATCGCTGGTCAGCAGGTGTACGATCGCCGCGATAGAAACCAGTGACGCAAGTGCGGAAAATGCCCGGATGTGCCCGACGTTTTCCACCAGACGCGGCGCCATGGCCGTTCCGGCCAGCGCGCCCAGCGGATAGCTTGCTTGCATGACCGAGATGGTAAAATCACTGAACCCAAGACTTGCGCCGCGAATTGTAAGCAAGGTCGCCAACAGGCCATTGGCAACCATCAGCATGAGCATCCCCAAAAACAGGGCCCAGTTTTCATTTAATGCGCGTATCATGCCCCATGCCTATTGCGGGCCGGATCAGCAGTATATCAATCCCGCGACAAGCTGATGTCGCGACAAGCCACAGCAAGGCACCTGAAACGGGCCTTGCGAGATTGCCGATACTTTCAAAGAAAGTTCAGGCTGGCAGACAGCAGAGATCTAGGTGTCTCTTGAAACCAGCACTGCCCAAACCGTTGAATCGAGGCGGGGACCTCGCGCGCTGGCGAGAAATTCGGTGTCTCACATTGTGTCGGGAAAGGATTGGCGCGACGCCCAAAGCGCCACTACGGGCAGATTTTCGCATCGCAATTCCATGGCGAACGCGTCAAAGCGCTGGCGCAAGCGTTGGTGCCCTCGAACATACAAGCCATGGCAGAGCGACCGTTACTGCGCGCAGACCGGTAGACAAGATTTCTTTTGTCAAAAAGAGCGGCAACCGGCACTGATCTGAATTGCGCGTCCTGCACCTTGGCGGGCCAAGGTGGGTTCACTCCAGCGAGACCCAAAGCACCTTTGCGTCTTCTTTGCTGGTCGAAATGCAACCATGCCCCATTCCGCTGTCATAATAGAGCGAATCCCCGGCCTTCATTGGAAGTGGACGGTAATGCTCGGACAGGAAAATTAGCTCGCCGCTGAGGACATACATGAATTCTTCGCCCGAATGGTGAACCAGCGGATCGAATTCTGATATGTCTCGCGCCCGGATTGTTGCGATATAGGGCAACATGCGTTTGCTGGTCAGATCCGAGCACAAAAGTTCGTGCAGGTAAGTGGCGGTTTCTCGCGTGTCGCCCTGACCTTTGGCGGTGAAATCGCGCCGCCCTGCTATGCCTGACTGACCCGACTCCAAAAACAATTGTGGGGGGTTCATGTCCAGCGCCTGGGTCAGACGGCGCACGATCTCGAAACTTGGTTTGGTCTGGTTGTTTTCAATCTTCGACAGAGTCGAGCGACCGATTCCCGCAGCGCGCCCGGCCTCTTCCAAAGTCCAGCCTTTTTCCCGCCGTGCATCGCGAATGGACCGGCCCAACGCCGCGCCTTCGTCCTCTTCGTCTTGGACAGAACCTTCATTCCAATGGTCGTCGCCCATCATTTTCCTCCCAATTTACCACAGGTTACAGGTTCTCCTATACGCACGCAATATCGCGAATATGAGAAATATGTTGCCATTAAGAGCGTAGTTCCACTATGGGAAATAAAGTTTCGAATACAGGATTCGAAAGTGGAGGAAGAAACCATGTTCAAAACGTCGCTGAAAGATGCTGATCCTGTCATCGCTGCGTCGATTGACCGTGAGGGCGTGCGCCAGGCCGAGCAGATTGAGCTTATCGCATCCGAGAACATCGTCTCTCAGGCCGTGATCGAGGCGCAGGGCTCGGTCCTGACCAACAAATACGCCGAAGGATATTCGGGTCGCCGCTATTATGGCGGGTGTGAATATGTAGACGAGGTCGAATCCGAGGCCATCGACCGTTTGAAGAAACTGTTCGGGTGCGAATACGCCAACGTGCAACCGCATTCCGGTGCGCAGGCAAATGGCGCAGTCAAACTGGCACTGTTAAGCCCGGGCGATACAATTCTGGGCATGTCTCTGGATGCTGGCGGTCATTTGACCCACGGGGCGAAGCCGGCGCAATCAGGCAAATGGTTCCGGCCTATCCAATATGGCCTGACCGAGGCTGGCCTGATCGACTATGACCAAGTCGAAGCCTTGGCCAAGGCTGAAAAACCGCAGTTGATCATCGCAGGTGCGTCGGCTTATTCGCAAAAGATCGACTTTGCCCGTTTCCGTTCCATCGCGGACGAGGTCGGCGCATGGCTACTGGCCGACATGGCCCATATCGCGGGTCTGGTTGCAACCGGTTTGCACCCTTCACCTATTGGTCATGCGCATGTTGTCACGTCGACCACGCATAAAACCCTGCGCGGCCCGCGCGGAGGCATCATCCTGACCAATGACGAAGCGCTGGCGAAAAAGATCAACTCGGCCGTGTTCCCCGGTCTTCAGGGCGGCCCGTTGATGCATGTGATCGCGGGTAAGGCGGTTGCGTTTGGCGAGGCGCTGAAGCCTGAATTCAAAGAATACATGCAGCGCGTGGTCGATAGTGCTTCGACGTTGGCCAATGTGATGATCGCACGGGGATGTGACATCGTTTCTGGTGGTACCGAGAACCACCTGATGCTGGTCGATCTGCGCCCAATCGGCGTAACCGGCAAAGATGCCGAAGCCGCGTTGGAGCGTGCCGGGTTTACCTGCAACAAAAACAGCGTTCCGGGTGATCCTCAGAAGCCAACCGTTACCAGCGGTATTCGACTGGGTACCGCTGCCGGATGCAGCCGTGGCTTTGGGGCGGAAGAATTCAAACAGATTGGCAACCTGATTGGCGATGTTCTGGACGCATTGGCTAAGTCGCCCGACGGTGATGCCGCTGTCGAACAGGCGACCCATGCAAAAGTCCGCGCGCTCTGCGCCAGCTATCCGATTTACTGAAAGACGACGAAATGACTTACGACCTGATTGTCATCGGCGGAGGGCCAGGCGGCTATGTCGCCGCGATCCGTGCGGCCCAGCTGGGTATGAAAGTGGCTTGCGTCGAGGGGCGCGGGGCTCTGGGTGGCACTTGTCTGAACGTCGGGTGCATACCCTCCAAAGCGTTGCTGAACTCCTCGGCGAAATTTGCCGAACTCTCCCATCTCTCCTCCCATGGCATTGCGGTCGGGGAGGCCAGCATTGATGTACCCGCGATGATGGGGCGCAAGGACAAGATCGTTGGCGATCTGACTAAGGGCATTGCGTTCTTGTTTCAGAAAAACGGAGTTGATCTGATCGAAGGCTGGGCCACCATTCCCGCAGCCGGTCAAGTCAAGGTGGGCGACGAGGTTCATGAGACTAAGAACATCCTGATTGCTACGGGGTCCGAGCCTACCCCATTGCCCGGCATCGAGATTGACGAACAGAACGTCCTGAGTTCGACCGGTGCGATTGCGTTGGACAGCGTGCCGGATCATCTGGTGGTGATCGGAGCTGGCGTTATTGGTCTGGAACTGGGTCAGGTCTGGGCACGTCTGGGAGCCAAGGTCACAGTTATTGAGTATCTGGACCGCATCCTGCCCGGCATTGACGGTGAAATAGCCAAATTGGCGCAGCGCGCGCTCAGCAAGCGCGGCTTGAAGTTCCAGTTGGGGCGTGCGCTGAAATTCATTGAAGAAACCACGACTGGTCTGAAATTGACCGTGGATCGTGTGGGCAAGGACAAAAAAGAGGTGATCGAGGCCGACAAGGTTCTGATCGCCGTCGGTCGCCGCCCCGTTACACGCGGGCTGGGTCTTGAAGACCTTGGCATCGCTGTGAGCCCGCGCGGCTTTATTGAAGTTGACGGCACGTTCCAGACCTCGGTTCCTGGCGTCTATGCGATCGGTGACTGTGTTCCCGGCCCGATGCTGGCGCACAAAGCCGAAGAGGACGGCGTTGCCTGTGTCGAAATGCTGGCCGGTGAAACGGCTCACGTCGATTACAACACTGTTCCGGGTATGGTTTATACCGACCCCGAGGTCGCCTCGGTGGGCTTGACCGAAGAAGCGCTGAAAGACGCGGGTACCGAATACTCGGTTGGCAAATTTGCCTTCATGGCCAACTCGCGGGCGCGTTCGACCGGCGAAACCGATGGTGCGGTCAAGGTTCTGGCAGGTCCCAACGGCAAAATTCTGGGTGCACATATCTGCGGTGCACATGGTGGTGATCTGATCGCCGAACTGGTTCTTGCGATGACCAAAGGCGCCACCGTGTCCGAGGTCGCCTCAACCTGTCATGCACACCCGGCTATGGGGGAGGCGGTCAAAGAAGCCTGCCTGGACGCCCTGGGCCGCGCAATCCACGCGTAAGAAAGAGCAGACAGATGACTATCCAGCTTCGCCCTCGCCACCCTGAAAAGGCCAAAAAGGCTGACAGTGTCATCCCGCGCAAACCCAAGTGGATCCGCAAGAAAAAGGGCGATAGCGCCGAGTATTACGAAACCCGCCGCCTGATGCGCGAACATAACCTGGCGACCGTTTGCGAAGAGGCTGCCTGCCCCAACATCGGCGAGTGCTGGTCCAAGCGTCACGCCACCATGATGATCATGGGAGAGGTCTGCACACGCGGTTGTTCCTTCTGCAACGTCTCCACGGGCCGTCCCGATGCGCTGGATGCGTTTGAACCGGGTAGGGTTGCCGCGGCGGTGAAAAAATTGGGCCTGCGCCACGTGGTCATCACCTCGGTCGACCGCGATGATCTGGACGACGGCGGGGCCGAACATATCGCGCAGACCATTCGCGCCGTACGTCATAAGAATCCGGGCACCACGGTCGAGGTTTTGACCCCTGATTTTCTGGGAAAAGGTACTGCCTCAAATATCGTATTTGACGCGGCACCGGATGTTTTCAACCATAATCTGGAAACTGTGCCGCATCTTTACCCAACGGTACGTCCCGGTGCGCGGTATTATGCTTCGCTGCGTCTTCTGGATGATGCGAAACGCGCCAATCCCGAGATTTTCACCAAATCCGGCCTAATGGTGGGCTTGGGTGAAAGCCTGAATGACGTGCGGCAGGTCATGGATGACCTGCGCGCCGCTCAAGTCGATTTTCTGACAGTCGGCCAATACCTGCAACCGACCCCGAAACATCATCCAATTGACCGGTTCTGGTCACCGGAGGAGTTCGCCCAACTGGAACAGATCGCACGTTCCAAGGGCTTCCTGCACGTGTCGGCAACCCCGCTGACCCGTTCATCGTTCCACGCGGACGAAGACTTCGCTGCTCTTAAGCAAGCCCGCCAGCGGGCCATCGCAAACAGGGCATAACCAAACGCAAATGGGAGGGAAACCATGGAAGCGTTAACTTCAATCACAGGGGCCATTAATGGCGTCGTATGGGGGCCGTGGATGCTGGCGCTCATCCTTGGCGTCGGCTTCTTCCTACAGGTTGGTCTGAAATTCATGCCGATCCTGCGCATTGGCACGGGCTTCAGCCTGCTGTTCAAAGGGCGGGAAGGTCAGGGCGAAGGGCAGATCAGCCCGTTCAACGCGCTGATGACCTCGCTGTCGGCGACCATCGGTACAGGTAACATTGCCGGTGTGGCCACTGCTGTCTTCCTGGGCGGTCCAGGCGCCTTGTTCTGGATGTGGATGACCGCCCTGGTGGGCATGGCCACCAAATATGCCGAAGCTGTCTGCGCGGTGAAATATCGCGAAAAAGACGAGCTGGGCAACTATGTCGGCGGCCCGATGTACTACATCAAAAATGGTCTGGGCGCGAAATGGGCCTGGTTGGGCGTTGCCTTCGCTCTGTTCGGCGGCATTGCGGCCTTCGGCATCGGCAATGGCGTTCAAGCCAACGGTGTGGCGCAAGTTCTGGAAACAAACTTTGGCATCAATGAATCGATCACAGGCATTGTGCTGATGATCCTGACCGCCGCCGTTATTTTGGGTGGTATCACTCGCATCGGTGCTGTTGCAGGTAAACTGGTTCCGTTTATGGCCATTGCCTACATCGTTGCGGGCCTGCTGGTTCTGCTGATCAACATCGGTTCAATCGGCTCAGCGCTGAGCGATGTGTTCACTTATGCGTTCACGCCTTGGGCTGCCAAGGGCGGCGCAGCTGGTGCAGCGGTGTGGCTTGCCATCCGCTTTGGTGTGGCGCGCGGTGTCTTCTCGAACGAAGCTGGTCTGGGTTCTGCCCCGATCGCCCATGCCGCAGCCGAGACCAAGGGACCTGTAAATCAGGGCCTGATCGCGATGCTGGGGACGTTCATCGACACAATCATCGTGTGTTCGATCACGGGTCTGGCGATCATCGCTTCGGGCGCATTGGATGCGTCGGTTGCGGATTTCGTGGCCAATGGTGAAACCGAAGGATACAAAGCGATTTCCGGCGCAGCTCTGACGTCGCTGGCCTTTGAAACCACTCTGCCGGGTATCGGTGGGTACCTGATTGCAATCGCTCTGTCGATCTTTGCGTTCACCACTATCCTGGGCTGGTCCTTCTATGGCGAGAAATGCGTTGAGTTTCTGCTGGGTGTTAAATCCCTGCTGCCTTACCGCATCCTGTGGATCGTCGCGATCTACTTCGGCGCAACAGCAGATCTGGGCTTTGTCTGGCTGCTGGCAGATACGCTGAACGCCATGATGGCTATCCCGAACCTGATCGCTCTGGCCTTGCTGAGCCCGATCGTCTTCAAGCTGACGAAAGAGTTCTTCGCGTCGAACGGTCAATCGGAAGAGCCCGGCGGTCAAGCTGCCGAATAAGCTCGGCCCTGACGAATGCGGGGGGCCAAACTGGCCCCCCGGTTTTGAAACAGAAATCCATATCTCGAGGAGAGACGTGATGGCCACGAAAATCCTGCTGCCAATTGATCACACCGACGACCGCTCGTGGAAGAATGCCCTGCCGCTCGCACTTGAACAGGCCAAGTTCTATGGTGCCGAGCTGCACGCAGTTGCCGTCATCCCCGAGATCATCCAGCTGCCGAACCTGCCCGCCAACTATGGCGCGGGTGCCCGGGATCATGTGCGCAATGCAGTTCAGGCTATCCTAGATCATGGCAATGCCTCGGACGTGAACGTTCACATCGAAGAAGGCAGCGTATACCGCGAAATCCTGAAACTCGCTTACAAGGATGGCTTTGACCTGATCATCATGGCCTCGACCAAAGGCGATTTCCCGAATTACGAGATCGGCCCGAACCTGGCCCGTGTGGTGCGCAATGCGCATTGCACAGTCACAGTCGTTCGCGACCAATCCCGCTGATCGAAAGGTGAGAACTATGTCCGACATTAAACGCACTCCCTTGTATTCGTTGCATGTTGAGTTGGGAGGTAAGTTGGTTGATT
>NZ_WQGJ01000009.1:0-126513 GCF_013034605.1 Ruegeria sp. HKCCA4633
CAATCGTGCCGATGTTGACGTGCGGTTTTGTACGCTCAAACTTTTCCTTTGCCATTCCTCAGGCGCCCTTTTGCGATTTGGGGGACCCTTGGTCCCGTGGTTACATCTGCGCGCGCGAGATATTTGGTTCACGGGGGAAAATCAAGCACATCCTGAAGGAAATGCGGCAATCACGCAGGATTTTGCGTGACCTCGGTGGATTCCAGCGGTTGGATCAGGCTCGGACGCTTGTCGAACCAGCCATTCTCTTCATGTTCTTCGGCCAACCATTCTTCGACTCGGTCCGCGACCTTCAGGGCCAGACCGCTCATCTGTTCTTCTTTGGTTCGGGTATTGCCTGAGCCAGTAAGGGCACTTTCACCGGTCGTGTCTTCCAGCACTTGAAACTGTTTCCCCTTGGCCAGAAACTCTTTTTTCTTAACGTCATACACGTTGACCAGCACAATCGCGGTGCTTTTGGGATTGTAAATCACAGGTATCCCAGGGGGTGCCAGCATATACCCCTCAAGGCTGATGCCGATGTCATATTCCTGCGCGCCTTCGTAACGGCCTAATCGAATATCAACCGCGTTCTGAATGGCTTTGGTCCATTCATCTGGTGTGGCGTCGCGCGACACCGGACCCTGCACGGCTTTGTCCGCAAAGGCATAGTTTACGCGCAGTTTGAATTCCCCCAACGACTCAGGCGGTTCATAAACCTGGGTCTGCGTACATGCGCCCATCAGGGCCAATCCGGTAATCAGGGTCAGAATTCGCAACATGTGTCTCTTCTCGATAGGCCTGTTTTACGGGATGTAGCGCACCAACACGGCCTGTGCAAAGTCGTATCAGCAGAAATTGATCGCAGTGGCAGCAGAGTCACGAAAACTTATAGTCCCGAGGGAAGCCGTAAGGTGGTTTTTTCCCAACGCTCGCGCGCTTGGCCAACCATTGGGACATGTCCGCCTCGTGTCGGGTCTTCTCACCGCCCATGGACCATTTCAGCCCTTCTTCCCAGTTGAAGGTGGTGATGTCCGACAACCCGCCATCCAGTTCCAGCGTGCCCTGCCGTCCACGCGCCATGTTGTACTTCTGCAGGCGCACACCCTTGCCACGGGTCATTTCAGGCAGTTCTTCTGTCGGGAAAACCAAGAACTTACCGTTCTGGGATACAACGGCCACGTGGTCGCCATCGACCGGCTTACAGATCATCGCCGTCTCGTCGCCTTTGACGTTCAGCACCTGTTTTCCGTTGCGGGTCTGGGCCAGCACGTCATCTTCGGGAACCATAAACCCATTGCCTGCATCCGAGGCCACCAGCAATTTACGCCCCGGCTTGTGGATTAGGATGTCGATGATCTGGGCCTCGTTCGGCAGATCAACCATCAGGCGCAGCGGCTCGCCCATTCCCCGTCCACCGGGCAGATTGGCCGCACTGACAGTGTAGAATCGCCCATTCGAAGCAAACACCAGTAGGCGATCCGTAGTTTCCGCGTGGAAAATGAAACGCGGGCCGTCGCCATCTTTAAACTTCAGCTCTCGTTTCAGGTCGATATGGCCGGTCATGGCGCGAATCCAGCCCATCTGAGAGCAGACAACCGTGATCGGCTCCTTATCGATCATTGCCTCAAGCGGAACTTCTTCGACTTGTCCGGCCTCGGCGAACTGCGTGCGACGCGCGCCGCCGTCGTAGTCTTTGCCGAAGGTCTTCTTCGTCTCTTTCAACTGCTCGGCTATTTTCGCCCATTGCAGGGCCGGATCGGCCAGCAGGTCTTCGAGATTGGCGCGCTCCAGCATCAACTCGTCACGTTCGCGGACCAACTCCATCTCTTCCAGACGGCGCAAGCTGCGCAGGCGCATGTTCAGAATGGCGTCGACCTGAACCTCGGACAGTTCGCCCTCACCCGGCTTGGGCGTGACGTAATCAGACTCGTCGGTGGCACGAACGTGGTCGATGCCCCAATCCTCGCGCATAAGCGCGGCTTTGGGGTCGTCGTCATAGCGGATGATGTCGATCACACGATCAAGGTTCAGGAAGGCGACGATAAAGCCCTCCAAGACCTCCAACCGATGGTCGATCTTCGCCATACGGTGACGCGAGCGTCGGATCAGCACCTCTTGCCGGTGATCGAGGAAGGCGCGCAGCACTTCCTTCATCGAACAGACCTTGGGCGTTACCCCATCGATCAGCACGTTCATGTTCAGGCTGAACCGCACTTCAAGGTCCGAGTTGCGATAGAGCATGCCCATCAACACCTCGGGATCCACGTTTTTAGATCGAGGTTCAAGAATCAGTCGGATGTCATCGGCGGATTCGTCGCGCACATCGGCGAGAATCGGGATTTTCTTGGTCTGGATCAGTTCCGCAATCTTTTCGATCAGCTTGGATTTCTGAACCTGATACGGAATTTCGGTGACAATGATCTGCCACTGGCCACGGCCCAGATCTTCGACCTTATATTTACAACGCAACCGGAACGAACCGCGCCCAGTGCGGTAAGCTTGAGCGATATTCTCCGCCGGCTCGACAATCACGCCGCCGGTTGGGAAATCGGGGCCGGGCACATAATTCAGCAGCGTATCGTCGCGGGCATCCGGCGTCTTGATCAGATGCAGGCAGGCATCGCACAGCTCGGCGATATTGTGCGGCGGAATGTTCGTCGCCATACCCACAGCGATACCGCTGGCACCATTGGCCAGCAGGTTCGGGAATTGCGCAGGCAGCACCACCGGCTCGGTTAGTGTGCCGTCATAGTTGTCGCGGAAATCGACAGCGTCCTCGTTCAGGCCCTCAAGCAGCGCCTCGGCCACGATGGTCATCCGCGCCTCAGTGTAACGAGAGGCAGCAGGGTTATCGCCATCGATATTGCCGAAGTTCCCTTGCCCGTCGACCAACGGGTAACGGACGTTGAAGTCCTGCGCCAATCGCGCCATCGCGTCGTAAATAGCGGCGTCACCGTGCGGGTGATAGTTACCCATCACATCGCCCGAGATCTTGGCGGACTTTCGAAAACCTCCGGTTGCACTGAGTCGCAGTTCCCTCATCGCATAGAGGATTCGCCGGTGTACCGGCTTCAACCCGTCCCGCGCATCAGGCAGAGCACGGTGCATGATGGTGGACAGCGCATAGGTCAGATAGCGCTCACCTATCGCGCGGCGCAGTGGTTCAGCAACCTCGCCCCCATTGTCAGGGGCCTCCATATTGGGGTCGTCGATCGTGTCATTCATACATGATGTGATACGACGCTAGGCTGCCCGGGTAAAGCAAGCAGAGTACATTTTACTGGGGACAAGTCGCGCTTTTTGCAACAGGGGGAGGCAAGTGAGTGTTTTCCCCGAATTTTCGACTCGGCCTCACAATTATGCTACCATTCCAACAATTGAATGATTGCTGCCTATTATTGTTGTTACGATTACCTTGGGGGATGGCCTCTATGCGCCTGATACTTGTTACTTTCGCCGCTCTCGGCTGGACGTTTTACGTGATGAGCGGAGGTCCCGACTTTGAACCGCGCGGTGTGCGCGACGCTAAGCCGGAACGCGTTGCTGTTGCAGCCAAACCGGCGACACCGGTCGTCGAACCCACACCAATTGTCAAACCTGAACCGGTTGAGAAACTGGTGATACGGACCTCTGCCGCGTCAGAAAAAGTGGTGCCGACGCCCGTCGAATCCGATGCTCAGCTGGGCGAAGAGGAGACCAAAGCCTTGCTTTCGCAAGTGGCTGCGGGCCTCAAGGCAAACCCGTCGCTGTTCAGCGACGAAAACGTCACTCTGACCCTGGCGTCGCTTGAGCAAGGTTTGGGGTCACTGGAACAAGTCGCAACGGATGCCGAACTGCCAACGGTTGATCTGGCTGCACCAGTTGAACCACCCAAAGATATCCGCGAAATTTCGGGTACCCGTGTCAATATGCGCGACGGGCCCGGAACCATTTATCCAATCATCGGCAAGGCCCGCATTGGCCAACAGGTCGAAGTCTTAAGCGAATCGGGCACAGGCTGGTTGCGCCTGCGCGTGTTGCCGGGGCAACAGGTTGGATGGATTTCGGCATCACTTGTCCGGAAAACAACAAACTGACGCCGGAGCGTCATTGCCCTGCCGCAAACCCCGCCATAGCTATTGGCGGGGTTCATGTTCGGAAGGCTCATGCAGAAATCGATACTCATTACGGGATGCTCTTCGGGTATAGGCCTGGATGCAGCACACGGTATGCGTGCACGCGGCTGGCGTGTTTTTGCATCCTGCCGCCAGCAACGCGATTGCGACCGTCTGCGCGCACAAGGCTTTGAAAGCCCCAAAATCGACTATACCGACACCAAGAGCATTACGTCGGGATTATCTTCTGTGCTCGAGGCAACGGGCGGCACTCTGGATGCCTTGTTCAACAACGGCGCCCATGGACTGCCTGGCGCGGTCGAGGACGTGCCTACGGACGGATTACGCCATATCTTTGAAACCAATGTCTTCGGATGGCATGAGCTGACACGCCAGGTGATTCCCGTTATGCGGGAACAGGGTTATGGACGAATAGTTCAGTGTTCTTCGGTTCTGGGCCTTGTCGCCTTCCCCTGGCGTGGGGCCTATGTCGCCACCAAATACGCCATCGAGGGTTTGACCGACACAATGCGGCTTGAACTGCGGGATACCGGAATTCACGTTGTTCTGATCGAACCCGGACCAATCACCTCGAAACTCAGGGAAAAAGCGATCCCGATGTTCGAAAGATTCATTGATTGGGAAAGCTCGGCGTTACGAGAAAAATATGAAGCCTCGCTGTTGAAAAGGCTTTATGAAAGCAGCGGCCCGGATCGTTTCGAACTGCCAGCTTCGGCTGTGACCGACAAACTCGCCCACGCGGCTGAAGCGCGGCGGCCGAAGGCGCGATACTATGTGACGACGCCCACATATGTGGCCGGGATATTGCGCCGAATCTTGCCCACAAAAGCGACCGATCGCATCCTGTCGGACATCTGAGGCGAAATTTCCCGTTCGCTTTTTGACGTCCCAACGCTAGATGGGTCATAATCGAAAAAACCGGACGGTGACTTGAAATGGACCTTTTAATGGTCGTTCTGCTTTTGGCCATGGCGGCAGTTGTCGTAGTGCTGACCCTTGGCATTGCGAATTTCGGCAAAAGCGGCATGGAAGCTGCAAAGAAAAGCAACAAGATGATGCGGCTTCGCATCCTCTTTCAGTTCATTGCCGTGGTGCTGATCGTGCTATTCGTTTACCTGCGCGGACAAGGGGTGCAATAAATGGTCGTTCTCAACAAGATTTACACACGCACAGGTGACGACGGCAAAACCGCTCTGGGCAATGGCGAACGCGTGGCCAAATACGCGGGGCGCGTTGCCGCGTACGGAACGGTAGATGAGTTGAACGCATTTGTCGGTGTGGCCCGAACCGAGGCCCAAGGTGAAACAGATGCAGCATTGTCGCGCATTCAGAATGACCTTTTCGACCTGGGCGCAGATTTTTGTCGCCCCGATATGGATAAGGATTCCGAGGCCGACTATCCACCCCTGCGTATCGTACCCTCTCAGATCGACCGTCTTGAAGCCGAGATTGATGCGATGAACGAAAATCTGGAACCACTGCGCAGTTTCATCCTACCCGGTGGATCACGTCTGGCAGCGCATCTGCACGTGTGTCGTACGGTGTCTCGTCGGGCAGAACGGCTGGCGGTCGAATTGACGAATATGGAGCCGGTCAACGATGTGGCTGTCAAATACCTCAACCGGCTCAGCGACTGGTTCTTTGTCGCGGCTCGCTGCGCGAACGCCAACGGCAAAGACGACGTTTTGTGGGTTCCGGGCGCGAACCGCTGAAAGCGGCGCGGTGGGAAGGCGGCTGTCAAATTTGTGCGCGCCGCAGTCCTTAAAATGCAGAGGCTTCAAACGGCAATCTTTCGCCCTTGTTTGAAAAAAACCGCAAAACGCGACGTCCCGACGCTATGACGTGACGATTTTGCTCTGTTGTGCCACTGCTGCAGGCGCTATCTAGTCCGTCGAGAGCATTGGCAGAGTCGCCTTCGCGGCTTGCCGTTTTTTTGAGGAGCGTACGCAAAAATGAAGGTACTGGTGCCTGTCAAACGCGTGATTGACTACAACGTTAAGGTTCGCGTGAAAGCGGATGGAAGCGGTGTTGATCTCGCCAATGTCAAAATGTCGATGAACCCGTTCGACGAAATTGCTGTTGAAGAGGCGATCCGTCTGAAAGAAGCTGGCAAGGCCGACGAAGTTGTCGCCGTTTCGATCGGCGTCAAGCAGGCGCAGGAAACCCTGCGGACTGCGCTGGCCATGGGCGCCGACCGCGCGATCCTTGTTGTGGCGGCAGACGACGTTCACACCGACATTGAGCCGCTGGCCGTTGCAAAGATCTTGGCCAAAGTGGTCGAGGAAGAGCAGCCTGGCATCGTTCTGGCGGGCAAACAGGCAATCGACAATGACATGAACGCCACCGGCCAAATGTTGTCGGCCCTGCTGGGCTGGTCGCAGGGTACCTTTGCCTCGGAACTGGACATCGAAGGCGACAGCGCCAAGATCACCCGTGAAGTGGACGGCGGCCTGCAGACCATCAGCGTCAAGATGCCGACCATCGTGACAGTTGACCTGCGCCTGAACGAACCGCGTTACGCGTCACTGCCCAATATCATGAAGGCGAAGAAAAAGCCGCTGGATGAGAAAACCGCCGCCGATTACGGCGTGGATGTCAGCCCGCGTCTGGAGATTGTCAAAACCGACGAGCCGCCAGCGCGCGCCGCTGGTATCGTTGTAGGCTCGGTCGACGAGCTGGTCGAGAAACTTAAAGAAGCGGGGGCTGTGTAATGGCTGTACTTCTGCTTGCCGAAGTCAACAATGGTGAACTGGCGCTGGACGCGACTGCAAAAGCCGTCAACGCTGCAAAAACTCTGGGCGATGTGACCGTTCTTGCCGCAGGTGGGTCTGCCGCCGCTGCTGGTGAGGCTGCTGCAAAGATCGACGGCGTGTCCAAGGTTCTGGTTGCCGAAGATGCCTCGCTGGGTCACCGCCTGGCGGAAACGACCGCGGCGCTGATCGTGTCGCTGGCCGACGGGTACGAGCACATCGTTGCCCCTGCAACCACCGACGCCAAAAACGTGATGCCGCGCGTTGCTGCGCTGCTGGACGTGATGGTGATCTCGGATGCGTCCGGTGTAGTTGACGGCTCGACCTTCGAGCGTCCGATCTATGCGGGCAACGCGATCCAGACCGTGAAATCGAACGACGCCAAGAAAGTTGTCACCCTGCGGACCGCCAGCTTTGATGCTGCGGGCGAAGGTGGCTCGGCCCCGGTTGAGACCATTTCTGTCGGTGAAAACCCCGGTCTGTCGTCGTGGGTCGAGGACAAGGTTGCCGAGAGCGACCGTCCGGAACTGACCTCGGCAGGCGTTGTTGTCTCCGGTGGCCGTGGCGTCGGCTCGGAAGAGGACTTCAAACTGATCGAAACCCTGGCCGACAAGCTGGGCGCTGCAGTTGGCGCGTCGCGCGCCGCCGTTGACTCGGGCTATGCCCCGAACGACTGGCAGGTGGGTCAGACCGGTAAAGTTGTTGCCCCCGATCTGTATGTCGCTGTCGGCATCTCGGGCGCGATCCAGCACCTGGCCGGTATGAAAGACTCCAAGGTCATCGTTGCGATCAACAAGGACGAAGAAGCCCCGATCTTCCAAGTCGCCGACTTCGGACTGGTCGCAGACCTGTTCCAGGCCGTACCAGAACTGACCGAAAAACTCGGCTGATCAAACAGCGTAAGTTTTCGTCGAAAAACCTTACTGGGCCCGCCTTCTGGCGGGCCTTTTCAGTTTTGGTCCCGCAAAACAGGTAGCAATTTCCCGGCAATCTCACGGTGCGCAGATGGGCCTATCACATGCTCTGCCATTGGCTGTTGCAAGGTTCCAAACAACACATCTTCCAAAGATTCCGATTGCCCTGTCACGCGCACCGAACATTCAACGATACCCGTACACAAGGGCCGAAGCTGATTGATCATTTCGACATTTGGCAAAACGAGGTCGCTGTGCATCCCCTCCTGCCTGTGCACCTCTAGCCAAAGCAAAATGACCGGCGGTTTGATTTGGCGTAGAACCTTGGACGTAGTGCGCACCCAAGCCTCGCGCAGTTCTTGAGCAATGACTTCAAATCGCGCGTCTTGCACTGCGTGCAGCCGCGTTAGCAGATGCCGTACGAAATGGATTTCCGTGAAGTCGACCTCGGGAAAAAGCTGTTCCAGATCGTGCGAAGGGGCCAGAAACCGATCATTGCGGCGCGGATGAACCCGGTAAAACCTGTTCGACAAGCACGGCAAGTCGGGTGTTTGCAACACGCAAATTTCGGCCCTGTTTGCCAACTCTAACACTGCCGGATCAGCAAGTAACGCGTCAGCACCACAAAAAAGGCTACCAAAATTGACACAAGGTCGTCCCAAAAGTTTGGTAAGCTCGGCAGGAAAAGGCTGTTCCACAAAACGGCCAAAGGTCTCCTCTCCGCCCAAACACGCAACGAAAGGGTCGCTCAGGTCACTCGGCGGGCCGCGAAACCAGAGTTTGGAGCCCTTGTATTGACAGACGGAGTCCCCGCCCCTGTTCATCTCATGAAAGCTCATCCCAAGCCCCCCACATTTCACCCGGTTGCCATCTTGCGGCCTCAGATGTTGAGAAATTCCTAATGCGCGCATTTGAAGCAAAATTGACTGGTTCGATCCCCTTGCCGCATGCCCCGGTCTGCCGATACTGTCGCGGTATCCTTCAGGGCAAAGGCAGCTGTACATGGAAGTAAAATCAGTCGGAGTGATTGGCGCAGGTCAGATGGGCAATGGGATTGCCCATGTTCTGGCATTGGCGGAATACGAGGTCTTGCTGAACGATGTCAGCCAGGACGCACTGAATAACGCTGTGTCCACAATTGAAGGGAACATGGCGCGCCAAGCCTCTCGCGGGAAGATCACCGACGCAGAGATGCAGGCCGCGTTGAACCGGATCTCGACCACTTTGGAGTTGCCCCGCCTTGGACAGACCGATCTGGTGATCGAGGCTGCGACCGAACGGGAAACGATCAAGCAGGCGATTTTCGAAGACCTGCAACCACATCTTCTGCCGCATACGATTTTGACGTCCAACACATCGTCTATCTCGATCACACGTCTGGCCAGCCGCACCGACCGGCCAGAGCGTTTCATGGGGTTTCATTTCATGAACCCAGTGCCGGTCATGCAGCTGGTGGAACTGATCCGGGGCATTGCGACGGACGAAGACACATTCAGCGCCTGCAAAGCTGTTGTCGACCGCCTGGGCAAAACGGCTGCTAGTGCCGAAGATTTCCCGGCCTTCATCGTTAACCGCATCCTGATGCCGATGATCAACGAGGCCGTGTACACGCTGTATGAAGGCGTCGGCAGCGTTCAATCCATCGACCAGTCGATGAAGCTGGGCGCGAATCATCCGATGGGCCCGCTGGAATTGGCGGACTTCATCGGGCTGGACACCTGTCTGGCAATCATGAATGTCTTGCACGACGGTCTGGCAGACACCAAGTACCGCCCCTGCCCGCTGTTGACTAAATATGTCGAGGCTGGCTGGCTGGGTCGCAAGACCGAGCGCGGGTTCTATGACTATCGCGGAGAGGTTCCGGTACCGACACGATAAAAGGGGGCCAGCCCCCTCGCCCGGATTTCATCCGGGCTCACCCCCGAGGTACTTTTGGCCAGATGAATACGCGGATTAGGCTTTGTTTGATTGGCCCAAGGACATTGTGCGATCCCGTAGCCATGCCATGAAGCCGCGCGGGTCGCGCTCGAGCAGTTCCATGTCTTCATCGCCGATCGGCTCGCCGATAACCGGCGACTGCGGTTTGTTGCAGGATCGTACGATCTCGTGCAGCAGCAAACCCTGACGCAGAATCGGCGACAGTTTATTGGCAATCTGGTACCAGCGCGAGTTGCTGCCCGGGAAGAAAATCGGCAGCACCTGCGCACCCGAGCGGCGGATCATCTTGGCCGTGAAAACGTTCCATTCCCGCTCGATAGCTGGACCAAACCAGTCGTCCGAAGACATCACCACGCCTGACGGGAACAGTGCAACAACGCCGCCGTTCTTTAGGTGCTCCATCGCCTTGCCACGCATCTCGAGCATTTTGGCCTGCGCCTCGGGGTCGTGCGGGAAGGGCACCGGGATCATGAAAGATGTCGCCGCCTCATCAAGTCCGGTCAGGACCGAGCGAGTCAGAATGCGGTAATCGCTGCGGACCCGTCCAATCAGCTCGGCCAGGATCATACCATCGACCATACCGTGCGGATGGTTGGCGACCACAACGACGGGACCGGTTTTGGGAATCCGGGCAATCTGTTCCTGCGGTGTGGTCAGGTCGATACCCATAGTCGTAAGGGCACCACCCCAGAACCTCTGGCCGCGATAGTATTCGTTCTTTTTCTCGAATTTGTTGACCATTCGCAAAATGGTCAGCTTGCCGGTGCACCATTCGATGGCCCGAATGGCGGTTGAGGTCCAGGCATCATCGAACGAGTTCGCATATGTCAGGGTTCTACGGTCGTAGATTTCGCCCTCATCCGCGGTCCCATCCACCACTGGGCTTGTCTTGGTCTCGTGCGTCGTTTCCGCCAATTCCTGGTCTTCCCGTTTTCATGTCGCGGCGGGGCGGATTAAAACCCCTCTCCGAACTTGTCGTTCACAAGCGCTTCCAGAGCTTCCGCCAATGCCTCAGCATCCGGCCCGGACGTCTCGACGTCAATAGTTGTTCCGCGCGAGGCTGCCAACATCAAAAGACCCATAATACTGTCACCTGAAGCAGAAAGTCCGTCTTTTGACACCTCGGCACGGGCATCGAACCCTTCCACGACCTCGACCAGCTTTGCCGAGGCGCGGGCGTGAAGGCCCTTTTCATTGATAATTTTAAGGCTTCGGTTGGTCATAGTCGTCAATCCGGTTTTATTCTAATGTCACATTTTGTGCATTTATGTATTTCCGTCCAGCCTCCATCGCCTGACGCACAGCATCGCCGATGGGCAGGTGGCGGCTTTTGGCCAATTTGATCAACATAGGCAGATTGGCACCATAAAGAATCCGCCGATCCTGAGGTGCGCAGGCTCTTAAGCTGAGATTCGATGGGCTTCCGCCAAACAAATCTGTGACGACCACGACGCCATCGCCCATGTCTACGCTGTCGGCCGCCTGGCAGATCTCGGCTTGTTTCTTGTCGCGGTCGTGTTCAGCTTCGATCGCAATAGCCACCAGGCCGGGTTGCGGCCCGACCACATGCTGTGTGGCGGCCAGATATTCCTGAGCCAACCCCCCATGCGCAACGATCACAATCCCGATCAATCCGACCTCACATTCAACGTCCGGCGTTCCATCTCGCGATGCCTAATTGCCACTTGCTGACCGCCTTCGGCAAGGGCCTTTGCGACTGCTTCGGCCATTGCAACGGATCGGTGTTGCCCCCCAGTACACCCAAAGGCCACGGACAGGTGCGCTTTGCCTTCTGCCCGAAATGCGGGCAGCAGCAAAGTAAGCAGGTCCATGACTCGTTCAAAAAACGGCAAATAGGTCGTGTCCGATTGCACGTAGTGCGCGACATCAGGATGTCGACCATCGGCCGCCCGCAATTCGGGACGCCAATACGGGTTGGCAAGAAACCGGCAGTCGAACACCATGTCCAACCCGCGCGGTAGCCCGCGTTTATACGAGAAAGACTCGATCGATACCGCAAGGTGCCGCCCGCCTTTAGGCGCAAACCAGGTCTCGACCTCTTCGCGCAGCTGATGGACGTTGAGAAGACTGGTGTCGATCAGGGTATCCGCAATCTCGCGGATCGGGGCCAACAGTTCTTTTTCACGCTGGATGCCCGTTTCGGGGCTGGCATTTCTGGCAACGGGGTGACGGCGGCGGGTTTCCGAAAACCGACGCAACAGAACGTCATCGCTGCAATCCAGGTACAATACCGTTAGATCGACCTGCGCCATTCGGCCCAGCTTTTCTGCAAGCTCGATAAACCTGATTGTCGAAAAGTCCCGATTGCGAGCATCAACACCCAACGCCATCGGGCGGTCGCTGTCCGCGCTATCGAGCAGGCGCATCAGCAGCCCCATGGGCAGATTGTCGATGGCTTCAAAACCAAGGTCTTCGAGAACATGAATTGCGGTAGACCGACCAGCCCCCGAAGGGCCTGTGACCAATACGATCCGCCGTTGTGAAATCATGTGTTCGGCCATTCCGGATTTACACGCCCATTTTTTAGCAGCTGCATCAACGCTGCAGCCAAATTGGGGACGCCGGCACCGCGAAGCAAGGGAACAGTTTGCCTCAGGACCTGAACAGTGAATTGTTCGGGTAGGCGTTGTGGTTCGCTCTGGTCCAGATCGACGACGTAATCGATCGGAACTGGCCCGGTTGCTTCGGCCCTGAGCAGGCCGATGTAACGCGCCTCGATCAAGTTACGGATTTGTGAAACAGCGGACGCAACGATCTGTTCATCGTGCATCTGTAGAATCACACGGTCATCTGCAACCAGGTCAGCCCCATAGGCCATCAGCTGCAACGCCAACTCAGATTTCCCAGCACCAGAAGCCCCGATGATCAACACGCCACGCTGTTCTACCGATACACAAGACGCATGAACGCACGCCCTGTCACGGTTGTTGGCCTCTGACAGTAAGAAGATTTGCATTTCTCAAACAGGCAGCCCCACGACAAATCGTGCGCCCAGCGGATCAGAGGTGATGTCTGCCTCGGTCGGGCGTATGTTTTCGGCCCAGATCACGCCGCCATGGGCTTCTATAATCTGCTTTGAGATCGCCAGCCCAAGACCTGAGTTATTGCCAAAGTGCTCTGCAGGACGCTGCGAATAGAATCGCTTGAACACTTTCGTTAGCGCTTGTTCGGGGATGCCTGGGCCCGTGTCCTCGACCACAACCAGCACTCGGTTGTCGCGCTGACGGACCCAAACACGAATAGCATCGTTTTCTTCGCAGAATGAAATCGCGTTTGTGATGAGGTTTACAAATACCTGCGCCAACCTTGCTTCGAGCCCGTTGATGACAATGGGTTCGGACGGCAGGTCAGTTATATAGTCGATACCTTTGGACCGGGCGTCCTCACCCAAGTATTGGCCAAGGTTGCCCAGCAGTTTGAGCAGATCAAATGGCTGCTCTGCTTCTTTTACCAATTCCGCGTCCAGACGCGATGCGTTCGAGATATCGCTGACCAGGCGATCCAGACGACGGACATCGTGTTCGATCACATCCAGCAGCTTGTCGCGCTGATCCTCTCTTTTAACCATACGCAATGTGCCGACAGCGGATTGCAGACTGGCCAGAGGGTTCTTGATTTCGTGGGCAACATCGGCCGCGAACTGCTCGTTTGCGTCGATCCGATTATAAAGTGCGGTCACCATGCCACGCAGGGCGCGGCTGAGCCGTCCGATTTCGTCCGGCCGAGCGCTAAGGTCCGGGATACGGATACGACCGGGATTAACCCCTGTGCCACGATCCTTGCCCATTTCAGCCGCTGCCGCCAAATCCGCCAATGGGTTGGCGATGGTTGAGGCCAGAACCAAACTTAGCCCTACAGAGACAAGCAGGGCCACCACAAACATCTGAAGGATGCGCTCTTGTTCGCGGCGGGCAAGCGCGTCAATTTCCCCTGCCGGACCTGTGATGGCAACCGCGCCCGCTGGGTTGCCTTCGTACAGGATCGGAGCAGCGGCAACAATCACTGTGTCACCCGCGCTATCCTGCACCGCCTGAACCTGTGTTTGCCCGGTAAGAGCCTGCGGAATAATTGTTTGGACTCGCTGCGCCAAGGTCGGAGATTCAGTTTCGGTCGACCAGTTGAATATGTTCGACAGCCCAATCCAAACCGCATTCAATGTGTCGCTGATGACGGTGCCGCCAGTCTGTACTTCGGTGCTTGTACGCAGAAGCACGGGCATATCGGACGCTTGTGGCACGCCGCGTGTCCACCCGATCAAGGTGCCGCTGGCGTCGTACACAAAAACCTCGCCGCCTTCGGGCAGCGTCAGCCCTGAAAGCGTGTCCTTGACGTCCAGGTTTCCGGCATTTTGCGCAGATATCTGCGCCCCCTGCCGCAGCTGGGTTTCAAAAACGTTGCTGACCAGCTGCGCATCACCCAGCAGATTGCGGGCGGTTTGCTGCACCTTTTCTTTGCGCGAATCGTCCAGATACAGCAGCCCTGTGACCAAAATCACCAAGGCGATCAGGTTGAAAGTGATAATTTTGCGCGCCAAGGGTGAACCGCGCAGAGAAAACAGGTTTCTCCGGGACCGCTTCTCTCTCAGCTCGGCGGATTCGAAATCCTGTGGGATGACCCAGTCATCCCCAAGAACGACATCACCGTCGCGCAGTTCTCTGGTTTCTTCGGTGTCGCGCACGAGAGCCCATTACCTCTTGCAGGCGTCGCGCCTATTCTTCGTTGTAACGATAACCGATACCATACAGGGTTTCGATCGCCGAGAACTCTGGGTCGGCTGCGCGCATTTTCTTACGTAGGCGTTTAATGTGGCTGTCGATTGTCCGATCGTCCACATAAACCTGATCATCATAAGCCACATCCATCAACTGATCGCGGCTTTTGACAAATCCCGGACGCTGGGCAAGCGCTTGCAACAACAAGAACTCGGTCACAGTGAGGGATACATCATTCCCCTTCCAGCTTACAGCATGGCGCAACGGATCCATCCGCAAGTCGCCGCGCTCCATAACCTTCGTGTCAGCGCTGTTGGCGGCGACTGCATCTCCGCTTGTCGCCTCTTGTCGGCGCAACAAAGCACGGATGCGTTCAACCAGCAAACGTTGCGAAAAAGGCTTTTTCACGTAGTCATCTGCGCCCATGCGCAGACCCAGAACCTCGTCGATCTCGTCATCTTTCGAGGTCAGGAAAATCACCGGCATCTGCGTTTTCTGGCGCAGCCGCTGCAGCAGATCCATGCCGTCCATACGCGGCATTTTTATATCGAGCACAGCCATATCCGGCAGCTTTTTGTTGAACGCATCCAACGCGGCCTGGCCATCATTATAAGTTTCAACCTCGAAACCTTCGGCTTCAAGTGTCATGGATACGGACGTTAGAATGTTTCTATCGTCATCCACCAGTGCAATCTTTGACATCGGGCTCACCCCTATTCCTGCTCACTCGCGCAATAATTCGCTTATTTGTAAGGCATTGTTGGCGGTTTTAAGACGCCGAATCAATCCGTAACCGCGAATCGTGCCTTTGTTGCGGCAGGTCTGCGGCAAATTTGCCTTGATGCCCGCAAAAATCTGCCCGCTTTTCGAACATTGAATTGGTGGTGGCGCTAAACTCGGACTTGGTTGCGCTAACTGCGTCAACCCGCCTGTTCATGTCCCAAACGACCGTGATAAGAGGCGCCCAGCCGCCGGTTTTTACCGGCTCACTGCCCCAATGGCGCACACGGCCAAAGCCTTCGCGCCGCCACAGGAGAAGACAAACATGACATCTGGACGGGTTAACCCGCAATTCCGCCTCGAAGATCAGGGCATCGAGGGTCTGGGCAATGTCTATTACAACTTCATGGAACCAGCGTTGATCGAAGAAGCGCTGAAGCGCGGCGAAGGTACACTTGGCAACGGTGGTGCGTTTCTGGTCACCACCGGTAAGTTCACTGGTCGCTCGCCGAAGGACAAGCACGTCGTTAAAACAGATAGTGTGGCGGACACCATCTGGTGGGAAAACAACGCCGAAATGAGCCCCGAAGGCTTTGACGCGCTGTACGAAGACATGCTGGCCCATATGAAAGGTCGCGACTATTTCGTTCAGGATCTCGTTGGCGGCGCTGACCCCGCATACGCGATCAACGTGCGCATGGTCACCGAGCTGGCATGGCACAATCTGTTCATCCGCCACCTGCTGCGCCGACCGGATCGCGAGGATCTGGATGACTTCACAGCCGACTTTACCATTATCAACTGCCCGAGTTTCCAGGCCGACCCGGCCAAGCACGGCTGCCGCAGCGAGACTGTGATCGCGCTGAACTTTGATCGTAAACTGATTTTGATCGGCGGAACTGAATACGCAGGTGAGAACAAGAAGTCCGTCTTCACACTGCTGAACTACATGCTGCCGGAAAAAGGCGTGATGCCGATGCACTGCTCGGCCAACCACGCTGTTGGCAACCCGGTCGACACCGCCGTGTTCTTCGGCCTGTCGGGGACCGGCAAAACAACTCTGTCCGCTGACCCCGCCCGAGTGTTGATCGGCGACGACGAACATGGCTGGTCGGATCGCGGCACCTTCAACTTTGAAGGCGGTTGTTATGCCAAAACAATCAACCTGAACGCCGAGGCCGAGCCAGAAATCTACGCGACCACCAGCAAGTTCGGCACCGTGATTGAGAACATGGTATTCGACCCCGAAACCAAAGAGCTGGATTTCGACGACGATTCGCTGACCGCAAATATGCGCTGTGCCTACCCGCTGGAGTACATATCCAACGCCTCCAACAGCGCCTTGGGGGGCCATCCCAAGAACATTATTATGCTGACCTGCGATGCGTTTGGCGTGCTTCCTCCGATCGCGCGACTGACCCCGGCGCAGGCGATGTATCACTTCCTGTCTGGTTTCACGTCGAAAGTTGCAGGTACGGAACGCGGCGTCACCGAACCCCAGCCCACATTCTCGACCTGCTTTGGCGCGCCTTTCATGCCGCGTCGGCCGGAAGAATACGGCAACCTTCTGCGCGACAAGATAGCCCAGCATGGCGCGACCTGCTGGCTGGTGAACACCGGCTGGACCGGCGGCGCTTATGGCGTAGGCAGCCGGATGCCCATCAAGGCGACCCGCGCTCTGTTGACTGCGGCCCTGGATGGGTCACTGCGCGATGCTGAATTCCGCAAGGATGCCAATTTCGGTTTTGACGTGCCTGTCTCGGTGCCGGGAGTGGCCGAGGTTCTGCTGGACCCGCGCCGCACATGGGACGATCAGGCGGCGTTCGACAAACAGGCGGAAAAACTGGTTCAGATGTTTGCCGAGAACTTCGAGCAGTACCTGCCGTTCATCGATGACGACATCAAAGCCGTTGCAATCGGCTAGCAAGTAAAGGGGCCTACGGGCCCCTTTTTCTTGCGCGGCGTCATTCTTTGATATCAACCTTTGATTGTATGTCACAAAAAGCACATACAAGTGCGTTGTTTCAAATTGCGATCTGCGGTACCCATAGGGTTCGAAGGGACGAAAAAGCCCGGCACGTCAGCGCCGGGCATTGACTGAAAGGACTTTGTGGCAGCTCAAACGCGCACACTCACAATGCAGAATTGAGCAACCTAATCAGGTGCCTAGTCTATGTAAATGGGGATGAGTGTCAATATGGGACTACCTGGTTTGTATTGAAACCGGGGTGTCCCAAATGGTCGCAGACTGGCGATCGTTGGCACAGGAAATTGCAGGTAAGAACATGACAGAAATCTCGAAACTCACCGAACTTCGCAAACTGATGCAAAGCATGGAGCGGACGCTGGGTCTGGAAAAACTATCTCCGGTTGAGCGCGACATCTATTACGCCGCAGAAGAGCTTTCCAAGTCCGATCAGGAAGTGCGCACGTTTGGTTTGATCGAGCATACATTGGTTCAAAGCGTATCGCGCCCGACTTTTTTCCGCGCCCTGAAATCCTTGGTGGAAAAAGGCTATCTTTCACAAAGCGGCAGCGCCAACCGGGGGCGGTATATCGTTAATGCTCCCAGATGACGCCTGCAACATATGCGCGATGCGGTGATCGCAGTGCGCGCCTGGGCGATTGATACGTTTGCGGCCTCATTGGCCTATGTCGTGGCGTCATTCCTGACCTTCGCCGTTCTGATGCCGCTCCAGAACATGTATTTTCCCGAATACCCAAGCCGGGCCAGCCTGCTGTTTTTGCCACATGGCGTGCGGGTTCTTTCTGCTTGGCTACTAGGGTGGCGCGCGATTTTTGCCTTGTTGCCAGGCGTCTTCATCGTTTTTGCTTATTTGGGGGGTACGGACGTTTTCCTGTCCAGTCGCCTGCTGGCCATTGCCATTGCAGTCACCACGGTTCCAGCAGTGTTTTATCTGTTAAAGGCTGTGGGGTGGGATTTGTTCCCGCGCCCTGATCGCAAACCATGTTGGGTTTGCATCATGGGAGTGGGTGTAATCACGTCCTTTCTTGTCTCAGGGCTGACAAATCTGGCCTTTGGCAGTGAAACCGTCGAATATATTGCCTTTTTGATCGGGGATATCTCGGGCTTGTTCTTCTTAATGCTGGGGCTCTATTTCGCATTCCGCTTTGCCGATAGACGTACGGGTTGAGACATCACCCCAACAGACCGCGCCGCAGCAGGTTCAACCCAGCCACCAGCAATACAAGTAAAGTCGCTTTGCGAAAGCTGGCCTGGTCAATCCGGTCCTACAGTTTGAAGCCGACCCACATTCCAGCCATAGCCGGTAAGATCAGTATCGCGGAAAACGAAATTGTTTCCGTCCGCAAGATGCCGGATCCTAAATGAGCGGCTACAAGTAGCAGCGCACCTAGTCCATAAATAACACCCTGAATGCGGATCTGTTCCGACTTGGGTGTATTCAAGGCCATCAGGTAAGCCACTGTTGGCGGCCCCCAAACACCAGACATACCGCCCGCAAAACCCGCTTACCCTCTCATGGCAGCCTCAATTCTAGGCGACGGTTGGTTCAGTACCAGACGGACCCCCAGAACTTGAAACAGGCAGAAAACGGAAACAAGACCGCCAATCAAAAGCAACGAAACGGAACTGGGCACCATGGTGACTAGTTGCGCGCTCAGAACCAACATGAGGCCACCGACGATCAGGAACACGCGAAAGTTCAAGACCGAGGAATAAGCGGCGACCGCGCCTCCGCGCAATGCCTGAAGTCCATTCGTCACAAGCGTTGGCAGGATAAGCCCAGCCAAGGTCAACTCCGGGGTAAGAAAAGAATTCAACCCGGACACCATGACCATGGGCATGGCGAAACCAACAATACCCTTTATCCACCCCGCGGCAAAAGCAATGGCCATGGCAAGCATCAGGTCCTGCGGGGAAAGAATGGAAAACAAGGTCATTCCCCCTAGATACCATCTGGAATTTCTTCTGCATTGCAAAAATGATCAGGTAATTTTTGAACTTTTTCGCAGCGTAATAAGTATTTTTGTTGCGCTGCACGTGCAGCATGATATGACCAGACGACCCAGGAAAGGACGCGATTCATGGCCCACGACGGACAGGATATGACCGAGATGACAACTGCTGCAGTTTTGCCCGATCTTCTGGATTTAACCCGAGCCGCTGTGCCTGCGGTGGAGGCAGTATTTGAAAAAGCCCGCGAGTCTGTGCGCGGCATGGTCACTGCGGATGGCCGCGTGTCTGGCTCCCTTATTGAAGCGAACCAGACTGCTGCGCACGGCTTGGCTTGGCTCGCCACTTACACCCAATCGCTGCAACAGATGCAACGTTGGGCAGAAGCGCTGCAAGCCGAGGGAAAATTCGGCGAGCTTGAGCAGCTGCTGCACCAGATCGCCTTTGGCGAATATCTGCATCAGGTCGCAGGTGGCATCCCGATGAATCAAGGCGAAGTCGTCCGCCTTCAGGATATGGGCCTTGGCTGGGACGCGCTGTCGGGCTTTCAGTCTAGCGAAGTTCAAACTCTGATGGCGCAGGCCAACTCTCAGGCGGCGCGCAGCCGTTTGGTCGAACTGATGCAGGATCAGGCGGGTGCCACCATGTTCGGCAACTCTGGTCTGGACGAAGAGCTTGAGATGATCCGCGACCAATTCCGACGCTACGCGCAGGAGAAGGTCGAGCCCCACGCCCATGAATGGCACCTGAAGGATGAGCTGATCCCGCTGGAAATCATCGAAGAGCTGGCGGAAATGGGCGTGTTCGGCCTGACCATCCCAGAGGAATTCGGCGGATTTGGCCTGTCCAAGGCGTCGATGTGCGTAGTTTCAGAAGAACTGTCGCGCGGCTATATCGGCGTCGGTTCGTTGGGCACCCGGTCCGAAATTGCAGCCGAGCTGATCATCGCCGGCGGCACGGACGAGCAGAAAGCCAACTGGCTGCCAAAACTGGCCAGCGCCGAAATCCTGCCCACCGCCGTGTTCACCGAGCCCAACACCGGGTCGGATCTTGGCAGCCTGCGCACGCGTGCTGTGAAGGATGAAAACGGCGACTATAAGATCACCGGCAACAAGACCTGGATTACCCACGCGGCACGCACCCATGTGATGACCTTGCTGGCGCGGACAAACCCCGACAGCACCGACCACCGAGGCCTGTCGATGTTCCTGGCCGAAAAGACCCCGGGCACAGACGAGAATCCCTTCCCAACCCCCGGCATGACTGGCGGCGAGATCGAAGTTCTGGGCTATCGCGGTATGAAAGAATACGAGCTGGGCTTTGACGGCTTCCACGTCAAAGGTGAAAACCTGCTGGGCGGCGAAGAAGGCAAGGGTTTCAAGCAGTTGATGGAAACCTTCGAATCTGCCCGCATCCAGACCGCTGCACGCGCCATCGGTGTGGCGCAAAGCGCGCTGGATATCGCAATGCAGTACGCGATCGACCGCAAACAGTTCGGCAAATCACTGATCAACTTCCCACGCGTGTCCGGCAAGCTGGCAATGATGGCGGTCGAGATCATGATTGCACGTCAGCTGACCTATTTCAGCGCGTGGGAGAAAGACCACGGCCAGCGCTGTGACCTTGAAGCCGGTATGGCCAAGTTGCTGGGCGCCCGTGTGGCTTGGGCCGCTGCCGATAACGGGCTACAGATTCACGGCGGCAACGGTTTTGCGCTGGAATACAAGATCAGCCGCGTCCTGTGTGACGCGCGCATTCTCAACATTTTCGAAGGGGCCGCTGAAATTCAGGCGCAGGTTATCGCACGCCGACTGCTTGGGTAACTGCTTTCAGCATCCCGTTTCCCCAACTGACCCGGCCTTTGCGCCGGGTCTTTTTCTTGACGCAATGGCATTGCAAGGGCAGCCACTGATGTACTTTCAGTAAACAGAGAACATCCGGCGCACTTCCGCTGTGCGGCGCTGAACTCTGCAAACTTCCCCTTTGCATCTGTTTGGAACCCCGGTACAGCACCCAGCGAAACAGGCCCAGTCAACGGAATGGTGAGCATAAAATGATCCGACGACTCTTTGCGCTTTGGGCGATACTTGCTGCACTTGTGCTGGGCGGCTGCTCCGTCAGTCAACCGAACGCGACCCAAAGCGACATCGATGCGCTGACACAGGCCATCCGGTCGCTCGGGCCCGAGGTTGATCCCGTCGAGGCGCAACAGGCTGCCACGATCTCCTACACCTATTCTCAGCAATTGGCGCGGGAATGGAACATCACCGATCCAGCCATCATCCACAATGCCAAGATCGCTAACGGATTTCGCGAGTTTGGTCTGTGCAACGATTGGGCACAGGCCATGACCGCACGGCTACGGCAGGAAAACTTCCGCACGCTCGACTTGCATTGGGTCACGTCTCCACCAACGCAGTTTCGGATCATCCATCATTCCGCGCTGATCAGCGCCAAAGGGGATTCGATGTATGACGGTATCATTCTGGACCCGTGGCGGAATAGCGGCGCATTGTACTGGGCACCCGTGCGCGAGGACACCAAATACAACTGGAGGCCACGCCTTGAAGTGCGCCGGGACTTGCTGAGCGGCACGATCCCCTATTGAGTTTTCCCTACAGCCTAATTGGGTTAAGACCCTGAAATGACCCGCCTGATCCTGACTCTGCCCCTGCTGGGCCTGTTCCAATGTGAAAAAGACGAAACCGTCGCCGCCTATGGCGCTGCGGACCGGACATGGGTGTTGCAGGAAATCGATGGCCAACCTTACGAGGCCAGCGCCCTGCTGCGCTTTCCAGAAGAGGGTAAGATTGCAGGAAACGCCCCCTGCAACAGCTACACAGGCACTCTGAATGCGCCCTACCCCTGGTTTGAGATACAAGACCTGAGCGCAACACGAGCCGCTTGTGCGGGACTCGAGGCAGAGGGGTTCTATTTCGCCGCCCTCATGGCCATGACCCAATCCGAAGTGTCCGGCGACGTGCTGATCCTGCGCAATGAGGATGAGCACGAGATGGTGTTCACAGCCGCCGAGTAACCTGATCCACAAACCGCGCACGTGCTTCTGGCAGCGGGTTATGCCCCAAAGACGGGGCGACACGGTGTTCCAAGAAATACCCGGTCGTACGCAAGGCCTCGGCGATCTCGGTGTCCGGCGCGGTACCTTGGCCGCGCAGGCACGGCGGCAACGGCAACAGCTTGTCCGCCCATTCCCCGGCACCTTTTGCACTGACGGCGCGACCCGTTTTGGGTGACACGTAAACAAGCCCTTCCGTCACTCCGGTCACGGCGCAAGTGGTCAGGTCAAGACCAAAGCCCAGCTCATCCAGCAAAGCAAGCTCCCAACGCAAATACGCCAGCGGCCAGATTTCATCCTGACCCAGCAGATCCATCAATTGTTCGGTCCGCTTGTAAAGCGCGGGATGCGGTTCGCGTTCGGGCAGGCAGAAGGATAGCAACGCCACAACGGCATTGAGCCCGGACAATGCCAGCCGCCCCGAAAACGCGGCCGCCGCGCGGGACCTCAGCGGTTCAACCTGAAACGTGCCCAGATGCTCTTCCAGCCGCGCGCGCCACAGCACGTCCAGCTGCGCGCCTGGTTGCAGAATGGGCGCGACCTTACGGCTGGTTCCACCGCGTACAACACCGGCGTGACGCCCGTGGGCCTCGGTGAAGACCTCTATTATCGCCGCAGTCTCACCGTGGTTGCGAGAGGTCAGAAGTATGCCGTGATCACGCCAGTCCAAAACTCGACCTTGTTGCTGCTTGGGTTAAACCGCAGAAAATCCCAAGCCGAGTTGGCACGCAAGTGCAGAACCTGCCCCGCATGTACCGTTCAAGGTTCTTTTCAGAAACAGCCATAGTTTTGTGACTTCCTGCCAGCCATCTTGCACAGCCTCACAAGCTCGCCCACCTGCGCTTCAAATGGAAGGGGTCAAGTAATGATCGATGACGAACCGCAACCTGGGGCTTACTACGACGCACGAAACATCTGGACGCATGATCCAACGGCTGCTGACATGCAGGTGTATGAGAGGTTCGCTTCGACCGTTGTCGATCTGGTGCAGGTGCTGGACGACAACAAACCCATGCTATCAAGGGATGTTTACGCGCGCTTGTTCTCATCACTGCTACAGATGTCCAGAGTGTTGGGCGCGTACGAAGACGGCTGGAGTGGTCAAAACAACATGTGAGATTTGCCCACACAGAATAGCAAGCCAAAACCCTGCCCTTTTGAACATAGGGCCGTGTAAGGCGAGTCTGTCGCAATTCCCTTCAGTCCCAGCAAAGGCAGCCTTCAACACGGATCTAGGTCACTTCCAGCGTGGTATTACATCACGGTCCGAAGTCACGGTTTCGCGGGGATCGGGCTGACCACAGTGCAAGAATCGCATTGCACGAATGCAATTCCGCCATTAATGTTCCCTTTATGTTCTAAATTTAGGGATTTCAGAAATGTCACTCAACTATGTCATGATCGGTTCAAACGACGTTGTTAAGGCGCGCACATACTATGATGCGGTTGTGTCAACAATGGGCGGAAAAGTCGTCGCCGAGTACATGCCGCATGCAGTATGCTATGAGCTGCGCGGTGGCGGGTGCATATGGGTCGCGACGCCGTTCGATAAGGAAGTTGCGACAATCGGAAATGGCAACATGGTTGGCTTGCTTTGCCAAAGCGAAAAAGAAGTGAGAGATGCACACGAAACAGCGCTGGCCCATGGCGGCACAAACGAGGGCGACCCGGGTGATCGCCCCCAATACGGTCCGAACTTCTTTGGCGCCTATGCCCGCGACCCGGATGGGAATAAGATGAGCTTTGTTTACTTCAGCGATGCAGGTTGAAAGCGTCGTGAATGATTTTCCGGGGCGATGTTGATAAGAATTCCAAGGACGTCGGAAGATCAGAACGTCACACCGGCATGAATCAGAATACCCACGACCATCAGCAGATTCAGCACCGTTGAGATTCCGTTGCCCACATAGATGGGCAACTTGCCGACCACCAGCCCATAGGCAAACCACAGAAAAGACAGCCCCGCATAAAGCGACCAGGATAGCAGCGACTGACCTGAGGCGTGATCGGAATGGGTAAAGTAGAGCTTGACCAGTTGCGGAAGCGTGGCGAATGGGCCGACGACACCGACAAAGACCATGAAGTTCTCGAACCGCTGCATCCAGTGGCCAAGTTCCGATTTTTCCAGTTTCTCAGCAAGTGTTTCAGTCACGAGAACACCTCATCGTTTTGCATTGATCCAAGGGGCAATCAGCCCTGAACGGCCAGATGTCATTTGAAAATAGTCACTTTGATCCACGCGTCAAAGCGCGATCTGTGCAGAGGTTACTCCAAACCCTCTTCGCCAAGCAGATGTCGCCCTTGTCGGTCCTCAACTTCAATCACCCAAAGGTCAGGGTCAAAGCTGCGCTGTTTGGTGATGGCGGCGTCCACATCCATCTCAGTGCCGCTGGAAAGCTCGACCCATTTTCGCTCACCACTCATCAGGTCAAAGCTGCGTTGGAATGCGGCGGCCTTTCCGTCCAGCGTATTGAGCTTAACCAGAACCGCCCCAGCAGTGTCATCGCCATGGGCCACAACAAAGGCCGGGATTTCCTGAAACCGAAGCCGTGCCAAATAGGCATGGACCCAGAATTCGGCCGTCAGGCGGGTCATGCGTTGCCGTCTTTGAAATCCAAACCCATTTCCGAATACCGCTCGGATTCCTCCAGCCAGTTGGGCCGGACTTTCACTTGCAGAAACAGGTGAATCTTACGGTCAAGGAACTCTTCCAATTCGGCCCGCGCCGCCTGACTGACAGCCTTGATCGTCTCGCCGCGTTTGCCCAGTACGATGCCTTTGTGGCCGTCGCGCATGACATAGATGACCTGATCGATTTTGGCAGAGCCATCTTTGCGCTCTTCCCAGTTTTCGGTCTCAACGGTCAGCTGATAAGGCAGTTCCTGATGCAGGCGGAGGGTCAGTTTCTCGCGCGTCATTTCAGCCGCGATCATGCGCAAAGGCAAATCAGCGATCTGATCTTCAGGATAGAGCCACGGGCCTTCTGGCAGTTCCCCGGCCAACCATTTGCGCAGATCGTCTACACCATGTCCCTTTTCGGCCGAGATCATGAAAGTTTCTGCAAACGGATAGCGGGCGTTCAGGTCGCTGGTCAGCGCCAGCAACTTCTCGGACGGCACCTTGTCGATCTTGTTGATCGCCAGCGCGATGGTCCGACCCTGCCCGATCTCTTCCAGCCCCTCAAGGATGCGTTCAACCCCTTCGGTGATGCCGCGATGCGCCTCAACCATCAGGACAACGACATCGGCATCCGCTGCCCCACCCCACGCGGCAGCGACCATGGCGCGGTCCAGGCGGCGGCGGGGCTTAAACAGGCCCGGCGTGTCAACAAAGACCAGCTGCGCGTCACCCTCCATCGCCACACCCCGAATGCGGGCGCGTGTGGTCTGTACCTTGTGCGTCACGATCGAGACCTTGGCCCCAACCATGCGGTTCAGAAGGGTGGATTTGCCTGCGTTGGGCTCTCCGATCAAGGCGATAAATCCGGCGCGTGTGGTCATATATCTGGCGTTCCTGTTTGCAATTGCGCTCTGCTATAGCAGAAAGGACCTTTGGGCCAGAGGGATTTGTCGCATTGCAGCTATGCGCGGGCCAAGGCAGGTCAGGCACAGACGCCCAGCCGTTCCCAGCCCGGCGACACATCCCTACAGAGAGGTCGCAATGAAACGTCGCAAGTTTATTCTTGGAAGCGGTGCCGCTGCTGGTGCCATGGGTTTGGGTGGTTTGTCTTTGGCGGCAAGCGATGCCACGCAAGACCTCGTGTTGCAGACCGCCAGCTACAGGTTGCGCAATCGGTTGACCACGGGGATGGTCAGCCTTTACCCCGACGCACCACCACCGGTTCTGTATGGACGGCAAGGCGACGTCATGCGGCTTACGGTGCGCAATACCCTTCCCGATTACACCGCAATGCACTGGCACGGGCTGCGCATCGCCAACGAGATGGACGGGGTGCCTTATCTGACCCAGATGCCAATCGGCGAGGATGACAGCTTTACCTATGAATTCACACCACCGGACGCCGGCACATATTGGTATCACCCCCACTGCATGACAATGGATCAAATGGCCCACGGGTTGACCGGCGTCATGGTGATTGCCGAGCGGGAAGACCCCGGTTTCGACAGCGAGCAAGTGATCAATCTGCGTGATTTCCGACTGGACGAAGAAGACGCGTTTTTGCCCGCTTATACGGCGCGTGGTGCTGCGCGCGCAGGTACGTTTGGCAATGTCCAGACTGCAAACTGGTTGACAGAAGCAGTGTATGATCACGCGGCAGGCAGCCTTGTGCGGCTGCGCGTCGTCAATACGGACACAACCCGCATCTACAAGCTGCATCTTGAAGGGGCTGAGGCGCAGATCATTGCGTGGGACGGGCATCCGGTTGAGATCGACCTGACCTTACCCACACCCGATGCACCGCTTTTGCTGGGCCCGGGTCAGCGGGCGGATTTTGCCGTACTGATGCCAGACGATGAAGGGCAGTCGGTGGCACTTGTCGCCAAATTTCCTGGACAGAAACACCGCGCGATGGCGCGGTTGCGCGCGACCGGACAATCCAAAGCGCGCGATATGAGGGAATTGCGCCCTTTGCGCAGAAACCCTGTTCTGCGCCCTGAACTGAACCAAGCCGAGCTGCATGAGTTCGTGTTCGGCTGGACGCCTGAAGGTGGCCCTCCGAATGACGGGTTCTGCGGATCACTGGGGTATAGTTTCTGGTCGATCAACCGCACGCCGTGGCCCGGAGATGCAGCAGAGGGAACCGGTCCGCTGGCCGTTCTGGAACAAGGCAAGAGCTATGTTTTGCGCCTCCGTAACGAATCTCCTAACTTGCACCCGATCCACCTGCACGGACTGGCTTTCGTGCCGCTGAAATCGAACCTGCGCGCCCTGCCGCCCTTGATGACCGACACGATGCTTTTGTTGAAAGACGAGACCATTGATATCGCGCTGGTCGCTGACAACCCCGGCGACTGGGCCTTTCATTGCCACGTGATAGAGCATCAGAAAACCGGGCTGGCAGGGTTCATTCGGGTGGTTTGACCCTAGCCCAGCGTCGCTACGTCCAGCGCCAGAACATGGTTCGGATAGGCTTGGTCGCCGATCCGAAAGTCCGAAACGCCAACCTGCCTGAACCCTTTGGACAGGTAGAAATCGATAGCGGGTGCGTTTTCGGAATTTGTTGTCAGCCAGATCTCGCCCTGCCCTTTATCTCGGCAGTGGTCGGTCGCTAATTGCAGCAAGGCTGACCCAATACCCTTACCATGATGCCGCGGCTGGACATAAAATGTCACGATCTCAAGATCGGACAGCCCGTCGACAGGAGCTGCGCGACCTTCTGAAACCCGAATATAGCCATCAATACCATCCCGGTTTTCCAAGACCACCAAAAGGTCCGAACCTTCCTCGATAAGTGCTTCAAACCGCGCCGCTGTAAACTCAGCCAGTACAAACTCGGCGAACAAAGAACTCACGCCATGACGCAGGTAGGTGCCCACCCAGACTTCAATCGACAAAGCAGCCAGGCTGGCAGCATCCGCCTTTACGGCTGGCCTGAAATTCATTTCCCTAAGAGGAACTGGGCGGGCTCAACCTCTCAAGCAGCGCCTTCGCAGCTGCCTGCTCGGCTTGCCGTTTGGATCCCGCAGTGGCCTGTGCCTCGGTTCCGTCCTGAAGGCGGGCGGCAATGGTAAAGATCGGCGCGTGATCCGGACCGCTGCGCTTGATCTCGACATATGAGGGCGGTCTTTGGCCGCGGGCCTGCGCCCACTCCTGAAGCGAGGTCTTGGCATCGCGGGCGTCGGCCTCGACTTTGTGAATACGGTCCCCCCACAGGGCTAAGATGACATCGCGGGCGGCCTCAAACCCGGCATCGCGATAGATGGCTGCAATGACAGCCTCCATCGCATCACCCAGCAGCGCCTGTTTGCGGCGACCTCCGGACAACATCTCGGACCGGCCCAGCTTCAGCACCGCGCCCAGATCGATCTGACGCGCAACATCGGCACAAGCCTCTTTGCGGACCAATGCGTTGAATCGAGGGGCCAGCTGACCTTCGGAGGCTTTCTTATCGGCCTCTAGCAGCGCCGTGGCCATAACAAGGCCCAACACTCGGTCGCCCAGAAACTCCAGCCGCTGATTGTCGGGCCGGGTAGACGACGACACCGAGCCGTGGGTCAACGCGCGCACCAGCAGTTCGGGGTTGGTGAAATCGTACCCCAAACGCTGCTGGAACGCTTTTATTTCAGCCGATAGCTTCAATTGACCGCCTTGAAGAACCGATCACCGCGCCAGGTCCAGAAAAACAACATCGATCGGCCCGCAGACGAGAACATGATCCGATCAGCGCGACCGATCAGGTTTTCGTACGGCACATAGCCCACCCCACCTGCAGATTGCGGCAGGCGGCTGTCGCTGGAATTGTCGCGGTTGTCGCCCATGAAGAAATAGTGGCCCTCGGGCACGGTATAGATGCCGGTATTGTCCGACCCCTGATTGCCGATGTTCAGCACGTCATAAGACACCCCATTTGGCAGGGTTTCGATCAGGCGTGATTTTTCACAAGCACCACCAATGCCAACAGCTCCATTTTCACAACGGGGACGCAGACGCTGAGGCCCCTGAGGTTCAGCGACTTCGGTAAAGACGCCGTCGGGCTGCTGTGGAACCGGCGTACCATTGAGGATGATCTGACCTTCACGGATCTGGATGCGATCCCCCGGCAAGCCGATCAGACGCTTGATATAATCGCGGCCCGTGACGGGGTGGCGGAAGACGATGACATCGCCGCGCTCAGGCTCACCGCCCCAGATGCGCGTATCACCATCGCCCTGCATCCAGCCGCAGATATCTTCGGCATCAACATTCAAACCGACGCTTGGAATGATCAGACTGGGGCAAGACGCGTATGAGTACCCATAGGCCATCTTGTTGACGAAAAGGAAATCGCCGATCAGCAAGGTCTGCTTCATCGAGCCCGAGGGAATCCAGAACGGCTGAAAGAAGAGGGTGCGGAACACGCCTGCAATCAGCAGCGCATAGACGATGGTTTTGATCGTCTCCCAAACGGGATTTCCGGTTTTGGCTTCCTCGGCCATACTGCTCTCTCCAGTTCTGTGCTTGGCTGGGCTGCTACATGCGGGGGGGATGGGGGCAAGTCAAGGCTGCGTGGCGTGATCTTGAAGCGGACGCGCCTCGATCACCACAAATGCCTGGGCCCAGGGATGGTCATCCGTCAGGGTGACATGGATGATGGCCTCATATCCTTCGGGTGTCATTTCCCTGAGGCGCTCGGAGGCCCAGCCAGTGACATGCATGACAGGCTGGCCGGTTTTCAGATTGGTAACGGCCATGTCCTTCCACGCTATGCCCATGCGCAGCCCAGTGCCCAGCGCCTTAGAGCATGCCTCTTTCGCCGCCCACCGCTTGGCATAGGTGCCAGCGGTGTCGTGGCGGCGTTCGGCTTTGCGCTGTTCGATGTCAGTAAAGACACGATTGCGGAACCGATCGCCAAAGCGGTCAAGCGTGCCTTGGATGCGGTCGATGTTTGCGAGGTCTGTGCCGATACCGAGGATCATGACAACCGCACCGTCAGGATCTTGTAACTCGCCAAGCCAAAGAACCCGGCAAAGGCAAAATCGAACAAGCGGCGGGCGCGGCGGTAGGTTCGGACCATACGCTCGGACGAAAACAGAAACGCATAGCCGATGAAGATCATCAGTGACCCCGCATACAACATGGCAAAATAGCTCAATAGCATGGACAGGCTGGCGTCATTTGGGGCGACGATGGCGTAGATCGAGCCCCAGCTGAGGATCGCTTTGGGGTTGGTCAGGTGGATCGCCGCGCCTTTGGCAAAGATCGTCGGCAGCGAACCAGTGACAGGTTTGCCCAAGGCGACTTCGTCCGAGGTCATCGCACGGCGCAACGCCTTGAGGGCCAGCCAGCCCAGATAGGCCACACCGATGTAGCGGATCGCCTCGAACACCCAGACATTGGCCAGCATGATCGCCGACAAACCCAGTGCAGCTGCTATGCCCCAAGCGGCGGATCCGGCACAGATGCCCAGCGCAAAGACCAGACCGGCACGGCGGCCTTCGTTCATCGCAGTTCCGGCAATACCCATCGTTGCAGGCCCCGGAGAGCCGCCAGCCATCAGCCAGGCCAGCCAGATGGCGACAAAGCCGGGCGTGATCACGTGCGCGCCTCGTCCATCAGGCGGCGCATTTCCTGAATGGCGGGGGTGAGGCCCAGAAAAATCGATTCACCAATCAGGAAATGGCCGATATTTAGCTCTTTCACCTCAGGGAAGGCCGCAACCGGCTTGACCGTGTCATAGGTCAGACCATGCCCCGCGTGCACCTCAAGCCCCAGCGAGTGGGCAAACGCAGACATCTGGCGCAGCGATTCAAGTTCTTGCGTGGCATCTCCCATGCGGCTCTCTGCGTGGGCGTCGCAATAGGCACCGGTGTGCAATTCGATCACTTCGGCGCCAATACGGTGGGCCGCCTCGATCTGGCGCTGGTCAGCGGCGATGAAGATCGACACGCGGCAGCCGACATCGCGCAGCGGCGCGATAAAATGAGCCAGCTTGTTTTCTTCACGCGCGACTTCAAGCCCGCCTTCGGTGGTACGTTCCTCGCGCTTTTCAGGCACGATGCAGACCGCGTGCGGTTTGTGCCGCAGGGCGATTTTCTGCATCTCTTCCGTGGCGGCCATTTCAAAGTTCAATGGCACCGACAGAACTTCCATCAACCCGTCGATATCAGCGTCCGATATATGGCGGCGGTCTTCGCGCAAATGCGCCGTGATGCCATCAGCACCAGCCTCTTCCGCCAGTTTGGCGGCGCGTAGCGGATTGGGATAAGCCCCGCCCCGCGCATTGCGCACAGTGGCAACGTGATCAATGTTCACACCAAGCCGCAGATGGTTCTCAGACATCCCTCGATTCCTTTTGAGTCGTTTGGCCCGAGCCTAGTGGCTCTGCCGGATAAACGGCAGTCGATTCTTCGGCCAAGCGCTTGATTTCCTCAAACTTCGCCTTGATCTTGGCGCGACGTCGCTGCTGATAGGTTAGGATCAATGGCAGGCTGAGGTAATAACAGACCACACCCGCCACAATGCCGGGGATGATGCCACCAATCATATAGGGGTAGAAGACGTCATCGTAGAACTGCGCCAACCCATGCCAATCTGCCACGCGGTCTGTAAACAAGGCCACAAAGTTATTCTTGAGATCACCGATGGCGTCAGCGAACTTTCCCATCAGCCCCTGTGTGTCACCCTCTTCATATTCGGTTCCCAACAGAAAGTGCCCGGTCTGCAGGCAGATCACACCGATCGGCACATAGGTCAGAGGGTTACCGAAAAATGTGCCACTCAGCGCGGCCAGAATGTTTCCCTTGATCAGCCTTGCGCCAACAGCCGCGACCAGAAAATGCAATCCGTAGAACGGGGTGAACGCCGCAAAAACCCCTGCCCCAATTCCACGCGCAATTCGGTCAGGCGAATCTGGAAGACGGCGAACTCGGTGTTTTACATAGTGAAAAGCGCGGGTCCACCCACCACGCGGATAGACAAACTCCGACGCGACTTGGACAGCAGAGCGTCGGTCTCGGCGCTTGAATACCACGCGTGCTCACCCTTCCTCAGCCAGCCGCAACCGCAGCTTTGGTCTGATCCCGATACCGTTCGACGGCCGCAACATCGCTTTCCGCCTCAAGCATCAGCATAAGCGAATGCAACTGTTCAAGGTCGCGCAGTTCGACATTGATCAGCAGACGGTAAAAATCCGGTTTGCGGTCAACAAATTCCAAGTTTGAGATATTGGCCTTTTTCTCGCCGATCAATGTGCAAATACGACCCAGAACTCCTGCATCGTTGCCGATGGTCAGATCCAATGTCGCACCATAGACGGCAGGGTGGGTTCCCGAATGCCAGTGCAGATCGACCCAGCGGTCGGGTTCGCCTTCAAACTCACTCAGCCGGTTGCAGTCGATGGCGTGTACCACCACGCCCTTGCCCCGGTACGTGATGCCGACAATACGTTCTCCCGGCAATGGCTGGCAGCATGGGGCGCGATCGAATTTCTGACCTGGTTCAAGGCCGATCACGGCGCGACGCAGCGGAATGGCGTCACCATCGTCCTTAGCCAGTTCAGGATAAACAGCCTCGACCACTTCATGCGCCGTCAGTTCCGCGCTGCCCAGACGGGCCAGCAATTCATGCCGATCTTTCAGGCGCAGGTGCTTGGCAGCAGTGTCCAGCGCCTTGTCTGTTGCCTTGCGCCCAACATGTTCGAAACCGGAACGCGCCAGCTCCTTGCCCAGCTTGATGAACCGCTCTCGGTCGACCTCGCGCAAGGCGCGACGGATGGCGGTGCGGGCCTTGCCGGTGACGGCGATCTCAAGCCACGTGACCTGGGGCGTCTGACCGTCGGCGGTGATGATATCCACCGATTGCCCATTCTTCAGTCGAGTCCAGAGCGGCACGCGAATGCCGTCCACCTTGGCCCCGACACAGGCATGGCCGATCCGGGTGTGGATAGCATAGGCAAAATCAATCGGCGTCGCCCCGCGCGGCAGCTTCACCACATCCCCTTTGGGCGTGAAGCAGAACACCTGGTCGGAATACATCTCGAGCTTGACGGCCTCGAGGAAGTCTTCGTGATCTTCTTCGTTGTCGAACTGCTCAGTCAGGTTGGAAATCCACTTGGCCGGGTCAACGGCAAAGGGGTTCTCGGTCCGTACACCGTCACGATAGGACCAATGCGCCGCAACGCCGGTTTCAGCCACGTCATGCATCTGGCGGGTGCGGATCTGAACCTCGACCCGTTTTCCGTCGCGCCCTGAAACAGTGGTGTGGATCGAGCGGTAGCCGTTCGATTTCGGCTGACTGATGTAATCTTTGAACCGCCCCGGCACCGCGCGCCAGCGTTGGTGGATGGCACCAAGTGTGCGATAGCAGTCCTCTTCGGTCTGGGTGATGATGCGAAAGCCGTAAATGTCCGACAGGCGTGAGAAGCCCTGATCCTTTTCCTGCATCTTTCGCCAGATCGAATAGGGTTTTTTGGCGCGGCCAAACACTTCAGCCTCGATCCCCGCCTTTTCCAGCTCGTGCCGCATGTCGCCGGTGATGCGATGGATCACGTCACCGGTTTCGCGTTGCAGCGTGATAAAACGCCGGATGATCGATTGACGGCCTTCGGGGTTCAGGACACGGAAAGCGAGGTCTTCCAGTTCTTCGCGCATCCATTGCATACCCATCCGGCCTGCAAGCGGCGCATAGATGTCCATCGTCTCGCGCGCTTTGATCACCTGCTTTTCGGGGCGCATTGCCTTGATCGTGCGCATATTGTGCAGACGGTCGGCCAGCTTGACCAGAATAACCCGCAAGTCCTTGGACATGGCCATAAACAGCTTGCGGAAGTTCTCGGCCTGCTTGGTTTCGCGACTGGACAATTGCAGGTTGGTCAGCTTGGTCACGCCATCGACCAGCTTGGCGACCTCATCCCCAAACAGCTCGGCCACCTTGCCGTAATTGGCTTTGGTGTCTTCGATCGTGTCATGAAGCAGCGCCGTAATGATGGTCGCATCATCCAAACGCTGTTCGGTCAGGATGGCGGCAACGGCAACGGGATGGGTAAAATAGGGCTCGCCAGAATGGCGGAACTGCCCCTCATGCATCTGCTGACCGAATTCGTAAGCCAGAGTGATGCGTTCAGCATTCGTCTTGGGATTGTAGTTGCGGACCAGCGCAATCAGGTCGTTAGCAGAAATCATCCGGTCCGCACCTTCGTCTTTGGGGCTTACCCCTGTCCCTGTGCCTCCATCAGAGCGCGCAGGAGTTTTTCTTCAGACATGTCGTCCATGGCAGGTTTGTCCGATTCGGCACCCATCAGCAGCGCCATCTGATCTTCTTCCGGCTCATCAACCTCGATCTGGGTTTGGTTGGCTTCGATCAGGCGCTCGCGCAGTTCATCCGCACTTTGGGTTTCGTCGGCGATTTCACGCAGGGACACGACAGGGTTCTTGTCGTTGTCGCGGTCAACGGTAATCGCTGCACCGGCGGAAATCTCACGCGCCCGATGGGCGGCAAGCATCACCAGCTCGAACCGGTTTGGAACCTTATCTACGCAATCTTCAACCGTCACGCGGGCCATGGGGCGCTCTCCGTTTCTGAATCCATGTCAGGAAGAGGTTTATCTAAGCGCGAATCCGCGCCTTGACAAGCAGGAAATACCCCAATTGCAAGGATCACAGTGGTGTGACCGCTGCAATATCGTCCGCAGGCAAATCGGTGACCATCTGCGATACCGTGCGATCCAGAACAGGATGACGCCAGTCGGGGGCGATATCGGCCATCGGCACCAGCACAAAAGCGCGGTCCTGCAGACGCGGATGAGGCAGGATCAGTTGATCCGGGGCCTCTTGCCGCTGCGCCTCTGGTGGCAACGTCAGCCAGCGATCGAACTGGGCGCGATCAGGCAGCACCTGTTCATCAAAACACACCAGGTCCAGATCCAGAGTTCGCATTCCCCAACGTTGTATCCGTTCGCGCCCAAACTCATGTTCCACGGCGTGCAGCACACTTAACAACTCGGTCGCAGGTTTTTCGGTGGCGATCAAAGCCGCAGCGTTCACATAGTCCGGACCCGCCCCGGCGGGGAAGCAAGGCGTCGCGAAAAACCGGCTGACCGCGCGAATCACTACACCTTGACGCGAAATAGCGTCAAGTGCGTTCCGCAGCGTAACTTCGGGCCCTTTTCCTCTCAAGCTGAGATTTGCGCCCAGCGCAACAACGGCATTTGACAACGAATTGCTCATATAGCACCCTATATTCGACACATTGCATACTTGCGATAACCAGCAAAAGTTCTAATTATAGACCGACAGATCGCGCCAAATCATCACTCACTCACTCACTCACCATGCGGGGCGGTCTGGATTATACCGGAAGGGACTATTTATGTTTTATAAAGACGAACGGCTAGCGCTGTTCATCGACGGCTCGAACCTTTATGCCGCGGCAAAAGCACTCGGTTTCGATATAGACTACAAACTTCTGCGGCAGGAATTCATGCGCCGTGGCAAGTTGCTTCGGGCTTTCTATTACACAGCGCTCCTGGAAAATGACGAGTATTCGCCGATCCGCCCATTGGTTGACTGGCTGCACTACAACGGCTTCACCATGGTCACGAAACCCGCCAAGGAATACACCGACAGCATCGGGCGTCGGAAAGTCAAAGGAAACATGGATATCGAACTTACCGTCGATGCCATGGAGCTTGCACCACGCGTGGATCATATCGTGCTGTTCTCGGGCGATGGGGATTTCCGCCCGTTGATTGCCAGCCTGCAACGTCAAGGCGTGCGCGTTTCGGTCGTGTCGACGATCCGCAGCCAGCCGCCGATGATCTCGGACGAACTGCGCCGCCAGGCTGACAACTTCATCGAACTGGAAGATTTGCGTGACGTAATCGGGCGCCCGCCGCGTGAAATGCCGGCTGAGCCGCGCAACGTCGCCATGGCCAGCAACAGCTGATCCGGCACTCTCTTTCTGATGGGGTAAATTTCGCGCGGTCAGGACCGAGGTCCTGGCCGCGCTTCTTTAACTATAAACAGGTGCTGAAACAAAACCTGACTAGCATCGATTCGTGTCAGTTGAATGACGATCTCCTGTCTGGACCAAGGCCGTGAAAAGACTTACCTGTGCCTTAAGGAGACAACTCAATGACAAAGCCACCACTGACACTTTACCTTGCCGCTCCCCGGGGTTTCTGCGCCGGTGTGGATCGTGCCATCAAGATCGTAGAAATGGCCCTGCAAAAATGGGGACCTCCGGTCTATGTGCGCCATGAGATCGTGCACAATAAATTTGTCGTCGACGGATTGCGAGACAAGGGCGCGGTCTTTGTCGAGGAGCTACATGAATGCCCTGATGATCGTCCGGTGATATTTTCCGCTCATGGCGTCCCGAAGTCAGTGCCCGCAGAGGCCTCAAAGCGCGAGATGATCTATGTGGACGCGACCTGCCCGTTGGTCTCGAAAGTGCATGTCGAGGCACAGCGCCATGCGGATGCGGGGTTGCAGATGATCATGATCGGCCACAAGGGCCATCCCGAGACCGTTGGCACCATGGGACAATTGCCCGAGGGCGATGTTCTGTTGGTTGAAACCGTCGAAGATGTGGCCACGGTTGATGTTCGCGATCCGAAGAAACTTGCTTTTGTAACCCAGACCACCCTGTCGGTTGATGACACCAAAGACATCATAGCCGCGCTTCAGGCCCGGTTCCCGGCCATTGTCGGACCACACAAGGAAGACATTTGCTATGCCACGACGAACCGGCAAGAGGCCGTCAAGGCCGTGGCGCCTAAGGCAGACGCTCTGCTGGTTGTGGGTGCGCCGAACTCATCGAACTCGCGCCGTCTGGTCGAGGTCGCCTCGCGCGAGGGCTGCAAATACGCGCAACTGGTGCAGCGCGCCACCGAGATCGATTGGCGCGCGTTGGATGGGATCTCATCCGTGGCCGTCACCGCAGGCGCATCGGCCCCAGAGCTTTTGGTGAACGAAGTGATCGACGCCTTCCGCGCGCATTATGATGTCACCGTCGAATTGGTCGAGACAGCCGTCGAGAACGTCGAATTCAAAGTCCCCCGCGTCCTGAGGCAACCAGCGTGATCGGAGTACCAAAGGCGCCGCTTTTTCTGGGGCTCGCGGGGCTGATCCCGTTTGTTTGGGGTGCGCTGACCTACCTGAGCGGCGACCTGAATGCCTGGGGCGCACAAAACCTTGGCGCGCGTTTTGTGGGACCGTACGTGCAGTTGTTTTATGGCTCGGTCATCTTGAGTTTCATGTCAGGTGTTCTTTGGGGCTTTGCAACTAAAACCTCGGGCAGCAAGGCAGGTTTGTGCTACACTCTGTCGGTCCTGCCCGCGCTTTGGGCCTTTTTCATGACAGGCGGCGGACCGGTTCAAGCAGGTACAAACCTGATTTACGGGTTTGCCGGTTTGTTGATTCTTGATGCCCTGTTCACTTTTTGGCGGCTGACGCCGGTCTGGTGGATGCGGTTGCGCGTCCTGCTGACCGCCGTCGTTGTCGCCAGCCTTGCCGTCGGAGTTTATATGTGACCGACAAACGCACGATCAGCGCCTACACCAACCGATTGGCCGAGTATCTGAATATCCCGTTGCCGCCGGAACAGCTTGAGGCGCGCCAGGCATTTGCTGATGCAGTCGACACTGGGGGCTATGTGCTGGACCTGGGGTCCGGGCCCGGATCAGACAGCAGCTTTCTGATGCGTCAAGGGCTGACGGTACGGGCGCTGGACGTAACGCCTGCCTTTGTTGACCACGCCCGCGACAACGGCGTGGATGCGCATTTGGGCACGTTCAACGACGTCACGGAGACGTCCGTCTATGATGGTGTTTATGCCAGCTTCTCCTTGCTTCATGCGCCGCGCACAGATTTCCCCGGCCACCTTCGGGCAATTCATGAAGCCCTAAAGCCCAAAGGTCAGTTGTTTTTGGGCATGAAACTGGGCACGGGCGAACACAGGGACGCGCTTGATCGTTACTTTACCTATTATACCGAAGCCGAGATCGAAGACGCTCTGACCCAGGCTGGGTTCACGATTGACCGCACCGTCAAAGGGATGGGCAAAGGTCTGGCCGGGTCTTACGAAGGATACATGCTGGTGTTTGCTCATGCCTGACTTGTTTGCCTATACCGACGGTGCCTGTTCCGGCAATCCAGGCCCCGGAGGCTGGGGCGTGCTTTTGCGTGCAATGGACGGGGACACTGTCTTGAAAGAGCGTGAGTTAAACGGGGGCGAGGCCGAGACAACCAACAACCGGATGGAGTTGCTGGCCGCCATCTCGGCCTTGGAAACGCTTGAGCGTTCCTCGAAAATCACCATCGTGACTGACAGCGCCTATGTTAAGAACGGCGTCACCGGCTGGATCTTTGGCTGGAAGCGCAATGGCTGGAAGACCTCGAACAAGAAGCCAGTAAAGAATGTCGATCTGTGGCAACGCCTGGACGAAGCGCAAGAACGGCATGATGTGACCTGGGAATGGGTCAAGGGTCATGCGGGCCACCCAGAGAATGAAAAGGCCGACGAACTGGCCCGCGCGGGCATGGCCCCATTCAAACCTAAGAAGGCGCAGGTGTGACCGCGCTTTCGTTGCTGGATTACGCCTCGGTCCTGATATTTGCTCTGACCGGGGCTTTGGTGGCAAGCCGTGCCCAGCTGGATCTTGTTGGGTTTGCTTTCATGGCTTGCTTGACCGCAGTCGGCGGCGGCACAGTGCGTGATCTGTTGTTGGACCGACATCCGATCTTTTGGGTCGGTCAGCCGGATTACATCCTGATCGCCGTTGCCGCTTCAGTGCTGGTGTTCTTTACCGCACACCTGATGGAAAGCCGCTACAACTGGCTGATCTGGCTGGACAGTTTCGCTCTGTCGGTTGCCGTCGCTGCCGGTACAGGCGCTGCGCTGTCATTGGACCAATCCGGCGTCATCGTCGTGTTGATGGGCGTAACAACCGGGTGTCTGGGCGGGCTGATGCGCGACGTGGTCTGCAACGAGGTGCCGCTGGTGCTGAAGCAGGGCGAGCTTTATGTTTCATGTGCTTTTGCGGGGTCATTGACGGCAGTTCTGGCCGTTCAGGCCGGAACGGAGCCCGCGCTTGCACTGGCTTTGTGCGCGTTGGTCTGCTGGGCCTTGCGGGCCGGGTCACTGGTGTTTGGCTGGCAATTGCCCGTCTACAAAAGCCGCCCACCGCGCAACTGAGCCTGTCGATGGACGTCAAAGCAATGTGCTGATACCTCTGTGAACATTGCAGCCCGGAGGCCAGCGTGATCTTTAGACTAACATCATTTGCAGCCTGTCTGACCCTGCTAGCCTCATGCGGGGAATACTACACACCAGTCAGTTTCGTTGCGCAGGGCGACCAGATCATTGCCTCCGGCACAATTGATGAAACAACGTTATCCGCTTTTGAGGAGGTCATCGCAAAAAACCCCGAAGCCCGAATTTTGGTTCTTCAATACATCGAAGGATCAGTGGACGATGATGCCAATGTCATCTTCAGCCGCGAAGTGCGCAGGGCCGGTTTCGATACGGTCGTTCCTTCAAACGGTCTGGTCGCCAGCGGCGGCACCGATCTGTTTCTGGCTGGAAACCGCCGCACCCTGCAGCCGGGGGCCTGTGTCGGCGTTCACAGCTGGGCCGGATCGGGATTGGTGGCGACAGAATTGCCCGAGGACGACCCGGAACATGACCGGTACCTGGACTATTTCAAAGACATCGGAGTGGATGCGGAGTTTTACTGGTATACCCTGTTCGCTGCCCCAGCCGACAGCATGCACTGGATGACCGCCGCTGAGGCGAACCAATACGACATGACCACGCGGGGTGCTCCGGCGCTTGGATCGGCCACGGTCTGCGACGAGCGGTAAATCACCCCGTCAGCAAGCGCGCACCGATTTCCTTGATGAATTTTGCGGCCACCATTGCGGTCATACCGTAAGGGTCGCGATGCGGATTGAGCTCGACAATGTCTGCCCCGACCAACTGACCTTCGAACCGGTGGATCAGGTCGATGACCTCGCGCGTGCTCAGCCCTCCGGGTTCGTGATGCGAGACACCAGGGGCAAAAGCAGGATCCAGCGCATCCAGATCCAGTGACAAATAGACAGGGCCATCAAAGGAAATCTGCAGGTCGGGGCTCCAGTTTCGCATGTCGATCACCTCGACCCCGAATTTATCAGCCTGTTCGCGCTGATGGGCGTTCATGGTGCGGATGCCGACCTGCACCAATCGGTTGATCGGGCAATTCTCCATCACCCGCGCAAAGGGACAGCCATGGCCCAGTGGGCCGATGTCTTGCTGGTCGTACAGATCAGGATGGCTGTCGATATGCAGGATGTTCAACCCTTGGTAACGATCCGCATGGGCTTTGATCAGCGGATAGGCTACGGAATGATCCCCGCCCAGAGACAACAGGCGCGCGCCAGTTGCGATCCGCTTGGCTGCTTCGGCTTCGATCCGGTCAATCGGTTCCTGTCCGCGCATTTCGAACACGTCAAGATCTCCGGCATCGCAAAATCGCATGCTTGCACCCAGATCAGTGCCATCCTCAGCAGTCAGGTTGGCGGCGCCGGAATGCAGCGCCTCGCGGATGCGTCCGGGGGCAAAGGCCGGGCCTTGCAGGAACGAGGAATGCAGATCCAGAGGCACCCCCATCAGGGCTACATCCCCAGGCTTCAGATCGTACTGCATCAAGATCCTCCAAATCGTTTAGACACGATCTGGCCGGGCAAAAGGTACTAGGTCAAGGGGTTAGCGGCGCAGGTAAGTCTGCCAGATCCAGATCACCAGCAACGCACCAAGGATCGCCCCGACAAAGCCAGACATCCAGCCCATTACCGTCGCCAAAAACCGCAGCAGAAGCCCGCCGATCAGAGCCCCAATAATGCCGATCAACATGGTTGTCGGGATATCCGCCTCGATCCGCATCAGTCGGGTGGCCAGAAATCCGGCGGCAGCACCGATGACGATCAGGGCGACAATGGGCATCTCATTTCCTCCAGTGGGTCGGCACAATGATCAGGGCACCAACGGATGAGATCACCGCATCCAGACCCGGAGGACCAAAGCTGATGCCGAACATGATGCGCAAGAAATAGAACAAAAATGCCCCGCCTACACAGATGATGATCGATTGCAAATAGCCGTTATGGGTAAAACCGGTCTGTTCGGACAGGTAGCCCACGATCCCCGCAATCACGACGGTGCCCATCAACACCATGAACATATGGCTCTACTCCGAAGATAACCGAGCGCCAGTTGGTATTGCCCAGCCCCGCAGAAACGTTTCCCTATCCTGCGCGCCTTTGCCTGCCCTTTGCAAGCGCAGCAGTTCAACGGCCCCCTGCCCACAAGCCACATGCAGATCCTGGTTCAGAACCTCACCCGGTGCGCCATGCCCCTCTGCAAGGCGCGACGCCAGCAGCTTGATGCGTTCACCATCCATTTCGGTCCAAGCCCCGGGAAAAGGCGAAAGGCCCCGGATTTTCCGGTCAACCTCGACCGACGGGCGGCTCCAGTCGATGCGCGCCTCAGACTTGTCGATCTTAGCGGCATAGGTCACACCGCTCTCAGGTTGCGGGTCGGGCACCAGGTCCGGCAGCTTGGCAAGTGCGTCGACGATCAACACGGCCCCAAGGATCGAAAGCCGGTCATGCAGTTGCGCGGTGGTTTCTTCGGATTCAATTTCAGTTGCCTGCCGCAGCAAAACCGGACCAGTGTCCAGACCAGCCTCCATCTGCATGATGCAAATCCCGGTCTCGGCATCGCCGGACATGATCGCCCGATGAATCGGCGCAGCCCCGCGCCAACGCGGCAGCAGGCTGGCGTGGATGTTCAGGCACCCATGCTTGGGCGCATCCAGAACGGTTTGCGGTAGGATCAGGCCGTAAGCCACCACAACGGCCACATCCGCGTTCAGCGCGGCAAAGGCGTCTTGCTCCTCGGCTGATTTCAGCGAAACGGGATGGCGCACGAGCAAGCCCAGAGCCTCGGCCCGGGCGTGAACGGGCGTTGGGCGGTCTTTCTTGCCGCGACCAGCGGGGCGCGGAGGCTGACAATAGACAGCAGCAATTTCGTGCCCGGCCTCGACCAGCGCATCCAGCACCGGAACTGAGAAATCCGGGGTTCCCATGAAGATAACGCGCATCTTTACCCCTGCTTTTTGGCTTTGCGCAGCAGTATGTCGCGTTTGACCTTGCTGAGACGGTCGAAAAACATCTTCCCGTTCAGGTGATCGATCTGATGCTGCACGCTGGTAGCGTCGATCCCGACAAAGTCACGACGGTCCACCATACCCTGTTCGTTCAGGAACTTTACGGTCACTGCACGCGGGCGTTTGATCTTGGCCGAAACGCCGGGCAAGTTCGGGCTGGCCTCTTCATGTTCGCGAAGTTCGATCGAGCTGTGCAGGATTTCCGGGTTCGCCAGACACACGGCCTTGCCACGTTCTGCTGAAGCATCAACCACGGCCAGACGCAGCATCACACCGATCTGTGGCGCGGCCAGACCAACACCGGGCATCGCTTCCATCGTGTCAATCATGTCATCCCACACGGCGCGAATTTCATCGGTGATTTCAGCCACCTCATCCGCTTTGGTGCGCAGACGTTTGTCCGGCCAGGGCAAGCAGGTGCGCACGGTCATGAGCGCGCTTTCTCGCGTTTCAGCTTTTGCATCTTGCGCGTGATCATTTGTCGTTTCAGCGGTTTGAGATAGTCGATGAAGAGCTTGCCGTTCAGATGGTCAATCTCATGCTGCACGCAGGTGGCCCAAAGCCCATCAAAGGTTTCCTGCTGCAGATTGCCGTTTTGATCCATCCAGGTGACATCCACCACCTTAGGGCGGGTCACTTCGGCGTATTGATCGGGGATCGACAGGCAACCTTCCTCATAGACATTGGTTTCATCCGATGATGCGATGACCTCGGGGTTGAACATGATCAGGGGGCGCGGGGTTTCACCTTCTTCTTTGACACAATCCAGAACAATCAACCGATCCAGCACACCGATCTGCGGCGCGGCCAGGCCGATGCCGGGCGCGTCATACATGGTTTCCAGCATGTCATCAGCCAGTTTGCGCAGCTCGTCCGTTAGGTCGCCCACGGGCGCGCAGACCTTCTTCAGGCGGGGATCGGGATGGATCAGGATATTGCGTTTCATGAGGCTGATTTAGGCCATCCCGCCTCGCGCCGCAACGCCCCCCTTGCACCTGCCTGATTTGCGGTTAGCTTTCGTCCAACAGAACGGAGCAGACATGACTTTCAACGACCTGATCGATCGCCGGGGCACCAACAGTTCCAAATGGGATAAGATGGAGATGCTCTATGGTGTCTCACCCGAGGATGGGCTGGCCATGTGGACGGCCGATTCCGACTACCAAACAGCGCCTTGCGTGATCGACGCTTTGCGTAAAGCCGCAGATCAAGGCGTTTTCGGGTATTCGTGGACGCACCCGGATTATCTCGCTTCGATCCAATGGTGGATGAAAAGCCGTCATGACTGGGAAATCGACACGGATTGGATCCTGACGACCCAAGGTCTGGGCAATGCAATCGCGCTGTCGCTGGATGTTTGGACCGAGCCGGGCGATGGCATCGTGATCTTCACCCCGGTCTACCACGAGTTTGCCCATAAAGTGAACAAATCGGGCCGCCGTGTCGTGGAATGCCCGCTGGTGCGTGATGGCGACAGCTATGGGCTTGATTTGGACGACGCGCAGTCGCGGCTGGACGGGTCCGAAACGATGCTGCTGTGGTGTTCGCCGCAAAACCCATCGGGTCGGGTCTGGACGCCAGAGGAACTGTGCGCTGTGGCCGCGTTTGCCGAACGCAACGGCTTGATCCTGGTGTCCGATGAGATCCACCACGATCTGGTTTACCCCGGCACCAAATTTGTGCCGATGGATGTGGCAGCGCCTGATGCACGGCCTTGGACCGTGACCCTGACCGCGGCGTCAAAGACCTTCAACATCGCGGGTCAGCGCACTGGCAACATGATCATCCCCGACCCAAAACTACGCACAGCTATGAAGAACCGGCTTCAGGCGCTGGATTACGATCCCGGTGCATTGGGCGTGGAAATGATCACCGCCGCTTACAGCCCGGAAGGGGCCGAATGGGTGGATGCCCAGGTCGCACATCTGGAAGGCAACAAGCGTTTGTTTGATCAGACCATTGCCGGGATTCCGGGCCTGTGGTCGATGCCTTTGCAGGCAACTTATCTGGCCTGGGTCGATTTCTCGGGCACCGGTATGGATCACGACGAATTTGTCCGCCGCCTGCGTGAGGACGCAAAAATTGCAACCTCCTCAGGCCCCGGTTTCGGAACGGGTGGCGAGACGTTTGAGCGGTTCAACCTCGCCACCCAGCGCGCGCGGGTCGAAGAAGCCTGTACGCGGTTGAAACGGGCCTTCGGTGATTTGCAGTAAGACATGATTTGGCTGGGATTGATTTGCCTGGCCCTGTTGATCGTAGGTGCCAGCCAGCTTGGCTGGCACTTTTTGTGCCTCGCCGATCCGCGCCCGTGGTTACGCCCCGAACTTAACGTTTCGATCCTAACCTGATCGAGAAAACCGCCCGAAGACCGGACATGAGGCCAGATTGCATCGTCGAACGCCTGAATGGCCATCATTGGAGCCTGACTAAAACCGGTACAACGAAAGAAATCAGGCCTTAATCTTCGTGCCCCAACAAAGCAATCGGCGCGTCCGGCACGCGATAGAAATCCAGCGGAGCCCTGTCATGCGCCGCCGTGCTGCGTTTGAATTCATACCGCATCTCACCACCCTCATCTTCGTCCGCGACGATCAGACATTGGTAGAGATGGTTGGCCCCATCATAGATATCGACCAGACCGCGCAAACGCGGCGTAGTTTCAGCCTCAACTGTGAATCCATCCTTCCACAGTTTGAGGATTTTGTAGGTATTGTTGCCCATTTCCACCCTTAGACGGCTGGCTTTCTTCAGCGTGGCGATTCGGGCAGCGTCCAACTCGGCGCGTATTTCCTTTGAAACATAAGTACTCATTAATCCGTTCCCCCGTGAATGACTTCTATTGTGCGGGAAAGGTTGTAAAAATCCAGTGAAGGAGATCACGGAAATCGAAGCCGGTACAAATTGTTGCCCGGATATCCCAACCGCGACTGTGCGCTAACGCAGGGATTTTGCGCGGCCATTCGCATAGGAACGGGTCCTGCTTGGGCTTATCTTTGACGAAACGCTCTTGCGGAGGAAAAGGTATGGGCCTGCTGGTCGACGGAACATGGCACGACACTTGGTATGACACGAAATCGACAGGCGGCGCATTCAAACGCAGCGCGGCGCAATTTCGCAATTGGCTGACAGCCGACGGCAACGCGGGGCCGTCCGGCAAGGGCGGTTTCAAGGCGGAGGCCGGGCGCTATCACCTCTATGTCAGCTATGCCTGCCCATGGGCACATCGCACGCTGATCTTTCGCGAGCTGAAAGGGTTGAGCGATCTGATTTCAGTCTCTGTTGTGTACCCCGACATGTTGGGCAAGGGCTGGACTTTTGAAAAAGACGATCATGGCGCGACGGGCGATGACCTCTATGGGTTCAGCTACGCGCATCAGATCTACACCAAGGCTGACCCCTCCTATTCCGGGCGCGTGACGGTGCCGATCCTGTGGGACAAGCAGCAAGAGACCATTGTCTCGAATGAAAGCTCGGAAATTATCCGCATGTTCAATTCCGCCTTCAACGGGATCACGGGCAACACCGATGACTACTGGCCCGAGGCGATGCGGGACGAAATCGAAGAGGTCAACGCCCGCATCTATTCAGACGTGAACAACGGCGTCTACAAGTCCGGTTTCGCCACTTCACAAGAAGCATATGACGCCGCTGTGGGCCCGCTGTTCGAGACACTGGACTGGCTTGAAGAGCGCCTGTCCCGCAATCGGTATTTGATAGGGGGTCGGATCACCGAGGCTGACTGGCGACTGTTCACAACACTGATCCGTTTTGATCCGGTCTATCACTTGCATTTCAAGTGCAACAAGCGCCGTCTGATCGACTACCCCAACCTTTGGGCCTATACGCGTGAGTTGTATCAGTGGCCGGGTGTCGCGCCCACGGTGAACATGAACCATATCGTGCGCCACTATCACTTTAGCCACAACAGCATCAATCCACACCGGATCATCCCGACGAACCCTGTGCTGGACTATATGGAACCGCACCGACGCGATCAGCGCCCCGCTGCGTAATGTTCAACCATCGCCGCCAGGTCCTCTGGCGGTGTTTCGCTTTGCACATAGGCACAGGCATTCGGGCTGTGGGCAAAGATCGAACCGTCCGAGAAAAAGGTGGTGTTGGTGACAAAGATCACCCGCGCCTCGGGGCGGCGATAGCTTGCGAAATCGGCCACGGCTAATGCGCTGCCGGTTTCCAGAACCAGATCCAGCACGATGATTTCGAAATCCGTGCCGTAAAGCGCCAGAATGGCGGCCTCCTGCGTCTCGACCAGCGTGACCTCGGCGCCTTGCCGTTCCAGATGCCTTTTCCAGACCCGACCAAGGTCGGGGTTACTCTCAACAATCAGAACTTTCATTTGCAACAACCTCGGCACTTGATATGGTGAGTGGTGCCGACCCCCGTGATCCGTGATCTCGTTATTTCCTTAACAAAGTGTTAACAGCGCCCCCACAGCTCCGTGATCTAGCGGATTTGCTTGTAAAAGAGGCGAAAATCCGCTTGAAACGCGCCAAAACCGGTCATTTCCCGCAGAGAGAGCAGATGAGCACATTGGATCACGGTCTGGACCCACGCGCGGTGCGCGACCACGGCGGCGGGCTGGACAGAGCGATCATCAGATATGGCGGTCAACGTGGCGACTGGATTGATCTGTCGACCGGCATCAACCCACATCCCTATGAGATTACAGGACTGACCGCAGGGGATTGGACTGAGCTGCCGGATCATGGTGCTTTTGAACGACTTAGCAATGCCGCGCGCCGGTTCTGGAACGTGCCGGATGGGGTAGCGATCCTTCCCGCACCCGGGGCATCAGCCATTATCGCCCGAATCCCAGCCCTGGCTAAATCCGGCACGGTTCAAATCACGCCACCCACCTATAACGAACACGCGGCCGCCTTTACATCTCAGGGGTGGAGTGTTCAGGCAAACACGCCCGGAGACGCCCGAGTGATCGTGCACCCGAACAATCCCGACGGGCGTATCTGGCTGGAAAGCGATGTCTCTGCCCCGCTGACCGTAATTGATGAAAGCTTTTGCGACGTCACGCCCGACGCCTCTCTGATCCATCTGGCAGACCGCCCCGGCGTGATCGTGTTGAAGAGCTTTGGCAAGTTCTGGGGATTGGCCGGAATGCGACTTGGTTTTGCGATCGGGCGGCCAGATGTGATTGGCCAGCTGAATGCTCTGACTGGCCCCTGGTCGGTGTCAGGCCCTGCCCTGCGGGTCGGAACTCAGGCCCTGTCAGACACCGGCTGGGCGGACTCTATGCGTGCGCGGCTGGCAGATGAGGCATCTCGACTGGATACGCTGCTGACAACCAAAGGTGCCGAGGTCGTTGGCGGCACAAGCCTGTTCCGTCTTTATCAGGTTGATGATGCCGAGAAATGGCGGGATCGGCTTGCTAAGACCCATATCTGGAGCCGCATCTTTCCTTATTCGACCACCTACCTGCGCCTCGGGCTGCCGCCTACAAACGGGTGGGATCGGCTGGAGGCCGCGCTGTGAGCCTTGGCCTGATGCTGGTCTGTGCCATGTGTCTGGACGCAGCGCTGGGAGAGCCCGACTGGCTATGGTCGCGCGTCAAACACCCGGCAGTGATGATCGGAAATTTGATTGCCTGGCTGGATAATCGCTTAAACCACGGGGCATCACGACGATTGAAAGGTGCGGGCGTGCTTGCCGTACTGGTCGGCGGTGCATGTGGACTTGGATGGGCAATGTCCATGCTGGGGCCTGTGGCCGAGATCCTGCTTTGCACGATCCTGCTGGCACAGAAATCGCTGGTTGAACATGTGCGAGCAGTGGGCGACGGTCTGCTGACCTCAGTGGACGAGGGGCGGGCACAGGTGGCCATGATCGTCTCACGCGATACGCGGGACATGACCGAGGCGCAGGTGGCGCGTTCGGCCATCGAAAGCGCGGCGGAAAACCTCAGCGACGGGGTCATTGCGCCTGCTTTCTGGTTTCTTGTCGCAGGGTTGCCGGGGTTACTGATTTACAAGGCCGTGAATACCGCCGACAGCATGATCGGTTATCGCAATGAAAAGTACAGCGAGTTTGGATGGGCCTCGGCCCGGTTCGATGACCTGCTAAACCTGATCCCTGCCCGCCTGACCTGTGTGCTGATCGTGGCGCTCTCGGGGCAGCGGTCGCGCTGGCGCGAAATTGTGGGGGATGCGCGCCGCCATATCTCGCCCAATGCAGGCTGGCCCGAGGCCGCGATGGCTCGCGCGCTGAACGTCGCCCTGGCAGGGCCACGCAGCTACGATGGAAAGCTGCGGGACCTGGCCTGGGTCAATGGCGACGCGCCGCGCGAGATCGGGGCGGCGGAGGTTTTCCGCGCATGTCACATGTTGTGGAGCGTTTGGGGGCTTGCGCTTGGGCTCGTGTCGGTGTGGGTTGGGGTCAATCTGATTTTCTGACGGGTCTCTTCATGCGTTTACTCTCTGGGCTGATTGCAGCCGCGTTGTTTGCCTCTCCTGCCTTTGCCCAATGTGGGGGTGGGTTCAATTCCTTTGTCAAAGGGCTGAAGACCGAAGCGGTACAACAAGGCTTTGACAAATCCACCGTGAACGCGTTTTTCAAAGGGGTGCAGCAAGACAATGCCGTACTCAGGGCCGACAGGGCGCAAGGGGTGTTTCAGAAACCGTTCATCGAGTTTTCGCGCCGTCTGATTTCAGCCAACCGGATAGAGCGCGGGCAGGCCATGTCGCGCAAATATGATGCGGTCTTTGATCGGATCGAGCGTGAATACGGCATCTCTCGCGGCGTGCTGCTGGCATTCTGGGCGTTCGAGACCGACTATGGGTCATTCCAGGGCGACTTCAACACCCGCAACGCGCTGGTGACTTTGGCGCATGATTGTCGCCGGCCAGAACTCTTCCGCCCACAAATCTTCGCCGCCATCGAACTGTATCAGAACGGCGATTTCGACCCGGCCCGAACAACAGGCGCATGGGCCGGAGAGATTGGAATGGTCCAGATGCTGCCGCGCGACATTTTGGAAAACGGCGTCGACGGTGATGGCGACGGGCATGTCCGCCTGAAAACCTCTGCCGCTGATGCGCTGATGTCCGGGGGCAAAATGCTGTCGCATCTGGGCTGGCGCGCAGGCGAGCCTTGGCTGCAAGAGGTCACGGTGCCCGCACAGATGGACTGGTCCCTGTCCGGCCCCGGCAAACCGCGTTCGGTGGCCGACTGGCAAGCCATGGGCGTGCAGGCGCGCAGCGGGTCGTTGGCCAACTTGCCTGCCTCGCTGATCCTGCCGCAAGGGCGCAATGGTCCGGCCTTTTTGGCCTACCCGAATTTCGACGTCTATTTCGAATGGAATCAGAGCTTTGTCTACGTTCTGACCGCGGCTTATTTTGGTACACGACTGGAAGGGGCACAAATCTATGATGCGGGCAACCCGGCGCAAGGTTTGAATGGCGCGCAAATGAAGCAATTGCAAACCAAACTGCAAGCCAAAGGGTATGACGTGGGCAAGATCGACGGGATTCTTGGGGCCGGCACACGTGCCGCGGTGCAGGCTGAACAGGCCCGCTTGGGCCTGCCTGCAGATGCCTGGCCAACGGTCGACTTGCTGAACCGGCTTTGACTTGGCACGCCGCGTTTAACTGTCGTCGAACACAGGGCGCGGCGCACCGTTGTCGTCCAAAGCGACGAATACGAACTCGGCTTCCGTAACCTTTTTTCCATTCTGCGATTGCCTCGGGCGTGCCCAGACATCCACGTGAACACGAATGGATGTGCGCCCGACATGCGTCAGCGCCGCATACAGTGTCACTTCGTCCCCAACTTTGACCGGTTGCAAGAATTGCATGGCCTCAACGGAAACGGTCGCGGCGCGTCCTTGCGCCACACGCGCCGCCATATTACCCGCCGCCAGATCCATTTGTGACATCAGCCACCCGCCAAAAATATCACCAGCCGGGTTGGTATCCGCGGGCATTGCAATCGTTCGAATGACCAGAACACCTTCGTCCTGCTGACGACCATGTGAGCCGCGTTGCTTTCCTAAAGCGAGCCGGTCGTCGGTGTCTTCTGCCACAGGTTCAATCCCTTCCTAAGCCATAGACTGGCATGGTCCTCCGTTCAGTCTGGCAAGGTTTCCTACCAAAATGAAGAGAGCACCAGCTTTGCGCTCAGGTCGAGCGCCTCAATTTCGAAAAGCATTAATCAGACCGGACGGGATAGCGATCTCCTTTCTGATCAATCAGAATCAGCCGTTCACCGCTTCGTACATAAAGATCACACCGGCTGAATCCGTTTCGATAGGCGATACAAACGCTGCCGTCCTTGGAGATGGAATAGGTGCCGAAAGCCGAGTCTCCGCTGGCATAGGTATAGGAATAAGCCCCACCAGCCGAGAATTTGGCCTGACCATCATCGTAGAAGGTGATCGTTTGGCCTGCCAAAGCGTCAAGCTCTGCTGATGTCAGAGGAGTGTCCCCGGACTTTAAAGGCCAGTCTGCAGCATAAGCAAAGCTTGCTACGAACAGGGCGGGGATCAGAAATCGTGTCATGCGCCCAAGCTAGCGCGATCCGAACGCAAACGTTGTAAACTTGCAGTGAACGGTCACGCGACCATCTGTTCGGCCTTTTTCAGATCAACCGAGACCAGCTGGCTCACGCCTTGTTCCTGCATCGTGACGCCGAACAATCGGTCCATCCGTGCCATTGTCACTGCGTGGTGGGTGATGATCAGAAAGCGTGTGTCGGTTTGGCGGCACATCTCGTCCAGCAAGTCGCAAAAGCGCGTGACGTTGGCGTCGTCCAGCGGCGCGTCGACCTCGTCCAACACACAGATCGGTGCGGGATTGGCGAGGAAGACACCAAAAATCAGCGCGGTCGCAGTAAGGGTTTGTTCCCCGCCCGACAACAGGCTGAGGGTCGACAGTTTCTTGCCCGGCGGCTGGCACATGATCTCAAGCCCCGCATCGAGCGGATCGTCGCTTTCAACCATGACCAAGTTGGCCTCGCCACCCCCAAACAGGTGCTTGAAAAGCATCGCGAAGTTCGAGTTCACCTGTTCAAACGCGGTCAGCAGACGTTCGCGCCCTTCGCGGTTGAGGCTTGCGATACCGCTGCGCAGGGCCTTGATCGCCTCTTCCAAATCGGCCTTTTCGCTGCTGAGCGTGTCGAACTCTTCCTGAACTTCTTTGCTGTCTTCTTCCGCCCGCAGGTTCACCGCACCCATGGCGTCGCGTTGACGCTTGTGGCGGTTCACCTCAGATTCCAGAACATCCGCCGCAGGCATCTGGTCGGGGTTCACATCCAACTGGTTCAGCAACTGGTTCGGGGTCAGTTGTTGATCCTCAGCGATCCGTTCTGCCGCAGCGACCACACTTTCCTTTGCCGCATCACAGCGCGCCTCAGCCGCCGCGCGGCTTTCGCGCGCTTCCGACGCCAGGCGTTCCGCTTCACGTTCTGCCAGAACAACCTCACGCTGCTGGGCCTCAGCCTCGGCCAGCTTGTCCGCAGCCTCTGCCCGGCGCGCTTCGGCAGCTTCGATCAATTCGTTCAGCTCTTCCCGCGCTTCGGCGATTTCTGCCGGTGCGGCCATGGCCTCGGTCAGTTCCTCTTCCGAACTTTCCTTGCGCTCAGCCAATTCCGAAATCCGCTTTTCAGCGGTTTCCAATCGGTGCCGCCACCCGCTGAGATCCTTAGTGACCTCTTGCGAGCGGCGGGTGCGTGCGTCCCCCTCACGACGCAGCTCATCATGGGTCGAACGGTGGGTCAGCATCGTGATCCGCGCCGCCTCGACAGTTTGTTTGATGTCTTCGACCTCGGCACGTGCACTGTCGAGATCGCCCAAGCCATTCAATGCGCCCTCGGCTTCGCGCAGTTGCGCGCGGGCCGCCATAGCGTCTTCCTTGTGGCGATCTACGGCAAGGGTCAAAGTCTCCAGCTTGCCCTGCGCCAGATTACGATCCGCTTCGGCGCGGCTGAGCAAGCGCGCAGTTTCGGCCATGCGCTGATCCGCAGCACGGCGGGCTTCTCGCGCACGGCGGTCGGCCTCAGTCACATCCGCCAATTGCCGCGACAGCGCCTCATGCGCGGCGCGCGCACCTTCTGCCTGCGCCTCGGTGCGGGCAAGTTCCTGTTTCAACGCTTCCAGCTTGTTGAGCTGCTCTAACCGTAGCGCTGCCGCGCTTGGGGCATCCTCGGCCCACGCCCGGAACCCATCCCAACGCCACAGGTCGCCTGAGCGGGATACAAGCCGCTGCCCCGGTTTCAAAGACGCCTGCAAGCGTGCGCCTTGATCAGCATCTATAACACCGATCTGCGCAATCCGACGGCTGAGACGATCCGGGCCGGAGACGTGCAGCGCCAGCGGTTCAACCCCATCCGGCAAAGGCTGATCCCCGTCATAGCCCGCCACCTGCACCCAGCCAGAGGGGCCATCGCCGTCGACCAGCGGCGCGCGCAGATCATCGGCCAACGCGGCGCCCAGAGCCTTTTCAAAGCCCGGCTCGACGCGCAACAAATCCAGCACTTGACCACCTTCAGCGGTGTCGCGTTCCACCAGCTTGGCCAGCGCCGTGGTTTCGGCCCGGATCGCACCAAGCTCACCTTCGGCCTCAGAACGCTGTGCGCGCGCTTCGGCCTCGCGGGCTTGCGTTTCGTTGCGCAGCTCATCTGCAGCAGCCAGAGCCTCTTCTGCGGCTTCCGCTGCTTCTCGGGCTTCCTCTTCGCCCTCAAGGGCTGCTTCGAACGCTTCGCTGGCGCGGGTCAGGGCTGTCTTGGCCTCATCCACAGCCTGTCGTGCCTTTTCCTCTTCGCCCTCAGACCGGGCCAATGTCTTGCGACTGTCTTCTACCAATCGCTGTGCCGATTGATGCCGTGCAACAAGGCGAGCCATATCTTCGGTCTGTTGCGACAGGTGGTCTTCACGGTCCTGCAGAATCGAGGCTGCTTCGCGTGCGATTTCTGCCGCTTCGGCCACTTTCTCGTCATGACCCTCGGCTGCTTTCGCCAGCTCGCGCGCTTCCCATTCCAGGCGCTCGATCATCTGGCCCGCGTCGCGGTTCAGACCGGTTTCTCGTTCAATATCATTGCCAAGCTGCTGGATACGGTTGGTCAGTGTCTCAATGGTTTGCCGCGCGCGGGTTTCCTGATCCGCAAGCTGATCGCGCTGCACCTGCTGGCGTTGCAAGACAGCCGCAGCAATGGCCTCTTCTTCCCGCAAAGGCGGCAAAGTTTCCTCGATTTCAGCCCGTTTTGCAGCAGCGGCGCGCGCCTCAGCTTCGGCACGAGAGGCGACGGCGATACGTTCACGCAGCTTATCTTCAGCCTGCTGGCGGGCCATATCGGCCTCTTTCCAGCGCCGATAGAGCAGCATCCCTTCGGCCTGACGCAGTTGCTCGCCAATCTCGCGGTATCGTGCAGCTTGGCGGGCCTGGCGCGCCAGTTGAGCCAATTGCCCACCAAGCTGCTCCAGAACGTCATCGACGCGGGTCAGGTTCGCCTCGGTGCCCTTCAGCTTCAATTCGGCTTCGTGACGACGCTGATACAGACCCGAGATCCCAGCAGCTTCTTCCAGAATGCGGCGGCGCGCGCGGGGTTTGGCGTTGATCAATTCGGCGATGCGGTTCTGCCCGACCAGCGCAGGCGAATGCGCCCCGGTCGAGGCATCGGCGAACAGCATCTGTACATCGCGCGCGCGCACATCCTTGCCGTTGGTTTTGTAAGCGCTGCCAACATCGCGGGTGATGCGCCGCACGATCTCCAACTGATCGCTGTCGTTGAACCCGGATGGCGCGAGGCGTTCCGAGTTGTCCATGGTCAGGACAACCTCGGCAAAATTGCGCGCGGGCCGCGTGGCTGCACCGGCAAAAATCACATCCTCCATCGCACCGCCACGCATGGATTTGGGGCGATTCTCGCCCATCACCCATCGCAAAGCTTCCAGAAGGTTGGACTTGCCGCAGCCATTTGGCCCCACCACACCTGTCAACCCGTCCGCGATGATCAGATCGGTCGGATCAACAAAGCTTTTGAAGCCGGTCAGTTTGAGCTTGCTGAAACGCAATGGCAGCGTGTCCCATGATTCCTATGAGTTGAAAGTCTGCGCAAGGGATAGGGTCCGAGTCAACGGAGTTGCGCAGGATATGGGATATCATTTTGAGTTATCCACAATATCTTGCCGGAATACCCGAAAATACGCGTATATCAATATGGTGTGCACTCAAAGACCTGATAGCCGTAGTCATCCCCAACGTTTTCGTAGATGCCATAGTCGATGCATTCATAATTGGGCGTAGAAACAGCGGTCAGCAGCAACCGCTCGCCAGCGTCTCGATCGCAGCCCAAAACACCAACCGTTACCGCCGCATCGCCCAGCACATCCAGAATCGGACAACCCGAAACCTGAGCCATCGCAAGGGCAGCCCGGTCTCGGACCGGACCCAGCCGGGGTGCGTATTGCGCGTTGACCCGAACCGCTTCGGCCAGCTCACCGCGCACGCGCACGTCGAATACGCTGCCATTCACCGCCACGCGCGTGGCAGGCACGTCACGAAAATGAGGGGTTCCGGCCGCGCAGGCAGCCAACAGCAGAGGGGCAAGACACCGGATCATGCCGCAGAGTTGCAGGATTTTGGTTAACAGAACCTTTCCGCGCCTCAGGTCCGGAGAACTTCTCCCAACCGGCGAATACCCTCGCGGATTGATGCCTCATCAGAATTTGAAAAGCTAAGTCGAATGGTATTGGCGCCGCTGCCATCCGGGTAGAATGCCTGTCCCGGCACAAAGGCCACTTTCACCGTGTCCAACGCACGCGCCAGCAATTCAGACCCACTAGCCTCAGCAGGCAGCGTGACCCAAATGAACATACCGCCCTCGGGCCGGGTCCACTCAACCCCCTCGGGCATATGCTGTTCCAACGCGTCCAGCATCACATCGCGACGGGTTTGATAAACCGCACGCACTTGGGGAATATGGCTGTCAAAACACGCTTGCGCCACGTCATGAACGGCCATTTGGTTTATGGTCGCCGAATGCAGGTCCGCCGCCTGCTTCAACAAAACCAACTGAGATATGATCGGCTTGGGCGCCACGACCCAGCCCATGCGCAGCCCCGGCGACAGGGTTTTTGAGAAACTGCCGCAATAGATTGTCCTACAGTTTTCGATAGACCCTTTCCGAGCCAGCTCCAAAGACAGGATCGGTGGGATCGGATCCCCGTCATAGCGCAACGCCTGATAGGCCCCGTCTTCGATTATGGCGCAATCCAACTCTTCTGCCAGATCCAACAAAACCTCCCTGCCTTGCAGATCCAGAGTTTCGCCGGTTGGGTTGGCAAAATCTGCCGACAGGTAAGCGAATTTCACCGCCCCATCCCCGGCTGCTGCCTTGTATTCCGCGGCCCCGCTGTTGCCGTTCAACCGATCAAACCGGGGTTCATACGCATTGAACGCAGCAAGCGCGCCCAGATAGGTGGGCCATCCAACCAGGGCCGTGTCACCGGGGGACAGAAACAACTTGCCCAGGTAGTCCAGCGCCTGCTGCGACCCTGACGTGATCAGGATGTTGTCGATGTCACACGTCACTCCAATCTCGCGCATATGCTGCCCCAGCCATTCGCGCAGCGGGACATAACCTTCGCTGACCGAATATTGCAGTGCCTGGGCTTGTGTCTCTGGTCCCAGCGCCGCTTGAAACGCCTGCGCAAACGCGTTGGCTGGGAACAACGCTGGATCCGGAATGCCGCCCGCAAACGAAATGATCCCTGGTTGGTCGAGCAGTTTCAACAGCTCTCGGATTTCTGATGCCTTCATCCGGGAAGCCCGGGTGGCAAACAATGTGTTTTGGGACATGAGGCTCCTCCGATCTCAATTCCGGGCAGCCTACGGCGGTCTATTTTAAAGTCAATAATGCTGACCTTTTATTTCAAGCGATTTGAACGGGCATCCTTGAACGCGTCATGCGCTCGTGGTCAAATGACTTGACCAAATCAGGAACTCTGATGCCCTTTCACAAAGTCGAAACCGAAAAACTCTCGCTTGCTGTTGTTCGCCAGATCGAGCTTTTGATCTTGCGTGGCATCCTGCGCCCCGGCGAGCGTTTGCCCCCGGAACGCGATCTGGCCGAGCGGATGGGCGTGTCACGCCCGTCCCTGCGCGATGCGATTTCCGAGCTTCAGGCGCAGGGATTGCTGACCGCCAAAGCCGGGTCCGGTATATATGTGGCCGATGTTCTCGGATCGGCTTTTGCTCCGGCCCTGATCCGATTGTTTGGCAGCCATGACGAAGCGGTCTTTGACTATCTGTCCTTTCGCCGCGACATGGAAGGGTTGGCAGCTGAAAGGGCCGCACGGCAAGGCTCTGACAGCGACCTGAAAGTGGTTCAGGCGGTCTTTGACAAGATGCAGGCGGCCCATGACCGGAACGCAGCGGATGATGAGGCGCGATTGGATGCCGAATTCCACATGGCCATCATCGAAGCCAGCCACAATGTCATCATGCTTCACATGATGCGTTCGATGTACGATCTGTTGGTACAAGGCGTGTTTTATAACCGTCAGACGATGTTCCAACAGCGGGCCACGCGCGAGGCGATTTTGGACCAGCACCGGGCCATAAACGAAGCGTTACAAACGCGAAATCCTTCGGCTGCTCGCACCGCGATCGAACAGCATCTGGATTTTGTGGAGCGTTGCATGGCGGATCAAAGAAAGTCCGACCAGAACGAAGCCATTGCGCAGCAGAGATTGCAACACGAGGCCGGGCGGGAGTGAACGCTACCCCTAGTAGACGGCCGAACGACAAATAGCTGAATTACGCGGCCCCGGTTGCAACGGGGATCAGATGTTGCGGTAAAGGTTTTCCGCTGCTTTCTCCCAAATGATGATCGGGGGCCAGTGTTGTCAAAGCCGGATCGATGAACAACCTGGCACCACGGTCGCGTAACTGTTTATGCAGCATCACATGTTCGCACACCTGATGACCTTTCTCGTCCCGACAAGAATACCGCAAACCTCTCAAGGCTCGGGTTTTGTACAACCCAGCACCACCAAAGGCACTGTCGACCGGGATCAGCGGCGTTTCGGCTGGAATATGGAACTGCCGGTCAAAAACCGCCGACTTCAGCAAAGCCTTGCGCCACTTTAGACGTCCAAACAGCGGTCTGCGCGTGTTTTGAATGCGTTGCCAGACGTCTTCGTCACACCAGCCGGGGCAGCGCAAGGCGTAGATGTCGTAATATGCAGGTTTGGAATTGGCAAAGACACCCTCCCACAAAGGGACAACCCTCTGCGCAGCTGTCAGAACCGCCTGAACATCAAGACAGACATTTGGACCATCCAAGTCCAGAACCAGAGTCAGATCCAGGTCGCTGTCTTTCTCTTCCAGCCTTTTGAGAACAGCATTTCTGGCCATAGTGATACGCTCAATCCGGTCAGGTTGTTTAGAAATCAAACCATCCAGTTGAAGAATTTCGACACGCTGATTCCGATCCGCGTATTCGGACAATACCCGGTCCGTATCGTCCGTGTTGTCGTTGGTCGCAATGGTGACCGAGTAGCGGTGCAGTTGAACAGACAGGCTTTCAATCCTGTTGATCGTGTCAATCAGCGCTGAGCCGCCATTTCTGACCACGCCTAAAATATTCATCGAAACTGCGTCGCCCGACACGTCCTGTCTTTCCCTGTTTTTTCACGCTTGCTGCGGAGCTTTCCTGTCGACCAGTTCCCCAACGGTCGGCAGGATTCGGAGTGTCCTTCAAAACAAGCAGAACTCACCACAAAACAAAAGACCCGAAAGCGAAACGCTCTCGGGTCAACTGTTTCATTTTTCTGTCAGGTCAACCGTCAGTGCAGTTTGGTGCCAACGTCTGCAATCGACGCATCGATCAATTTGTTGGCCTGTGCAGCAGTCATTTGCTTGGCCAGAACCGAACCCGCCGCAGCCACTGCGACCGAAACGGCTTGATCACGCACTTCTTTCACAGCAGACGCTTCAGCCGAAGCAATCTGATCCTGAGCTGCAGCCAGACGGCGTTCAATCGACTTTTCAAGGTCAACCTTCGCCTGTTCCGCTGCCAGAGCCGCGTCTTCCTTGGCCGCTGCAACGATCGCATCAGCCTGTCCCTGAACTTCACGCTGCTTGCGCTCGTAAGAAGCCAGCAAGCTACGTGCTTCTTCATGCAGAGCGCGTGCTTCGTCCAGTTCGGACTTGATGCCTTCGGCACGGTTGTCCAGCGCCCCACCGATCATGCCGGGGACCTTGAAGTAGAACAGGACCGCAATGAAGACGATAAAGCCCAGAAGGACGACAAAGTCTGTGTTGCCAAGCGAGAAGAACGGGCCCTTGGCCGCAAAGGCCGGGCTGGCCGCACCAAATGTCAGGATAAGGGCAAGAGTGTTCCGCATGTCACTTATCCTTTCGTCTGCGCATCTACGGCACCGGCAATGGCATCCGCATCCGCTTCGCCGCCCAGCGCTGTGACCAGTTCAGCCGCCGTGTCCTTGGCAACCACTTGAATGCTTTCCAGCGCACCGGCACGGATTTCAGCAATTGCCTTTTCCGATTCAGCCGCTTTTGCAGCGATTTCCGCGTCCGCCTTTGCAATCGCGTCATCCAGACCAGCCTGAATTTCGGCGCGGGCTTCCGCTGCGATACGCTGTGCCTCAGAACGGGCATCGGCCAGCGCTTTGTTGTAGGCCTCTTCAGCCTCGACCGCCTTGGCCTTCAGATCTTCGGCCGCAGCCAGGTCGTTGGTAATGGTCCCCTGACGTTCAGCCAGGATTGCCGCGATGCGGGGCAGAGCCACGCGGGACAGGACCAGAAAGATGACGACCAGCGTAATGACCAGCCAGAAAATCTGGTTGGGGAACCAATCGAAGCAGAGCTGCGGCATGCCAATGGCAGAGCCATAGGAGTCAACGCACGAGCCAGCTACTTCTTTCGTAATGGGTTCAGTCGCCATGATGTCCTCCGTCGGAACGTTGTCTTTACAACAGGTGGGCCGCTATGGCTTGGACCCACCTGCGCGTAAGGATCAGGTTCCGCAGATCAGACGGCGAACATCAGCAGCAGCGAGACCAGGAATGCGAAGATGCCCAGCGCTTCTGCGAATGCGATACCGATGAAGAGGGTTGCGGTCTGCGAAGCAGCCGCCGAAGGGTTGCGCAGGGCGCCGGCCAGGAAGTTGCCTGCAACGTTGCCCACCCCGATTGCGGCTGCGCCGGAACCGATTGCTGCCAGGCCTGCGCCGATGTGTGCGAGATCGCCTTCCATGATGTGTCTCCTTACGAATTGGAAGTTTCGATGTTTGGGTATCGGACCTTTAGTGCGAAGGATGCAGCGCATCTTTCAGATAAACACAGGTCAGAATGGTGAATACGTAGGCCTGGATGAAGGCCACGAGGACCTCAAGACCGTACATTGCGGTGATCGCCAGAACGGACACAGGCGAGATCACGGCAACTGCGGCAAAGCCCGCAAAAACCTTGATAACCGCGTGGCCTGCCATGACGTTACCGGCAAGACGAATAGAGTGGCTGACAGGGCGCACGAAGTACGAGATCAGCTCGATGATTGCCAGGATCGGACGCAACGCCAGCGGTGCGCTGGACACCCAGAACAGACCCAGAAACGCGGCGCCGTTCTTTACGAAGCCCAGGATGGTCACAGTCAGGAACACGGCCAGCGCCAGCGGGATGGTGACGGCGAAATGAGATGTGGTGGTGAACGACGTCGGGATCAGGCCCAGGAAGTTCGCGCAGACGATGAACATGAAAAGGGTCATGACATAGGGGAAGAACTTAACGCCTTCCTTGCCGCAGATGTCTTCCAGCATCTTGTATACGAAGCCATAGGTCAGCTCTGCGACAGACTGCATCCGCGTCGGCACAATCGCGCGTTTGGACGTGGGCAGAACCAGCAATGCGACAACCGCCAGGATGGCAAAGAACAGCCACAGGGTCACGTTGGTCACAGTGAACATGCCGACCGCACCGTCGCCGAACAACGGTTTCACGATGAACTGATCCATCGGGTGGAAAACCAGGCTGCTGCCTTCTGCTGCGGTGGTCTCAGTTGCCACGTTCAGTCCCTCTCATCCTTCTCGGCAGCCGTCGCCGCCATTTGTTTCTCTTGAACCTCTTTCGCGCTGCGGAGCATAACCTTCACGCCCGCGACAAGGCCCAGCAATGTAAACAGCACCAGAAAAGTCGGGATAGTCCCGAGCAGGCTGTCCAGCCCGTATCCGATGCCAAATCCGATCCCCAGACCGGATACCATTTCGATGACCATCCTCCAGGCAAGTTCGCCACCGGATATGTCACTGTCTGCACGGGGGGCCGGTTCCTTAGCCTTTTTCGCCGCTTCGATCTTAGCCTCCAGCTGCGCCATACGCTGCTTTTGGTCGTCTTCGGTCACGGACGGTTTCCTCGCGCTGTCTTGAGGCATGGTGCTAAGGCGCGAATGGCCCAGAGTCAACGCTGTCGTGAGACCGAAATGACGCAGGTTAAATACCTGTTAAATAACACTTTTATTAGATGCAGATCATTGTGAAAGAGTACCCTGAAACTGGAAGAAGCTTGAAATGTGCTGAATCCGCATATTCAACCAACGAGTTGATTATTCCTGCAACACAGCTTGGCCGCGCAGTTTTGCGCTTTGATCCAGCAACCACGTTCGGAACGCCTGTACCGTTCTGCCGTGCACCGTAGCTGACCCCGAAACCAGCCGGAAACTTCCCTCACGGAATCCGATGGGAAGGCACCGGATCAAACGACCCGCCTGCAGATCGGTCAGCACGCATTACTCGGGTCCAAGATAAACGCCCAACCCACTCAGTGCCGCCGTCAGCGACAGATCCGTCCCCATCCGCCAGCGCACGTAAAGCTTCCAAGCGCAGATCAACACCGGGGTTGGCCGCGTAAAAGCCCGACAGCCGGGGGATGAGCGTGCGTTTTCCCAGCGACAGCTATCAACACCCAATGCTGTAACGCCCTTTTCGCCCTTGCTCCAAACGGTTATGACAGGGCAATGACCGACACGCTCGACACTGTTTTCGCGGCCCTTGCCGACCCAACCCGCCGCGCCATCCTGGCAATGCTGCTTGAGGACGATATGGCCGTTACGGATGTGGCCGAACCCTTCGAGATGTCATTGGCCGCGATTTCAAAGCACCTGGTCATCCTGACCAAAGCCGGATTGATTTCCCAGGAAAAGCGTGGGCGGGTGAAATGGTGCAAGCTGGAACCCGACGCCCTGCGCGCCGCATCGGTTTGGATGCAGGGTTTCGGACAATTCGAACCCGTCAATCTGGACGCGTTCGAACGATTTCTGGAAGTAGAGCTTCCGACACCAGACGAAGCCTAGCGCACGACAAAGACTGACATGCTGGCGTGTTTTGCAAGATAACCGGCGTGGCTTGAGAAGATATAGTCGGTGATCCGGGGGGCATGGGTCCCCACAATGATCAGGTCGGCGCCGATCTCTTCCGCAGCACGGGTCAGGTCGCTGTCCACTTCGGCGGCAACGTCAACCGAGTGTATCTTGCGCACGGCAACCTCGGCCCCGCCCTCGGCGGCCAGTTTTTCCGTAAAAGCGGCCAGTTCCTTGTCGATCTCAGCTTCGGTTTCCGTGGATTCCCCCAAATGGGCGCCGGTAACACTGACCAAAGTGATTTTGGCCCCCTGCCATTTCGCCACCTGCGCGGCAATATCGGCAGCTTTGCGAACCTCGGGCGGTAGATGCCGATCGATCGGCAGCATGATGTGGTTGAACATAACTTCCTCCTCTCACGTGCTTTAAAGTGTATTGAAGAGGTTTTTCACGGGCTTTGATCTGGCTCAACAAATTCTACCTTTGGAATACATCAAAGAGCCGAGGCGTCTGCAAGCAAAGCTCCGGTTAATCAGCGGCCGTTCCCGCGGGCACCGCAGGCGGCGTTTCTTCCTTAAGTAGCATCAACAACGCAATGACGGTCAGCGCAACGCCACCCAAAATCAAACCGGTGGGCACAGCCTTTCCCAGCGCTATCTCCCACAAGATCACCCAACTGGGCACCAGATAGGTGTAAGCCATCACCTTGGCCGAGGGCAGTCGGAGCGATGAAAACTGCACCAGCACAAAACTGGCCGCCGTCGCGAAGAGCGAAATATAGATCAGTCCGATCCAGACGATGGCCGGAAGAGCCGCCCAGTTGGTCGTCATCAGGTCGGACCACCCGAACACGATCAGCAACAAGCACCCGGCAACTTGTGTCCAGAAAGTGAACACTACTGCGGGCTCTCCGCGATTCAGTTTGCGGATCATGGGTGTATAGATTGCGTGAGATACACAACCCCAAAAGTAGATGATCTCACCACGTCCGATTTCGAAGGCGCGGAACATTTGCCAGTCGGCTCGAAAGATTACCCAAAGCGCGCCCACCGCACCAATGGTCAAAGCCAATGCCATGCGCGGGGTGGTGATCTGACGCAATAAAACCCAACCCGCAAGGGCTGTAACAACGGGCGTCAGGGTGAACACCGCAGCGGCGCTGACCGGCGGGGCGGTTTGTAGCCCATAGAACATCAGCACGAAATAGGTCGAAAACAGCCCACCCAACACAAGGTAGCGCCAAGGCGCCTGTACAGCGCTGCGCGGCAGGCCTGTTGTGGCCAGTGCCGCAATACCAATCACTACAGCCGCAATCGCAAATCGCACCGCGTTCAAGGCGGACGGCGCAATTTCGTTGGCGATCATGGATCCCAACGAAAAACTGCCCGCAACAAGCGCCGAAAAGGTCAGCATGGCCAGATGGCCACGCGCCTGAGGGCTCATGGTTTCCAGCCTTTGGCTTCTTCTTTCAGATAACTCAGGAAGGCCTGTACCTTGGTGGTGCGGTGTAAATCCACGTGGGTCACAAGCCACAGGTTTCCGAACCATTCTGGAAGCGGATCCATCACCTCGACCAGATTGTCGTGGCGGGCCGCTTCCCAGCGCGCCATGAAACCTATGCCCGCCCCGGCCATGACAGCCTCGCGCATACAGAAATTATTGGTACAGCGGAAAGTGATGCGATCTGCCGGAACTGTTGCGCGCAGCCATCGGGTAAAAGGCGCGCGACTGCTTTCGTCGTCAGAACTGACGAAATGGTGTTTCCCGAAATCCTCTATACCCGACGGCGTGCCAAACCGTTCGATATACGCTGTGCTGGCATACAGGCCGACTTCTTCCTGTCGGAATGGCTGCACAACGTTGTCCGGCTGATCCGGGGCTGACCCTGCGCGGATCGCCACATGCGCCTCGCCGTATTCCAGACGGAAAAGCCGGTCGCCGGTCAAGTAGCGCACGATGAGATCCGGATGCATCTTTTGAAACGCGGTGAGTGTGGGCACCACCAAGGGTGCAAGTGAACCAAGCGATGTCACCACCAATTCACCTGAAACGTCGTCGCCCCGACCCTTCATGCGGCCAACTAGCTGGTTGAACTGATCCTCGGTGGCCTGTGCGACGCGCAACAGATCGTCGCCTGCCTCGGTCGGCGTGTATCCGCGTGCGTGACGCTGGAACAGTTTTACACCCAGCCGCGCCTCGATCGCATCAATGTGGCGGATCACGGTGGCGTGGTGAACCCCAAGAACCTCGGCTGCGCCGCTGACTGTCCCCATGCGCGCCACCTGATAGGCGGTTCTCACTTCGTCCCAATTATCCATGGCAATGCGTCACTGTGCAATTTCCAACAATAACTGTTGATGTATCCGAGTTTTGTTCACCAACGCAATAATCATATTGGGGACAGTACAAGATTTCCCTGACCCAAAGGACCTGAACAATGCCAAAAACAATCCTTCATATCGATTCCTCTGCACGCCGCGTTGACTCGACGACCCGCGATCTGTCCGACCGTGTGGTCAAGCAACTGGACGCGGAACGCATCATCCGTCGCGATCTGGCAACCCCTCTGCCCCTTTTGACCGAAGACTGGATCGCCGCGAACTTCACCCCTGCGGACCAGCGCGACGATGTACAGCGGGATCGGCTGGCCCTGTCCGATGAGCTGGTGGCCGAATTGCAGGACGCCGACACCATCGTAATTGGTTTGCCGATTTACAATTTTTCGGTTCCGGCCGCCTTCAAGGCATGGATTGACCTGGTTGCCCGCGCAGGCCTGACCTTTGCCTACACTGAAAACGGCCCAAAAGGCTTGTTGGAAGGAAAGCGCGCCATTCTGGCCATCGCGTCGGGTGGTGTGCCCGTCGGCTCCGAGGCGGACTTCGCCACCAACTACGCCCGCCATGTGCTGGGCTTTATCGGCATTCATGACGTGGACGTCATCGCAGCGGATCAGATGGCCGTGAATCCCGAAGCGGCGCTGGAAAGTGCGCATAAGGCAGTTTCAGACCTCGCGGCTTGATCTGCTCTGGTCAATGACCTTTTAAACCTTCAGTCTGCCAATGTGTTGGGATTGGCAGGCTGGACGAAACCCATGAAGAAAATCGGCATTCTCGGCGGGGTGGGCTGGGCCTCGACCGTTGACTACTACCGCGCCATAGCCGAAGGGGCCGGGCGTCACTTCGCGGAACGCGGCCATGGCTCACCTTTACCGATCCCCCCGATGACCATCGAATCTGTCACTCAAGCCAGAACGCGAGCCCTGCGCGGTGTCGCTGGGGATGAGGCCAGCTGGGCGGATTTTGACTCAGTGTTCCGCGAAGCCCTGCTGACCTTGGAACGCGCGGACTGCGATTTCGGCATTATTGCGTCCAACACACCCCATGCACGGCTTCACGCGATCCGTCGGGGCGTATCCATGCCGATCCTCAGTATTTTCGACGCAACCGCCGAAACCACGGCGCGGACCGGGGCACCCAAGGCTTTGGTGCTTGGAACGACTGTAACGATGCAGGCCACCAACTATGCTGAACGTTTGGCCGCCGAAGGCATCACGGCAAATAGTCGCCTGCCCGAGTCCGAAATCTTTGAAATGCAAGCCATGATCGACAGCGACTTCTATGGCGGTGCGTCTGATAACGCTCGGGCACGATTGCTTGACTTCTGTAACAAGCACGCAAGTCCTGGCACCGCGATCTTGCTGGCATGTACCGAGTTGCCATTGGCCTTTCCGGCCCATCTGGACGATCCCGTGTTCGAGGCTGACGGGCACCTGTTCGTCAATCCATCTGCCGCGCATGTCACCGCCGCCCTCAAGGAAGCGCTAACCGGCACTTGAAGTGCTCTTCTTAGGTTCAAGCATACTTTCAGCGTCTGTAGTCGCGTGTGATCACGGCAACCAGGTTACCTCGCACCCGACGCGATCAAAGAAATCCATCAAATCGGCGCGGGACATCGCAACAGTGCGATCATTAACCAATGGGTGCATGTAAACCACATCGGTCTGCCGGGCCGCAGCGTCCATGAAGAACCGCACCTCATTCTGAACGCCGTTGATCATCGCCAACGGGCTAACCGCGCCGGGACGTATGCCAAGGTTTTGCAACAACCGGTCTGCCGAGCCGAAAGACAGGTTACCGACACCCAGCTCCGCACCCAGTGCTTTGAGGTCGATTGCCCGGTTCTGCTCGAGCGTTACCAAATAATTGCGTTTTTTCTTGTCGCGCAAATACAGGTTTTTGACCCTTAATGCGTTTTCACCGGGAACCATGAACTGATCTTCGACCGCCTTCGAGTCTTCGACCGTGCGCAACGGGACATGCGTGTGCAGACGATAGGCCAGCCCCCAGTCATTTAGCTGCGCCAGCAACGCATCAGAGCTCAAAGGTAATGTGTCCTGAAAAGCGGATGAAGCGTCCATCCCGGCCTCCTTGCGAAAGTTTCAAGGGCAGTGCCATAGAACGACCCCGCCTGCAATCAGTGGCCCAGAAGCTCAAGCTTGTCGGCATACGCAAGATCGTTTGTAAGCTGCCTATCCTTTCGACACAGGCAAAGAACGCTGCGCTTTGCTTCAACGAATTCTGAAAAGGCTGTAGTGTTCCGTCATGAAAATCAAGCGCAATACCCCTGACCAGTTGATCCTTTCAAACACGCCTTGGTTCATCGGCATCACACTGGTCCTCTTCATACTCGCCTTTGTATGTGCCGGCCTGTTCATGGCCAGTAAAGGCGGCGAGGGCATTTGGTTCGGCCTTTTCTTCGCAGTCTTCGGGGGTGGCATGGGTCTTGGTGCCTTCTGCACCTTTGTGAGGCGGGTTCAGATTGTACTGGACCGGCAAAAAGACAGTGTTCTGATCCGCCGCCAGTCGGTGTTCGGCTATAAGGCCGTGGAACACAAACTGTCCAACCTGTCTCATGCCGAAGTTGAAAGCACGACGTCCAGAAGCAACAAAAGCACTTCGCGGATGTATCGGACCGTCCTTGTACTGGATAAGGGAATGAGCGCTGGTCGCCACCCTATTGTCGAAGCCTTTGTTAGCGGGTCGGGTTCTCATCGGCTGGCTGAGGCAGTAAACAATTGGCTCCCTGCGTCCAAACAGAACAACCACAACCTAGGCGTAGGTTAACGGGCAAACCCGCTTTCCAGCCACAAACGTTCTTCAGGTGAGACCATTTCAGAGATACATGTGTCATACTTGGCCATGTCATCAGACGTCAGCTTGCCTTCCCACTTGTTGCTGGTGCCCGATGAAAAAAACTGTGCAAAGTCGTGGAACCCACTGGTGAACCCGGGCGTTTGCTCAAGGCGTTTTGCGTTGTTTTTCATCGACCCGAAACTGCCCGCCTCGGCGATGTCCTTGATCAATTGCGGCCCAATCTCGATATCCATGATGCGGGCAAGCCGTGCGACTTGCCCAGGCAGATCGCGGCTGAGTTCGGCGTAATGCAGAAAATGAATGTTGGGCAAATCGCGATAGGCCCAAAAAGACCTGAAGTGATGAACAAAAGATCTGAGGGTCAAGTCATCCGTACCTTTTGAAGAAGCGGGGCGATCCAGAAACATTGCAAAAGCTTCCGAAAGATCTTCTGGGAACAGGTAATCCAGCCAATCGTCCTTCATGTTTTCAACATGCCGGCGCAGTGAGAAATGAACGTCGACGGGATGGCGATGCACAACCAGATACTGCGCATCGGGTGAGAATTTTATTCCATCCAGCGGGGTATGTGTCTTGATGCAGCGCCGATGGGTTTGTGCGTCCAGTGTATTTGCTTGCTCAACACGGTCGCGAAAGCCGCAATCCAGCCAAGGTGAGATCTTGTTGTCGTAAACGCTAGGGTCAGCGGTTTGCGTGATCAGCATTCGCACCAGAGTCTGCGTCCACGTGGTGCCGCATTTTGGCGGAGTGCACACAAAGACATCGTCTGGCCGTATCTCGAACCCGGACCAGATATCGGTGTTTGTCACCTCGCCAACATAGTCGGTTGTCTTTTGAGGAAGATCCTCCCTCATCGCCCCCTCCCCAAGCTTGTTTTGATCAGAGTACATTACACCAGCAGGCTTCACATAGCTTATCTTGACTCACCCGGCCGCAAGGCGTAAATGACCGCCAAACATCCGGAAGCCTTTCGATCTTCCGGTCCCTTGAGTCGTTCAGGGATCGCCCCCCACCAGCGAGTTTCGCCCGTGGGGGAAATTGTGTATTTAACCGGTGTTTCCTACGTAGGAAGTGCCACAATATAACCGGCATAGGAGGCCGAAGGCATGTTTGAAAATCTATCCGAACGCCTCTCTGGCGTCTTTGACCGGCTGACCAAACAGGGCGCTCTGTCCGAAGAAGACGTCAAGACCGCCCTGCGCGAGGTCCGGGTTGCGCTGCTTGAGGCCGACGTCTCGCTGCCAGTAGCCCGCGCTTTCGTCAAAAAGGTTCAGGAACAGGCGACCGGCCAAGCCGTCACCAAATCGATCACCCCTGGCCAGCAGGTCGTGAAGATCGTGCATGACGCGCTGGTCGATACCCTGCGCGGCGAAGAAGACCCCGGCAAGCTGAAGATCGACAACCCGCCTGCCCCGATCCTGATGGTCGGTCTGCAAGGCTCGGGTAAGACGACCACCACCGGTAAGCTGGCTAAGCGCCTGAAAGAGAAAGAGGGTAAGAAGGTCCTGATGGCCTCGCTCGACGTCTATCGCCCGGCCGCGATGGACCAGTTGGCTGTTCTGGGCACTCAGGTCGGCGTCGATACTCTTCCGATTATCCCTGGTCAGAAACCGGTCGATATTGCCAAGCGCGCCAAGCAGCAGGCGACTCTGGGTGGGTACGACGTCTACATGCTCGATACTGCGGGCCGCCTGCACATTGACGAAGTCCTGATGGACGAGGTCGAGCAGGTCCGCAACGCGGTTGACCCGCGCGAGACCCTTCTGGTCGTCGACGGCCTTACCGGTCAGGTCGCCGTTGAAGTGGCCGAAGAGTTCGACGCAAAGGTCGGCATCTCGGGCGTGGTTCTGACCCGCATGGACGGTGACGGACGCGGCGGTGCGGCGCTGTCGATGCGCGCGGTCACCGGCAAGCCGATCCGCTTTGTTGGTCTTGGCGAAAAGATGGACGCGCTCGAAACCTTCGAGCCGGACCGGATCGCCGGTCGTATTCTGGGCATGGGCGACATCGTTGCCTTGGTCGAAAAGGCCCAGGAAACGATGGAGATGGAACAGACCGAGCGCATGATGAAGCGCATGGTCAAAGGTCAGTTCAACATGAACGACCTGAAAATGCAGCTGGAGCAGATGATCCAGATGGGCGGCATGCAGGGCATGATGGGCATGATGCCCGGCATGGGCAAAATGGCCAAGCAGATGGATCAGGCCGGTCTGGACGACAAGATCCTGCGCCAGCAGATCGCCATGATCCAATCCATGACCAAACGCGAACGCGCCAACCCTCAGCTATTGCAGGCGAGCCGTAAGAAACGGATCGCGGCAGGCTCGGGTATGGAGGTCAGCGACCTGAACAAGCTGCTCAAGATGCATCGGCAGATGTCGGACATGATGAAAAAGATGGGCAAGATGGGCAAAGGCAAGATGCTGAAACAAGCCATGAAAGGCATGTTCGGCAAAGGTGGCCCGTCGCCCGAGGAAATGGCCGCAGGCATGGACCCCAAGGCGCTGGAACAAGCGGCCAAGGCGATGGGTGGCAAGATGCCCGGCGGCCTACCCGGATTGGGTGGCGGTATGGGTCTGCCGCAGGGCCTCAGCGGGTTCGGCAAGAAAAAGTAAATGACGGCCCCATCGGCATATCCCTGGGAGGCTCCGGCCACCGGTCCTGCAGCCGCGCTGTCTGCGCGGTTGGGTGCTTTGGTGCCGCGTATCGAGACCACTCGTCTGCTGCTGCGCGCGCCTGAGTTGCGGGATTTCGGGGATTATGCCGAAATTCTGATGTCTGATCGTGCACGCTTTATGGATGGCCCATTTGATCGCAATGGCGCGTGGCAGGATTTCACCCAATACGTGGCAGGATGGATTTTGCGCGGCGCGGGAGTGTGGACAGTTGAGGATAAGGCGACCGGAACTGTCACGGGATTTGTCTCGGTCGCTATGGAGTTCGGCGATCAGGAACACGAACTGGGTTACATGCTGACCGCTGAAGCCGAAGGCCAAGGCATCGCAACCGAAGCAGTGGCTGCCGTGCGTAGCTTTGCGCTCGATACACACGACCTGCCTTCGCTGGTCAGTTATGTCGATCCCGACAACGCGAAATCCGCAGATGTCGCACGGCGCGTGGGTGCAACTCGGGACGCGCAAGCCGAAAGCGTATTCAACGAGCCCGTTCACGTTTACCGTTATGTCTCATCGGACAATGATGGCGGAATGGAGGCATACGCATGACCTCGTTCACTATCCCCACCATCGAGACCGAGCGCCTGATCCTGCGCGCGCCACATCTGGACGATCTGCCTGCGATGACCGCGTTCCCTGCGACTAAGCGCAGCCATATGGTCGGCGGACCCAAGGATGAGCTTGGCAGCTGGGACTCCCTCGTGAAACGCCTTGGACATTGGGCTCTTAAGGGCTTTGGCCTGTGGCACCTGACCGAAAAGTCCAGCGGCGCATTTGTTGGATGGGCCGGTATGATCGATGCCCCCGGCTGGGCCGAGCCCGAGCTGGGCTGGACCCTTATGGCCGAGGCCGAAGGCAAAGGGCTGGGATTTGAGGCGGCGCAGGCGGCACGCGACTATGCAGCGCGGCAACAGGGGCTGAACGGCGTGATCTCGTACATCGCCCATGCCAACGACCGCTCGCGCGCTTTGGCAGAACGCCTTGGAGCCACGCTGGAGCTTGAAAATGCCGAGCTACTGGGCAAACGCGCCCAGATCTGGCGTCACCCGCAGATTGACCTGACCACCGAAAGGACCGGCCAATGACCAACCCCGTGACACAGGCTGCCACGCTGTTGAAAGAGCATCGCGAAAGCATCGATCGACTGGATGCGATCCTTGTCTATACGCTGGGCGAGCGGTTCAAACACACGCAGGCCGTTGGCAAGCTCAAGGCCGAACACGACCTTCCCCCGTCCGATCCTTCGCGTGAAGCGGCACAGATCGCACGGCTAGAAGACCTGGCGAAAGAGGCCGATCTGGACCCCGACTTCGCCAAGGCTTTCCTGAATTTCATCATTCAGGAAGTCATCCGACACCATAAGAAACATCAGAACTAACCGGCGCCTACGCCGGCTCAACAAAAGACACGCCTCCGGCGTGATGCCATTCAAAGGAGATACCACCATGGCAATGAAAATTCGTCTCGCCCGCGGCGGCTCGAAAAAGCGTCCCTTCTATCGCATCGTGGCTGCTGACAGCCGCATGCCCCGCGACGGCCGTTTCATCGAAAAGCTGGGCACCTACAACCCGCTGCTGCCGAAAGACAGCGAAGAGCGCGTGAAAATGAACATGGAGCGCATCCAGTACTGGCTGGATCAGGGCGCTCAGCCCACCGACCGTATTGCACGTATGCTGGAAGCTGCCGGTACCCGTGAAAAAGCCGAGCGTAACAACCCCAACAAGGGCACCCCGGGCAAGAAAGCTCAGGAACGCGCGGAAGAGAAAGCTGCAAAGGCTGCTGAAGCTGCCGAAGCGGCGGCTGCACCGGCTGAAGAAGCGGCTGCAGAAGAATAAGCAGGCAAGCGCGTGCGGGATCAGACTTTCACCGACGATTTTCGCACGCAGTTTGACCTGTTGTTGCGGCTCCGGCGTGATGTGCGCCGGTTCCGCACCGATCACGTGGACGAGGCAGTGCTGTTGCGCTGCCTCGACGCATTTCAACTGGCCCCTTCGGTGGGGCTCAGCGAACCCTGGCGCGTGATCCGCGTAGAAAGCGAAGCGGCGCGATCCGCCGCGCTGAAGAATTTTCAAACCGCCAACGATGATGCGCTGGCGGGGTATTCCGGCGACAAGGCGCAGCTTTACAGCCGCCTGAAACTGTCCGGAATGCAAGAAGCCCCGGTGCAACTGGCCGTCTTTTGCGATGACATTACCGACAAGGGCCTGGGGCTGGGTGCGGGCACGATGCCCGAGATGCGGCGCTATTCGGTCGTTTCTGCCATAACGCTATTCTGGCTTGCGTTGCGGGCCGAAGGATTGGGGCTGGGTTGGGTATCGATCTTGAACCCTGACCAAATGACTCGTGATCTGAACGTTCCCGCAGACTGGCGCCTGATCGGATATTTCTGTGTTGGCTGGCCGGAACGAGCCTCGGACACGCCAGAACTGGAGCGGGTTGGTTGGGAAAACCGGGCTGACGGCCTGACAATCGAAACACGGTAAGGCCTTATGTTCGCATTGATTCGACTTCCCATTTTGCTGCTGATCGCCTTTATTGTCGGCGTGTTCTTTGAACGCAGCAATCAACGCGAGGCCTGCGAAGGCCTTGGCGAATGGAGAAACGGGATTTGTTTGACAACAGGCGCGTCCAATGAGTGATCTGATCTGCGTCGGCAGCGTTGCGGGGTCTTACGGCGTACGCGGCGAAGTGCGCCTGAAAAGCTTTTGCGCCGTGCCCGAAGATATCGAACACTACTCTCCGTTGACAGATGAGACCGGCGAACAGCGTTATCCGGTTGTTTTGACGCGCACCATCAAAAACGGGTTTGCGGCACGTCTGGGCGGGGTCGAAACCAAGGAAGAAGCCGATGCGCTGAACGGTCTGCGCCTGTTTGCGCGGCGCGATCAGTTGCCTTCGTTGCCCGATGATGAGTTTTATCACACCGACCTGATCGGGCTTGAGGTCTATGACACCGGCGGTACGCTGCTGGGCAAGGTAAAATCCGTGCAGAACCACGGCGCCGCGGATTTGCTGGAACTGCATGGGCTAGGCTTGAAATCAACGGTCCTGCTGCCCTTTACGCTGCAAGTGGTGCCGACTGTGGATCTGGAGCAAGGCCGCATCGTGGCTGACCCGCCCGAAGGTCTGATCTGATGCGACGCATTTTGCTGCATCTGGGCCTGCACAAGACAGGCATGGCCGCAGCACAATCGTTTCTGCACGAAAACCGCAGATTGATCTGGCCCCGATTTGCCCTGATTCTGCCCTACAAGACCCGCAAGGCCGGGCTGAACGAGGCCGCCACCCGCCATTCTATCTATAGGCTGGACGCAACGCTGGCCGGATTTGGCGGTCAGGTTCAAGCCTTTCTGAATGAACTGGATTTTGGTGAGCGCCGGGGGCTGATCCTGAGCGAGGAGAACTTTCTGGGCCTGCGCCCCAGCAGGAACCGCGACGAGGGGTATGCTGCTGCTCCGGAACTGGCCGAAACGCTGGTCAGCGTGCTGCACCGACGATTTCTGGGCGACGAAGTCGATATCACCATCTACCTGTCACTGCGCCAGCGCGATGCATGGCTGTACAGCCTTTGGGCACACGACCTGCAGCAATCGCGGTTGGTGCAGGACCTGGATAGCTTCCGTGCTGACCTCGCGCACCTGCCTGCATTGCAGGAAACCGCAGACCGGATCAAAGACCGGCTGCCTTCCGTCACCATTCAAACCGAATGGATGGAGCAATTTCAGGATCATCGCTTTGGCGCAGGTGCATCATTTGTTAGTTTCCTCGACCTGCCACCCGATAAAACATCGCAACTCGTGGGCCCCACACATTCAACCCCCAGCTTTTCTGCCGAGGTGTTGCAAGAAATGCTGGCGCTGAACCGTTCGACACTGGACGAAGCTGCTCTGATCACCCAGAAGAGGGCTCTGATTCAAACCGCCCAGACCGAGCTGGCCCGCCAGATATGACAGACACACCCCAAAAATCCCATGGTCGAAAGGCGATCCGACCGACCTTGAAACCGCGCGAGCTGATGACCTCGACCCCGGATTTGCACGGCGTCTGGAAAGCCAAGATCATCACGCTGTTTCCCACCGCCTTTCCCGGAGTGCTGGGCGAAAGCCTGACCGGCAAGGCATTGCAGGAAGGGTTATGGCAGCTGGAAACCGTGGACTTACGGCAGTTCGGCGTCGGCAAGCACCGCAATGTCGATGACACACCCGCTGGCGGCGGTGCCGGGATGGTGCTGCGTGCAGATGTTCTTGGTGAAGCTATTGAACATACGATGGCGGGTGTACACGGCAATTGGCCGCTTATCTACCTTAGTCCGCGCGGGCGGCGCATGGATCAGCGCATGATGCAGAACCTTGCCCGATGTGACGGCATGACCCTCCTGTGCGGTCGTTTTGAAGGCGTGGACGAGCGCGTATTGGAACATTACGGCGTTCAAGAAGTGTCTCTGGGCGATTTCGTGATGACCGGAGGTGAAATTGCAGCGCAAGCCCTGATCGACGCAACGGTTCGTCTGATCCCCGGCGTTTTAGGCAATCAGGCATCGACCGAGGAGGAGAGTTTTTCCTCGGGTCTGTTGGAGCACCCTCAATATACACGTCCGGCAGACTGGAAAGGTCGCCCGATCCCCGAGGTACTGATGTCTGGCCATCATGGCCGCATTGCGGAATGGCGCCATAAAATGTCAGAAGACATCACGCGTGAAAGACGCCCCGATATCTGGACAGAGTATCTGAAAACCACCTCGGAAACCGGAGACTAAGGGCACACAATGTGGCGAGGATGCCGCAGCTTCAATGTTTGTCGACTTGCCATTTGAAGTTGAACGCACCTCAAAATATTCACCTTTAAGGCCCATAAGAATCGTGGGTTGCTTAAAGTGAGTCTGTCGACATTATGAAAAAGTTATTGCTTGGCGTTGTGCTGGCTGTTTCAGCCTGCACCACAAAGCCGCTTGGGATGTCTGTTCCTACACAAGCTGGCCATAATCTGCACTCGGCGCGGGTGGCGGTCGATTCCTGTTCTCAGGAAGCGGATGAAGGTGGAAACAGCGCCGTCATTGGCGGCTATACGACCAATATCCTTCTTTGGGGGATCATTATCGGGCCTGCGGTTACGGCCCCGTTTCAAGACGAGTTGCGCGTGCAGGGTGAAATTGATCAGGTCGACCGTTGCCTGCGTGAACGCGGCTTTGAACGCCGCGAGCTCAACGCGGGTGAATCCTTCTGGCTGCGCAATGCCTATGGTGAAGAACGTGAGCGGCGGCTGGACCACCTGGTCAGCGGCGGTACGATTGAAACCTACCGGACACCGAACACCTAAGACTTGGCCTTCCATCTGGCCCAGTTTTCCGGTGTGCCGTTAAAGGTGTTGATGTCGACCCTGCCTTGAACACCTGGCACCAGCCCGGTGCCAGTGTACTGCCAGAACCGCCAAACGGTGCGCGGATAGACCTCGCGCGGGTGGCCGGCGACCGACCTCAGCCAGAATTCGGTTTTGGGCAGGCGGCCTATGTCGGTGTCTTCGAAGAAATCAACAGTGGTATAGACAATCGGGCGACGGCCATAGTGCCGTTCCAGAATATCCAGAAACCGCTGCGCTTCGGCCCGGACGGTTCTGCCATCTGGCCGCAGCGTGCAGGTTTTCGAATGGGGCGTCCACTCCATGTCCAGCACGTGTGGAAGGTCAGCCCCTTTGGGAACGTTCTTGATAAACCAGCGCGCCTGCTCGCGCGCTGAACGACAGAAATAATAGTAGTGATAGGCTCCCCAGGGCACTCCGGCGGCCTGCGCGCCGCGTCGATGCTCATCGAACATCGGATCGGCTACATCTCCGCCCTCGGTTGCTTTCATGAAAACAAAACTCACACCCGATGCTTTGGCCGTGCGCCAGTCTATAGGTCCCTGCCAGCGCGACACGTCCAGACCGTGGACAGGGTATAATCCGGGGTGCCGTCCCTCCCAGTCATGGGGGTCGGCGTCGCCAAAATCGGGATAGATTATAGAAGGGGCCGTCCGGTCCACGACCTGCGTGGGTTCTACCGTCTGCGGTTGCGGGCCACTGCGCCCGCAAGATACCAGCATTGCGGCCGCCACCGCCATAAGCAAAGCCAATCGCATCCTTGAAGTCCTGTTCAAAATTCTGCTCTTTCAATTTGCCTCAGAATGCCCGATCTGCGGGCTAAGGCAACGCTGCAATTTGTGACTGGCGGATTCCCACCTGTGCCACGCTGGAAATCTGTGCGATTAGCTCTTGATCCCTGCGCGCAATCCCCTTAAACGACCGCAATCCGGTGCCGCATCATGCGACTCCGGTGTTTTGGTTTGCATCACGGCGTGACGCTCAGCTTTCTTCGGCCGGGACGTGTCAGATCAGACCAGATCCAAGGAACAGTCGATCTGATCTCTGGCGGGCTGCGTGCAGGACCCGGTGAAGACCAAGAGCTCTCAGGCCGTGCCCAAACTTCGTGGACCAACCACGAGCAGATAGGAGTACCTGCGATGGACCTGATCGCACAGCTTGAGGCGGAACAGATTGCCGCCTTGGGGAAAGACATCCCCGATTTCAAAGCCGGTGACACCATCCGTGTCGGCTATAAGGTGACCGAAGGGTCGCGCACCCGTGTGCAGAACTACGAAGGCGTCTGCATCGCGCGCAAGAACGGCGAAGGCATCGCCGGTTCGTTCACCGTTCGCAAAATCTCGTTTGGCGAAGGTGTGGAGCGTGTGTTCCCGCTGTATTCGACCAACATCGACAGCATCACCGTTGTCCGCCGTGGCCGCGTTCGTCGCGCCAAACTGTACTATCTGCGCACCCGTCGCGGTAAATCCGCACGTATCGCAGAAGTCACCAACTACAAGCCCAAGGCTGGCGCCGAAGCGTAAGGAACGGAAAGATGAAAAAAGACATCCATCCCGATTATCACGTCATCGACGTCAAAATGACCGATGGCACAGTGGTTCAAATGAAATCCACCTGGGGCGCAGAAGGCGACCAGCTGGCTCTGGAAATCGACCCTTCCGTGCATCCGGCATGGACCGGTGGCTCGTCGCGCCTGATGGACGCCGGCGGCCGCGTGTCGAAGTTCAAGAAGAAATACGAAGGTCTGGGCTTCTAAGCTTGACTGGATTGAATTGCAAAGGGCCGCACCATTGGGCGGCCTTTTTTCTTGCCTGCGATGTGTCCGAATTCATCCGAAGACGTAGAAGCAAAGCTTGTTGCCGTCTGGGTCCCGCACATAAGCACCGTAGAACCGATCCGGTACGCGCTGCCCGGGCTCGCCTTCATCCGTCGCACCAAGGCTGATGGCCTTGTCATACATTGTGGTAACGGCCTCTTTTGTGTCGGCAGCGAAAGACACCATATTGCCATTCCCTGATGCGCAATCATTGCCATCATACGGCTCGCAAACGGCCAGCATCGGTGCCGCCGGATTATTGCCGATAAATGCAATGCGACCAGCGTCGATCAGAACTTGCGCGCCTTTGTCCTCGAACAGCGAAGTGTAGAATGTCTTGGCGGCGTCCATGTTGGAAACACCAATGGTTACATATCCGATCATATGCGGAACCCCTTCGAATACTGGATGGTTTCCGGGGCATAGTCCGCCAGCCACCGGACGGTTACAAGTCACGAAACCGGCATCGGTCAGATGTCAAATCCAATACGACAGCGCCACCGGCAGAACCAGTATTGTCGCCAGCGTCGAGACCAGAATATAGCCTGCCACATCGGGCCCGTACTCCGGGACATGCTGATCGATGAAAAGATAGGTCGCCACCGAAGATGGCATCAGGCAGCACAGGATCACGGCACCTCGTTCCGGCCCTGTAAATCCGAAAAACCAGATTAATGCACCGGCAATGACAACTGCCATCGCCAAATGTAGCAGCGTCAAAAGGATCGACCGCCCCAGGGTTTTAACCCGCAACGTCGCCAGGGTATGGCCCAGCGTCAGCAGCATCAGCGGGATCGACAGCCCGCCCAGAATATCAAACGACTTCAAAATCGGCTGAGGCAGGCTGGTATCTGTCGCCATAAGGATCAGCGAAAGCGCCACGGCATAGATGATCGGGGACGTGGCCAGCTTCTTGGGCGAAAACTCCCCGGCAGGAATCCACATGCCCAAGGTGAAGATGCTGATCAGCACGACCACCACAAACGCCATGGTATAAGCCATGCCCGCATCACCCAATGCCAGCAGAGTAATCGGCAAACCGATATTGCCGACATTTCCGTGCATCAAAGGCGTCAGAAACGCCCTGACCGGCAGGCGCAGGGCCTTCAGGGCAACAAAACCCAACACGCCAAACCCCGCCACTGCCAAAGCGGCTGCGGTCATCACGTCCAGAAAGGTGCCCACCGCCAGTTTAGTGGTCGACAAGTGCGAGATGATCAGTGTTGGGTAGCCGACTTTTGAAACGATCCCACCGATCACCTTGCTGTCAAAGGGGGCATGAATCAGTGCAAGCCCAAAACCGATCCCGGCACAGATCAAAACCGGCAAAACCACGTTCAAGACGTTCAGGAACAGGTGTTCCAAGCCAAATTCTCCCTGCCAGACCTGCATGTGGACTGTGAATCAGAGCTGTTGCATTGACAAGTGCCCGCCTGTAACCCGCGCAGCACGCAGGGTTTTCCAAAATAGGGTCTGATATTGCCCGAAACCGCCGCTTGAGGTTCTTTTCTTCCCAACCCACACAACATATAGTGGGTGTCAACAACGTGTAGTGAAGCACGGCGGGACTTGGGAATACAAGCATGGCACATATCATTGTGGTCGGGAACGAAAAGGGTGGCGCAGGCAAATCGACCGTGTCGATGCATGTGGCCACCGCGCTGGCCCGATTGGGACACAAGGTCAGCACACTTGATCTGGACCTGCGTCAGCGCAGCCTGGGACGTTATTTTGAGAACCGCAACAACTTCCTCAAAAGCTTGGACCTGACCCTGCCCAGCCCGCGCCATCACGACCTGCCCGAGATCGACGCTGCCACGCTGAAACCTGGTGAGAATATCTATGACCACCGCCTGTCCGCCGCCGTATCACAACTGGAAAGCGACAGCGATTTCATCCTGATCGATTGCCCGGGCTCTCACACCCGGCTCAGTCAGGTGGCACATTCGCTCGCTGATACGCTTGTCACGCCCTTGAACGACAGTTTCATTGATTTCGACCTGCTGGCGCGGATCGATTCGAAGGGTGAGAAAATCCTAGGACCATCGGTTTATTCCGAAATGGTCTGGAACGCGCGGCAGTTGCGGGCGCAGGCCGGGCTGAAGCCGATCGACTGGGTTGTGGTCCGCAACCGGGTCGGCACGCAGCGGATGGTCAACAAGGAAAAGATGCAGCGCGCAATCGAGATGCTGTCGCAGCGCATCGGCTTTCGCGTCGCCTCGGGCTTTTCCGAACGGGTCATCTTCCGCGAGTTGTTCCCACGCGGCCTGACCCTGCTGGACCTCAAGGACATCGGCGTCAAGCAGTTGAACATCTCAAACATCGCCGCCCGCCAGGAACTGCGCGATATGATGAAAGAGCTGAACCTGCCGGGTGTGGAGATTGATTTCTAAGCGGCTACCGTTTTGATTGGTTTGCGCAACCAACCGGCTTTTGGCAGTTGCAATGTTCGTACCAGATCTGGAGTTAGGAAGCCCCTAATTCAGAACACGACGCTCATCGCCGACTCCACGGCGTGAACACCTATTCCGACGACAATTCCTACGAAGATCAGTCCGACAATCGCGTTGATAACGGATAAAATCCGGCTGGCAGATTTCATCGGCTTAAAGTCACCGTAGCCAACCGTGGTTGCGTTTATGAACGCATGATAAAGGCTCACTCCGGTGGACCAGCCTTCGATCCTGACAATCCATTGCCCCAGCGCACATATAGATACCAACAAAAACAGCAAAATCGGCGACAGATATATCAGGTCCTGAAAGAAGACTGACAAGAAGGTGCATATATAGCTGACGTCACAACCCATGGCGAAGCTCTCCTTCTCCGTGTCGCGCGGCCTAGTTGAACACCAGCGTCTTAACAGGAAGCAAAATGGCCTGTGCGCGCAAGACTATGGCGTTCGCTATGCCCATCCCGTCCACAATCCGTGCAACAAAAGCCGAAAACCCGGTGATTTTCCCCGCGTCTATTTCTTTTGCGCGGCTCGTGTAGGCAACGCCAACGCACGCACTTCCTGGCGGGATGTCTTCCAGATGTTTAGGGAAAATTGGCGCAAGGAAAGCTGTAACCGTTCCGGGCCGCGCACGATCCTGTTGGTCAAGCAGAGCATCACCGGGTCGAAACTGCCCCGCAGCAATCGCATTTTGCACGTCGTCCACCACCATTGGGATTATGGTCAGGGGTTTGGACGCACAGGTAATTTCCACTAACATTCCCGGCTTGAGCACACTGACCGAAATCTGACCAAAAGCCGCAATAAGGCGACCCTGCCCTGAGACTTCGGGAACCAGAATTCCTGCAGGGCGCAGAATTGGATTCACGATGTCACCTGGCTTCAACAAAAACTGTGTGACGGTCCCGTCTACTTCGGCAAAAACAGTGGATTTAGAGATTTCGTTTTCGGCCTCAGCCAAAACAGCACGCGCACTTTCAAGCTGCGCAGGAAGCAGAGTAGATTGGCGCAGTTTAGCGCCGTCAAGGGCTGCAACTGCAGCTGCGCGCTGACTTTCGGCACTGGACACAGCGGTTTGCAAACGCTCCAATTCCTGCTCACTTACAACTGTGTCGTTGCGCTCCGCGAGTTCAAGGCGGCGATCCAAATCGCTGGTCGCCTGAGCAAGATTCGCTTCCGCCGAACCAACCCGTGCCTCAGCACCCGCGATCTCGGTTGCTGTCAGTCCCTGCGCTGCCTCGATTTCTTCTATGCGTCGCTGTGCAGTTTCTGCCGCAGCTTCCTGCCGCGTCGTGTCCAACCGGAAGATTGCCTCACCCGCTTTTATCGTATCATTGTTCGCGACATAGACCTCCGAAACCCGGCCCCCGCGATCAGAAAGAATAGTTACCGTGCGAAATGCTGCGGAGACGTTCCGCGTGGACGGATGAAAATAGAAAATCACGGTGATCAAAGTGATTGCCAGGATTGCACAGGCCGTCAAACCCCAACGCAATTCATACCAGACATTGAACAGCGTGATTTCATGGCCCCATCGCTTACCCTGCTTGTAACGCCTGTATAGGTAATCCGGGACGATCGTGATCAGGGCAGAAAAGACCAGCTCAAGCATCCTGGCTCTCCGAGAGATCCACGTCACTCTTGAGCGGGAGTATTTCGTGCAAAGGTACGGCAGCGATTAGAATTGCCGCGATCCAAAACGCATTGTTAAGTGTAAACAGAGAAATCAACCCCAGCACACCAACCAATTGCATTTGAACTTTATGAGCACCTGCTGCCATGCGGTCGGGAATGGCCTGCACGGTAAAGTAGAGTGCGCCGAAACCAAGCAGCACAACAACGAGCAGAATTCCCACCACGATCAGAAAGCCATCCGTCTCGCCCGGTGGTGTCACCCAGAAGGGGAGTCTGGCCATCGCCTCATCAGAAATAGAGCTGCCCAAAAGAACCTCCTGTTTCTCAATGATCTGATGCAAGGATAAACGATTGAAATCAAAAAGATCAATCTTGCCCAAGCCTGTGAAGAACCCTCAACACTTTTTAGCCGCCAGTCTCCATTGCGTAAGAGACGGACGCCAAGCTTCTTCTACCGGTTCAAACAATGAAAAGAGAGAGGGATAAGAATGGCCGCTTCGGGCTTAAAACGAAGTTTCAATCGGCGTGGGATGAACCAACTGGTGAATACACCGTGAACAACTCTTTCGGCTCATTCACGCCGCGCAGCATGTAGCGACCGACCGAGACAAGTTCTTGCTCACAGGGTTGCGCGGCGCGGGCGACGTCGTCCGAGATCAGGATCCTCTGACCCAAAGATCGGTGCATTCCGGCAATACGGGAGGCCTGGTTGACGGCAGCACCGATCACGGTGAAATCCAGCCGTGTCTCGGACCCGATATTGCCGTAGAGAATTTCACCCGAATGCAAGGCCAGCGTATAGTTTGCCACTGGCAGACCCTGCGCCTGACGTCTGGAGTTCAACTCATTCATGCGCGATTGCAACAACGGCACAGCGCTCAGCGCGGCACGGGCATCTTCGTCGATCTCGCCGACATCAAACATGGCCATCACGCCGTCACCCATGAATTTCAGGATATTCCCGCCGTTGTCATGCACCACTCCTACCGCCACGGCCAGATAGTCGTTCAGCATATCGATGATCTCGTTCCCCGGCAGATCCTCGGACAGGGTGGTGAAGCCCTCTAGGTCGAAATTCCAGATTACCGCATCTATTTGTTGCAGCGACCCTCGCCGGATTTCGCCCGACAGAACCCGGCGACCGGCATCTCGGCCCAGATACACTCGCAACAGATCCTTGGTCAGGTTCTGGTTCTTGGCGGATTTAAGCGCCAACCCCAGATGCGGCAGGACGGTATGAATTTGCCTCAAGTCGCTGTCGTCGAACCCGGTTGGTGCGTCGCTGGTCCAAGACATCAGAACGCCATCACTGACCTTTTTTGCGCCGTTGGGGCGGATTTGCTTAACCCCTTCAAAAGACAGGCCCGTAGCATAGTAATCCGTCGCCCCAATTTCCCGCAGATCATTGAGCAAGGGAAAGCGACTAGGCTCGTTATGATCAACCAGCTTGACCCGGATTTCATCCAGATCCTCGTGCAACAGGGCATACAATGGGCTTCGCTGCCAGACTTCACTGGGCGTATCTGTATTCTCGAACCTCTCGGATTCACCACCCGCGCCGTTGTACCAGCTATAGCCGGTGCCGCCGTAAACCGGATGCAGGGTAGATTGCGCCGCGTGAAACCGCATCAAAGGTATGCCCATATCGACAAGCCGGGTGCAAAACCCTTCCAGCAATTCTTCTTGCCCGGCGCCTTCAAGCCCCTTGGCGACCAGCCAATCGATCAGGTCGTGTGCGGGAATCGAAGAAGAGTCCTGAGAAGTCATTTAAATATCCGTATCAAGCATGACCCCCATCTGGGGGCGACACGCATCAATTGCCAGTGGTCAGTCCAAACCAGCCAGTCTTTGCAGCATTTTACGCAGCAGAGCAGCTTCTTCCGCATCGAATAGGCCCGACAGTTTTGCATCATAGGCGGCGGCGACGCCATGCAGATCACGATACACGGTTTGCCCCGTCGGTGTTAGAGTCAGCCATTCCGCCCGCCGATCTCCTTCGTCGCGTGTGCGTTTCAGATACCTTCTCTGTTCCAGCTTGGCGACCGCGCGGCTGATTTTGGTTTTGTGCATTCTGGCGCGCTCGCAAATCTCTTTAGCCGTCATCTCACCGAATAGCCCAAGGTGAAACAGCACCCGCCATTCGGTTCTGAGCATCCCGTAACGGCCTTTATAGACGCTCTGAAACTCCAACGAGGCATGCTCGGCCGCCTGGTTCAGAAGGAAAGGCAGAAAATTCTGCAGATCAAACTCATCATTTTTTTTGGATTCTTCGTGTGTCATGCTTGTTAGTTACAAAATCAACTATTACCCGACAAGCAGCAACGGAGGAAAACACCATGAATCGTCCGAGTGATCCACATATGCTGACGCAGGCTGCAACGCCGGTCGGCACACATGCCGGCTATATGCCCGGCTTTGGAAACGACTTTGAGACCGAGGCCCTGCCCGACGCGCTGCCACAAGGGATGAACAGCCCACAACGGTGCAACTATGGCCTTTACGGAGAGCAGCTGAGCGGCACCGCCTTCACTGCGAACCCGCCCGAACGCACTTGGTGTTATCGCATTCGCCCGTCGGTGAAGCATTCACATCGTTACGAAAAAATCGACCTCCCCTATTGGAAATCGGCACCGTGCATCGACCCCGATGTGATCAGTCTGGGTCAGTATCGCTGGGATCCCGTCCCACATTCTGATGAAGGTCTGAACTGGATGACCGGGATGCGCACGATGACCACGGCGGGGGACGTGAACACGCAAGTGGGCATGGCCTGTCACATCTATCTGGTCACCGAATCCATGGTGGATGACTACTTCTTCTCAGCCGATTCCGAGCTGTTGGTTGTTCCGCAGGAGGGACGCCTGCGTTTTGCGACCGAGCTGGGCATCATCGATCTGGAACCCAAAGAGATCGCGATCATTCCGCGTGGTCTGCTTTACCGGGTCGAGGTTCTGGAAGGCCCCGCGCGCGGTTTTGTCTGCGAAAACTACGGGCAAAAGTTCGAGCTGCCGGGCCGTGGCCCGATTGGCGCAAACTGCATGGCCAACCCGCGCGACTTCAAAGCGCCCGTAGCTGCGTTTGAAGATCGCGAAACCCCGTCGACCGTGACGATCAAATGGTGCGGCCAGTTCCACACCACCAAGATCGGACACAGCCCGCTGGATGTGGTTGCATGGCACGGCAACTATGCGCCCTACAAATATGACTTGCGCAATTATTGCCCGGTTGGCGCGATCCTGTTCGACCATCCCGACCCGTCGATCTTTACGGTTCTGACGGCACCCTCTGGCCAGCCTGGCACGGCCAATATCGACTTTGTTCTGTTCCGCGAACGCTGGATGGTGATGGAGGACACGTTCCGCCCGCCGTGGTACCACAAAAACATCATGTCGGAATTGATGGGCAACATTTACGGTCAGTATGATGCAAAACCACAGGGCTTTGTGCCCGGTGGCACAAGCCTGCACAACATGATGATCCCGCACGGCCCCGACAGGGAAGCCTTTGACAAAGCATCATACTCCAACCTGGGGCCGGACAAGCTGGACAAGACGATGTCGTTCATGTTCGAAACCCGCTTCCCGCAGCATCTGACGCCATTTGCCGCCACCGAAGCGCCGTTGCAGGATGATTATATCGACTGCTGGACATCGCTGGAGAAGAAGTTCGACGGAACGCCGGGTAAGAAATGAGCTTGGATATCTGGTTCACCTATGTGGCAACAGTCCTGCTGCTGATGAGCACACCGGGACCCAGCCAGTTGCTGATGTTGTCAAACTCGGCCACCAACGGGCTTCGGCGCGGGTTGTTCACCGCTGCCGGAGATCTGACGGCGAACTTCCTGCAGATGTTGGCAGCAGGGCTGGGTCTGGCCGCCCTGATTGCCACATCCGCAACCGCGCTGACCGTCATCAAATGGCTTGGTGTGGCCTATTTGGTTTACCTTGGTGTCAAACAGATCCTCAAGGCGCGCGTATCTGAAGCGCAAACCGCGCCCAAGGCAAGTCGCAAATCGCTTTGGATGCAGGGGTTTATTACCTCTGCCGCGAATCCCAAAGCCGTGGTCTTTTTTGCAGCGCTGTTCCCACTGTTCATTGACGGAGCACTGCCTTTCTGGCCGCAATTCACCATTCTTTCGGCCACCTATCTGGTCATGGACGGGATGTTCCTGACCGCATATGGCGGCAGCGCAAGTTGGCTGGCCCGCCGTTTGCAAGGTCCTGCAAAGCTGTGGCTTGACCGCATTGGCGGCAGCTTCATGATCCTGGCTGCTATCTTGTTGGGGCTGAAATCCCTTCGCCCCTCAACTTAACCAACAAAACAGGGACATCGTATGCCTCTAATGACATCCTGGGTGACGTCGGCCAATGACGCGACACACCCGTTCCCACTGAACAACCTGCCTTATGGAGTCTTCTCGACCGAGGGCGACGATCCGCGCTGCGGCGTGGCCATTGGGGACATGATCCTCGACGTCACAGCTGCCGAAGCCGAAGGGTTGATCACCCTGAGCGATGAGCCTCTGTTCGACATGCCGTTCTGGAACCCGTTGATGGAGGAAGGCCCCGCCGTCTGGGCCGCCCTGCGGGAACGTCTGATCAGCCTTCTGGCCGAGGGCTCGGACGAGCAGAGCAAGGTTGAACCACTGCTTGTCAAACAAGACGACGCCGAGATGCACCTGCCCTTCGCGGTCAGCGAATACACCGATTTCTATGCAGGCCGGAACCATGCCTTCAACGTAGGCACCATGTTCCGGGGGCCGGAAAACGCGTTGCCGCCAAACTGGCTGCATATTCCCATTGGGTACAACGGGCGCGCGTCTTCGGTCGTGGTATCGGGCACGGATATCCGCCGCCCATGGGGGCAGCTAAAAGCGCCCGACCAAGAGCTGCCCGCCTTTCTGCCCAGCCGCCGTTTTGACATCGAGCTTGAGATGGGCGCGATTGTCGGCACCCCTTCGGATGGCCCAATCTCGGTGCAAGAGGCGGACGACAATATCTTTGGCTACGTCCTGCTGAACGATTGGTCTGCGCGTGACATCCAGGCCTGGGAATACCAGCCGCTGGGCCCGTTTCAGGCCAAGGCCACCGCAACCTCGATCAGCCCTTGGATTGTCACCAAGGCAACGCTGGAGCCATTCCGCTGTGACACGCCTGCACGTGAGTTCGAGCTACTAGATCACCTGAAAGACTGTGGCCCGATGCTCTATGATATTGATCTGTCGATCACCATGGCACCCGCAGGGCAGCCTGCTACGACAATTGCACAGACCAACTACAACCAGATGTACTATTCCGCCGCGCAGCAACTGGCCCATCACACGACATCCGGCTGTCCGATGAATGCAGGTGATTTGCTGGGCTCGGGCACCATTTCCGGACCAACCAAACCTGAACGCGGTTCGTTGCTGGAACTCAGCTGGGGCGGAAAGGAACCTCTGACGCTGGACGGCGGTGAAACCCGCAGCTTCATCGAAGATGGCGACACGCTGACCTTGACCGGCGCGGCCAAGGGCGATGGTTACACAATCGGCTTCGGTGATTGTGTTGGCACCGTCTTGTCCGCTCTTGAAAACCCATACACACTATAAGGAACCCATCATGGCCAGAGCATTCGCGTCCCAGGGGGACATGTCGGAGAAAAAGATCAGCTTCACCGAGGTGGGCGAAGGGCTCTATGCCTTTACGGCCGAAGGCGACCCGAACTCGGGCGTCATCATCGGCGATGACAGCGTGATGATTGTCGAGGCGCAGGCGACACCGCGTCTGGCCAACAAGGTGATCGAGTGCGTTCGATCAGTTACAGACAAGCCGATCACGCATGTGGCCCTGACCCACTACCACGCTGTACGCGTTCTGGGCGCAAGCGCGTTTGGCGCTCAGCAAATCCTGATGTCAGACATGGCGCGCGCCATGGTCGTGGAACGCGGGCAAGAGGATTGGGACAGCGAGTTCCAACGCTTCCCACGTTTGTTCGAAGGGCATGAAAGCATCCCCGGTCTGACCTGGCCCACCACCACGTTCAGCGACACAATGACCGTCTATCTGGGAAACCGTCGCGTTGACCTGATGCATCTGGGCCGAGCCCACACTGCCGGGGACATCGTAATTCATGTGCCAGATCAGAACGTGATGTTCACAGGCGACATAGTTGAATATCACTCGGCCTGCTATTGTGGTGACGGGCATTTCAGCGACTGGGGTGACACGCTGGATGCGATCAAATGGTTCGACGTGGATGCAATTGCACCAGGTCGCGGCGACGCGCTGGTTGGTAAGGACATGGTCAATGCGGCCATTGAAAACACCCGCGATTTCGTCAGCAGCACCTACCGCCCGGCCGCCAAGGTGGCTGCACGCGGCGGCAGCCTGAAGGAAGCCTGGGACGCCGTACGCGCCGAGTGTGATCCGAAATTCGCTGACTACGCAATCTACGAACACTGCCTGCCCTTCAACGTCGCCCGCGCCTATGACGAGGCACGCGGCATCGACACACCCCGCATCTGGACCGCCCAGCGCGACCTTGAGATGTGGGAAGCCTTGCAGGGCTAAGGAAAAACGGCTCGGTTTGATCCAGATCGTTTTACGCGTCTGGATAAAATGAAACCATAAGCCAAGGCCTCCGGCGCCTGTCGCCGGGGGCAGGACATGCCGCACATTGGTGCATCTGCTTGGGGGAGCCCATGAACAAGATCTTTGAAACGCCGCTTTACGGCTATGAACGCAGCCCGGACCAAGACAGCCCCACGCCCGTCAGGCACAAGGTCATCGTGATTGGTGCCGGTCCGGTTGGATTGGCCGCCGCGATTGATCTGACCCAACAAGGTGTCGAGGTTGTGGTTCTGGACGAGAATGACAAGGTCAGCTTCGGCAGTCGCGCCATCTGTTTTTCTCAACGTACTTTGGAAATTGCCGACCGCCTGGGATGTGGACGCCACTTGGTCGACAAAGGCGTCATGTGGGATCGTGGCAAGGTCTACTTTGATGATCGTCAGGTCTATGACTTCAACCTGCAACCGGATGAAGGCTATGCCAACCCCGCCTTCATCAACCTGCAGCAATACCACTTTGAAAACTACTTTGTAGAACGTGTACGCGAGCTGCAGGCAGAAGGCGCACCAATTGAAATTCGTGGCCGCAACAGGGTCGAGGCCATTGGCACGCACGAAGATCACGTTCGACTTGAGGTCGAAACCCCCGAAGGTCCCTATACGATTGAGGCCGAGTGGCTGATCGCCTGTGACGGAGCAACCTCTCCCACCCGCCGGATGCTGGGTATCGATTTCGAAGGGCGCGTGTTCGAAGACAACTTCCTGATCGCTGATGTAATCATGGACGCCGATTTCCCATCGGAACGCTGGTTCTGGTTCGACCCACCGTTCAATCGGGGACAATCTGCGCTGCTCCATAAACAGCCTGACAACGTCTGGCGCATCGATCTGCAACTGGGGTGGGATATCGACAAAGAACGCGAAAAGCGCCCCGAGAATGTGATCCCCCGCCTAACGGCGATGCTGGGCGACGACGTGGATTTTCAGCTGGAATGGGTCTCGATTTATACCTTCCAGTGTCGCCGCATGGAAAGCTTCCGCAAGGGGCGTGTTCTGTTTGCGGGCGACAGTGCGCATCAGGTCAGCCCCTTTGGCGCACGCGGGGCAAATTCGGGCCTGCAAGATACCGACAATCTGTGCTGGAAACTGAAGCTTGTGCTCGACGGCAAAGCGCCTGAAAGCCTGCTGGACAGCTACAACGCGGAACGTGTGTACGGGGCAGACGAAAATATCCAGAAATCCAGCCGGTCCACCGATTTCATCACGCCAAAATCCGAGATGTCGCGGGTTCTGCGCGATGCGGTTCTGGATCTAAGCGAAAAGTATGAATTTGCCCGACCACTGGTGAATTCCGGGCGCTTGAGCCAACCCTGCACCTATGACGGGTCTTCGTTGAACTCGGCCGATGCGCTGAACGGCCCAGCCTGCACACGCCCGGGGTCGGCCTGCCCGGATGCCCCGCTGGGCGATGAATTCCTGCTGCCCAAGCTGGCGGGCAAATTTACCTTGCTGACCATTGATGCCGATGCCCCAGACACTCTGGAAGAGGATGGGATTGAGGTCACTCGGCTGGCGTTGTCGGTCAAAGACGATCTGACGCTGGCTCTCAAACGTCGTTACTTGGGTGATGCAACCAGCGCTGTGTATCTGATCCGCCCGGATCAGCACGTGGCCGCTCGGCGGGACAGCTTTGAAGAAAACAGTTTCCGTCATGCGATCCGCAGAGCTTGCGGTAAGGAGTAAGCGCAATGTCAGACTTGATCCTAACCCCCAATTTCGACAACGCCGACGACTTTTACGCCACCCTTTTGGCGGCGCATGAAGGGCTTGAGAAAGCCGACAGCGACGCGCTGAACGCCCGACTGGTGTTGGTACTTGCCAATCACATCGGAGACGGCACCGTTCTGTCTGATGCCATCCGCGCCGCTGCTTTGTCCAACGATTGACAGGATCCCGTGTGAGCGAAGTTGTCCTCTTTGACTATTGGCGGTCTTCGGCCAGTTATCGGGTGCGGATCGCCCTGAACTTGGCCGGGATCGACTATGACTCGGTTATTGTCGATCTGGTAGGCGGCGAACACAAGAGCACTGAGCATTTGTTACGCAATCCGCAAGGGTTTGTGCCAGTTCTGGAAATTGACGGGCTGCGATTGACGCAATCGTTGGCCATCCTTGAATATCTGGATCAAACCCGAGGTCTTGGCCTTTTGCCATCCGACCCGGTGCAGAAGGCAAAAGCTCAGGCGTTGGCATATGCGATTGCAGTCGATATTCATCCGGTCTGCAACCTCTCGGTTGCGCGACATGCGACCTCGCTCAGCACTGACGCCGACGACATGCCCGGAGATTGGATGCGGCACTTCATCCGGCCCGGCTTGCAAGCCTTTGAGACCATGTTGGGCACGTTTGAACAGGCCCCTTATTGCGTCGGTTCGCAGCCTGGCCTCGCTGACCTCTGCCTGATCCCTCAACTCTACAACGCACGCCGCTGGCAGGTGGACCTGTCGGACATGCCACGTGTTCTGGAGGTTGAAACAGCCTGCGCTAGTCATCCGGCCTTTGTTGCAGCGCACCCTGACGCGCACGCCCCCCAATAACACTGCACAAGCACTGTGTGCTTGTGCGCCTAGTCGTTTTTCCTGTTTGACCTTAGCTTGGATACACCAAAGCTATGAGGTCACCATGCCTGAGATCACCGGCTACCACGCCCATGTCTATTTCGATGCCGACACACAAGCGACGGCACAACAGGTCTGTGAAGAGGCCGCACGCCTATTCCCGGTTCAGATGGGGCGTATGCATGCCCGCAACGTCGGCCCCCACCCACGCTGGAGTTGCCAGTTGGGCTTTGACGCCGATGCATTTGATCAAGTCATGCCATGGCTGATGTTGAACCGGCAGGGCCTGACCGTGTTCACCCACCCCGAAACCGGTAATCATCTGGAAGATCACCGTGATCGCGCGCTCTGGATGGGTGAGATGCTGGATCTGGACCTGTCGATCTTCGACAGGCTTTAACCTAACGCCCGCGCCTGATCCCGCAGGACGAATTTCTGCACCTTGCCGGTTGATGTCTTCGGCAGGGTGCCGAAAACCACGGTCTTTGGTGCTTTGAAATGGGCCATGTTGTCTCGGCAGAAGGCAATTAGGTCTGCCTCTGTAGCGGTGGCATCCGGTTTCAGCTCGACAAACGCACAAGGCGTTTCGCCCCATTTCTCATCCGGTCGCGCGACCACAGCCGCCTCCATTACCGCCGGATGTTTGTAGAGGATACCCTCGACCTCGACGGACGAGATATTCTCGCCACCCGAAATGATGATGTCCTTGGATCGATCCTTGAGTGCGACATAGCCGTCAGGGTGCATGACGCCCAAGTCACCGGACGCAAACCATCCGCCTTTAAAGGCCCCGTCCGTGGCGTCTTGGTTCTTTAGATACCCTTTCATCACCACGTTACCCTGCATGAAAATCTCACCCATGGTTTCACCATCCGCCGGAACAGGTTCCATGGTATCGGGATCAGCCACCATCAGGCCAGACAGCGCCGTGTACCGCACACCCTGGCGTACTTTCAGAGCGGCGCGGTCTTCGGGGCCTTTTTCATTCCATTCGTCTTTCCAGGCACACACGACCGAAGGCCCATACGTTTCGGTCAGGCCATAGACATGCGTGACCTCGACGCCCATCGCCTCCATCGCTTCGATCACAGCTGCAGGCGGCGGTGCACCCGCCGTCATCACCTTGATCTGATGATCAAAGTCTTTCAGCTCATCCGGCGCATGGGCGAGCATGTTCAAAACGATGGGCGCCCCGCAGAAATGCGTGACTTTCTCATCGCGGAAAGCCGCATAGATCGGCTCGGCCCGTACGGCACGCAGACAGACCGACACGCCTGCATTGGCGGCCATGGCCCAAGGGAAACACCAGCCATTGCAATGAAACATCGGAAGGGTCCACAGATAAACTGAATGCTTGGGCATATCCCAATCCAGCAGATCCGACTGCGCATTCAGCGTGGCACCTCGGTGATGATAAACGACACCTTTCGGATTGCCTGTAGTACCCGAAGTGTAGTTCAGCGTGATTGCGTCCCATTCATCCTCGGGCAGAGACCAGCTGAATTCCGGGTCGCCTTCGTTCAGAAGGGCATCGTAGGTCAGGTTGCCCAGCTTTTCACCACCTTCAAAGCCGGGGTCTTCGATGTCTATGATCAGAATGTCATGGTCGACCTGCTTTAACGCTTCTTTCACGACGCCCGAAAACTCTGGATCGACCAGCAGCGCCTTAGCCTCGGCGTGGTTCAAAATGAAGGCAACAATCGGCGCATCCAGGCGCGTGTTGATGGCGTTCAGAACAGCTCCGGCCATTGGAACGCCGAAATGCGCTTCATACATCTCGGGGATGTTCGCTGCGATTATGGAAACGGTATCGCCTTTTCCTATCCCGCGCGCGCTCAACGCGCCCGCCAAACGTCGACACCGGGCATAGGTTTCAGCCCAAGTATACCTGCGTTCACCATACACCACCGAAGGATAATCTGGGTAAACCTGCGCCGTCCGGTCCAAGAAGGTCAGCGGTGACAAGGGTGTGTAGTTTGCCCGGCATTTATCCAAATGACGCTCGTAGATGTTTGTGGCTGTCATCTGCTCATCCTCCCAAATCGCAGTACGCGCGACTTGAACATAAACTTGGTGGCCTGACAAATCCGTAGTAATACGGTGTGCACCCATTCTGGTAATACGGGATGGTGTTATCTGGCCCTACTTACAAAGGGCCTTTCGCGGTGATTTGGAGCATCTTAAACACATGCAGGGGTCTCGCTTGACCATCGACCCCAGAAGCGCATCTCAGTGAAAGGACTTGTCATGGACGGCACGTTCAACGAAAACGATCTTTCCCGCGTGGTCGAAGCCGACCGCGCCCATATCTGGCACCACCTGCTGCAGCATAAACCCTTTGAAACCAATGACCCGCGTATCATTGTCGAAGGCAAAGGTATGCGCGTCTGGGATCAGAAGGGCAAGGAACACCTGGATGCTGTTTCGGGTGGCGTCTGGACTGTGAACGTCGGCTATGGCCGCGAATCAATCTGTAAGGCAGTCTATGACCAGTTGATGAAACTGTGCTATTTCGCCAATACCGCAGGTTCGATCCCCGGCTCCATCTTTGCGGAAAAGCTGATCGAAAAGATGCCCGGCATGAGCCGCGTCTACTACACCAACTCGGGATCCGAAGCGAACGAGAAGGCGTTCAAGATGGTGCGCCAGATCGCGCACAAGAAATACGGCGGCAAGAAAACCAAGATCCTGTATCGCGACCGCGACTATCACGGCTCGACGCTGGCGACCATGTCGGCGGGTGGTCAGGACGAGCGTACCGCGCAATACGGTCCCTTCGCACCTGATTTTGTACGCGTGCCGCACTGCATGGAATATCGCAAGCATGAACTCGACGGTGCACCCGTCGAAAACTTCGGCGAATGGGCAGCAGACCAGATCGAAGAAGTCATCCTGCGCGAAGGCCCTGACACCGTTGGCGCCCTGTGCCTTGAGCCCGTTACCGCCGGTGGTGGTGTGATCGAAGCGCCTGAAGGGTATTGGCAGCGCGTGCAGGAGATCTGCAAAAAGTACGACGTGCTGCTGCATATCGACGAAGTTGTTTGCGGCGTAGGCCGGACTGGGACATGGTTCGGGTACCAGCAGTATGGCATCAAGCCTGACTTCGTAACCATGGCCAAGGGCGTTGCATCGGGCTATGCCGCTATTGCTGTGATGGTCACGACCGAGGAAGTCTTTGACATGTTCAAAGACGACGCGTCGGACCCGATGGGCTATTTCCGCGATATCTCGACCTTTGGCGGTTGCACCGCCGGTCCGGCAGCGGCGATTGAGAATATGCGCATCATCGAAGACGAGAACCTGTTGGGCAACTGCACCGACATGGGCAACCGCATGTTCGACAACCTGCAAGCGCTGATGGAAAAGCACAAGGTTATCGGCGACGTGCGCGGCAAGGGCCTGTTCCTGGGGGCCGAACTGGTCACCGACCGTACGACCAAAGACCCGATGGATGAAAAGCGGGTTCAGGCCGTTGTCGCCGATTGTATGGCGCAAGGCGTGATCATCGGTGCCACCAACCGCTCGATCCCCAGCCGTAACAACACGCTGTGCTTCTCGCCCGCACTGATCGCAACGGCGGATGACATCGACCAGATCACTGACGCCGTTGACGGCGCGTTGGGGCGTGTTTTCGGGTAAGCTGACCAAATATTAAAAAAAGAAAAACCGGCACATCGAGTGTCGGTTTTTTTGTGAATGGTCGAAGTGCGGACAAAGCGGTCATTTTCTTGCGCCGAATCTTGTCATCCGTATGCTCATATTCACGACTGAACAAACGGAGCATTCTCCTAAATGAAGTTTTTCTCCCGCAGATATTTCTGGTCACTCTCAATGGCTTTGGTTTCGTTGACGACTGTACCAAGCCCTTCATTCGCACAAGTTTCGGAGAGTGTAACATCTCAAGTCATCTATGTTCCCTCCTACTCGCGAGTTTTCACGCAGGAAGGGCGCAGCGAACCGCTCGCGTCTACCCTCGTTGTGCACAACATTAGTCTTCAATCAGAGATCAAAGTTGAGCGCGTCGAATATTACGACAGAGCGGGGCAGCTTCTGGAAACCCTCATAAATGAGCCCGTTCAGCTGATGCCATTTGGGTCAATGAATGCGCTTGTACCTATTGGTAGCGTCGGAGACGGCATCGGCGCGAATTTCGTAGTCACATGGTCGGCAGAAGTTCCGGTGTCACCCCCTATCGTAGAAGCAATCATGGTCGGTGGAAGCGGCACTCAAGGGATCTCGTTTACAAGCCGAGGTCAAGTGTTGTCACAAGAACCGTAACACCGACCACTACTTTGCTTCTATGTGACCAGCTCGACCATTAAGCTAATACCTAAGCAACAGTGACTGGTTCTTTGCCACTGCGACTGGAGCTAAGTTTGGGCTCAAAGCCGACATTCTCTACGTTCAAAAAAGGCCGCTCCAATCGGGACGGCCTTGAACTCGCAATCTCTCGAAAGAGGATCAGGCAGTCAGAGCGGCCAGCGTTTGGGCCACTCTCTGCTTTGCATTTTGCCCAAAGCGGTTCGTCAATGCCTCAGGCTGTTCCTGCTATTTCAACATGACGCTGTTCCAGCTCGATTTGCCTCTGCACCGCCACAGGATCAAGATCGATTTCAGCGGGAGTGTCGATGCCAAAATGGCCGAAATTGTCTTCGCCGCGTACCAGCATTGCCGTATCGAGATCATGTTTGGTCTGACGTACATGCGCCGCAAGATACTGGATATTCAGCCCAATTCGGCGATCCTTGCTTTTGTTCGGCATCGAGGCATGTAGCGTCCAACCATGGTGAAAACTCGCCTCGCCCGGACGCAGCGGACAAAGCTTGGCTTGGCTCTCATCAACTCCAAGAACAGTCTGCCCCTGCAAAAGAACGTTATCGTCGTCTTCCGTTGTTTCATGGCTCATCACACCGTTCGCATGACTTCCCGGGAGCATTCGCATGCAACCGCTTTCCTCGTCCGCTGGCGACAAGGCGAGCCAAGCGGATACCTGGTCGTCATGACTCAGGCCCCAATAAGTCAGATCCTGATGCCAACTGACATGCGAGGTCGAGCCAGGTTCTTTGATGATATAGGTAACATTGTACAAAAGAATGTCGGGCCCGATCAGCGCTTCGATGAGATCAAGCATCAGAGGGTGCGTAGCAAGCTTGTAGGGCGAAGTTAAGATTGTGTGTGCTTTGGACTTGTAATGCATGGACGCACCCAGTTGGCTCTCGGCCCATTCCAGTCCGGCCCGGTGTTCTTGCGCTTCGACTTCAGTCAGGATCGGAACACCACCTACATAACCGTCCCGATTGTAAGCGTTCGCCCAAGTTCTTACCCTTTGGTCTACTCCCATAGTCGCCTCCCACGAAATGACTAAGCAATCGTTAGTGGAAAAACATGACCTGCCAAGCCTGTTTCGGCTCTGGTTTGCGTCGGCGCCAATGAAAATTGAAACATACCGTACCGAATGCGCGCTTGGAGCTTTTCGACCCATGATGCAAAAAAGCCGCCCCAACCGGGACGGCTTTTCTTTCACTGTCTCTTTTCAGAGGATCAGGCGGTCAGAGCGGCCTGAGCTTTGGCGACGATCGCGCCGAACGCTTCCGGTTCGTGCACGGCCAGGTCGGCCAGAACTTTGCGGTCCACTTCGATACCGGCCAGGTTCAGGCCGTTGATGAAGCGGGAATATGTCAGTGCTTCGTCATGCGAACGGACAGCAGCGTTGATACGCTGGATCCACAGCGCGCGGAAGTTGCGCTTGCGGTTCTTACGGTCGCGGGTTGCGTACTGGTTGGCCTTGTCGACGGCCTGACGGGCAACCTTGAAGGTGCTCTTGCGGCGGCCATAGTAACCTTTGGCAGCCTTGATGACCTTCTTGTGACGGGCGTGAGTTACGGTTCCACCTTTAACGCGGGACATCTCTTAATCTCCTCTTAGCGGTCGTAGGGCATGTAGCCCTTGACGATCTTGGCGTCGGGGGCGGACAGTGTGGTGGTGCCACGGGCGTCGCGGATGAATTTCTTGGTCCGCTTGATCATGCCGTGCCGCTTACCGGCCTGGCCTGCCATGACCTTACCGGTCGCAGTCACCTTGAAGCGCTTTTTAGCGCTCGATTTGGTCTTCATCTTAGGCATTTCCGTCTCCTTTTTCGGGTTCGGTTTCAAACGCGACTCGGCATGCCATCTCGGCCGGTCACGCGATCAGACGCGCCATTTACGCAAGTTCCGTCATACTGGCAAGGGGGATTCGACCAGAATCTGCGCTTTGTGCGCGGCTGGTCTGGCACCGGGGCGACATTGGCCGCCCCGGTGGATTGGATCAATGCTCGAACTTGCGGATTTCTCCGCTTTTCAACCGCTCAGCATAAGACGCCAGTTCCTGACGCACGACTTTCATCAGGAAGTAAAGCGCAAAGACGTTCACCACAGCCATCGCAAAGATCGCCGCATCCGAGAAGTCGATGACCGGGCCCAGATTGGCCGCCGCACCGATGACAACGAAGATGCAGAAGATGATCTTGAACACCAGCTCTTTGGTGTGACCTTCGCCGAACAGGTAAGTCCAGGCTTTGAGGCCGTAGTAGGACCAGCTGATCATGGTCGAGAAGGCAAACAGAACCACGGCAATCGCCAGGATGAAGGGGAACCAGCTGAACGCGCTACCGAAGGCGGCGGAGGTCAGGCTGACGCCGGAGTTGCCATCAACGGTGGCAATGGCGTTACCCGCCTCGTTCAGCATGTAGTTGCCCGTCGCCGGGTCAACGATGAGCTGCTGCGTGATGATGATCACCAGCGCCGTCATGGTACAGATCACAACGGTGTCGATGAATGGCTCCAGCAGTGAAACGAACCCTTCGGTGATCGGTTCCTTGGTCCGAACAGCCGAGTGGGCGATGGCAGCCGAGCCCACACCCGCTTCGTTCGAAAACGCAGCACGGCGGAAGCCCTGGATCAGCGCACCGACCATACCGCCCGCAACGCCAAGGCCGGTGAAAGCGCCCGCAAAGATCTGGCCAAAGGCCCATCCGATCTGATCAGCGTGCATGATGATGATGACCAGCGCTGCCAGCACATACATCACGCCCATGAACGGTACGACCTTCTCAGTCACACGCGCGATCGACTTCAGACCACCTACGATTACTGCAAAGACGATGGCCGCAAAGACCAGACCAGTGATCCAACCGGGGTAATCCCCCACGATTCCTGCAATCTGTTGATGTGCCTGATTGGCCTGGAACATATTGCCCCCGCCCAGCGCGCCAAGAATACAGAAGATCGAGAACAGAACCGCGAGGATTTTACCACCGGGCAACCCAAGTTCAGCAAAGCCCTTGGACATATAGTACATCGGACCGCCCGAGACGGTGCCGTCCTCGTATTCGTTGCGGTATTTCACGCCCAGCGTACATTCGGTGAATTTCGACGCCATGCCCAACAGGCCCGCGACAATCATCCAGAACGTCGCTCCCGGCCCGCCGATTCCGATGGCAACCGCCACACCGGCAATATTACCAAGGCCAACCGTTCCGGACAGCGCCGTGGCCAGAGCTTGAAAGTGGCTAACCTCACCGGCGTCATTTGGATCGGAATAGTCGCCTTTGACAAGGCTGATCGAGTGTCCAAAGAAGCGGAACTGCACAAACGCAAAATAAAGCGTAAAGACAGTGGCCGCGATCACCAGCCAGCCGACGATCCACGGAAAACCGGTTCCCGGGAAGGGTGCAAAAATAAAGCTGACAAAGGGCCCGGTTGCATCTGCAAAGGCTTGATTGATCTTATCATCCAGGCCCGGCGCCTCTTGCGCCGAAGCTGCAGTGGCCATGAAGGCGGCAAGCGCCGCAAGGTACAGGTGTTGTAGCGTTTTCATTCTTCTGCCCACCTCAATTTACAACTGTAACCGGAACATCGGCATGCATCACAAGGTTCTGTGTTGAACTGCCGAAGATACGTTTCTTGATGCCGTCCGCTGAAGCCCGGCCCACAACAATCTGAGAGGCTTCGTTTTCAACGGTGATGGCGTTCAACGTTTCCGCCACATCGCCATGGCGCACAACGCCCTGCGCCGCGAAACCAGCTGCCTTGAGGGCGTCAACGGCGGGCGTCACAATACGTGACGTCGCCAACTCGACCTCTTCCTCACGCCGCTTGTGGCGCTGTGCGTTTTCTTCCGGTGTCTGGAATGTATAAGGGGACCATTCAATCACATATGCGACCAGCAATTCACATGATCCGATCAGCTTTGCCAGGTCCGTGGCAAAGGCAATCGCGCGCTCACCGGTCTCTGTCCCGTCGAGTCCTATGACAATCTTTGTTGTCATCTTGTTCCTCCTTTTTTGTTGTTTGGTCCGGGGCCCGTGCCCCCGGCAGGGCAGCCGGAACTTGGAACTTTGGCTGAGACTGCCCCTAGGTCATTTATCAGGAAATTCTACCCACGAATGAAGACCATTGTGCCAAATTCGCCCATACCGGTCAAATTTCTCTTATAAATCAAGTTTTTCACCCGTCGCACAACAGGAAAACGGCAGCTTAAACAGCAGCCGTTTCCTTAGTTCTGATGTCGACTTGGGCCCGAACTACTCGGGATCGGTGCTGTAAATCAGGCGTTCGTCACAGGGGGCGACTCGTAGAATGTTGGTGGTGCCGGGAACATTAAACGGCACACCCGCCGTGACCACAATCTGATCCGCCTCGGATGCAAATCCACCGGCCCGCGCAGCGCGGGCTGCGTTCACCACAGCGCCCTTAAACCGTTGCAGTTCAGGTGTCATCACACAGTTGCAGCCCCAGCTCAGACACAACCGCCGGGCGGTTCCCCGTTGCGAGGTCATGGCGATGATCGGCACGCCCGGACGTTCACGCGCCGTCAGCGAGGCTGTTGTGCCGCTTTGGGTGAAACAGCAGATGGCCTTGATGTCGGTCTTTTCCGCAATCTCGCGCGCGGCAGCGACGATACCATCGGCCACGGTGCTGCCCTTGGCCGTCCGGGATGCCGCGATAATCTGGGTGTAAGTCGGGTCTGCCTCGACCTCGATAGCGACCTTGTTCATGGTTTGCACGGCTTCGACCGGATAGGCCCCCGCCGCCGATTCCGCGCTAAGCATGATGGCGTCCGTGCCTTCATAGATCGCCGTCGCCACATCCGATACCTCGGCGCGGGTTGGCATCGGGCTTTCGATCATGCTTTCCAACATCTGGGTCGCCACGATCACCGGTTTGGCCGCGCCACGGCACCTGCGGACCAGCCGTTTCTGGATCGGCGGCACAGCAGAGACCGGCAGCTCCACGCCGAGATCACCCCGCGCCACCATGATCCCATCTGACGCATCGAGAATATCGTCAAACGCCTCAACCGCAGCGGGCTTTTCAATCTTTGACAGGATCGCAGCACGACCGTCAGCCAGAGACCGGGCCTCGAACACATCCTTGGCACGCTGTACGAAGCTCAGCGCCAGCCAGTCGACACCCAGCTGACAGACAAACTCCAGATCGTCCCGGTCCTTGGCCGACAACGCTGCCAGCGGCAGCACAACATCCGGGACATTCACGCCCTTTCGGTTTGAGATGGTGCCGCCAACTTCGACCGTGCAGTTGGCGAAATCCTGACCGCAGTCCTGAACCGTCAGGCGGATCTTGCCATCATTCACCAACAGGCGCGCACCCGGCTCAAGCGCCGCAAAAATCTCGGGGTGCGGCAGGCATACTCTGTTTATGTCTCCGGCGGCGGGATCAAGATCAAGGCGGAAGGCCGCGCCTTCCTCCAACTCTTCCGCCTCGTTTGCAAAGACGCCAACGCGCAGCTTTGGCCCCTGAAGGTCAGCCAGAATGGCAATCGGGCTGTCCAGATCCTTTTCGACCTGCCGAATAATCTTGTGCCGCTCGCGGATCTCATCATGGCTGCCGTGACTCATGTTCAGTCGAAACACATCGGCCCCGGCCTCATGCAAGGCGCGAATAGTATCGTAGTCACTAGACGCCGGTCCCAGCGTCGCCACGATTTTTACATTTCTCAGGCGTCGCATTGGTCTTGATCTCCTTACGTCGTCTTACTTGCAGATTAGGGTGCAGCAAAATGTTACCGCAAACATTGGCTGAGTGCTTATTGCCCAATTCCCTTTTCAAAGCAACTGCCCTACACCTGCGACAAACTAGATGACAGGCTCATGACGTACACCCCATTTTTTGTTCACGGCGCGGATCGCCCGTCGCGCTGGTTGATTACATGTGATCACGCAACCAATACCGTCCCCCCCGAAATAAACGGCGGCGACCTTGGTTTGCCACGTGAAGATATGGAACGTCACATTGCTTATGATGTTGGAGCATACGAAGTGTCCAAACATCTGGGTGAGATTTTGGATGCACCAGTGGTTGCCGCCAATTTCTCGCGCCTTGTCATTGACCCCAACCGTGGCGAGGACGACCCGACCCTGTTGATGAAGCTCTATGACGGTTCGATCATCCCCGGCAACCGCCACGCGGATGCATCCGAGCGCGAAAGACGCCTGAACATGTGCTATCGCCCTTATCATGATGCGCTGGCGCAGATGGCCGCCCTGCCCCACGCGGTGATTGTCTCGATGCACTCCTTCACCCGCCAACTGCGCGGGCGTGAGCCACGTCCCTGGCACATCGGCGTCTTGCACACCCCAGACGAACGTTTTTCACGCCCCCTGATCGAGCGGCTTCAGGCCGAAGATGATCTGTGTGTCGGCGTCAATGAACCCTATACCGGTGTGCTGCCCGGAGATGCGATTGACAAGCACTGCACCGCTTTTGGCCGCCCCAACGCTTTGATCGAGCTGCGAAATGACCTGATCGGCGACCACGAGGGGCAGCGAGAATGGGCCGAACGGTTGGCGGTTGTCTTGCAGGACGCGCTGGAGTCCAGCGACCTTTGAAGACGCAGGTCGTGCACCTGCGATCCGCACTTCACGCTATTGTGAGCGCACAGTCTGATCCCCATATAATGAACGAAAGGGGATCGTCGTGACACATGAGTTTCTGACAACGTTCTTCGGCTGGATGGCCGCCCTCAATATCGCGGTTCTTCTGTTCACCACTGTCATGGTCCTGATGCTGCAGGATTGGATTGCGGGCATTCACGGCAAGCTGTTTCAGATGGAGCACCCAGACGTGAAACGTGCGTATTTCAGGTATCTTGCCAACTATAAGATCCTGACCCTTATCTTTTGCATTGTGCCATGGTTGGCTTTGAAACTGATGTAGGTGGGGCAGCCCGCTTATTGTAACAAGTCTGCTGGATTGTTAGGTCAAGCACAGCACACCAAACCACCCGGAGCAGCCTTATGGACAAGCAAACCGAAATCGAACTTCAGGCCGCCGCGTTTCGTCGGTTGCAAAAACACCTGATGGAAGACCGCACCGACGTTCAGAATATCGACATGATGAATCTGGCCGGATTCTGCCGCAATTGCCTGTCGCGCTGGTATCAGGAAGCCGCCAATGAAAAAGGCATCGAGATGGGCAAGGATGAAGCCCGCGAAGTGTTTTACGGCATGACCATGGATGAATGGAAAGCCAACTATCAGACCGATGCCAGCCCCGAAAAACAGGCAGCCTTCAAGGTCGCGTTTGAAGAGAATGTAACCAAAAAAGGCTAAGTCCAAAATGAACAAGGCCCGCCAAATCGGCGGGCCTTTTCTTTAGATCGCCGCCTTGCGACTTTCATCCAGATAAATTTCGCGCAGACGTTTGGCAATCGGCCCCGGTGTGCCGTCGCCTAGCACGACTCCGTCAATCTCGACCACCGGCATGACAAAGGCGCTGGCCGAGGTTGTGAACGCCTCATCCGCTTCTTTGGCCTCATCAATGGTGAACAGACGCTCTTCGATTTCCATTTGCGCTTCGGCCGCCATGCGCAGCACAGCCTTACGTGTTATCCCATGCAGGATGTCGTTCGACAGCGGGCGGGTGACAATCTTGCCGCTCTTGACGAAATAGGCGTTGTTGCTGGTGCCTTCCGTCACGTATCCGTCTTCGATCAACCAGGCATCATCACAACCCGCTTTCTTGGCCATCATCTTGCCCATCGACGGATAGAGCAGCTGAACGGTTTTGATATCGCGACGGCCCCAGCGAATGTCGTCGATCGAGATGATTTTGGCGCCTTTCTTCGACGCCGGGCTGTCAGCCAAACCCGGCTTGTTCTGTGTAAACAGAACAAGGCTGGGATTGGTATCTGCCGATGGGAACACAAAATCACGGTCGCCATCGCTGCCGCGCGACACCTGCAGATACACCAGGCCTTCTTCGATGCCATTTAATTCCACCAGCTTGCGGTGTATCTCAAGCAATTCGTCTTTGGTGCAAGGCTCGGCCATCTCCAACTCGTCCAGCGAGCGCTTCAGGCGAACCGCGTGGCCTTCGAAATCGATCAGCTTGCCGTCCAAAATGCTGGTGACTTCGTAAACCGCGTCTGCAAACAGAAAGCCACGGTCAAAGATCGACACCTTGGCTTCGGTCTCGGGCAGGTATTCGCCATTTACGTAAACGGTTCGGGTCATGTTTGTCTCCTCAGCCCCAGAGCGCGGACACCGAAGGGTGCACTCCGGCGTCGTCAAAAATCAGCGGGGTGTCGCGGTCTTCGGCCAACAGAAGCGGGCCGTCAAGGTCTGTCACCATCGCACCCTGCGCCAGCAGTGTCGCAGGAGCCATGGCAAGCGAGCTTCCGACCATGCAACCCACCATGATGTCATAGCCTTGGGCAATCGCGGCTTTGCGCAATTCCAGCGCCTCGGTCAGACCGCCGGTTTTGTCGAGCTTGATGTTGATGACATCATATTTGCCCTTCAGCTTAGGCAGGCTGTTGCGGTCATGGCAGGATTCGTCTGCACAGACCGGTACCGGACGATCCATTCCGATCAGCGCATCGTCGTCTCCGGCCGGCAGGGGCTGTTCAACCAGTGCCACTCCCAGACGCACCAGATGCGGGGCGAGGTCGGCATAAACCTCAGCCGACCAGCCTTCGTTCGCATCTACGATGATCTTGGATTTAGGCGCCCCTGCACGCACGGCTTCAAGCCGGGGCATGTCGTCAGGTGTACCCAGTTTGATCTTCAGCAACGGGCGATGCGCGTTATCGGCAGCCTGTGCCCGCATCGCTTCGGGCGTATCCAGCGACAACGTGTAGGCGGTAATCTCAGGCCCCGGAACCGGCAGACCTGCCAGTTCCCAAACCCGTTTACCGGCGCGTTTGCACTCCAAATCCCACAAGGCGCAATCCACGGCATTTCGCGCAGCGCCAGCGGGCAGCAAGTCCATCAGCGACTGTCGGGTAAATTCCGCAGGCAACCCTGCAATCTCGGCCTCAACAGACTCGAGCGTTTCGTCGTAGCGCGCATAGGGGACACATTCGCCCCAACCCTGATAGGTTCCATCTGATATGCGAACCGTCAGAACTTTTGCTTCGGTCCGCGACCCGCGCGAAATGGTAAACACCTGCGCCAGTCGAAACACATCGCGAGAGACCTCTATCTGCACGCAACCGCTCCTTCATTTCTTTTCTAATGCTCTTACCGGAGGCGGATGACCCCACCTCCGGCATGTTGTTCAGCTCACATCGCTGCCAGCGCGTCCACCAGCTTGCCGGACCCGAAGCGGAACGGGTCGGTTGCAGGCAAGCCCATGTCGGCTTCGATCTTGGCCAGATAGGCAACCGCGTCTTCTTCGGACATATGCTGGGTGTTAACCGAAACGCCGACAACCTGACAATCAGGGTTCGCCACTTTGGCCAGTGCCAGCGCGGTGTCGCGCAGGGTTTCCAGTGACGGTTGCTGATAGGTGGGCAGACCGCGCATGTGTTCGCGGGTCGGTTCGTGACTCAGGATCAGGGCGTCTGGCTGGCCACCATGGATCAACGCCATTGTCACACCGGAATAGGACACGTGGAACAAAGAGCCCTGCCCTTCGATCAGGTCCCAGTGGTCCTCATCATTGTCGGGCGTCAGCCACTCGATTGAGCCCGCCATGAAGTCCGCAATGACCGCGTCAAGCGGCACACCATCGCCGGTGATCAGGATGCCAGTCTGACCGGTCGCCCGGAATGTCGACTTCATACCGCGCTTGCGCATTTCAGCATCGATCGCCATGGCTGTGTACATCTTGCCGACAGAACAGTCGGTACCCACAGCCAGGCAACGCTTACCCTTACGCTTGATCCCGTTGGCAATCGGGTATTCGATTTCGGGCACACGCACGTCGTGCAGCTTTTGACCAGTTGCTTCGGCTACGGCCACCAGATCGGGTTCGTCGCGCAACAGATTGTGCAGGCCAGAGGCAAGGTCAAATCCTTCCTCAAGCGCCATAACCAGAACCTTCTTCCATTCTTGGCTGATAACGCCGCCACGGTTGGCCACGCCAATAACCAGCGTCTTGGCGCCGGCTTCTTTCGCCTCGGTCAAGGTCATATCTGTCAGGCCCAGATCAGCCTTGCAGCCGTCCATGCGATACTGGCCGACGGCGTTTTCTGGACGCCAGTCCTTGATGCCCACAGCCACTTTGGCCGCCAATTGGTCGGGCGCATCGCCCAAAAACAGCAGGTACGGTGTCTCGATCATTGCGGTCACTCCTTTGATTCCGGCTTAAGCTAGAGAAACGGCAAAACGAGCGTTTCGCGTTTTGATCCGCTTGATACGACTAAGGCGCGATATTCTTGCACAAGTTTACTTTGATGCGCAAAAATATTCGAAGTTTTCAAAATGATTAAACTTTAATCACCTTTTCGCAGTTATCCAATACCTCCATTCTGCAGCCGCATTGCCGCAGATGCATAATCGCCCTTGCGCCACGCCGCGCAATTTAATACCTCATTGAGCAGGAAAATCGCAATTTCATTACTCGCACGAGGTCTCGATGAGCTTTCGCATCCAACCTGCCGCACCGGCACGCCCCAACCGTTGTCAGCTGTTTGGCCCCGGGTCGAACACCAAACTGTTCCCTAAGATGGCAGCGTCGGCTGCGGATGTGATCAACCTGGATCTAGAGGACTCGGTTGCGCCTTCGGACAAGGATGCGGCACGCGCCAACGTCATTGAGGCGCTGAACACAGTCGACTGGGGTACCAAATACATGTCCGTCCGGATCAACGGGCTGGACACGCCCTACTGGTACCGTGACGTTGTCGACGTGTTGGAGCAGGCAGGCGACCGTCTGGATCAGATCATGATCCCCAAAGTCGGATGTGCGGCGGATGTCTATGCGGTCGATGCGCTGGTCACAGCGATCGAGCGTGCCAAGGGCCGTACCAAACAAATCAGCTTCGAGGTTATCATCGAGTCTTCTGCTGGTATCGCGCATGTTGAAGAAATTGCAGCCTCATCCCCCCGCCTGCAGGCCATGAGCCTTGGGGCCGCCGATTTCGCAGCCTCGATGGGAATGCAGACCACCGGCATCGGCGGCACGCAAGAAAACTACTACATGCTGCGTGAAGGCGAGAAACACTGGTCTGATCCATGGCACTGGGCGCAAGCTGCCATCGTGGCCGCCTGCCGCACCCATGGCGTGTTGCCGGTGGATGGGCCTTTCGGCGATTTCAGCGATGACGAAGGCTATATCGCGCAGGCTAAACGTTCAGCGACTTTGGGTATGGTTGGGAAATGGGCGATCCATCCCAAGCAGATCGCATTGGCCAATCAGGTCTTCACCCCATCTGACGAAGCCGTTTCCGAGGCCCGCGAAATTCTTGCCGCGATGGAACAGGCCAAGGCAAATGGCGAAGGCGCGACTGTCTATAAGGGGCGCTTGGTCGACATCGCCTCAATCAAGCAGGCGGAAGTCATTGTGGCGCAGGCCGAACTGATTGCGGCAGGCAGTTAAGTCAAAAAAGGGCGCTCAATCGAGCGCCCTTTTTGTGTTATTTCAACGACCAAAAACCTCGTTCGGTGTCCATGTGAAGCGTTCACCCTTCTTTCCTGACTTCATCATCAGGCACGATGTTCCCAGTTTTTGGAAATAGACGATCTTTAATGGATACCAGCCCGCTTTGGGTACTTCTACTTCGGTGCGCTGATTGGCTTCACAGCCCTGAATGCTTGTAACACGGCCAATCTGTTGGCCGCCAACCCAAGCCTCGATCCCGTCATTTGACCAAGTTTCCAACTCGTAAACCCCAGGCGAGTCGAACCGCATATACCCCGTCACCTCGGCGGCAACATTGTAGGCTTGGTCGAAGGTCATGACGTCCTCGCCCTTGCTGGTGTCCCGGTAATCCAACCCACGCAACGGTTTTCCCGGCTTCGCCTGAGACAGCAAGCTTTTGGCCTGGCTCAGATCGCGGATCTTTTTGTGTTGGTTGCCAGTACCATAGTATTTCACATTCAGCCCCGCTTTCGGAGCAGGTTGCGGGCTGGCAGGTTGCAGTTTCAGCGGGGCAGTCAAAGCAGCCCCGGCAACAAGCGACATGGCTACTGCGGTCGCCACTGTTCGAACGAGTTTCATCGTAATCTCCCTGTTTGCGCGCCGTTTTGGCTGGGCCTATCCCCTGGCAACGTCATTACCATGACACTAGGCTGTGAATTTTTACCCTGCAAGAGAGTGAAACTTCACAATTTCAAGGGTTATGCCCTCAAATCCTTGGGTGATCCCATAACCACATACGACGTGATCGACGTAACATGGGGCAGCGTTCCCAACACCTCGGTATGAAAAGTCTTGTAGGACGGCAGGTCGGCGCATTCGACCCGAAGTAGGTATTCGATAGTGCCAGTGATGTTGTGGCATTCGACAACCTCGGGGGCTTGTTGCAAGGCGCGTTCAAACCCCTCCTGCGCGGCTTTTGTGTGTTCACCCAAGCCAACACCGATGTAAGCAACAAAGCCCACACCCATGGCGGCAGGGTCCAGAACGGCGCGATAGCCGGTGATCACCCCAGCCTTTTCAAGCTCTTGAACACGACGCAAGCAAGCCGAGGGAGACAGGCCGATCCGTTCCGCCAGTTCCAGGTTGCTGATGCGCCCGTCGCGCGTTAGTTCACGCAATATCTGGCGGTTAATTTGATCATTCTTCATCATAAGTTGTGTAATTACCGGAAACACGCACAAATAAGCAATTTCATTTTCATGAGCACGATCAATACTACGCGCTATGACCTATGACATCCTTATGGCCCTGATCGTCTTTGCCTTTGTGACCTCGATCACGCCGGGACCCAACAATCTGATGCTGATGGCATCTGGCGCGAACTTCGGTTTTCGACGCTCGATCCCGCATATGCTGGGCATTGGCCTGGGGTTCACGGTCATGGTGCTGCTGGTTGGTGCAGGGTTGGTGCAGGTGTTCGACAGATACCCTATCAGCCACACCGCGTTGAAGATCGTTTCAGTCGTCTATCTTCTGTATCTGGCGTGGAAGATTGCCCATGCCGCGCCAGCCAAGGGATCAGAGGCGTCGGGCATCCCGATGACATTTCTGCAAGCTGCCGCCTTTCAATGGGTGAACCCCAAGGCCTGGGCCATGGCCCTGACGGCCACGACTGCATACGCCCCCAATCAGACGTTGCACGCGATCCTGCTGGTGGCCCTTGTCTTTGGCGCGGTCAATCTGCCCTCGGTCAGCACCTGGACGGTCCTTGGTCAGCAGATGGCACGCCTGCTGACAAATCCGCGCAGGCTGGTTGCTTTCAACTGGACGATGGCCGCGCTGCTTATTGCCTCGCTCTACCCTGTGCTTTGGCCACACTGAGTGATGATGACAAGCATTGGCACTTAGGCTATTCCGCATGGCATCTGACACGCGACGCGGCATGCAAGAAAGGTACCCCTGATGGCCAACCCACTTTACGATGGTTTGTTCGGCGTTCACGCAGGAAAAGACACAACTTTTTTGTATTTGCCTGATGGTAAAACCCTCAGCTATCAAGCGTTTTTGCACACCGCGGCTCAGATCGCCCATGTGACCGTTAAGCTGGGCCTGAAACCCGGTGATCGTGTCGCCGCACAGATTGAAAAATCACCCGAGGCGCTGGCGCTTTTTGCGGCCTGCGCGCAAGCGGGCCTTGTGTTTCTGCCGCTCAACACCGCCTATACTGCGGACGAGCTGACCTATTTCATCGAAAACAGCGGTGCGTCGCTAGTTGTTTGTGACAGCGGCGCCCTAGACAACCTTTCGCCTATTGCAGCCCGACTTGACGCACAGATCGAAACCCTGAACGCCGATGGCTCGGGTTCTCTTTTAGATCAGACAGCAGGGCTGCCCGCGCATTTCGAAACCGTTGACCGGGACGAAGAGGATTTGGCCGCCTTCCTCTATACCTCTGGCACCACCGGTCGATCCAAAGGCGCGATGCTGTCCCAGAACAACTTGCTATCCAACGCACAGACATTGGTTGACGAGTGGCGCTTTACTTCTGACGACGTGCTGCTGCACGCCTTACCGATCTTTCACACACATGGGCTGTTTGTGGCGACCAACGTCATGTTGGCGGTAGGTGGCAGCATGATCTGGCTGCCCAAATTCGATCTGGACCAGATCATCGACTGGATGCCGCGCGCCACGTCGATGATGGGCGTTCCAACTTTCTACACCCGCCTGCTGGGAGACACGCGTTTCACCAAGGACCTGTCGGCCCATATGCGGTTGTTCGTGTCCGGCTCGGCGCCTTTGCTGGCAGACACCCATGTGCAGTTCGAGGATCGTACCGGCCACCGTATCCTGGAACGCTATGGCATGACCGAAACCAATATGAACACGTCAAACCCCTATGACGGCGAACGGCGCGCAGGAACCGTTGGCTTCCCGTTGCCCGGGGTCGAGCTCAAGGTCTGCGACACCGATGGCAACACCCTTCCGCAAGGAGAAATCGGTGTCCTAGAGGTACGCGGCCCCAACGTCTTCAAGGGCTATTGGCAGATGCCCGAGAAGACCGCTGCGGAACTGCGCTCAGATGGATTCTTTATCACCGGTGATCTGGGCCGTGTTGATGAGGACGGATACGTTCACATCGTTGGCCGCAACAAAGACCTGATCATCTCGGGCGGGTACAACATTTACCCCAAAGAGATCGAACTGGTTTTGGACGACCAACCCGGTGTGCTGGAAAGCGCGGTGATCGGTGTGCCGCACCCGGACTTCGGCGAAACCGTCCTGGGCGTGATCGTGGCCGAGCCCGGTGCGAGCCCCGATTTGGATCAGATACAGACCTCAGTGTGCAAAAGCCTGGCCCGGTTTAAGCATCCCCGCGAACTGATCCTGATGGACGAACTGCCCCGCAACACCATGGGCAAAGTTCAGAAAAACATCCTGCGTGATCAGTACAAGGACATGTTCACAAACGCCTAAGGCCGAGCGTCTTTACACCCTGCCTTGGGATTTCCATCCAAGGATGCTGAGGCAGGCAAACAAAACTGCCGCCACACAGACAATCGATGGCCCCGCCGGGGTGTCGAAAACGTAAGCTGCTCTCAGCCCAGCAACGGCTGAAAACGCGCCGATCCCGGCGGCAATCAGGGCCATGGACTCGGGTGAACGCGCCAAGTTGCGGGACGCTGCGGCCGGAATGATCAGCATGGCCGCAATCAGCAGAACGCCCACAACCTTGATCGCCACCGCCACGGTGACAGCTAGGGACAGTGTCAGGATCAACTGCTCTCGCTTAGGATCAAAGCCACTGGCATAAGCCAGTTCTTCGTTCAGAGTGGCCGTCAACAGCTGCGACCAGCGCCAGGTGATTAGCGCGACAACCAACGCCGCACCGCCCCAGATCACGATGAGGTCCGAGCGCGATACGGCCAGAATATCCCCGAACAGGTAAGCCATAAGATCAATGCGTACACCGGACAGGAATGAAACGGCGACCAAGCCAAACGCCAGGGCAGAATGCGCCAGGACTCCCAAAAGCGTATCCATCGCATAGCCACGACCAGCCAAAAGGGTCACGGTCAGCGCCATCATCAGTGCCACGGCCAGCGCACCAGTGAAGATTGACATTTGAAAGGTCAGAGACAGCGCCACACCCAGAATTGCGGCATGTGCGGTTGCATCTCCGAAATACGCCATGCGCCGCCACACGACGAAACACCCAAGAGGGGCCGCTGCAAATGCCACACCAACACCGGCGAGCGTCGCGCGGGTCATAAAATCATCAAGCATTATTCCGCCGCTTCTTTAGGGGGGTGGTCATGATCATGTTCATGATCGTGATGGTGGTCATGCTCATGGCGATACAGCGCCAACGCCCCACCGGTGCCTGTACCAAACAACGCACGGTATTCCGGCGCCGACGCAACAACCGCCGGAGAGCCTTCGCAACAGACATGCCCGTTGAGGCATATCACCCTGTCCGAGGCGCTCATGACCACGTGCAATTCATGGCTGATCATCAGGATGGCACATCCGGTTTCACGGCGCACCGCCTCAATCTGCTGATAGAAGCTGGCTGACCCGCGTTGGTCCAGACCCTGGGTCGCCTCGTCCAGCAACAGAATGTCCGGACGGTTGATCAACGCCCGCGCCAGCAGCACCCTTTGGAACTGTCCACCGGACAACTGCGACATCTGGCGGTGCAAAAGATCCGGCACGCCCGCAGTTTCGAGCGCCAATCCGCATTGCGTGCGAGACACGCGGTCGGTCAGGCGCATGAACCGTTCAACGGAAATGGGCAATGTCGGGTCGACATGCAATTTCTGCGGCACATATCCGATTTTCAACCCTGGCTTCAGGGACACTTGCCCAGAAGACGGACGCGTCGCACCGATAATGGCACGCAGCAAGCTGGTTTTTCCCGATCCGTTGGGACCAACGATGGTGACGATTTCACCCGGTTCGACGGCCATGTCCACACGACTCAGCACGGTATGCGCGCCATAGCGCACGCTGAGGTTCTCAACAGTGATAAGGGCCATCTTTACGCCTTTTCGGTGCAGTCAGGGCAGAGACCTTCGGCTTCTACAACCGTTCGTTCGATCTCGAAACCCGCTGCGCGCGCTGCAGCACCCAGAACACCCTTGGCGGGGGCTGATTGCGCTTCGGCCACTGCATCACACTTTCTACAGATCATGAACGCCGGAGAATGCGACTGCCCCGGATGCGAGCACGCCACAAACGCATTCAACCGCTCGATCTTGTGGACAAATCCGTTCTGCACCAGAAAATCCAACGCGCGATAGGCAACGGGCGGCTGCGAACCAAATCCTTCGGCGCGCAACCGATCCAGAATTGCGTAAGCCCCAAGCGCACGGTGTTCTTGCAGCAGCATCTCAAGCACCTTGCGGCGCACTGGTGTAAGACGCAGCCCTTCGGTGCTGCATCGAGCTTCGACCGAGGCCAAGGCTGTTTCGACGCAGGTTTGATGGTCATGTTCCAGAAACCCTACCGGAGCCGAGTCCTTGACCGGCGCAGGGCGCGCATCACTTGTCATGTTATTTCATATCATGTATTGCCACTCGCAACGTTATAAAATCACACAGAGGGTCTGATGTCCAGAAAGCTTCTTCCATTGTCGATCACGGCTGCATTGATGGGTGGAACAGCCCTTGCGGACGCGCCAAACGTTGCGGTTGATATTGCACCAATCCATTCGCTGGTCGCCCGCGTCATGGACGGTGTCGGAACCCCGGACCTGATCGTTGCACCAGGTGCTTCGCCGCATGAATACAACCTCCGCCCTTCCGAGGCCGCAGCGCTGCAAGAGGCCGATCTGGTGTTCTGGATGGGCGAAGATCTGACGCCATGGATGGAGAATGCGATCGATACGCTGGCTGAAGGCGCAACCGTTACATTCATGCTGGAGGCCGACGGTACCGTTCTTCTTGAATTCCGCGAAAACGCTTTGTTCGAAGCGCATGATCACGGCGACGAAGATGACCACGACGACCACGCCGAAGACAAGGATCACGACGATCACGACCATGACGATCACGCCAAAGAAGATGGGCACGATCATGAGGATCATGACGGACATGACGAGCACGATCATGACGATCATGCCAAAGATGACGACCATGATCACGAAGAACATGCGGACCACGATGGGCATGACGAGCACGACCACGAAGATCACGCCAAGGATGACCATGATGATCACGACGACCATGGCCACGAAGGGCACGACCATGGTGACCATGATCCACATGCCTGGCTTTCACCGGCAAACGCAGAAACCTGGCTGAATGTGATCGCGGCGCAGCTGTCTGCGGCGGACCCTGAAAATGCTGGCACCTATTTTGCCAACGCCGCCGCCGCGCGCGAGGAAATGGCTGCACTGTCTGCTGAAGTGGCCGAAACGCTGGACCCTGTACGGGGCGGCAGCTTCATCGTGTTCCACGACGCCTATCAGTATTTTGAAGACGCCTTCGACTTCCCCGCCTCTGGCGCAATCTCACTCAGCGATGCGTCCGACCCCAGCCCAGCACGCATTGCGGAAGTTCAAGGACGTATCCGCGATGAAAGTATCGACTGCGTTTTGGCAGAACCCCAGTTCGATCCGGGGATCGTTGAAAGCGTTATGGGTGGCGTCGAGGCCAAAACCAGCGTGATGGACCCCCTTGGATCCGATCTTCAGCCAGGCGCGGATCTTTATCCTAACGTCATTCGCAACCTTGCGAAATCCTTGGCCGAGTGCCTTTGACTCTATTGCTACAGCCCGACCATGGTCGGGCTCCTTGCAGCCCGGGGTAATGCGTTCAACGAGTGGTCCTGTTACATGACTGCTTCGCCCCGGGCGCTCAGCCTTGCGGGTCCACCTCTGGTACGAAATCGACCCATTATTTCATCTGTGGCAGTCTGAAACCTGTTCAAACGCGCATCACAGAAAACCCGCGATCTTGTCGAGCGTCGCGCGACTGACCGCGACCCCCGACTGCCGAGATGACAGGCGCTTGGTACGGCGGCCGTCTCCGGGCAGATGCGCAGCCTCCTGCGCACGGATCGCCCCGACCAGTTCGGCAACACCGGTCTCAAACACACCCGACGCCGTTATCGTGGGATCAATCGCGATGAAGAATTGACCTGTCTTCGGCGGGCCGCCCACAGTTCCGGAAAACGGGGACGCGTTGATGCCCAAACTGGCCCCCGTCAGCGCTGCGGCCATGAGCTCTACCATGAGCGCGACGCCGACGCCTTTATATCCACCTGACGGTGCCATAGAGCCCTTCAGACCAACTTCAGGATCGGTTGTTGGGTTGCCATCCGCATCCAACGCCCACCCAACCGGGATTGGTTTGCCTTCGCGCGCATGTTTCATCACTTCGCTTTTGGCTATGGTACTGGCGCTCTGATCGATCAGCAGGGCGGGTTCGCCATCGGGGCCGGGCGCGGCAATGGAAAACGGATTGGTTCCAACCACAGGCTTCGACCCACCGGAAGGCGCGATCGAAGCGGGGGCGTTGGTGAACCCCAGTCCCACCAGCCCGGCCTGGGCCAAACGATAAGTGTGGTAGCCCAAAACGCCACAGTTATAGCTGTTTTTTATGGCCAGCACCGCGACGCCCTGTTCTCGGGCCGCCGGGATCAGGGTCTCGAACCCTGTGTCAATGGCCGAATGCGCAAAGCCGGTTGCGGCGTCAACCGCCACAACACCGGGTTTGGGGCGTGATAGAACGGGAACCGCTAAACCATCGACCTTGCCGCATTGCACATGCTCGCAATAGATCGGGATATAGGCGAGCCCGTGACTTGCAACGCCATCGGCTTCGGTTGCCGCTGTGGCCTGCGCCAGCGGGCGGGCATTTTCTTCGGATGTGCCAGCCGCAACGAGCGCACGGAAAGACAGGTCTTCGATCTCAGCAAGGGTCAGGGTTTGTGTATCGGTCACTTTGGCGTCTCTTCAATCATTGTCAGAAAGCCCGGACCCTGCACCCAGCAGGCGGGATTCCTCGGTTGCGGGGGCATAGGTGCGGTGGGCATAGCGGTTCAGCATGTCCCAATCCTGCGGGTCAGGATAGGCGCGTGTCTCTTGTTCACGTGTTGCGGTCGGTGCACCGCCTCGGGAAACCACGACCGTGTGGGCCGTTTTTGGCAAACTGTCCGGGGCCATGAGCCAATCCTCGCCCACGACATTCTGAACCGTGTCGATCTCAATCGTCAGCGCTTCGTTCAATTTACGCGCGGCGTGGCGCGCAAACGGCAGCATCAAGGCGGGCACTGCGACGTTCCGCATCTCGATTGGACTCGTTTTCAGCAAGTGGGCCGCATCAGACAACAAAGGCCCCGCAGACAAGGGGCACAACGCCTCTTCGCCCTGCCAGAGACGATCAATCTGCCCAGGGCGATGCGTCGCCGGGTCCGAAGCCAGCCCCTGCTCCAACAACGAGGACAAAATCCCGGCCCCATCCAGCCCCTGCGCGCACAGCCAGCGGGCCGCCTTCGACGCCTCCTCGGCCTGGCCCCAGGAATAGCCCGCGCCACGGGTGGCCCGTTTTGCGGTTGCTTCCATCTCGTTGAGCGAAAAATTCATGTTGGTTCCTGCGGGTAGACCCAAAGATCCGCGTTTTCAGAAGTCAGCTCCTCCGGGTACGGCGCACCGGAATACATGCAGATTCGCACCCATCGATCCGAACGGGGGTCAAAATGGGTTGCTCCAAAGAAAGACAGCTTTGCCCGCAGCATGTCGATAGGCAGCACCTTTGACCCAATCGTGTTATCCCGGATTTCACCATAGGGTGCGGATGGGGTCATTTGTACGCGCCGGATCGTGTGGCGATGTTCCGGGTGACGCAACAGAAATTCGGCCACGGGCTTGGTGTCTTCCCACCCGCCCAGCGCGTCATAGACAGCCGCTGCATCCCGCGCCGGAGCCAGAGGTTGTTCATAGTCAGAAATGGGTTCATCAAACCGTTCCCCCATGCGGGGTTCCAGCTTTTCTTCAGAAACATACCACGCCCGCGCGCAATTCTCGCGGACGTCCCAATCCAGATCCAAAGCCCAGGCATATGTTTCCCGGATCAGATCACGAACTGTCCCGATGGACATGGTTCCATCAATTACAAACGCCTGCGAACGGGTGTCTGCCATGCACGAGGCCAGCCCGTCCACCAAATCGCTATAAGGCTCCAGGATCAGCGACGCCAGCAACTCCTGACCTTCCTCGCTCAACGCGGTTTCTGACCAGTCCACCAGTCGATTCCACGGTCGATCTGCGGTCAAATTATCTTGGCGCAGATACTCGGAGATCAACAACAGGTCAGCCTTCAATGCCTCGAGCTTTTTGACCTGTATCGGATGTTCAGACCGCCACCACGAAACCGACAGTCGGCTGCGTTCGAAAACATCGCGGAACCGTGCGATCTCGGCTTCGCTGGCCACGTCCACAGACCGAACCCGCGCAATCGCTTCTTCCCGTACCATGATCCAGTTGTTGAACAGAACAGGGTGGTTGACGATAAACGGCGCCATGCCAAGCCCGGTAGAGTTACCAATCCCCAGCCAGCGGGAAATTTCTGGGTCCAAAGTTGCAGCCTGATCGCCGCCTTGGACGTTCGCCATGTGTTGCACCAGATCCCGCACAAACGCCCGGGTCAGAAAGACCGATAGCATCTCGACCTGAAACGGGGCCTGCGTCTCGGGCCGGTCGGCAACTTTTTCCCGATCCGCCGCGCCAAATTTGCCCGAGCCATATACAGCAGTTGTCCGCATCAGGTACCCAACCTGATAGATCTGCTCTACATCCGGCTGCTGGCCTGCGGCCAAGGATTTCACAACATGGTCCCAAAGGCGGACCGAGCGATTGGCACGAGACAAGGACAGCTCGCTCTCGCTCACCCGCCCGGCCTCTTGCAGGGGTACGTTTTGGGAAAGGCGGTCGATGTCGGCCTCGGTCGGGATGCCGTCGAACAAAGCAAAGGTGGCATCCCACGCTTCGGCAATCACACGATCCGAGCGTTGCTCCGGCGGCAAGTCATGAGCAAAGGCCACCAGCGAATATGTCCGATCCGGCCCTTGAGCGGTATAGACCGCCCGACCAACACCATTGGCGTCAATGTCGAAGAGAGGCCGTGTGAACGACCAGTTTTCCCGTGCCATCCGGCGGGTCAATTGCCGCATGAAACTCAGTCGACACTGATGCAAAGAACCCAACCGCGACAGCCGCATAACTGTGGCCGGGTCTCGTCTTTCGATCTGTGTCTGCGTCTGAGCGTCCATTCAACTACCCCTGAGCACCGAAATTCTCGGCAAAGAACCTGTACCAGTTTTCACCCATGATACCGGCCACTTCTTCATCGTTCAGACCGGTCGCACGCAACCCGGATTCGATGTTTCCAAAATCCCGATTGTCCTGAAACCAAGACGGCATCGGGGGGAATCCGGGGTTACTTGCCGACCCCTCACCATAATCGATCTGCTTCGACCAACGACCGACCCGCATCCATTCGACAACGCTGTCGGGCTGATCCTGGCACAGATCCGTTCCGATCCCGAGATGTTCCGCTCCGTATTTCTCAGCCGTCCGCGCAATCATCTCGCAGAAGCTTTCAAGGGTGCAGTCCGACTTGTCCTTCAGATGATGAGGATAGACCGAAAACCCCAACATCCCACCGTTTTCAGTCACCGCACGGATCACTTCGTCTCGCTTGTTGCGCAGGGCCGGGGCCCAATCAAACGGGTTAGCGTGAGTGATCGCAATCGGACGCTCGGACAGCTCGGCCGCCTCGATCGTGGACCGGTCGGCTGAATGGCTCATGTCAACGACAAGCCCGACCCGGTTCATCTCTTTGATCACCTGACGCCCCATGCGGGTGATCCCGGTGTCTTCGGCTTCGTAGCAGCCTGTCGCCAACAGCGATTGGTTGTTGTAGGTCAGCTGCATAAATCGCGCGCCCAATGTATGCACGATTTCGACCAAGCCGATGTCGTCTTCGATGGGCGATGGGTTCTGAAACCCAAAGAAAACTGCTGTGCGCCCGGTTTCCCGCGCCGTGTCAATGTCGCTGGCCCATTGACCCTTCATGATCAGGTCCGGGTATTGTTCGAACCAGCGGTTCCACTTTTCAAAGTTCAGAACGGTTTCACGGAAATTTTCATGATAGGCGATGGTGACGTGGATCGCGTCCACGCCCCCTTCGCGCAATTGCCGAAAGATCTTTTCGGACCAGTTGGCGTATTGCAGCCCATCGATCCGCATCAGATCGGCTTTCCGGCGCTGATATATGCAGTTTTGACCGTCGTGTAGAATTCGGCCGCCGCCTTGCCCTGTTCACGTGGGCCATAAGAGCTGTCACCACGCCCGCCAAAGGGTACATGATAATCCGTGCCCGCTGTGGGCAGGTTCACCGTCACAACCCCGGTGCGCGCATTGCGCCGGAAATGTGTGGCGCGGGCCAGATTTTGCGTGACGATGCCCGAGGTCAGACCGAAATTGGTATCGTTGACCGTGGCCAAGGCCTCATCATAGCTGTCGACCTTGATGACCGAGGTCAGCGGCGCGAACATCTCTTCCCGGTTGATGCGCATGTCGTTGGTGGTGTTCAGGAACACGCCGGGGCTCATGTAATACCCATCATGCGGCATGTCCAAACGCTGCCCGCCGCAGGCCAGTTCAGCGCCTTCGGATCTACCCAGATCAACATAGGCCAGGTTCTCGGCCAGTTGCTGCGCGCTGACGACAGGGCCCATCTGAGTCCCCTCTTCCAGCGCGTGACCGACTTTCATCGCCTGAGCACCCGATACCAGTTTCTCGACAAACGCGTCATGCACAGCGGCATGAACCACCAGCCGCGATGAGGCGGTACATTTCTGACCGGTTCCTCCAAACGCGCCGCCCAATGCCAGCGAAACGGCAAGTTCGAGATCGGCGTCGTCCATCACGGCCAGCGCATTTTTCGATCCCATCTCCGTCTGAACCTTGGTCAGGTTCTGGATGGCCGCTGCTGCAATGCCCTTGCCCACCGGCACCGATCCGGTGAACGAGATGGCGTTGACCTTCGGGCTTTCCACCAGCCGTTGCCCAATGGACCGACCCGAGCCCATGACAAGACTGAACAGGCCCTTGGGAATATCCTGACGGTTGATGATCTCGGTCAGGGCCACGGCAGAGGCAGGCGTGATGTTGGCGGGTTTCCAGACTACCGCATTGCCATAGCAGAGCGCCGGGGCAATCTTCCACGAAGCCGTCGCGGTCGGGAAGTTCCACGGGCTGATAACGGCGACCACGCCAACCGCCTCGCGGCGCACGTCAATCTCGATATCAGGACGTACGGAATCTGCGTTCTCACCGATCTGACGCAGGCATTCAGCTGCGTAATAGGTAAAGAACTGACCGGCGCGATAGACCTCGCCCTTCCCTTCTGCAAAGGGTTTACCTTCTTCGCGGCTGAGCAAGGTGCCCAGCTCTTCGGCACGGGCCATCAGCTCGTTGCCGATGTTCATCAGCACCGCCTGCTTGCGTTCGAGCCCGTAGGCCGCCCATTCGGCTTGCGCGACACGCGCCTGGTCCAGAGTCACGTCCAGCTGATCCGCACTGGCTTGTGCGAAATGGCCAACAAGGTCGCTCAGGTCTGAAGGATTGCGGTTTTCGATCTCGCTTTCGCCGGCAAGCCATTCGCCAGCAATCAGGTTCAGGTTGGTCACGGTTCGCCCCAAAAAAAATAGAAGTTGGGGCATAATGGACTTCTCACACAATATCAGTCAAATTCAATATAATTGACCAAACTTCAGGAATTTTGAAATTTGACACTAAAAATCGAAATGCTGCGTTGTTTTTGCACGGTCGCGCAAACGGGCAACTTGTCGGAAGCAGCCGACCGGTTGGGGCGCACACAATCTGCTGTCTCGATGACATTGAAACAACTTGAGGACCACTTGGGAAAAAAGCTGTTTGTTGGCGAGCGTAAGAACCACCTATCTGCATTGGGCGAGCAAGTGTTTGAGTTGTCTCTTAAACAAGTCCGCCAGTTTGACCAAACGGTGCAGTCGATCGAAGCTGCTGCTCATGCCGCCAATGGATTGATCCGAATTGCGTCCGTCCCTTCGGTCGCCGCGTTGGTGTTCCCGTCCGTGCTCGAACACATGACACACCGTTTCCCAGGCGTGAAAGTCGAACTAATGGACGCTGATACGCGACAGGTTTTGGATGCGCTTGCCGAGGGCAAAGCTGATATTGGCATAGCGTCAGGCTTTCACCCCGTTAAAGGGGTTAAAGCGCACCTCTTTTTCGAAGATCAGTTCGGTCTTGTCTGCGCCGCTGATCATCCGTTCAACAAAAAGGCGGTTCCGCCCAGTGTAAATGATGTGGTCACACCTTCATTTGTGCGAAACGCCTTGTGCGACCTCATCGAGACGCCTGAGTTCGTTAAGGCGGTTGAAGAGGCGAATGTCACCATTCACAATACGCAGTCCCTGATAACAATGGTTGGAACGGGCAAGTGGGTTACCATCCTTCCGCAAACCGTTGCTCGTATTATCCCTGAAAGCATGGCCTTTCGCACATTGTCCGATCTACCCGACAGGCGACAGGTCTATTTGTATGTGAAGGAAAGGCCTCGGTTCAAAGCCTTGGCAGATGAATGCAGCGCATTCATTCTTGCCAGCAAGCTGACCTGAGGCCCCCCTTTCAATCGCAGCATCTGTTAGCGGTTGTCCCGACCTGCTTCTTGCAAAATCCAATCCCGAAATGCCCTGAGTTGCGGCTGTTTTATCGCGTCAGATGGGTAAACAAGATGGTAGGATCTGGAAGGTGCAAAGTCTTTGGCAAACGGCCGTATCAACTGGCCGGATTGTAATTCAGCCTCGATCAACGGCAGTAACCCAAGGGAAACACCCTGTCCCGACAACACCGCTCGGAGCAGAACACTCGAATCGTCTATAATCACACCGGGAAGGTGGTCGCCGGTTTCCACCCCGTGTGCATCGAACCACTCCAGCCAGTCGACTTGATCCTTCCAGTGCAACAGAGGTAGGCGCAACAAGTTTGCAGGTTCGGTAGGATGGCCCCCCTCTGCGATCAGAGATGGGCTGATGACGGGCGACGTTGGGAAACGCAGCAGCGCCTCTGACGTCAATCCCGGCCAATCTCCGTCCCCCCAGGCCAGCATCATATCGGTCTGACCATCCGAAAACTCCACACCACCCGGGGAATACTGAAGATGCAGGCCTGTTTCCGGGAAACGTTGCCAAAAGCTGAACAGGCGGCGGGACAACCATTACGACCCAATCAGCGCGCCGACGCCAACCGTTATTGACGATCTATTAGCGGTCTGGCGCGCGTCCTGCACGGCCCGGTCAAGCCGCGCGAACACCGCCTCGCACGCTTCGGAAAACTGCTGCCCTGCTTCGTTCAAAGCAACCGACTGCGCATGGCGTTCAAACAGGGGGCAGCCCAGATGAGCCTCGAGCGATTTGATCTGTGAACTCACGGCTGTGGGCGTCACACCAAGTTCAGTTGCGGCGCGTTTAAAGTTTCCATACCGCGCGGCAATCCAAAAGACACGAACTGCCCCGAGCGGTGGAACGTCACTGCCGCTTTGCCTCATGAGACCAACTTTAAGTTATCCTAGATATAAAGATTCTATATCTGTGCAAAGCTGCCAGTGCAATGCAGGCTAATGCTGAACAACATCCCCGCGATGCAGCACCACTTTGGCAAACCCACCAGAAGAGACCCCAGATGCCACGAGATTTGCCTTTGCAGGCCAAATATTACACTCAGCCGGACTGGTTCGAGGTCGATAAAGAGAAAATCTTCTTCCGAAGCTGGCAATGCGTTTGTCATGTGTCCGAAGTTGCGGAGCCGGGCGATTTCAAGACATTCACCATCGTTGATGAGGATGTCTTTGTCATTCGCGCACAGGATGGTGGCATCAATGCGTATTACAATATCTGCCGCCACCGCGGTCATCCGCTGGTCGAAGGGTCAGGCAAGGGCAAAAGGGTGTTGGTCTGCCCTTATCATGCGTGGACTTATGAAATTAACGGCCGACTGCGCCGCGCGCCGGGTTCTGCGGAAAGCGATGGGTTGACCTGTGACCAGATCAACCTGCGCACTATTCAGGTCGAGGAGTTCTGTGGCTTTGTCTTTGTGAACCTAGACGAAAACGCTGAGCCTATGGGGCCCGGGCTTGAGGAATACCGCGACAACATCCTCAGCTTTCATTCCGACCCAACAAAGCTGAAATTTGTCTGCGAAACTGAAATCGAACATGACAGCAACTGGAAGCTTTCGGTCGAAAACTACAACGAGTGCTACCATTGCCCGACAGTGCATGCGAGCTCGCTGACCCATGGCGTTCTTGAGATGGACGGATACACAACGGTCCCGCACGGGAAGACAATCTGGCATGATGGCAAGGCGCAGACAAAGAACGAAAAGCAGTATGATTATGATCTGAACGCCGGCCCACGCGCAGGTGATTACGGTGCCTACTGGATCTTTCCCAATGTATCGATGTGCTGTTACCCCGGAGGGTACTTTACGATCCGTCAGTTTTTGCCTGTGGCATGGAACAAGACGATCTATCGGTATCGGTGGTTCTCAAGCGGAGGCATTTCGGATGAAGATGTGATTGAACTGATGCACAAGCACAAGGAAACAACCGGGGCCGAAGACGAAGTTGTTGTCTCCAAGATCCAGAAAGGCATGCAAAGCCGCGCGTTCGAACCGGGGCCTTATGTCATCGGTGACGGCTCTGGTGCGATGAGTGAGGTCGGGCTGCGCCATTTCCACAATTTGTACCGCGAAGCGTTGGGAGAGGCTTGATGAGTGACGTAATCCGTCAGGACTTGGCCGCGCTTTACCGCCTTGCTCATTACTATGGCTGGACCGACCTGACATCGACCCACATTTCAGCGCGTCTTCCAGAGGACCCTGATCATTACCTGTTGAACTCACACGATTTGATGTTCGACGAAATCACGGCTTCGAACCTGACCCGTATGTCTTTCGACGGGCAGGCCGTGGATGACGTGCCGGGCAGCGGTAAGATCGTCAATTTGGCCGGGCACATCATCCATTCGGGCATTCTGTTGGCTCGGCCTGACGTGAATTACGTGATCCACAGCCACACGCGCGCTGGCGTTGCCGTGTCGGCCATGCCCGAAGGGTTGTTGGCTTTGTCCCAACATGCGGGATTTGTACTGGGTACGTTGTCGAGCCATCCCTATCAGGACTCCACAGCGGTTGAGAACGAAGGTACCCTGTTGGCGCGCGACCTTGGTAGCAATTTTGCCATGCTGTTGCAGAACCACGGGCTGTTGGTGGTCGGACGCACGGCGGCAGAGGCCTTTATTTATCACTACTACCTTGAGATGGCCTGCAAAATTCAGGTCGATATTCTGAGTTCAACGGACAAGCCGATCACGATCACAGACGATGCAATGGATGCCTTGCACGACTGGGGGGCGCCGCAAAACGGACCACATGGGGGCGTCCAGTGGCCAGCGCTGATGCGTATGCTGGATCGAAGCGTGCCGGAGTTCCGGTCATGAGTGACAATGACCTGATCATGGCCCAACGCGAAGGTGCCTGTCTGACTGTCACGATCAACAGGCCAGCAAAGGCCAACTCGCTGACACCTCAGATGCTGGTCTCTCTGCGTGACGTTTTCCTTGAAGCCGGCAGTGACACAGCGCTGCGGGCTGTGATCATTACCGGCGCATGCGGGCGTGTTTTCTGCGCTGGCGCGGATCTAAACACACTTTCCATCGACGTGAACGGCCCAGACCCCTGGGACGAAATGGCCGAAGCGCTCAGAGCCATCCCGGTACTGACTCTGGCTGCCATTAATGGGCCTTGCATCGACGGGGGGATGACACTGGCCCTTTCCTGCGACATCCGGGTTTGTGTGCCCGAAGCACGGTTTTCCTACCCGGTGCTCAAGAACAACGTTTTACCCGGTCAATACGATGTAAACAGGATGCACGCCTTGATTGGCCCGGGTCGGAGCGCAGCAATCCTGTTGGGGGGCGATGCCGTCAGCGCAGAGGATGCAGCCATGTGGGGTCTGGTCGACCGAATGGTGACGCAAGAAGTTTTAACAGACACCTGCCAAACGTTGTGTGCACCGGCCATAGCCTCTGCCGACGGGCATCTGAAAACCCTGAAATCCATGCTCGGAAGGAGTTCCAGATGAAAAGTATCCGAATTGTCGACATGACATCCGTTTTGTCCGGGCCGTTCTGCACCTGGCTAATGGCCAGTCTGGGCGCCGACGTTATCAAGGTGGAAAACCCGACTGGTGACCTTGCCCGCACAACTCCGCCGTTCGAGAATGACATCAGCCTCTATTTTGCGTCCCTGAACCGCAACAAGCGCTCGGTCGTTCTGGACCTGAAGACTGAACAGGGCAAAGAAGCCCTGCACAAGCTGCTGGCCACAGCAGATGTGTTTGTCGAGAACATGCGGCCCGGTGTGCGCGACCGGTTGGGATGCAGCGACGCCGATCTGAAACGGATCAACCCGCGCCTGATCTCGGCCTCGATCAGCGGCTTTGGGCAAACCGGAAGCCTTTCGCACCGCCCGGCCTATGACATCGTGGTCCAAGCAATGAGCGGCATGATGAGTATTAACGGAGAGTTGGACGGAGACCCCACCCGCGTCGGCTTTTCGATTGGGGACATCTCGGCTGCGCTGTTCACCACCATCGGCATTCTGCAACGTCTGTATGCGCGCGACGCACAAGGGAGCCAAAGTACCAGTCACTTGGACGTTTCCATGCTGGCCTGTCAGTGGGTTTGCTTGGAAAATGCCTTTGCGCGTTATCTCAATGCCGGGATCGTTCCAAAACCCATCGGCTCACGCCACCCGTCGATGACACCTTTTGAACCCTATCCGACAGCGGACCGGGATATCGTCATTGGCCTGGGAAGTGACAAGGACTGGCCCCGTTTTTGCGAGGCCATAGGATACCTTGACCTGCTGGACGACCCGCGCTTTCAGGGCGATGAGGTGCGGCTGGCCAATCGCGACGCTCTGGATCAGGTGTTGGGCGCGCATCTGAAACAGCATCCGGCATCTCATTGGATACAGATTTTGATCGACAACAGCATTCCGTGCTCGATGGTCGAGAACATCCAAACGATTGCAGACGATCCTATCGCAGAAGAATACGCCGCCTTTTCCACCGTAAGCTCTGAAGGGAAGGATATGCGTTTTGCGCGCAACCCCATTGCAGATCGCGGCCTTCAGGAAAGCCCGGCACCCCGCCTTGGACAACATACGAACGAAGTTCTGTCAGAACTGGGATATGACGATGCAGCCATCGCAGTTTTGACACGCTGAACTCAAAACTCTCCGACCAAGACAGGACCATTCGAATGCCCGAGTTTCAAACACCTGATGGGATAGCGCTGTACTACGAGGCAACCGGAACAGGTGCCCCGATTGTATTTGTGCACGAATTCGGCGGCGATTACCGCAGTTGGTATCGGCAGGTCTCGGACCTGTCGGAGTCCTTTTGCTGCATCACCTACTCGGCGCGTGGGTTTCATCCCTCTGCGATCCCCTCAGACCGCGCGCAATATGGGCAGGCGCAATCAACCGGTGATCTTTTGGCGTTGTTCGATCATCTGGGTCTGGACGCCGCGCATCTTGTCGGAACCTCGATGGGCAGTTTCACCAGCCTGGACTTTTCCCTGAACCACCCCCAACGCGTCCTGAGCGTGACGCTGGTTGGTAACAGCTCTGGACCCCGCGATCCGGGCGAACAGGAAAACTATCGAAGAACCTGGGTCGGGCACGAAATTCAGCTGCGTAAAGACCGGGGAGGAGACGGAGCCGTCGCGGTGCTGGAAAATGATGCCGCCTATCAAGGCTTTCAGAAAAACGACCCCGATGGTTGGGCGACATATTCTGCAAACCTGCGCGGTCAGTCTGCCGAAGGGGCTGTGCATGTGTTATCTACCCTGCATTGGAACCGGCGTTCCCTTTTTGACGACAGCGCTCGGCTGCAGGCTTTCAAAACGCCTGTCATGCTCGTGACCGGGGATGACGATTATTATCTGGTCGGTGAAACAAATGCATTCTTGAAGGACACCCTTACCAAGGTCAGATGGCATCGTTTTCCGGCGACAGGTCATTTGGTCAATATCGAACGGTCAGACGCGTTCAACCGCCTGCTGGCCGAGTTTATCGAGGAGCCGTCACACGAAAGCTGATCCTTACCGATTGCTGGAATGCGGCCCGATCTGCAGCGGTCTCGTGAAAACCAGGAGGCATTTTGAGGAAGTGCAACGCCCCAAACCGGGCGACTAAATTTGGCGCCAATGCGGACCAAGCTTGACCCAACATACAATTGGAACGACCGTCCTGTGCGACACCTTGCATGAAAGGGCATCCCCATGAGCAGCCATATTCGGCAAGAAGAAAGAACGCAGCGCCGTGATCGTTCGAACATGCTGATCATCATCTCGGACGAGCATCGAAAGGACGCGATGGGATGTGCGGGACACCCTATCGTCAAAACGCCCAATCTTGACGCTTTGGCCGCGCGTGGCACGCATTTTACCAATGCTTACACGCCCTCGACCATGTGTGTTCCAACCCGCGCGGCGATCGCAACCGGTGATCATGTTCACAAGACCCGGTATTGGGACAGTGCATCGCCCTATGATGGCCGCATCCGAAGCTGGATGCGTCATTTGCGGGATCAAGGGGTGAAGACCGTTTCCATCGGCAAGCTGCACTTTCGTTCGGCCGAAGATGACAACGGTTTCTCGGAAGAACTCCTTCCCATGCATGTTGTGGGCGGCGTCGGATGGACGATTGGCCTCCTCCGCGAAACCCCGCAACCCTACGATGCGGCGGCAGAGTTGGCCGCAGATGTCGGCATTGGGAACAGCACTTATACCGACTATGACCGCGAGATAACCAAAGCTGCCGAAGCGTGGTTGCAGAACACGGCGGACCCGGATCAACCTTGGGCCGCATTTATCTCGCTGGTCAGCCCGCACTATCCGCTGACATGCCCGGAAGAGTTTTACACCATTTATGATCCTGCGCGGATTGACCTACCCGTCGGATACGAGAACCGTTTTCGCCCAGAACACAGAGAGTTACGGAATTTGGCGGGCTTTTTCGACTACGAAAAGTACTTTGACAAACAAAGGATGCGCGAAGCCAAGGCTGCTTATTATGGCCTGACCAGTTTCATGGACGATTGCGTCGGTCGCATTTTGAAGGCGTTAGAGGCAAGCGGTCAGGCCGAAGACACAGTTGTCATCTATGTCTCGGACCACGGGGACATGATGGGTGATCAGGGTTTCTGGACCAAACAAGTGATGTAAGAACAATCCGCAGGGGTCCCAATGATCCTTGCATGGCCTGGCGTGCCAAAGGGGCGCAAGGTGGCCACCGGAACCTCGTTGATCGATCTGGCGGCCACTGCGCTCGACGCCACAGCAGTATCCCAAGACGAAATCAGCCGCGCTTTGCCCGGTGTTTCCCTGCGCCAACTGGCCCGTGAGCCTGACGATCCAGACCGCACCATTTTAAGCGAGTACCATGATGGCGGGTCAACCACCGGAACGTTCATGGTGCGGTGGCAGCAATGGAAGTATGTCCATTATGTCGACCATGATCCGCAGCTTTTCGATCTTGCAACCGACCCGAACGAACTCCGGGATCTTGTCGCCCTGCAATCAGATGGCGCCTTTGCACTGGCTGCTCTTGCCGAAGGTGAACGCCGGTTACGAGAAATTTGCGATCCCGATGCTGTCAACGCACTATGTTTTGCCGATCAAAAAGCGAGGATTGAAGAACTGGGCGGAGAGGAAGCTTGTCGGACGGCTTATTGCTTCAATCACACGCCGACCCCGAGCGAGCAGGAGAAGATGCGTCAAGCAAGCGCCCTGAGAACCTGATTTGGCTTTTTCCGAGGATATTCCGTTTTTGCGGATATTCTTTGCCGAACCAGGGGTTCAACCGGCGTTTGACAGAGCCTGATGGAACTTAATTTGACCGCGTTACGTTTGTGTTATGGGTTTGACGCGTTTAGAATGGTCTGTTGTTAGATATTCTGACGCTGTTTACGTGATTAGGGTTTGCACCTCTGAGCTTCGGGTTACGAGGCTGACGGTG